>NZ_JBFAJH010000156.1:0-1048 GCF_040655115.1 Streptomyces atratus | reverse complement strand
CCGCAGGCGCCGCCACCTGACGCAGCAGGACACCAAGGCCGCACCGGCCCCGGACCTGGTCGGCCGCGACTTCACCGCGACCTGGCCCGGCACGACGCCCGTCGGGTCGGGTAGCCGGAGGGGATCTCACCCTCCGGCCCCCACAGAACCGTGCGTAACAGTCTCCCGTTACACGGCTCTTGTCATCCTGTTCCCCAGATGGTGCGGCACAGGCGCCAGTGCGCGAACATCCCCGGGTATCGCTGCATGATCCCTTGGAGACAGGCCCTGGCCTTCCTGTAGCCAGCGAGTCGCTTGTACTTTCTGCGGATCCAGCGCAACAGGTAGGCATTTATGCGCTGGAGGAAGGGCCTCAGTGCGGAGTGATAGAACGCTCCGTAGTACTGAATCCAGCCCCGCACGATCGGATTCATGAACCGCGCGAGCTGGGCGAAGGTATGCCCGGTGCGCCGGTGGATGCGCCAACTGCGCACTTCAGCGCCCATCTTCTTCAGGGCGTCTTTGCTGACCGCGGGCAGGAAGCAGGGGAACGCGACCCCGTGCTTGCTGCGCGCGGAGCGGGCGCGGAACGTGAACCCCAAGAACGTGAACGACGTCTGCTCGTAGGAGCGTTGGCGGTTCGCGTCCTTGCAGTAGACGATCCGGGTCTTGGCCGGGTGCAGCCGCAGCCCGACCTCCTCCATCCTGCTGCCGATCGCTTCGACCAGCATCCTGGCCTGGCGCTCGGTGACACAGTGCACCACCGCGTCATCCACGTACCGTTCGAACTGAACGTCCGGGAACTCCCGGGCCATCCAGGCATCGAACGCGTAGTGGAGAAACAGGTTCGCCAGCACGGGCGAGACCACGCCCCCAACGCAATGGGCAACTTCTGCTTCGAGGTGACGCTCGGCTACCGGCGCTTGGAACTCCTTCCTCGCGCGGAGGGTAAGGAGCGTCACAATGTTCATGGCCATGGACATGGACGAGCGATGGGTAAACCGATCCCCGGAAGCCATGCTTGAGACATTCCATTGGTTTCGAGGCGAGGGCTTCCGTTTGATCGTCG
>NZ_JBFAJH010000155.1:0-1054 GCF_040655115.1 Streptomyces atratus | reverse complement strand
CCCCGTCCCCGCCCGCAGCATGTTCGTCGCCAAGCGCGGTATCTGGAAGCAGACCTGGGCCATCAAGCGCTACCAGCGGTGGTCCAATTGCCAGGAACGCTGGACCCACGTCGGCAACTACACCGGCGTCGGAAGCATGAACTACACATCCTCAAAGAAGCTCTACCGCTGAACCCATCGGCAACAGCCTCTCCCGGCCCGCACACGCGTCCCGCACGGCACATCGCTCCGTGCGGGACGCCACCGGCTCCCAGGTATGCCAGATGTCCGCCCCGGTTCCTGTCGAAGCGTCACGCCGTAATACCTCCTAAAACCGGCGCTCCGGGAAGCTGTCCTATTTCCGTCCCCGTGGTCTGGCCGTGCCCGTGAGGCAGGCACAGGTGTAGTCAGCCCCAGTCGCCGTTGATCCACGCGAGCAGGCGGGCGCGCTTCTTGTAGGAGCAAGGAGCGTGGACAGCGCCGGACGTGACGTACGTTTCGGACCGGCCTTGCAGGTCGTGCCCGTAGTCGCTGGGGCCGTATTCGCCGTCGCGGTGGCCGTCCATGTCGTCGGCCCAGTCGAGGAGACCGAAGTCGAGGTTGAGGTTCTCGAGGTACCGGGCGGGGTCGGCCGGTTCTACCGGTGCGGGACGACCGTCCGCCCCGGCGGTGAGCCGGTCTTCGAGGCAGCCGTCGGAGCGCACGGGCTGGCTCAGCCACCACCCGCCCATCTGGTACGGGTGTTCAGCAGGGCGTACGGCATCGCCCCGCACCAGTACCTGATGTCCCGGCGGGTCGGCCGGGCCCGGCGCCTGTTGCTGGAGGGACGGGCGCCGGGCGAGGTGGCGGCGGCCAGCGGCTTCTACGACCAGGCCCATCTCACCCGGCACTTCGGCCGGTTGGTGGGCGTGCCGCCGGGACGCTACCGGGCGGGCGTGCGCGGAACGTCGTAGCCGCTCACTTGACGTCGACGTAGTCGCCGGCCGCGGTCGCCCCGCCGGTCGTGTCCGTCTCGCCGAAGGTCCAGCGCCAGTAGCCGTCGGCGGAGGCGGTGACCGTGGTCTTCAGGGCACCG
>NZ_JBFAJH010000154.1:0-1056 GCF_040655115.1 Streptomyces atratus | reverse complement strand
GGTCCGGGCCGCGAAGTCATCGGCATTGGCCGTGTCCACACCTCGCGGCGTGATCACCTTGGTGGTGTTGCCGACCTGGTCGTACTCGTACTTCGTCGACCGGTAGGTGATCGTCGAGGTGCCCTCGTGCGGCACCTTGACCTCGGTCTGCTTGCCCCGCTCGTCGTAGGTGACGGCGGTGGTGTTGTTCTCCGCGTCCGTGGTCGAGGTGACCAGCGAGTCCTTGTCGTAGCCCCGCTTGGTGGTCTTGCCCGCCGCGTCGGTCACCACGGTGACCCGGTGGTTGAAGTCGTAGTCGGTCTTGGTCGTGTAGTCGGTGGTGTCGGCCGTGGCGTTCTTCTTCGGGGCCACCACCTTGGTGACGTTGCCGACGGTGTCGTACGAGTAGGAGATCTTGTCGTCGGCCGCGTTCACCACGTCCGACAACTGATAGATCTCGTCATAGGTGTTGGTGGTGATGTAGTCGGCCGGATCCGTGGTCGTCAGCGTGCCCTTGGGCTCCGTCGTCGTCTTCAGGTTGCCGACCTTGTCGTACGTGTACGCCGAGGTCCGGACGGGCGAGATCGGGGTGTCCTTGGGCGCGGTCGCCGAGGTGATCTGGTCCGCGTCGTCATACACCGCCGTGGACACCGCCCCGTTGGGCGCCGTGGACGTGGTGACGTTGTCGTTGGCGTCGTAGACCGGCTCCGGAGTGGTGATCAGTACGCCCGTGTCCTTGGGCACCGTCTTGACCAGCGGACGCCCGAACGTGTCGTAGGTCTGCGTGGTCTTCTTGCCCAGCGCGTCCGTGACCTCGCGGACCTGGCCCCGCTCGTCGTAGACGAAGTCCGTCGCCTTCTGGAGCGCGTCCGTGATCTTGTCCGGGTAACCCGTCGGCCCGAAGCCGCTGTTGACGGTGGCGTGCCCGTTGGCGTCGGTCGCCTTGGTCAGCTGGCCGTAGGAGTTGTACTCGTAGGCGGTGGTGTAGTCGCCGGCCGTCGTGGTGGCCACGCCCTTCGGGTCGGTGACCGTCTTCAGGTTGCCGAACGTGTCGTAGCCGAACTGCCACGTACGGCC
>NZ_JBFAJH010000153.1:0-1065 GCF_040655115.1 Streptomyces atratus | reverse complement strand
CGGCGCCGATGTCATCGGCGGCGGACAGGGCGAGACCGTTCGGCCAGCCGGCGGCTCGGGTTTCGGACAACAGGGTCAGCCCGGAACCGTCGGGCAGATGGACGTCGGCAACACAGATGTCGCGCGGGTTGCCGACGCGGGGACGGGCCTCCGCGATGGACGACGCCTCGATGACGTCACGTACTCCGAGGGCCCACAGATGGCGGGTGACGGTGGAACGGACGCGGGGGTCGGCCACGACGACCATGGCCGTCGGCTTGTTCGGGCGGTAGGCGACCAGGCTTGCGGGCTGCTCTAGGAGAACGGACACCAGGCCTCCTGGGAAGTGGCGGGACGGGCCGGCTCGGGGATGAAGCCGGGGCGAACCGTGCTTGAAGGGTCATTGACCTCTTCGGCAGCAGACCCGTCCTCCTTTAGGGGAAGATCACGATTTAATGCGTAACAATTCGGACAAATCGGACGGGCGATCGATTGTACGAAAAGAATGCCGGTAGCTGTGCGAAACCTGTGACGCACCGTCACGGACAGGATGCGGCAGCAGGGTCGCGCGGCATGGTCCGGTGCCGCGTGCTCCGGCAACCGGGACGGGCGCGCAGGGCCCGGCGTACGGCACCGGCGGCGGAACGGTGCAGGCAGGACCGGGTGTCCGGGGGTACGACGGCGCGACCGGGCGTTCCGGGTGTGCGGATGAGGTGGTGCGGGCGACCGGGCGTACGGGATCCGGCTGCGGTGCCGTGGGCCGCGTCGGCGTGCGGAACCGGGGTGCGGAACCGGTGTACTGGATCCCCTTCCGGCGGCCGACGCGCCGAACCCGCGTCCTGGACCCGGTACCGGACCGGCGACAAGGAATCGGCACAACGGAATCCGTGCGATACGGAACCGGCGTAGGCCGGATCCGCCTCCGCGTCCGGCCTGATCACCCACACGGCGCATCCGGCCTACGCACCCGGCCCGACCGCTGGGACCGGCCCGCGCCTCCGGTCCTGACCGCTGGGACCGGCCCGTGGAGCCCGCCCGCGCGTCCGGTCCTGACCGCTGGGACCGGCCCGTGGAGCCCGCCCGCGC
>NZ_JBFAJH010000152.1:0-1128 GCF_040655115.1 Streptomyces atratus | reverse complement strand
TGTACCGGCAGCATCGCGCCGCAGCCGCACCGCACAACCCGGCCCCTCACGGTCTGCCGGGCTCAGAACCGCAGGCTCACCGACCCCGCGTCCCACAGCCGGACCAAGGACAAGACGACTCGTGGAACCGGCAGACCCCAGCCGGCGAAAACGCCCGGCACCGCCCGGCAAAAACACCCCCCCGGCCCGGGACCCCACCCGCAACAAGCGGTACACCACAAACGACGAAACCCTGACGCAGAGCGGCACATGCCGCCGCTCGCGCTCGCGCCCGCTCGTCAACACACAGACAAGCGCAGCAAGAACAGCCTCGTCATCCACGCCCCCAGACCGGCCCGCCCGCGAGCGCACCCTCCCCTGCGGCAGCAACGGCCCCACAATCTCCCGCCCTGCGCCCACACCGGCACGCCCCCACCACCCCCTGCCCGGCCCCGCAGCAGACACACCCTCCAGATGCCCCTCCCCGGCCGGAAGCCCCAGCGCATCCCTGCGCTCTTGAACACACTCGAACCGACGGATGACATCGGCCACATGAGAGGGATCCTCCAAGCATCCGGCAGCAAGCCGGCCCCGCGCCTCCACAAGCTCCCGGTACACCTCCCCGTACGTACCCGACAACCTGATCGACTCATCACCACGATCACTCAGACCCATGGCATGCGGAACAACCACCACCAACGCCGCAACACCCGACAACACACAAATGAACACCTGCGCCGTCAACCGCGACGACCCACCAATAACAGGCCAGGCCAAAAGCCCCGTAACAAGACTCACCACCGCCGCAACAAGCGCGTACAAACGAACCCTCCGCACCAAACAAGCCGCCTCCCCCGGCATCCTCCCCGCCCAGTAACCCGCACCCTCAACACACTCCTCAAGCCGCCGCGACAACACCACGTCCACCGGCCCCTTCGACCATCTGAAAATCCTGGGCAGCACATTCATGACACCCTCACAATTGCAGGAAAGTACACAAACAGTGACACCCCCACCACACACCCCCCAACACCGGCACGCATATTGTCGTTCAAACAACCCGCACAGAGCAGCACCCACCCAACACCCCGACACCCCCCGAAAACCCAGCCCAGCAAAAAACACCCCAACCAACAAAAAACACACCCT
>NZ_JBFAJH010000151.1:0-1129 GCF_040655115.1 Streptomyces atratus | reverse complement strand
TTGCTCATGTTGCTCTTGCCACTCAACCTGGACTGCTTCCTCCGGGACCCATCCGTCCCAGTATCAGGCTGTCCACTTCAGAGGGGGAACTTCAGCAACGGGATAACGTCCGATCTTCGTGCCAAACCGGTGAACCTATGCGGTCACAGCACTAGCGGCGATCTCGACGGACTACTACACCCGGCTCGAGCAGGGCCGGCTGCCTCCCTCCGCACCGGTGCTGGAGGCCGTGGCCCAGGCCCTGCACCTGGACGACGACCAGCGCCGCTACCTTTTCGGCCTGGCCGGGAAGGAGACGGCAAAGCCGCGCCGCAGGGCCCGGCAGAAGGTCCAGCCGCAGCTGCGCCGGGTCTTGGACGACCTCACCGCCACGCCCGCCATCGTGATGGGCCGCAGGATGGACATCCTCGCCTGGAACCCCCTGGCAGCGGCGCTGGTCACCGACTTCGCCGCCGTCCCGGAAAAGCATCGCAATTACGTGCGCATTCTTTTCACCGACCCGGCGATGCGCACCCTGTATGCCGACTGGAAAGGTGTGGCTCGTACCGCAGTTGCGCAATTGCGCATGGAGGCGGCGAAGTATCCGGACGACCCCCGCCTGACCGCTCTGGTCGGTGAATTGTGCGTACAGGACGAAGACTTCCGCCAATGGTGGGCCGCACACCATGTCGCCACCCTCAGCGTGGGCACGAAGGCCCTCCACCACCCCATCGCCGGCGAGCTCTCCCTGGACTGGGACACCCTCACCGCCAGCACCGATCCCGACCAGCAGCTCGTCGTGTGGACCGCCGAAGTCGGCTCACCCACCCACGACGGCCTTCGCATCCTCGCCTCCTGGGCCGCAGACCAGTACCAGGCCATCGCAGAACCGGCCGAGTGAATCCACCCACTGCGATCATGCCGCGCCATGTGCTGGCTATGACGCTCCTGGCGGTTTGCGGAGCACACCGGTGGATCGGCCCGACCCCGTAAACGAGCAGGGTCGCGGACCCATGGCAGCGGTGAGACGTCATCCCTGGAGGAGCTGTCCGTGTGTACGCATTCAGAAGGAATGCGGCTGATCGGTGACGGTGTGTGAAGTGTGCTGTCAGGTGGTCTGCGTGATGGGTGGCATCCAGAGGGTGCCGGT
>NZ_JBFAJH010000150.1:0-1224 GCF_040655115.1 Streptomyces atratus | reverse complement strand
TTGTGCGCCATGAGGCGCTGCTTTATCGAGCGGAGATGAAAGGGCTCCGCCGCTGATTCTGTCGCAGCAGGACAGCGTAGCTGAGGAAAGTCCGATCCGGGAGATGCCGGGGAGGATGGAAGCAATCCTGACAAAGCCGGGGTGCGCCAGCACTACCAGATGGTGTGGGCCCGGCGAGCGAGATGGAGAGGTGTACGCGAGGAACCGACGTTTACGTCCCTCAATGAGTTGCCGGCTCGAACCTGGTAGATCTGGGCCGGATGCGATGCGCACCCACTCCCTCATTACGGGGTGGGGAACTCTTGGGTGGATTTAATGCCGTCCGCCGGGAGGCCGCGAGGAAAGGCTGCGGCGTACTCGTGGCGATGTCGCAGGGACACAGTCGGGCGCCTACTCCAACAAACGATAAGCAGTGAACATGGGAACCGCCCGGTGGCTGTTCCCGCCCGGGTATCTCCAGTGCCCGAAAGCGGGATGGGTTCATCGTCGACCGAGAGTGCCGGGCGGGGCGGAGCCGCCGTAGTAGTCCGGGCCGGGGAAAGCCTGTGCGCATGGCGAAGGGCGGCAGCGGAATCGAGAAGGGAGGAGTCTGCAATGTCGAGAGAAGCACCGGTGAATACCGGTGCCCCTCTTCCGGCCGCCTCGCTCGACGAGGCGCCCCGGGGGCGGGTATCGGGGATGCAGGCCAAGCTTCACCGTTGGGCGGCGGCCGATCCGGGCCGCCGGTTCGACGATGTGTTCAACTGGGTGCACGACCCGGCCACGCTGCATGCGGCGTGGCTACGGGTCGCGGGCAACACCGGGGCGCGCACTGCGGGATCCGACGGCCTGACGGTCGCTCGGATTGAGGCGGAGATCGGCGTTCCGGTGTTCTTGGACGGACTGCGGTGGCAGTTGAAGGCCGAAGAGTTCCGTCCCCAACCGGTGCGGGAACGCAAGATCCCCAAGCCCGGCGGGGCGGGAAAACTCAGGCGCCTGGGAATTCCTACTGTCGCCGACAGAGTTGTCCAGGCCGCACTGAAATTGGTGATGGAGCCTATTTTCGAGGCCGACTTCGAGCCGGTCTCCTACGGGTTCCGCCCCGCGCGGCGCGCTCACGATGCTATCGCTGAGATCCACCGATACGGCACCTCGGGATACCGATGGGTGCTGGACGCGGATATCGAGGCGTGCTTTGATTCGATCTCACATTCTGCCCTGATGGACCGGGTGCGGATCCGGATC
>NZ_JBFAJH010000149.1:0-1236 GCF_040655115.1 Streptomyces atratus | reverse complement strand
ACATGAGGACAATCGAGTCTTCTGTTGTTAGCAGGGCGAGAACAGGATCTTTCGAACGTGACGCTGAGCAGTGCCGACCTTGAGGCCGGTGTGGCCGATGATGAGGTCGTGGGCAAGAAGAAGCGCGGTCCCCGCGCGGGCGGGCCGAAGCGGCGGTCCTTCACCCCGGAGTACAAGCTTCGGATCGTGGAGGAGTACGAGCGGCTGACCGAACCGGGCGCGAAGGGCGCGCTGCTGCGCCGGGAGGGGCTGTACCACTCGCACATCATCGACTGGCGGACCGCCCGGGACGCCGGCGCGCTGGATGCGCTGACCGCCAAGCCGTCCGGACCGACGGGCAAGAGCGCAGCCGAGAAGGAGGCCGAGCGGCTGCGGGCAGAGAACGAGAAGCTGACCGCCGAGCTGGCCAAGTCCCAGAGGGCGCTGGCCATCCTGGGAAAAGCACACGAGCTCTTGGAACTGCTCTCCGGGAGCGAGGACTCCGAGCCCAAGCGGACGAAGTGATCACCGAGGCGTTCGCCGCCCTGGAGCCGGTCGTCGGGATCAAGCCGGCCTGCGAGCTGACCGGCCGCTCGCGGGCCACCGTCTACCGGCAGCGCCACCCCAAGCCCCGCGTGGCCGGGCCGCGCCGGGCGCCGGCAGCGCACCCGGCGGCCCTGTCCGAGCTGGAACAGGCACGGGTGCTGAGTGCGCTGCGCTCGCAGCGGTTCGTGGACAAGTCGCCGGCGCAGATCTGGGCCACCCTGCTGGACGAGGGAACCTACCTGTGCTCGATCTCCACGATGTACCGGCTGCTGCGCGAGCACGGTGAGGTCCGCGAGCGCCGCGCGCAGGCCACCCACCCGCCCCGGGCCAGGCCCGAGCTGGTGGCCAACGGCCCGAGCCAGGTGTGGACCTGGGATGCCACCAAGCTCAAGGGCCCGGACCGCGGGATGTACTACGACCTGTTCGTGATGCTCGACATCTACTCCCGCAAAGCGGTCCACTGGCTCGTGGTGCCGCGCGAATCCGCCGCACTGGCCAAGGAGTTCATCGAAGACGCCTTCCGCGCCAACGGCGGCGTCGTCCCGGACGTGGTCCACGCCGACCGGGGTACCTCGATGACCTCCAAGCCAGTCGCCCAGTTGCTGGTTGACCTGAACATCGTCCGCTCGCACTCGCGGCCACGCGTGTCCAACGACAATCCGTACTCGGAAGCAAACTTCAAGACCTTGAAGTACTGCCCGGTCTTCCCCG
>NZ_JBFAJH010000148.1:0-1258 GCF_040655115.1 Streptomyces atratus | reverse complement strand
AAGCGTGAAGAACTCCCATCATCGCAGGTCACAGGGCACTTCCTCGTTTTCGGAGAAGCTATCCACAGGCATCAAGCCGGTGGATCCGGGCTGAGCATGGCGAGGGCGAGGGCGAGGGCGAGGGCGATGAGGGCGTTGGCGTCCTTGAAGTCGAAGGCCGTGCGGGTGATGAGTCGGATCTTGGTGTTCATGCTCTCGACCAGGCCGTTGCTCAGTCCGTGATCGGCGGCGGCGGCGATGGCGTCCCAGTGCTTGACGATGGAGCGCTGGAGCTTCACGGAGGGCTCCAGGCGGCTGCGCCGTGCCCAGAGCATCCAGTCCCACAGGGCCTGGGCGGTTTCCTGGCCCTGCTTGAGTGCCATCCTCAGGCCCTCTCAGGGCCCCGGTACGCAAGCCTCGCTGGCACCAGGTCCAGTTCGGCAGTGACGAAGGCGTCACGGCCGCGCCACGCGCCGCCGACGCGTGGCGAGTGCCCGGTGAAAGCGGGGGATCGCCGGCCAGGGCTGCGCAGTCGAGGCAGACCGATGCTCTCCCGGGAGTGCAGCGGGCTGGGGCAGCTGACCCAGCAGTACCTTGTCCGCCGCCCGTCCTGCCTCACAGATCGACGTCCCCGACTTCACCGGCGACCTGCACTCCCGGCTGGAGGTGTACGGCACCACGGACGTCGTACGCCCGCGCAACCTGTACGACGCCCAGCGGGACCGGCACTTCGGGCCCCGAATATCCGACTGACCTTTCCTGAGCGCCTGCTAGCGTGGACGACTGGCTCGTTCCGTATCGGGACCACACCGGTCTCCCACCGACGAAGAGGCAGTGCATGCGCGCAGGCAGATCCGGCTCCGCGGTCGTACTCGCGGGAACCCTCGCCCTGGGGACGTTCACCGCGCCGACCGCGGAGGCGGCGGACACCGGCATCACCGTGTCGAACCTGGTCCTCAACAACGGCAAGCCCATCATCGTGGGCACCAGCGCCGAGGTCACCCCCGACTTCGCGTTCCGGAAGACCTGGCCGTCCGGGGTCAAGGCGGGGGACGCGAACACGTACCCCTTCCTGTACCGCGACACCACGGCCGCCAAGGGCTACGAGGGCGACGACGGCATTCACATGAGCTACGTCATCACCTACTCCGACTACTCGCCCTCCCAGTGCGACGGCGAGCTGCACATCGACCCGCGCTACACCCTGGACTCCAACAGCGACGCCACGACCTGGAAGATCGGGGTCATGGCCCGTATCTGGAAGAACGGCCAGCCCAAG
>NZ_JBFAJH010000147.1:0-1294 GCF_040655115.1 Streptomyces atratus | reverse complement strand
GTACCTCACCCCACTCGAAACCCGAGCCAGACTGCAGCACGACTTCACCCCCGCAGCGTAAGCAACCGCTGTCCAAGATCAGGGGGGAACTTCATGTTGAGCGCGTCCGTGACCGTCGCGGGGTAACCGGCCGGACCGAATTCGCTGTTGACAGTGGCATGGCCGTTGGCGTCGGTCGCCTTGGTCAGCTGACCATGGGAGTCGTACTCGTACGACGTCGTGTAGTCACCGGCCGTGCCGGTCGTCGCGACGCCCTTGGGGTCCGTGACCAACCTCAGGTTGCCGAACGAGTCGTACCCGAACTGCCAAGTGCGGCCCTCTGCGGTCGTCTTGCGGTACAGGTCGGCGGAGTATCCGTCCACACGGGTCAGGTACTCGTACGTCACCGCGTTCGCGGGGTATGTACCCGGGGCACAGTCCAATGCCGGCGGGACGCCGCCCTTGTTGTTCTCCGCGTCACGCTGCCAGAGCTGGTAACCCGTCTTCTGGTCGTAGCAGTACGCGGTTTTGGCGCCGTTGTCCTCCTCGATGTACGTAACGTTGTTGTCCGCGTCCCACGACACCTTCGTGGTCTGTGCCTTGGCGTTGGTCGTCTGGACCGGGCGGCCGAAGTCGTCCGTCACATAGTCCATGGCGTGCGACTCGGCATCCGTCACCTTGGTGTCGGTGAACTTGGTGTTCCCGGCGTTCACCGCGTAGGTGAAGCCGGTGGCACCCTGCAGACGGTCGGTAATGGTCTTGGTCCACCAGTGGTACTTCGGGTCGTCGCCGGTTTGCGGCGCAAAGTAGTCCAGCTTCGTACCCTTGCTGCGCGGGTCGGTGGCCGTGACCAGCTTGACGTTCTTGTTGCCCTGCGTGGCGTCGTAGGTGAACGTGAAGACCTTCGGCGCACCGCTGGTGGAGCCGTCACCATCGGTGAACTGACCCAGCAGGCCCTTGGTGGTGTAGTAGAAGGAGATCTTCCGGCCCGAGATGTCCGTCATGGACTTCACGTGGTCGTAGATCTTGGAGTTGGTCAGGTTCGAGCCCGTGACCTTCGCGCCCGAGTCATTGATGTACTCGTAGGAAGCGTCGCCCTTCTTGTAGTAGTCGACGGTGAGCGACTGCCGGCCGGCCGGGTCGGTGATGTAGGTGAGGAACTTGGTCGGCTTGTTGTTGGACTTGCGTTCCTCATACGTGTACGTCTGCGTGTTGCCGTTCTTGAAGTTCCCCCCTGATCTTGGACAGCGGTTGCTTACGCTGCGGGGGTGAAGTCGTGCTGCAGTCTGGCTCGGGTTTCGAGTGGGGTGAGGTA
>NZ_JBFAJH010000146.1:0-1335 GCF_040655115.1 Streptomyces atratus | reverse complement strand
GGTCCGGGCCGCGAAGTCATCGGCATTGGCCGTGTCCACACCTCGCGGCGTGATCACCTTGGTGGTGTTGCCGACCTGGTCGTACTCGTACTTCGCCGTCCGGTACGTGATCGACGTGGTGCCGTCGTGCGGGACCTTGACCTGAGTCTGCTTGCCGCGCTCGTCGTAGGTG
The DNA here is from genome assembly GCF_040655115.1 of Streptomyces atratus. Taxonomy (GTDB): domain Bacteria; phylum Actinomycetota; class Actinomycetes; order Streptomycetales; family Streptomycetaceae; genus Streptomyces; species Streptomyces atratus_D. Next base: position 1,163 of record NZ_JBFAJH010000146.1, on the reverse strand, counting down.
ATTTCGGTGGTGTTGTTCTCGGCGTCCGTGGTGGAGACGACCAGCGAGTCCTTGTCGTAGGACCGCTTGGTGGTCTTGCCCGCAGCATCCGTGACCTGCGTGACCCGATGGTTCAGGTCATAGGCGGTCTTGCTGGTGTAGTCGCTGGTGTCGGCCGTCGCGTTCTTCTTCGGGTCGATGACCGTGACCACGTTGCCGACGGTGTCGTACTCGTACGACAGCTTGTCCCCGGCGGCGCTGACCACCGAGGTGAGCTGATAGATCTCGTCGTAGGTGCTGGTCGTCCTGAAGTCGTTCGGGTCCGCGGTGGTCAGCGTGCCCCTGGGCTCGACGGTGGCGGTGACGTTGCCGACCTTGTCGTACGTGTACGTCGACTTCCGCTCGTCCGACGTCGTCGTGTCCTTGGGGGCCGTGGCCTCCTTGACCTGGTCGGCGGCGTCATGAACAGCCGTCGACACCGCGCCGTTGGGAGAGGTGGCGGTCGTGACGTTGTTGTTGGCGTCGTAGACCGGAGCGGGCGTGGTGATCAGCACACCCGCGTTCTGGTCCTTCGGCACCGTGCTGACCAGCGGACGCCCGAACGTGTCGTAGGTCTGCGTGGTCTTCTTGCCCAGCGCGTCCGTGACCTCGCGGACCTGGCCGCGCTCGTCGTAGACGAAGTCCGTCGCCTTCTGGAGCGCGTCCGTGATCTTGTCCGGGTAACCCGTCGGCCCGAAGCCGCTGTTCGCCGTGGCGTTGCCATTGGCGTCGGTGACCTTGGCCAACTGGCCGTAGACGTCGTAGTCGTACTTCGTCGTGTAGTCGCCGGCCGTCGTGGTGGCCACGCCCTTCGGGTCGGTGACCGTCTTCAGGTTGCCGAACGTGTCGTAGCCGAACTGCCACGTACGGCCCTCGGGCGACTTCTTCTGGAAGAGGTCGGCGATGTAGCCGTTCAGACCCGTCTGGTACGTGAAGGTCGCCGCCGCCGTGCTCTTCTTGTTGGCCTCGGCGTCCTTCTGCTCCAGCGGATAGCCGGTCTTCGCGTCGTAGACGTACGTCGTGACCGCCCCGTTGGGCTCCTCAAGACGCGTCACGTTGTTGTCCGCGTCCCAGTTCAGCTTGGTCGCCTGCGACTTGGCGTTGGTGATCTGGGTGGCCCGGCCGTAGCCGTCCGTGACGTAGGT
>NZ_JBFAJH010000145.1:0-1394 GCF_040655115.1 Streptomyces atratus | reverse complement strand
CAGGGGCATTGCGTAGTCGAGGTTGGTCCGGTTCGCCGGGTTCATGTGTGACGTGACGTCATGTCCGGTGTGCGGTAAGGGCACCCGGATAGCAGAGCAGGCACGGTGCTGGTGATCATGTGGTTGTCGAGACCCATGAGAACCGAGCGAGACCGTGCCTGCCCGAACATCATCGCCCATCCCCGCCGCGCTGGGGCAACTGGGCTCCCAGACTGTCGCCCTTGTCCCGGACGATGTCGTTGACCTGCGCCGATTTCTGATCCATGTCACCGATCCCCGCGACGCGCGAGGGCGGAGATATCCGGCCCTCGCGCTGTTGTGCGCGGCCGTCGCGGCGGTGCTGGCCGGGGCCCGGTCGCTCATCGCGATCAGCGAATGGATCACGGATGCTCCGCAGCAGGTGCTGGACGTCCTCGGCTTCGACCTCGACCCGTTCACGGGCTCGCGGCCGGTGCCGCACGCCGCCACCGTGCGGCGTCTGCTGCACCGCATCGACGGAGACGCACTGGACGCGGCGATCACCGCATACCTGCAGGCCAGGACGGTGCCTGAGCCCGTGCCGGAGGGAAATCGGCCGGCGCGACGGGTCATCGCGGTCGACGGCAAGGTGGTTCGCGGATCGCGCACCAGGACGGCCGCGGCGATCCAGTTGCTGGCCGCGATGGAGCACCACGGCGTGGTCCTGGCCCAGCGACAGGTCGCCTCCAAGAGCAACGAGATCCCCTCGTTCCAGCCCTTGCTGGACCCCCTCGACCTGGAGAACGCCGTGCTGACCACCGATGCCCTGCACACCCAGCACGGTCACGGCAGCTACCTGATCAGCCGCGGCGCCCACTACGTAGCCGTCATCAAGAAGAACCACCCCGGCCTGTATGCCCAGGTCAGGAAGCTGCCCTGGAAAAGCATCCCGCTCGGGCACCGCACCCGCAACCACGCCCATCACCGCGACGAGATCCGCCGGATCAAGGTCGCCGCGTTCGCTCACCTCGACTACCCCGGCGCCCGCCAGGCGATCCAAATCGTGCGCTGGCGGCGCGAGATGAGCACCGGAAAGCTGACCATCGAACGCGTCTACCTGATCACCAGCCTGAGCATCTTCGACGCCACCTGCACCGAACTCGCCACCTGGATCAGGGGCCACTGGGGCATCGAAAACCTCCTGCACCACGTCCGTGACCGCACCTTCCGCGAGGACGACTCCAAGGCCCGTACCGGCACCCTGCCCCGGGCCATGGCCTCCCTGCGTAACCTCGCCATCAGCGTCTTCCGCCAGGACGGCCAGACCAACATCGCCGCCGCCCTCCGCCACGCCGGCCGCGACTACCACCGCCCCTTACACGCCCTCGGCCTCACCTGACGAACCCGGACAGATCTCGATCATGCAATGACCCTGG
>NZ_JBFAJH010000144.1:0-1415 GCF_040655115.1 Streptomyces atratus | reverse complement strand
GGCTCCCCTGTCGCTTCCGTGGGTGTGTTCATGTGGCTTGACGGCCTGGTAGGTGGGGCCGGTGGCCGCCGAGGTTCAGCATGGCGAGGGCGATGAGGGCGTCGGCGTGTTTGAAGCCGAAGGCCATGCGGGTGATCAGGCGGATCTTGGTGTTCATGCTCTCGACGAGTCCGTTGCTCAAGTGATGCTCGGAGGCTGCGACGATGGCGTCCCAGTGCCGGACGATGGAACGTTGCAGCGCGACGAACGGGGCCAGGCGGGAGCGGCGGGCCCACAGTACCCAGTCCCACAGAGCCTGTTGGGTGTCCGCGCCTTGCTTGAGTGCCATCCGCAGGCCCTCCTTGAGCAGGTAGGCGCGGTGCAGGACGGGATGGGCCTTGGCGATGAAGGCGAGCTGGGCCCGCTGGCCTTCGGTGAGATCCTCCGGGTTCTTCCACAGTGCCCAGCGGGACCTCTTGAGGGACTTGGAGCCCGCAGTGGCACGGCCCTTGCCGCCACGCTCGGTGTTCCAGACCTCGCGGCGGACCCGGTCCAGGGCCTCGGTCGCCCACTGGACGACGTGGAAGGGGTCCATCACCCGCACCGCACCCGGGCAGCGCTCGGCCACCACTGCGGAGATCCACTCGGCGGCGTCCGCCGTGACATGCGTGATCTTCGCCGAGCGCTCCTCGCCGAGCAGGTCGAAGAACGTCCGCAGGGTGGCCTTGTCGCGTCCGGCTTCGGCCCACACCAGGCGGCCGGAGTCGTGGTCGACCACGATGGTGAGGTACTTGTGGTGCTTCTTGTAGCTGATCTCGTCGATGCCGATCCGGCGCAACCCGGCCAGCAAGTCCACCCGTTCGGTGACGTCGTCCCACACCCGGGTGCAGATGTTGCCCACCGTGCGCCAGCCGATCCGCATCAGCTGGGTGACGGTGGTCTTCGAGCAGCAGGTCGCCAGCCACGCCACCGTTTCGTCGAACGGCAGGGTGTGTCCGGCGCCGTGCCGTGCCCAGGGCACCGCCGCCACGGTCACCCCGTGCTCGGGACAGGAGATGCGGGGCGCGTCGGCCTCGATCACCGCCCGAATCGCGCCGAGGTCCAGCGCCCGCCAGCGCCGCCGGCCCTCGCCGTTGTCGTACTTGGCGCACCGCCGGTCGCAGATCCCGCACCGCCGCCGTCGGCCCCGGGCCGGCCGGGCGTGCATCACGATCAGCACGTCCTGCGGGCCGCCCTCGTCCGAGCCGCTCTCCTCGGCCTCGAGCCGCTCGATCACGGTCTTCTCGACACCGAGCAGCCGAGTCCATATCCTTGCAGATTGCACGCCGTATCCAGGTTCTTCCGTTTCGTACCGTCGCAAGTCGAAACGTAGCCGGGGTACGGCGTGTTCTGCATATCAGCCCAGGTCAGCGACCCACGGAAACGACAGGGGAGCC
>NZ_JBFAJH010000143.1:0-1422 GCF_040655115.1 Streptomyces atratus | reverse complement strand
CTAGTCAATCCAGATCATCGCAGGCCAGGGGCACCCTTTTACTGTCAAGACGTCAGTTCACAGGCGGACAAACGCTATAGCTGAATACATGAGGTCAGGGGCCACGTATGTGGGGGACATGGCAGTCGACCAGGAAGCGGCGGCTCGCGCAGGCGTCGCGTACGTCCACGCCGGATGGGGATACGGGCAGCCCAACTCACCCGTGCCGGAGATCGTCGAGTCGCCGCAGGAGCTGCTGCAGCTTCTCCACCCCGCCGACTCGTCCGAGCCGTTCGTTGAGGGGAGCCTGGTGTGAGTACCCATCCGGTCGGCGGCCTGGGCCTGGTTCGTTCCGACTTCGGCGGTCAGCCGCGGTGGGTCCTTGTCGGTAGTGGCGCTCTCGACCGCGTGCAGACCGACTGCATCAAAACGGCGGAGCTGGATGCCATACCGCTCGACCGCCAAGAACTGGGCGACCTCGTCGAGATCGTCATGGCCGCCCTGGAGAGCTACAGCGCTTCGCTCGCTTCCACCCCGGGTAGTGCCAGCTGGCTGCATGTGCAGCACGTGCCCGTTGGGCGCTTCGTGGCCGGGGTCCTGCGCAAGCTGCTGGCCCTGAACACCTGGGAACCGTTCGCGGCGGCTCCGGGCCCCGTGGCCCTCGCACCGTACGAAGGGCTCGTCGGTCTGCGTTCGAGCAGCTCCAGGGAGTACCTGGCCTACACCGTCATCTGGTCCGGCATCGCCTACCTGCTCGGAGCAGCAGCCCCGTACAACCCGTCCCGCTCCGCCCAGTTACGCAACCTCTCTCGGGCCAACGTGGCTACCACGGAGCCGAGCCCGCTCCCCTTGGGTCTGCAGCAGAGAGACGTCGTAGCGCTGTCCTGGTCCTCCCGTCACGCGGCCACCCTGTTGCCGGTTCTCGTAGAACTGGAACACGATGGACGGACGAGCCTCGTGGTCGACCTTGCCACCGATCCGGCGGAGCGGTGCCCAGCACCGGTGGCCGCGGGCATCGGTCTGTGCTCGTCGCCGAGTGGTCTCTTCGCTCTCTCCGGCACCGCGGAGGAACTCCATCTGCCCGAGGACGGACACGCCGTCCGTATCAAGGAGCACACCGTTCAACTCGCCAGGCTCGTACGGCTCTTGTCCGTTCTCCTGGAAACGAGCGGCGGCTGCACCCAGCCCTCGTGGCGGTCCCTTGTTCGGGTGGAGACGTGGCTGGACCGCGTCCTCGCCGCGACCCGGCCGCATACCGTTCTCCTCAGCAACGACACCAGCCCGCTGAGTGCGCTGGCTGTGCACACGGCGGAACGCCACGGCGTGAACACGGTCCACGTCCAGCACGGTGAAGCTTCCCCTTGATCATGGACACCTGGAGACTGGGACCTGAGTGGTTCCAGAGGAAGCAGTGACCAGGTGGGTAGCAAGTACACGAAGCGG
>NZ_JBFAJH010000142.1:0-1426 GCF_040655115.1 Streptomyces atratus | reverse complement strand
AGGCGACGTTGTCGGTGAGCATGTGCCAGATCGCAGTGATGATCGAGTGTTCGACGGCGACCAGTGCTCTGAGCGGGCCGCGGCGGGCGGTCAGCCGCTTGTAACGGGCTTGGAGGTAGGTGTCCTTGGTTCTCACGGCGCCGAACGCGGCGAGGCCGAGTGCGCCTTTGAGGTAGGGGTTGCCGGGCCGGACCTTGGTGTTCTTGGTGCGGCCGGCGGACTCGTGATGGCCGGGACAGACCCCGGCCCAGGACGCGAGGTGCTTGGCGGAGGTGAACCGGGTCATGTCCCCGCCGGTCTCCGCGATGATCACTTCGGCGGTGGCCTGGTTGATGCCGGGGATGGTGTCGAGCAGGTCAAGGGCGTCACGAAAGGGTGCCATCGCCTCCTCGATCCGTCCGGTGAGCTGGTCGATCATCGTGGTGAGGTGGTCGTACTGGTCCAGATGCAGCCGGGTCAGGAACGCGTGGTGCTCGCGGAAGCGTCCGGTCAGGGCCTCGGTGAGTTCGGGGATCTTGTTGCGGAGCTTTCGTTTGGCCAGGTCCGCGAGAACCTGCGGGTCGGCTTCGCCGCAGACGAGGGCTTCGAGCATGGCCCGGCCAGAGACGCCCATGATGTCCGAGGCCACCGCGGAGAGTTTGATGCCGGTGTCCTCCAGCAGCTTCTCCAACCGCTGGACCACACGGCCGCGTTCACGGGTCGCGGTGGTCCGGGCCCGGGTCAGGTCCCGCAGTTCGCGGACCGGCTCGGGCGGCACGAACGAGGGCCGGACCAGGCCGTGGGCGCCGAGCTGGGCCAGCCAGGCCGCGTCCGAGACATCCGTCTTGCGGCCGGGCAGGTTCTTGACCTGCCGCGCGTTGACCAGGATCACGTTCAAGCCCTCGGTCAGCACGTAGTAGAAGGGCTTCCAGTAGTCCGAGGTCGCCTCGATCACCACCAGCGTCACCCGCGCAGCCAGCAGATGCTCCCGCAGATCCAGGACCGCGTTCGTCGTCGATCCCCACGTCGTGGTCTCCGTCGTGAAGGAACCCCGCCGCTTCGTACTCGGAGTACGGACGCACACCTTGGCGTCCTTCTTGCTGATGTCCAGGCCCGCGCAGCGTTCGTGCAACACGTCCACGGCCTTGCTCCCTCCCACACCGAACGGTCAAGCAGTACGCCGTTCCGGGAGGGCCAGGGTGAATCAGGAATTCTGACGCACGTGCTTCACAGCAACACTCCACGGTTCCCGTGGACGGCCCCCAGCACCACGCTGACCTGCGAGCTCACCGGCATCACAGAGGCATCGGTTTCGGCCGGAACGGACACCCCAAGGTTCTCGAACAGGCACCAGCCCACGTCAGGGCAGACAGAAGCACCCCCGGCGCGCGCCACGGGATTTACCACGCCCCCGGCGCGCACCGAAGGTGCGCTGGATCGCTGACCT
>NZ_JBFAJH010000141.1:0-1446 GCF_040655115.1 Streptomyces atratus | reverse complement strand
TCAGCCCTTGCGGGAGTTGACCTCTTCGGTGAGCTGGGGGACGACCTGGAAGAGGTCGCCGACGATGCCGTAGTCGGCGAGGTCGAAGATCGGGGCCTCGGTGTCCTTGTTGATCGCGACGATGGTCTTGGAGGTCTGCATGCCGGCCCGGTGCTGGATCGCGCCGGAGATACCGGAGGCGATGTAGAGCTGCGGGGAGACGGACTTGCCGGTCTGGCCGACCTGGCTGGAGTGCGGGTACCAGCCGGCGTCGACCGCGGCACGCGAGGCACCCACGGCCGCGCCGAGCGAGTCGGCGAGCGCCTCGATGATCGCGAAGTTCTCCGCACCGTTGACACCACGGCCGCCGGAGACCACGATCGCGGCCTCGGTCAGCTCCGGGCGCCCGGTCGACTCGCGCGGGGTCCGGGACAGGACCTTCGTGCCGGTGGCCTGCGCGGAGAACGTGACCGGCAGCGTCTCGACCACACCGGCGGCCGGGGCCGGCTCGACAGGCGCCGAGTTCGGCTTGACCGTGATGACCGGGGTGCCCCGCGAGACACGGGACCTGGTCGTGAACGACGCGGCGAACGCGGACTGGGTGGCCACCGGACCCAGCTCACCGGCCTCCAGATCGACCGCGTCCGTGATGATCCCGGACCCGATCCGCACCGCGAGCCGGGCCGCGATCTCCTTGCCCTCCGCGGAGGACGGGACCAGCACCGCGGCCGGGGACACCGCCTCGTACGCGGCCTGCAGCGCATCGACCTTCGGCACGACCAGATACTCGGCGAACTCCGGCGCCTCAGCGGTCAGAACCTTGACCGCACCATGCTCGGCGAGCACCGCCGCGGTACCGGCCGCACCACCGCCCAGCGCGACCGCGACCGGGTCACCGATCCGCCGGGCCAGCGTCAACAGCTCCAAAGTGGGCTTGCGGACAGCACCGTCCACGTGATCGACATAGACGAGAACTTCAGCCATGGGACTTCAATCTCCTACGGAAACGAGAGTGAGAGGGATGTACGGGACCGAACAGGCCGACCGGACGGACGAACCACCGGCCCGCAAGGCCGGACCTAGATGAACTTCTGACCCGCAAGGAACTCGGCCAGCCGCTTGCCGCCCTCACCCTCGTCCTTGACGATCGTGCCCGCCGTACGGGCCGGACGCTGCGCCACGGAATCCACCGCCGTCCACGCACCCGCCAGACCCACCTCGTCCGCCCCGATCTCCAGATCCTCCAGGTCCAGGGACTGAACCGGCTTCTTCTTCGCCGCCATGATCCCCTTGAACGACGGGTACCGCGCCTCACCGGACTGGTCCGTCACCGACACCACCGCCGGCAACGACGCCTGCAGCTGCTCACTGGCACTGTCCCCGTCCCGACGCCCGGTCACCATGCCGCCCTCGACCCTCACCTCGGACAACAGCGTGACCTGCGGAACACCCAGACGCTCCGCCAGC
>NZ_JBFAJH010000140.1:0-1486 GCF_040655115.1 Streptomyces atratus | reverse complement strand
CGGGCCCCGCAGTCAGAGTCCTGGTCTTGCGCGTGGCGGCCGAGAACCCGGGATGGGGCCATCGGCGCATCCACGGCGAACTCACCCGCCTCGGCTACAAGATGGCCGCCTCCACCTGGAACATCCTCAACCAGGCCGGCATCACTGAAGATTGACCGATTCTCACCGAACTTTGCCTGCCTCTCCGAAGAGGCCTTCGTGATGGTTCCGAGCGAACCGCCCCGTTCCCATCGGGAAATACACGCTACAAGGCAACTTTTGGTCATGACTTCTTCAAATTCCGTTCTGAGGGCGTCTTACGGGCAACTGGCCGGTTGGCGGGGTCTGCGAGACGGGTGTCGCGCTTCCGCCGGGTGCCTCCCCTCGCTGTCACACGCCGCCTGAGCAGCAGTGGTGCGTCTTGGGGGAAGTTGCTCCATATGTCCTGAACGAACGTTGGGAGTGCATTGTTGCGCCCGTTAGTGTCCATGGCACTTAAGGCGCTGTCGGCCAGGCAGAGCCTCTTGCTTCCAGGGGGAACGTTGAACAGACGATTCGCAGTCGGGCTCTCCTCTGCCGCGCTGCTGTGCGGGACGATCGCCTTCACCGCCCCGACTGCCCACGCGGCAGCAGCCGGCACCTGCTATGGCTCCTCGTGTACCGGCATCGAGCCCAACGGCACAACGTGCGCCAATGACGCCATCACGGCCAAGCAGGTGACCTCCGGAGGACGCACGATCCAGCTCCGCTACAGCCCGTCGTGCCGCGCCGCCTGGGGCAAGATCCTCGGTGCCAGCGTGGGCGACTGGATCTCCGTGAGCAACTCAAGCGGTACCTACCGCGAACGCCGCGTCAACTCCGGTAGTGACCAGCACACGGTGATGGTCAACGACGCGGGCATCACCTCATACGCCTGCGGCTTCCGCAACGAGACCGTACTGCTGGCCTGTACAGGCTCATACTGAGCCGCCGGCTGACGCCGAACAGCACGAGACGTCCCGGGCTTTCCCCGATCCTCTCAGGGAAGGTCCGGGGCTGAGGCTGCTCACGCCGATGTGCTCAGCACATCCTGGGGATCGGAATCCGCTGCCTTGCCAGCTGACCAGCAGTCGAATAGGTCAAACTTCGGGCTCTCCGCGCGTCCATGCGACCCTGAAGCGCGAAGGCGTGCACGTGGGCCGCAAACGGATCGAGCGCCTGATGCGCGAGGCCGACATCGCGGGCATCAGCCCGCGGCGCAAGGGTTTCACGCGCCGTGATCCGGGGGCCACGCTCGCCCCGGACCTGGTCGAGCGCGCAACAAGGGTTTCTACGAAAACTCGACCGTCCACAACGGCTACCAAGGCAGCAGGATCAGTATCAAGCACTGTATCAAGGGAAGGAACCTGTGAGCCGTGGAGCGTCTGGGCACTCTGAAGTTCCCCCCTGATCTTGGACAGCGGTTGCTTACGCTGCGGGGGTGAAGTCGTGCTGCAGTCTGGCTCGGGTTTCGAGTGGGGTGAGGTAC
>NZ_JBFAJH010000139.1:0-1579 GCF_040655115.1 Streptomyces atratus | reverse complement strand
CCGCTCCAGCCGATGTCGTCGCCGGCCGCGGCGATGTAGCCGTCCAGGGTCAGGTTCATGCCGTAGATCAGTTTCCGCATGGCTCAGCCTTCCGTCCGTGGGTGTCCGGTGTATAGACCAGCGCGGCGCGGGAAACTCATCGGTGCGCGATCTGGGCTCGCCGGTAGTCCTCGTGCTCGGGGCTCAGCGTGGTGTACTCGGCCGACACGGGCAAGCCGCCTGATCTCGACCTCGCCCTCGCCCTCGCCCTCGCGAGGAAATGCCACGGATTTGAGACTGATCATGGGTGACAAGGCCGTGAGACAGCCAAGAACGCGCAGGTCACGCAAGATCGACATGTCACGAGCGGCGAGACCCTACACGTGGCCACTTTCCATCAGCGATGGCCACCGCGTGGCCAATAGGACACGGGGATGGAAATCATGCTCCGTGAACGAGTAGTTCCCCTCTTCGTGTACAGGACCTCCCCAGTAGTCGTCTTCACGCCTTGCCGGGGCAGGACCCCAGCGTTCGGCGGCTGACGGGCTGCCTCGGAAAACGCGGGGTAGGTGGTCCGATGGGGACAGTGGTGGCCGCGCCGGTACGGCTGAGACCGCCTTCGCGAGTTCGCCGCCGCGTCGTGCTATCGGACACTCAAGGAAGCCGCCGAAGCACTCGGAACCCATCACACGGCCCTGATCACGAGAGTCGGAAGACTGCGTCGCGAGATCGGATACCCACTCCTCATCCGTGCAACCACGGCATCACCAATGAAATTGACCCCGATCGGCGAAGCCATAGTCGCAGCGATCCATGCGGCGACAGAACAGAGATGACGCCCGGCATACGCGCGGGAAAGTCACGGTTGCAGGCCGCTCGCGCGTGGATGGGCGGGTACTCCCCGGCGGTTCCGTCGCAAACTCAACTGGACGGCGTGACCGGGGACCACATGCCGAGCCACTGCTCGGCGCCCCAGGCCTCGCACCGCTCTACCTCGGTGAACCCCAGCTTCGCCGCGAGGCGCATCGAGCGGGCGTTGGCGGTTTGGGTGGCGAGCACCACCGGTTCGCCGGGCAGCGCGTCCGCGAACCAGTCGAGTGCCGCCGCGCACGCCTCGGCGGCGTAGCCGTGTCCCCACGCCCGCGGCAGGAACAGGTAGCCGAGATCGGCCTTCCCCGCGGCAGCCGGGCGATGGTCCCCCGTTGCTCTCCTGAGCAGGATCTGGCCGATCATCGACCCGTCGAGATCAACGACGAAGCTCCCGGGCCACCGCTCGGGCGCCCCGGACATCTCGCACTCGAGCTCGTCACGCGGCCGGGGGCCGCCGAGGTAGGTGTGCACCTCTGGCGAGGCGAGCAGCTCGATGAACGCCGCACGGTCCCGGGTCTCGGGTTCACGGAGCACGAGCCGCTCGGTCCTGATCGGCTCGGGCGGCCAAGCCACGGATCCCAGATCTTCCATCCGCGCACGCTAACAGGTGGGCAAACCAACCGAACGGGAAACTCCACCTTGAAGCTTCCCCTTGATCATGGACACCTGGAGACTGGGACCTGAGTGGTTCCAGAGGAAGCAGTGACCAGGTGGGTAGCAAGTACACGAA
>NZ_JBFAJH010000138.1:0-1676 GCF_040655115.1 Streptomyces atratus | reverse complement strand
CCCGGATCCACCGGCTTGTTTCCGGAGTGATCGTTTCGGGGTTGTCTTGGCGGTCGGCGAGATGATCTGGCTGTTCGGGCAGGGAGTATCCGCTGGTCTGTCCAGCTCTTCCACGTGTTCGGCGGTCTCGGGCCCTTGCGGGCGGGGTGGTCAGGGCTTCTCAGGCTGTGGGTGGTGGCGCGTGCACGAGGTCGAAGAGCTGGGTGAAGTCGTCGGCCCAGGGCCAGAGTTCGGGCAGGTGGAGGGTGAGGCGCCGGGCGGAGCGGGCCAGGCGGGCGGGCACGTTGATCAGGTGGTCGCGGATCGTTGCGGTGGTGGCCTTGGCGTGGAAGGCGGACGCCAGGGCGCCGGCGGCGCGGGTCAGATTGTGCGCGAGAGCGGCCAGCGCGAGCCAGGCGGCGTTCGCCTGGAAGTGCCCGGAGGGGGCGTGGGCGAACGGGCCGTTCTTCAAGTCCGCGATCACCTGTTCCACGACAGCGTGCCGCCTGTGATCACGCTCGGCATCGGCCAGGGCGAGCGGTGAGTCGGTGAACGCGGCGTGGTAGCGCCAGGTATCGAAGAGAGTGCCCTGCCCCTCGGGCACCGCCGCCGGGTTGAGCCGTTTGACGCGGCGCACGATCAGACGGGCGGTGACCTGCTGCTTCTTCGGCTTGGAGGTGAAGGCGGTGTAGGTGGTCTCGGCTATCTCCGCGTCCGAGATCCAGCACTGCCCCTCCTCGTCCCACACCGCCCTGGGGTACTTGATCGCCTTCCACGCGGCTTCGTCGATGCCCGCGATCGCGGCCTTGACCGAGGCGTTCATCCGCACCGTGACCGAGAACCGGACGCCCAGGGCCCGGCAGGCGTTCACGGCATCGGCGCCGTAGAACGCGGAGTCGGCCCGCACGACCAGCAGCCCGCTCGCGCCGCACGCTCTCGCGGTGCGGATCGATTCGGCGACGAACGCAGCCGCACCCCGGGCGGAGTTGGACGGCCCCTTGCGCAGACGGGTGGCGGCGATCACCGGAGCGGCCAACGGGGTGGAGACGATCCCGATCAGCGCGTTCAGGCCCTTGACCTTGCTGTATCCGTATCCGGCTCCCTGTTTGGCGTAGCCGTAGGTGCGGCGGATCGTGTCGTCGATATCCACGTAGGCCACCTGGTCGGCGCCGGGCAGCAGCGGGGTATGCGCGGCCAGTTCGGGAAGGAACCGGCGGGCCACCGCGTGCAGTTGCTTCACGTGCCCGTGGCTGAAGGAGCGCAGGTACGAGCCCAGCGTGGACGGCGCCCGCACCCCGCTGAACAGCCGCGGCAGCCCACCGTGCCGCAGCCGGTCCATGTCGTCGATGCTGTCCGCCCCGGCGACCATGCCACCGACCAGCGACATCAGCTTCGCCGCGGGAAAGGCCCCGGTCCCGTCCTTCGAGGCCGGCAGCCGGACGTGCTCGTCGACGAGTGCGGGCAGTGCGCACCGTTCGGCCAGCCGCACCACCGGGGCGAGCCCGCCGTACCCGACCAGATTTGGATCATCAAACCGTGCGGAGATCCTCGCTGCGGCATGGGAAGATTGCATCTCGGAAGTGCCCTCGTGGTCGTGCGTGCTGGAAGCGTGAAGAACTCCCATCATCGCAGGTCACAGGGCACTTCCTCGTTTTCGGAGAAGCTATCCACAGGCATCAAGCCGGTGGATCCGGGCT
>NZ_JBFAJH010000137.1:0-1765 GCF_040655115.1 Streptomyces atratus | reverse complement strand
GTCCCGGGGGTTGGCTTGTGACGTTCTGGGGGTCAGGTCACGGATCTTGTCCTTCAGCTGCCGGACTGGCCGGGCAGCGATGAAGGTATAGACATCAACACCGTTGCGTTTGAGTGTTGAGTCGCAGGTCAAGCCCTGGTGAATGACGCAACGGGACGTCCTGATAGATCAACTTGTGTCGAGCAAGAAGATCGTCGGGAGTCCCGTTGCAGGAGAAGTCTGTCATCACGCGCACGGTCGAGGCGGCCGGGGGTATATACGCGCCCGGTCACCTGGGCGAGTTGACCCAGATCGTGGACTTCGTGCTGGTGGACGCGGTGATCGAGGAGACTGGGTCGCGTGAGAAGCGGCTGCGGCTGCTGCCGTCCCGGGTCGTTGTCTATTTCGTCCTCGCGCTGGCCCTGTTCGAGGACTGCTCCTACCGGGGCGTGTGGGGCAAGCTGACGGCGGGGCTGGAGGGACTGCCGTTGGTGCGTCCGGCGGTCTCCTCGCTGTCCAGGGCCGGGCGGCGAATAGGAGCCGCCCCGTTGCGGCGCCTGTTCGAGATCCTCGCCGGACCCGTCGCCCACCTCGGACAGCCCGGTTCGTTCTACCGAGGGCTTCGGACCGTGGCCGTGGACGGCACCTTGCTGCACGTGCCCGACGAGGAGGCACTCACCTGGCGCTATCCCAAGCGGACGGGCGAGAGCGTGGAGTTCGGCTACCCGCTGCTGCGACTGGTGGTCCTGGTCGAGTGCGGTACCCGTGCCGTGCTGGCTGCAGCGTTCGGCCCGGAGAGTGACGGCGAACTCACCTACGCGGCACGTCTGTTGAAAGCACTGGACCGCACGATGCTCCTGCTGGCCGATGCCGGCTTCGACGGAGCCGAGTTCGCCCGGGACGTCCAGGCCACCGGCGCGCAGTTCCTGGTGCGCTCCTCCGCCCGCCGCGTCCCCACCCCCTTCCGGCACCTGGGCGACGGCTCCTACCTCGCCCGGATCGGCTACGGCGTCCTGCCCGCCCTGCTGACCGTCCGCGTTATCGAGGCGTCTGTCACCGTCACGCTGGCCGACGGCACTGTCCGCACCGAGCAGTGGCGCCTGCTCACCAGCCTCCTCGACCCGGCCGCCCACCCAGCCGGCGAACTCGTGGATCTCTATCACGAGCGGTGGCAGTCGGAGACGACGTATTTCTCGATCAAGGCGACCATGCTGGACGGCCGTGTCCTGCGCTCCCGCAGCCTGACCGGCCTCGACCAGGAGGTCTATGCCCTGCTCGCCACCTACCAGACGCTGATCCGCGCCGCCGCCGACACCGCCTGCACCCGGCCCGGCCTGGACATGGACCGCATCAGCTTCACTGTCCTGCAGACCACCGCCGCCGACACCGTCACCACCGCGACCGGAATCCTGCCCCCGCCCGGACCCGCCGACCTCGTCGGTGCCATCGGCCGCGCCGCCCTAAATGCCCTCCACTCCGCCCGCCACCGGCACCGCATCAAGGCCCGCACCCGCAAGAACCCCACCAGCAAGTACGGACCGAACGCCGGACAACACCCCACGATCAGCCAGAACTACACCATCCACACCGCCATCACGTTCTTCGAGCACGGACTTGCGAACCGCTCACGGAAGTAAACGCAACGGTGTTGGTATAGACATGCCATTTATCCTTCGTGCCTGGCTTGCGGTGCCACTGGATGTGGAACCCCAAGAACCCGAACCCCTCGCTCATGTGCACGATCTGGGTCTTCTCTGGTGACAGCCGGAGCCCCAGCGGCTCGAGC
>NZ_JBFAJH010000136.1:0-1837 GCF_040655115.1 Streptomyces atratus | reverse complement strand
GGTGACTCTGCTGCTCAATTCCGTGCAGGGTGACGGTGGGCGCGGGATGATCGTCCGTGCGGCCGTTGTCCTGTCGTGCGGCCGTGGGGGTGGTGTGGATGTCGATGCAGCCGAAGGGGCTGCCGGAGGTTCCGGCGCAGACCGCGGCGGTGGCCCGGGCGGCGTTCCCGCAGGGGAGCCTGGCGATGCGGGTGCGTGATCGGCTCGCGGAGGTCTTCGCCGACGAGCCGTTCGCCGACGCGTTCGGGGTGCGCGGCGCCCTGGGACTGTCACCGGGGGTGTTGTCGCTGGTCACGGTGTTGCAGTTCACCGAGGACCTGACCGACCGGCAGGCCGCGGCGATGGCGGTGCGGGCGATCGACTGGAAGTACGCACTTGGGGCCGAGCTGACGGACACGGGCTTCGATTCCAGTGTGCTGAGCCGGTTCCGCACCCGGCTGGCCGGGAACGGCATGGAACGGGTGGTCTTCGACCGGCTCCTGGAACACTGCAAGGACGGGGGCCTGGTGGCCGCCGGGGGCAAGCAGCGCACCGATTCCACCCATGTGATCAGCGCGGTGCGGGACTTGAACCGTCTGGAGCTGGCCGGGGAAAGCGTGCGGGCGGCCCTGGAAGCCCTCGCGGTCGCGGCACCGGCCTGGCTGGCCGGACAGGTCGACGTGGCCGAGTTCGCCCACCGCTACGGGCCCAGGGTGGACGGCTGGCGCATGCCGTCCTCGCAGACGAAACGCGACCGACTCGCGCAGGTCTTCGGGCAGGATGCCCTGGCGTTGTGCCGGGCGGCCTGGGCTTTCGACGCCCCCGGCTGGATCCGTGAGATCGAGTCTGTACGGCTCCTGCGGCAGATCCTCGTGCAGACCTACTACCTGCACACCGACACCCGGGGACGGGAGGTGATCAAGAAGCGGGACGCCGACGACGAGGGCGTCCCGCCCGGCCAACTCCGCCTGGCCTCCCCCTACGACCCCGATGCCCGTTGGGCGGCCAAGGGCGAAGACCTGTTCTGGATGGGCTACAAGGTCCACCTCACCGAGACCTGCGACACTCCCGCCGAAGCCGAAGCCGAAGCCGAAGCCGGGATCCCGGCGGCACCGAACCTGATCACGGACGTGTTCACCACCGACGCCACCGTGCCCGATGTGAAGGCGACCGCGTCTGTTCAACGGCGCCTGGCCGAGCACGGGGTGAAACCCGGCGAGCACTACCTCGACTCCGGCTACCCCTCCGCCGATCTCATCACCGCCGCGCTGGAGCGGGGCACCCGTATGGTCACCCCCGCCCTGCTGGACCACTCGGCCCAGGCAAAGGCCCACGCCGGCTTCGACAAGAACGCCTTCGCCATTGACTGGAAGGCCCGCCAGGTCCGCTGTCCCGCCGGGAAGAGCAGCGCGCACTGGAACCCGGTTAAGCAGCACGGCGCGGACGCGATCGTCATCACCTTCAGTGTCCGCACCTGCCGCCCCTGTCCCTTCCAGGAACAGTGCACCAGCTCCGCGCTGGGCCGGCGCATGCTCACCCTGCGGCCCAGGGAACCGCACGAGGCCCTCGTCCGGGCCCGCGCCGAGCAGAAGACCAAGACCTGGAAGGCCAAGTACGCCCTGCGTGCGGGAGTGGAGGGCACCATCAATCAGGCCCTGGACATCACCGGCATACGCCGGGCCCGCTACCGCGGACTGCCGAAAGTCCGCCTCCAGCACGCCTTCTCCGCCACCGCGCTCAACGTGATCCGACTCGACGCGTACTGGACCGGACACGACCAGCACCACACCCGCAGCAGCCGCCTCGAACACCTCGCCTACCGGCTCACGGCCTGACCCCGGAATTGCGCAGCAGAGTC
>NZ_JBFAJH010000135.1:0-1848 GCF_040655115.1 Streptomyces atratus | reverse complement strand
CTGAGCTTGACTCTGTCGGGGATCTTGGAATCAGCGGTGTCAACCACGGCTGCTTCTCCAGGACTTCGGCCGGTGGATGTTGTGCTGGTCCAGGAAACTCTGGAAGGCGGTGGGCCGTCGGGGTGGGGGCGCTTCCCCGGCCGGCGGCAGGCCGCTGAGTCGCTCGATGTTGACGGCGATGGCGGTCAGGACGTGCTGGATGTGGGTTTTGTCCTGGCCTCGGTAGCGGCAGCGTCGCATGTCGTGGCCGTGGGCGAACTCGTTGACGGTGCCCTCCACCCCGGAACGGACCGCGTACCGCGCCTTCCACTCGGGTGTCTGCTGCTCGGTTCGGACGCGGAGTTGCAGGTCGCGGAGTTCTCGTGGTGGGAAGCCCACGTTGCGGGCGCTTTCGCGGGAGGTGGTGCACTGGGCGCGGACTGGGCAGGGCCGGCACTGGCCCTTGGTGAACCGCGCCACGATCAGCGGGGCCGCGGTGGGCGAGGACGTCGGGTAGGGGCCGTGCCAGCCCCGGCTGACCTGGCCCTGGGGGCAGGTCACCTGCCGGCGGTCGAAGTCGATGTGGAAGTCGTCCCGGCCGAAGCCCTCGCCTCGACGGTGCTGGCGGGTGGGGTTACCCGGCAACGGTCCGGTGACGGTGACCTGGTGTTCGCGGGCGGCCTGTTCCAGATGAACCAGGGAGGTGTAGCCGCTGTCGACCAAGTGCTCGGCGGGCAGCAGGCCGCGACGCCCCAGGCGAGTGTGGATGCCGGGCAGGACCTGGCTGTCGTGCGTGGTGGCCGCGGTGGTGGCCACATCCGTGATCACGTTGGGGCGGTCAGGAGCACAGGTCTCGGTCAGATGAGCGGAGAACCCTCTCCAGCTGACGATGTGTCCGTGACGTGCGTAGCGGGCCGAGGTGTCGTAGGGAGAGACGATCGCCAAGGACGATGGCGCAAGCCCGGGTCCGCCGTCCTCCTCCGTGCGCCAGAGCAGGCGGCCCGCGGCATCGCGGTAGTAGTTCTGGACCATGATCTCTCGCAGGGCCTGGACCTGGCGGCCGAATGCCCGGCCTGCTCCGTGCCGGTAGAGGTGTTCCAGGAGCCGGGCGGCGTCGTTGCCGGTGGCGAGAATCCTGGTCTTGGGCCGGGTGGGGTTCTTGCCCAGACGGACCGGTCGGCCGTAGCGGCGCCCCCACTCCTCATCGACCAGGCCGTCCAGCAGGTGCCCGGCGGTGCCGGCGACTTCCTCCAGCGCGGCTCGCACCGCCTCGGTGATCAGTTCCAGCCGTGTCAGGTCACGCACCGCGGCCAGGACATGGGTGGAGTCGGTGCGCTGCGTGGTGCGCTCGCGCACCAGACCGGCCTCCTTCAGGCGAGCCAGCGCAAGGTCGAGGAGGCGGTCAGCACGCTCGCCCTCGGCGAGACGGTCACGGAAGTCGGCCAGCACGCTGTGGTGGAAGCCGGGGTCGTCCAGCTCCATGGCCATGGCGTACTTGAAGTCGATGCGGCAGCGCACCGCCTCGGCGGCCTGCCGGTCCGACAGACCGAGCAGGAACTGCAGCACACAGACGGTGGCCAGTTGAGCGGGCGAGAGGCCCGGACGCCCGTCGCGCGGGTACCAGTCGGCGAAGTCCTCGTCGCACCACAGCCCATCCAGCCGGTCTCTCACCCACATCGCTGTCGTGCCCTTCGGGTTGCTCGCCCGCGCGACCCTCGCAGTCAAAGGCGGGACTTGCTCACCGGAACGGAGGCAAAGGGACAACGGGCACCTCGGCAGCTGCATCGGTCATCGGAACGACACGAGCATGCTTGTTGACCATGCCGCCGCACAGCGAAACTCCAAGATCCCCGACAGAGTCAAGCTGAG
>NZ_JBFAJH010000134.1:0-1876 GCF_040655115.1 Streptomyces atratus | reverse complement strand
GCCGGAGTGCCGGTGGACGTTGTTGTAGTAGGTGAAAAACCGCTGGCAGAAGGCGCGGGCGTCGGCCAGTGAGCCGAACCGGTCGGGGAAGACCGCAATGCCGCGTAGTTAAGCGGTTCCGGGTGCTTGCAAGGGGTGTTGATCTGCGAATTCGCCAGACATGAGAACGGGACCTCCGGTAAAGCAGAGAAGCCGTCCAAGGTCTTCCTGCACGAGAGGTCCCGTTGCCCGATCAGTGTGCCACCACCACGCTCACCCATGCCATCACCTGCGCCGCCGGACCCTTCGCACCGGGACACCTCGGCGAGCTGACTCAGCACGTCCCCTTCGAACTCGCCGACGCCGTATTGGAAGAGACCAGATCAGGGCATCGCCGCCTGCGGAATCTTCCCTCCCGGGTCGGCATCTACTTCCTCCTTGCACTGGCGCTGTTCCCGTCGCTGGGATACATGCGGGTGTGGGGCAAGCTCACCGCGGGTCTGCACGGACTCACGCTGCACCGTCCCTCCGAGAAGGCCCTGCGCGACCTGCGTCGCCGCCTGGGGTCGGCACCGTTGAAGGCGCTGTTCGAAGCGGTGTCCGGGCCACTCGCCCGCCCTGGGACCCGCGGCACGTGCTACCGCTCGTGGCGGACGGTCGCCTTCGACGGATGCAGCTCGCTCAAGGCCCCTGACCAGCCGCGTATCCGGAACCTGTTCGGCAAGTCGAAGCACCGCTGGGGCATCTCGGGCTATCCCGCCCTGCGGCTGACCGCCCTGGTCGAGACGGGGGAAGTTCCCCCCGAATAATAGACACTGGTTTGTATGCTTATGCGGCAAGTTTCATGCTAGCTGACTGCAGCTCGTGCCGACGCTCGAACTCGACTGGGCAGACCTGCCCGTTGGTCGAGTGGCGCCGCCAGGTGTTGTAGCGGGTGATCCAGTGGAACACCGCAAGGCGGCAGGCTGCCGGCCCGTCCCAGCGGCGCTTGCCCTTGAGGGTCTCGCGTTTGAGGGACGCGTGGAAACTCTCGCAGGCGGCGTTGTCGGCCGACGTCCCGACTGCGCCCATGGACTGTACGACTCCCAACTCTTCGCAGATCAAAGCGAATTCACGCGATGTGTACTGCGCCCCGTGATCGGAATGGAACACGGCGCCGTCGAGGCCGCCACGGGTGGCGGCGGCCATCTTCAGTGCGTCGGTCACGAGTCCGGTGCGCATGTGGTCGGCGATCGAGTAGCCCACCACCCGGCGGGAGAAGCAGTCGATGACGGTGGCGAGATAGCGGAACTCCCCATCGCCCACCGGGAGATACGTGATGTCGCCCATGTACTTCAGGTTCGGTGCGGGTGCGGTGAAGTCCCGGTTGAACAGGTCCGGCACCGGGGTGTCGGACGGTTCGGGCACGGTGGTCCTGATCTTCCTGCGCAGGTGGGTGCCGACGATGTGGAACTTGCGCATCACCCGGGCGACCTTCTTCTCGTTGATCTCCATGCCGTGCCCGTCGCGCAGCTCGGCGGTGACGCGCGGGGAGCCGTACGCCTCGTCCGACTGGGCGTGGATGGTCTTGATCTTGTCGGCCAGGAGTGCGTCGGCGCGTTCACGCTCGGCGTGGGCGGCCCGGTTCTCGCGCCACTTGTAGTAGCTGGAGCGGACGACGTCCAGGACCTGGCACAGCCGCTTGACCGGGAAGGCCTCGCGATGGTCCTCGATGAACTGGCAGCGGCTTACCAGGTCATCTCCGAGGCGAAAAACTTCGTCGCCTTGCGCAGGAGTCCCGCTCGGTGGCGAGCGTCGCGTTGTCGGGGCCTCCCCCTTGACCGTGGACACCATCCGAGACTGGACCATGAGGATCCAGAGAAAGATGGTCACGCATGGTGATGAAGGTGTACTCCGC
>NZ_JBFAJH010000133.1:0-1928 GCF_040655115.1 Streptomyces atratus | reverse complement strand
GATCGCCTCGCGTCACCCCGGATGTCTACCGTCCCGAGCCACTCCGGCGGAGCGATTTGACCCAACAGTGATCTGAACCTGGAACACGCCCTAGGACCGCGGCTGGGTGAACAACCTTTGCTCGGTCTCGACCAGGATTCCGCGCTCGGTCAGTCGCTTGAGCTTCAGGCGGGTGTTGTCGATGTTGTTGGGCGCGATCTCCAGGTTCATCGCCTCGCACACCTGTTGCGCCCGCAGCGGCGCGTCGGCCGCGGCGAACACCGCCATGATCTGCTGGTAGGCCGGGTGGTCGGGCAGCTTCGGCGCCAGTGGCGCGGACGGCTGCGGATCGGGCAGTTCCAGCAACGTCTTGCGGGTGATCCGGATGTCCTCGGCGACCCGGCATCGGCGCGGGAGGTCGCCGCGGCCGGCGGCCATCCGCAGCGCGTCGGTGACCAGTTCCCGGCTCTCCCTGCGCAGCCGCTGCAGCTCTTCCCTCTCCGCCGTGGTCAGCGCGCCGGGCGCCCCCTCGCCACGGTCGATCTTCGCCTGCTTCACCCAGCCGCGAAGACCCTCCGGACTCACGCCGAGTTCCCGGGCGGCCTCGGTGACATTCCGCCCTGACGAGCGGACCAGTGCCGCCGCGTCCCGCTTGAACTCCGGCGTGTACCGCTTGCTCATGTTGCTCTTGCCACTCAACCTGGACTGCTTCCTCCGGGACCGATCCGTCCCGGTATCAGGCTGTCCACTTCAGCGGGGGAACTTCAAGCTGGTCGGCCCCCGACACCGCGTACTCCCACCGGCTGCGCGGCTCCCTGAGCCCTACCGACCTCTCCACCCCCGCGCTCACAGCCTCTGCCACAGCAGATCGAGTTCGGCGAGCAACGACTCCAGGTCGGTGGACTGGGCCGATGTCCCGTCCACGACGTACCCGGCCACCAGGAGCACCAGCCCGTCGTGCGCCAGGGTGATGCCCAACCAGCGCTTCTCGCTCTCCACCGGCAGCCGGTCCTGGGAAGCTCCGAAATCCTTTGGCCGGCAGTCCCAGCCGCGAGCCTGACCGTCGATCCGGCCCTGAAGAACGCCCTGATCTGCGCAGCAAGCGGACATTGCACATATGGCGGAGACCAAACACCAGGAGCGAGGATCACGCCGTGAGCCCGACGCACCTTCCTCCCTCTGAGTACTACGCCTCGCTTCCCAGGCATATCGCCGGTGCCGGGGCGATCATCCACGACGCTGCGGGCCGCATTCTTCTCGTCCAGCCGTCCTATCGCACCGGCACTTGGGAGATTCCCGGTGGCGGACTGGAGGTGGGAGAGAACCCACTGCAAGCAGTCAAGCGCGAGGTCAAGGAGGAGCTCGATATCGACATCACACCTGGCCGACTGCTGGCCATCGACTGGGTACCGGAACAGGCCGACGGCCGCCCGCCGCTGGCCAATTACCTCTTCGACGGCGGGCTGATAACGCGCGAAACTCAGACACGAATCCACCTCGGCCCGGACGAGCTCACCGCATGGCAGCTGACGATCCCCGAGCAGTGGGACACCCTCCTCGCCTCACACCTTGCCCGCCGCCTGCACGCCTGCTCCCGAGCTCTGGCCCAGGGCACCACCGTCTACCTGCACGACGGACGCGACCCCATCCGCCCCCAGGCCTGATGCCCTGTCGTCCGGGGACGGCTACGTCGGCACAGCCTGGACCCCGCTTCGAGATGCGCTGGTCTGCAGCCAGCCCCATCCCGGAGTTCATGTGGTCCCACGTGCTCGGCATGGGCTCGTGGTCGACCAGTTTCCTTCCGGGTCCGGGCGGTCCGGTCCCGTCCGGCCGCCGTGGACACAGATGCTGCCGACCGTTCCTAAACAGTGTCCAGGAGTGAGCCTTGTACCCACGTCCCGGAACTGCGCGCATCCCGAACGGTTTTGGATGCGCTGGTCCCCCGCGTT
>NZ_JBFAJH010000132.1:0-2195 GCF_040655115.1 Streptomyces atratus | reverse complement strand
TTCGTGCGCCGTGGAAAGCGCTGTTTGACCGAGTGGAGGTGGAAGACCTGCGCCGCGAGCCCCGTCGCAGCGGGGCGAGCGTAGCTGACGGCAGCCTGAACCGAGAGGTGTCGGCAAGGGCGAGAGCAGCCGTGACAAAGCCGGGACGGTCCAGCACTGCCAGATGGGTCGGGTCCGGCGAGCGAGACGCAGAGGTGTACGAGAGGAACCGGCGTTTACGTCCCGTAATGAGTCACCGGCTCGAACCTGGCGGATCTGGGCCGGATGGCGGCGCGCAACCACTTCCGTAGTACGGAAGCGGGGAACTCCCGGGCAGGTTTGCAGATGCAGGTCCGGGAGGCCACGGTGAAAGCCTGCGGCGTAACCGTGGCGATGCCGCCGGGACAGAGTCGGGCGCCTCCTGCGACGAACGGTCAGCAGTGAACACGGGAACCCTCTCGCATCCGCCACGAGTCCGCGCCGCCAGTGCGGGGTTCGAGGCTGGGCCCACCGTCGGTCGACCGGTGCGGGAGGGGGCGGAGCCGCCGTAGTACTCGGAGCCGGGGAAAGCCCGGCACAAGGGGAAGGGCGGCAGCAGTTCCAAGAAGGGAAGGAGACTGTAATGCCAGAAGACGCGCCGCCGAACGGCGGCGCCCCGGAAGGAGATCCCCCAGCGGGGTCCTTCAGCCGGGTACTGGAGATGCAGGCCAAGCTTCACCGTTGGGCGGTGGCCGACCCCGGCCGCCGGTTCGACGACCTGTTCAACTTCGTTCACGACCCGGCGACACTCATCGTGGCGTTCGACCGGGTCGCGGGCAACCAGGGAGCCCGAACCGCCGGCGTGGACGGCCTGACCGTCACCGACGTCGAGCGGGACATCGGGACACCCGGATTCCTGGACGGTCTGCGCTCGGACGTGAAGTCCGGCGCGTTCCGGCCCCTGCCGGTGAGGGAGCGCAAGATCCTCAAGCCGGGCGGGTCGGGAAAGGTCCGCAGCCTCGGTATTCCCACGGTGGCGGACCGGACTGTTCAGGCCGCGCTGAAACTGGTGCTGGAACCTATCTTCGAGGCCGACTTCCTGCCGGTCTCCTACGGGTTCCGGCCCAAACGGCGGGCTCAGGACGCGATCGCGGAGATCCAGCGTTTCGGCTCCAAGGGATATCACTGGGTGCTGGACGCCGATATCGAAGCGGCCTTCGACAACGTCTCCCATCACGCCGTCATGGACGCCGTGCGGAAACGGGTCAAGGACAAGCGCATGCTGACGCTGGTCAAGGCGTTCCTCAAGTCGGGCATCCTCAGCGAGGACGGCCAACGGAAGGACACTCACACCGGCACCCCGCAGGGCGGCATCCTCTCCCCGCTGATCTTCAACGTCGCGTTGTCGGCGCTCGATGAGCACCTGCACCGCGACTGGCTGCCCGGCGGGCGGATGGATGGCCAGTACCCGCGCCGCAAGCGCCGTCGGCACGGCCTGCCCAACTGGCGAATCGTCCGCTACGCGGACGATTTCGCGATCATGGTGCATGGCTCCGCCGAGGACGCGGTGGTCCTCCAGGACGAAGTAGCCTCCGTGCTCGATCCCTTGGGGCTGAGGCTGTCACCAGCCAAGACCCGAATCGTGCACATAGAGGACGGGTTCGACTTCCTCGGGTTCCGCATCCGGCGGCGCCGCAAACGGGGCAGTGACAAGTGGTACGTCTACGCGTTCATCGCCACGCGGCCCGTCCGCTCGGTGAAGGACAAGATCCGTGCCCTGACCCGCAGGACGTCACAGGCTGACCCCAGGGACGTGTTGATCCGGCTCAACCAGATCATGCGCGGCTGGGCCAACTACTTCCGGCATGCCGTCGCGAAGCACACGTTCCGCATGCTCGGGGCCTTCCTCTGGCACCGCGTGATCATGTGGCTCAAGACAATGCACCGCTGGTCGTGGAAGGACGTCCGCAGCTGGCTCCTTGGCCCTCACGGGTCATGGTTGCCGATCACCGCGGACGGGATCGAACTGATCAACCTGGCGCGGACACCGGCGATCACCCGGTACCGCTACCGGGGCGACACGATCCCCAGCCCCTGGCCCACAGCCTGACAACCAGCCCGACGAGAGGAACTGTGGAGAGCCCGGTACTCGGAGACGGGTACGCCGGGTTCGGAGAGCGGCCTGGAGAAACGGGCCGGTGGCAACACCGGAACCGCGCTTCAGGCCGACTCAACCG
>NZ_JBFAJH010000131.1:0-2295 GCF_040655115.1 Streptomyces atratus | reverse complement strand
ACCGTTCCTAAACAGTGTCCAGGAGTGAGCCTTGTACCCACGTCCCGGAACTGCGCGCATCCCGAACGGTTTTGGATGCGCTGGTCCCCCGCGTTCTCGTTGTCCCTGTCCGGCGACGCGCATCGTGTGCACGCTCCGCGACAGGGCGGCGGGTTTCCTCACGCCCTCGGTCACCATGATCGGCCTGGACGGTCCGATGCCCAGCACCATCACTCTGGTGATGCTGGGGCGGTGCCGTCCGTCGCCGGATCGGGTGCCCGAGGGCGCGTCTGCCAATGGCCACCGAGGCGGCGTCATGGCGAGTCATGCTGCGAGTCTTGCTGATCAGGGGCTTGCGCCAGTGCTGGTCGCCCCACATCGAGGTGTATGCCGGGTCGACGGCGACGATGGCGATGCCGTGTTCGGCGGCCATGGAGACGATGCGGGCCTTGAGCTTGCCGGTAGGCATACCGGAGATGAGTTGCCGGAACCGCTTCTTGCGGCCGTGCTTCTCGCGGGTCTTCTCGGCGGCGAAGTCCAGGTTTTCGATGCCGATCGCCTGCGCGCCGGTCTGCTTGGTCCAGTGCAGGAGGCGGGTGAGGGCGTGCCGGATCTGGGCGTCGCGGTGGTCGGCGGTGCCGGACAGGTCGTAGTGGAAGCGGCGCGGGTCGCCGACCGGGTTGCCGTGCCGGTCGAGCCGGTAGGCGGCGAAGTGGTCGGCGTTCGTGTCGACGCCGACCATGCCCCTGGCGCGGGCGGTGGCCGACGGCATCGTCTGCACGGCGGGCCTGGTCCACGACGCGGTCAGGTACCAGCGGCCCCGCTCAACGTGGTAGTGGATGCGGTAGGCGACGGCACGGTTGGCCTCGGTGCGGTCGCGCCACTCGTCCCCACGGTGCGCGAACGCGACCTTGGAGGCAAGAACGTACCGGCCATGCTTACTGTTGGCCAGGCGGGCGAGCGGGGCGGGCATCTTGATCGACACTTCGCCGTCAGGGGTGACGCGGATCGTCTCGTTCCCGAAGCGTTTTCCGGACTCGCCGTCTGCGGCGAGGAACCAGCGCTCAGCCTCCCAACGCTGACGCCATTCGTGCTCGGTGAGCTGCGCGGCCTGAAGGTTGTGCCGGTTCTTGAGCAGCCGCCGGCCGCCGCGAACGACACGGACGTGTCCGGTCTTCCAGTCGTCGCGGGCCACGTCGAGGCGGTGTTCCAGGGTGGCCAGGCGGCGGGACTTGTGGAACCACTCGCCCTTGGACCGGTACCCGCCCGGCCCCCGCTTGCTGCCTTTCTCCCCGATCGGGAGGGACAGGCGGTGTCGCAGCGTGCGGATAGATCGGCCTCAAGGTTCTGGACATGGGCGAGCAGGCAGCGTCGGGCCAGGCCGTACTGGTCGTGCGTGGCCTTCGTGATCGCACCCGCGATGCGCGACGACGACTGCTCGGTCAGGTCACGCTTCCGGGATGCCCACGCGTCGTTGTCGTGCTTGTGCCCGGCTTCGCAACGGGCCTTGAGATCGAGAGAGGCCAGGCGGCCCTGGTGCTCGCCGACCAGACGCAACACCTTCTCGTCCTTTGGTGTGAGGTGCTTGAGGCGGTCGCGTAACGCCACACCGGACGGGCCGACAGCAACGAACGGCGGGTCGATGGTACGGAGCTGCTTCTTGTCAGCCATCGGCAGCCGCCGCTTCCAGTGCCTTCCTGGCACGGTTCTTCGCACTGCGGCGGCCGTACAGGCGA
The DNA here is from genome assembly GCF_040655115.1 of Streptomyces atratus. Lineage (GTDB taxonomy): Bacteria > Actinomycetota > Actinomycetes > Streptomycetales > Streptomycetaceae > Streptomyces > Streptomyces atratus_D. The sequence goes on along the minus strand of NZ_JBFAJH010000131.1, from coordinate 580 downwards.
GCACAGAACGAGGTCAGAACCTCCACCATGTCGCGCACCAGGTCGTCTTCGACCTCGCCGTCATCCAGCACAACGAGTCGACGGCCGGTTGCAGCCAGAGCGGCCTCAACGAGTTCGACGTTCATACGGCCCAACCGGTCTTTGTGCTCCACCACTACGGTGGTCACCGCCGGGTCGGCCAGCAGGCGACGGGCCTTGGCGCGGGCGCCGTTCATGCCCGAAGCGATCTCGGATTCGACGCGCACGACCTTATGCCCGGCCTTCGCGGCCCATGCCGACAAGCGTGCGGTCTGCCGCTCCAGGTCGGCCTTCTGGTCGTGGGAGGAGACGCGGGCGTACAGGCCCACGCCACCGGTCACGGACGGTGAGGTGTTCGCGTCGATGTTCACCAGGATCGTGCGCGGCCCGACTCGTTCCGCAGGGACCGGCAGCGTGCCCTCACGGAACCAGCGGTACGCAGTACGCGGGGCGACCCCCTGCGCGCGCGCCCATTCCGTCAGGTTCATACACCAGATCATACGACACTCGTGACACCTGAAGGACACTCATGGACACTTAGTCGAGAGCAGTTCCTGACCCC
>NZ_JBFAJH010000130.1:0-2365 GCF_040655115.1 Streptomyces atratus | reverse complement strand
CCTCCGCCACGCCGGCCGCGACTACCACCGCCCCTTACACGCCCTCGGCCTCACCTGACGAACCCGGACAGATCTCGATCATGCAATGACCCTGGTGTTCAGGCCGGCCAGCGCCCAGCGGATCTGCTGGTGCCATTTCTGGTCGGGGAAGTCCTCTTCGGCCGCGGTGAGTTCGCGGATCAGATGGGCACCGCACAGTTGGTGGGTGCAGTGGGTGTATCCGGCATACAGCGACAGCGAGTCGTGGACCAGGAGGCCTCGGTAGTGCGGCAGGACCCCGCCCAGGTCGGCCCCGGCGCGCGAGCGCGGGGCGAGGTGAAGCAGGGTGAGGAAGTCGGTGCAGGCCACGTGCGGCCAGCGCCGCGTGGCCCCGATGCGGGTGGTCGTCTCGTCCGCGTGCAGCACGTGCCCCAGTACCAGCAGGGCCCGGATCAGGTGCAGGGAGTCCTCGACCAGGTCAGCGGCCTCGGGAAGGAGGGAGGCCACCCAGCCGGTGGAGACCTCGGCTCCGGTCACATCCCGGATCAGGATCGCGGTCAGCTCCACGGGGATGTGCTGGAACACCAGCAGATAGACAGCGAGCGCGCGCAGGTTCGGGCCGTAGGAGGAGGAGATCCGGCGATCTCTTCGGGCATCGGCTCGACGGTCACTGTCCCGCACGCGCACCGGCACCGATGGGCCCGGTGCTCGGTCACCTTCACCGTGGTCAGCGGGATGTCACGGACCTGACGGCGCTCGAAGCCAACACTGTCACCCTTGCCCAGCATCTCCCCGCAGCCCGTACAGGCCGCCGGAACATGGTCCTCGGTGACATCGGGCTTCTCGACCATGGACAGCCCACTGCCATCGGCACCGGGCTGACGTCCCCGTTTGCGCCCGCTCTTGATCTGCGGCTTCTTCTCCGGACGGCCGAAGGTGTCCGAGGACGGCGGCATGGAGGAGTTCCCGGAGTTACGCCCCAGGCGACGCTCCAACTCCGCCACCCGCGCCGTCAACCGCTCGTTGGCCGCGGCCAGTTCCGCCGCCTGAGCCTCCACGGCCGCCACCTGTCGCTGAAGCAGCCCGATCACCGCGAGGAGATCCTCACGCGACGCAGACTCCAGCCCCGACAACATGACCACGGATCCTGCCGCACTTACCCACGGCCTGTCACATCCTTCCCGGAGCGTTTCTCGCGAATCGCGCAGATCGTCGTTGAGGCCGTCTATTCGACGGTGTGCCCGAGCGACGTTGCTTTTGACTCCAGGGAATTCACGGTTGATGGGGCCAACTATCGGGGTTATCCGCCGGACAAAGTTCTCGCGACTGGCCTTGATCTCCCTGATTCTTTCGTCGAGATTCTCGGGATCTCTTTTCAGTGATTTGAGTTTTATTTCTTCAAGTCACGCTTTGAGGTCGTAATCAAAGCTCCACAGCTTGAAGCTGGTGGAAACTCCCGTGACCTCGCCGGAAGCGAGTTGGCCCGATCCTGTAACACCGGTGGCCGTGACTGCCGCTCCAACGTTTTCGCCCTTTGCCCAGCCATGCTCCCATTTCTTATCGAACCCCTGGACGCTTGCTTCAAGATTGTCTAGCCTGTCTTCGACTGTTTTCTTTTCGGTCATGATGCTCCTTTCGGGGGCGGATTGGAGTGGAATGTCCATCGATGCGAGTGTGGGGACATCCTTCTCAGGGTATGGCGAGCGGGTCATTGAGTTGTCGAAGGAGCTTCAGCGGCGTGCTGTTGTGATCGAGGCCTGGGGCTGGGTCGGGAGCTTGGGCTTCGAGGTCATAGGAGTGACAGAGCCGGCCGGGCGGTATACGGAGAGACCGCTCGGTGATTCTGGGATAGGGCGAGAGAAAGGGCATATTCTGCTTGCGCCCGGAGAGTGCGAGGCGGTGCGGATCAGGCGAGGTTGGAAGATGTCCGGACGTTGGAAGGTCAGATTCTTGGACGCGCTGTCCGTGGGCGAGTTTCCTCTGGAGGCCCGAGGCGGGGCGTCGCGACTTTTCACATGCCCCGCTCCGGGGACGAAGCTTGCTGTGGAGTTCGGGGATGGAGGAGGTCGTCTCGCAATCTATAACGAGGCGGGACGTTGTGTGCGGGTGCTGGCAGGGCGCAGTAATCGATTCAAGGATGTGGTCGTCGTGCCCGCGGTAGCGGGCGTTATGGCGGTCGAGGGTGAGGAGCTGAAGTGGGGGGCGATGACTCCTTGGTCGGTAAAGACGCAGGGGTAAGTGTTGATCAAAGCTCCACAGATTGAAGTCGGCGGAATACTCTCGTGCTTCGGTTCAGCCCGGATCCACCGGCTTGATGCCTGTGGATAGCTTCTCCGAAAACGAGGAAGTGCCCTGTGACCTGCGATGATGGGAGTTCTTCACGCTT
>NZ_JBFAJH010000129.1:0-3178 GCF_040655115.1 Streptomyces atratus | reverse complement strand
GGCAGACCAAGACACCCGGCAGCCCTCAACGGCCACCGGGCACCCAGCCCTGCCCCCACCCGCCCTGACCTGCTGCTATTTACGCGTCAGAGGTCATCCGCGTACGGGATCTTCCAAACTGGTGCCATGCCACGCATGCAGCAGCCGCCTACGGCAGGACCACAGACCGAGTAACTGGCTCGGAAGGGAATCGTGTCAGACGTCTGGTCTAGGTTTGGCCTGTGAACCACAGCCGTTCCGACGCCGGGGCGCCCCGCAAGCCTGACTTGCCGCCCTACCAGGTAGTCCTGGCGGAGACTGATTGGGATTCGCTCCAGACGGCTTTCGGGAACGGTGAGGGCCTGCCCAAGATCCTGGCGCGGCTGTTGGAGCCCGATCCCAAGGTTCAGGTCACCGCTTTGTCGGAGCTGAGTGACCTGGTCGGCCACCAGAACACCATCTACGAAGCCACCGCCCCCGTCGCCATGTATATCGCCGGCATCCTCACCCACCCGGCGGCCATGACCCTCCGGCCCTATCGCAACGTCCCCATCCGCGCGACGCTGTTGAACTGGTTGGTTTCCACGGCCTACGACGCCTCCGACGAGATTGTGGGCCGCACGGAGCAGTACTTCCCTGGCTTCCTCACCCCCGGCACCATCGTGGCGGCCTTCCGGGACCTGCGCCCGATGCTTTATCGGGCCGTCGCGCCCTTCCTCCGAGACAGCCACGAGGACGTGCGCGAAGCCGCCGTCATCGCCGCGCTCATTTTCGCCGAGCACCCCGCGCTCGCCGAGCACCGCGATCACCTCGCCGTGCACGCGCGCGCCATCCTGGACACCAGCAGCGACGACCCCAACCGGCGTGTTGCCCGGAAAGCCCTCGACGCATGGGGCCACGACGTCCCCGACCCTGAGCCTTTCCGGGAGGAGCCCTGGGACTGGGGCCCACACAGCGATGGCCGCGGCGATCTCGAACCTCCCTTCTGACCGATGCGCCCTCGGCCCACCGCCGGACCACACGCGCGGCCAGCTGAGTTGCTTCAGGGCAAAGAGAGGTCGTGCCACATCCGTGCCGGAACGGAGGGGGACTCACGGGGAATCGGGGGATGCAGAGGTGCGTGCTACCCGACTCCGCGCAAGGAGGGAACGCGCAGGTCACGCCGTACAGCGCCCACCTCGCTCCTCAAGCGGTGATCGCTCGACCCACCGCTGCAGCCGGGCGCAGGCCACCAGTGCGTTGCCGTCTTCGGTGAGGTAGAGCAGGAAGGTCCATTTCTGATCGGCAGAATCGATCAGCCCTCCGCGCACCGGTCGGCCATGCTCGCGGAGGAGCTGCACCGCTCGTTCCAGCCCAAGAGGTTCGACTCCGTGCAGCCGCATGCGCCGAGGTCGGCGTGCAAAGACCCCGGCATGCTGCTCCGCGGGATGCGTCGTATCCCACACGCTGTAGGTGGCGCCGCTGCGGAGAGCGGCCAGAGCAGCCGCGGACGCCTCGTCGTCACCGGCCAACAGCTTCTCCAGCACATGCCGTTCCATGGTCACCCCGCCGGGATCCTGCGGTACAGCAGCCGGGTACCGCAACCCCAGCGATCGCCCGCGTCCGGTAGCGTCCTCCGGGGCCTGGTAGCGGCCGGGATGGCCGTCACCGACCGATCCGGCTAGAGCTACGGATCAGGTGGCGCCCACGAGATGGGATGGTGCGCGGTCGGCTCTGGCAGGTCATCTGCTGGCCATCGACGAAGCCCGACCATCGGTTAGGTCCCGGACGATTCTCCGGGCCGCCCCCAGACAGGCCGGGGATGCAACCATTCTCTTCAGAGCTGGAACCCCCGGAAGCCGACCGCGCGCTTGAAACCCTAAAGGCCGGCACTGACAACGGCCTTGTACATGATTGGCCGTTGAGCGGTGAGTGTCTAACTGCGTGACAACGCCGCCTCGGGCAGGTTGCGACGGTCACGTCAACCCGCCGGGCCCGCCTGTGGCCCGGGGCGGCGGTACAGCAGCGGCGTACCGCAACCACAGCAACCGCCCCGTCCGTTACCGGCTCTCCGGGGCCTCGTAGCGGCCGGTATGGCCGTTGCTACCCGAACTGGCTAGAGCTACGGATCAGAAGGCTTCTGACCTCCACGGCCGACATCAACAACGCCGAACGGGGGGTACACCAGCGTCCGAGTGTCGCTGTCATCGGAGTGGGACTCGTCGCCATCGGGCGCGTACGGACACCGGCGTCTTGAACGGGTCCATCTGGCGATGACATCAGCGGCTGACACCAACGGGACCGATCATCGGCGAATCCCGGCGGATTTGCCCGGCAGATAGACGCAGCACGGGACCGGATTGGCCATGGTGCGTGGTGCCCACGGACCGACCTGATAAGGATGAGGCCACAGGTTCAAGCCCTGGGGCCGCCCCGGGGCCTCAGCCTGACGGAAGAGGCATCTCGCTTGCCTCGGCAATTGAGACTCCACCCACCTCGGTTACTGTCTGGAGGCCCGAGAGTCGGGCACAGTGAAGGGGAGGGCCGCCGTCGTGTCGATACGAAAGAACTTCGCCAAGCTCTTCAAGAGCACGGCCAAGACCTCTGACGGCAACCTGTTCGCGGTACAGCACCCATGCCAATGCTCGCCGGAGTGGCCCGGCTTGGAGACGACGGCGAACGGGCACATGCTCCCGGCTCAGCCCTCCAGCCACTACAGCGTTCTCACGAACCCGGAGATCGGTCCGTTCGTCGCGCGCTGCACCGGTTGTCGGGCTCGCTATCCCCACCCTTGGGTGATCCCGCAGGATGCGCCGATGCCTTTCGACTGGGCTCGCGATTGAGTACGGGCCGTCTCGGGGCCGTGCGAGGCCAATGACGACCCGTCGGCCGCAGCCGATGAGCTCCCGGAGCTGCGAAAACCCAGGTTGCCAAGATCAATCGCAAGACCCAGACAAGAAGAAGTGGCGCTCCGCGGGCTCTTTGGACACATGCCACAACCGAACGCGGGCCATGCCAGGTGAGTGTCGCGGTGCTCGCCCGCGTGCCCGATCCGTGCCCGTCAAGCCGGTAAACCACGGTCAACAGCGGGTGCCAGGACATCTCTTGGCGCCCGCTACTGCTGTTCAGGCGGTCCTACGTTGTTGGTGGGTTGGACGGGCCGTCGTAAGGTCCAGAGGCCCAGAGACACCGGGTATGGCTTTCAGGCGGTTGCCCTCGA
>NZ_JBFAJH010000128.1:0-3258 GCF_040655115.1 Streptomyces atratus | reverse complement strand
GCTACCTCACGCCCCACGAGACACGCCTGCGTTTCCAGCAAGACCAGGACCTCGCGGCATAACAAGATCGTGTCCAAGATCACGGGGAAACTTCAGTGACCCGTTCCCGGCACCCTTGGTGACAAGCAGCGCGCCGATCTTGTGACGCACACTGCGCCGCGGGACTCTGCTGCGCATTTCGCTGGGGCGTGCGGGGTGAGCGTGTCGGGGGCCAGCAGCTGCGGGGTGACGTTGGGGTGTCGGGTCTCCCGGTGCTCGCTCAGAACAGTTCTAGGTCCTCGCCGCTGGTGTCCGCGATGACTGGCCGGGACTGGGCAGGGAGGCCGTCCAGGCGGTCAGGACCGGCCGCGGCGGCCACGGCAGGGGCCGTCTCGGCCAACCAGGCACGAAACCGCTCGGCGGCTTCGCGGTAGGGGACTCGCGCCAGGACACGGTGCTCGCCGGAGGGGCAGAAGTCGACGGCGACAGTGAGCAGGCAGGAACGGGGCGCGTTCTGACTGCCCGTCCAGGACACGCGCAGGACACCGCAGGGCTTGCGCCCGCGGGGGGCGCGGTGGGTCGGGCGCACCGATCGGCAGGCTATGTGGGCGGTCCATGCGGCGAGGTGCGGCAGGGGCAGGGTGGTGCGTGCGCGGCAGCCGGGGCAGCGGTGCCAGTGGCGGAGCCAGTCGTCGGTGTCGGTGTGGAAGAGGCGTGTGTAGCGGTTCGCCACGCGGATGTCGTTGCTGTACAGGTGGTCGGGGCGTTCCTGTGTGTTGCAGGACTGGCAGACGGGGGCGCGGACGTAGCCGTGTTCGTGGCAGTGGTCGAGGACGGCGGCGGGCGCAGTGCGGCAGACGGCGCACGCCCACCCAGCCACCCTGCGGGAGGTACCGGGCTTCCTGCTGAGCACCGAGTACAGCTGGCCTTCCAGCTCTTTGTTGTACGGGTGCAGTGAGGCGGTGGGACCCTCGGGGCTCGTCGTCTGCCGACCGTCGGCGTCTCGGGCCTGCCGGGGGTGGGAGGGCGGCTCGGTGACGGCTGCGCTTGCCTGGCGGGTCCGCGCGGCTTGCACCCACTGCGTTTCGGCGTGCTCGGCCGCGTCCAGCAGCCTGACCACAGCGCGCGGCAGCCACCACGTGAGCTGCGTCCCGTCGCGGGTCTGCTCCACGAGTAGCTGTCGCCAGTCGATCCCCGCCAGATGGTACGGCCGGCCGGCTTCACGTCGTGCTGCCCGCTCGGGGTCGCCCAGCTCCTGCAGTTCCCCCTTGATGCGCTGGCGCCAACGCAGCGGCGTTTCCTCGTTGCACTCCTGCCTCGGCGCCCCACGAAACGGACCGATGCGGACCAGGTCCTGCCGATCCATCCCAACCGCGTTCAGTTCCGCGGCCGCCCGGCGCACCTCAACTTCCGGAACACTCCACTGACCGTTGCTCGCCCTCACCGTCGCCACCACATGGCCGCCGAGCAGGACGTACCTCACCTGGACACGGGCAGGAGAGCAGGTGAATGCCCCAGAAGCCGTCGGCACAGCACTGTCGGCCGTCAAATCGACCCACAGAGCGTCCGCGGCACCCAGGGTGATCAGGCCGTCCGTGCGACCGGGCATGACACGTTCTGACATACCGACAGGCTAACGGCCTGCAACGCGGCAACGGGTTCCAAGCGCCTCGGTCAGCGGGGCCGCCGCCCGCAACTCCCTATTCCTGAGCATCTGGTTTGTCAGCACATCCCGTGCCCGTAGCCTCACCACCAGAACGTCAGGAACCGGGCAAGTCGCCCTCGCGCATCAGCGGTTCCCGAGCCCAGACGAATTGAGCAACAGAGTCCCGCGGCGAGCCAAAGTGGCAGGACAGCGTCACCGGCAGATCCTCGAAGGACACTGCAGGAGACCTGCAGGACCACCACCAACACCGAGACCGCTCGGACGAGTTACAGCAATGCCCCCAACTCCCCGTCGGACATGTAGTCTATGAGAAGTCGCAGTTCAGAGCCGGTGCACGAGCTCCTGCGGTCGGTAATGTCGAGTACAAGAAGGGCTCCGACAGCGGCGTCTTCTCTGAACTCACGCGACGAGGTTCCGCATGGTCATCTACCAGCCGCCAACTTCCGCCGTGTGATTCTTCGGGCGATCTCGAACATCAGCACCCAGCGAAGTCGGGAGCCCATGTGAGCAGGATCCCGCTGGCCTCCGCGAGCGAGGTCCACCTTGAGTCGGTCGGCTGCTTCTCCAGGACCAAGACAGGACGCATTCGACCGCGTGTCCTCGCTAGTTGGAGCTGATGGGCATAGTCGAGGACCTGCCCGATCCCCAGCCGAATCTGCTGGTCTTCTCTCGCACCGGCCAAACTTTTGACCTCGGCGATGAAGACGTCGTCGCCACGTGACCAGCCTGCGTCGAAGCGGGGAGCGTTGCGAGCATGTCCGCGGAGTTCGATGTGCTGGCGTGCCAGGTGCTCGATGAGTGCTGCGATAGTCGACTCATGTGCTTCCGTGCCCTTGTCGAGGTGAGCGAGGTCGAGCGCCAGTGCACCAGGCTCGTGGCGGCCAATTCTGTGTCGCTGAAGCGGGCCACCCAAGATCCCATCTCCAGCTTGAGGAAGGACGCAGGTGTCCGGCGGGACCGTCCGCTGGGACACGTTCGGATGATCCAGGACGATTTCGAGGACCGGGACGCCGAGCAGAGCTGCCTCGATCCCGCACGTCGAGTAGGCGCTCGCCAGGGCGTCGGCACCAGCGAGGCAGCCCCGAGCGCCGACTCGCGGATCGGCCACGGCCGCGAGCGGCCTTCCGTCACGCCGGAGCAGTGGGGACAAGGTGTCGGCGCTCTGTGCCGGGTGCGGAGCGATGACGAGCCCCCAGTCGCCGTCCGCCGCACGCAGCCCGTCCAGGAGAAGGACTGCCTGGGCCTTGAGTCGATCGGGTCTGAACGGCTGGCAGGACCACACCGCGATCCGGGCAGGAGCACGGCGGTTACCGGGCGCCAACAACTTCTCCAGGTACCGCCGTTGTGCCTCACGGCCGAGGCCAGCGAGCGCGTCGAAGCGGGGCTGTCCCAGCACGTGGACTTCGGCGGCGGGGTTACGCACCCACGCTGTCGCCAGCGGAAGGTCCCGTTCCCCCATGACGACAATGTCGCGGCTGTGCAGCGCCGGCCACGCGACCGACTCCTCCGTCCACGCTCCGTGAAGTTTCCCCGTGATCTTGGACACGATCTTGTTATGCCGCGAGGTCCTGGTCTTGCTGGAAACGCAGGCGTGTCTCGTGGGGCGTGAGGTA
>NZ_JBFAJH010000127.1:0-3339 GCF_040655115.1 Streptomyces atratus | reverse complement strand
GACCGGGACGCGAAAGCGGAGGACCAGTGCGCCCAAGACCGTTCGGGGCGTGCCGGTGAGCCAGGACTCACTCCTACTCACTGCCCAGGAACGGTACGTGACCAGGCAGCGTTCCCGAAACACGGGCGCGGTGGTAACGGCATGGCCTGTGGCTTAGCCTCGGTCTTTCGTGAGGGTCCGCCGACGGAGTCGGCGGGCCTTTTCGGTTTTCGGGGCGGGTGGTGGGCAGGCATCCTCCCCTTGGACCGAATCGCCTTCAGATGGCGCCTAGCCTCGAAGTTTCGTGACGGTCCGCCGACGAATTCGGTGGACCGTTTTCGCGTTCTGGGCTGAGGCTGGGCAGGGTCCAGGCCCGAGTGTCGCCTCGGGATGGCGCCGGGTTCCACTGCTCCGGGTGTTGAGGTGCTGTTGAAGGGACGGGGAATCCGTCGGTCAGCCGGGGTCCGGCAGCTGGGTGAGCCGGTCAAGTGCGGCGGTGATGTGGCTGGTCCAGGGCCAGTGCCGGGCCAGGCGGAGGATCCGCCGACGGCCGGTGCTCACGAGCTGCCCGGCCGCGGTGAACAGGCGGAGCCGCAGGCGGCGGGGCTCCCAGAGTCTGGCCTTTCCGGTCAGCGCGAGCATGGGCATCCAGGCCAGCAGGTCCAGCGCGATCTCCAGCCAGATGCGGTTCTGGGCGGTGTGGTGCAGGGGGAGGTTCCGCAGCCCGGTGGCCCGGGCGGCCCGGATGCGGTCTTCGGCCCGGGCCCGCAGCCGATGACGGAGCTCGAGTTCGGCGATCGGCCGGCCGGAGGTGTTGGTGGCGAAGCAAGTCAGTCGCATGCCGTCCGTGTCAGTGAGCCTCAACTGGGCCCCGGGGTGCGGCCGTTCCTTCCGGACGATCAGCCGCATCCCCTTGGGCCAGCCGGTCAGGACGTCGCCGGTGAGTTCGGCGACCCAGGCGCCGTCGCGGATCTCGCCGTCCGCCTCGATGGCCGGCGTCCAGGCAGATGCCGGAACCTTCAGCACGTGCTCGTGGATCGCATCCGTGATCACCGTGCCGACCGAGTAGGACAGCCACCGTCCCCGCCGGGCCAGCCAGGCGACGAAGTCATGGGTGCCGCCCGCGGAGTCGGTGCGGATCAGGGTCTGCCGCCCGTGCCGGTACTTCTTCGGGAGCTGGGCCAGGGCCAGTTGGGCGGCGGTGATGTGGTCGGCGGCTGTGTTCGAGCCCGCGTTCCCCGGCCTGAGCAGGGCCGCCACCGGCTCCCCGGTGCCGCCCGGTCCGTGGCCGACGAACCCCATCAACGGGTGGTGTCCGTAGGTTCGTTTCCAGGTCGCAGCGGCGTCCTCCTTGTCCGAGTGCGCGATCACCAGCACCCCGTCGAGGTCAACAGGCACCGACCCGTCCGCATCAGGCGCTTTCCCTTCGGCCGACTGCCAGACGCTTTCACGGACTTCAGCCCGCGCGGCACGGATCGCCCGCAGGGCTTTCTCCCCGGAGGCTGCGAGGACGTCGACCAGGCGGGAGACCGTCGGGTCGGAGGCGACCGGCCCGAACACGGCCGGCTCGGCCCGCAGCATGCCGACATCAGCCAGGCAGTCGCCGCCCAACGCGACCGCCAGTGCGACGTCCAGGAGGACCTTCCCGGGGTCATGGACGGCCCGGGGCTTGCGACACGGTGTCAGTGCCACAGATATCGCCCGGTCAAGGCCAACCTTGCGGACCGTCTCCATCAGCAGGACCGAGCCGGCCTGCGAGACCACCTGGCGGCCGTCTCCCCGGACACGGACACGCGGGTACGACGCGATAGGCTCTCTCACCTGGAAAGTGCTCTTTCCCTCGCAACCAACAGGACCCTCAGCAAGTCCTATCGTTGCAGGTCAAGGGCGCTTTCCGTGTTTCTGATCAGCCTATGGACAGGCCGCCTCGTGAAAGCGCGAGGTTAACAGGTCGCCACCACCGCAGCAGGTCCATCCCGTAGGGCGGACCGTTGACGGAGCTTTCCCGGCTGCCAGCAACTCCTGGAAGTACACAGCGACCGCCTCCGCGGTCGCGCCGTCGGGACCGGTACGAGCCGATAGGGCTCGTACCGGTCGCCGGTCGCCACCAGCCGACCGTTCCTGGGCGGTGGGCAGGAGTGAGTCCCGGCTCGCCGGTACGCCCCGAACGGTCTTGGGCGCACCGGTCCTCCGCTTTCGCGTCCCGGTCGGCGACGCATATCCCGTATGCGGTCCGTCCCGGGCGGGCGGAATCCCTACGACCTGGCCATATGGGTGTGGCCGGAGGCGACGGGGAGGCCCCGGACCATCTCTCCGGTGATACGGGGCCCCACTGCTGACGCCACACCCGGCGTCCCGGACCGCCGAATACGTTACGCACACCCCGCCGGGAATATTGCCGAGGTGAGCCCGAAAGGGGCCATGGGAGGCGAGGGGGTGCGCAACGCTGATCCGCGGCACCCGCGAGCGCCGCGCCGAGTTCACCGCCCACTGGCCACCGCGACGACGCCTTCGCTCACGGGGTGCTGGGGGCCCCGGCGCACAGTGCGTGGCCGATCAGGGCGCTGGCCGCGTTCTCCTGGTCCGGTATGTGGTCCGGGGTGTCGCCGCGTGCCTCGGACATGGAGACCACGGCGCTTCGCCTGCCGTCGTCGGTGACGCCGTTGAGGGTGATGCGGCCGCCGTCCCCGCCCTCGTGGCTCCAGTAGGTTCCTCCGCAGCTCAGGGGACGTTCGACCAGGCCGAGCCCGTATCGGCCGCCGGGCCACAGCTGTTGGACCTCCGCGCTCACGGGGACGGCCTGCTTCATCTCGGCCAGCTGCCGCGCCGGTAGCAGGCGGCCCGCGAGCAGCGCGCGGAGGAAGGCGTTCTCGTTCCGCGTGGTCGTGACGAACGAAAGGTTCCCGCAGTCCACCGGTATCTGGTCGGTGACGTCCGCCCGGGAACCGGGGCCGAAGAGCTGGTAGGCCTGGGCGTGCGGCCGGGGCAGGGTGGGCGAGGTGCCCATCCAACACCAACGGGCGGTCCCGCCGTCAGACGGGGCCGCTCTCTTATCGAAGGAGCCTTGAGGCTCGATCGTTTCCTTGGTCCGGAATAGCTCGGGCGGCGTCGACAAGGACGTCACCTTCGTTTTCGTCGAGGAGAGTGATCCGGCCCTCAACGACCGATCGACGTCGCCCGCCGCACCGCGTACGGCCGTTGCAGCCCCGCCTTCGTCCACCTCGGGGGCGCAGGGGCGAAACCGGCGGTGCGGCCGGGGCGGTTGACCTCGATTCGTCTGCGGCCTGACGGCCGTATCCGATCCGGCGGGTTGCCCTGGTTTGTCCTGTCGGTGTGGACGTGGGGCCTTCGCATGCGCTG
>NZ_JBFAJH010000126.1:0-3498 GCF_040655115.1 Streptomyces atratus | reverse complement strand
TCAGCAGTGAGGCGGGTGACGCCGTCTGCAACAAGGCGTCGATGAAGACCGCCATGCAGCACTCCTGCAACAACGTCTTCCTCGACGCGGCGTCCGAGGTCGGCGCGGACAGGATGCGCGGGACGGCGGAGAAGTTCGGCTTCAACTCCGATGTCTACTCGGACGAGTTCGGCGACATGCTCGCCACCAAGAGCCTCTACCCGACAGGCCTGGACAAGCCCGGAACCGCTCTGACGGGCATGGGCCAGGGCAGCCTGACCAGCACACCGATGCAGATGGCCATGGTGACCGCCGCGCTCGCCAACGACGGCAAGCTGATGCAGCCCTACCTCGTCGAAGAGTTGCGCGGCCCCGACCTGTCGACCCTGGAGAAGCACGAGCCGAAGCTCAAGAGTCAGGCCGTGTCCGAGGGAACGGCGAAGAAGGTCCAGGAAATGATGGAGTTCACCGCCAAGGAAGGCAGCGCGCAGCGGGCCCTGATCGACGGGGTCACAGTCGGCGGCAAGACCGGCACCGCGCAGCGCGGCGTGAACGTCAACGACGAGGTGCCGTACGGCTGGTTCGTCTCGTACGGCAAGAAGGCCGACGGACAATCGGTGGCGGTCGCGGTCTTCATCGATCCGACGGACATGGACATTTCCCGCTCGGACATCTCCGGCGGACGCCTCGGCGGGCCGATCGCGAAGCGCGTGATGCAGGCGGTGCTGGGGAAGTAGCCCAGGCCGAGCGGGCCGTCAACAAGCTGAAGCACTCCAGGGCTGTGGCCACCCGCTATGACAAGCGCGGCTACGTTTTTCTCGGCACGGTCACTGCCGCAGCCGTCGCCATCTGGCTCCGGTCGTGAGCAGCCTCAGCGGCCTGGAAATCGGGAAACGCCGAGCAGGACGCTTCCAGTGAGGAAGAGGCCAGCACCCACTGCCATGAGCGAACGGAGAGCGTCCCCTGACGAGGTGAAGATGAACACACTGAAGAAACAGCAGAGGCCGCTTCCCGTCAGCACTTGACCGAGCCCATGAGGCACAGGACGCAGGACCTGGGCTCGCTCCCATGGATGGATCCATCCGGTGACAAGCTCGACCACACCACTTATCGCTACAGCCAGAGCAAACGCGATGAACGCGCCCAGCACCACATACTGCATCACGCCTCCCCGGGGCCATCGTGGCACACCAGCACGCCAAGGCAGGACTCCTTCCACCGCGGAAGCGGTGCAGCCCTCACTTGCTGAGCCCCTCAAATGCCCGACCATTCCATGATCGGCCGGACAGGACCTAGGCGATGGGTGGGTGGTGCTCGTCGGTTCGGCAGTCGCGGCAGTGGCCAGAGGTGCGGGAGCGGAAAGCGCGCTCGCAGCCGTCGCAGGTCTGGAAGGGCGTCACCACCCGGTGTACGGAGGTGAGGGGAAGCGGCGGTGGGAGGAGCGCGGCGAGGCGGTGTTCGAGTAATTTCGCCGGGTGCTTGAGGGGCATGGGAAGGTCGGAAGTCAGGGCATGCCTGATCATCTCGGGAGTGGCTTCGCGTTCGAGCCAGGCGGCGACGGCGTGGCTGAGACGGTCGACGTCGCGCTCGGAGAGGAACAGTTGCGGGGTGTCCCGGCGTAGATCGGCGAGGAGATCGGTGGCGGTGCGGAGCAGCTCGACGCCGGGGGCGTGAGGCGTGGGCAGCGGAGGGGGTGCAGGGGCGGCAGGCAGGGCAGGCGGCGGCGCCAGGGTCCGGTCGGGGGGCAGGGGCGTGGGCGTCGCGCACTGCGCCGGTGCGGGAACGGGGCACCTGGGGCGCGGCCTCGGCCGGAGCTGCGGCCTGGACGCCGGAGACGTGTGCGGGGTCGCGTCCGGCTGGTTGTACGAGCAGGTGCGGGTGACGACGCGGCCGTTGGGGGAGGCGTTCGCGGATGCGGCGCAAGTAGCCGTGGACTTCCAGTTCGCGCAGGGCGGCGGCGATGCGGGCCTCGCTCTCCGGGAAGCGGTCGGCGAGGAACCTGATGCCGATCTTCGCCCCGGTGGGAAGCGACTGGATGTGGGTGGCGAGACCGATCGCGAGGAGGGAGAGCTCGCGGTGCTGGGCGAGGTGGTTGCCGACGACCGTGAACCGGCTGGTGTGCCGGGAATTGATGTGTACGACACCGGATGACGGCGTGGCGTCTTCGGGAAGGGGAGACGGGGCGCGCGAGGGCGCGCTAATCTGCTGGGTATCCATCGGGAAGGGGCTTTCTTCCTCGGTGGTCAGGCCCTCGATCGGGATTGCGAGTCCCGGCCGGGGGCCGACGCATGTCTGTGGTTGTGGGGGCGAGCATATGCCAGCCAACCACTGCGAAATCCAGCTCAGTTGGTGAAGCTCACCCGTGCGAGTGACACGCGCGACGGGTGGCCGAGGTGAGGGTTGGGTTGGGAAGTTCCTTCTCCCCAAAGCCTTAAAAGCTTTCTACATCGGGGCCCGCCGAGTCACGTTCAGCCGCGTCGTACTGCACCGAGTCAGGGGCGCCCTGATCCGGTGCAGTACCGGCGGGGCTCAGGCCTGCTGCGCGTACGCGACGAAGGCGGACCAGGTGGCGGGGGCGACATCGAGGTGGGGGCCCTGGATGTTCTTGGAGTCGCGGATGTGGACGGTGGTGGGGCAGGTCGCGACCTCGACGCATTCGCCGCCGCCACTGCTGTGGCTGGACTTGTGCCAGTCATAGGCGACCTCGACGCAGGTTCCACCTTCGCCGCCGCTGTAGCTGCTCTTGAACCAGTGCAGTCGCTCGGTGTTCATCGCTCTCCCAGCATCTTCTCGATCAGCGTCAAGGACTCCCTGGGGGTGAGAGCCTGCGCCCGCATGATTCCATAGCGTTCGTTGAACAAGCGGACCTCGTCTGGATCGGTGATGAGGCGGGCATGTCCCTGGATCTCCGTGTACGCCGCCTCGCTACGGCCCTTGGGGGTGAGGAGGGTGAATGGGCCATCCATCGAGGGATGTTCGTCTCGGTCGATTGGCATGACCTGAAGTTCCACCGTTCGCATTCGGCCGATCTGGCTCAGCCGAAGCAGTTGGCCGGCGTGGACAGTACGTCCGCCGAGTGGGCGTTGAAGGACTGCTTCCTCAACCACGAAGCTGAAGGTCGGCGCGGGCCAGCGTTCAAAGATCTGCTGGCGGGCGAGTCGATCCGCGACCCGTTTCTCTACTGTCTGCTCGTCCAGCAGAGGGCGGCGCTTCGTGAACACTGCCCGCGCATAGTCCTCTGTCTGGAGTAGGCCGGGAATCGCCTGGTTGCTGCACTCGTGGAGCGCCACGGAATCGGCTTCCACCCGAGCGAAATCCCGGAACCAGTCCGGATGCCGAGTCCGTGACCGTGACAGTGCCTCCCGCACCTCCTCCACCGCCGCCCGAAGCACCCCGCCCGCGTCCAGCACCCGGTCCGCACGCCCCAGGAAGTCCGGCTGAGGTGTTCGTACGCCCCGTTCCATCGCGGAGATCAGGTCCTCGCCGCAGTGTGTTGCCGTGCCCAGTTCCTTCTGGCTC
>NZ_JBFAJH010000125.1:0-3798 GCF_040655115.1 Streptomyces atratus | reverse complement strand
GGCATCCGCGGCATGGCTGAGCAGCTCCGCCTGAGGGGTGGCCAGGGCGATCCACCGGGCACCCGCGCGGGTGCCCGGGTACACCCGGCCGACGGTGTCACCTCACAGCCCGTACTTCTCCCGGGCCTCCTTGACCGCGGACGCGGTCACCTCGCCTCGCCGCGCCAGCTGGGCCAGCGCCGCCACCGTGATCGACTGCGCGTCGACCCCGAAGTGGCGTCGGGCCGCGTCACGCGTGTCGGACAGACCGAAGCCGTCCGTGCCGAGCGAGGACCAGTCCTGCTCCACCCACTGGCTGATCTGGTCCGGCACCTGCCGCATCCAGTCGCTGACCGCGAGGACCGGACCCGGTGCGCCTTCCAGCGCCTGCGTCACGTAGGGCACCCGCTGCTCGCCGTGGAGCAGCGCCTCGTCGCACTCCAGCGCCTCGCGGCGCAGCTCGCCCCAGGACGTGGCGGACCAGACGTCGGCCGTCACACCCCAGTCCGCGGCCAGCAACTCCTGCGCCTCCAGGGCCCAGTGGATCGCCGTACCGGAGGCCAGCAGCTGGACGCGCGGCGCGTCCGCCGAGGCGGGCGCGCCCTCCTTGAAGCGGTAGAGGCCCTTGACGATGCCCTCCTCGACGCCTTCCGGCATCGCGGGCTGCGGCTTCGGCTCGTTGTAGACCGTCAGGTAGTAGAAGACGTTCTCGGCCTCGGGGCCGTACATCCTCCGCAGACCGTCCTTGACGATGACCGCGATCTCGTACGCGAAGGCCGGGTCGTAGTTGAGCGACGCCGGGTTCGTGGCCGCGATCAGGTGCGAGTGGCCGTCCGCGTGCTGGAGGCCCTCACCGGTCAGCGTCGTACGGCCCGCCGTGGCACCGACGATGAAGCCCTTGCCGAGCTGGTCGGCGAGCTGCCACATCTGGTCGCCGGTCCGCTGCCAGCCGAACATCGAGTAGAAGATGTAGAAGGGGATCATCGCCTCGCCGTGCGTCGCGTACGACGTGGCGGCGGCGATGAAGTCGGCCATGGCCCCGGCCTCGGTGATCCCCTCGTTGAGGATCTGGCCGTCCTTGGCCTCCTTGTAGTACATCAGCTGGTCGCGGTCGACCGGCTCGTACGTCTGGCCCAGCGGCGAGTAGATACCGGCCGACGGGAACAGCGACTCCATACCGAAGGTACGGGCCTCGTCCGGGACGATCGGTACCCAGCGCTTGCCGGTGGTCTTGTCCCGCATCAGATCCTTGGCCAGGCGCACGAAGGCCATCGTGGTGGCCATCTCCTGCTTGCCGGACCCCTTCTTCAGCGCGGCGAACGCCCGCTCCTCCGGCTCGGGCAGCGCCACCGCGTGCACCTGGCGGGCCGGGGCGGGGCCACCGAGGGCGGCCCGGCGCTCCTGGAGGTAGCGCACCTCGGGGGAGTCGGCGCCCGGGTGGCCGTACGGCACCAGGCCGTCGTCGAAGGCGCTGTCCGGGATCGGGAGTCCGAGCAGCTCGCGCATGCCCTTGAACTCGTCGATCGTCAGCTTCTTCATCTGGTGGTTGGCGTTCTTGGACTCGAAGCCCTTGCCGAGCGTGTACCCCTTCACCGTCTGGGCGAGGATCACGGTCGGCGCGCCCTTGTGCTCGACGGCCGCCCTGTACGCCGCGTACACCTTGCGGGCCTCGTGGCCGCCGCGGGAGGTGTAGAAACACTCGGCGATCTTCGCGTCCGTGAGCAGTTTCGCCAGCTCGGCGAGGGCGGGCTCGGCGCCGAAGAAGTGCTCGCGGATGTACGCGACGTCGCGGGTGGCGTAGGTCTGGAACTGGGCGTCCGGGACCTCCCGGAGCCGGCGGACCAGCGCACCCGTGGTGTCCAGCTGGAACAGCTCGTCCCAGGCGTTGCCCCAGAGCGTCTTGATGACGTTCCAGCCGGCCCCGCGGAACGCGCCCTCGAGCTCCTGGACCACGCGGAAGTTGGCGCGGACCGGACCGTCGAGGCGCTGGAGGTTGCAGTTGATGACGAAGGTCAGGTTGTCGAGCCGCTCACGCGCCGCGAGGGCGAGGGCGGCGGTCGACTCGGGCTCGTCCATCTCGCCGTCGCCCAGGAAGGCCCAGACGTGCGAGTTCGACGTGTCCTTGATGCTGCGGTTGGCCAGATAGCGGTTGAAGCGCGCCTGGTAGATGGCCGAGAGCGGGCCGAGGCCCATCGACACGGTGGGGAACTCCCACAGCCAGGGCAGCCGCCTGGGGTGCGGGTAGGACGGCAGACCGTCGCCGCCCGACTCCTGGCGGAAGTTGTCGAGCTGCTGCTCGCTGAGCCGGCCGTCGAGGAAGGCGCGGGCGTAGATGCCGGGGGAGGCGTGGCCCTGGATGTAGAGCTGGTCGCCGGAGCCGTCCCCCTCCTTGCCGCGGAAGAAGTGGTTGAAGCCGGTCTCGTACAGCCAGGCAGCCGAGGCGAAGGTGGCGATGTGGCCGCCGACGCCGAACCGGGAGCCGCGGGTGACCATCGCGGCCGCGTTCCAGCGGTTCCAGGCGGTGATCCTGGACTCCATCTCCAGGTCGCCGTCGAACGCGGGCTCGGCGGCGGTCGGGATGGAGTTGACGTAATCGGTCTCCAGGAGCTTGGGCAGCGCGAGACCGGCGCCCTCGGCGTGCTGGAGCGAGCGGCGCATCAGGTACGCGGCGCGGTGCGGGCCCGCGGCCTTGGTGACGGCGTCGAGGGAGGCCGCCCATTCGGCGGTCTCCTCCGGGTCACGGTCCGGGAGCTGGTCGAGCTCGCTCGGAAGCTTTCCTACGGGGTCGGTCATGATCGCCGCCTTCCGGAGAGGAGGGGGGTGGAGAAAGGCCCTGACTGGCAGGACAGGGCGATGGGGCCGGTGGGCCCGCGGAGTGAACTGTAAGCCGCTGATCGATGATCGATCAAAGGGTGAAGGGCAAAACTTCTCGATATGAAGAAATTGGCATCCGGTGCCCCGTTTCACGGCACGGAGTGACGCCGAAAATGGGATGAAATCGGGCGCTCGGCTGAGCGCCGGTCCCGCATCTGCGTGCCGCTTCAGGCACGCGGAGCGCACCCCAGGACGTGTGCCTTCACCAGCACACCGATGTCCGGGTCCTTGCGCAGGAACGCGTCGATGAGCGCCTCGTGCTCCTCCGCGTACGACTTCTGCACCGTCCCCAGCCACCGGATCGAGAGCGCCGTGAACACCTCGATGCCCAGCCCCTCCCAGGTGTGCAGCAGCACGGCATTCCCGGCGGCCCGCACCAATTCCCGGTGGAACGCCACCGTGTGCCGCACCTGCGCCTCGCCGTCGGCCAGCCGGTCGGCCTCGTACAGCGCCGCCACATGCGGCGACAACCGCGAGCAGTCCTCACCGAGCGCCGGAGCCGCCAGCTCCGCCGCGATCTGCTCCAGACCGGCCCGTACCGGGTAGGACTCCTCCAGGTCGGCGGCGGTCAGATTCCGGACCCGTACGCCCTTGTTGGGCGCCGACTCGATCAGCCGGAGGGTCTCCAGCTCCCGCAGTGCCTCGCGCACCGGCGTCTGGCTGACCTCCAGTTCCGTGGCGATCCGGCGCTCCACGATCCGCTCGCCCGGCTTCCAGCGCCCGCTGACGATCCCGTCCACGATGTGCTCGCGGATCTGTTCGCGCAGCGAGTGGACGACGGGCGGGGTCATGAGGGGCTCCTTCGGGAAACCGGTGCTGCCGATCCGACCGGTGCGGGCGAGGCAACCGGTCGCCGCCAGCCTGATCTTCGCGGAAAGGCTCCGCGGCGGAACGTGGTGGTCCACATCGATCCGCACGACCGATTCCCGGATGGCTTGAAGCAGC
>NZ_JBFAJH010000124.1:0-3867 GCF_040655115.1 Streptomyces atratus | reverse complement strand
CCTTCGAACATCAGTCCGATCACCTTCGAACGGCGATCGGTTAAGGTGGCGCTCGCCGCATAACGCACGGTGTCCACGATCTTGGGTGAGCCCCCCTCCGTGCGGTACCCGCTGCTCGCCGAGCACACCGGCGTCGGCTTCATCGAGCACCGACGCACGCACTTCTGCTTTGCCCAAGTAGCTGTCGCGGCCGTCCTCACCGTGCACGACGGAGTGATCAGCGAAGCACGCATCGGACTGGTCAACTGCGCCGACCGGCCGCTAAGGGCGCACGCCGCCGAGCAGGCCCTGACTGGCGTCGAGATCGGACCACCGATGGACGGGTACCAGCTGCCCGAGGACCATCCGTTCGCACGCGCGGGTCGGATCGCTGCGGAGCAGGACGCCGCACCCCTGGCGGAGCCGTACGCCGACCTCGAATACCGGCGGCACGCCATCGCCGTCGTGGCCGCCAGGACACTGTGCCAGGCGGCGAACGACCACCGGTCTCGCATCGGCGAGACCAAGGGAGACAGCCAATGAAGATCACCCTCACGGTGAACGGCGAGGAGTTCCCGCTCGACGTGGAGCCCCGGCGCATCCTGGCCGACGTGCTGCGGGAGGACTGCCGGCTCACCGGCACCCACCTGGGCTGCGAGCACGGTGCGTGCGGGGCCTGCACCGTGCTCGTGGACGGTGAGGCGGTGCGGTCCTGCCTGATGCTCGCCGTACAGTGCGACGGCAGGTCGGTCCGCACCGTCGAGGGACTTGCCGGTCCGGACGGCGAACCCAGCGCCCTGCAGCGCGCGTTTTCCGCCGAACACGCGCTGCAGTGCGGCTTCTGCACGCCCGGCTTCCTCATGGCGGCCGCCGGGGCACTGGAAGCCGACCCCGCCCTCGCCGACCACCCCGAGCGTGTGGAGCACATCGTCGGATCCAACGTCTGCCGATGCACCGGCTACGAACCCATCCGACGCGCGATCATGCGGGCAGCGCAAGAACAACAGCAGCCCGTGACCTGACCCGTCTCGTGACAACCCCGCCGCCCGGCGGCGTTGAGGAGTAGACATGGCTGTAACGGGAAGCGTCCGCGCCGGAATCATCGACGTCCACGCGCACTGGCTGCCCCGGGAACTGCTCTCCCTCCCGCCGGGCTCCCCTCTGGGCGGCATGAACGATCGTGACGGAGAGCTGTACCTGGGCGACAACCCACTGTTCCTCCCCACCACGGCAATGACCGACATCGACGCGGTCGTCACTGACACGCTGAAGGTCGGCCTGGGTGCCCGCGCCGTCTCAGCGCCACCCTTCGCCTTCCCCGTCCACGCGCCATCGGAGGCGGACGACTACGTCTCGGCCTACAACGACCGGCTCGCGGAAGCTGTCTCCTCCTCCGACGGCACTCTCGTCGGACTCGGTCTGACCCGCGTGGACGACGTGGACGCCGCCCGTCGCGAGATGACGCGCCTGACAGCCATGGAGGGCATCGCAGGTGTCGCCGTCCCGCCCCTGGTCCAGGGGCATTCCTACGGCGACGGTGTCATGCGCGAGGTACTGGCTGTCGCCGCCGAAGCGGACCTGGGCGTCCTCGTCCACCCGATGCAGTTGCCCCGGCCGGAGTGGAAGAACCACTACCTGGTCAACCTCATCGGCAACCCGGTGGAAACCACGACAGCCGTGGCATCGGTAATCCTGAGCGGAGTCATGGAGGAACTACCGAACCTGCGCATCTGCTTCGTCCACGGCGGGGGCTGCGCACCGGCACTGCTCGGGCGGTGGGAGCACGGATGGCGGTCACGGGAAGATGTACGGCAGGGCAGCAGCCACCCACCGGTAGACTCGTTCGCCAAGCTGTACTTCGACACGATCACCCACGACCCCCAGGTACTGGAGCTTCTGACAGCCCATGCCACACCGGATCGAATTCTGTGCGGGAGCGACTATCCCTTCGACATGGCGCAGCCGGACCCAGTCTGCTTCCTTCTGGACCACGGCCTCGACGCCAGGACGCTCGAAGCGAACGGCCGCGCGTTCCTCGGCATCCAAAAGCCTTCCTGAGCGCTCCCCGCTCCCTTTCCTCGGCAGCCGGTTGCTCGAGGAGAGACCGATTCCGAGGTGCCCGCACTAGCGAGGCAGCGGAGGTGTGTATTCCGGAGATGGATGCCTTCACAGCACTGGTCATCGGCGGATCCGTCGGTGGCCTGGCGGCGGCACATGAACTGCGAGCCGTTGGCGCGGAGGTGGCTGTCTACGAGAGATCAGTGGGTAAAACGTCGGCTCGCGGCGCCGGTATCGTCATGCAGCCAGAGGTCGAGGCGCTGCTGAGCCGCCTGGGCGTACCAGCGCAGTCGGTGAGCGTCGAACTGCACGAGCGCCAGCAACTACACATGCACGGCAAAGCTGCGCGCTACGAGGCTCCGCAACTCATGACCGCATGGGACACCCTCTACCGCGCACTGCGGGAACCCCTCGCCGGAATGTGCTACCGCCTGGACAGCACACTCACTCGCGTACAAGTGGACGGTCACGACGTCACCGCCGAATTCTCCGACGGGTACACCGCGCGAGGCAACTTCCTGGTGGGCGCCGACGGAATCGGGTCAGCCACCCGCCAACTGCTGGACCCCGCCTCCCGCCCGGCGTACGCCGGCTATGTAGCCTGGCGTGGTCTGGAACCCGAATCCGCGCTGCCAGGGAATCTACTGGACCTTCTCTCGGGCCGCTTCACGTCCTTCACGTCGAGCGGAATGCAAATGCTGTGCTACCTGGTTCCCGGGGCCAACGGCGAGCGGGAAGAGGGCTCGCGGCGTGTCAACTGGGTCTGGTACGTGAACGTCCCCGAGCCGAATCTGCCGAAACTCCTCACCGGCCGCTCCGGAAAACGCTTCGCAAACTTCCTGCCTCCAGGCGAGTTGCTGTCCGAAACCGCAGAGCAGGTCGCCCACCAGGCAGACGCCTCGCTCCCACCGGACTTCGCTGAACTGGTGCGGCTGTCGGACGTCTTCATGCAACCGGTGCTCGACCTCCCCCCTCGGCGCATGATGGCCGACCACGCGGCCTTGATCGGCGACGCGGCGGGCACGGTCCGGCCCCACACAGCCTCGGGGACATCCAAGGCGTTCGGCGACGCCGCAGGCCTGGCAACAGCCCTGCAAGGGTGGGCACCGCCGCAGCCGCTTCCCGCCACCGAACTTGAAAGCTGGGAGGTGCAACGCCTCGACCGCTTGCTCACGTTGTCCGAGTTCGGTCTCGAACTGGCGGAGAGATCCACGTTGGGTGCACGCGTGGGCAGCCAGTTCTTCAAATCGGATTGACCTCGAAGGCCCCGTACCGAGAAACAACCTGTCCCAGATATAACCGATTTGGCCCCATAGCGCAGCAACAGTCATACTGACTGGGCATCAGTTAAGAAGCTCTCCGCCATTCTGGACAATGCTGACGAGTTGCATCGCTGGTCCGGGGCAGGCTGCTCGCCGTCGCGACCGTAGCCACGGTCGGTGGCAGCACCCCACGGCAGCCCGGCGCGGCGCTCGCCGTCGAGGCCGAGGG
This sequence comes from Streptomyces atratus, assembly GCF_040655115.1. Lineage (GTDB taxonomy): Bacteria > Actinomycetota > Actinomycetes > Streptomycetales > Streptomycetaceae > Streptomyces > Streptomyces atratus_D. The sequence goes on along the minus strand of NZ_JBFAJH010000124.1, from coordinate 339 downwards.
CACCGCGATCGGCAGCGTGTCCGGCGGGTGCGTCGAAGGAGCCGTCTACGAGCTCTGCCAGGAGGCGCTGGAGACCCGCGCCCCATCCTCCAGCGCTTCCGGATACTCCGCCGACGACGCCTTCGCCGTGGGACGCAGACCGCGTACTCTCGCCGATCCTCGACTACGACCGGCACCGCCGGCACTGACGTCGAGGGGTGCCGGTGGCCTCGGGCGATCTGGATCGGGAGGTGACGTTTCGCCGGGCCCTCCCTGTCAGACTCTCGTGAAACATGAGGACAATCGAGTCTTCTGTTGTTAGCAGGGCGAGAACAGGATCTTTCGAACGTGACGCTGAGC
>NZ_JBFAJH010000123.1:0-4076 GCF_040655115.1 Streptomyces atratus | reverse complement strand
ACCCGGTCCCTATTAGTTACGTGGAATCACACGCCGCGGGATGCAGCTCGTATTCTGCGGCGTCCCCACGTACTGAGGAGATCCGTTGGGCAGCGCGGTGGTGTTGGAGGAGAAGTGGCCGGTCCTTGGCCGGCACGAGAGGGCAGCCGAGTGGCTGCGAATATGGACGGACCTGGGGCGGGCACCTCGAACGATCGATGCGTACGCGCGGGGACTTGCTGAGTACCTGCTGGTCTGCGAGCGCGACGGAATCGACCCGATTACCGCCAAGCGTCTGCACGTGGCGGCGTTCGTGAAGGAGCTGGCAACGCGGCCAAGCCGTCGGGGAGGCAATGTCGTCGTCTTGGACTCCGGGGCCGGCTTGGCGAACGCGACGCTGCAGCAACGCTTGGTGCCGGTGCGGCTGTTCTACGACTACCTCATCGAGGAGGGGCTGCGGGCGTCCAACCCGGTCGGCCGCGGCCGCTACACCCCCGGCCGGAACTTCGGCGGGCACCAGCGAGGGCTGGTGCCTCGCCTGACGAAGCTGCCGTGGATCCCGAGCGAACAGCAGTGGCTCGACCTGCTGGACGTCGCGCGTGAGGAACCCGTACGCAACCGCGTCATGCTCGCCCTCGCCTACGACGCGGCTCTGCGGCGCGAAGAGCTGTGCTCGCTGCGGACCGACGACCTTGACCCCGCCCACCGGACCCTGCGGATTCGGGCCGAGACGACGAAGACCCGGCGCGAGCGCGTCGTCCCCTACTCGGCGGCGACCGGGGTTCTGCTGTCCGGCTATCTCACGCATCGGGCCACGATCAGCCGGGCCCGCGGGCCGCTGTTCTTGTCTGAGTCGCGCCGCAACTACGGTCAGCCGCTGACCCTGTGGACCTGGTCGAAGGTGATTCGTCGCGTTGGTCTCGCCGCCGACCTGCCTCGGTTCTCGACACACACCACACGCCACCTGTGCTTGACGGACCTGGCCCGGATGGGCTGGGAACTGCACGCCATCGCCTCTTTTGCCGGGCATCGCAGCACCGAGTCGACGCTGACCTACATCCACCTCTCGGGCCGCGACCTGGCGGAGAAGCTGAACCGGGGCATGCAGCAGATCCATTCCTGGCGCGTGGACATGCTCACCCGCACCTCCGCGGCGGTCGCCGAGTGACCACACAGCCGAGTACGGCAGCCATACCGCCGACAAGCACTCCGACCTGGGCACCGGTCATCGACCTGGCCCACTATGACTGTCGCGGCCTGCTCACTGAGGCTGAGGCGGAAGCACTTCGGACACTCAACTTCGATCAGATCCGGCGAGACGGCCTCAGGCGCGACTCGCTGCCCCTTCGGCCGGTGGCCCGGCTGGTGAGGCCGTTGGCAGACATTCTCACCGGTCTGCACTGGCCGCCTAACGACCATCATCAGCGTCGGTTCGCGCGGGACGCGGCCGGGCTGGTGCTGATCCGCTGTGGCGAGCTTCGCCAAGCCTTCTGGGGTTGGGCAGCGGACGACTGGGTCGACCTGATCAACGCCAGCGGCGCTGATTTCCGGCGCTCATGGGGCGGCCAGATCGGCCCCAACGCCCGGCCCTTCGTGCTCATCTACGCCTACCTGCTCGGCGAGTTCACTGCCTTCGACCGGCTCGGTCGCTTCATGCGGCCGACCCTGGCCCGTCGGGTGTTCGGCGCCGATCTCGTCGACGATGCCGTCCAACAGATCTGCAAGGTTCTGGCCGACTGGGGCTATCGCCGTGACGCCGCCAAGCTGGCCGCGGTGATCTGCCAGATGCTGCTACTGAACCGCAGCCCGCTGCTGGAGGACCTGTCGACCGAGGCCCTGGCCGCACTCCGAGGCCATCCCGCGATGAGCGGGCAGTGGGGCAAGGACCTCTACGGCCTCCACCGGGCGGTCGCGGCACTCGGCCACGCGGACCCGCCACCGTCGGGGCATGAGGCCGGACCGGCCGCGATGGAGGGCGTCCCAGGGCCGTGGGCGGCGTCGGTTGAGCATTGGTACGCGACATCGACGCTGACTCCGAAGATCCGCAGAGGTTACCGCAGCGTGCTCGCGAAGATCGGCCGTTGGCTAGCCTCCGAGCACCCAGAGATCATCGAGCCCGGTCAGTGGACTCGCCAGACGTGTGCGTCCTGGGTCGCAGCCGTGGACCGGATGGCCGTCGGTGATTTCTCGCAGTGGACCCATGGCATGCGCTCGCAGGACCGTCTGGGGAAACCGCTCACGCCGCAGACGAAGTCCGGCTATCTCAAAGTGCCGCGCGCGTTCTTCCGTGACCTGCACGAATGGGAGTTGATCCCGCGCAGGTTCGACCCGGCCCATGCCCTGAGGACTCCGCGAAGCGTTCGCGCGCTGATGGGGCCGGACCCGCGGGTGATCGCCGATGACATCTGGGCCAAGCTGCTTTGGGCGGGCCTGAATCTCGAGCCCGGCGACCTCCCAACCGCGGACGGTCGCACCTATCCGGTCGCGTTGATTCGGGCCATCACCCTGGCCTGGCTGTTCGCCGGTCAACGCAGTGACGAGATAGCCCGGTTCCGGGTGGGCTGCATCCGCTGGCAGCACGACGGCCTGCCCATTCCCGGTGATTCCGGCGAGGTTCTCGCCCGCGACGCCGTCTGCCTGCTGGACGTGCCGACCCACAAGACCGGCACCGCGTTCACCAAGCCCGTCGACCCCCTACTCGGCCAGGCCATCGAGGCATGGCAGGCCGTCAGGCCGACCCAGCCGCCGATGCTCGACCGCAAGACCAACGAGTACGCGGACTTCCTGTTCGCCCACCGCGCCCGCCGGGTCGCCAAGCACTACATCAACACGGCGATCATCCCCATGCTCTGCCGCAAGGCCGGCGTCCCCACCGCCGACGTCCGCGGCAACATCACCAGCCACCGGGCCCGATCCACCATCGCCAGCCAGCTCTACAACGCCAAGGAGCCCATGACGCTCTTCGAACTACAGGAATGGCTGGGTCACCGGACTCCCGAGGCGACCTCGCACTACGCGAAGATCACCCCGAACACGCTGGCCAGGGCCTACAACGACGCCGGCTACTTCGCGAGGAACGTGCGCACCATCGAGGTCCTCGTCGACCGCGACGCGGTCACCTCCGGCGCCACCGCCAGCGGCGAGCCCTGGCAGTACTTCGATCTCGGCCACGGCTGGTGCACCTACACCTTCTTCGAGCAGTGCCAGCACCGCATGGCCTGCGCACGCTGCGACTTCTACACTCCCAAGGGCTCCAGCAAGGGCCAGCTCCTGGAGGCGAAGGAGAACCTGCAGAAGATGCTGGCCAGCATCCCGCTCACCGACGACGAACGCGACGCAGTCGACGACGGGCAGGCCGCCCTCGACCAGCTCCTGGAGCGACTCACCGACGTTCCCACCCCGGCCGGACCGACCCCCCGGCAGATCGGGCTGCCAGCCACCGCGACGTTCCTGCCAATCATCGCCGTTCGCCAAGGGCCGTCTGGGCCAGACAGGGCGTGCTCAGAGACCAATCCTGGTTGCTGATAGCCCGCTGCCAGCCATCGAAAGCACGGGAGGTCCATGCCCCGCATAATGCGGGGCATGGACCCACGCTCGGAGCTGCTTCCGCCACCAGTGGAGCAACAACACCTTGAGGAGATCTGCAGCGAGATCGAGCGGATCGGAGACCTGATTGCTCGCGGCGGACCGGCAGACGACGCAGTCGCGGCCTTCAATGAAAGAACCGGACACGAGTACGTCTCCCTCGACTTCACCGAGTACTACGGGTGGCGCGACCTGCAGGACTTCGCCCGTGAAGCCGCCCGGCCAGCATGGCCGAAGCTGCCCGACATCACTCGCGACGAACTCGCCGAAATCGTCCGCAGAGTCCTGGCCAATGACCCCGAGGCCGACTACTACCTGCGGCTTTTCGAAGTCAACGTGCCCCATCCGCAAGCGGCTTCTCTGATCTTCCACCCTCCAACCGAACTACGGGACGCCTCCGCTCAAGCGATCGTTGATGCGGCGCTGAGCTACCGCGCGATCGCCTTGTGACAACCCCAGCGATACGCCCGGGGACTTGACTCACTCATATTCCACAGAAACGGCGGGAAGTC
>NZ_JBFAJH010000122.1:0-4322 GCF_040655115.1 Streptomyces atratus | reverse complement strand
TGAAGCCCGCCGGGAAGTCTTCCGCTGGATCACCCGATACAACACCCGAAGGCGCCACACCGCCATCGGGAATATCAGTCCGATCACCTTCGAACATCAGTCCGATCACCTTCGAACGGCGATCGGTTAAGGTGGCGCTCGCCGCATAACGCACGGTGTCCACGATCTTGGGTGAGCCCCCGTGATCCTGAATGAGCTCGCACAGGGGCTCAGACCGATGACCGAAGGCGTCGAGTGGTTCGAGGGCCTCTCAGAGGATGACCAACGCAAGGTGCTGCACGCACTGGTGCTGTTCTGCGGGCAGGCCCGCGCCTGCGAGGAGGACGTGCCGGAGAGCATCGCGCGTTCCGGCATACGCCCCACTCACACGCCGGCGGTGATGCTCACGAAGTGGCGCTTCGGAATGGAAGCACTCCCGGCCTACGAACTCACCAAATCCTTCAGCCTGCTCGTCGCCCTCTTCAGCATCGCGGACACCCGCAGGCGGACGCTGTACTGCGCCGGGGGATGTGGTCACACGTGGCACAACCTGTCGGATGGGCCACGGGACGCAAACTAAGATGACTACTTGCCCTGGGTCTTGCCGGGGATCTTGGGGAGCTGCGTTTTGGCTGGTCCGGCCGGTGTTCATGAGCGGCTGAGCGGTCGTCATTGGTCGTCGTTGGCCACTGTCGAGCGACCTCGGACGGCCCAGGGACGGCCCAGGCAACGGCCCGGCGGCCCGTTCGGCGGCCTACGAACTGATGGGCAACTCTCGCGCTCGCTGGCGTGCTTGGGCTCGTAGCTCCTTCAGGCGGCTGTGGAACGCGTTGTGGCGGTTCTGGTCGAGGTTCAGCGGGAGGTCGAGCTGGGAGATGAGCTGTGACTCCAGGTCCCATGGTTCGCTCTGCTCGATCCAGCACACCCGCGCGTTGTCCGCCATCCACTGGCTCAGGGTGGCTTCGCCGGCCTTGCCGAAGGTCATCCGCTTGCCGCTGCCCACGCGGCGCAGCTCGAGTCCGAGCAGGCAACCGAGGGTGAGCCGCAGCGTCGAGCCGGCCGCGTTGCCCCGGTAGTGGTAGCGCACCCGCTTACGCAGGTTCTGGGTACTGGTCCGGTTCGCCATGTACCGCGGGGCTATCCCGACGTATAGCAGGCGCCCGGCGTCTAGGTCCGGGTGGGGCGGCTGCTTGAAGTGCCACCCGTAGACCCCTGCGGCCGCCGGGACAGGGCTCGGACGAACCAAGACCTCCTGCGCCGACCACAACTGGTCGGGGCTGACGAGAGCGGTAGCTTCCACGACACCTCCAGGTGCGCGCGACGGCTGATCGTCGCAGGCTACTGGCCGCCGCTGACAGAACGTCCTTCGCCTACGTAGCTGCGTGACATCAGCTTGGGAAGGTGGAGCGCTGCCTTGTAAGCCTGGCACCGCTCGCGGGACAGTCCTTGCAGTTCAACTGCCACACGGGGGAGCCGGGTCTGCCAACGACCTCTGCGCCGTCACACCCCCCGATTGACCGTGGCTGACCGCTCGATCTGGCACGGATCCGGCACGCACGCGCACGGAACCGGTTTCATCGAAGCCGCGTCTGACGGCCAGGAAGGGGGCAACGTGATAGCTCAAGGCAGGGCCCGTCGTCGCTGCGTGGCGGCTGTTTCGATTCGCGCGCGGCTCGTCGCGGTAGCGCTAACGTCCTTGCTGGCTGGTGGTTGCGGCATGCTGAACGATCCAGTCAAGGAACGCTGGGAGTCTAGAACCGAGTTTTCAAGTTGTGGCGAGGTGAGCCTGGATCAGGGTGAGGAGATGCAGAAGCAGGCGGCGCGGGAAATTGTCTGCCTCCAGCGAGCCCTCAAGAACGGCGAGAGCGCGGAACTGAAGGCAACCTATCCCACCGTGGAGGGTGACCCGATTCGCGAGTACTACCGCTTGACGCCGCAAGGCAGGCTTGAGGTGTACACCGACAGCACAGACGATCACAACTCGGACCAGAAGTGGTCGTTCGCCGAGTGCTACACCCCAGAATGGTTGGCTGAGATTTCCTGCGATCCATGACCAGCGCCAACGACCCCATCTGACGCGATGAGGTCGTCTATTGCCTCCCAGCAACCGCTGGAACCACCCGTCAGACGCTTTCACGCTGAGTCGCAGGGTTGGCTCATCGGTATTCAGGCGGTGCAGACGCGCGGGCGGCCGATAGCCGGCAGTCGGGCAGAGGTCTTGAAAACCGTCGTGGCAGCGATGTCACCGTGGGTTCAAATCCCACACCCACCGCAGATGAACGGCCCCCGACCAGGTGAATCGGTCGGGGGCCGTTCTCGTGCGAGCTGTCGCGAGTACCCGTCATTCCCCGTGGTTTCCCGAGCGATCGGGCACGAGAGGGGCACGCATCTGAGATCATCGGCTCATGCAGCCTGGGGTGGAGCGGCACCTACTCGAACTTGCTGAGGCAACTCGTGATCCTGCTCCGACATGGGTCACATTGCCGCTGAGTGTGGTCATCGGCGCTGTGGGGTTGGCTGTGATGGTGAACTTCCATGGAGTCCCCGAGCGGCTACATGAACACTGGCGCGGTGGTCAACAAGGCTTCTTTGCCTCCTATGACTTTCAGCGATGCATAGGCGCTGGGCTGGCACTTGGAGGCCTGTGGGGGCTCTTCGCGACTTCCTGGCAGCTCCTTGCAGACTGAGGCTGTTGGAAGATCAGACGTCCGGACTAGCTGATTGGCAGCTCCCTCTCTGTCAGCCTTGGGTGAGACGTTCCGCTTCGGCGGGTTAGCCTGAGAGGGCACGACAGGAGAACCACCCCCTCATGACCAGCATCAAGCCCGCCGGATCCGACCCGGCTGCCAGGCCGAAGCGCCGCTCCTTCAGCCCGGAGTACAAGCTGCGGATCGTGGCCGAGTACGACGCCGCACCCAAGAACGAGAAGGGCGCGGTCCTGCGCCGTGAGCGTCTGTACCACTCGCACGTCAAGGAATGGCGGGCCGCGCGGGACGCCGGGGTCCTGGAAAAGCTGGTCGACAAGCGCACCAGCCCGGCCCGGCCGAAGAAGTCGGCCGCCGAAGCGGAGAACGAGAAGCTGCGCCGCCAGGTGGAACGGCTGGAGAAGGAACTGGCCCGGAACAAGGCCGCGCTGGAAGTCATGGGAAAAGCTTCCGCGCTCTTGGACATGCTCTCCGAGAGCGCGGACTGAAGCCTGCCGCCGATCCTGTCGTGGACGAGGCGTTCACGGGCGTCGAGGCTGAGCTGGGCATCACGGCCGCCTGTCGACTGACCGGCCGCTCCCGTGCCACCCACTACCGCCGGCTCCGGCCGGCACCACCACGGAAAGCACGTGCCCCGCAGGTGCAGCCGTCGGCCCTGACGGCCGAAGAGCGGGCTGCGGTACTGGAGTTGATGAATAGCGACGAGTACGCCGAGCTGGCGCCCGCGCAGATCTGGGCCCGCGAGCTGGATGCCGGGCGCTATCACTGCTCCGTCTCGACGATGTATCGGATCCTGCGCGAGCACGATCAGTCCGGCGAGCGCCGACGCCAGGCCACTCATCCCGCAAAGGCGGTGCCCGAGCTGGTCGCCACCGGCCCGTCGCAGGTGTTCACCTGGGACATCACCAAGGCGGCCGGACCGGTCAAGGGCGTCTGGTATCACGCTTACGTCATCATCGATATCTTCAGCCGGTACATCGTCGGCCACACCGTCGAGAGGGCCGAATCAGCGGTGCGGGCCGAGGAGTTGATCCGCGAGACCATCGCCCGCAACGGCATCGTGCCCCAGACCGTGCACGCGGACCGCGGCACCTCGATGACGTCGAAGAAGGTCTCCCAGCTGCTGATCGATCTGGGCGTGACGCGGTCGCACTCGAGGCCGAAGGTCTCCAACGACAATCCTTACAGCGAGGCCCAGTTCAAGACCACGAAGTACATGTCGGACTATCCCGAGCGGTTCGATTCGCTGGCCCACGCCCGCGAGTGGTTCGACGCGTTCTTCGCGTATTACAACCATGAGCACCGGCACTCGGGTATCGGCTGGCACACACCCGCATCCGTCCACTTCGGGACCGCCGAGGAGGTCCGCGACCAGCGCGCGGTCACCCTCGCCGAGGCATACGCCCGCCACCCCGAACGCTTCGGCCGCCGCCCCCGACCGCCCGAGATACCCCAGACGGCCTGGATCAACAACCCGGCCAAGCGCAGGGAACCCGCACCACAAACCTCATAGCGTCACGACCGTCTCACTGGACTTGAAATCTTCGTGCGCCGTGGAAAGCGCTGTTTGACCGAGTGGAGGTGGAAGACCTGCGCCGCGAGCCCCGTCGCAGCGGGGCGAGCGTAGCTGACGGCAGC
>NZ_JBFAJH010000121.1:0-4396 GCF_040655115.1 Streptomyces atratus | reverse complement strand
GCGGCGCTGAGCTACCGCGCGATCGCCTTGTGACAACCCCAGCGATACGCCCGGGGACTTGACTCACTCATATTCCACAGAAACGGCGGGAAGTCCGCAGGCATGGACCGCCACTTGATGCCGTTGTCGACCAGATAGCGGATCGCATCGAGCGTCTGGCGGTGACAATAGCCCTCCGGCCGGCCGCCCCGGCTCTCCATCCACGCCGGCGTCGGGAACCCCTGTCGGACCACCGCCCACTCCGCGTCCGTCATGTCCGAGCCGTAACGGGGCTCCCGGTCCGGATGATCGGCCGCGTTCCCGAACCTGTGGGCGAGACAGTCACACCCCCGGATGGACGAGCTGGACTCCATGCACGTGACCACATAGGACTGCGACAACAGGGCCTCTTACTTCTCGCTGGCTTCGACAACCGCGAGTTACCAAGAGGCCCTTCCTTCATACACGCACGGCCGCCAACTCCCCCGGTCCAGGGACTTGTTCGATCAAGAACGACCGCGTGATCGGAAAGACAACGGCTTGTCAGCTCGAACGAGCAACGACCTGTCCGACGATGGAGAAGCGCCTTTCGCACTGTGGGCAGGTTGCCTCACCGAAGGCATAGGTCAGGGCGTGCGCCACATCCTCGTGGCCGTCCGACAGGGCAAGCTCGTACAGGCGGCGGCCGAGGCCGTCGAGGGCGCGGGGGGCGGCCGGATGGAGAGGGAGGGTTTCGGCATCGTCGGAGAGGGCGTAGTCCTCCGACGTGCTGAAGAGGCCCCGCTCACCAATGGTCACCCATACCGCCGCGCAGCCGTCTGGATCAGGGCACTCGAGCTCGTATTCCTCGCTGACGATGCCCCAGATCAGGTCCTCTGCCCAGTGGATGTCGCCCTCCAGGTTCAGGATCGCCTCGAGCAGATGGCAATAGTCGTTCCGGTCGGCGGTGGCCTGCCGCCACCGGTTCGAAGCGGCCAGCAGGCGTCCGACTTCGGGCGCGTGCTGATGCCGTAGTTTCCGGGTCTCGTATCGCTGGTCGGCCTGAGCAAGGAGGGCGCCGGCCAGGTGGAGGGCCGCGGCCGCCGTGTCGGCGTGGTCACCCTCGGCCATGTCCATCAGCGCGGGCAGTACCAGCGGATGGGAGACTTCGAGGGACCCGTTGTGGTAGAGCTCTGTCCACAGGTCGCTCCAGGCCTGACCGTCCAGACCGGTGGCGGCACGGTTCAGCAGGGTAGCCAGGCGGTCGGAATCGGCGTCGTCTGCATGGGGAACCGGGGAACTCGTCGTCATCTCCGACATCCAAGCAGACTCCGGAGGCCCTGGCTTCATGCCCGCCACGCCGGAAATTACCCAACCGAGTCCCCGTACCCGAACCAATGCTCACCGTGATCGATAGAGCAACGGCTTCTAACAGAGCCCACGCATCCCCCAGCACATGGCCACACCACACACCTGGACCCGCATCTATGGCTGACCACCCCATGGGGAGGCCTCCCGCACCGCCCTACCGTGGCGGACCTGGACCACCGAGCCCAACCCGGACGGGAGAGCCGCGATGCGCAGAGCAAAGAGCACCCTGCTCGGCCTGCTTCTCACTCTGCTGAGCCTAGGAGCAGCCACCACACCGGCCCACGCCGCCCCACCCGCCTATCTCACTCTCGAGGCCACCTACACCACCGTCGCCAACGGCTGGGACCGCGTCGACCGCTACCTCGACACCACCAGCGGTTTCCATTCCGAGCAGTACCCCCCGGACGGCCGTGGCGACCAGGACGGCCAGCGACGCACCTTCTTCAGCGGCGTCAAGCAGCCCTACTCCGGCCGTTTCCTCCTCTACTCCGCCCCCGGCTGGAACAGCGGCAGTCACCCGACTCCCGTCCTCCTCGTCCATGGCGCCAATGACAACGCCGACCGCGCCTGGGCCAACCCCGGCGAAGCCGGTGGCTACGGCTGCGGCACCATCTCCTGCCCCAGCACCGGACTCATGCAGTACCTCGCCGCCCGCGGCTACCGCGTCTTCGCCGTCAACTTCGCCCATAAGCAGGGCGACAACCTGATGCAGGCCCAGCAGGTCGGCGACGCCATCGCCGTCATCAAGGACCGGCTCGGCGTCAGCCAGGTAGACCTCGTCGGCTGGAGCAAGGGGGAGATGTCCACCCGAGCCTACGTCTCCTCACTGCGCCCCAGCTGGGGACGCCCCTACGCCGGAGACGTACGCCGCCTCATCACCCTCGGCGGCCCCAACGGCGGCTACGACTACCCCTACGCCCACGGCTGGGCCCACGACTTCAGCATCTGGCCTCAATGCGGCGGCAGCGTCAACGCCCCCTCGCCCCACCTCTACATGACCTGCTACGGCACCTACACCGCCCACCCTGAATTCGCCTTCGCCCCCACCAACGGCTACGACGTCTATCCCGGACAGCGCCAGATGCTCGCCCGCTGGGACGCCACCTACGGCATCGACATGACCCAACAGGACTGGTACACCACCTACCACGGTGGCCAGGGCATCTATACCTCCGGCAGCGGTATCCAGACCGCCATCGACGCCGGCTCCCTGATCACTCCCCTCCACAACGCAGGCATCCCCGGCACCGTCGCCACCTACCTCCTCGCCGGCGGATCCCCCAATGTCCTCGGCATCTACAACGAGAACCGCGGCCCCAGCGACGGCGTGGTCTTCGTCAACAGTGCCCTCGACCGCACCGGCATCGCCAACGTTGCCGGCACCGCGCTCATCACCACCGCCAACCACCTCCAACTCGGCTGGCACGCCTCCGCCTGCGCCCAGATCGCCGCCTGGCTCGGCTGACCCTGCCACTCCCAAGGACGGACCATGACCCCGCCCGCACTCCTCCCCGGCATCCACGCTCGACGCATCACCACCCCCCGGCTCACCCTCAACCTCCTCGAACTCCCCGACCGGACCGGCGAACCCGTCCTCTTCGTCCACGGCAACGTGTCCGCCGCCACCTTCTGGCAGCAGACCATGCTCGACCTGCCCCACCTCTACCGCCCCCTCGCCGTCGACCTCCGCGGCTTCGGCGATACCGACCCCCTCCCTGTTGACGCCACTCACGGCCTCCGGGACTACAGCGACGACCTCGCCGCCCTGCGCGACACCCTCGCCCTCGACCGCGTCCACCTCGTCGGCTGGAGCATGGGCGGTGGCATCGCTCTCCAACACCTCCGCGATCACCCCGCTGCCGTCCGCAGCCTCACCCTCGTCAACCCCGTCTCCCCCTACGGCTTCGGCGGCACCCACGGCCCCAACGGCCGGCTCAACCACCCCGACGGCGCCGGCTCCGGCGCAGGCACCGTCAACCCCGAATTCGTCCAGCGCCTCGTCGAAGGCGACCGCAGCGAGGACTCACCACTCTCCCCCCGCGCCGTCCTTGCCTCCAGCTACGTCAAACCGCCGCTCCGACCCGCGCTCGAGGACGCCTTCGTCGACGCCATGCTCTCCACCCGCACCGGAGACGACCACTACCCCGGCGACACCCGTCCCAGCGACCACTGGCCCGGCACCGCCCCCGGCCCCCGAGGTGTCCTCAACGCCATGGCCCCCACTCACTTCCGTATTGACGACCTGCACCGGATCGACCCCAAACCGCCCATCGGCTGGATCCGCGGCACCGACGACGTCATCATCTCCGACACCTCGCTCTTCGACCTCGCCCACCTCGGTGCACTCGGCGCCGTCCCCGGCTGGCCCGGCACCTACCACTGCCCTGCCCAACCCATGGTCGCCCAGACCCGCCACGCACTCGATCACTACGCCGCCGCGGGCGGCCCCGTCCGTGAAACCGCCATCCCCGACGCCGGCCACGCCGTCCACATCGACAAGCCCAAGGAGTTCGCCGCCGCCCTCCTCGACACCCTCACCGCGGGCCGGTGAAGCAGCCGGGCCGTCCACCCCGTGCGGACCTGTATCAACCTTGACGTTGCCCGGCGCGATCACGGAGCCAAGGGTTCTTTCCAGTACCCGAGCGGTGGGTGGTCAAGCAGACCTGCCGTCCCTCGACAACTGACTTCACTGCTACCGGGATCCAGCCCGGTGGAGTCGTGAAACCCAGACCTCCGGCCGACGGCCGACCGCGCTCGGTGAGCGTCGTGGCGGCGGCCTCGATGCTCCGCCCCCTGGCGCAAGCAGGCAGCCCGGGGCGCGTCGTTGGCGGCACGTGGGACCATCCGACGACCTATTGCCTGATCGGCCTGCACACACCCGGAAGCCCGGCCCCGTCAGTTGTCGTACGCCTTGCGTGCTCCGATTCCCATGCAGACCGCCGCAGACCCGGCAAGCAGTCCGCTTGCCGGAGCGCCGGACCCGCTCGTCAGACGCGGGGGAAGCGGGCCTGGAGGTCCCAGATCGCGGGGTTGTCGGCGAGTCCCTCGTGCATGTCGGCGAGGTCCG
>NZ_JBFAJH010000120.1:0-4442 GCF_040655115.1 Streptomyces atratus | reverse complement strand
CCGACGTGTACCGCTTGCTCATGTTGCTCTTGCCACTCAACCTGGACTGCTTCCTCCGGGACCCATCCGTCCCAGTATCAGGCTGCCCACTTCAGAGGGGGAACTTCACATAGAGCACTGCCGGCGTCGCCTGCTCGAGGTACCGCTGTCGTCTTCTTTGAGATCGATTACGACTGTGGGCGCGGAACACGAGGGGCACTGCATGGGCGCCTCCTCGGTCGGCGGAACTTGACCGGACCACTGTAGAGCTCAAAGGCGCTTTGCGTCGGACGAACCGGGTTGATTCACAGCCGGTTCGTCCGGTTCCGTCAGCCGCCACGCCACCGACTCCCTCCACCGCCCCCGACGACGATGTTCCGTTGATCCGAGCCAGAGTTGACGGCTGCGGGAGAGAATATTTTGGTCCGGCGACCCAGGCGTGGGCGGCTAGGTTCACAGGCGAAACGGCGTGTGCTACGCGTGATTCATGGGACCCCCATCACCAATCCTTTGAATCAAAGGTTTGGTGTTTATTGTAGTAGACAAAAAACCATGATCTAGGCCATAACCCCTTTGAAAGCAAGGTATGCTGACCATGCTTCACCGAGCTTCCGAACTGAGCAGTACCGCCTGCCAGTTCACAGACCCCGGTGTCCTGAACCGCAGGCGCCGACTGGAGGAAAGGTGAGGTGGTGCTGTGAGCGCCCCCCTGGACAAGCCGGACGACAGGAGAAAGTGGACCGCCCCCGAAAGGTGGCAGGTCTTCCTGGCGGCGGCGAGTTTATTGGTGGCGGTCATCGCCCTGGCGAAGTAGTCGCTCAACAAGCTGGCTGCTCGCCCCGAGTCGGCGGTCGGATCTGGTCCGGGAGTTGCACACGCAGCGAGCCCGGTCGCTCTGAACTCGACCGGGCTCGGTAACTGCAGGAGGCTCGGTTCCCCTGGCCGGGAGCCGGGCCTTCTTGCATGCTGGCCAGCCGCTGCCGGTCGGCTCCACATGCGGTGACCGGGAAGGAGGCCACCCCCTCCCGACAAGAAGAACATTACCAGCATTGGACCGGGTCATCGGGCCATCTGGACCCAACGAAGGGCCTCTGACCTGCGGTTTTGGCCTGATATCCCCCACGGTTCAAATCAGGAAGCGCTGTTAGGACGGCTCGATTCACCAGTCCGAGCGAACAGTTGTGGTGCTGCACAGCTGTTCCCACAGCAGACTGGACGATCGTGACCACTTTCCCCGGACGAGTGGGTCACGAGTAGTCGAGCTCCACGTAGTCGATGTCGGTGAACTCGACCAGGAGTCCCTCGGCACGGCGGCCGCCGTCCTTGAAGTACTGCTCCTGGAGGCCTTCGGCGGCGATGTTCTGCAGCTGCTGCTCGGTGGCGCCGGCGGCCTGCGCATCGAACAGCCGGGCCGCGTACTTGGGTGGAAGGTGCTGGGTGATGCGCCGGATCCGTCCGTCGTCGGAGGTGCCGGGCGCGGCAGTGAAACCGAACCGGGCCCGGGTCTCGATCACGATGCCGGTCGACGTCGCCGCCTGCTTCTTCGCCCGCTCGCGCACCCGCGGCTGCCAGTTCTTGCGCACCTCGGCCACGAGCTTCGCCGCGAGTTCGGGGCGCGGGGTTTTGATCTGTCCCTTGAGGTAGCGCTCCACGGTGCGCTGCGAGATGCCCAGGCGCTGCGCGACGGTGCGGGTGGAGCCCTTCTCGTGTTTGACGAGGAACCGTATCTGGGCGCCGGCCGACTTCGGTATCGGGCGAGTCGCGGTTGCTGTGGCGGCCTTGTCGAGGCTCTCGCCGATGATGCCCACGGGCCTACTCCTGTCGTTGATCGTCTGTACGGGCCGCTGGGCGTCGATCTCCACCCCGGACGACCGGATGGACTCCGGGGCGGCAGATCATCAGCGAGCTGCACCCTCAGGGGCTTTGCGGGGCCTACCGGTCGTGCCGGGGTGTAGGGTCTCGCGGTTGGTGTCGGAGACTGCCCTCGTGACCTGCTGCTTCTTCCGTTGCCTCACGGCGTGTCGGATATCGGAGCCTCAGCTTCGTGTCGCTTCCTCGGCGGGCTTGTGACCTGGGCTGTCGCGCACCTTCCGAGTCAGCAGCCCGCAGGTCTCCCACCTGTGCGGTTGCCAGGTGGTTTGGGGACGAACGCAGTGTCGGGTCGGAAGTGCGGGCACGCGTCGACGCTGTCGGCGAGGGCCTGGACGCGGGCTGCCGGAGCGGAACTCGCGTGGACAAGCCTCCGGGTGTGTGACCCGCTCGATCGCGCCGTGCGGTCGATGCGCTTTCCTGGCCGGTCGGACGGGCGGATCAGCGCAGTCCGGCGAAGAGATCGTTCTCGGGTATGGCCGCGCCGGTGGCGTCCTGGACGCGTACGAAGGTCTCCATGCCCATCAACTCGCCGAACCTCTCCTTGCCCATCTTGAGGAAGAAGATGTTCTCGCCCTGACTGGCGTGCGCGGCCAACGCGTCGAACTTTTGACAGCTGAACGCGGTGGTGTCCACCCACGTGGTGATCTCATCGTCAGGGAGGCCGATCTCGGCCATCGCGGCGGTCTCGGCAGGATCCGGCTCCGGCATGTCCTCATGAAACTCGCGCATGATCTCGCCGAACCGCTGCATCATCGAGCGGGGCATCGTGGTCCAGTACACCTTCGGTGTCAGCGCGGTCATCTCCAGCGCCGCCATCGTGATGCGGTGGGCCTGGATGTGGTCGGGGTGGCCGTAGAAGCCGTTCTCGTCGTAGGTGACGACCACATCAGGTCGGTAGTGCCGCATGAGTTCCGCAAGTCGGGCCGCGCCTTCCTGCACGGGGGTCTGCCAGAAGGATCCGGGGGCGTCGTTGCTCGGCCAGCCCGTCATCCCGGAGTCGGCATAGTCCAGCATCTCCAGATCGCTGACCTTCAGGACGTCACAGCTCGCCTCAAGTTCTTGACGGCGCATCAAGGCGACCGTCGCCGGATCGTGCCCGGGATCGCCCGGCTTGACACCCCCCGGTCCGTCACCGCAACCGCCGTCGGTACACGTCACGAGAACCGTGCGGATGCCTTCCGCCGCGTACCGCGCGAGGACCCCTCCGGTTCCAGTGGCCTCGTCGTCGGGGTGGGCGTGCACTGCCATGAGCGTCAAGGGCCGGTCAGTCATGAAACAATCCTCCTGGAGAAATACGTCTTCGTCCGAGTGCGCGGCGGGCGTACCGCGATCCTGGGGCCCGGATCCTGGTGGGGCGGACGGCCTTGTGGTCTCCGTGTTCCCCGCCCGTGCGGCGCCGGTCCCTCGGTCGATGCAACCGTGCCGGCCGGACCGGCTGTTCCCGGCGCGGCCGCTTGGCCTTCCAGGCGTCGGCGTTCAACGCGAACGAGGTACAGGCGCGACCTGCATGTCTTAGCGCCACGTCGGATCCGACTTCCATCCGGCACCAGCCGTGAGATTCCGACACGAAATTTGAGACCCTACAGGTCACGTCATGCCGGTGCGGCCATGTCGACGAATCGGCTGTAGTGGAGTTGCGTGGCAACCGTGATCGTCGACGTCGGTCCTCCCCTGTGTTTCCCGATGATGAGATCGGCCTCGCCCGCACGCGGCGACTCCTTCTCGTACGCGTCCTCGCGGTGCAGGAGGATCACGATGTCCGCGTCCTGTTCGATGGCGCCGGACTCCCGCAGGTCGGAGATCATCGGCTTCTTGTCCTGGCGCTGCTCGGGTCCGCGGTTGAGCTGGGACAGGACGACGACGGGCACGTCCAGTTCCTTGGCCAGGAGCTTGAACTGGCGGCTCATCTCGGATACCTCGACCTGTCGGTTCTCGGCCTTGCGGCCGCTGGACTGCATGAGCTGGAGGTAGTCGACGACGACGATGTCGAGGCCGCCTCGTTGCTGGAGCCGACGGCAGTGGGCCTTGACCTGCATGACGGTCAGGCCGGCGTCTTCGAAGATGTGGAGGTCGGCGTCCTCCAGGCGCTGGACGCTGTGGCCGATGCGGATCCAGTCGTCCTCGGTCAGGTTGCCGCTGCGCAGGTGGTGGTAGGCGACCTTGGTGTCGGCGGACACGATGCGCTCATGGACTTCGTCGCCGCCCATTTCGAGGCTGAACAGGGCGCCGGTGAGGCCGTGCTTGATCGTGGCAGAACGCAGGAAGTCCACGGCGAGGGTGGACTTGCCCATCGCAGGCCGGGCGGCGATCACGATGACCTGGCCGCCGTGCAGGCCGTTGGTGAGGTTGTCCAGGTCGGTGAAGCCGGTGGGCACGCCCTTGGTGATCTCTCCCCGGCTGCGGGCTTCGAGGCGGTCCATGAGCGAGGCGGAACGTTCGCGGGGACGGAAGCTAGCGGCAATACCGTTCAGTTAAGAGCTTTTGGGTTATTGTGGAGGGATGCCGCGTTCTGGTTGGGTGAAGCCGTCTTCTGATGTCCGGTTGTCGGATTTGGTGTCTGTGGGGTTGCTGACGCGGGTGTTTCCCGCGGA
>NZ_JBFAJH010000119.1:0-4733 GCF_040655115.1 Streptomyces atratus | reverse complement strand
TCTAGTCAATCCAGATCATCGCAGGCCAGGGGCACCCTTTTACTGTCAAGACGTCAGTTCACAGGCGGACAAACGCTATAGCTGAATACATGAGGTTGGGCCAGTTCGCCGTCCGAATCTGGCCCGCAACGTGACACTGGACGAGCTCAGCGCTGTCACGGGGGTGAGCAAGTACCGGCTCGTACGCGTGTGTACGGCGTGGTTCGGCCTGTCGCCGCACCAGTTGCACCTGCGTCTCCGGCTCGATCGGGCCGGGGAGTGGCTCCGGCGCCGCACGGGAGTCGCCGAGGTCGCATACGAGACGGGTTTCCACGATCAGCCCCATCTGACCCGCGTGTTCGCGCAGGCTACGGGGTGACCCCTGCCGTGTACCAGCCGACCTGTCGGGGTACGGCGTGGTCGGGCTGGGCCCCGCGCTGATCCGGGAAGGGGCAAGAACGTGCAAGACGCCGCGCGACCGCCGCACCTGGATTCCTCCTCGACGCCAACTACACATGAGTGTAAGGAGATTCGTGATGCCGACTTCGACAGGAGCATGTGATGCGGTATCGGCTGCTGGGCCGCACCGGGCTGAAGGCCTCCGAAGCGCTTCTGGGAACGATGACCTTCGGGAAGGACTGGGGATGGGGCGCGTCGGAGGAGGAATGCCGCGCGATGATCAGAACACGCCGCCCGTATTCTCACCCCCGCGGTCTCTGGCACCACTGGAATGAGGCCCGGTTCAGGTCCTCGCCGGCGAGCCGTTTCGTCGACGAACTGTGCGAGCTCGGGGACCGACACAATCCCGTCGACGACATACCCAGAACTATGGACTCGTCCGGACAGACACCACACCATCAGCGACGGAGCACGTTCATCCGTACGTCGCCGAGCACGTCGACGTGGACGCCGAAATGAAGTCTGGTCCGCGCACTCCGCAGTGCGGTCCTGCGCAGCCGTTGCCCCGGCCGGTACATCGGCAGACACCTTGAGGATGTCGAAGAAGCTGACTCAGGCACCGTGAGGCGTGTGCCCGGAAGAGGCTCGCCCCTCGACGGCGTCCAACGCCGGGGCGATTACGGCGAAGGCCCGGTCGGTCAGCTCGGCTGGGTCCTCGGCACCGTCGCTCCCGCTCCACCGTTGCAGCACGGCGCCGAAGGCGGTCAGCGCCATCCCGGCGGCCAACTGCGGGTACAGATCGGTGTCGGGGTCGAGTTCCAGGCGGCGTGCCAACTCCGTCGTCAGGTCGTCGCGCCACTGCGCCTGGCGCTCCAGAAAGCGTGCGTGCAGGGCGGGGGTACGCAGAATCAACTGCACCACTCGCAGCGCCTTCTCGGACGGGTCTCCGCAGGCAGCCATGGAGACCCAGACGGCGTGCTGCAGCGCCACGGAGGGCCGCTCTTCGGCAGGGCGGGCCGCCAACTCTGCGTGCATGCCGGTGCCCATGTCGGCCAGAAACTGGACGACCACGTCCTCCTTGGACGCGAAGTACCGGAAGAAGGTCCGCTTGGACACTCCAGCCGTGGCCACGATCTCGTCGATGGTGACCGCGTCGAACCCCTTCAGCGCCAGCAACTGCAGCGCCGCCTCAGTCAGCTCGTTCGAGACGAGCTGACGTTTGCGCTGGGCCAGGCTGGCTTCGGGGTGGGAACTCACCGGGCAATCGTAGCGCCATGCCGCGCATGACACTCAGGAGCGTCTTGACACCAAGTGCCACACACGGCAACGTATGCCATATGACACAGGAGCAGCGTTGGACTGTCGAGCAGATACCGGACCAGACCGAGCGGGTGTTCGTCGTCACCGGAGCCAACAGCGGCCTCGGTCTGGCAACCACCCGGGCGCTCGCCCGCCGGGGCGGGCAGGTGATCCTTGCGGTGCGCGACGAAGGAAGCGGTCACCGGGCGGTCGCAGAGATCACCGCCGAGCAGCCGGGCGCCGTCATCGAGGTGCGCCGCCTCGACCTGGCCGATCTCGACTCGGTCCGCACCTTCGCCGATCAGTTGCATACCGACCATTCGCGGCTGGACGTGCTCGTCAACAACGCCGGTGTGATGGCGCCGCCTCGATCGTTGAGCGCGCAGGGCCACGAGTTGCAGTTCGCCTGCAACCACCTGGGCCACTTCGCACTCACCGGATTGCTGCTCGACCTGCTGACCGTCGGGCGCGACCCCCGTGTGGTCACGGTGAGTTCGATCAACC
Source organism: Streptomyces atratus (assembly GCF_040655115.1). Lineage (GTDB taxonomy): Bacteria > Actinomycetota > Actinomycetes > Streptomycetales > Streptomycetaceae > Streptomyces > Streptomyces atratus_D. The sequence goes on along the minus strand of NZ_JBFAJH010000119.1, from coordinate 2,552 downwards.
ACCGACAGGGGCGCATCCACTTCGATGACCTCGTCGGCGAGCGCAACTACTCACCCATGGCCTTCTACAACCAGTCGAAGTTCGCCAATACCGTCTTCGGATGGGAACTCCACCGACGGCTCACCGAGGTCGGCAGCCCGGTGCGCAGCTTGCTCGCCCACCCCGGCTACACGGCCACCAACCTGCAGATGAGTGCGCCGGTCGGCCTGTGGCGGGTGGTCTTGGGCCGCATCGGCAACCCGCTGTTCGCCCAGACCCCGGCCCACGGCGCACTGCCACAGCTGTACGCGGCGACCGACCCGCATGCGGAAAGCGGTCAATTCATCGGACCGACCGGCCTGGCCGAGCTGCGCGGTGGACCGACGCAGGTTCAGATGTCCCCCGCGGCGGCCGATGCCGGAACCGGCCGCCGTCTGTGGGAGTTGTCGGAACAACTGACCGACGTGCAGTTCGTGTTTCCGACCCCTGTCTGATCACGTTGGGGGCTCGCCCGGCCCGCACGAGATGCCGCGGCGCACGGGCGCAACTCGGGCCCGATGCGCCGGGGCCGGCCGGGCGGAGGGCGAATCGTGGCGCCCTGCCGCAGGGTGGCGTCTTTCGAACGTACGCGGGAGAGGCGTCCGCCCACCCGCCGGGTAACTGCGGCAGGCGGTCGAGGACGCCCCTCATCTCGTCGTCGACGACACGCCCGGTGACCGAGGTACGGGCGGTGACGGCGTCGGGCTCGACGCCGTCGACTTCCTGTACGAGGACGTTCCGCTCATCGAGGTGTTCGCTGAAGGCGCTGACGAAAATCCGGTCCCGGGTCGCTACATGCCGGAACGGTCCGGCCCTCGTTCGGTGCGGATGCCGGTCGCCGACCGTGTACGGGAGGCCTTCGCCCGCGTGGATCTCCGAGCCCGTTGCAGAGCCTGATGGACCGACCAGACGACGGACACCAGCGGCACTGTGACCACCGCTCCCAGCACTCCCGCCGCAAATGGCGCCACCGATCACCGAGAGTGCGACCACGACTGGATGCAGGCGGACGGCCCAGCTCATCACGATCGGGTGCAGCAGGTGCCCCTCGATCTGGCCGATGATGACGATCAGCGCGATGACGACGGCCGCTACGAGCGGTCCCTTTGACGCCAGAGCCACAACGGTGGCAACTCCAAGAGCGATGGGTGAACCGATCAGTGGTACGAAGGCGGCGAAGAACTCCAGCAGCGCCAGCGGAAGCGCCAGCGGCACTCCGAGTACGAAGAGGGCAAGGCCCACGAGTACGGAGTTGGTCACGGCCACCACGACGATGCCGTAGGTGTACCCGGTGAACGTCCGCCACGCAGCTCGGCCCGCGATCTCCACTCGCTCCCGCGCCGTCGCCGGAAGCTGTTCGCACAACCAGTCCCACTGACGGTCGCCCGAGTAGATGAAGAAGGCCGAGCAGAACAGCGCGAGAACGAACACGGTCATCACCTCCACCAGTCGGCCCACGCCACTGAGCGCCGTACTGATCAGGGTGGACCGATGACTGGACAGGTACTGTCCGACCCGGACCTGCAAGTCGCTCAGTGCCCCGGGGTTCAACCGGAACGGTGGTTCCTGCAGCCAGCGCTCGATCCTGGCGAGGCCGTCGCTGAACTGCCGCTCCAGCCCGGCACGTTCTCCGGCGACCGCCTCGCCGACAAGAGACAGCACGCCGAGAACCAGGCCGATACTGCCGAGGAGCGTCACTGCCACGGCAAGTGGCCGCGGCATCACACGAGCCAGGAGGTCAGCCGCCGGGAGCAACATCGCGGTGACGACCAGACCGAGGAAGACTGCTACCGCAACCTGGTGGAACCGTCCCAGTACGGAGAAGCCGGCGTACACGACGGCTCCCACGACAAGCGTCCGCCAGGCGTAGGCAGCGGCCGTCTGCAGCGCGGGGGGCACATGCGGTTCCTGCGTCGGGTCGGCTGGTGCGTGCTGCGCGCCCAGGCTCCGGGACTCAGGGCCACTTCTGCCGCGCAGCGCCTGGCGGGACGCTGCACGGATCGGGTACCTCCGCTGTCCGGGCCGGGAGCCGGGGTCCGGGTTGTCGGGCTGGAGATGCGATCGCCTGGGCATTCCTTGCTGGTACCAGAAGGCGCCGCTTCTTCCCCGCTTCAGCTGTTGCACACTCGCGAAGTCACCCAACAGGCGCAGTCGCCGGTTCCCCGCGGAGACCGCCGGCTGCTTGCCCGCAGACATGACTACTGGTCAAACAGTCCGCTGGTCGCGTCAGGCACGCGAGGCGAGAAGGCTTCTCAAGCCTTTACAGCCGGGGGAGTTCTGGCCTCAGGGCAACGAACGTGCGGGCCGCGTCCAAGGGAACGGCCGTGTCGAGGCCCGTCAGATACGGGAGGCGAAGGCGGTTCACGACGGTGTTGCGATGGCAGAGAGAAGGGACCAGGCGATCGAGGCGTATGTGACGACGGATCCGGGTCGGCGCGTCTCAGCTTGACTCTGTCGGGGATCTTGGAGTTTCGCTGTGCGGCGGCATGGTCAACAAGCATGCTCGTGTCGTTCCGATGACCGATGCAGCTGCC
>NZ_JBFAJH010000118.1:0-3180 GCF_040655115.1 Streptomyces atratus | reverse complement strand
GCTTGAGAACTGCACAGTGGACGCGAGCATCTGTGGCCAAGTTTTTAAGGGCGCACGGTGGATGCCTTGGCACCAGGAACCGATGAAGGACGTGGGAGGCCACGATAGGCCCCGGGGAGCTGTCAACCGAGCTTTGATCCGGGGGTGTCCGAATGGGGAAACCCGGCAGTCGTCATGGGCTGTCACCCGCTGCTGAACACATAGGCAGTGTGGAGGGAACGAGGGGAAGTGAAACATCTCAGTACCCTCAGGAAGAGAAAACAACCGTGATTCCGGGAGTAGTGGCGAGCGAAACTGGATGAGGCCAAACCGTATGCGTGTGATACCCGGCAGGGGTTGCGCATGCGGGGTTGTGGGATCTCTTTTTCACGGTCTGCCGGCTGTGAGACGAGTCAGAAACCGTTGATGTAGGCGAAGGACATGCGAAAGGTCCGGCGTAGAGGGTAAGACCCCCGTAGCTGAAACATTGACGGCTCGTTTGAGAGACACCCAAGTAGCACGGGGCCCGAGAAATCCCGTGTGAATCTGGCGGGACCACCCGCTAAGCCTAAATATTCCCTGGTGACCGATAGCGGATAGTACCGTGAGGGAATGGTGAAAAGTACCGCGGGAGCGGAGTGAAATAGTACCTGAAACCGTGTGCCTACAAGCCGTGGGAGCGTCGCTGTTGTTCTTCGGAGCAACAGTCGTGACTGCGTGCCTTTTGAAGAATGAGCCTGCGAGTTTGCGGTGTGTTGCGAGGTTAACCCGTGTGGGGAAGCCGTAGCGAAAGCGAGTCCGAATAGGGCGTTTCAGTAGCACGCTCAAGACCCGAAGCGGAGTGATCTAGCCATGGGCAGGTTGAAGCGGAGGTAAGACTTCGTGGAGGACCGAACCCACCAGGGTTGAAAACCTGGGGGATGACCTGTGGTTAGGGGTGAAAGGCCAATCAAACTCCGTGATAGCTGGTTCTCCCCGAAATGCATTTAGGTGCAGCGTCGTGTGTTTCTTGCCGGAGGTAGAGCACTGGATAGGCGATGGGCCCTACCGGGTTACTGACCTTAGCCAAACTCCGAATGCCGGTAAGTGAGAGCACGGCAGTGAGACTGTGGGGGATAAGCTCCATGGTCGAGAGGGAAACAGCCCAGAGCATCGACTAAGGCCCCTAAGCGTACGCTAAGTGGGAAAGGATGTGGAGTCGCAGAGACAACCAGGAGGTTGGCTTAGAAGCAGCCACCCTTGAAAGAGTGCGTAATAGCTCACTGGTCAAGTGATTCCGCGCCGACAATGTAGCGGGGCTCAAGCGTACCGCCGAAGTCGTGTCATTCGTACATGTATCCCCAACGGGAGTACGGATGGGTAGGGGAGCGTCGTGTGCCGGGTGAAGCAGCCGCGGAAGCGAGTTGTGGACGGTTCACGAGTGAGAATGCAGGCATGAGTAGCGATACACACGTGAGAAACGTGTGCGCCGATTGACTAAGGGTTCCTGGGTCAAGCTGATCTGCCCAGGGTAAGTCGGGACCTAAGGCGAGGCCGACAGGCGTAGTCGATGGACAACCGGTTGATATTCCGGTACCCGCTTTGAAACGCCCAATACTGAATCAGGCGATGCTAAGTCCGTGAAGCCGGCCCGATCTCTTCGGAGTTGAGGGTAGTGGTGGAGCCGACGAACCAGACTTGTACTAGGTAAGCGATGGGGTGACGCAGGAAGGTAGTCCAGCCCGGGCGGTGGTAGTCCCGGGGTAAGGGTGTAGGGCGTGTGGTAGGCAAATCCGTCACACATGAGCCTGAGACCTGATGCCGAGCCGATTGTGGTGAAGTGGATGATCCTATGCTGTCGAGAAAAGCCTCTAGCGAGTTTCATGGCGGCCCGTACCCTAAACCGACTCAGGTGGTCAGGTAGAGAATACCGAGGCGTTCGGGTGAACTATGGTTAAGGAACTCGGCAAAATGCCCCCGTAACTTCGGGAGAAGGGGGGCCATCACTGGTGATTGGATTTACTCCATGAGCTGGGGGTGGCCGCAGAGACCAGCGAGAAGCGACTGTTTACTAAAAACACAGGTCCGTGCGAAGCCGTAAGGCGATGTATACGGACTGACGCCTGCCCGGTGCTGGAACGTTAAGGGGACCGGTTAGCTGACTTTCGGGTCGGCGAAGCTGAGAACTTAAGCGCCAGTAAACGGCGGTGGTAACTATAACCATCCTAAGGTAGCGAAATTCCTTGTCGGGTAAGTTCCGACCTGCACGAATGGCGTAACGACTTCTCGACTGTCTCAACCATAGGCCCGGTGAAATTGCACTACGAGTAAAGATGCTCGTTTCGCGCAGCAGGACGGAAAGACCCCGGGACCTTTACTACAGTTTGATATTGGTGTTCGGTTCGGCTTGTGTAGGATAGGTGGGAGACTTTGAAGCAGCCACGCCAGTGGTTGTGGAGTCGCCGTTGAAATACCACTCTGGTCGTGCTGGATGTCTAACCTGGGTCCGTGATCCGGATCAGGGACAGTGTCTGATGGGTAGTTTAACTGGGGCGGTTGCCTCCTAAAGAGTAACGGAGGCGCCCAAAGGTTCCCTCAGCCTGGTTGGCAATCAGGTGTTGAGTGTAAGTGCACAAGGGAGCTTGACTGTGAGACCGACGGGTCGAGCAGGGACGAAAGTCGGGACTAGTGATCCGGCAGTGGCTTGTGGAAGCGCTGTCGCTCAACGGATAAAAGGTACCCCGGGGATAACAGGCTGATCTTCCCCAAGAGTCCATATCGACGGGATGGTTTGGCACCTCGATGTCGGCTCGTCGCATCCTGGGGCTGGAGTCGGTCCCAAGGGTTGGGCTGTTCGCCCATTAAAGCGGTACGCGAGCTGGGTTTAGAACGTCGTGAGACAGTTCGGTCCCTATCCGCTGCGCGCGTAGGAATATTGAGAAGGGCTGTCCCTAGTACGAGAGGACCGGGACGGACGAACCTCTGGTGTGCCAGTTGTCCTGCCAAGGGCATGGCTGGTTGGCTACGTTCGGAAAGGATAACCGCTGAAAGCATCTAAGCGGGAAGCCTGCTTCGAGATGAGTATTCCCACCTCCTTGAGAGGTTAAGGCTCCCAGTAGACGACTGGGTTGATAGGCCAGATGTGGAAGCCTGGTAACGGGTGGAGCTGACTGGTACTAATAGGCCGAGGGCTTGTCCTCAGTTGCTCGCGTCCACTGTGTT
>NZ_JBFAJH010000117.1:0-5090 GCF_040655115.1 Streptomyces atratus | reverse complement strand
GCGAGACCTTCCCGCCCGGCTCCACCTTCAAGATCCTCACAGCGGCCGCGGCCCTGGAGAACGGGGTGGTCACCGACGTCGACGCCGCGTCCGACACGGTCTCCCCGTACCCCCTGCCGCTCTCCTCGAACAAGATCAGCAGTGAGGCGGGTGACGCCGTCTGCAACAAGGCGTCGATGAAGACCGCCATGCAGCACTCCTGCAACAACGTCTTCCTCGACGCGGCGTCCAAGGTCGGCGCGGACAGGATGCGCGGGACGGCGGAGAAGTTCGGCTTCAACCGCCCAGCGCGGCAAGAAGATCACCGTGAAGGTCACCGCCCGCCGCACGGGTCACACCAGCGGCTCGGCCACCAGCAAGGCGACGAAGGTGGTCGCCCGCTGACATCGGCGGTGCGATCGGAAGGGCCGGGCGCCTCACCTGTGGAGGTGTGCCCGGCCCTTTTGCGTACGGGTATGGTCCGCCTGCTGCTCCGCGATTGCCTCATGCAGGCGTGACGCTCAGATTTCGGACAGGAGCATCGGCAGTCTGCGCATGTCGTCGAAGACCACGGTGTCCCGGCCTTTCAGCCAGTGCGCGGGGGTCAGCCCACCGGCGTAGCCCAGCGACCGCATCCCAGCCGAACGAGCGGCCTGGATAGCGTACTTGCTGTCCTCGGCGACGACGCAGGCGGACGGCTCGGCCCCATCCGCGGTCTTCATCGATCGACGGATATGACATCTCCCGCTCGGACATCTCGGGCGGACGGTTGGGCGCGCCGATCGCGAACCGCGTGATGCAGGCGGTGCTGGGGGACTAGGGTCTTTCGTTCGGATCAGGCCGGGCTCGACCGAAAGAAAGGCCCCGGCCGCTTGGCGGTCGGCGGTCGGGTGCCGGCGCAACGGGCCTGGCGGCAAACGGGTGCCGCCGGACCCGGTCACGACGCCGCGGAGCACGTCAGGAGGCGAGTGTCTCCGCCTGCGCCTTGATGCCCTTGAGGTAGTCGGACTCGGGATAGCTGCTCGCGGCGTGTTCGTACGCCGGATTGCCGTCGCTCCACTGGTCGACGGTCAGTTCGAGTTCCGTTGAGTCCCCGCGGGGTGTCAGCCGGTGGGCCATTCGGCAACTGGTCTCGGCATGCTTCTCGTTGTGCGCCGCTCCCGGATGCTGGACGTAGGTGAACTCCTTGAGCGGATCGAACACTTCGATGTCGCCGTAGACCTGCACGATCCGTTCGCCGTCGGGGCCGTAGCCGACGAAGTCCACGCGGCTGCCGACCGCGAAGGACGACTCGATCAGGCAGCCGAAGAGCGTGGCCTTCGTTCCCTCGGACGTGGTCAGGGTGTCCCACACCTGCTTGGGACTCGCGGCGATCGTGACCGTGTAGCGCAGAGGCTTCGTCATGGGGGAAGGCTAGGACACGGCTCTGACAACGGCGCATGCGGCTCTCTGGCGCCCATGGGGCATTCCGAACTCGTCGCGGGCGTCCGGAAGATGTGCGACCAGGCCGCCCCGCTCGCGATGCGCGTTGACGGGTGTTCAGAAGTGTTGACCACTGATGCGGTTACTCTTATCGTTCTTCGATAGCATCGATATTCGATATGAGGGACGGTTGCTGGTGACTGCTGAGGTACAGAGCTCCAAGCCACATGACGACCGTGCCGAGGCCAGACTGCTGGAGCCGGTCGCCACTGTGGTCCGGGGCGTCTACCGGCTATGCCTCGTGGGCCTTGTCGTCGGGGCCGTGGGACCCCTGGTCGGCAGCGAACTGCGCCTGGCGTGGGGCGGTCCGCACGTGTGTGCCGAGTCCCGCTCGGATTTCAGCACGGACGGGTTCACCGGCATGTTCCGACCCCATGCAGGGGTCGAGGTGATGGCCCGCCCGTCGTACTGCACCGATCACGCCGACAGTGCCCAGCGGCTGTTCGACTTCCTCGGCGACTTCCCCTCGTTGCTGCTGGTCCTGGGCATCCTGTTCCTGCTCAACCGCTTGATACAGGGCGCTTCCCGCCAGGGCGTCTTCACCGAACGGACAGCGAGGCACCTGCGGGTCGCGGGCTGGTGGCTGCTGATCGGCTGCCTGGTCGCAGAGGTGGTGGAAGCCGGCGCGCACGCGGCGCTGCTGGCGACCCTGGCCCAGGACTACACCTTCAATGTGGACAGCTGGCTGGGAACCTGGCAGCCGCCCTTCGCACTCGTCTTCACAGCTCTGGGCATCCTCACGTTCGCCCGCATCATGCGCGCCGGGGTGGCCATGCGGGAGGATTTGGAAGGGACGGTGTGATGGCGTCGGACGACAACGACAGTCATGCGATCGAGGTTCATCTCGACCGCATGCTCAGCGAGCGCGGCATGACGCTTGCGGAGCTCGCCTCCCGGGTCGGTGTGACCAATGTGAACCTGTCCATCCTGAAGAACGGCCGGGCCCGCGCGATCCGCTTCACCACGTTGACCCGCATCTGCGAGGTCCTCGACTGCCAGCCGGGCGACCTGCTCACGCACCGGAGCGCCGAAGACGAGCGCAGGAGCCCACCGACAGTCCTCTGAGGCGGGCCGACGCCGTGGGGGGATTTCCCGCGAGCCACCCACATGGCTGCCCACTACTTCACACCGCTCGGTCGCTGACCCGTGCGATCACCCACCCCTTGGAAGCGATCCTCTGGGCGACGGGTGGGTGGGGATCGTCGGTCCGGCAGTCCCGGCAGCGGCCAGGGGTGGGTGAGCGGAAGGCGCGCTCACAGTCGTCGCAGGTCTGGAAGGGCGTCACCTCCCGGCATACCGGAACGAGGGGGAGCGGCGGGGGGAGGAGCGCGGCGAGGCGGTGTCTGAGCAGATTCGCGGGGTGCTTGAGGGGCACGGGGAGGTCGGCAGTCAGAGCGCGCCTGATGGTCTCGGGGGTGGCTTCGCGTTCGAGCCAGGCGGCGACGGCCGGGCTGAGACGGTCGACGTCGCGCTCGGAGAGGACCAGCTGCGGGGTGTCCCGACGCAGGTCGGCGAGGAGATCAGCCGCGGTGCGGAGCAGCTCGGCGCCGGTGGCGTGGGGTGCGGGGAGCGGAGAGGGCGGGGCTTCGGGCCGGTGGGGAGCCAGGGGCGCAGGCGGCTGCGATACGGGTGCAGGCGACGCGACCGGTTTGAGCGCCGCACACGGCTCGGGTGCGGGAACAGGGCGTCCGGGTCGCGGCCTCGGTCGGGGCTGCGGCTTGGGTGCCGGGGGTGCGTGCGGGGTGGCGCCCGGCTGGTTGTACGAGCAGGTGCGGGTGACGACGCGGCCGTCGGGAAGGCGTTCCCGAGTGCGCCGGAGGTAGCCGTGGGCTTCCAGCTCGCGCAGGGCGGCGGCGATGCGGGCCTCGCTGTCCGGGAAGCGTTCGGCGAGGACCTTGATGCCGACCTTCGCTCCGGCGGGCAGCGACTGGATGTGCAGGCCGAGCCCGATCGCGAGGAGCGAGAGCTCCCGGTGCTGGGCGAGATGGTTGCCGACGACCGTGAAGCGGTTGGTGTGCCGGGAGTTGATGTGCACGACACCGGACGACGGCGCGGCGCTCCCGGGTGCGCGGGACGGGGCGTGCGAGGGCACGCTAATCTGCTGGGTATCCATCGGGAAGGGTTCGCTTCCTCGGTGGTCAGGCCCTCGATCGGGATTGCAGTCCCGGCCGGGGGCCGACGCATGTCTGTGGTTGTCGCGGCGAGCATATGCCAGCCAACCGGTGCGAACTCCAGCTCAGTTGGCGAACCTCACCCGTGTGAGTGACGGGCCTCTGGTTGAGGCCGGGGGAGGGGTTGGGTTGGGAAGTTCCTTCTTCCCAAAGTCTTTAAAGCCTTTACGTCGGGGGTCGTCGCGTCGTGGTCGACCGGGTCGCGGCGCACCGGGTCGCGGCTGTCGCGATCCGGTGCGGGACCAGGTACGCCAGGCGGATCGGGCCGCGCTCAGCCCTGGCGCGCGTACGAGATGAAGGCGGACCAGGTGACGGGGGCGACATCGAGGTGGGGGCCCTGGATGTTCTTGGAGTCGCGGATGTGGATGGTGGTGGGGCAGGTAGCGATTTCAATGCAATTGCCGCCTTCGCCGGTGCTGTAACTGGATTTGTGCCAGTCGTAGGCGACCTCGACGCACGCGCCGCCCTCGCCGCTGCTGTAGCTGGATTTGAACCAGTGCAGTTGCTTGGTGTTCATCGTTCTCCCAGCATCTTCTCGATCAGCGCCAAGGACTCCCTGGTGGCGAGAGCCTGCGACCGGATGATCCCATAGCGTTCGCTGAACACCCGGACTTCTTCCGGGTCGGTGATCAATCGGGGGTGGCCGTACGCCTCCGTATACGCAACCTGCTGACGCCCTTTGGGATTGAGCATGATGAACGAGGCGTCCAGGCTGGGGTGTTCCTCACGGTCGGTCGGCATGACTTGGAGGGTCACTGTGCGCATGTGCCCGATGCGCAACAGTTGCTGCAGCTGGCGCCCATGGGACGCACCTCCGCCGATCGGGCGCTGCAGAACGACCTCCTCCAACACGTACGTCATCGTCGGTGCGGGCCACCGTTCGAAGATCTTCTGTCGGTCCAGTCGGTCGGCCACCCGCTTCTCGATTGTCTCCTCGTCGAGCAGGGGACGCCGCTGAGTGAAAACCGCACGCGCGTACTCCTCGGTCTGGAGCAGCCCCGGAACCGCCTGGTTGCTGTAGTCGTGCACCGCGAGCGCATCCGCCTCCACCCGCGCATAGTCCCGGAACCAGTCCGGGTGCCGCGTCCGCGACCTCGACAGTGCCTCCCGTACCTCCTCGACCGCCGCCGCCAGCACCCCACCCGCGTTCAACAACGTGTCGGCGCGGTCCAGGAAGTCCGGCTGAGGTGTTCGTACGCCCCGTTCCATCGCGGAGATCAGGTCCTCGCCGCAGTGTGTTGCCGTGCCCAGTTCCTTCTGGCTCAGGCCGGCGCGCTCCCGCAGCACCTTGAGCTGTCTGCCCAGCGCCCTGAACAGGTGTGCCGTCCCATCCGATTCGGCCGGGCGCTCCGGTCGTTCCTCACGTTCCGCGTTCGCCATCTGCCCCGCACCGCTCTCTGTCCGCCCGGTCACGGCCGACGCCCCGTACAGCCGACCGGGCGTGCCCGTACAGCTGCT
>NZ_JBFAJH010000116.1:0-5105 GCF_040655115.1 Streptomyces atratus | reverse complement strand
GCACCCCCGCCACCCGAACTCCAAGCCCTGATCAACGCCGTCGGCGCAGGCCACCCACTCGATCTCTACTCCCCGGTCTAACAAACCACCGCTAGCAGCGACGTCACGTCCTGGTACTGGTCGTCCGCGAAGCGAGCGAACCGATCGACCTTCGCCGCGACGTCCGGATGTGAACGTGGCGCGCGTGCCATCGTGCACAGGTCCCCGTCGGGCCGCCCTTCGTAGAGGAGCCCTGACAGTTCGATCAAAGAGTTCGAGTTCCCGTTGAGTGAGTCGTGGTTGACGCGGAGCTCATCACCCTTGCCCCCTTGCCCGCCGCCCCCACCGGTTCCGGCTTCGGCGGGAAGCTGGTTGAGCTGCATCTGCGCCGAATGCCTCGCCGCCGCCTCAGCCTTCAGCTGTTCCCACTCGTCCCACGCCATATTGTTTCCGTCCCCCGACAGTCCGCGCGGCGGGTCCCGCTGCGCGGATTCCATTATCCACTCGACTGATGTGACCAACCGGCCCGCCCCGAAAGGTTCCAACTAAAGGCCGTGGGTTCGAGTTTTCCGAAGGGAGCTCAAGGCCAAACCGACGGTAGTGCAGCCATAACCGTACCCAGGCGGGCCTGGGTTTGCCCGGGTCCGCCGAACCGGCGGTACCCGGCAAGTGGGTTGGGCAGAATGCCAGTCATGGATCAAGCCTTAGCGGCCCTGCTCGGTGCCGTTGTCGGATCTGCCGGAACCGCCGCCGCAGCGGCCTTCACCGGGCTCTCTGCTCGGTGGCAGGTGCGCACGCAGGGCGCCCTGCAGCACCAGCAGATGCAGCGACAGGCCCGCCGGGACGCGTATAGCACTCTGCTGGCCGACGCGTCGCGTTCTCGGGACAACCTGTCGGCCGTGTGGCACCAGCTGCGTGACGAACACGCCGACCTTGACGAGACCGGGCAGCTGCTCGGCACTGCCAAGAGCTCTGTGCATGCCGCACAGCGGGCCGGTGCGACAGTGACCGTGGAAGGGCCGCCTGCCGTGGTCGACGCCGCACGGGAGGCGCTAGCCGACCTTGCCGTGCTCTATGCCGCCCTGGCCGCCTACAGGGCCAGCCGGGCCACAGATGAGGACGCTGCCGAACACATCGCTACCTGTGCCCAGCAGCGCCAGCAGGTGCGTCTGGACATAGACGCCTTCGCAGCGGCTGCACAAACCGCACTCAGCGACCCGGGACTGGAAGGACGAAGGCTGTGACCCAGGACCCGTGTCGGGAACAACTCAGCTGGCTCCAGAGGGTCTTCGCGGAACGGATTCACATGGAGATCGATGCCAGCGACAGGCCAGTGGAACTCGGCATGGACTCCCTGAGTGCCGTACTGGTGGGACGCGAAATATGGCGGCACTATGACGTCCCGCTGCGCGTGTCCTGTGAATGGCTCTTGACCCTCACCGCAGAAGAGATCGCCACCCAGCTCGCCTCCGCATCCGCACGACGCGGACACGGATCGCACGACGCGAATAGCTAGGGGGTATCTGGACCAAGGCGGAGAAGCCAGGCACCTACTCAGCCGATGTCGTCGGTGGCGGATCTCGGATGCGGGCCCGCGTTGCGGAGGCTGTGTTCGACGAGGCCGGGTTGATCGATGGTCCCGGTGTAGCGCAGGGCCGCGCCGACGGACAGGCCGAACAGGTCGCAGATGCGGCGGGGGTCACCGCCGGTGGCCTCGGCCTCGTGGAGGAGGCGGTCCTCGCGAAGCCGGCTGGTGGGCATGCCGATCACGTCGTTGATCCAGACGTTGCTGACCGGCTCCACGCCGCAGCCTGTGGTCTGGGAAACGAACAGGTGAGGGTTGGCGGTCCGGGGCCACCGGTGGTTGCGGTAGTCCAGGTAGGCCGCCAGGCGGGTGCGTACGGGGTCGGCGAGCAGGACCGTCCGGTTCGGCAGGAACAGTCGTCCGTCGCGCAGGTCGGTGGTCTTCACCATGCGCAGATGCCCGGTGGTGAGCGCGTGGAAGATTGCCAGAGCCGCCAGGGCCGCCCGCGGTACTTCCTGGTCGTGGAGGACTTTGCGGAGGTCGTCGACCTCGACGGGCAGCGGGATGGTGGTGGTCGGCATGCCGCAGAAGATCCGGGCGGTGGGGTCGGTGAAGATGATCCGCCGGTTCTTCAGCGGCCGCAGGATGTGCCGCAGTCCCTGGAGCATGTCGACACGTGGGGTTCCGCTGTCGGGCAGGACAGTGACGACGTCGGCACGGGTGATGGACCGCAGCGAGTCCATGCCCTGGTCCGCCCACGCCCGAAGGGCGGGCAGCGCGTTCGTCACCATCCGCTGAATCCACCGGTGCGGTCGCGCCTTGAGACGCGCGGCGCGGTGGTGCTGCCGGACAGCTTCAGCTCGAACCATGTGGCGAGTTCCCCGGCCATTGGTTCGGGGAGGCCCGCGGTACGTTCGCGGAACCAGGGCACGATGTTCGGGATGCGGTCGTCGTCGAGCATGTCGAGTTGGGCGAGCAGCCTCAACAGGGGCCTGGCCGGGAGGTCGAGGTCCCGCAGCAGCAGGACGTCGGACGCCAGGAACCGGGCGCCAGGCGTGTCCTGGATGCTCAGCAGGACACGCAGCCCGCGGTCCAGACCCCAGGCGGTGGAGTACCCCAGCCCGTGCTGTTGCGCGTAGTCGTCGACCGCCGCCTTCAGCGCCGCCGCTACCTCGGGTGCGTCGACGTCGGGGAAGCCTCGCTCCTGGCCGCACCGCAGGTCCCGCCCCTCCGGGGCAAACAGGGCCAGCTGTCGGTGCCCGGCCGGCACCAGCGGGGGCGGAGGCTGCGGAGCCGGTTCGGACCTGCGCCGTGACGACTTCGGGTTCAGCAGCTGCAGACGCCGTTCGGTGTCCGCGAAGTACAGCTGCTGCCCGTGCCGATTCGCCCCTTCCAGGTCCAGGGCATGGCGGCGGGGCCGCAGTACGTATGCCTGCTTCGTGCACAGCCGGCAGGCGCCGGTGTCGCCCAGGTGAAGCTCGCGGCCGCAGATCCGGCACGGACCGGACTTCGGGTAGAGCCGTCGCCAGCCGCGGCACCCCACGCACATCCTGCCGTAGCGCCGCAGCATCCCCCAGGCGAAGCAGTCCGGGCACGACGCCGGGCGCTCTGCAGACGAACCGCGGTAACAGTCACGGCATTTGAACGCCGTCCAGTAGTCCTCTTTCGACCCGCACTGGCGGCACGGCGGCGGGTCACACGGCTGGGGCCGGCAGCGGTGGCAGTACTTCGCGCCCTGGCTGGACACCGGCCGCTGCCGGCATCGTGGACAGATCCTCGGCGGCGCCATCAGAGCGGCGGAAGGGTCCGGCCACGGCCCAGCCGCGGCACCACCGATGAGGACCCGGTCGCCGCCTGCTGCTCGGCCTGGGGCCGCCTGGCCGCCGCCACTTCCGGCTCGTGAATCAGCAGGTCCGCCGTGGTGCACTTCAGCACCAGGCAGATGATGTCCAGGTCATCGAGCCGGACCGTCGTGGGCGTCCCCGTCCACAGCGCCGACATCTTCCCCGTGCTGATCTCCAGCCCGGCATCCGCCAGGCGCCGGCGCATCTCGGTGGACTTCCAGATCCCCCGCTCGGCGGCTTTCATCCGCAAGTTCCAGCGCATATCCTCTCCCTCAGCAAAGGCCCAGCCGGTCTGTGACCCGCTGGTTCGCCGTCGCCCACGTCTGCTCGATGTGGTTGTCGTGTACGTGGATGTACCGGGTCGTAGTGGACAGCCATTCGTGGCCCAACAGCTCCTGCACCGCCTTCAGATCGACGCCTTGCAGATAGAGCGAGGACGCGCAGAAGTGCCGCAGCACGTGCGGTGTCAGGCGCCCGGACCACGCGGGCAGGAACGTCCCCACCGCACCCTTCAGGCCCGACCGCAGCGCGTCGTCACCGGCCCGCAGGCAGAACCCCGTCAGCGGATCGCGGCGCTCGCTGGGGAACATCGGGGCGTCGGGGTTGGCGTAGTCGTCACCGAACTGGTGCCGCACGTCGCCGAGCCACCAGTCCATCAGAGCATCCGTCGAGTTGATGGCCGGCACCAGGCGGCCCTTCGGCCCCCGCCCGCGGCTGCCCTTGCCGTGCCGGACGTGCAGCTTGCCGAAGTCGCCCAGGTCCGGCCGCCAGTCGCGGATGTCCAGCTTGAGCGTCTCGGTCATGCGCGTCCCGACCCGCCGCCACAACGAGGCGACCATGTAGTCCCGGGCGGCGGGCAGGAACTTCCTCGCCCCGCTCAGCGACTCCCGCCACCCGGTGAACAGCTGGTCCACCTCCGTCTCCGACGGCGGAATCCGCTGCGTTCCGTACTCGCTCTTGGCCGGGCGGTTGAACTCGTCGATCGGCTGCACCAGCACGTGACCGGTCAGCACGTGGATGTCGCCCTGGTAGCGGGCGATCAGGAAGTCGAAGAACTGCGCGAGCGTCCACGCCTTCGTCTGGACCGTGCTGTGCGCCAGCCGCTTGACCTTGCGCTGATCCGCGAGGAACCGGTCCGCGTCCTCCGGGCCACTGGTCCACACCGGCCGGCCGAGGAACCGCACGAACTCGAAAATTGCCCGCCGGTCGTCAGCGATCGAACCGTCCGCCATCCCGGCGCCGACCCCGGCGAGCAGGAACTGGTCGACCAGCTCCTGCTCGAAGTCCTCGTACTCCTGTGCCGTCGCCAGTCGCCGCGGTGTCCCGATCGACCGGACGACCGCGAGCGTCACCGACGCCTCAGCTCACTGCGAACGACCATGCGTCATGGATAGCGGCAGACCGTCAGGAATCTCGACGGAACGTCGGACTCTCCACGCGATCGAGTGAACCCCCGCTCACCAGTACCGCAGGTCAGAAGATGATGGCCTATGCAGAAAGAACTCACGGGAGTCCCGACACGCACCCGCAAGAACCCCACCAGCAAGTACGGACCGAACGCCGGACAGCACCCCCAGAAGGCCCAGAACTACACCGTCCGCACCACCGTCGCGTTCTTCGGCCACGGCCTCAATAGCCGCTTACGGCGCTAACGCAACGGTGTTGTGCGCCATGAGGCGCTGCTTTATCGAGCGGAGATGAAAGGGCTCCGCCGCTGATTCTGTCGCAGCAGGACAGCGTAGCTGAGGAAAGTCCGA
>NZ_JBFAJH010000115.1:0-5193 GCF_040655115.1 Streptomyces atratus | reverse complement strand
ACGACGGGTCATCACAAGCCCCCAGACGGCGAGGCGACGTTTCTCTGCTACCGGCCTACTGCAACCCTGACCCGCAGTCAACAAACCACCGCTAGGCCTGGAGTTACGCCATCATCATCGTTGCGCCATGCCTCGAGAATCAGGAGTAGGTCATCTACATCCTCAGGATTGTCAAGGAGAGGGAGTAGAGCGGGGAGCAACGGCGCGCGCGCATCGCGAGACGAGTCGCCCAGCAACTCTGCGGCGTTGAACGCCTCCACGTGGGCATCAGAGCCAGGCTCGCTGTGGATGCGCAGCCCGGAGACCACCAGATTGATGGCGTCACTCAGCGCCCTCTTGCGGATCAGTCGCTCCACTACCTCAACGAGCGGCTCCATCGTCCACGGGGTCTGCCCAATCCGCTGGTTGGCGGGCAGCGAGGCGATCATCGCCGCGGCCATCTCATCGCTCCAGGCAAGTCCCGCGTCCAGGCCTGCCGCGACTGCGGAGATCCGGACCTGCGCCGGCTCTTCTACCCGGAGGGCGCTGGCAGCCAGATAACTGCCCTGCGACGGCTCAAGCAGCGCTATGCCGAACAGCAGGTCTCCCCGGATGGATGGGTCGGTCTCCACCTGCCAGCAAGAGAGGAGCGCTGACAGGGCGGCCTTCGGCGCGCGGCCCTGCGCAACTGCCCAGACCGCCCATTCCCGTACGACAAGATCTCCATGGGTCAGTAGCGGGAGCAGAGTCGGAAGTTGCGCCGCCAGTGCATACCTGGCAGCCCCAGGTGGGACACCGACCTCGCTATCGCTCCTGGCCATGGAGCCGAGCAGGTTCAGCAGGAACTCGCTCTGAACGCCTGCCGCGGCCAGCCGTGCAAGGAATGGAACGGCGACAGGGGCAGCGGGAAATACCGTCTCAGAGTTGAAGATCTGATCCGCCAAAGCGTGCATTGCACTCTGCGACGTGAGCGTGTCGGGGGACGCCAACGCCCGCAGAATCTGCGGTAGTTCGGGGGCGCCACACTTGACCCACGGTTGGGAATCCAGGCCGTCGTACACCGAATTAGAATCCACGGAGCGATACTGTCGACTGTGCGGCCCGGAAGGGAAGACCGGGCTGGACAGTGCGGTCAGGAGGGCAGGTCGGCGAGGTCGAGTCGGCGTGCGGAGTGGATCACGGTGACTTCCAGCAACCGCAGCTTGGCCAGGTCCACGTGGGGAGTTGTGGGCAGCGGGCTCTCCTGCGCATCGGTGAGCCATTTGTGGCTCTCCTGTCGCTTCCGTGGGTCGTTGACCAGGGCTGATACGCAGAACACGCCGTACCCGGGGTACGTTTCGACTGCTGAAGGTACGAAACGAATAAACCTGGATACGGCGTGCAAAGTAAGAGGATATGGGTTCGGTTGCTCGGTGTCGAAAAGACGCTGATCGAGCAGGTCGAGGCCGAGGAGGCAGGCCCCGAGGGCGGTGTCGGTGGTGAGCTGGTGATCGTGGCGCATGTCCGACCGGCGAAGGCAGGGAGCGGTGCGGGATCTGTCAGCGCAAGGTGGCGAAGTACGACGCTGGTGAGGGACGCCGCCGCTGGCGGGCCCTGGACCTGGGCGTCATCCAGGCATTCCTCGAGGCCGACGCGCCCCGGGTCTCCTGCCCCGAGCACGGCATAGTGGTCGCCTCGGTTCCCTGGGCGAGGCACGGCGCCGGACATACCCTGGCGTTCGACGCGCAGGTGGCCTGGCTGGCGACCTGCTGTTCCAAGACGTCCGTCACCCAGCTCATGCGGACTGGTTGGCGCACGGTGGGCAACATCGTCGCCCGGGTCTGGGCGGACGTCGAGAAGTCGGTGGACCTGTTCGCCGGGCTACGACGGATCGGTATTGACGAGATCAGCTACAAGAAGCGCCACAAGTACCTGACCGTCGTGGTGGATCACGACTCCGGGCGTCTGGTCTGGGCTGAGGCCGGCCGGGACAAGGCCACCCTGCGTAAGTTCTTCGACGCCCTGGGGAACGAGCGCGCCGCGAAGCTCACCCACGTGTCCGCGGACGCGGCCGACTGGATCTCCACGGTGGTCGCCGAGCGCTGCCCGCAGGCGGTACGGGTGATGGACCCGTTTCACGTCGTTCAGTGGACCACCGACGCCCTGGACGTCGTGCGCCGTCAGGTGTGGAACGCCGAGCGCGGAGGCAAGGGCAGATCCACCCGAGGCTCGAAATCCCTGAAGAAGGCCCGCTTCGCGCTGTGGAAGAACCCCGAGGACCTCACGGCCGGGCAGCGGGCCCAGCTGCTCTTCATCGCCAAGGCTCACCCGCTGCTCCACCGGGCGTACTTGCTCAAGGAAGGTCTGCGCACCGCCCTCAAACAGGGCCCCGACACCACCGAGGCGCTGTGGGACTGGGTGCTCTGGGCCCGCCGCTCACGGATAGCGGCCTTCGTCGAGCTGCAGCGCAGCATCGTCAGACACTTCGACGCCATCACCGCCGCCGCCGAGCACGGGCTGAGCAACGGCCTGGTCGAGTCCATGAACACCAAAATCCGACTGATCACCCGCATCGCCTTCGGCTTCAAGGACCCCAAGTCCCTCATCGCCCTCGCGATGCTCAGCCTCGGCGGCCACCGACCCCAGCTACCAGGCCGTCAACTCACGAACTGACCACCCACGGAAGCGACAGGAGAGCCCTATATCCGGCAGTCCACCCTCAAACAGGTGATCAACAACACCGAGTCCACCCAGCGGCAGTACGCCCTTCGCAGCCGCGCGATCGCACTGGGCTGGGACCACTCCCAGATCATTGTCATCGACACCGACCAGGGCCAGTCCGGTGCCTCCACCGAGGGCCGGGACGGCTTCCAGCGCCTGGTCGCCGAGGTCGGCATGGGACATGCCGGGATCGTCCTCGGACTGGAAGTAAGCCGCCTGGCCCGCAACAACACCGACTGGCACCGACTCCTCGAGATCTGCGCCTTGACCGGCACCCTGATCCTGGACGAGGACGGTCTCTACGACCCCGGCAACTTCAACGACAGGTTGCTCCTCGGCCTCAAAGGAACGATGTCAGAAGCGGAGTTGCACCTGCTCAAGGCCCGTCTGCGAGGCGGGGTTCTGTCCAAGGCCCGACGCGGTGAACTGGTTCAGCCGCTGCCGGTCGGCCTGGTCTACGACCACGCCGAGCGGGTAGTTCTGGACCCGGATGCCTCGGTCCAGCAGGCCATCCGGCACCTGCTGGTCACGTTCGCCGCCACCGGATCTGCCTACGCCGTCGTCAAAGCCTTCGCCGACGCCGGCCTGAAGTTCCCCCGCCGGCTCCGCACCGGCCCCAACAAGGGCGAGCTGACCTGGGGCATCCTGCAGCACCACCGGGTCCTGCAGATCCTGCACAACCCGCGCTATGCCGGCGCGTTCTTCTACGGACGCCACTCACACCGCCGCGGCCCCGGCGGCAAGACCGCCACACGCGTCCTGCCACGCGATCAGTGGACGGTGCTGATCACCGACGCCCACCCGGGCTATCTGACCTGGGCGGAGTTCGAGGCCAACCAGGCCCGGCTCGCGGAACTCGCCGCCGCCCACGGCACCGACCGCAAAGCCTCCCCGCCCCGCGAGGGCACCGCGCTGCTGCAGGGCGTGGTCTCCTGCGGCAAGTGCGGCCGCCGCATGACCGTGCGCTACCAGCACTACAAAGGCACCAGCAAACCCATCTACCTCTGCCAGTACGAGGGCATCCGCAACGCGCACCCGATCTGCCAGACCATGGTCGGTGACCAGATCGATGCTGCCGTCGGCGAACTGCTGCTGTCCACCCTCACCCCGCTCACCCTCGAGGTCGCACTGCGGGTGAGCGACGAGCTCGCCGGCCGCGTCGAGGAAGCCGACCAGCTCCGCGCCGCCTGCGTCGAACGCGCCCGTTACCGCGCCGACCTCGCCAGGCGCCGCTACCTGGCTGTCGATCCCGCCAACCGGCTGGTCGCCGACACGCTGGAGGCCGACTGGAACGCTTCCCTGCGTGAACTCGCCGAAGCCACCGAGGAGTACGACCGCGCGAAGAACACCGCGATCGGCCCGCTCTCGCCCGAGACCCGTGCCAGGATCACCGCGCCGGCCGCCGACTTTCCCCGGCTCTGGAACGACCCGGCCACCCCGATGCGGGAACGCAAGCGCATGATCCGGCTCCTGGTCACCGACGTCACCCTCACCAAGACCGACCACATCAGTGTCGGTGTCGTCCTGCACGGCGGCCAGAGCCACCAGCTCACCCTGCCCCGGCCACTGACCGGCTGGGAACTGCGGCAGACCGACCCCGCCGTCATCGCAGCACTCGACTAACTCCTCGAAGAACACACCGACGCCCAGAGCGCGGCGATCCTCAACGAACGCGGCCTGCCCAGCGGCATGAACCGCCCGTTCACCCGCGGCATGATCGTCCACCTGCGTAATGCATACCACCTACGCAGCCACCGCCAACGCCTCCTCGACGCGGGAATGCTGACCGTGTCCGAACTCGCCCGCCACCTCGGAATCCACTTCCAGACCGTCAAGCACTGGCGCCGGGACGGCATCATCACCGGCGTCCTGGCCAACGACAAGGGCGAGTACGTCCACCCCCTGCCCGGCCCCGAACTCGTTCGGCCCGTCATCGGCCGACCACGCCGCAGCGTCCTCGACCCCGAACACTCCGCAACGACCCGATGAGGTGCAGTGTGATGACAGAGGTTTGAGGTGGGGGGTATAGGCGGGCAGGTCCTCCACTGTCACGTCCAGGAGGTCGAACGCGGCGGTCACCGTTCGGGACAGGAAGTCCTTGCCACGGTCCACCCGCACCTTCTCCGGCAGCCCGCCGAACGGACCGTAGGGGTCCTCGCGCAGCACCGCGGAGCGCAACGCGGCCAGCACCGACTCCCGCGACGGATGCACCGGCGTCACCGCGACGCCGGTGATCGCGTTCGTCGCGCAGTCGGTGAACCACGTGATCCACGGCCTGCGTGAAGTCCCCTCGACACCGACCAGCACCGGCGCCTGGACATGGTCGGTCTCCCACACCTGGTTACGCCAGCCCCGCGGCCGCGCCAGAAACACATCGTGCCTGCGGGCCTCACGCTCCCCACCCGCAAGCCCGGCCCGCCCCTCCCTGTCAGACTCTCGTGAAACATGAGGACAATCGAGTCTTCTGTTGTTAGCAGGGCGAGAACAGGATCTTTCGAACGTGACGCTGAGCAG
>NZ_JBFAJH010000114.1:0-5207 GCF_040655115.1 Streptomyces atratus | reverse complement strand
GTCACGTTGTTGTCCGCGTCCCAGTTCAGCTTGGTCGCCTGCGACTTGGCGTTGGTGATCTGGGTGGCCCGGCCGTAGCCGTCCGTGACGTAGGTGGTGGCGTGGTTCTCGGCGTCCGTGGTCTTCGTCTGGATCGTCGAACCGGACGTACCGTCGGGGTCGACGTAGTCGAAGACCGTGGAGCCGCCCAGCCGGTCCGTGATCGTCTTGGCCCGCCAGTGGAACGTGGGGTCGTCGCCGTCCTTCGGGGCGTAGTAGTCCAGCGATGTCGCGTTGCCCCGCGGGTCGGTGACCTTGACCAGCTTGACGTTCTTGTTGCCCTGCGTCGCGTCATAGGTGAACCGGAAGACCTTCGGCTGGGACGAGCCGTCGCCGTCGGTCATCTCGCCCATCAGGCCCTTGTCGCTGTAGACGAAGGACACCGTGCGGCCCGAGATGTCGGTCATCGACTTGACATGGTCGATGATCTTCGGGTTGGTGAGGTTGGTCCCCGTCTGCTTCACACCGGCGTCGTCGATGTACGGGTAGGTCTCACCCTTCGCGTAGTAATTGACGGTCAGGCTCTTGCGCCCCGCCGGGTCGGTGACGTAGCGCAGCAGTTTGGCCCGCTTGTTGCCGGAGGTGAGCTTCTCGTAGGTGTAGGTCTGGGTGTTGCCGTTCTTGTCGGCGATCGACGTGATGTATCCGTCGCAGTCGTACCAGAACTGGGTCCGGTCCGGACGGGTCATCTTCCACGCGCGCAGGTCGCCGCCCTTGCCGGGGTTGCAGTCGGCCCCCGCCACGCGTTCCAGCAGGTAATGAACACCCGCAGGCGCCTTCCAGGTGCTGGTTGCGGCGTCCCAGCGGAAGATGTGCGAGGTACCGTCACCGTCCGGCAGCGTCACTTCCGTCGGGTTCGGGTTCGGATGGAAGTCGAGCGCCCCGCCCAGCCGCAGCGGGGCGGCCGCCTGGCCCGACCAGCCCTGGCCCAGTGCTGTGTCGGAGGTGTCGAGCGAGTTGTAGTTCAGCCGGGCGAAGGTCGACAGACCGCGGCCCGGGTTGCTGAAGACGTTGTACGACCAGACGTTGTTGCCGGCGTTCACGTTGTTCATCACCGTTGAACCGGCGCCGGTGTTCTTGCCTGTATACGTGTAGAACTTCTCCAGGCCCAACTGGTTCGAGGTCGGGTCCTCCACCGCGACGCGCTGCTGAAGACCGGCGATGCCAGCCGACTGCGAGAGCCACTGGCCTGTTGCCTTGTTGTAGACATCCCAGGTCAGGACGTATTCGGTGCGCTTGTTGCCGGAGTCCGAGTTGATCGGGGCCTTCACCCGGGCATCGACTACGGCCGTCTCACCGACCGAGAGGGAGCTTTCCTCCATGCCGCCGGGGATTGCCGACTGGATCTGGTTTCCGCCGTTGGTGACGTCGGTGCCGTCGGGCAAGGACCACCGGTAGGACAGCACATAGTCCGCGATTCTCCATCGGGCGCCGGTGGTGTTGGAGACGTTGACCGGCGTGGTGATGGTGTCACCGGGGATCATCCGGGCCGGTGTCTGGGGCGCGGAGTACGTCCGGGACGTATCGAGGTAGGTCAGTACCAGCTGTGGTCGCAACTGAGCTTCGGATGCCTCCGAGGACAGGAACATGGTCTGCTCCTGCGGCCCTGTGCCCGTTTCGTTGTTCAGTTTGAGGAGTACGCCCTTGTTGACCGTCGGGTTGTTCAGCCAGCTCTGTGCGAGTGACGTGACGGACCACTCGTGCCAGCCGGACTCATTGCGCGTCAAGAAGGACTGCTGGCCTTGCAGGGAGCCGAAGTCGCCGCCTGGTGCTGTCCAGTTGGTCGTGGCGTTCGCCTTCGTCCAGGTGGCGGTCTCGTCGAAGTCCTTGTTCAGACCGTGGATGTCGAAGGCGGCACCGTTCGTGGCGCTGGTCGTGGTGGCGCTCCAGAGCCTGACGTCCGCGCCCAGCAGCCGGGCGCTCGACGGCAGGGCCGGGACCGGGAACTTCAGCAGCGCACGCGTGACGCCGAGAGTCGTCGAGTTGTTGCCGACGGCAAGCCACTTCTGCGCGGCACCATTGTTGCTGACCGTGTCATGGGCCGTGGTCGACTCTGTCGCGGACACAGTGGCGTCCGCGGCTGTGGCACCGGCCTGAATGATCTGAGTGGTCCGGTTGGGGTAGGGCGCGATCACCCGCTGGGTCGGAGCGCTGATGAGCTGCCCGTCCTGGTTCTTCACCGCGACCATGTAGTAGTAGGTCTTGATCCCGTCCTCTGCCCTCGGTTCACTCGGCTCGGCGGAGGTATCGGTGTATTTCGTTGACGTCTTGGCCACCGGCGCGACGAGCGTCGCCGCCGAGGCGGTGAAGTCGGGCGTCGTACCGCGGTGCACCTGGTATTCGACGATGTCGTCACCGGTGGCGGTCGATGGATCGACGTACGCGGACCAGGACAGCTCCGCACCGGTGTCGTGAATCGTGGCGGGTGCGGCGAGGGTGACGCCGGGACGGCCATAGGTGACGGTCAGCTTGGGGAAGACCGTGGGCTCGTCGGCCTGCCAACTGAACATTCCGTTATCGAGTTCGGAGGAGACATAGCTCGGCCCGCCCTTGCCCAGCACCGACTCGTCCGCTGCCTTGAGCACGAAACCGTTGTTGACGTTGGTGCCGTTGATCCAGGACTGGACCGTGTCGGTGACCGAGAAGGTGTGCCGGACACTGTTCAGGGCGTTCGCGCCCTTGGTCACCGTCGCGGCTTTGGTGAAGCGGACCGCGTCGGCGATGGTCCGCTTGGTGGAGTCACCGGTGTCGCCGAGGACGACCTTGCCGGCCGTACCCGCGGCGAAGGAGTGCGAACCGAGCTTCGTCCACACACCGGTGGTGCCCGTGGTCTGGTTGACCGTGTACGGTGCGGTTCCGCCGTTGTACGTCACCGTGTACGGGGCCACGGTGGTCGCGTCGGCCGTACCGGCGTGGTGCACGTCGACCGTGTAGGTGCCGGACTCGGGCAGCTTGGGCTGCCAGGTGTACGACTCCCCCGTGGCGGTGTTCTTGTTGTACGCGTAGTCATTGCCGATATTGATTCCGCCGGTGGTACCCACTACCGGCCACTCGCCGACAGCCGCAGTGGTGCCCGCGTCGCCGTCATCCACGGTGACCGAGGTGCCGGAGAGTTCACCGGTGATGCCCTGGGCGGTGCTCCAGGTGGCCTTGGTCTCGTCCCAGGCCGCGGTGGCCCGGTGAGCTTCGACGGTCATACTGTTGGCATTGGTGGTGTGCGTTTTATCGTAATACAGGCTGAGTTGCGCACTGTCGATCTTGGTGCCCCCCGGGATGGAGCCGAGCGGGAACTTCACCAGGGAGCGAACGATGCCGAAGGCGTTGGTGCCGACGTTGAGCGGGTAGCGGGTGCCCGCGCCGTCGTCGTCGTTGTAGTTGAAGGTGGGCGCCTGAGAGGCGATCATGGTGTCCTGCATGCCGGGCACCTGGGTGGCAATGCTGACCGTGGGATCGATCGCGACCGGATACTTCCGTTCCGGCGCGGCCAGCCATTTGGCGTCGGGCTCCACAGTGAGCCGCCAGCCCTTGCCCTCCCTGACCAGGCGCTGGCCGACCGCGTCGCTGTGCGCCTTCTTGGCGTCGGTCATGAAGGGCGCAGGGATGGTGAGTACCGGGCGCCGGGAGAACTCCCCGTACAGGTCTATCGCGCCGCTCTTGCGCAGCTTGGGAGTCAGCCCCTCGGTGGCCATCCTGAAGGTGAACTTCTGCGCGGCGGTGGGCCGCTGAGTGAGGACGATGTCCTCCTTCACCTCGCCCGGCAGTACGTTGTAGACGAGGTCGGCCTCACCCATGGCACCGGAGTAGCTGACGGTCGCACCTTCAGCCCGGGGTTTGAGTTTCCCGACCCCCTTGGGGCCGTCCACCAGACCGAGAGTGACGGCCTGCCCGGTCTCCGCCTCGAACCGCATCAGGCGACTCGGGTCCGACCCGAAGTAACTGCGCCCCGTATTGGTGGTGTTGGCGTAATCGAAGCCGTTACGGCCTGTCTGCCGGACCGTGGTGTCGATCGGCTTCCAGCCCTTCCCGTCCCGGTACGACGTCGCGCGTCCCGAGATCTCAGCCTCGATACGCCCGTCCGAGAGCTGCCAGTAACGCGCGTTGGCCGTGCGTCTGCCGGTGAGCTCCTTCAGG
This sequence comes from Streptomyces atratus, assembly GCF_040655115.1. Lineage (GTDB taxonomy): Bacteria > Actinomycetota > Actinomycetes > Streptomycetales > Streptomycetaceae > Streptomyces > Streptomyces atratus_D. The sequence continues at coordinate 1,037 of NZ_JBFAJH010000114.1, read as the reverse complement.
CGTGCGGCCTTCGGCGCCTTCTTGCCGTGGGCGAGCCGCTGGCGCTGCGGGACGTCGGTCCGAGCGGAGCGCCCGGGCTTGTCGTCGCCCTCGCCCTCGTCGGAGAACCAGCCCTTCACAGTGTCGATCAGACCGGGCTTGTCGCCCTCCGACCCGCTCGCCGTAGCGGCGAATGCCGGCACCTGCAGCAGCGGGCTGCACAATGCCCCCACCACTGCGACGGCCAGCAACCGTCTATATTTCGAAACCACGAAGAAATTCCTCTCATCTCATTCACCGCACCCGGATGAGCGCAGCAAAACGAGCCGTTTCGCACTTGGGCGAAACAGCCCGATCGCACCCGGCCTGTGGACCCAACCAGCCACGTTCAGCAGCACATTGAAAAGCCATCAGACCGAGCGCGAGAACGCTAGAGAGTCCCGACAAGCCATGTCAACCAGTCGGCGATAGCCCGATATGTGCCGACACTTTCTTTCAATTGTCTCCGCGTCAAGAATCGTTAAAATAAACCGAATTGTGAATGGAGTGGATTCACTACCAGCCAATCCGGTATAAGGGGCCGACTTTCATGAGCAGGCATAGGAGAGAGAAGCCATGACTCCCACCGGACAGGCGGAGATGAAGACCACGGAATCGGAAGACGTCCCCGAGGGAGGACAGGCCGCAGCAGCCACCCCGGCCGATCCGGTGCGCTGGGTGTCCCGGGCTCTGCTCCTCGGTGGGCTGGTGCTGCTTGCCGTCTCGGCGTTGGTCATCGCCCTGGTCTCACGCCCTGGTCAGAAGGAGACGGAGGAGGCGAAGATCCCGACGTACGACGTCACCTACACCGTCACGGGCACGGCAGATGTCAGCGTCTCGGTCAGCAAGGGCGGCGACGTCGCCCTGCCCAGTGGCATGCTCACCCGCTCCAAGCTGCCCTGGACCAAGCACATTTCCATGCCGGCGGACGGCACGCCCCCCACCATGGAGATCCTCCTCGGCGAAAAGGGCGGCCGCGCCGAGTGCGCCATCAGCGTCCGTGGCCGATTCGCCTCCCG
>NZ_JBFAJH010000113.1:0-5382 GCF_040655115.1 Streptomyces atratus | reverse complement strand
ACCCCCGCCACCCGAACTCCAAGCCCTGATCAACGCCGTCGGCGCAGGCCACCCACTCGATCTCTACTCCCCGGTCTAACAAACCACCGCTAGCACCTCTGCACGTTCATCCGTACACGGCTCTGCGCTCCAGGTCGTACGCCGACAACGCGCGCATCCGGAACTGATCGCCGCCCGTTGGCGTCGTGGCGTTTATGGCACAGGGTGGGAGCACGATGGGCGAGGAGCCGACGTGGGTAGAGCTGCTGCTTACCCCTTTCCTCATGGCGGCCGTCCCCACCATCATCGGAGGGGCGGTGCTCTTCTCCCTTGTCGGACTGACGATGTGGGTGACAGCACCGCTGCGGCGGCGCAGGCGTGCCCAGTCTGAGAACGATTAGCGCCGCCAGTGCGAAGCCCCGCCGGCACTGAACGGGCGGGGCAGGTCCGAGTCGCAGCAAGCAGCCAGCAAGCGGGATAGGGACAGTTCAACTGTAGCGGGCTGGCAGGACGACCGGGCGGGGAGCGTCATCTGACGGCAACCGCCCAGGTGTCCGAGTCGATGACGGTCACGGCCGAGGTCGTTACGCCAACCGAGGAGTCCCCGGACGCGCAGTGCTCGTGATCATCGCCCGGCCGTGCACCTGGTGGCGAATCTGCCTCGTCGCCGCGATGGGCGTGGCGTTCCTGCTGGTGCTCGCCGTGCCCTGGCTTCAGGACTTCTTCTCGCTGAAGCTGGTCGGGGTGACGATTCCGTGGGGCGCGGTGGGTATCGCCGTGGTGGCGGCGGCCACCCTGGAACTCGTGTGGAGGTGGGTCGACCGCCGCTTTCCCGCGTAAATCCGTTAATCCGTTACGGCCCCGCGTCTACGGGGCTATGGGCTACTTCACGTCGGCTTACCTCACACCGACTTACTTCACGTCGACGTAGTCACCCGCGGCGCTGACCGTCGCGGTGGACGCGATACCCACGTAGGTGAAGCGGTAATAGCCGTCGGTGGACGCCGTGACCGTGGTCTTCAGCGCGCCGCCCGTGGTCGACTTGATGCCCTTGACGTTGGTGTAGTTGGTGGTGCCCGCCTTGCGGAACTGCAGCACCACCGACTGGCCGCTGAGGCCCACGTACTTGTTCGACTCCCAGTCGGCACGGGTCAGCGCGCCGGTGACCGTGATGGTCTTGCCCTTCGCCACCGGCTCCGGGGACGCGTTGACTGTCAGCTTCGACATGCGCTGCAGGCTGAAGCCCTTGGCGTTGTCCTTCTGGACGTAGTCAGCGTCCGTGCCCTGAGCGATCGCCCAGACCTTCCAGCCGCCGGCCAGCTTGTTCAGCAGGTCGTAGTTGGCGTCGACAGTGAAGGTGTGCTTGCAGGTGGAGGTCGTGTCGTTGACCTTGGTGCAGACGGCCTCGTCCTCGTTGGGCACCACGCCGCCGTCGAGGTTGTCGAAGGTCGAACCGTGCCACAGCACCGCGGTCGCCCACTCGATGCCCGAGTCGTCCGTGGCGGTGAAGCTGACCGTGAAGGTCTTCTTCGTGGTCGCACCCATGACGACGGCCTTGCCGCCGTTTACGACCACGTTCGAGATCGTGGTGTCTCCGCTGACGTCGTCGGCCGGGTCGACCGCCGCGTCGGTCTCGACGCTCTGCGTGAACGAGGAGACGGTGTTGCTGTCATCCGCCTGTGCCGCCGGGACGGCGAGGGCGGAGAGGGCCAGGGCGCCTGTCGCTGCTGCGACAGAGGCACGAATGCGCATGTGTTTCCCCACGTCTGAAAAAGGGGCGCACGGGACAGCTCTGTTGCATGCTTCCGCGGCGCCCGATCCAGTCAGTCTCTGGAGTCTGCTGACTCCACTGATCAGACTTGGGGCACCAGTAAATGGTTGTGCGACTCCGTGAAGTTTTTTCGAGTACGCGTTTATGCGGGTTATTACGGAGTCCGTTACCCATAGCCATTAACCGACTATGGGTAACGAATCGGGAATTACAGATTACGGGTTACGGAATACTACACGTCGACGTAGTCACCCGAGCGTGGTCGCCTTAACCTCGATTCTTCAGGGGGGCTCGGTCGTTGATTGGTCCGACGGTTCGCCTGTTATGTCCTCTGCCGGTGGAGGGCAGGCCGTCGCGTGACGCCGCGGGTGCGCCGGGTTCCACGGGCCCGGGGTGCCGTCGGTCCTCTCCTTCCTGGGACTCGTCGGGGCGGGGTCGGGCCGTCAGGTGACAGCTGGGAGGTCGGTGAGCCTGCGCCAGCTGGTTGTGAACGCCGTCGCCCAGGGCCCCGCATCCCCTCCGGCCAGTCCTCTCGGGTGTTGGCCCCGGTCAACTCAGCTATCTCGTAGCCCGCTTGGAGTTCGCCCTCCTGTGTGAGCGAGGTCTGCCACGCGCTGGCGGGGAGCGTGGCGATCGCGGCCTCGTCCTCATCGGTGATCTTCCAGCCGACCGTGTAGCGGACCGTGCGTCGTGTGATGTTCAGGGCTTCGAGGTGGTCCAGCAAGCCGTGCGTGGCGCCTGCACCATCGACGCGGATCAGCAGCTTGGCCTGCGAGGAGTGCGGGATCTGATCCAGGCAGGCGGTCAGCACGCGCAGGTGGTCTTCGACGGTGTTTGCCCCCGCGTTGCCGGCTCGCAGTTCCATGGCGAGGCTCTCACCGGTGTTCGCGCACCAGCCGGCCAGCGGGTGGAACCCGAACGTACGCTTGAACGTGGCCGCCGCACCTTCCTTCTTGGAAGCGCTGGTGATGACCGTGGCGTCCAGGTCCACGACGATCCAACCGGTCAGGGTGCGTCCGGCGACGGTGAGAAAGGGAAAGCCGCCCGGGCGCAGGCGCAGCAGGGTCCACACATGACGGCGCACCCGCCGCCGCACCTTCGCGATCTTGTGCAGGGTCTGTTCGTCGAGCCCGGCCAGCACCCGGCGCATGGTCGAGTCCGAGACGGCCGGCCCGAACAGGCCCTGGTGGTGCAGCTGGAGATGCTCGGCCTCCAGCAGACTCCGTGCCCCGAGCACGATCGCGACCGCGAGTTGGACGAGTACTCCGGCCCGCTCCCGCCAGCCGTTCGCCCTGCTCCAGGGCAGCACGCCCGCCAGGCCCCGCGTGAGCCCGACCCGGTCCGCGAGCTTCCGCAGCAGCACCGCCCCCGCGTGCCCGACCAGCCTCTTCCCATCGGCCGTCACCGACAGGCCGCGCTCCCACCCTGTACGCTCGCTCACCAGAAAGGTGTCCTGACTCCTGCACCGGATACGACCTAGACACTCGCATCCTCGCAGGTCAGCGGCACCTTTCTGCTGTCAGGTCGTCAGCTCGCCCAATTCCCGTGAATAGCCGGGGTTAACGCTCACGGACCCGGCTGGGAAGTACTCGCCGCCTCGGAGCCGGTCGTCGTGGACAGCCCACAGGACGTGTCTCAGGCCGCCATCGGCGAGATCGTGGATGCCGTCGCGGCTCCTCGGCCAGTGATGCGATCCCCAGCGAGGGCGTGGCGATCGTCGAAGAGGCCCAGAGGGAAGCCCCGACCGAGTCCGAGACCGCGCTCGTCGTCCCCGACCCAGCGGTCCGCGAAGACCAGTCAGCGCTGGCGCTGGTGAGCTTCGACCTGGCGGACACGATCATCACCGTCCGCCGCCTCATCCGCCGTGCCTAGCAGGGCGAGTGCCTGGATCCGGGGCGGACGAACTGATCAGCGCCCGCAAGCGGGACGCCGGCGAACGGGTTTACGTGGTGACCACCAACCTTGTCATCGACGCACAGGAGAAGCTCGCCCGGCGCCGGCGGCTGGACCTCATCTGGCGCGCCGGATGGGCGGTCAGCTGGCTGTCCTTACCCACCGCCGTCATCGGCACGGGCATCGCCGCGCTCACCACGGGCGACCCGGCGCGGCTCGTCCTGGGTGATCTGATCTGCGGCAGCCTGCTCCTGATGTCCCTACTGGCGCTGGTCGGGGTGCACTTCGCCGGGCGCGGCCTCCCCACCCTTCAACGTGCCGAGGCGCAGCTAGCCTCCGCACAGGAGAAGCTGTGGAAACAGAAGGTCGACGGGCGCCCCGCCCTGGACGACCGCCGCGACCTCTACCGCGAGGAAGTCACCACCGCGATCGAGCAATACCAGGCCGACAGCCGCAAGTACCGGCGGATCCACAACAGCCTGCAGACCCTCATCGTGATCGGCTCAGCCTCCACGACCACGATCGCGGCCCTGGACACCGGCAAGGAGCTGACCTGGCAGAGCGTCACCCTAACCGTCATCAGCTTCGCTATCACGGTGGCCGCGATGTTCACCGGCTACTACAAATTCCGCGAGCGCAGCTACTTCCTCCAGCAGACCGCCGACGCCATCGAGGAGGAGGCCAACGCCGTCACCCTGGGTATCGGCCCCTACAGCGAGGTCGGGGAAGTCGAGGCGCTGAAGCTGTTCACCCAGCGCGTCGAAGGCCACCTCAACGAGCAGCGGCGCCGCCAGCAACAGCTGGACCAGCCCTCCGACCAGGCTGCCCCCTCCAGCCAGCCGCCGGCGGCCTGATCCTGCCTCACCCCTGCGCCCCCGTACGTCCCTGCTCTGCGCTCGGACCGTACGGGGGCCGACGGGGCCACGGTCGGGCCCTCGTCATCGACGCACGTTTCGGCTCCGAGCAGAGCACGACCGCCCGAGGAAAGGTCCTCCCCGTTAGGAGCCTTCGGACGGGGTGGTTTTGTTCATGAGCTGCAACAGCGGCTGTTCATGGGATTGGTCGCGCCCTGGGGATCGTGTTCGATGTTCACGAGAAGCAGCAGCACTCCGCCAGATCGTGTGCTCGACCGGTGACGCATAGGGCGATGCCCCGCCGTCGAGGTACGACAGCGAGGCAAGGGGCGAGTCAGACCGATCCGGCGCTCGCTGTGTGCTTCGAAGAGGGTGGGTCAGTGGTGCCCGAAGAACAGGCTGCCCGGTGCGTCGGGGTTGTCGGAGAGGTAGTGCTCACGGACCGCGCGGATGAATTCCTGGCGCGAGATCGCGCCGTCTCCATCGGTGTCCAGCTTGATGAACACGTCCATGGCGTCGCGGGTCGCTGGCTCAAGGAAGCCGGACCCGCGGGCGCGGTCCGTATCCGCGCCAAGATGGCCCGCGCGGTCGAGCTGGCCACCGTCCTGGGCAACGACAGAGTCGACCAGGCTCTCGGTCTGGCCGCCACGGCCGGGCGCTTCGCCGACGACGACCTGCTCTCGATCCTGGGACACATCGCGGACAGCAAGCCCGCGGGCGAGATCGTCCGCGCGGACGAAGCCCACTCCGTCCAGAACGGAACCATCGGCTGGCAGGCCCTGGGTCAGTATGAAGTTCCCCCCTGATCTTGGACAGCGGTTGCTTACGCTGCGGGGGTGAAGTCGTGCTGCAGTCTGGCTCGGGTTTCGAGTGGGGTGAGGTACC
>NZ_JBFAJH010000112.1:0-5773 GCF_040655115.1 Streptomyces atratus | reverse complement strand
TGCACGATGAGCAGCGGCGCCGGGGCGATCAGCGGGACCGCCTCGACCGGGGAGAGCGGCACGGGGGCCCACTCCCTGCGGTCGATCCGGGTGCGCGTGCGCCGGGCGGCCGAGTCCGGGCACCTCTCGGGTCACCCCGCCCGGCGGACGCTCCGCCCGGCGGGGTGACCCGTACCCTGTCCGGCGGCCGGGCGGCCCGGGAGCGGTGAATGCCGGGCGCGGGGATGATGCCCGCTCCGCGAGGACGCGGGGCAGCCGCCACGGGGGGACAGCGGGTACGCGGGACGACCGGTACGCGGGAAGATCGGAAAGCGAAAGGGCCGGTACGGGAAAGGGGCGGTACGGGCACGCCGTTACGACCACGGGTGCGGGGCCGACAACAGCAGCGAGACCGGCCAGCTAAAGGTTCGGCGCTCGAGATCGTCACGTCCACTCGTTTGCCCAACAGCGGCCGCACACGAGCGGTTGCGGCGCGCTCAGCCGCCCGTTGATTTCGCCGCACGGCCCGGCTACTCGGACGCGCCACAGCTTGCCAGACACGAAAGATCCAGCGCTGCCGCCCCGCCGTCTGCGATCTCTCGGTTTGGTGTCAGCGGATGGCGTGTCAGAGGACGTTTACGTATATCTGTTTTCGAAAAGCGGCTTTCGTCACTGACTTGCTTTGCGGTGGTTCGAGCGGCATGCGAGGTTCGTAACCTCCTGCCGCTCGGAGCTTGCCATCCGTTTCGCTCGCTTCTACCGCTGGAAGTCCGTCTGGTTTGAGGATGCGACAGAACCTCCTCCCGGTGATCAGCGGAACGGTACCTTCCGGCCCTCCCGTGCCAACGCTACGGCGTGAGTCAGCGCAGGCCATACCCCAGCGACCTGTCCGACACCCGATGGGCCCTGATCGAGCCGACCCTGACGGCATGGAGAAAAGCCCGGCTCGACCGCAGGCCCACCGGCCAGCGCGTGCGCACAGCAACGGCACATGGCCTGCGCTGGCGCCGGTGACCCGTCGCGTGGATCGATGTACAGCATGGTGCAGCTGGCGAATCGTGCCGCGTCCATCGTGACAAGCAGTTCGTTGGTGCGCGTCAGCACGGCTGCCGGCTCCGGTTCGTGTGAGGCGATCGCGCGGATGGAGGTGCGTACCTGTCCCATGTAGGCGGCGGCATCCACGTCGTGCCCTTGGCTGTCGCCGATTTCCAGGGTGACCGTGCCGTCGGGCATCACGAAGGCGTCGTACAGTCCATCCCCAACGCATATCGTGATCATCTCGCATGAAAGATCGCGAAGCGCCACGGGTCGCCGCCAGGTTTTCGTGTGTGGCAGCGGTCAGCCTTGTCGGCGGAAGTCCAGCATGTAGAAGACCTTGTCGTAGCGGCGCTCGCCGACGGCGACGAAGTCGGGCAGACGGCCGTATCCGGTGAAGCCCAGCGACCGGTAGAGGTACGGAGCCATCTTCCGCAGCGCCGCCGCCCTCGGGATGGACGCGGTGCTGCTCTCCCCGGACTGTGCGGACCCGCTCTACCGACGCTCCGTCAAGGTCTCCATGGGTGGGGTGTTCTCCGTTCCGTACGCCCGTCTCGAGACCTGGCCCAAGGCCCTGGAGACCGTACGGGAAGCGGGGTTCAAGCTTCTCGCCCTCACTCCGGACGACAAGGCCGGCAGCATCGAGGAGGCGGCGCCGCACCGGATGGACAAGGTGGCGCTGATGCTCGGTGCCGAGGGCGACGGACTGTCCACGCAGGCCCTGGTGGCCGCCGACGAATGGGTACGGATCCCGATGGCGCACGGCGTCGACTCGCTGAACGTGGGTGCGGCCGCCGCGGTCGCGTTCTACGCGGTGGCGACGGGTCGCCCGCAGGACTGACCGCCTGCCGTCCACCGACGTGGATCGTCGGGCCGCAGCGTCTGGTGCTGCCCGTGCTGCCCGGGGGTGTCCACGGCGCCCAGCCCGCGGGCCGGCCCCTGGCAGCCCTGCGCCGCCGCGATGCCCAGCGCGACGAGCAGCGTCACCACGACGAAGACGACGAGCCGCTGCCGCAGCAGCCGCGGATTGGCGGGACGCCGGCCCGTCGAGGTCGTGCGGGCGCCGGGCCGCGTGCCCGGCCGGCCGTTCGTCCCGTTCGTGCCCTGTGGGCGCTTGCCGGAGCGTGTCGTACTGCGCGCCGGCTGCTGAGGGCGCGAACCACCGGTGCGGGGCGATGAACCACCGGTGCGGGGCGACGAACCACGCGAAGGCGCCGACGCCTGCCGGCTCTGCGGACGGGGCGCCGGCGAGCCCGCCGCACGCCGGGTCTGCTGTTCGGTGTACGGGCCGTCGAGCCGGCCGGTCGGCCGGTCCAGCTCCTGCGCCGAGCGCTGGGCGGGCGGTCGGCTCTCGTGCAGGCCCTGTGCCTCGCGGGCCGCGATCTCCTTGAGTCGCATGGAGAGTTGAAGTGTGCTCGGCCGCTCCTCCGGATCCTTGGCCAGACAGGCGCTCACCAGCGGCGCCAGCGCGTCGTGCACGTCGTACAACTGCGGTTCCTCGTGCACCACGCGGTAGAGCATCACCTCGGAACTGCCGTGCCCGAAAGGCGAGTCGGCCATTGCCGCGTACGCCAGCGTGGCACCGAGCGAGAACACGTCCGTCGCGGGCGTCACCGCCGCGCCCCGCACCTGCTCGGGCGCGAGGAATCCCGGCGAGCCCACCGCCGTACCGACATGCGTGAGCGTGCTGGCCCCGGTCGCCCAGGCGATCCCGAAGTCGATGATCCGGGGGCCCTTGGGGGAGAGGAGGATGTTCGACGGCTTCAGATCGCGGTGGACGACACCCGCCTCGTGCACCGCCACGAGCCCCTCGGAGAGCGCCGCCCCGATCGACGCCACCTCGGCCGCCGACAGCGGACCTTCCTCGGCCACCTTGTCGTGCAGCGAGGGCCCGGGGACGTATTGTGTCGCGAACCACGGCCGGTCCGCCTCCAGATCGGCGGCCACCAGACGCGCCGTGCAGCCGCCGCGGATCCGCCGCGCCGCCGACACCTCGCGCGCGAAACGCGAACGGAACTCCTGGTCCTCGGCGAGATCCGGGCGGATCACCTTGAGCGCCACCCGCTGGCCGCGCCGGTCCGAACCGAGATAGACGACACCCATGCCGCCGGCCCCGAGCCGCCGGTGCAGCCTGAACGAGCCGACGACACGCGGGTCCTCGCGCCGGAGCCGCATCATCGCCATCGTCTGCCCATCCCCGCTGCCTGGTCCGCCTGACGTGGCACAGCTTACGTACCCGTGGCCCGGCGCGCTCAGAGGCCGCGCCCTCGCCCAGCGATCGATTGTCAGTGCCGGGTGGGAAACTTGAGGAGGGTGGTCAGGGAGCCGCGGATCCACGCTCCCGGGCCCGTGCGAGATCTCAAAGGTCCGTCGCAGAAGGGGGATTGGATCGATGAAGGGCGATCGCGTGGAGATAGTCGTGGACGCGGGAGACACGACGCGTACGTACGAGGTGGTGGCCACCAGAGCAGGCCGCCGGGTGGAGACAGCTGTCCGCCGAGGGGTGGTCGAGGTGAGTGAAGTCACTCGCAGCGGCACCGTTGTCCGAACCGCCCGCTTCATGGCGACCAGGGTGCTCGCCCTGGTCGAACAACCGGTCCCGAGGCAGGACGCATCCGAGCGCCCCCTCCGGGATGACCCCAAGGCATAGCGCAGGATCTCCACCCAGGGGAGTACGCCGACTACCCACGGCTCATCCTCCGGGAGGCCCGGCATTCGGTACGCGGGCATGACGACCCACGCTCACCGCGTCCCTAATGTTGAACTCAAGCGGCGGGCGTTGCACTCGTCCCCGAGGTCAAACGCCTGCTGCTCCAACAATCAGGTCAGGAGAGGAACCATGGCGGACACGGCGACGCGGACGATGATCCGCACGCAGGGACGCAGGGCTCATGCCGCGTTCGGCAGCCGCTCGTCGTCCGGTACGCGTCACCCGCTGGTGGCGACGGCCATGGTTCTTCCTCTGGCGGCCCTGCTCGTAGTCGTCTTCGGTGGCTGGGATGCGGTGGTCACACAGGCGTCGTCCGTGGGCGTGATGCTGGGGCGCTGAGCGGCGCCCCGGGTCCGGAAGAGCGGTCCGGACCGGGACATCCGGCCAACAACCCCGTGGGGACGGGGGTGCGGCGGACGGCAGCGTTTGTCCGGTCAGCTGGGGAGCTGACCGGACATCGCGCTGTCCGGGGGCAATTCGTGGCGGGGCACCACACCGTCCCCATACGGTCGCCACGGCTCGCGCGGTGGCGCGTACGCTCGGCGGCGGGCCCCGGGCGGACCGGGCCACACCTGTTGCCACCGGGGGAGAGACCGTGACCACCGCAGTCGTCCGTGCGCTGGGGGCCCTCGCCCATGACACGGCCCACCCGCAGCGGCGCGCCGGGACCCCGTGTCCTTCCTGCCCGGCACCGGCGGTGCTCGCGGACCGCGCCGACGGTACGGTCGTCCGCTCCGGCTCCGTGGTCGCGAAGGCCCACGCCCCGAACACCGACACCGCCGACCTGGCCGCCCGCACGGCCCTGGCCTCGGCCCCCGCCCTCAGCGGCATCCTCCTGCCCCCCGTGCCCCAGCCCGCTGTTCCCGTCGTCGACGGCCGTCCGGTGACCCTGTGGCCCCACGGTGAACCGGTCGACCCCGCCGACCCCGACGCCGCACCCTGGGAGGAGGCCGCCGTCCTCCTGGCCCGGCTCCACCGCACCGTGCCCCCGTCCACGCCCGCTCTTCCTCCCATGCGCGGACCCGCAAAAGCCGCTCTCGCCGTGTCCCGGATGTGCGCCACCCGGCCCGATGACCCGGTCATCGGGCCGATACGTGCCGCATGGCGGCGCCTGCCTGCCTGGGCCCGCGACGAAGCCCCCGCACCCCTGCACCGTTCGCACTTCATCTGCCACGGCGATCTGCACCTCGGCCAGCTCGTCCGCCACCCCGCGGCGCATGGCTCCTGGCTGCTGATCGACGTCGACGACGTGGGGCTCGGCGACCCCGCCTGGGACCTCGCCCGCCCCGCCGCCTGGTACGCGGCCGGACTGCTGCCTCCCGAGGTCTGGCTGCGCTTCCTGGACGCCTACCGGGCAGCGGACGGGCCGGCTGTACCGGCCTTCGGCGATCCCTGGCCCGAACTGGATGTCCCGGCCCGCGCCCTGACGGTGCAGACCGCGGCCCTGGCGTTCGCCAAGTCTGCGGCGGAGGGGCGAAATCCGGATGAGGTGGAGCAGATGATGATCGACGCCTGTGCCCGAATTGCGTCCCTCCCGGTCGAGTTGGCGGCCGAACGCTCGTCGTAGGGTGAACCGATCGTCTCCGGGCATGAATTCCGGCGACGGCGAACCCGACGGCGAGGAGCTGAGCCGACCATGCAGTGTCCCAAGTGCCACGCGCAGATGCAGACCTACAACCGCAATGGCATCCAGATCGAGCAGTGCAGCGGCTGCCGGGGGATATTCCTCGACTACGGCGAGCTGGAGACCTTGACCCGCATCGAGGCGCAGTGGACCCAGCAGGCCCCGCCCGTGCCGCCGGCCCCCCAGGCCTACCCCGCCGCGCCGGCCCCCGCCTGGGGTGCCCCGCAGCACCACGGCGGTCACCACGGCGGTCACTACCGGCACAAGAGCTTCGGCCACATGCTCTTCTCGTCCTGACCCGGCCGACACCACGCCGCGGGCCCGGACGCACGTTCGCCCTGCTGCGCCTGCTACCGATGAGCGATCGGGACAAGGACGTGGAGATCCTCGCCCTGCGCCACCAACTGTCGGTGCTGGAGCGCCAA
>NZ_JBFAJH010000111.1:0-5832 GCF_040655115.1 Streptomyces atratus | reverse complement strand
CCCGCGAGTCGTCAAACGCAAGGTCCTGAAATGGGCCGCGAAACGCTCCCACCACGCACACTGGCCCCAGCCCAAACACGGCCCCCGTATCACCACCCGAGTCCACTAACTGAACGGTATTGAAGCTAGCGGTGTTCTCGTCGACGGCCACGGCAGCGTTGAACGCGATGCCGGCGGCGTCGGTGATCTCGTCGGCGTCACCGTCGCCGTAGCCCAGGTTCGCGATCTTGGTGCCTGCTTCGACCAGGCGGCGCTTGCGGGCCTGGTCGCGGACAATGTACCCGATCCCCGCCGGGTCCGGGGCCGCCGCTACCGCTGGGCTCCCTGCTCGCGCTGTGCCTGGTCGTCGTCCTCGGCGGAGCCACGTCCCTGGCCGCCATCGTCCGCGTCGCCGCGCGGCGACGCGGACGTGAACAAGAACAAGCAGACGCTGGCCCGGCTCCAGGAAACGCCGAGACTGCTCCTGCATCGCAGAGACAGCGAGGATCTGATCCTCACCACCGCGGCGCGGGCCGAACAGGACCAGACCGTGGTGTCGGCAGCCACCCGGATGCTGGCCGCGATGGCACGCCGGGAGCCCGGCAGTATGGAACTGCTCCTCGACATACTGCCGGACGCCTTCCCCTGGGTGCGCTTCCTGCCCGAGGCCGATCTACACGCCTTCGCCGTCGAACTGGTCGACACCATGCGCGCCGCCGACTCACTCGGCAACAGCGCCTCCGTCGCCCAGTTGCTCATCGCCTGGCAGCACACCGCCGAGGTCTACTCCGACCCCGAACTGCTGGCCGCGCTGACCAGGGACCACGGCGATGACTACGGCCCGGTACCGGACCCTCGGGACGTCGCATGACCGCGGGCCGCGGCGACCGTGCCGCGCCCCCGGCACCGGACGGCCACTGGGAAGTCCGCTTTGCTGACGCCGCCTCGGCCAAGGGCTGGGAGAGCCTCGCCCAGCAGGCCCGCGAGAACACCTACCGCGCCTGGGTCACCATGCGCACCGCCCCCGGACCGGCCACCGAGACACCCCGCCACCATCGCCTAAGGGGGGTCTGGCACATGGCACCCACCGCGGACAGACCTGCGAACAATGGCAGATCGAGGTGACCGGCGGCGGCCGCATCTGGTACCTCCTCGATACTGTCCGGGAGACTTGCTGGATCACCTTCGCAGGTACGGGGCACCCGCGAGCCGCAGACCGACGCTGACACCCGAGTGGCCTCTCAAGAGTGCCGGTGATACGCCTTGTTGGCGATGCGCCAGCTGTCGTCGACGCGGGCCAGCAGAAAGATGTGCTGTGCTGGTGCAGGGAGCTGCGCGGTGGCGCCGCTACGGGAGGAAGTACTCCGCCATGAGGCGGCCCACCCACTCCGGCTGGCGGACGTCGACGGGCTGGAACTCGACCATAGTGGGCTTGAGATCGACGACCGGGGTGCCCGCGACAGCGTCGAGGCCGAGCACGGTCAGCTTCCGGCCTTCGACGGCGACGATCGGACACGTGGTCATCCCGAGGCGGTTGGGGCGGCGTGGACCGTGATCGACGAAGACCCCCACCGGCGGCAGGTCGGAGCGGCCACGGGAGGGCAGCGGGCTGTACTCCGCACGCTCGGGCAGGCGGTCGAAGACGTAGAAGACGTCGACGTGGGAGAAGTCGGCCAGTCCCTGCATGCAGTCGTCGCCGAACCGCTCGTCGACGAGGATCGTGCTGCGCACGGCACCCCAGTTGTCGGTCATCTGGACGTCCGTGCGGTCGTTGTGGACGCTGCCGATGGGCGTGACGGTGAAGTCCATGAAACGCTCCTGTCGGGTATCGGGTTCAGGCGTCGCAGAGCTGAATGCGGAGGGTGTCGAATGCCCACTGCTCCCAGCGTTCGGGTGACCATCCGCGTTCGCGGACCAGGAGCAGGTAGAGCTCGGTGCTGAGCAGACCGTAGAGGAGATCGGCGGCGAAGTCCGCCGTCACGTCGTCGCGGGCGCCGGGTTTGGCCATCATCGCCTCGGCCGCCACGGACTGGACGGTGTAGCGGGGGTCGGCGCCCTGCGGCCACAGCGACTTGACCTCGGGGTCCATGGCTGACGCGGCGGCCAGCATCTCGGTGATCGGCGCCACCCGGTCCAGGATCGCCCGGGTCCCCGCCACATGGGCGCGCAGGTGCCCCTCGGCCGTGCCGGCGTCCAGGGTCTCGCGGAACCAGGGGCGCTCCATCGTCGCCACCGGCTCGTCATCACCCGCGATTGCTGTGTCGACCACCTCTTTGAGCAGCGTCCGCTTATTGCCGAACTTGAAGTAGATCGTCTGCACGGCCACGCCGGCCCGGTCGGCGACCTCCTGCAGCGTCGTCACCCCGTACCCCTGCTCCACGAACAGCTCCCGTGCGGCGTCCAGCATGCGCAGCCTCGTCTGCCGGGACTTCGCGGCCCTCTTGTCCACCTTCTTGACATCAACCATGGCATTACTTTATCTCTAGAGTCAGTCACTAGAGACGAACTCTAGAGAGGAAATCTAGTTATGGCTCTCATCCCGCCTCCCGCGATCGAGATCCGCGGACTGGTGAAGACTTACGGAACGGCGTCGGACAGGCCCGCCGTCGACGACGTCACGCTCGATGTCCACGCCGGCTGCGTCTTCGGCTTCCTCGGCCCCAACGGCGCGGGCAAGACGACCACGATCAAGATCCTGGCCGGGCTGCTGGCCCCGACCGCCGGCCACGCGGCGCTGCACGGGCACGACGTGGCCAGGGAGCGGCCCGCGGCGATGGCGCAGATCGGCGCGGTGCTGGAGGGCTCGCGCAACGTCTACTGGAATCTGTCCGCCCGGCAGAACCTGGTGTACTTCGGGCGGCTCAAGGGCATGCGCAAGGCCGACGCCCGCACCCGCTCCCAAGAACTCCTGGGCGCACTGGGGTTGTGGGAGCGCCGAGACGACAAGGTCGGCGGCTTCTCCCGCGGCATGCAGCAGAAGGTGGCGATCGCCGCCGCCCTGATCGCCGATCCGGCGGTCGTGCTGCTGGACGAGCCGACCCTCGGCCTGGACGTAGAGGCCACCCGTACCGTAAAGGACTGGATCCGCGGACTCGCCCGGGAGCGCAGCAAGACGATCCTGCTCACCACCCACCAGCTCGATGTGGCCGAGGAGTTGTGCGACCGGGTCGCGGTGATCCGCAGCGGCCGGGTCGTGGCCGACCGGCCCACCGACGAGCTGCTGGCCGGCTTCCGGCAGCGGGACCTGTACGAGATCAGCGTCGAGGGCACGCTGCCCGAGGCGGCGCTGCCGGACGGCTTCCAGGTCGCCGCACAGAACGGCACCACCACGCTCTCCGGGCGGGTGAAGGATCCGCGAGAGGTGTATGACCTGGTCGCGCGGCTGCAGGCGCACGATGTGGTGCTGCGCTCCGTGACCCAGTCACAGCCCGGACTCGAGGACGTCTTCCTCAGCCTCGTACGGGGGGAGGCCCCGGCTCATGTCTGACACCGTCCCCGTGGCGCGCCTGCGCCCGGCGCCCGGCGCGAACGCGTCCCTGCTGGCCGCCGAGATCGGCAAGGGGCTGCGCATCCAGATCGCGCACCCCATCGGCCATGTGATCGCGCTGCTGATCAGCACGATGATGTATCTCGGGCTGCAGTTCGTGATGGGCCAGGGCGAGCTGCGGCAGAACCTGCTGCCGCAAACCCTCGTCGCCATCAGCGGCTACTGGTTCCTGCAGTACGCAGGGCTGGTGATGGTCGCCGACCTGATCGAGGAGAAGCGCACCGGCACCTTCGCGCAGTCGCTGATGTCGCCCGCTCCGCCCTGGCTGCTGATGACCGGACGCCTGCTCACCGCCTCGCTGTTCGGCCTGCTGGTGGCGGCCTCCGCGGCGCTGGTCCCGATGCTGGTGGCCGGGATCACGATCCCGCTCAGCTGGTCGGCCCTGGTGCCGGCCGTGCTGGTGGTGGCCAACGTGCTGTCGTTCACCTTCGTGCTGGCCGCCGTCGCCCTCAAATCCCCCCAGATCGCGGCGGTCCAGTCCCTGCTCACCTCACTGGTGCTGCTGCTCAACGGCTCCTTCATGCCCCTGTCGCTCTACCCGGACTGGCTCGCAGGCGTGGCCCGGTTCCTGCCGACCACGCTGTCCCTCGAGGCCACGATGAAGGTGCTGTTCGACGGGGCGTCCCTGGCCGAGGTCTGGAGCGACGGCGTCCT
Source organism: Streptomyces atratus (assembly GCF_040655115.1). Taxonomy (GTDB): domain Bacteria; phylum Actinomycetota; class Actinomycetes; order Streptomycetales; family Streptomycetaceae; genus Streptomyces; species Streptomyces atratus_D. Next base: position 1,652 of record NZ_JBFAJH010000111.1, on the reverse strand, counting down.
GCCGTGGTCCCTGGCCTACACCGTGGCCCTCGCCGCCGCCGGCGCCGCCCTGTTCGTCCGCAACCACCGGCGCGCCGTCCGCGACGGCAGCGTCGGACAGTACTGAGGAGGCACGCCATGACCACTTCACTGACCGTGCCGGTCCACGCACCGGCCCCCGGACGCACGGCCGCCTTCGCCGGCGGCGTGGCGGCCGAATTCGACAAGGCGATGCTGAGCCTGGTGGCCGGCTGGCGCGAACTCATCATCCAGATGATCACGTTCCCGGTGTTCTACCTGCTCATCGTCCTGTTCATGGGCCGTGGCGAGCTCCTGCCGGAGCTGCTGGTGCCCACCTTGTTCGGCATGATGGCGCTGACCTTCATCCACGAGCAGATCAACCGCTCCTTCTGGGGCTACCTGGGCGACATCCAGTCCGGCGTGCTGGAGCAGACGTATCTCACCCGGCTACCGTCCGCCGCTCTCGTCCTGGGCCGCCAGCTCGGCGCCGCGGTGGTGGCGCTGCCGACCGCGCTGGCCGTGCTGGCCACCGGCGTCGTCACGGTCGCCGTGCAGGGCGGGACCGTCCCGTTCGACGTACAGATGCTGGTGCCGCTGATCGCGATGGTGGCGGGCACGTGCGGTCTCGCGCTCGTGCTGTGCGGCCTGACGCTGGTGTTCAAGCGCATCGAGGTCATCACCCAGATGTCGGTCGCCGTATACGCCATCGGCGGCGGGACCCTCGTCCCGCTGACCGCCATGCCCGACTGGGCCGCGGCCCTGGGCCGGCTGTTCCTGCCCATCGCCCCCGCCATCGAGGGAGCGCGCGACCTGGTCGCCGGGCATGGGCTGACCGACCTGCCCAGCGGCTGGGGGCTCGGCTGGCTGCTGCTGCAGCCACTGCTCATCCTCGGCGCAGGCGTCGTGCTCTTCGCCCGCCTCGAGCGGCTCGCCAAGCGCCGCGGCACTCTGGGCCGTTACTGACCGGCCCGGCCGAAAGGTTCTCCATGAACATGGACACCACTGGAAGGCAGTCATGAAAGCCCTCGTCCTCGCCGGCTACGGCGCGGTCGGCGCCCACATCGCGTCCGACCTGCGGGCGCACGGCGACACCGCCTACACGGCCGGGCGGGATCCGGCGCGCCGACCGGGTGCTCGACCTCGGCGCCGGCCCGGACGGCGGCTACCGCGCGGCGCTCGACGGCATCGATGTCGTCGTGAACTCCGCCGGCGCGGAGGACCCTGTGCCGTTCGGAAACTCGTCGCCGCTGATCAGGCGGCGTACCCGTACTCCTTTATGACGCCGCCGAGTACTCGGCGGCGGAGGACTCGGTGCGTAGTCAGCTCGGTTTTAGGTGCCGGGTGCTCCTGCGCGAGGGGCGGAAGCCGTCCCCGAGCCTGATGTGGGCGATGGCAGTTGTAGTGTCGGGCGTAGGCGTCCAGGACCTGGCGGGCATGGGTCTCGTTCCAGATCAGCAGGTGGTCGAGGACTTCACGCCGAAGGGTTCCGACGACCCGTTCACAGTGCGCGTTCATCCGAGGAGCCCGCGGCGCGGTCCACACGGCCTCGATGCCGTCGACTCTGCTGCGCAATTCCGGGGTCAGGCCGTGAGCCGGTAGGCGAGGTGTTCGAGGCGGCTGCTGCGGGTGTGGTGCTGGTCGTGTCCGGTCCA
>NZ_JBFAJH010000110.1:0-5873 GCF_040655115.1 Streptomyces atratus | reverse complement strand
CCTCCCGAAGGCGGCCTGGATCAACCAACCCGCCAAGGAGGAGCATCAGGAAGAACCCGCAGCCTGACGTGTCTCACCGGAATTGACAGGCACCGCGCTCCCCCAGCGACAGATCACGCCGAATCGCACGATGCAGCGTCGGAATCGACGGCGGAGGGTCACCCTCGCCCCTGGCCGCGCGAGCGGTCAGCTCACGATGGACGGCCGCAACGTTGCCCCTCCACAGCCCGAGCAGAGCCCGGACATCCGAGGTGACCGTGAACCTCCCGTAATACCGGGTCCGCTCCCCCGGTGCCAAGGCCGCAGCCTCGTCCTGCTCAGCGGCGGCCAGCCACCGCCACACCGCACGCTCCCCGCAGCACGTCCCGCGGCAGCCGGTGCAGCAGCGCCGCCAGGAACGCCCGGTCGCTCGGGCTGAACCGCACCTTCTCCTCACCGAGTTGGCGCTCCAGCACCGACAGTTGGTGGCGCAGGGCGAGGATCTCCACGTCCTTGTCCCGATCGCTCATCGGTAGCAGGCGCAGCAGGGCGAACGCGTTCGCCATGCCCAAGTAGGCCAGTCGCAGCAGCACGGTTGGTCATCATGCCGCGTTGATCGATAGCCGCGCGACGGCGCAGACTCGACCGACCGCGCTCGACATCCCGTACACCCCGCACACCAGCTCCGACCAGGGCGGATGAGGTTATCGGCAAGCGCAACGTCAACGAAGGGGAGCAGTTCGGCGAGGAACGCCTCATCCGCTGCGTGAACCGCCTGGGGCAGGAGCCGTCGCAGGGGCTGCGGGCGGATCTGCGCCGGCTCTCCCACACGCTGAAGTGGGAACGGAGCGGGCGCACCAGCGACGACGCCACCCTCTTCATGATCGAGTGGCACGGAGGCGCCGACCACCTCGCGGTCCTTGACTGAGCGCCCGCGCGTCAGGCCCGATCACGTCGTCGACGACAAGGACTCGCGGGGATCGAGGCCCGGTTCTCACTCTCGGCCCCGGGACCGCAGAGGACGAAGTTGCCCGGAACGCTTTGCGTCCCGGGCAGCACGTGTGGAGGGCAGCCGCGAAGCTCCTGGGAGGCAGGTAGGTCTCAGCCGTCTCAGGCCGCGGTTGTGGGGTTCGCTGATTCGGCGGTGCGGCGGTGTTCGGCGTTGATGCGCTGGGCTTCTTCGAGCTGGTCTTCGAGGATGACGATGCGGCAGGCGGCCTCGATGGGGGTCCCGTGGTCGACGAGTTCCCGGGCGCGTGCGGCGATGCGCAGCTGGTAGCGGGAGTAGCGGCGGTGGCCGCCCGCGGAGCGGAGCGGGGTGATGAGGCGGGCTTCGCCGATGGCGCGGAGGAAGCCCTGGGTGGTGCCGAGCATTTCGGCGGCCCGGCCCATGGTGTAGGCGGGGTAGTCGTCGTCATCGAGACGGCCGTACGAGTCGTCTGCTGTCATTGCACCTCTCTGTGGAACGCGTGGAGGGGCCCTGGTGCCAATTGGCACCAGGGCCCCGAAGGAACTGCTACACCATCTGCCGGCCCTGGTACTGCACCGGCCTTCTGTTTCCGCAGACCCGACCAGAATGCTGTCGGGGGTGCGGGGATCGCGGTTGCTTGACCGGAGACCACCTCACTATCGATGTCCTGCGGTACCCGGGCTCAAGACGTCCGCCCGGGCGATCCTGATGGCGCCTGGCTCCTCCGTTCTTCCCTCTGGGATCAATCACTTATCTACTGCTGGTACTGCTCTCTTGTACTGCCCAGTGGCCTGCGACAGCCGGCGGCGCCACTCTTCGGCAGCCAGCCCCGTCGCCCGTCGTGCGTCTGCTCTGGCTTAGAACCCCACTGCCGAACCTCCCGGTGCGCGCGTCCGCAGCCGACGCCTTCACCGAGGTGCTGCTCACTGACTTCACTGCTGGGTACTTCGACCTGCACTTACGGGTACTGCCACTGCGGTACTGCTCACGGCGGCCCCTGATCACTGCGGGCCACCCGGTCCGGTCGTCAGTCCCGTCGCCGTCCTGCAACAACCCTGGCTTCGAAACTCCACCACCGCACCGTCCTGCGAACTGCAACTGCGTGTACTGCTGCCCGGCAGTTCGTCTCTGCCAGGCCCCGCGGTCTCTCTGGGCTACGAGAGAAACCATAACCACACCACCACCCAATGTCTACTCCAGCCGACATAGATTTTCGCGTGTTCGGCGGTGAGGTAATCCACCTCGAAACAGTGCTGGAGGGCGGGAGTAAGGCGGTCATCATCGGGTTAACGGGCCGCAAGCCGGGGCACAAGCACCGGGCAGGCAGGACCGGGCGTTGACGATCCAGAGACCAGGGTGGCCTGATGGACACGATGAGCAGCGTCAACGTCGCAACCGCGCGCTCCATGGCATCCATCGCCGGCGCACGCGAGCGCGCCCGGGATTTCCTCGAAGGTCTCGTACATCCGCTCGCAACCGAGGCCGCCGGCACCGTGGTCCTGGTCGTCTCTGAACTCGTCACCAACGCCCTGCGCCACGGCGGTGGCACCTGCACCCTGGACCTGACCGCGCACCCGGACAGCATCGAGGTGGCCGTGCACGACCGCAGCCCGCAAGCGCCGCGCATGCGCACCCCCGACCTGAACGGCGGCACCGGAGGCTTCGGCTGGCCCATGGTCAACCGCCTCGCCCGCGACACCGCCGTGACCCGCCAGGCAGCCGGCGGCAAGACCGTAAGCGCCCTCCTCGCCCGATAGCGCCGAGGCGGTACCGACCGTGCGAGTAGTAATCCGAACGCTGAGTCAATCTGGTGCTGGTCATGCTGGGGTGAAGCGCGTCGGATTGTTGACGACGGCGCCGGGGTGGGGATGGGGCTCGTCCGGGCAGAGGCGAGGGCTCAGGGCGTCCCGGCGGTGCACTCTGACATACGCGTGCTCGCCCTGCGCAGGGCGGCTCAGGTGACCACTTTCGCACTCGCTCGATGGGAGGGTGCCGGTGTCTTACTACTCGGCGAGATTCCCGCCGTGGGCGGGTCTCATAGGAACGACGACATCATTCCGGCACCCCGCCACCAAGCCCGCTCTCCGTCTGGGGAGCGGAGTTACTTGCCTTCGGCCTCCTGAGCGCCGATGGTGTCGGATGCCGGGCAGGTCACGTCGTCGCTGGCGGGCCCCGGCGGGGTGTCGCCATGACGGGCCTGCCCGTCGCCCCGACGTCGCTGACGGCGCCGTTCGTCGCCCTCGGCGACAGAACGGACCCAGCGGATCGGGTTGTAGGGGGCGCCTGACTTCATCAGAGAGAAGGCGAGGCGGTGGGCTCGGTGGCCCACTGCGATGGTCGCGACCAGCGCTTGCCTTCGGAGAGCAGGCGGCGGCGGTAGGCGACGAAGTCGGCGTGGTGGAAGCCCATGCCACGGCCGAGGTCGACGATCGCGGGTCGCAGCTCGACCGATCCTTCACGGCTGATCCGGTTGCCCCGGCGGCTCTTGCCTGCGGATTCGTAGGCGATGGGGACGAGGCCGGGGCACGGTAGGCGCCGGCAGCATTCGTGAAGCGGGCCGGATCGCCGATCGCGGCTCCGTAAGCGCTGGCGGTCACGATGCCGACGCCGGGCAACGAAGTGAGGACGCACGCCGGAGTGTCGGGCAGGACAGTCGACAACTCCGCGGTGGCCTTGGCGATCTCCTCCTCCAGCGCGAAGAAGAAGGTCACGTCGGCAGCGAGTACGGCCGCTGGCGGCGTTCCAGTCCGCCTCCGGCAACTTCAGGACTTCGCGCGCGGTCTCGACGACCTGCGCGGCCTTCGCCCGTGTGATCCGGGCACCCCGGCGGCGCACGAAGCGGACCAGGCCGTCGACTCCGAAGCGTCGGACGCGGTCCGGGCCGGGGAGCCCTCAATGAAATCGAAGATCGCGGTGTGGGCGGCTGCCCGGCTTGGCCAGGCAGCGGTGCCGAGCAATTCGCGCTTGATGGTCGAGAAGAACGACTCGGCGAGGGCGTTGTCCCAGCACTGGCCGGTGCGGCCGACTGAGAGGAGAACGCCGAACTCGCCTGCCAGGGCGGCGAATTGCTGGAGGCAGCAGGAGACCAGATGCCCGTCACGATGACGCAAGGTGACCTCGCCGTGTCTGTCCACGCATGTCGGCCCTGCAGGGGATCCATCCCCGGCAGTGGAAGCCTCGCCATCCGCGAGCAGCACAGTGACCGATCGGCCAAGGGTCTGTCGCCGACTGTAGCCAAGTAGCTCTTGGGCCGCGTGATTCCACGCCTGGATCACGCCCCGATTGTCCACGGCGATACGTGGCATTTCTATGGGAGAAGCGCTATCTGGCTGGTGGGCAATGGCATGTACTGCGCCCATGGGATCACCCTTTCATTGTTCACCTGCAGATTCACGCCCCCGTCCGGAGCAGTGACCTCTATGTACGTCGTTGACCAGCCGCGACCCGATAGGACGGACGAGCCATTCCGACGTCTGGCGGATCGGGACTGGGCGAAGGTGATGGCCGAGCGTCCCGCATCAGCGACTCTTGTCCGCGGCCTTTAAGTGCCGCCGAAACGTGCACCTGCATTCGGTCACGGACAGCGACACACCAACCACGGTGGCAACGACAACACGCGTCATCAGCGCTCCCGGGGCCGGCAAAAATCGTTCTCCTCCAGCAGTACACGACGCCCTCACCCCACCGCAGCCGGGGGAAGAGTGCCGGTCTCCCTACGGTCGACAGCCCCAGCCTCGTCGGATGGCGGGATCGGACACACCTGATTGCCACGCAAAGGGGGCGCCGACCTGCGCACGCACGCTCGGTATCCACGCCAGGAAGACGTGCGGGTCCGCTGGTTAGCGCACGGTGCCGGAGTCGAACGACCACCACACGGGCGGACGAAACGGACTATTCGGGTAGGGTCGGAGTCTGGCGTCCAAGGGTGAATGGAGGGCCCGACCTGATCGGTCGTACCGGCGATGCGGTACGCACGCAGTGTGCCGGGCGAGGGCGTGGCACCCAGCAGCAGGGAATCCGATGATAGATGGGTTGTCTCTCACGTCGGCGAGGGTTCCATGGCTGCTCGCGGGGCTTTCCCTGGTAGCCGGAATAGTCCTGAACCTCGTTGCGCCCTGGCCGTATCTGGGCCTCCCTCTGCTGGCAGCCGCACCTCTGGTCGCCGGCGCCATGCTGTCTTTCCGCGCTGCCACCTCGGTCGCCTGCGTGACGTGTGCAGTGACGGTGGGCATGGACATCTATCACGGACGCGAGGCTGTGGCACTGTACGTCGATCTGGCCGTGGTGGGCCTGATCGGAGCGCTGGCCCTGGCGGTCAATCGGCTCATTGCGCGACAGGGGCAAAATCTTGCCATGGCCAGGAATGTCGCGGAGGCCGTGCTGCCGGATCCGCCGACGGGCGTCGGCCCGCTCGCCGTGTCCGCGGGCTATACGGCGGCCCAGGCGGAGGCACGGATCGGGGGCGACCTGTTTGCGGTCCAGGACACCCCGTACGGAGTACGCATGATCATCGGCGACGTGCGGGGCAAGGGGGTCCAGGCCGTTGCGGCAGTGTCGGTCGCAATCGGAGCATTTCGCAAGGAGGCCGAGTACACGCCGACCCTGGACGAGCTGGCGCAGCGCCTCGATGATGCTCTGGCCAGCGAGGCCGACCGGACGGCCGAGGAAATGCCGGGCGAGGACTTCACCACCACTCTGCTGGCCGAGGTCTCCCCCGACGGCGAGGTGCTGACCCTGCTCAACCGTGGGCACCCGGCGCCGTACCTGGTCCACAGGGGGGAGCTGGCACGACTCGACGCCACGGTCCCGCAACTGCCCTTGGGGATGGACCTCGGTGCCTGTCAATTCCGGTGAGACACGTCAGGCTGCGGGTTCTTCCTGATGCTCCTCCTTGGCGGGTTGGTTGATCCAGGCCGCCTTCGGG
>NZ_JBFAJH010000109.1:0-6083 GCF_040655115.1 Streptomyces atratus | reverse complement strand
TGAAGCCCGCCGGGAAGTCTTCCGCTGGATCACCCGATACAACACCCGAAGGCGCCACACCGCCATCGGGAATATCAGTCCGATCACCTTCGAACGGCGATCGGTTAAGGTGGCGCTCGCCGCATAACGCACGGTGTCCACGATCTTGGGTGAGCCCCCCAGCACCGCCAGCAGCGAAGCGGGTACGGTCGTGTCCGGAAGCATCGGCGGGTCCCTCTCAGCAGGCGACGCAAGCACCGCCGATGCTTCTCTGCTGCCCCGCCCCGCACCGCCAGATCAGGCCCCCATCACCCACCCGAGCGACCCCAACGACGATCAACGGAAACGTCGAAAGTCGAGTGACTGTAGCGACAGCCGCTATTCGACGTAGTTGGGCGGGCAGGATGTCCTGTCGCAGATTGGGTGGCAGGTGATGCGGCGCTGACCTGCGTAGCTGCCAAGTAGTCGGCGGCCAGGTGTTGGCGGCATTCTCAAACGATCTGGCCTTCGCGGAAGCGTTTTCGGTGCTTGTCAGTGGCGCCTGGCAGTGTGCTCCGCGTGAACGTTGAATCCTTTTGGGAACTGATGGAGACCTGCCGACGACAGTCTGAGGGCAGGGATGCGCGGCTTGCCTGGTTGCGGGATGAACTGTCGCGCAGGTCCCAGGTGGAGATCGTCGAGTTCCAGCTGCGCCTCGACCAGGTAACCCGTCAGGCATTCCACTGGGACTTGGTGGCTGCGGCTGAGCGGATCTTCGGCGGCCGGTGCTCGGACGACGATTTCGACTATTTCGGCCTCTGGATGGTCGGGCTCGGAGGCGAGATCTTCGAGCGAGCGGTGCTTGACCCGGATGCCCTGGCCGATGCGCCTGAGGTCCTGGCGTTGGCCGGGAGGAGCTGGAGGGACTGGGGCGAGGACTGGCCTGGGTGGGAGTTGCTGGACTATGTGGCGTCGGAAGCCTACGGGTCTGTGACCGGGGATCCAGACCCGTGCGGCGAGGCATTCTATGCCGTAGTGCGGGCTCAGCGCGGCGAACACGTGGGCAGCCGGGGGTTGGCGGGGGAACGTTGGAATGTCCGGGATGAAGCCGAAGCGACTTGTAGACTGCCGCGATTGAGCGTCATGTTCCCGCTCAGCGACGACTCATGAGGTCGTGTCCTTCGCACGCGTGAAAAGGGCTCCACCAAGACCCTGGCCGAACACCTGGGCGTCTCCCGCAAGACGGTGCAGCGCTACCTCTCGGGTGCCTCTACCAAGCCGAACAAGCGGCTCCAGGAGGCGCTGGTGCAGGAGACCGAATCGGAGTGGCAACCGCAGGTCAGGGCACAGGCCAGGCAGCGCGCGGCGTCCTCGGGCGGGCTGGTCATCTCCTGCCGGGCGTACTTCGGCTTCGGTCCGGAAGGCACCTCGGACGCGGGCCGGGTACGAGACATCACCGTCGCCGTCAGCTCCTCCCACGCGGCCGCCATCCTCGCCGCTCGGGAGGACGGTGCGACGGAGAGCGACCTGCACGATGCGGTCGCGGAGGCCATCGCGGATACCTATTTCCGTCAAGGCGGCGGCCGTGCGGGCCTGGAGGTGAAATTCGCAGACGTGGAGTGGCTCAACATCCAGTTTTAGCAGCGCGGAATTCGCGCGTCCTGTAGACCTGTGTGATGAGCCGACGCACGGTAGTTGTCACATAGGCACGCTTGTTGTCACCGGCGTAGTACGTGCGGTGCGACGGTTCGGCATCACCGATGCAGAACGGCATGCGCCACCTCGGCGCGGCCCACCCGAAACGCGCCGCCAAGCTGCCCAGGTAGCCCGCCTGGTTCAGCCCTGAATCGTGGCGAGCCAGTCGGTCAGCAGGCTGTTGACCTCGTCAGGGCGTTCCTGCTGGATCCAGTGGCCGCAGCCATCCAGGAGGTGGGAGGCGGACAGGGCGGGGAGGGTGGTGGGGTAGGCGTCGATGGCTTCGGCCATCCAGGTGGTGGAGGCGTCCAGTGCGCCGCCGACGAACAAGGCGGGCTGCTTGATCGGGGCTCCGCGGTGGGGGGCGAGGTCTTCCCAGTCGCGGTCCATGTTGCGGTAGCGGTTGAGGGCGCCGGTCAGGCCGGTGCGCTCGAACTCCCCGGCGTAGACGTCGAGGTCCTCCTCGCTCAACCAGGCCGGGAGCGGGCCGACGGGGAAACGGTCGCGCAGCTGACAGCCCAGGGCGACGAAGTGCGGATCGGGCTCGCCCTCGGCTGGCATGGTGTCGGCGGACAGGGCCGCGTAGAAGCCTGCAAGCCAGCCCCGGACGTCGGGCTCGATCTCCGCCTCGGCGCGGCCGGGCTCCTGGAAGTAGGAGACGTAGAACTCCTGCTCGGGGCCGCCGATCTGGCCGAAGATGTCGGTGGGGCGGGGGCCGCCGGGCGGCGCGTACGGGACGCTCAGCAAGCCGACCGCGCGGAAGACTTCGGGGTGGAGCAGGGCGGAGGCGGCGGCGATGTTGGAGCCCCAGTCGTGGCCGACGATCACCGCGCTTTCCTCGCCGAGGGCGTGCACGACGGCGACGTTGTCCTCCACCAGGTCGAGCATTCGGTAGGCGTCGGTCGCGGCGGGCTTGGAGGAGCGGCCGTAGCCACGTACGTCGATCGCCACTGCCCGGTATCCGGCCGCGGCGAGGGCCGGGAGTTGGCGGCGCCAGGAGTACCAGGACTCGGGGAAGCCGTGCACGAGCAGGATCAGCGGGCCGGTGCCCTGCTCCGCCAGATGCAGGCGCCCAGCAGGGGCCTCGACGGTGCGGTGGCGAAGTGCGGCGGTCGGCTCAGACTTCATGGGGGACTTCTCCTCGGTTCGCGGGCGTCCGACGGGTACCCATCGATCATGCGGCGCGGCGGCCACTCGGCGCGATCAGCGTTGCCATTCTGGCAAGCTTGCAGGACAGGGCGGTGAAGCGGCACGGCGGGAAGGAACGGGGACGGTGACAGGTGACGACGTGGCCCAGACGCTGGCGGCGATGGGGCCCCGGCTACGGGTCGTGCGCGAGCGCCGTGGCGTCACACTCGCCGATGTCAGCCGCGCGACCGGCATCTCGCCCAGTACGCTGTCGCGGATCGAGACCCGCCGGCGCAAGCCCACCCTGGAGGTGGTGCTGCAGCTGGCGAAGGAATACGGAGTCGCCCTGGACGAACTGGTCGGCACCGCACCCGCCCCTGCGGCCGAGCTCCGCAGCACGGCGCCGCACAGCTTCGGCGACGAGAAGGCGGTGTTGCCGCTGACCCGGTACGTCGGCGGCCTGCACGCCCACAAGCATGTCCTGCCTGCCGTCGCGGAGCCGCCTGGACGGCCCCGGCAGGTATCCCACGAGGGCTTCGAGTGGCTGTGCGTCCTGTACGGGCGGTTGTGGCTCGCACTGGGCAGCCAGGACCTCGTCTTGACTGCCGGGGACGTCCTCGAGTTCGACACCCGCATCCCCCACGGAGTCGCGAACGCCGGATCCGACGGACCGGTCGAGTACCTGATCATGTTCGGGCCTCAGGGAGAACGTCTACGGCTGCGCACCCCTCCAGCCGCTGGTCGCGGGACTGGTGGCAGAAGGGCTGCTGAATGAGCAGTTGTGACAAGCCGCGTGCCTCGTCGGTGACAACCACGCTGCTTCGGTCGGTCTCATTCGCCACGTCATCCGGCTCTGCCGGTGACAACTACTGAGCTTCGGCTCATGTGACCGGCCCGCCGAACTGCATTCCCGGCGGGGTCCTCGTTTCCGTATCCGAGCTGAAAGCGAGTTCTGATGAACACGTCCGACGGTGGCGGCGGCGCCGGGCGCGGGGCATGACGCCCATCGAGGCAATGAAGGCGTTCGAAGCGGTTGAACTGCACGCGCACCTGGACCGCCGCGACGAAGCCGCGGCCGACGATGGCGGCCGCCGTGAAGCGGAGCTCGCGGAGTGGCAGCGCATCGTGCAGCTGCTCGCCGCGACCGGCCGACCATACGACCCGGACGCCGACGCGGTCGTCCAGGAGGAGCTCGCCGAAGACCGGCGCCGCGAAGAAGTCGAGCAGCAGCGCCGCCAGGAGCAGCAGCAGATCGCCGACAGAGCCGACGAACTGGCGGCCATCGCCGGGGCCGGCCGACTCAACCGGACCGTGGCGAGCAGGCTGGGCGACGAAGCCGCCCGCGCGCTCATGGACGACCGCGACTACCGCGTCGCGGCGGTCGACGACTGGCTCGCCCACGCCCTCGCTACCCACTCCGGCCACTACGCCGACCCGGACTCCCGCGCGGCCGCCGCCACCCTGCTGCCCGCACCGGTGCGCACCGCCCTCGTTCGGGCCGGCGCCCCGGTCGACGGCGACTCGCGCTGCGGGCGGGCTCCGGTCTTGCCGCTAGCATGCGGACCTTTGGTGACCTGAGAGGACTCTCGCGTGAGTGGCACATGCAGAATGTCTCTTATAGCCCCACTGGCCGCCCTGTCTCTTGTGCTCACCGCATGTACCGAGGGAGGCGCCACCGCCGGGCGCCAGGAGCCCGCGAGGCGCTGGAGATCAAACTGGCCGAACTCGCCGCGCTGCGCCGAACCGAAGACGACCTCACCGCGATCGACGCCGCGCTGCAGACGATGCGCGGCGAGGTCGAGCACGGCGAGCTGGGTGAGGAGGGCGACCGACGCTTCCACGCCGCCGTGACCGCCGCTGCACACAGCGGACTGCTGGCAGACTTCATGCGGGAGATCGCCGAGCAGATCGCCGAAAGCCGCCACGAGTCGCTCCAGCAGCCCGACCGTCCCGCACAGTCCCTGTCCCAGCACCAGGCCATCGCCGAGGCGATCCACGCGCAGCAGCCCGAAGCCGCGGTCGCCGCCATGCGTGAGCATCTGGAGACGGTGCGGCGCGTACGCCTATTGAACTGGAAGCCTGACGAGGACGCTTGAAGTCCAAAACGATTGCCCTGGCCAATAGTCAGTAGCCGACACAGGGGTTAGTACTCCAGCAGGACTTCGACATTTTGCCTGCTCAGAGGCTGCGCGTGGTGAGTGTAGTGGGCCGGTGGCCCGTCAGGGGCGGTCTTCACGGGGCCGCCCCTCGATCGTGTGCAGCCGGTGTTGGTAATGGCAGTGGCCGGGGCAGCTTCCCGTCGTGATCAACGAGCCTGCAGCCCAGACCTGGGACGACGAACTCGAAGTGTGCCGTTCGGAAATTCGTCGCTGCTGCTCAGAGTGGGTCTGGCGCGCCAGGAGGGCCTCCTGGAACCCTGTCGGGGTGATCGTCTCACTGGTGTATCGGGTTACGCGGAAGCTGCTGTCGGACCCGGCGGTGCTGTTGCGTCGACGCGCGGCCAAGGATGCCGAGTTGTTGGTGCTGCGGCATGAGAACGCGGTGCTGCGCAGGCAGCTCACCGGTCCGGTGCGGTACGAGCCGTCGGACCGGATCTGGTTCGCTGCGCTGTCCGCGTTGTTCCCGCGACGCCGATGGGCGCGGGTGTTCCCGGTCACGCCCGCGACCCTGCTCGCGTGGCACCGCAGGCTCATCGTGGTCAAATGGGACTACAGCAAGCGCCGCTGGAGGCCAGGCAGGCCACCGACCGCCGGCGCGGTGAAGGCGCTGGTGCTGCGACTGGCCCAGGAGAATCCGCGTTGGGGCTGTCGACGGATCCAGGGCGAACTCGCCCGCCTCGGACATCCGATCGGCACCACGACGGTCTGGGAGATCCTGACGGCCGCTGGCGTCTATCCAGCCCCACGCCGCAGCGGGCCGACATGGCGCGAGTTTCTGACCGCGCAAGCCGAGGGCCTCATCGCATGCGACTTCCTGCACATCGACCAGGTCGACCTTCGCCGGGTCTACGCGCTGGTCTTCCTCGAGCACGGCACGCGCCGCCTGCACATCGCTGGTGTGACCGCGCACCCGACCGGGCAGTGGACCGTGCAACAAGCCCGCAACCTCGCCGTCGAGCTGGGCCTGCGCCTGGAGTCACTGCGCTTCCTGATCCGGGACCGGGACGCGAAGTACACCGAGTCCTTCGACGCGGTCTTTGCAGCCGACGGTGACTCTGCTGCTCAATTCCGTGCAGGGTGACGGTGGGCGCGGGATGATCGTCCGTGCGGCCGTTGTCCTGTCGTGCGGCCGTGGGGGTGGTG
>NZ_JBFAJH010000108.1:0-6683 GCF_040655115.1 Streptomyces atratus | reverse complement strand
AGATCGCCTCGCGTCACCCCGGATGTCTACCGTCCCGAGCCACTCCGGCGGAGCGATTTGACCCAACAGTGATCTGAACCTGGAACACGCCCTAGTTGCCAGTTATGGGACCACAAGCGCGCCGCGTTCGGTGGTGGCGGTCGGCGGCGGCCAGGTCACCGCCGATCTGGCAGGTCGATCGATCTGGAGGGTCATGGGGTGGCGGCTCGCCACGCGGGATGTAATGCGGGATAGAGGCTGACCAGGAGATAACCAGCCGCGATCACGAGCAAAGCCGTGGTGAGGCTGGTCATGGCGACCAGCAGGCCAGCGCCGAAAATACCCACCGGCACCGCGGCCACAACCGCGGCCATGATCGCGCCGGACACGCGTCCCCGGAGTTCCGAGGGAATACGGCTGAACTGGACGGCGGTCAACAGCGGGTTCACTGGTCCAGCAGCGATGCCGGCGAGAGCCATGGTGACGACAAGCGTGGGAGTTCCGGGCATCGCAGCGATGACGAAGAACTTCGGGGCCCCGGAAATCAGCAACGCGCCGGTCAGGATTACGTGCCGGGGGAACTGATGCCCAACTGCACCGAACAGGACCGCGCCCGCCAGGGCGCCGGCGCCGAAGGCGGCGACCGAAAGCCCCAGGGCGAGCGGGTTGTCGAGCACCTGCTCGGCCAAGGTGGGCAGCAGCACGGTGAACAGGGCGTTGTCGGCCATGTTGGCGAACATGAACACCACGAGGATCCGGGGCAGCAACGTGTCCTCGCGGATGAACCGCAGCCCTTCCCTGAGCTCCGCGAAGTACCGTGACGTGCCTTTCGACAGGTGCGGAGCCTTGCGAGGCGACGCCCGGGGCACAGTCAGTCCCACGATCAGGGCCGATACCAGGAAGCTGGCCGCATCCATGTACAGCACAAGGATTGGCCCGAGAGCTGCGACGAGCACGCCGCCGAGTAATCCGCCGGTGAGCTGGGCGACACGCATCACTGTCTCGTGCGCGCTCATCGCCCGTTCCAGCCGCATACCGCCGGCTTCGGCCAGGTCGGGCATGAGGGAGCGGCGGCCTGTTGTGCCTGGAACGTCGAGCATCGAGCCGGCGAACGTGAGGACCAGCAACAGCCAGAACGACAGGTGGCCCAGCATGTACAGGACCGGGATCGCGGCCACCGTCACGCCGCTGGCCAGGTCGGCCAGGACACTGCTGCGGATGAATCCCATGCGGTCCACCAGGGGGCCGACGAAGATCCCGGCCAGCACCACGGGAACGAAGTAGGCGACCCCGCTCAGCCCGGCCCGTGCGGGATCACCGGTGGTGTCCAGCACGAACCAGGGAATCGCGATCAGGGCGATCCGGTTTCCCGCGACCGACACCACCTCGGCTGCCAGGACAGCGCCAAGCGCTCGCCGTGCCGCAGCCGTTGACGTGGCTGAAGAAGTCATCTGGTTGTCGGCTCCGACCCATGATGGTGGCCTGGTCAGTCGGAAAGTACCAGTCCATGGGGTCGGGCTGCCTACCGAAGTGCCCGCAGATACGCCGCTGCCGCCTGGTCATCCTGGCGACGGTGTGCTCGGCCATCCGATCGTGGTCGTTCGGCCTGATCCGCAGTCGGCCGAACCGCAGGATCACCGACTTGCGCACGTTGCCGCCGTTGTTGGGCGCCACGCCGTGCCACAGGCTCCAGTCCGCAGCCCGGGCGGGTGAGGTGCTGTGCCTGAACGTGGAGGACCCTGTACCCGGCGGTCGAGCGCGGCAAGATGACCGAATGGATCCACGGCAGTCCGGTAGCGCCCAGTTGTTTCCCCGCCTGATTTCCCGCCGAACCCGCGGCCCGCTGTTCTTGACTGGTCGTAAGGCTCCGGTCGGCACGGCGACGCCGGACGTGTGCCCGGAGACGGCCCGGGCCCGGCTCTCCTACCGCCGGGCCCGAGGAGATCTTCGAGGAGAACACGCGGCTGCTGGACAACCCGCCCGCCTCGGCCGAGGACTTCGAGAGCCTGGACGGGTCCTGTACCTGCTCCGCCCCAGTGCCCCCACGCACGATGCCGAGGGCGGCACCTCAACGCCGATGCTGCTGGCTGGCTCAGTCTCCGCGCGATCCCTGGAGCGGTATGTCCGGCACGTCGCCCAGCGCGACCCGGCCGCGCGCCGCCGGGGCTCAACCGGCACCGCAGTGGCCTGTCAGGGGGCTGCTACAGGCGGCGCTGCCAGGTCTGGCCGACAAGGTCGTGTGCGAAGCTGTGGTGGGGTTCCTCGGCGACGAGTTCGAAGCCGTGCTTCTGGTAGATGCGCCGGGCCGAGCCGAGCACGTCGTTGGTCCACAGGGTGATCGCCTCGTACCCGGCCTCACGCGCGAAGCGCAGGCACTCCTCGACCAGGCGGGCTCCCAGGCCCAGGCCGCGCGCCTTCGGATCGACGAGCAGCAGGCGCAGCTTCGCGGTCCGGTCGTCTGCACGGACACAGAAGACGCATCCGGCCCGTACCCCGTCGACCTCAGCAATCCAGGCCGCCTGCGGCCCGGGCTCCTTCTCGTCGGCGTAGTCGGCGACGATCCGGCCGACGAGTGCCTCGAAACTGGTGTCCCAGCCGAATTCCCGGTCGTAGCACTCGCCGTGCGCCATCACCACCCAGCCCAAGTCGCCGGGCTGGCCCAGCAGCCGGATGGCCACCTCACGCTCCGCCATCATGTCCTCACTCACATTTCTACTGAAACGACTGTTTCAGTAGGCTAGCCCGGTGACCCGATCCGAAACAAACCCCTCCCCTCGCCGCCAGGAGCTGCTGGAGGCGGCCTACGCCTACGCCCTGCGCAGCGGCCTCGGCGAGCTGTCCCTGCGTCCCCTCGCCGAGGAGATCCACTCCAGCCCGCGCGTGCTGCTCTACCTGTTCGGGAGCAAGGACGGCCTGATCCGCGCCCTGCTCGCGCGGGCCAGAGCCGACGAGATGGTCGTCATCCAGCAGATCGCCGACTCGCAGGATGAGCCCGAAGGGCTGCAGTCGGTCGCCCGAGAGCTGTGGCGGTGGCTGTCCGACGACGCCCACCGTGGCCTGCTGACGCTGTGGGTCGAGAGCTATGCCCGCTCCCTCATCGACCCGGACGGGCCGTGGGCCGGCTTCGCCCGCGACACGGTCGGCGACTGGCTGACGCTGCTCGCCACTGGCCAGCCCGCCGAGCTGCGCGACACCGAGGCCGCACTCGCGCAGCGCTCCCTCGTGCTCGCCGTCCTGCGAGGGGCGCTGCTGGACCTGCTCGCCACCGGCGATGCCGCGCGCACCACCGCGGCGGTGCACCTTCAGTTGGCCGCGTTGAGGTGACGCGGGCCGGCCTCGATCACGCGGGGGCGCGGTGGCCTCGCCCCCGGGGTTACGCGGCCGGCAACCGTCGCCGCCCGGGCGGCCAGGTCGAAGCCGGCGGGCAGGTGGCTGTACGAGGGCGGCTGCGTGCCCGACCTCGTCATGTGCTCCACCGCCCGACGGGCCCGCGAGACGTGGGGACTGGTGCGCATCCCCCTTCCTGACATCGGTCTGTGACCGTGTGATCGTTCCAGGGTTTGAAGAGAAAGCGCAAAATTAACTTATGCGCGGATTTCGCATCCGATCCAGTTCTTCCCCGGACGCACCGTTCTTGGACACTGGCGCTCGCAGCCGACGAAAAGGGTCGCCTTCGGTGCTGAGTGTCCGCAGCGTCGTCGGCCAGATGTTCGTGCTGCAAGTGGTGGTCGTGGTGCTCCTTGCCATCGGGGCTGTCGTGATGCTCACGCTGGCGGCCCAACGCGAGAGCACCCGCGCGGCCGGCAATCAATCACTCGCTGTCGCGCAGGGCCTTGCCAGCTCTCCGGGGCTCGTGGATGCTCTGAGGTCACCCAACCCCACCACAGTGCTGCAGCCGCGGGTCGAGGAGGCCTGGAGGGGCTCCGGCGTGGACTTCCTGGGCGTTCTGAACCGGGACGGAATCTACTACGCCCTTTCCTCCAGTGCGGGTCACCCCGGGAGCCACACCGCTACGGACATGGCTCCCTTGCTGGCCGGCCGAACCGTACGGGAGGAAGGTGTTGGCTCTCTCGGCCCTCAGATCCGGGCCTATGTTCCCATCAAGGAACCGAATGGTTCGGTAATCGGCGCGGTCGGCGCCGGGATCACGATTGAGCACGTCAGCGCCATGGTCACAGCGCAGTTGCCCGCCGTGGTGGGCGCTGCGGTCGGCGCGGTGGCCGTCACCACGGGCGGAGCGGCGGTGCTCAGCCGACGGCTGCTGCGCCAGACCCGCGGCCTCGGCCCGGCCGAGATCACGCGAATGTACGAACACAACGACGCGGTGTTGCACTCGGTGCGGGAGGGCGTGCTCATCATCGGTGGCGACGGCCAGCTGCTGCTGGCCAACGACGAGGCACGGCGACTGCTGGACCTGCCCGCGGACGCGGAGGGGCGCCATGTCACGGCCCTCGGCTTGGAACCGTCCATGGCCGCATTGTTGATCTCCGAGCGAGGGGCGACCGACGAGGTGCGTCTGGCGGGCGACCGTCTGCTGGCAGTGAACGTGCGGCCCACCGCCCCCTACGGAGGGCTTGCCGGGAACGCGGTAACGCTACGGGACACCACCGAGCTACAGGCGCTTGCGGGCAGGGCGGAAGCGGCCCGGGGGCGTTTGAAACTGCTCTACGAAGCCGGGGTGCGGATCGGCACCACACTGGATGTGGCACGCACCGCCCAGGAACTCGCCGAGGTGGCGGTCCCGCGCTTCGCCGATGTCGTCACCGTCGAGCTGCTGGAGCCTGTCCTGCGGGGCGACGAGCCCCCCGAGGGGAGTACCGAAATGCGGCGCGCGGCCGCCAGCGGCGTCCGGCAGGACTCGCCGTTCCACCCGGTGGGTGAGCTCATCACATTCACACCCATCAGTCCGATGGCGTCGGACGCGGCGAGCGGCCAGGCAGTCCTCGAGGTCGACTTGCGCGCGGCCGACAGCTGGCAGGCCCAGCATCCCGAGCAGGCCCGGCAGGTCCTGGACTACGGCATCCACTCGCTGATCAGCGTCCCGCTGCGGGCCCGCGGCGTGGTGCTGGGGCTGGCCGACTTCTGGCGTGCGGAGACCCTTGAGGCCTTCGGAGAGGAGGATCGGTCCTTTGCCGAGGAGCTGGCCGCCCGGGCGGCGGTGGCCATCGACAACGCCCGTCGCTACACCCGCGAGCGCACCATGGCTGTCACCCTGCAGCGCAGCCTGCTGCCGCGGGAGCTGCCTGTACTGAGCGCCCTGGAGGTCTCCCACCGCTATCTGCCCGCACAGGCGGGAGTGGGCGGGGATTGGTTCGACGTCATCCCGCTGCCCTGCACCCGGGTGGCCCTGGTGGTCGGCGACGTCGTCGGTCACGGGGTGCACGCTGCGGCCACCATGGGCCGACTGCGCACCGCTGTGCACAACTTCTCCGCCCTGGACATGGCCCCTGACGAGCTGCTGGCCCACCTGGATGAGCTGGTCGCCCGAATCGACGCCGACGAGGCCGCCGCCGAGGAGGAGGGGCAGCAGATCACCGGCACCACCTGCCTGTACGCGATCTACGACCCGGTCTCCGGTGTGTGCACCATCGCACGCGCCGGCCAGTTCGGTCCCGCCCTGGTCCAGCCCGACGGCACCGTCACCTTCCCCGACATCCCCGTCTCACCACCCCTCGGCCTCGGTGGCACTCTCCCGTTCGAAACCGCCACACTGCGGCTGCCCGAGGGCAGCCGGCTGGCCCTGTTCACCGACGGGCTGATCGAGGACCGCAACCGCGACCTCGACACCAGCCTGGACCTCCTGCGGGACGCCCTGTCCCACCGCGACCGCACCCTGGAACAGACCTGTCAGGACGTCATCGACGCCCTCCTGCCCGAACGCCCCCGCGACGACGTCGCCCTGCTCATCGCCCGCACCCGGCTGCTGAACCCCGACCAGGTCGCCAACTGGGACATACCCTCCGATCCACGGGCCGTCTCCCGCGTCCGCACTGACGTCGCCCGTCGGCTGGAGACCTGGGGCCTGGACCGTCTGGCCTTCACCACCGAATTGATCGTCAGCGAGCTGGTCACCAACGCCATCCGGTACGGCGCCCAGCCCATAAGGCTGCGCCTGCTGCACGACAGCAACAATCTGATCTGCGAGGTCGCCGACGGCTCCAGCACCTCGCCGCATCTGTGCCGAGCGGCGGCCACCGACGAGGGCGGCCGGGGACTGTTCCTGATCGCCCAGTTCGCTCGGCGCTGGGGCACCCGGTACACCGCCCACGGCAAAATCATCTGGGCAGAGCAGGCCTTGCACGAAGGAGCCACAGCACCCGGCACCGACCCGGCCGACATCCTCCTTGACCAGTGGGACGAATGAGCAGGCCCAGCCGCACAGGCGACAGCAGTCGCCTCGTCATGCGGCCCGCCGCAGTAGCGGCACCCGCCCGTGTCCTGATTCGCCACGGTCTGGCTCCGCACGTCGAACGGACGGTCCCGCCCACAGCGGCACCGAAGCCCGCAAAACCGCCTGCCGTCCCCGTGACAGGGCCGGGTGCCGGGCGGAGATCGGACAGGAGAGCACCGGTTTCTGCCATACCCCGAAATCCAATCGCCTACGCGTACACCCGGTCCCTATTAGTTACGTGGAATCACACGCCGCGGGATGCAGCTCGTATTCTGCGGCGTCCCCACGTACTGAGGAGATCCGTTGGGCAGCG
>NZ_JBFAJH010000107.1:0-7001 GCF_040655115.1 Streptomyces atratus | reverse complement strand
GCGGATACTCCCTGCCCGAACAGCCAGATCATCTCGCCGACCGCCAAGACAACCCCGAAACGATCACTCCGGAAACAAGCCGGTGGATCCGGGCTGAGCCGAAGTGAGTGGTGGCGTGCGGGAGTGAGTCCTGGCGGTGCATTCGCGGGGGTATGGGAACGGGGGTTCCGGGGCCGAATGGGTGACCTTGGTGGCTGCTGCTCGTTGGGTCGGGTGGCAGGTGTCCGGCCTGGGAGGGGGGTGATGTGGCGGGTGGTCTGCGGAAGTCGGCCGTGCCCTTCGTGGTGCCCGGGCCTTGCGGTGTGGCGATCCGAGGCGGCCTCAAGCACCTCACCGCCCACGACGAGATGGTGCTGCGCGCGGTCGGCGAGCACCAGGGTGCGCTGGCTTCCGGTGATCTCAAGGCTCGCTGTGCGGATGGTCTGGAGCACGGCGCGGACGCGTGGGCGGCGCGTAGGCGGGAGCTGACGGCACGGTCGTCGTCGCGGATCGCGGGTGCGATCACCAAGGCCACGCACGATCAGTGGGGCGCTCGCCCGCCGTTGCCAGGCGGCGCACATCCAGAAACCGGCGGCCTGGATCAGGACGATGAGGCACCGCCTGTCCCTCCCGCTCGGGGCGCCCGGAACGAAGCGGGCTGCGGGCGGTTGCCGGTCGAAGGGCGAGTGGTTCCGCAAGTCCCGCCGACTTGCGGCACTGGAATCCAGGCATGCTGCTGCTGTCGTCGAGTGGCAGGCCGGACGGGTGCGGGTGGTGCGGGGCGGTAGACGTCTCCTCAACACCCGCCACCACCTCACCCGGGCCCAGCTCACCGAAGAGCAGTGGCTGGAAAGGTGAGAGGCGGAACGCTGGTTCATCGCTGCCGACGGCGAGTCGGGAAAGCGGTTCGGGAACGAAACGATCCGCCGCGGCCCTCTGTGCGGGGCCGTTCTGCGCACGGCGGGTCACGCCCGGTGGGACCGGAACCGGCTGCACGGCGGGCCGAAATGCTCATCGGCCGGCGCCGGCGTGCGGGCTGCCGTCTCCCGGCGCGCACGGGCAGGCTGTTCACGCCATCCGGGAACCTGCACGCAAAGCCCTGCTCCAAAAAGGCCTGGATGAGGTGGTGGTGAAGTCCGCCGCTCGCCGCTCAACGTCCCGCGAGCGTTCGGACGGTACCGCCTGGGCACAGCGCCGCACACCCGACACGGACTCGGTCTCGCCGGTACGAGCTGGGGGACGCGGCACTCAATCCACGGCCACACGGCGGATTTTGAGCAGGGTAGGCGTGCTGAAACAGTGACACGGTCGGCATCTTCGCGCCAAGGGCAGCTCAAAGTGACGTGAGTGACGTCAGCCGAGGTCGTGGGGTCGCCGGTGTGCAGTGAAGTGCCGGGTCAGCTCGCCGTGTTGCGTTCCGGCGGCAGAATCAGGGTGGGTTCGAGGACGACGCGGGCGGCGGGCTCTTCGTTCACCCGTGCCAGCACGGGCCGTGCGCCCCGCTGCTGGCGCCACCCGGCCTGCGCCACCACCACGGCGACGTAGGGGATGACGCCCGCGCCGACCAGCGCGCAGACCGCGACAGCGGGCCGGCGGTTCCGGGTGACGGCCATCACCACCACACAGGCGCTGCGCACCACCATGGCCGCGACGTAGCGCCGCTGACGGCCGCGCAGGTCCCGCGTCATGCCGGTGCGCGCCCGGGTGATGGACTCGGCCCGGGCAGCATCCCTGCGCCTTGGGGTGGTGTTCATCGGGCCTCCGTGGACACTCCGGCACAGCACCCGAACCGGAAAAAGGGGAACCGGACCCTGCCGGTTGCCGCGCGGTGCGGACGTTCACCTGCTGGGCGGCCGTGCCGCGGGGCGGCGGGCCGCGGCGGCGCCGTACGGTCGTCGGGTCACGGATGGCTGACGCGTGCCGTGCGCCGCCGGAGCGACGGCGGGCGGTGGAACGGCAGAAGGCCGAACGGCGGGCCGCAGGCGGTGGAACAGCGGCGGCGCGGGTGACCGTCCTCTGATCACCCGCGCCGCCTTCCCTGGCCCGGTTTTCGGCTGTGGGCCGCCGGGTCAGTGCACTTCCTGGTCCGGCTCCCGCTCCTCGAGGGCGCGCCGGGCGCCGGTTTCCAGGTGCCCGTCCGCCGAGCCGTGCCCGTTGGCCGGGTGGCCGAAGTGTTCCAGGGCCTGCTCCATCTCCTGCGGGGTCGGCTTGGCGATCCGGTTGCCGTACAGCCAGCGGCTGAGCCGGTAGCGCAATACCTCCTTGCGGGCCTTGGGATTGGGCACGCCATCGCGTTCCCTCGCGGGCGCCGGCAGCGGCTGATAGGGCTCCCTGGCCAGCAGCGTGTACTCCCGTCCGCGGTCGAGGCGCTCGTGCACCTCGACGAACTCGCCGTGCGGCAGCTTGAGGATCCGTCCGGTCTCGCGGCCGTGCAGGAGCGCGTCGCGGTCCCGCCGCTGCAAGCCCAGGCAGATCCGTCGGGTGATGACGTAGGTCAGCGCCGGGACGAGGAAGACCCCGATCCGTATCACCCAGGTGATCGAGTTCAGGGACAGATGAAAACGCTCGGCCAGGATGTCGTTGGCGCCGCCGAAGAACAGCACCAGGTAAAGGGCGACGAACGCGCAGCCGAACGCGGTCCGCGTGGGGTGGTCGCGCGGCCGGTCGAGGAGATGGTGCTCCCTTCTGTCCCCGGTCACCCAGGCCTCCAGGAACGGCCAGAGAGCGATCACGGCAGCCATCAGCGTCGGCAGGACGACGGCCGGGACCAGAATGCCGAGATTGAGGGTGTAGCCGCCCCAGATGGTGAGCTCCCAGGCCGGGAAAGCCCGCAGCGCGCCTTCGAGGAAACCCATGTACCAGTCCGGCTGGGATCCCTGGGAGATCTGGTCGGCGCGATAGGGACCGTACGTCCACACCGGGTTGATCTGCGCGATGCCCGCCAACAGCGCGAGCACCCCGGAGACCAGGAAGAAGAAGCCGCCGGCCTTGGCCGTGTAGTTCGGCACAAGGGGCTCGCCGACGACGTTCTTCTCGGTGCGGCCCGGGCCCCGGAACTGCGTGTGCTTGTGGTAGAAGACCAGGATCAGGTGGATGTTGAGCAGGATGAACACGAGTCCTGGGATCAGCAGGATGTGCAGGCTGTAGACGCGGGGCACGAGGTCGTGGCCCGGGAACTCGCCGCCGAACGCAAACATGTGCACATAGGTGCCGACCAGCGGGACGGCGAGCGTGATGCCCGAGGCGATGCGCATGCCGGTGCCGGAGAGCAGGTCGTCGGGGAGCGAGTACCCGAAAAAGCCCTCCAGGATCACCAGGACGAGCAACACGAAGCCGAACAGCCAGTTGACCTCTCGCGGTTTGCGGAACGAGCCGGTGAGGAAGTGCCGCAGCGTGTGCAGGCAGAGCGCACCGATCATGACCAGGGCCGACCAGTGGTGCAGCTGGCGGATGAACAGGCCGCCGCGCACCTCGAAGCTGATCTTCATTGTGGAGGCGTAGGCCTCCGACATCCTCATGCCCTGGAGCGGGCTGTACGGGCCGTCGTAGACGGTCTCGCCCATGCTCGGCTCGAAGAAGAAGGTGAGCCAGATCCCGGTGATAATCAGCACGACGAAGCTGTAGAGCGCTATCTCGCCGAACATGAACGACCAGTGCTCAGGAAACACCTTGCGGATCAGGAACCGGAAGTTGTAGATCCCGAGCCGCCCGTCCGCCCAATCGGCGATGCGCTCGCCCTTCGGCGTCCCGGTGCGCTTACCCTGCGGCGCCGTTTCGGTCGTGCTCATACCCGCGCGCTCTCCCCTCGCCGCTCGGCCGTCACAGGCACACCCGGTCCGGCCGGCGAACGGTCGGTGGTGAGGGTGGCCTGCCGCAGCGCAAGCGGGCCCGTGCCCTGAGCAGCTGGAACGCTATCGACGCGCGACTCGGCCGAACAACCGACTTGAAGCCGAATCCCAGTCATAACTCGACTGTTTCTCAAGCGAGTTGCGAGTCGACGGGGTGCGCATTGGCAACCTCCGTGCACAACCGGCCATGTTCCGCAACATCGTTGGCCATGCATGATGCCCGCCTTTCGTTCAACTGCTCTTACACAACAGCTAGTTGATTCACTCTTGTCGCACTGAAAGTGTAGGCTCACGCTCAGCGCGGCTCGCGAGCGGCTACACCTGCCGCGCGTTCCGGAGCGCGGCACTCACGGCTGCCACCGGTCACCGGCGGGCGCCGCGGCAGGCCAATGTGCCGAGGAACCCATGGTGGGTCTGCGCCGGGCAGATCCGGTGGAGACCCCGGCAGCAGATGCGTCCGGCGCGACGGAGCGGCGCCGGAGCGCGTCCTGGCCGTGGGTGGCGCTGGGCGGCGTCGCCTGGGCCGGGCCGCGCGTGCTACGGAGCGCGGCCCGCAGCACGCCCGGCCGCAGCGCCGCTGCGGGCTCGGCGGCCGTCTGCAGCAGTTCGAGCAGCAGCGTCGCCGCGTAGGGATCGGTGGTCGCAGCGGCCGCGATCCGGTCCGCGTACCGCCTGCTGAGCCGGGCGCGCACTCCGGCCCGCGGCTCTTGTCCCCCCTTCGCCGCGGGCAGATTGCGGGTGCTCATGTGCCAGGCGGGGGCCAGCCGGTGGACAAGGGCCCGGCGCAGCCGGTACCCGAGGCCGACCGCTGTGCCGTGACTGGTCAGCATGTGATCGAGGACGAGGGCGGACTGCACCGCGATCGTCATGCCCTGACCGTGGGCCGGGTCGAGGGCGGCGAGGGCGTCGCCGACGACGATGAACTGGTCGGGCCAGCGACGGAGCTTCTCGTAATGGCGCCAGCGGTTCTCGGTCCGGCCGCTGCCGTAGACCGGGCCGAGCGGGGTAGCGGACTCGATGACGTCGCGCAGCAGCGGGTGACGCAGGGCGCCCGCCGCGCGCAGCAGCCCCTCGTGGTCGGCGGGTGATCGCTTGCCGTCACTGGTACAGATCGACACCGACCAGCGGCCGCCCTCGATGGGATTGAGCATGCCCTGCATCGGATTCTCGGCCGAAGCCATGAGTAACAGGCTCTTCCAGTCGGCGACATGGCCGATGGGCGGCGCGAACACGACGGTGGTGTACCTGGTACCGGCATCGACCACCGTTTCCCCGGGCAGCTCGTAACCGAGTTCGGCAAGCCATTGGGGGGCACACGAGCCGCGTCCGGTGGCATCGACCACGAAGTCGGCGGATATCAGGCGCCGGGCAGCCCATCCTTCGGTCGCCTTCCGGTCCCGCCTGCGCACCCATACGCCGGTGACGGTGTCGTGGCGGCCGGGCTGCAGGGAGACGACCTCGTGCTCCTGCAAAAAGGCCACCTTGGAGTCGGCGAGCAGCCGGTCGCGTATCACCGCGTCAATCAGATCGCGGCTGGCGCTTAGCATCGACAGGTCCGAGTCGAACCGGGGCAGCCAGCCGCCCGGGCCGAGCAGCAGCATGTCCTCGGGCATGCGGACACGCACCGCTCCGGCGCCGGTCAGGTCCTGGCCTATGCCGGGAAACAGCTGCTCCAGGCCCTGCTGGGCGGATGTCATGAGGCTGTGCGTGTGCCGCGCCTGGGGCACGCCCCGGCGCCGCCCGGGTCCGCGTGGCACCCAGTCGCGCTCGATCACGGTGACCCGGTCCATGAAGTTGGCCAGGGCCCGCGCCGCGGTGAGCCCGGCCATGCCCGAGCCGATGACCACGGCGTGGCCGTGGCCGTCGTCCCCGTCGATAACACCGGCGTTCAGACTCAACGTGCCTGCCCTCCCAGTGGGTTGTGCTTGCATCATGCGGGGTGTAGCCATCCGCACGAGGGAATTCGGCCTGTCGAGGGCGGGAGTTCGAGTGACGCTTGAGGCAGTCAGCAGGTGCCGGGACTGGTCAGGGCGCCACACCCGCCGACGCCAGCGTCCGCATCGACGGCCCGCTGGAGGAGGGGCCGAGCCTGTACGAGTGGGCCAAGGCCCTGGAGCCGGGCACGCTCGACACCGGCCCGCAGACCGAACACGACGACGAGGTCCTCGCCGAGGCACGCGGTCTGGGCCCCGACGCCTATCCCACCCGCGCCCTCTACGGCTGCTATATGACCTGGGCCTTCCAGCGGGTCGTCGCGAAGGCCGCCGCGCACTTGACGGTGCGCACGTATCCCGTGAGGGCGGGCTCGTTCCGCAGACCCGGCACCTTCGCGATGATCTCGCGCGGGGGCGTGCAGATCTCGCCCGGGCGTGCGGGTGCGGGCCACGGTCCTCATCGAGGCCCGCCTGCCCGAGATCGACCTGCGGCGCACCGCGGACCCGCTGATACGCCAACTGCTTCGCACCGGGCACTGCCGTCCGTACCGCATCCCCCGCCCGGCGGGCGGCCCCGGCAACGGCGGCGCGGGGGATGCCGACTACGAGACCGGGGGCCTGGCCGTGTCCGAGCGGCCCTACCACCTGATCGACGCCCACGGTGTGCGCGGCACCACCTGGTCGGCCTGCAGCGCCAGAAGGGCGAGCACCTGCCGGGGCTTCGGCGCAGTAGAAGCGATGGACGCCCCGTTCTCTCTGACGTCCCATATGCCCAGTACGTCGATACGCACGCCGTTTCCCCTAGGTGAAGGTGCCATTTCCTGTCACCGTACGAGTACAAAAGAGGCCGGGCGGTTTGTCAACGGCGGGCAGTTCGTGCAATTTTGATTCTCCGTCAGTCCGGCATGCGCAACCTCCTCGCGCACGCCTCTGAGGTGGGGATTCACGCGGCTCCAAGCTGTCCGACCGCAAGGACGCGTGCAGGGTTTATCGATTCCTGGCGGAAATTCGCCCTGACAAACGGGCGGTCTCGCGGGCACAGCAGAAGCTCTCTTCTGGGGTCGAATGGGTGACCTTGGTGGCCGCTGCTCGTTGGACTGGGTGGCAGGTGTCCGGCCTTGAGGGTGGGGGGTGATGTGGTGGGTGGTCTGCGGAAGCTGGCCGTGCCCTTCGTGGTGCCCGGGCCTTGCGGGGTGGCGGTCCGGGACCGCCTGGGGCACCTCACGCCCCAGGACGAGAG
>NZ_JBFAJH010000106.1:0-7432 GCF_040655115.1 Streptomyces atratus | reverse complement strand
GGTACCTCACCCCACTCGAAACCCGAGCCAGACTGCAGCACGACTTCACCCCCGCAGCGTAAGCAACCGCTGTCCAAGATCAGGGGGGAACTTCAAGGGGCCAACTCGAGCCGCCCGGGCGGGGCCGAACGACATCGCAGCCGATGACGTGTACGCGGGTGAGGGCCGGTTGCGCCTGGGCTGAGGGGGCCTTGTCCCACCGCGAGTCGGCGGGGATCATGACCGCGTGCAACACCGAGAGGAACTCCACGAACTGCTCCCATGCGCCGGACTCACGGTCGTCGAGGACATGCGCCCGGGCAGCCTGTTCCCGCCGGAGGCCGGCTGGCGGATCGCGCGGGGGATCGCGGCGCCCGACGGCGCGGTCCGGGAAGCGCTCGACGCCGCGTGGTGGCGCCGCCTTGCAGATGCCGACGGCGAGTTCCTGGTGGCCGTCCTCGGACATCGGATCGGCGGCAACGACTCCTGGTGGACCCGGGTCCGCTACGCCGGCGGCGGTGTGCCGGGGCTGACCGGCGACCCCGGGTTCGTGGCGCTCTCCCTCGACGGGCAGGTGCTGCTGGCGGAGGTGCCCGGCGTGGACGAGCCTCGGGTGACGGCCCTCGACCGACTGCCGGAGCGGCTGGAGGAGGCCGCCGCAGCCGCCGGGCGCGAGACGGAGGTCGAGCGCGCCGAGGTGTGGGCGGCGGTGCCCGGCCGGCCGGCATGGCCTTTGCACTGGGCGGAGGGGATCGGGTCCAATCCGGCCGCGCCGGACGAGCTGCTGATCCGGCTGCTGGATGTGGAGGTGGGCTTCCTGCACGGCTGCGACCGGCCCGCCGTACTCGACGCCGCCGTGGCGCATCCCGATCCGCGGGTGCGCTCGAGGCCCGCGGACACCTTCCGGCCCAAGCTCACGTCCGATCAGTGGGTACGCCTGGTCCGCGCCGAACCGTCGCCGAGCCGGCGCGTGCTCTGGGCCGAGCATGCCTGCGCCTGGGGCGTCGAACTCCCCGAGGACCTGTACGACGACCTCCTCGCCGGCCCGTCCCGCGCTCAGGCCGCCGAACTCCCGGGGCTCCCCGCACACCACCTCCCCAGCCTCGCGGCCGACGCCGATCCCCAGGTGCGGGCGACTGCCTGCGCCCGGTGGGAAGACCTCGCCGCGCCGCTGCGGGCGCGACTGCTGGCCGACACCGACGACGCGGTGCGTACGGCGGCGCTGCTCGCCCACCACACCGGCGTCCCCATGCCTCGCGAGGTCTTTGCCGCGCTGCCCCCGCCCCGGCGCGCGCTCGAACAGTGCCGTCTCTCGCCCGAGCTGGAGGCGGAGCTGGTCCGGGACGGGGACGCGGAGGTACGCCGAGCGCTGGCCGCCAACCCGCGGCTCAGCGCACACAGCGTTGCCGTCCTGGCGGAGGACCCATACGACGACATCCGCTCGGCGGTGGCACTGCGGCCCGACCTCAACGAGGAGCAGCGTGCCGCGGTGCGCTACGACTTCGACCCGACGTCGATGTCGCGCACTCTGCCCTGGGTCGAGGGCCTGCACGGTGACGCCGACGCGATACGCCGCCTCGCCGTATCGTCCCATCCGCTCATCCGCCGAAGCGTGGCCCGTGCCCGGCATCTTCCACCGGACGTCGTGGAGCGTCTGGCGCGGGACGAGGACCGGACGGTCCGCCTTTTCCTCGCCGAATCGTGCGATGACGCGCCGGCCGAGATGCTGCTGGAGGTCTGGCGCTGGTGGGACGGCAGCTTCACTCACCCCGACCGCCCCCGCAGCCACCCCAACTTCCCCCGTACGGGCCTGCTGCGCTACGCCGGCGACGCCGGTGGGCGGATGCGCCGCCTGGCCCTGGACGATCCGGAGTCCACGCCTGCCGATGTCGCACGTCTCGCCCGCGACCCAGAAGCCGAGGTGCGCCGCCGCGCGGCCGAGGACCCCCGGCTGTCACCGGCCGACGCGGTGCGGCTGCTGAACGACCCAGTGGCCCACGTCCGCGGGACCGCGATGCGCAATCTGCGGCTGCCGGCCCGCGTCCTTGCCGGGCTGCTGCACGACCGCGACACGGCATGCGCGGCGGTCACCAATCCGGCGATCCCGGTCCCCGTCCTGCACCGCATCCTGGCCGCGGCCGCGGCAGCCGTGGCAGCCCAGCGCTGAACACCGCCACCCCGCAGGGCGGCCGTGGCGGTCTGACCCTGAACTGCGGCACACCCCCGCCCGGGCGGCTCGAGTTGGCCCCAGTAGTGCAGCAGAGGCTTTCGCTGGCTACGGCAGAGACCGGGCCATGCTGGCACGGGGCCGCTTCGAGTCGTCATGCCGGGGCCGTTTGACGACGCCGTAGCCACGTCGCGCCTTGACGGCTGGCCGTAGGGGAGGTGGCCGAGAGCCCGCTGATCCCACAGTCGTAGCGAGCGAACCCACGTCAGGCTCAACGCCGTAGAGGCAGGATCGCCACCAGTTCCCAGGCAGCGCCCTCCGAGATTCGGCGAACTCGTCGGTTTCAGGTGGTGAGTGACAGCATGATCGAGGCGGCCATCTGCGAAGGCGACGTCGTCACCGTGCGCCGCCAAGACTCCGCCGATCACGGCGACATCGTGGCCGCACTCCTGGACGGCGAGGCCACCGTGAAGCGCCTGCGGCGTGAGAACAGCCGGGTCTGGCTTATGCCCCACAACTCCAGCTATCAGCCGATCCCCGGGGATGACGCGGCCATCCTTGGCAAGGTCGTCGCGGTATTGCGCACGATCTGACAGCCACGCAGGGCCGGCCTGAGGCCCTCCTCAGCGTGGTGCCCGCAGATACTCGCGCCGCGAAGTGACCAGGGAGCGCCACCGCTCACGGGTCTGCCGTTCTCCATCGAGCCAGCGTGCCTGCGAGCCCGCCTCGACGGGCAACGGGAGGTCGGCCATGAAGTGGGCGATGTCGACGTAGAAGGAGTAGTCGCCGCTGTGGGTCAGTTCACGCAGCCGGGAGATTGAACCGGCCACCTTGTCGTGCCTGCCGAGGACGGCGTGGTGAAAGCAGAGCGCCAGTTCGAGCGTGGTCTGGGAGGAGACGAGACCGGCACTGCTGATCTCGGTACGCAGCAGGTGCGCGCGGTCTTCGATGTCGCCTGCGGTTCCGGCGTCGCGGATGAGGGCGGCAATCTGGGTGGTGAGGGTGGTGGCGCGCAGGTCGAGTCCAGTGAGGAGCTGCTGGGCGAGTGCGAGTTCGTCGCCGGCCTGGTCAGGGTCGATGAAGGCGAGGACGAATGCGCGCTGGGCCTGGGCCGTAGCCTGTTCGCCGACGACGGCGTGCTGCTCGGCTTCGTCCCGCGCCGCTACGTACGCGGCGGCCGCCCGGGCCATGTCGGCCTGGATCCACCACACGTCGGCGAGGACGCGGTGATGACGGCCCGCCCAGCCAAGCGTTTCTGCGGTGGCGAGGGCGGTAGGGAAGTCGCCCGAGAGGCGGGCAAGGTGCGCGAGCCCACGCCGCGCAGCAGGCGCGAGGCGGCCTCCACCCTCCGCGACGTGCTGCATCCCGCGCCGCGATTCGCTGCTGCGCCCGAGGTCGCGATCAGCCTTGGCCCGGTAGTAGACCGCCATGTCGTGCAGATCGGCAGGGAGTAGTCGGGTGCTGATGACTGCGGCGAGCCGGGCGGCGGTGCGTTCACGATGCTCGTGTTGCCGGCGGGCGAGGGCGCTGAGGGTCTCCACCAGAGCGTCGGCAGGTGTTTCCAGCTCCAGCGTGCCGGTGGGGTTCCGCGACGTGGACGGCGCAAGGGGCTCCCATACAGAGTCGCTGACGTATTGCCAGGTCGCCTCCGCGAGCCAGCCGAGGTCGAGGCCGAAGTCGCGTGCGACGGCCAGTCCCTGGCGCAAGCACCCGACCAGCAGCGTCCGGCCCGGCGCCGTGCTGGTGGTCCACTGCTCGCCCACTCCCGCGAAGGCACGCTCGGCAGCCTGCTGCCAGTCATGCGGTGACCATCGGTCGTCCGTCTGGTCATCGGCGGTGCGGATGGTGGAGCGGATCAGGGCATGGAGATGGAAGGGCCACATGCCGAAGGGGTTCTCGCGGACGAAGGGACGCTCCAGCAGGCGCAGGGCCATCGCCAAAACCCAAGGTGGAGCCGCTAGTGCGGTAATGCGCGGCTTCTTCTTCCAGCGACTGACCGTCCGGGTCTTCACCGAAGACCCGGACGGGTGGCTCCTCAAAGGCGGACAAGCACTCCTCGTCCGCTACCCGGCCCGCGCACGGCTCAGCAAAGACATCGATCTCCAACGCCTCGAAGGCGACCCCAGCGAAGCCCTCGCCGCACTTCTGAAAGCGGCCACGACCGACCTCGGGGACCACCTGAACTTCGTGCCCCGACAGCTGAAGCCACACGGCAACAACGCCGAAGGCGTGAACCAGCCCTTCGACGTCCTCATCGGCACCCGCAAGGTCGACACCATCCACGTCGACCTCGTCACCAAGCGCAACATCACCGCAACCCCGCAAGCCGTCCAGCTCACGCCGCGGCCCGATCTCCCCTGGCCCGCCGACTGGCCCAAAATCAGGCTCTACCCCCTCGTCGACCACCTCGCCGACAAGATCTGCGCCATGTACGAATGGGGAAGCACCAGCCCGTCCAGCCGCTTCCGTGACCTCGCCGACATCCTGCTCATCAGCCAGAACGAAACCATCGACGCTGCCGAAGCGCACCACGCTCTGCACACCGAAGCAGCCATCCGCCGCACCCACGCCACCATCGAACTGCGCCTGCCCCATCAGTTCGAGATGCCACATGAGTCCTGGCCGAGCGGCTATGCCAAAGCAGCCAAGGACGTCGTCGGCCTGAACGGCTGCGAAACCTGGGACACGGCCTTTCCTGGCGCGCACGCATTCGTCAGCCCGCTGCTGGGCCCCTCCTTCACTGGAGCATGGAATCCCAGCACTGGAGAGTGGGATCTGCGCTGAACCGTTCAGGGCGTGCGGGTGCTGCCCCGGAACGGTCTAGTGCTGTGACCGGGATGGTCCACCGTGATCGGAAGGCGGCTCGCGGGACGAGCGCACGCGCAACGGCTGGTATTACTGGGGCATGCAGGAAGAGACGGCACGCTCCGCGATCGACACGTTCATCTCCGCGTTCAACGCCTCGGACGACAGCTATGTGACTGCCCTGCTCTCCCAGGCCCTGACCTCAGACGTGGTCTTCTGGGGGCCGTTGGGTCGCAGCGAAGGAATCGCGGCGGTCGAGCGGTTCGTGCTGGACATCCGGCGCCACCCGGCGGGGACCGGCACGATGGTGCGCTGCTCAGCGGTGGACATGCCTGACGAGTGGGCCCGGTACCAGTGGGTCTTCACCACGCCGGATGGAGGCCCCCGCCTGGCGGGAACGGACGTCGTCCATCTGCGGCGGAGCCTCATCGACCAGGTCATCGTCTTTGCGGGGGAGATCGAGCCGTCCGCCTCCTGAGTCGTCCTTCTGTCGCTGTCCTTCTCGTGAACTTGTCCCTTTCGGCACTCCGGGGCTGCGGTTCGCGGTCGGTCAGGCTGCGGCGTTGAGGGGGCGTCCGCCCCAGCGGATGCCCTTCTCACTGCGGATGCGGGCGCGTTCCTTCACGGCATCCTCGTCGCCGACACCCTCGCCGCCGACCTCACCTACTGGGCCAACGGCTCTACCCGCACCCAATGGGAGGCGCTCGCCGCATTTCGCGGCGTCACCGAAGGCGACGTCACCCGCTACGCGATTCCCAAACAAGAACCCCTCGTCGCCGAACACGAAGCCTTCCGCGACCTGGTCCTCGGCCACAGCGAGCGCACGGCGACCCTCCACGACGGCCTGCACGCCGTCCTCGCTGCCGACGCAGCCCTGCACGCCTCACGTACCGGCACCGCCGCAGCTGTCCCTTTGGGGCGGCTCGTGTGAGTGGCTCTGTCCACGAGATTGAGCAGCACTTCGACACTGTTTGAAAGTCACGCAGACGCTGACGTGGCATCGGAATGTTCACGAGTTTCGGGTTCTGGCACAGATCTTGGGGAGCCGTCGCGGAGGGTGACGGTGGCGTTCGATTGCAGGGGAGGGTCACGAGCCCCGGGGCCCGTCAGCGTTCACGCATTCTGGTCCACCACCAGCCCATCATTGCCCACTCGATGTTGTTGGGCTCCGGCAAGGTACGGCGCTCGAATTCCTCATCGATGCGCGTGATCAGTCGGCCCAAGTCCCGTTTGGCTCCGGGAGGAAGGTGCAGCATCGCCCACTCCAGGTCATCACGGGCATCTTCCACCTCTATCCCGGGCGAATAGGCCTCGGAGGCATTCAGGTAGCGTCCAGGCTGCTTAAAAGCCCACTCGAAACGAGAGAGCGCATTAGCGACCGCATTGGGCCACATCTCCTGGTCTTCGACCCGGCGGATTGCTGCACGAGTCCGCGCGGAGACACCATGGACCCTCAGGACCGGATACTGCCATCGTGGCCGCCACCGCTCTGCACGGACGGCCTTGGGATGCCTACGCGGCATCGCCCTTTCGGATCAACATGAGGCCATCCTTCCACGGCTGGGCACCTGCATGGACCCCTGTCGCAGCACATGTTCCTACTTCTCGGCTCTCGCGCAGATCTTGGGGGCGTCTCGGGGTGTTACTGAAGCAGGATCATCTTTCGGAGTAGCTCGAATCCGGCTCGGCCGTAGAGCTGCCGCTTGATCTTCTTGATGCGGTTGACGGCGCCCTCGATGCTGCCTGAGCTCCAGTCGAGAGTGAGCCCGGCTGTCACGGCGTCGAGGTCTCGGAGCAGGTGGAGTGCGAAGCCGGTGAGGCCGGGGAGCTGTCTGACGTCGACTGCATCGATCCAGGTGGGGAGTGTGGAACCGAGGCGGTCGGTGAGTATCTCGCCGAAGTCGCGGACGTGTCCGGCCGCCTTGTCCAGTTCGGGGCAGCGGGCCAGGACCTCCTTCAGGCCGGCCCGGTCTTCCTCGGTCAGGGTCGCGGGGTGACGGGTGAGCCAGCCGGTCACCTGCCGCACCGTCGGCGGCCGGGGCGGTGCGGCGGACGGAGCCCCGCGCAACGTGGCGATGCGCGCGCGGACCATGCCGTAGGTGACAGGAGCATGCTCGGCAACCAGCTCGCTGTGCAGTCGGGTGACACTTGTGCACCCCGCAGCGAATCGCCGCTCCAGGTAAGGCTTGTAGGGGTCCAGCCTGCTGGGCCGGGGCCGGTTCTCGCGGAAGGTGTCCTGCCAGCGTGCGGCGGCCGCGTACCGGAGCACGGTGTTGAGACCCCAGCCCAGGTGCCGGGCAATCGCCCGGCGTGAGTGACCCTGGGCAAGCAGCTCGTGGACCAGGGCATGTGCGGCCTTCTTCCGCTCGGCCCGTCGGCCGACGGGTGAAGTTCCCCCCTGATCTTGGACAGCGGTTGCTTACGCTGCGGGGGTGAAGTCGTGCTGCAGTCTGGCTCGGGTTTCGAGTGGGGTGAGGTACC
>NZ_JBFAJH010000105.1:0-7463 GCF_040655115.1 Streptomyces atratus | reverse complement strand
TCGAGGGCAACCGCCTGAAAGCCATACCCGGTGTCTCTGGGCCTCTGGACCTTACGACGGCCCGTCCAACCCACCAACAACGTAGGACCGCCTGACTGCGCCGGTCACCGCCACCGCGCCGCGCCTCACGACCCGGCTCGGCCTGCCCGCTGAGCAGCGGCCCGCCGGTCCAGGTGCCTGACCAGGGCAGGCTGAACCGTCGTCTGGTCCGCGTCGATGTTTGCCAGGCCGTTTGGTGGACGGGACCGCGTCGGCGAGGCGCGCCAGGGAGTCGGACGGGTCGCCGACAGCGAGGCGTCCGAACGGGGCACGCGCGGCTTCGTCGGGGTCGTCGGTGACTCCGTACAGGCTGACCCCGGGCCGCAGGAAGTCGCTGCTGCTGGGCGTGTGGTAGCGGAAGACCGGTGCACGGAAGCGGAGGACGACGTCATAGCCGGCGAGCACCTCGGCGACCGCGCCGACGGCGGACGGCAACTGGCCCTGGCAGCAGTGATGACGCGGAGGCACGCATGGACATGCACGATGCTCCCACGCACCTCATTCAGGGCGGCCACAAGTAACAGCTCTGTGGAGCCCGGGCGCGACAGCCGCCGGGGCCCCGTGTTCGTCAGTGTGTGTGGCGTCGCAGCCGGCGGCTGAGGAGAACGGCTGCCGAACCGGTGGTCAGCGACGCGCCGGTGATGCCGCCGAAACCGGACACATTCCGGGTGCTCCCGGCAGAACCTGTGTTCGCGAGCGTCGGGCGGGCAGGCTCGGCAGCTGTGGCGGCATGGAGGATCAGGTCGGCAACCGCTTCGGGGTGCGCGATCAGTGATACGTGGCAGGAGTTGATCTCGATGGTGTGGGAGTGGGCGCGCTTGGCCTGGAAGCGTTCCTGGTCCGGGTTGATCGTCATGTCCTGCCGGCCGACCAGGGCCCAGGACGGAATGGTCTTCCAGGCCGCGACCTTGGCCGTCTCCGAGAACGCCGTGGTGGCCGCGGGCCGTTGGGTGACCCCCAGCAGATTTGCCTCGCTGGCAGGCAGGCAGGCGGCGAAGACCGGGTGCACCTTGTCGCGCTTCAGGTACAGGTCGGTCCCGCCGGCGCCCCCGCCCGCCCGGTAGGGCACGGACTTGGTGGCGGTGGCGAGGGCGCTGGGGAACCGGGCGGCCAGCGACATGCCGCTCTCACCCACGTCGGGCATCAGCGCCGATATGTACACCAGGGACCTCACCTGGGAATTGCCGGCCGCCGCCGTGCTGATCACGGCTCCGCCGTAGGAGTGGCCGGCCAGCACGATGGGGCCCTTGATGCTCTTCAGCACGGAGGTGATGTAAGTGGAGTCGCTGTACAGCCCGCGCAGCGGGTTGGCCGGGGCCATGACCGTGTAGCCGTGACGCTCGAGCCGTTCGATCACCCCGTTCCAGCTGGAGCCGTCCGCGAACGCCCCGTGCACCAGCACGATAGTGGGCTTCGCGCCGCTTTCGCCGTCGCCCGTAACGGCCGGGGCCGCTCCGACCACGCACAGGGCGGCGACGGCGCACCCGGCCACCGCGACGTGGGAACGCCGTATGCGGCGCCGTGAGCCACGGAATGCAGATGCAGTCATGTCGTTCTCGCTTTCCCTTGAGGCCTACGACCCCTCAGCGTTCACGCATCGGTGCCGCCGAGCCCGGCCACGCGGTCCAACCGGGTGAAACCGGAGTGGCATCGGGATGGCAAGGGGCGCGCCGTGCTGTCGAGAGCGGTGACGGCGAGCAGGAAGCGACCCGCCGCCTCGGGCCATCGCCTCTTCGCAACGGGCTCCACGTGATCCCCCGGCTCGCGCGCCACGCCCGGAGAGCGTCGGTCACGCCTCACCCAGGTGGAGGAGCACCTCGAACGCGCGCCGCGTCACGACGCTCACCCGCGCCAACCGGTGCGCATACGCGCTCTGCGCGGGTTCCGTCACTCCGTCTGACCGATGCGGTCCCTGAGTGCCCACGCCCACGCGCTCCGCGCATTCGCCGGTCGGCCCGGCGTGCGGTCATCCCCGCTGCCGATCCGCTGCCGTGGACGGGGTAGCGTGCCAAGATCTTCGGCCTTACCTGGGTCCCGGCACCCCGAGCGCGGGCGGCATACGGTGCTGCGCCCGGTGGACGAAGGGCCGGCACGGTCTCGTCGCCGGCTTGCCGTGGGGGCGCGGACGGGTCCTCCGCGGGGCACGGCGGGCCCGAAGTGGGCGTGGGGCCGGTTACTTGCCGGGGCTCGGGTCCGTCGGTGCGTACAGGGCCGCACGCAGAGCTGGTCGACGGTGGCGTGCGGTCATGTCTCCGCCCACCGAGTCGCCGACGACGGCCAGCCCCCCGGGTCAGCCTGCTGACGCCATGGGGCACCGACCAGCCGGGTTGTGCTGCTGGAGTGTCCTGGCGCGGTACGTATGGCGGTCAGGCCGAGGAAGTCAGCCGGTCCCGTTCGGCAGCACGTACAGGGTGGTCAGGGAGGGATGCTGGGCGACGCCATAGAGCTGCCCGGCGTGGCCGTGGAAGATCTTCCGGGCGAGCGCGTGGCGGCCCTCCTGCAGGTTGGCCTGCGTCTTGATCTGCCGCCGGTAGCCGGGCTCGTCGGCCAGTCGCAGGATGTGCAGGGTCCTGGCGATCCGCCCGTAGTGCGCGATGGCGTCGCCCAGCGGGGTCGGCCGGCCATCGCGCGACAGCATCCGGATCACGTCGTAGGCCCGCACCGCGCCAGTGTGGATAGAGCCGATGATCCGCAGGATGTCTTCCCAGTGCCGCTCGATGCGCACCATGTCGACCCGGCCGCGGGCGGCGTCCTGGAAGGCCCCGTAGTCGGCCGTGCGGTCGGCGCGCCACATCTTCTGGTCCGGCAGGTCCGCCAGCTGCGGCGCGTACGTGAACCCGGCCAGGGTGAGCAGGCCGAACACGATGTCGTTGTTTATGTGGACAGTTCAAGTTGATCTTCCTCCGGTAGGGTGAGGCTTTCGATGAGGTAGCGGGGGGAAGCGTCTTGGATGTCACCGTTCAGTGGATACGGACGTCCTGGACGAAGGAGTCCCGGGGAGGAGAGGCTGCGGCTCGCCGGAACGCGGTCCCGGTCGGCTTTCGTGTCCCGCATATGTCGCCTTCGGTCGCGCATGTAGTTCGCATACATGAGCGAGACGGCTTCGCTCCCTATGACGGCCAGGAAGACCTGCGGAAGGTCGACGTCCAGTTCCGGGAAGACGACGGTCGGTTGCGTGTCCTTCCCCGGGTCCAGCCCCTGTTTGCCATACCGCCTCGGCCACGACGGCCCCCGGCTGTGCGCCTTGTCCCCGGTCAGTGGGTGCGCTGGCAGCTCAACTACCGTTTCAGCAGCGCGGCGGGAGTGCGGGGCTGGTCGTACTGGCTTGACACGTTCAACCTCGCTTACGGCCCGGTGGGAGCCGATGCGTTCTTGTCTCCGCCCACGGTGCTCGTCGATGAGCGAGGACCAGTCCGGTAGCCCACCGGGGAGTGATCACACATGGGAGACTTCGGCTTTCTCGTCGGGATGGGCGGGTTGCCCAAGGTCCGCCAGAAGCTCGTCGATGCGGTCGCTGGTGCAGCGGCGTCGTTCGACCTAGCGGTCCCAGCCGCGTTCGGCGGCGTCCAGCGCGAGGGTCTGCTCGACCCTGCGGCGCGTCCGTAGCCGTGGTGCGTACTCGGGTGGTGACGAACTTGGCGCAGGTCAGGTGAATGTCGCACTCGCACGGGCCTTCGGCAGGAAGGCGCAGGCATCGGTCGAGTTCAAGCTCCGTTTTGAAGAAGTTCGTCTTGAGCCAGTCGATTGAGGTGTCCGGCAGAGCACCGGTTCTGGGTTCTGCGGCGGCGGGGCCGGCGATCGTTG
Source organism: Streptomyces atratus (assembly GCF_040655115.1). GTDB lineage: Bacteria > Actinomycetota > Actinomycetes > Streptomycetales > Streptomycetaceae > Streptomyces > Streptomyces atratus_D. The sequence continues at coordinate 3,620 of NZ_JBFAJH010000105.1, read as the reverse complement.
CTCCGGATCCGAGGACGGCCCGGTAGCCGCGCAGTACTTCCTGGTCGCTGACCTGTGCGTAGACGAGTGCCATGCTCACGGAGGTGTGCCCGAGTACCTTGATGATGGTGTGCAGCTTCGCGCCGCGTTCGGCGAGCTGAGCGCCGACGGTGTGACGGAATCGGTGGGCTGATACGGCTCCGCGGCCGGTGCCGTCCCGGCCACCTGGGCGGACGAGGCCGACGGCCTTGCAGGCGTCCTGGATCGAGGTCTCGGCGGCCGCGGCACCCGGCGCCTGGAGGCGCAATCCGGTTCACCGTGCTCGCCGCGAGCTTGGTGGCCGGCCCGTCCGCACCCATGGTCACAACCGACAGGGTCATCCGACGCCGAGGGCGTCGAGACGGCACCGAACGCAGATACTCCAGCAGCGCGATCGAGTCCGGCGGACCGAAGCGTTCCCAGCTCAGACCGCTACCGGCAAAGAAGAGCCACAGGTGCCGGAGGTCGTACGCGTAGGACACCAGCGTGTTCGGCGAGCAGTCCCGGGCTGCTGGGAACCGCAGGAAACCGGAGATCACCTCGATCGGCTCGCCGCTCTCGTCGAGCAACTCGACACGGTGTGACCCGTTTTCCTGGCCTTCTCGTACCCGCATGGACGCCTCCGCCACCGTCGCGTGCAACGGCTCGGACGGCCGCCCCTGCCCCTCAACGAGAGGCAAGGTGTCCATGTAACTAAATAGCTCGCCGTGTCGGTGACGATCATCTCGGGGCGCCGGCCGCCGTCGCGGTCGTAGAGCACGTCCAGGACGTACAGCGAGTCGCGCGGGGTGCCGGCCACCACCTTGCCGCCGAGCCCGGCCGCCTGGTCGTTGATCGTGTTGAGCCAGGTCGCGCCGCCTCGGCGCCCGAAGTACTGCGGGTTCGGCCGCGCGTACACCGACGACACCCTCCTCGAAACTGCTCTCACCGCTGCCATCCAGCACGAAAACCTGGACCCGCTGGACGAAGCCAAGGCGCTGCAGCGCCTCGTAGAAGTCCACGGCTCGCAGCGCGCGGTCGCCCGATCCCTCGGTAAATCCAGCCCCTGGGTCACCAGAGGATTGCTTTGCTGAAGCTCACCCCCGAGCTCCAAGAGGCAGTCGAGAACAAGAGCCTTCCGGTCGAGGCAGCCCGCAACGTTGGCCAACTGCCCGCGCAGCAACAACAGCCCGCCGCCGATGAAGCCCTCACTGCCCGGGCCGAGCGCAAATCGAGGCGGCGCGGTGGGGGTGCTAACGCCGTTAGCACCCCCACCGCTGTCCCCACCCCTGGTTCAGGTGCTAACGCCGTTAGCACAGTGCTGAACTGCTGCCGCCCACAGGGATGGGGGCACAGCTATCTCCCTGACGTCCCTGCTTCGGTCACAGCACTGTGCTGTGACCGAGATGGTTCGCCGGTTTGGCGGTGCCCTGCCGGGTCAGAGACGCGGCCCGAGCCGTCCGAACCGCCTGAGCAGTGCGGACGGCGGGATGTCCACCAGCTGGGTGGTCAGGTGCCAGGAGCCGCCGCCGCGGTCTTCCTGGATGACCAGGAAGCCGGGGCGGGGTAGACGCAGCGTATAGCGCCCCTCGCCCACGCCGAGCTCAAGATCGCCCCGGCTCCAGTCGTAACCGGGAATATTCCTGGGCCATGCGGGTGGGCGGCAATCGCAGTCGGGCCAGGACCGCAGGCACTGGCCGCACACGTAGCGGACCTGCCACTGGAAGCCGGTCCGGAACCGGCCGGTGAGCACCGCCGGGCCGCCGTTGTAGCGGAGCACCTCGTCACCGTGGCCGTGGTGCTCGTGGGCGAGCGTGGTCGCGGCCGACAGTGGGACGACCCGGATCGACCAACGGTGGTCGTTCCAGCTGTAGTCGGTGGTGACGCTCAGGTGGGTGGCGTCCGCGGGCAGGTAACAACGGCCGTGGTACTCGCCGCTGATCCAGATCAGCTTCCCGCCGGTGGGGGCCCCACCCTCGGTGCGCGTTACGGTCGCAACGTCGAAGCCGCCGTTGCCGGTGACATCGACCTCCACCAAAGCAGGACGGCCGGGCTCGGGGCGATCGATGAGCACCTTGGTCGTGCCGTCGCCGTAACCGGTGTACACATGGCGCTCACCGGTGCCGGTGAGCGGCCGCGGGCGGCCGGTGCCGGCGGCCGGCGGGAGAGCGTCAATCGGGACGGGTCGGCCATGGCGCCGGGCGTCAAGACGGATCATGGCCGCGCGACCGTCGCGCAGGGCGGTCAGCGCGTCGTGTTCCGTCCGCGCCGCACTGGCCCGGTCGTACGCCGCCAATGCAGCCCGGTACTCCTTCAGAACGGCGGGGGTTGTATCGGGGCCGTTGACATCGAACTCCAAGGTGGCCATCTCTTCCCCGAAGACGGTCACCGACTCCTCTACCACTGCGGGCAGTTCCACCGCGGTGCGCCAGCGCCGGCGCAACATCAGGTAGAGCCCACCCATCCCCAGGCCAAGCAGGAGACTCACCGCATAGCCGATCACGCCCGTCATCCTCGCACAGGCGTCCACCACTCAACAGGACTCAGCACCGGGCGTAATTGATCTGCTGCAGCTTCCACCTTCCAACCGCTCCAACCGCTCCAACCGCCGACCCGGCGGACCAATCCGGTCACAGCACTAGTGGTGCCATGCCTCGCCTCTGACGTTGTGGATCATCCGCTGCAGTACCTTGAGGGTGACCAGGTACTCCTCATCAGTGATGCCGTCGTGGGATCGCTTTCGCATGGCCGTCTGGCGCTCTGCGCACTGGCGATAGACCGTGTCTCCCCCAGAGGTCAGCCGAAGGCGGTTCTCATTGTCGAGCGCGAGCAAGTCCCGGTCGAGGAGGGCGTCGATCTCCCTCGCGAGCGCGGCTCCCACGTCCAAGTAGCCCTGCAGGACTATCGTCACTTCCTCGCGGGTCCGGCCGTTCTCGCTGGTGGCCACCTGGTTCAGAACCCACCACTGGGGCTGGGTGACATCGAACTGTGCCAGCCCGGCGCGGATGTTCGTGACGACTGCTTTGTGAGCGGCCCAGCTCCAGTAACCAATCGGCTGCTTGACCAGTTCGTTGTCGTGGTGCGAGTACTCCATCGTGCTGCCCTCACCATCTGGGGATCTGGACTGGTGAGAATGAACGTAGAACCTCAACCAAACATGAGGTCAAGCGGCTGCAGGATCCAGTGACGGCATCCCGACGCGCGGCTGCAGCCTGCCGCTCGCGCACTCAAATACCCACCGAGAGTCACGACCCAGTCCATCAGAGCAGAGCATTCGCGACAGTTGATTGCGCGTCCTTACCAGTATCAAGCCCCGAGCACAACGTGACGCTTGCGCCCGTTGATCAGCTTGCCGCCGTCGAGCCGCGGCTGTCGGCGCCGACGACGGCGTCCGCCTTGACCGACTGCGAGTCGATCACCCCCGCGCTCGGCTCCACATCGTGCCCCAGCTTCTCGCGGACCGCGCGCAGCCGGTCGTGGAACTCCCGGGCCAGGCCGTGGTCGCGCCAGCGACGGAAGAACGCATAGACCCGGTCCCTATTAGTTACGTGGAATCACACGCCGCGGGATGCAGCTCGTATTCTGCGGCGTCCCCACGTACTGAGGAGATCCGTTGGGCAGCG
>NZ_JBFAJH010000104.1:0-7703 GCF_040655115.1 Streptomyces atratus | reverse complement strand
ACCGGGACGCGAAAGCGGAGGACCAGTGCGCCCAAGACCGTTCGGGGCGTGCCGGTGAGCCAGGACTCACTCCTACTCACTGCCCAGGAACGGTTACGGAGAGCCCCTGCGCAATGAAAGGGGCGAGACCATCATGTGCGGCAAGGGAGTTGTGGCCCCCCGCGGAGTGGTTCAGAATCAAGGCACTCATTGCCGAGCGGACCGATGACCGTTGGGCGAAGGGGAAGCCGGGGGCGAAGTACCTGGGCACAGGCAGCTACCAGTGCGGTCGGATGCGAGACAAGAACGGCACGGGGGAGCTTGAGCGGTGTGGTGGCTCGATGAGTCACCGCGGAGGGCGCTACCGGTGCGAGGTCCGGCAAACGCGCGGCAAGTCCATCTGTGAGGGTGTCGTTACGCTCGCCGACCGCATCGACCACGCGGTCGGGGAAGCGTGGATCAACCACATCACAGCCCTTGAGCCGGATGACCCGGTGATCACCGAGATGGCTCGCCGGTGGCTCGCGTTCGCGGACCCCGAAACGAAGACGAACAAGGAAGAAGCTCAGAGGGCGCTCGAAGCCGCACAGAAGCGTGTGAAGAAGCTCGAAGACGACTTCTACGTCTACGGCAAGATGGACGAAGAGCGCTTCGAAGAGCTGAGTGAGGGGCAGCGGGCCCTCATCGAGAGCACGAGCGCGACCATGGAAGCGCTGCACGCGGAAGCTGACCTCTCACCCCTCACGCAGATTGACACCCTGCGGGAAGCGTGGGAGGGGGCGGACACGGCCGACAAGCGGATGCTGTTGAAGTGCGCGCTGGGGAAGAAGGGCATCACGGTCAAGCCGGCGGCGCGGCAGGGCGATCACACACCGATTCTGGAGCGACTTGAGTTCGATTGGCTCTCTGAGAAGGAAGTAGCCATTGCCGCCATTCAAGAGGGGGAGCGAATGAAGCGAAGGCGCGCGCAGGCCCCATTCGTTGCGCCGAATCCCCCTGGCGCCGACCGGCGTACCCGTTAACCTCGATCCTTCAGGGATGATCGTTGCCGAACAGGGTGATCACTTCGCCCTGTTTGTCCCCGCTGTTCGCGGTCAGGGTCTTCGCGTGTCGCTGCGGCTGCGCCGGGTTCCACGGTCCCGGGGTGGTGCGGGGCTCTCCTTCCTGGCCTTCGTCGGGGCGGTGGCTGTCCGTCAGGTGACGGCAGCCAGGCCGGTCAGACGCTGCCAGACCAGGACGAAGGCGGCTGCCCAGGGCCAGTCGGGGGCGAGGCGGAGGTACCGGCGGCGAGCGTGGGCGGCGAGGCGGGCGGGCAGGTGGTAGATCCGGAACCGCATGGTGTCGGGTTCGGCGTCGACGAGCTCGTCCTGGTCGTGCAGGGTCAGGAGGCGGAGCCAGGCGTCGAGGTCTGCCGCGAGGTTCGCGGCGAGCATTCAGCCCTGGTTCGCGGTGAAGGATTTCGCGGGCAGGTTGTGCAGTCCCATCGCTTTGTTCGTGCGCACCCGGTCTTCGACGACCGCGTGGTGCCGGTGCAAGGCGTCTAGCCACTGCGCCTGGTGGGAGCCGGGGATCCGGGTCATCTTGTTGATGTTGGTGGCAATGACCGAGTACTTGAAACCGGTCTTCTTCTCGAAGTCGGTCAGGTTCGCGAGGTGGCGGCTGGAGGGCTTGACCCGGCGGACTATCAGCCTCAGTCCCTTGCTCCAGCCATCGCGTACGCTCAGGCCGCTCAACTCCGCGACTCCGTAGTCCTCCTGGAGGGAGCCGTCCTGGTTCAGGGATACCTCCCAGGCCGTCTCGGGCAGGCGGGCGATGGCCTGCTCATCGAGGTCGGTGATGGTCCAGCCGGTGGTGAAACGGACCGTGCGCCGTCGGGTGTTCAAAGCGATGAGGTGTTCGTGCAGACCGTGCGTCGCGCCAGCTCCGTCGACTCGGATCAGGAGCTTCGCACTGGAGGAGCCGGGTATCTGGGCGAGTGCGTCAGCGAGCACGGTGATGTGGTCGGTGACCGTGTTCGAGCCGGCGTTGCCCGGCCTCAGCAGCATCGCCAGACACTCGGACGTGTTCGCGCACCAGGCGGCCAACGGGTGAAAACCGAAACTCTTCTTCCAGGTCGCCCGCGCCTGTTCCTTCTTCGATGCGGCCGTGATGATCGTGGCGTCCATGTCGACGATCACCCAGTTGTGCAGGCGTTTACCGGCGACGGTGAGCCAGGGGAAGCCACCGGGCCGCAGGGCCAGCCACGACCACACCACCCGGCGGACCCGTGCCCGGACGCGGGCGATCGCCGCGAGCCGGTCGGCATCGCACAGGTTCAGGGTGCGGTGCACCGTGGAGTCCGAGACACCCGGGCCGGTCATCCGCTCGTGGTGCAGGGCGAGTTGCTCGGCCTCTGCCACACTGCGGGCGCCCAGCGCGATGGAGATCGCCAGCTGGACGAACACCACCGCCCGATCCCGCCACCCTGGCCCGCCCGACGGGAACACTCCAGCCAGCGCCTCCGTCAGCCCCGACCGGTCCGCCAGCCGCCGCAGCAACACCACCCCGGCATGCCCGACCAGCCCTTTCCCGTCAGCCCCCACGACCAGACTCCGGTCCCACCCTGTACGCTCGCTCACCAGAAAGGTGTCCTGATTCTTGCAACCGATGCTTCCTAGACAGTCGCATCCTCGCAGGTCAGGGCACCTTTTCTGCTACCAGGCCGTCAGACCGGGCAATTCCGCTGAATAGTCAGGGTTAATGCGGCGAGGCACACCGCAATGCTGCGGCGCGCGCCCGCAAGGTCACCACAAGGGCATCCAAGCCCCGCGCCGCCCGTCTCCGTCTGCGCGGAGCGGTACCCGGCAATCCGGGCCGCCTGTGAGGTGTCCGCGCGGTCATGCGCTGTACGGAGCACACCATCAGCCACGGGAAGTAAGGCCCAAGTCTTCTGCGTGACCCACGAGTTGCGGTGAGTACTCCGGTCCCCAGGGCGACCCCGACGAAGCCCAGGGCTGGGCGCTACGGCACACCGGCCGCACGGGACACGACCTGTTCCGGTGCGAGTAAAGCGACCACGCCCGCGTGACCCGCGCTGAGTAGACCTCGCCCCGCTGAGTGACGGCGAGCAACACAGCTCAGCACGTAGCCCGGCCCCGTTCGTACGCTACCCCGTGGCGTGCAGACAGGTTTTCGCCGTATGCGCAAGGATTGGGGTATGTCCAACCGACTCGCGCACGCCTCGTCTCCGTACCTCCTCCAGCACGCGGATAATCCGGTTGACTGGTGGCAATGGGAGCCCGACGCCTTCGAGGAAGCCAGCCGGCGCAATGTGCCGGTCTTCCTGAGCGTGGGGTACAGCTCGTGCCACTGGTGCCATGTCATGGCCCACGAGTCCTTCGAGGACGAGGCGACGGCCGCCCTCATGAACGAGCACTTCGTGTCGGTGAAGGTGGACCGGGAGGAGCGGCCGGACGTAGACGCCGTCTACATGGAGGCGGTGCAGGCGGCGACCGGGCAGGGCGGCTGGCCCATGTCCGTCTTCATGACTCCGGACGGGGAGCCGTTCTACTTCGGTACGTACTTCCCGCCGGAGCCTCGGCACGGGATGCCTTCGTTCCGGCAGGTGCTGGAAGGCGTTCAGAGTGCGTGGACGAGTCGGCGTGAAGAGGTCGGGGAAGTCGCGGAGAAGATCACCCGTGATCTGGCGGGGCGGCAGTTGGACCACGGCGCGGGTGGGCTCCCCGGCGAGGCGGAGCTTGCCCAGGCGCTCCTTGGGCTCACCCGGGAGTACGACTCGGCGACCGGATGGCTTGGTGGCGGCGACACCAAGTTTCCACCAAGCATGGTGATCGAGTTCCTGCTGCGGCATCACGGCCGGACGACATCCGAGGGGGCGCTGGAGATCGCCGAGGGACTGTGCGATGCGATGGCGCGCTCCAGCCTCTTCGATCAGCTGGGCGGGGGCTTCCACCGGTATGTACTGCGTCAGCGGCCCAATGGCGCTTTGGTACCGCATTTCGAGAAGATGCTCTATGACAATGCGCTGCTCTGCCGGGTGTATGCCCATCTGTGGCGGGCGACGGGTTCCGACCTGGCCCGCCGGGTCGCGCTGGAGACCGCCGACTTCATCGTGGGTGAACTGCGGACGGCGGAGGGCGGGTTCGCCTCCGCGCTCGACGCCGACAGCGAGGACGGCGGCGGCAGGCACGTCGAAGGCGCGTTCTACGTGTGGACGCCCGCGCAGCTGCGCGAGGCGCTGGGAGAGCAGGACGCCGTGTTCGCCGCGGAGTACTTCGGGGTGACCGAGGCGGGCACCTTCGAGGAGGGCGCGTCCGTGCTCCAACTGCCGCGCACCGACGACGCGGTGGACCCGGACCGGGCCGCCGGCGTGCGGGCCCGGCTGCTCGCGGCGCGCGAGGAGCGGGCGCGTCCCGGACGGGACGACAAGGTGGTGGCGGCCTGGAACGGTCTCGCGATCGCCGCGCTCGCCGAGACCGGGGCGTACTTCGACCGGCCCGACCTGATCGAACGCGCCACCGAGGCGGCGGACCTGCTGGTCCGGGTCCACATGGGCGACAACGCCCGGCTGTCCCGGACGTCCAGGGACGGCCGGGCGGGTGACAACGCCGGGGTCCTGGAGGACTACGGCGATGTCGCGGAGGGTTTCCTCGCGCTGGCCGCCGTCACCGGCGAGGGTGTCTGGCTGGAGTTCGCCGGCTTCCTGCTCGACATCGTGCTGCAGCACTTCACCGGCGAGGGCGGGCAGCTGTACGACACGGCGGACGACGCCGAACAGCTGATCCGCCGCCCGCAGGACCCCACCGACAGCGCGACTCCGGCGGGCTGGACGGCGGCGGCCGGAGCGCTGCTCTCGTACGCCGCGCACACCGGATCCGAGGCTCATCGGGCTGCCGCGGAAAGCGCGCTGGGCGTGGTGAAGGCGCTCGGGCCACGGGTTCCGCGGTTCATCGGATGGGGTCTCGCGGTCGCCGAGGCGCTGCTCGACGGCCCTCGCGAGGTCGCGGTCGCCGGGCCGGTCGGCGGCGCACTGCACCGTACGGCGCTGCTGGGACGGGCACCGGGTGCGGTGGTCGCGGCGGGCGAGACCGGCGGCGCGGAGTTTCCGCTGCTGGTGGACCGGCCGATGGCGGACGGGGCGCCGACTGCGTACGTCTGCCGGCACTTCGTGTGCGAGGCGCCGACCACGGACGCGGCGGAGCTGGCGCGGAAGCTCGGGGGGTGACCGGGGTGTGCCCGGCCGGCGCCCCGTCCGCGGCCCCCACCCATGGCCTCACGGGCGTGGGGCGCGCCCCTGGCGCCCCGGAGGCGCCGGCCCGGTCCGCCGCGGCCGCCAGGACGTCCGTCGTGTCGAGCCTGCCGGTGGACGCGAGGGGCGGCCGGCCATGCCTCGGCACGCACCATGGCCGCGGGTCGGGAGCCGCGGCCATGGAGAAGGTGGGGAGGGGCGGGGCGCTCAGGCGTGCTTGTACGCCACCAGCGAGATGCCGATGTAATGCACGGTGAAGGCCGCCAGGGTCAGCGAGTGGAAGACCTCGTGGAAGCCGAACCACCGCGGTGACGGGTTGGGTCGCTTGATGCCGTAGATGACGCCGCCCGCGCTGTAGAGCAGGCCGCCGACGACGACCAGGACCATGACCGCGATCCCGCCGGTGCGCATGAAGTCGGGCAGGAAGAAGACCGCCGCCCATCCCATCGCTAGGTAGCAGGGGGTGTACAGCCAGCGGGGGGCGCCGACCCAGAACACCCGGAAGGCGATGCCGGCCGCCGCTGCCGCCCAGACCGCCCACAGCAGCGGACGCCCGGTCGACTCCGGGAGCAGCAGCAGGGTCAGCGGCGTGTACGTGCCCGCGATGATCAGGAAGATGTTGGCGTGGTCCAGCCGGCGCAGCACCGCCTCGCCGCGCGGACCCCACGTGCCGCGGTGGTAGACGGCGCTCACGCCGAAGAGCAGGCATGCGGTCGCGATGTAGATGCCGCAGGCGATCCGGCCGCGGGTGCTGTCCGTGAGTGCGATCAGAACAATCCCCGCGATCAGCACCGCGGGGAACATTCCGGCATGCAGCCAGCCTCGCAAGCGTGGTTTCACCGGGTGTGGTGCCACCTCGGCCGGGCCCGGTTCGGCTGGTTCGACCTCGGCTGGTTCGGGCGCGGCGGCGGCAGCAGTCATGACCGCATGCTACTGGGGGCACTGACTTGACGATGTTTCGGTGCCCGCCTACGGAGCTGGAGCGGCGGGAGCCGGACCACTGGTGCTGGTTGGTCGATTGTGAACAGTCTGTGCCGGTATCTCGTTGCGAAACCAGGCGCGTGCGGAGGGCGAAGGTTTCGTGGTGATCACTTCTGATCTTCTGCGTGACGGTCGTGACCTTTGTACGGTGATCGTCATGCAGCTCAGGTACTCGTTCCGCTTGTACCCGAGCGCGGGTCAGCAGGCACTTCCGGCGAGGGCGTTCGGGTGTGCGCGCACGGTGTTCAACGATGCCCTGCGCATCCGACGTGACGCCCATGCCCAAGGGCTGCCGTATCCGAGATCGGCCGACCTGTCGAAGCAGGTCATCACCGCGGCGAAGAAGACTCCTGGCCGGGCGTGGCTGGGGAGGTGTCTTCGGTGGTGTTGCAGCAGTCTCTGCGGGACCTGGATGTGGCGTACTCCAATTTCTTCGCCTCGCTCGAGGGGACCCGTAGGGGGCCGAAGGTCGAAGAGCCGCGGTTCAAGTCGAAGCGGGACAACCGTCAGAGTGCCCGGTTCACCGCGAACGCCCGCTGGTCGGTCACGTCCGGTGGGAGACTCCGTCTGCCGAAGATCGGCGATGTGCGGGTGAAGTGGTCCCGTATGCTGCCCTCGGTCCCGTCCACGGTGACCGTCGTCAAGGATGCGACCGGCCGGTACTTCGCCTCGTTCGTCGTGGAGACCGAACCTGCGGACGACCTCATGCCCCCGACTACGGGGGATCAGGGCATCGACCTGGGCCTGACCCACTTCGTGGTGATGGCGGACGGATCGAGGGTGCAGGCTCCGCGTTTCCTGCGCCACGTGGAGAAGAAGCTCAAACGGGAACAGCGGCGCCTGTCGCGCAAGGCCAAGGGATCGAAGAACCGGAACAAGCAGCGGATCAAGGTCGCCCGCGCCCATGCAAAAGTCGTGGACGCGCGCAAGAACTTCCACCACAAGCTTTCCACCAAGCTGATATGCGAAAACCAAGCCGTCAGCGTGGAGACCTTGAGTGTGAAGGGCCTGGCCCGCACCCGCCTCGCAAAATCGGTGCACGACGCAGGCTGGGCGACGTTTGTGACCATGCTGGAGTACAAGGCCGCCAGATACGGGCGCGACTTCACCAAGGTGGGCCGGGCCTTCCCGTCCTCCCAGCTGTGCTCCGCCTGCGGACACCGCGACGGCCCCAAACCTTTGCACATCCGGACGTGGACCTGCCGCGCCTGCGGCACCCGCCATGACCGGGACCACAACGCCGCACAGAACGTCAAGTACGAAGGGCGGCGTATCCGCGCCGCATGAAGTCGTCATCACGACCCACCCCAGGACATGGGGCCCCGTGCCGGTAACGGCGCGGGTAAAAGCCTGCGGAGTACAGGTAAGTCCAGGATCCGTCCTGAAGTTCCCCCCTGATTTTGGACAGCGGTTGCTTACGCTGCGGGGGTGAAGTCGTGCTGCAGTCTGGCTCGGGTTTCGAGTGGGGTGAGGTACCCGAACTCGGGGTGCTTGC
>NZ_JBFAJH010000103.1:0-8017 GCF_040655115.1 Streptomyces atratus | reverse complement strand
AACAACCCGCACAGAGCAGCACCCACCCAACACCCCGACACCCCCCGAAAACCCAGCCCAGCAAAAAACACCCCAACCAACAAAAAACACACCCTGACCCACACACACCACACCGACCCCACACCACACCACACCGACCACTCATCAACTCGTCAACCATCTCGAACAAAACAACCCTGACCAGTCCACCAGACGAGTCCGCCGATGTCCGGATACTCCTGCTCCAACCGATCCGCCAGCAAGCGCAGTTCGCAACATCGGTGACGGCGGATCAGCTGACAAGCGTCGCGGTTTGGCAGCAGTGGCCGGGAGGGCGTATGACGGAGGTCGAGGTTCCTGCGACGTCGGCGGGCTGCCGCCCTCGTCCCGCGCGACCGCCTCCCACGGCGCCCTCGCGGCCCGCTACGCGCGCCGCGGGCAGACCAACCCGCTGGATGGACTTCCTCTCCGACGCCCACCTCACCCGCGGCGTCCTGCCACAGACCGTAGCGGGTACCCGGAGTCCCCTCGGAGAACTTCACAGTGGCGCCCCTCCCCCTCCGTCCAACCTCGACAGCCCGGGCTTGAACGATAAAATCGATCCGTCCGGCATGCGGGGCGCTGATCTCCGTTCATGCACATACGTATGGGTCAACCAGCGGGGGGATGCACATGACAGCCGGTTCCCATGGCCCACGTCTGACCCCGCGTCCGTCCGTGACCATCTCGGACGTCGCCGAGGCGGCCGGGGTATCACGACAGACAGTGTCCAACGTGCTCAACGCGCCCGACCGGGTCCGCGCCGAGACGCGTGAGCGGGTCAACCGGGCTGTTTTCGATCTCGGTTACCACCCCAACCGGGCGGCACGCTCGCTCAGAGCCAGCTCTCCCCGCATGGTGGGGTGCAGGATCCTGCCGGTCCACGCGGAGACGGTGGCCTCCATCCAGGACCGCTTCCTTCACGCGCTCGCCGAGGCTGGCCAGGCATGCGACCACCATGTGCTGCTGTTCACAGCGACCGATGCCGACGAGGAGACCGAGCGGTGCACGGCGCTGTGGCGCGCCGGGGCCGTGAGCGCAGTGGTACTCTACGACGTCACCCCGCACGACCCACGGCCACGGCAACTGGTGGCAGCTGGCGTCCCGTTCGCCGCGTTCGGGCGTACGGCGACCTGTGTCGATGGCTACAGCTGGGCCGACGTCGACAACACGGCCGGGACGGCGTCGGCCGTCGATCACCTGATTGCCGCCGGTCACCGGCGCATCGGATTCCTGGGCTGGCCCGAGGGCTCCAGTGTCGGCGACTCCCGGGCGCACGGCTGGCTGGCGGCCATGGACCGGCACGGCCTGCTCGCCCAAAGCCACCGGCTCGACGTACGGGGCGACGACACCATGTCGAGTGGTACGCGGCTCATGGCGGAGCTCATGGACCGGCCGGAGCCGCCGACCGCTGTGGTCGCGGCAACCGACACCCTCGGAGTCGGCGCGCTGCACGCCGTGCGCCACCACGGGCTGCGCCCGGGCGAGGACGTCGCGGTGGTGGGATTCGACGACACCCCGACCGCAACGGCGGTGGGACTGTCGAGCATCCGTCAGCCGATAGAGGAGGTTGGCCGGTTGATCATGGCGGAGCTGCTGCGGCTCGTCGGCCGGAACGCGGACAGGGACGTCGACGAAGCTGCCGAGTCTCTGCACCGGCTGCTGGTTCCGGAGTTGGTCGTGCGCGCGAGTTCGGCGCCACTGCGGAGCGCGCCCGGCGACTGATCCGGACGCGCGCCCCCGCCATCGCCCAACGCTTAAGAGCCTGTCGGGTGACCTTCGATCGGAGAGCGGACGCGGCATGGTGCGTGCGATTCCAAGGCGCCGGGATGGCCTTGGATGGGGTCTCCCCTGCTCGAACGAAGCTGAGAGCTCGGGGAAGGAGCTACCAGGGCATTTCGGCAACGCCGGAAGCGTGCGTGCCAGGGCCTGGCCGCCCGATCAGAGGTCACCCGACAGGCGCTAACGGTCCGTCAATGGTGTGCGCGAAGCGAGCCTGACTTCTCTCCCGGCCGGGACGTGATGGAGCTGTCCCGCGGCCTCCACCGGGAGCGCTTCGCCCGCGTGCAGCCGTACCGTCGTACCGTCATGCCGGATGTCGATGTCGAAGACACGGCCCCTCCAGCGCAGCCGCTGCAGAGCGATGCCGTCCAGCCGGTCGGGCAGGATCGGTGCAAGGACGACCCGGTCTGCGCGCCAGCGCAGTCCCGAGTAGCCGTGGAGGAACTCCTGCAGGAAGCCGCCGTGCCCGGTGAGGAAGGTGAAGGCTCCCCCGGTCCGGGCCTCGGCGAACTGCTCGAAGGGCGGCCGGAGGAAGGGCTCGACGCTACGCCGGGTGTGCTCGAACGCCGCCTTAACGTCGCCGAGTTCGGCGTAGACGATGGAGTGCACCGAGTCAGTCATCGACGGGCCGTCCTCGTGCGTACGGGGCACGTAGTACTCGAGGTCGGCCCGGGAGACCTCCGCGGGCTGCGGGTGCTCCCACGGGTAGGCGAGCATCACCACGTCGGCCTGTTTGATCTGTTGACCTTCGTATCCGGTGAACTCCGGGTGGATGCCTCGGGCTTGATCAAACGGGATGACAAGCCGGTCCGCGACGTCCGTCCAGCGCGGGTCGGCCGGCTGCCCCAACGTCTCGGCGGCCCGGGCAGCGAAGCGGAGTGCGGCCCGGGCAGCGACGTTGGTGTAGACGGAGTCGTCGTGCGGCCCCTCCGCGTACTCGTCCGGCGGAATCACCCCGTTGATGTGACAGCGGCCCTCGGCGTCGCCGGTGACCCGGCTCGTCCAGAAGTCCGCGACCGCGCTGAGCACGGGCAGTCCCGACGTACGCAGCCACCGCTCGTCGCCGGTGGCCAGCCAGTACTGCCAGAAGGCCAGCGCGACATCCGAGCTGACGTGTTGCTCGAGATGGCCGAACGGAGCCCATGCCGGTGTGTCCTCGTCGCCGGTGAGACCGCTCTCCCAGGGGAAGCGGGCGCCGCCGTGCCCGCCGTCGGAGGCGTAGGCGCGGGCCGCGTCGAGCCGCTGGACCCGGTAGTCGAGGACGCTTTCGGCTATCTGCGGATGCTGGGCGAGGAGGCTCGGCAGGATCCAGGTCTCGGTGTCCCAGAAGACATGGCCGTTGTAACTGTCACTGGACAGCCCGGCTGGAGAGGGCGACCACGGCGAGTCCTCGCGGACGCTGGTCAGGAGGTAGAACTTCGAGGCCCGCACCTGGCGCTGCAGGCGGGCATCGCCGCGGACGACAATGTCGCCCTCCCACTCCCGCGCCCAGGCCCGGCGGTTGTCGTCGGCGAGCCGGCCGTATCCCGCACGGGCGGCCGCGTCGGCGTGGGCTCGGGCGGCGGCGGGCGGGTCGTCGGCATCGTGCGAGGTCACGACGGACACGTATTTGGTGAAGCTGTAGGGGTGGCCCGGCAGCGCTCGTACCGTGACCGTCCGCGCCGCCGTCCCCTCCTCCACTGGACGCGGCAGCGCAGTGCCCGCGGCGTCGAGAACGGAGACGACCGCGGCCACGACGCCACTTCCCTCGGCCTCCGTGACGGTCCAGATCCGTCCCGCGCCCGCTCCCTGCCGGGCAGGTGTTGTGCGTGTAGCCGCCCGGTCGTCGAGGGTGTCGGTGACGACGAGTGTCCCCTCCCAGTGCGGTGTGACCGTCACCGTCACGGCGGCCACGTGAGGCCGGGACCGGTCGGTGAGCACCTGGTAGCGCACATCCGTGACCCGGCCCGCCGGCGAGGTCCAGCGGGCCTCCGTGGTGATCACTCCGGTGCGCAGGTCAAGGGACTGCCGGTACCGTTCGATGCCGCGAGCGGCTCCGGCTTCCGGCCGTGTCACCGCTGCCCAGTCACCTCCGACAAGCTGCTCCTCCGATTCGCGTACGGAGCTGAACGCGTCGTTGAACGAGCCGCTGCCATCGCTCACGTCGAGCGTCGTCCAGGCGGCCAGGGACGCCTTGCGGGACCACTCGCCGCCGCGGCCGGTGTAGAAGCCGGCGACATGGAACTGGGTACGCACGGGGGTCTCGGCGAAGCCGTTGCCGGCCCCCGGCACGCGCGCGGCCAGCCAGCCGTTGCCGGTGAAAGCGGGGTGGTAGTCGGTCAGCAGGTCGTCGGTGCTCAGCACCCACTCGTCGGAGGCGGCGAACACCCCACTGGTCGGGGCGCTCCCTTGGGTCGGTCCTTCCGCCGTGCGGGCGTCCATTATTTCAGTCCTCCTGCCGTGAGACCGTCCACGATCCGCCGCTGGAAGAACAACACGGCGACGACCAGCGGCAGGGTCACCACGACCCCGGCCGCCATCTGTGTGCCGAACGGCTGGTCGTACTTGTACTGGCCGGTGAAGAGCGACACGATCACGTTCGCAGTCATCATGTGACGGTCGTTCACCACGCTGACCGCGATGAGAAATTCGTTCCAGGCGCAGATGAAGACGAGGATCGCCGTGGTGAAGACGCCTGGCGCAGCGAGCGGGAGCACGACCTTGCGGAACGCCTGCGCGGGTGTGCACCCGTCGACCTGCGCGGCCTTCTCCAGCTCCGCGGGCATCTGGCGGAAGAATGCGGTGAGGTTCCAGACGGCCAGCGGCAGGGCAAAGCTCATGCTCGGGACGATCATCGCCTGGTAGGTGTTGATCCAGCCCGCGTCCGCGAAGAGTTCGAGCAGCGGCACCACCAGGATGATCGGCGGGAACATCGAGGCCGCGATGATCAGCGTCAGGATCAGTGTCTTGCCGCGGAACTGCAGCCGCGCCAGCGCGTATCCGGCGAAGATGGCGACGACCAGCGTGACAGCTGTGGTGACACCGGCCACGACGAGGCTGTTGACGAGGGCCCGGCCGAATCCGTTGCGCGCGTCAAAGGCCGCGGAGTAGTTGTCCAAGGAGACCGGTGCGGGCAGCGGCGCGTTGGAGAACTGGTCGGCCGGTCTGCGTAGGCTGGAGACGACCATCCAGTAGAAGGGCGCGAGGCAGTAGGCCACGACCGCCGCAATGCCGAGGCGGCGGGCCCAGGCCGTGCCGCGCCCGGCTCGCGTCGTGCCACGCCGTACGGTGTTGGCCTGCCGAAGCCTGAAGAGCGTGCTACTCATGTCTCGCTCCTGGTGCCCCGGCCGATCAGATCGGCCCCGAACAGCTTCACGAACGCAAGGGCGACCACGGCAACGTACATGAACAGGATGGTCGCGTACGCGGCGGCGGTGCCGAAGCGCAGATTGGTCATCTCGTCGAAGGCGATCATCGAAAGTGTCTCGACCGAATGTTTTCGCGGCCCCACCAGGACGTACGGCAGGTCGAACATGCGCAGGACGTCCAGGAGGCGGAAGAGCACGGCGACCACGAGGGCCGGGCGGACCAGGGGCAGGGTGATCCGCCAGAAGACGCGCCATGGAGAGGCGCCGTCGACCCGGGCTGCCTCGTACAGCTCGCCAGGGATGATCTGCAGTCCGGCGAGGACGAGCAGCCCGATGAACGGCGCGGTCTTCCAGGTGTCGGCGATGACCACGGAGAGCCAGGCCTGGAACCCTTCGCTGCTCCACAGTACTTGGGCGCCGAGAATCTCGTTGGCGACCCCTTGGCTGTTGAAGATCCATTTCCAGAGCATGCCGGAGATCGCGGTGGGGATGGCCCATGGCACAAGGACGGCTGCGCGGACAAGGGCCCGGCCCCGGAAGGCCCGGTGCATCACCAGGGCCATGGAGACACCGATCAGGATTTCGAGGGTGACCGAGGCCAGGGCGAACGACGTGGTGTTCCACCAGGGCAGCAGCAGCCGGTCGTCGGAGAAGACAGAGGTGTAGTTGTCGGCGCCGTAGGAGGTGGCGGTCACCTTGAAACCGGTGTCCGGGTCGATGGACTCGCTGGACACCTGGAAGGACAGCCGCAGGGCCGCCACCACGGGGTATCCGATGACCAGGACGAGGACGAGCAACGTCGGTGAGAGCAGGGCCGCGGCCAGACCGGCCGTCCCGGCCCGGCGCGATGAGCGCGCGGGCCGGGACGGCGCAGTCTTGCGCACCGGCGTCGGCGTCGTGATGGACACGTGGGCGGCCCCGTCTACTTCGCGGCGACGGCGGCGGAGAGGTTCTTCTGCATATCGGCCAAGGCCTCGTCGACCGACTTGGAGCCGCTCAGCGCGGCCGCGGCACTCTCCTGGATGGCGGCCGTGGCATCGCCGTAGTGCACGACCACGGGCCGGGGCGTCGCCGAGTCCAGTGACTCCTTGAGTGTGGCCAGGTACGGAAACTGCTTGCGCAGCGCCGGGTCGTCATAGAGGCCGGTGTACGGGGGAGCCGCGGAGGTCACCTTGAGGTTGGTCATGGCGTTGGCCTCGTTGGAGAAGAATTTGATGAAGTCGAGGGCGGTGGCCTTGTTCTTGGCGAACTTGCTGATGGCCAGGTCGAGTCCGCCGAGACTGGACTTGCCGGGGCCGTCGAGGCCGGGCAGCGGGGCGACGCCGAACTTCCCCGCCACCTTGCTCGACCCGTCCTTGGCGTTGGCGAGAGACCACTGGTAGGGCCACTGACGGTGGAAGAGGAGCTTGCCCGCCTGGAAGGCGCGGCGGCCGTCTTCCTCCTTGTAGGTGGAGGCCTGTTGGGGAATGGTGCCGTCCTTGAACCCGTCGGCGAGGAACCGCAGGCCCTTCTTCGCGGCCTCGGTGTCGACGGTGGCCTTGCCCTTGTCGTCGACGACGCTGCCACCGGCGGAGGCCACGGCCTCGGAGAAGTTGACGGTCAGCCCCTCGTACTTGTCGAACTGCCCGGCGTAGCAGTCGATGCCCTTGCCCTCCGGGAGCTTACGCACCTTCACGCAGGCCTGCTTCAACTCGTCCCAGGTAGTGGGGGGTTGGACGCCGATCCTGTCGAGAAGGTCCTTGCGGTAGAAGAGCAGACCTGCATTGGTGTTGAACGGGACGGCGTACTGCTTGCCGAAGTACTCGCCGGTCTTCACGACGGCGGGGATCATCCTGTCGAGCGGGAACTCCTTGGCGGGAAGCTCGTCGATCCACTGGTTGGCTGCGAACTCGGCGACCCAGATCGGGTCGAGGTTGAGGACACTGTAAGTATCGGACTTGGTCTGAGCGTTCTGGATGAACTGCTGACGCTGCTGATCGGCGCTCTCCGGGAGCTCGACGAGAGTGACCTTCTGGTCGGGGTGCTGCTTGTTCCAGCGATCGAGCTGGCCCTGCAGGGTGCCCGTGGTGTCCTTACCGGAGGCCAAGGTGATCGGGCCGCGGTCCTGGGACTTCTCCGGCCCTCCGGAGTCCGTGTCGGAGGAGTCCGAGCCACCGCATCCACTGAGCGCCGAGGCGCACATCACCGCCGCCACCACCGCAGCTGCCCGCCGCACCGGCCTCGCGCCCGGGGGCTTCGGTCGGCCCTGTCCCGCACCGACGGCTATCCGCGAAGAGCTCACGGTGTCCTCCTCGTTGTTCACCGGAAGATGCAGACGCTGCGTCGACCGGCTCATGGCAGCGTCCCTGCCAACGGCTGATTTGATCGTTCAAGATGCCCTCGATACGTTCTCCCGTCAACCCTTCCGACAGCGACTGCACTTATTTCTCATCCAGCAGCTCTCACAAGGGAGTTGGTGCCCCAACTGGCGCTCGGTGGCTTTCTCTCGGCGACGCAGTTTGATCGTTCATACCTGGGAACAGTGCGACCGTGCGGCTCACGACCGGGAGGGGGCGGCTCACGTCGCGTTCGCTGTCACTTTGTGCGGCGGGTGTCGGCGAGCACGCCCGGCTACGACGGCAGCTACGGCGCACGGGCGAGCAGGCGGGACACGCAGGCATTCGCGGCTGCCGGTTTTGGCCGGGCTGTCGGCAGGGCCGGGGCACCCACGCCAACGGGCAGGGCGATCACCAGCTGCGTGGCCCGTGATGTGCCGGTCCGTGCCACGTCGAGGAGGTGAAGTTTCCCCGTGATCTTGGACACGATCTTGTTATGCCGCGAGGTCCTGGTCTTGCTGGAAACGCAGGCGTGTCTCGTGGGGCGTGAGGTAG
>NZ_JBFAJH010000102.1:0-8978 GCF_040655115.1 Streptomyces atratus | reverse complement strand
TGCTCCACCGCGTACTCGTCGAGCTCCGACAGCAGACCGTCGACATCCTCACGGTCCAGCGTCAGGTCATCGGCGAAATGCCGGTCACCGGTGGCGTCCGGCACATACTTCACACAGACAACGATCCTCAAGCTCACGCCGGCTCTCCTACCTGGGTGGGGTCCTGAGGTGACCATATGGCACTCAGTACCCTCTGTAAAGGTACGTAGTGTCGAACGGCCGGAATTGGTGTTAGGTTCCCGGCATGACCGAGGCGCGCAGACCAGTGAAGAAACCCCCCATGCGGGAGGTGCTCGCCGAGGCGGCGTTCCAACTCTTCCTGGAACGGGGCTTCGAGCGGACCACCGTGGACGACATCGTTGCGCGGGCCGGGGTCGGACGGCGTTCGTTCTTCCGGTACTTCCCCTCCAAGGAGGACGTGGTCTTCCCCGACCACGAGCGCTGCCTCGCCGACATGACCGCGCTTCTGGACGCGGCCGACGGCGGCGACCCGGTGAGCACGGTGTGCGATGCGGCCCGGCTCGTCCTGAGGATGTACGCGGCGAATCCGGAGTTCTCGGTCCAGCGCTACCACCTCACGCGGGAGGTTCCCGGCCTGCGCACCTACGAGTTGTCCGTGGTGCGCCGCTACGAACGGACGATGGCCGAATACCTGCGGGGCCGTTACGTCGGCACGCCGGACGGCCCGCTGCACGCCGAGGTGATCGCCGCTGCTGTGGTCGCCGCGCACAACAACGGCCTGCGCTCGTGGCTGCGTTCGGGCGGCGAGGGTGACGCCGAGGCCGCGGTGGACCACGCCCTCGGTGTCGTACAGGAAGTCTGGGGGGCGAAGGACGCGAGCGCCGCGGGGCCGGCCGCGGACGACGACGAGGTCGTCGTGGTGGTCGCCTCCAAGGGCACGCCGATGTGGCGTGTGGTGCAGAGGGTCGAGGCGGCTCTCGCCGAGGACTGACCACAGAGAAGGAACTCGGTACCTTTACTATTCGGCACTCAGTGCCATAAGGTGCGTCTGCGTCCGTGTCGAGCCACGACGCCGGCGCACGAGCCGAGTTCAGGGGGTCGAGACGTGTCCCATTCCGTTTCAGCGATCGATGCCGCACCGACGGCGCAGGGTGAAGCCGGACTGATCTATCAGCACTGCCGCTGGTGCGGCACCGCGTCCTTCCGGCGGCTTCTCTGCCCTGTCTGCGCGTCGAGCGATCTGGATTCCGTACGCAGTGACGGCCTCGGCGTCGTCGTGCGGACCAGTGTGGTGCACCGCTACACAGAGGCAGCACGCAACGAGTCCCTCGTCCGGCTGCCCGAAGGCTTCGTGTTCCGGTGCCGTGTCGTGGGCGCGGCGCCGCACCTGGTGCATGTCGGCGCGCGGGTGCGCCCCGTGGCGGAAGCCGCCCCGGAGACGGGCGAGATCGTCCTCGAACTCTGCGACCCGGGCGCGTATGCCGAATGGCGGTAGACCGGCCTCCGTGGCAACCGGATGGCCCCGGACCCGTACGGCGGCCGAGGGCTGCCTCGAGAGACGACACGCGAGCATGAGCATGCGCGAGTTCGGCCGAATCGGCGTCGTGGGCTGCAGCCCGATGGGCTCGGGTACAGACATCGGCGAGGCGGCAGGCGCCTCCGGGCCCAGCATCTCCAAGCACTTCCCGAGCAAGACCGATCTGCGATTCCCCTCGTAGCGTGGAGTCCGTGACAGCAGGGGATGTTGGTTGTCATGGCGGAGAAGCGTCGGAAGTTCACGGCGGAGTTTCGTGAGGGGGCGGTACGCATCGTGACGGAGACCGAGAAGCCGGTCCCCGAGGTCGCGCAGGACCTGGGGATCAACGAGACGACCCTGGCGAGCTGGGTGTCGCGGGCCTCGGCAGCTCCTCCGGCGACGACGGCACCGACCCGATGTCCCTCGCGGTAGACGCACTGTCCGCGAACGGCGGCCCGTTGTACGTCATCGCGACCAGCGCCCGCACCAGTCCGCCGGCCCGCACCACCATCGCCTCAGTGGCCGCCTCCTCCTCGGCCGGGGACAGCAGCGGCAGAAGGGCGACCGAGCGGTCCGCGACCACCAGTTTGGTGGGGACGCGGTCCACCACCCGTACCTGCCGCGTGCGGTGGAGTGCTCCGGACAGCTCCGCCATCGTGGACGGCTGCTCCAGTACGGCCTGCTTGATCACCACCCGATAGCTCACCGTTCCTGGGCGGTGAGCAGGAGTGAGTTCTGGCTCACCGGTACGCCCCGAACGGTCTTGGGCGCACTGGTCCTCCGCTTTCGCGTCCCGGTCGGCGACGCACATCCCGTATGCGGTCCGTCCCGGGCGGGCGGAATTCCTACGACCTGGCCATGTGGGTGTGGCCGGAGGCGATGGGGAGGCCCCGAACCATCTCGCCGGTGACACGGGGGCCCCGACTGCTGACGTCACACCCGGCGTCCCAGATCGCACCGAGAACGCTACGCACACCCCTGCCGGGCATACCCGCAGCTCGTCACACCGTTCACCCCATCGTGTCCACGTTCGCCACAACGATGTGCTTGCCCAGCAGTTGTGAACCCCTCGCGCGGTGGCCTGCTCCTCCGCCTCGTTCTCCTCACCGCGTACGGCTGTGGGTGCGGAGGTGACCAGGGCCAGCAGCTCGCGCGTCGCCCCCTTCTGCAACTGCTGGAAGCGGTGCCCGATCGCTTCGACGCCGGTCACCACCTCCACCGGGTCGGTCCACGCATGGCCGGCGGCGCGCCGGCGGTAGTCCTCGTTGAGCACGGCCACCGCGGCCTCGGCCGGCTGGAGCGCGTGTCTGCGTTCGGCGAGCGCACCGCCGAAGGCGAGCGGCGGCGGGCCGGCTGCATGGTGGCTCGGGTCACCTGTCGCCCGCGTGGTCATGCCGCAGGATTCGCTGGAGCAGCCGAGCCGCTTCTTCTTCGCCGAGTCCGAGGTACCGAGCGATGTCCTCCGAGGTCGCCGCGCCCAGCTGTACGAGCGCCCGGTACGCGGCCTCCTCGCCTTCGGCCAGCCCGATGAAGCCCAGCAACAGATCACCCGTCCTCTGCTCGTCGCGGTCGCGCCCCCGGCGCGCCAGTCCGCCTCACCCCCGGGCGCCGAGACGTGGGAGGCCTGCTGACGACATGCGCGTTGGGCCGACACGGGGAAGGCTGGTGCACGACATCGACCGGCCCCGCCGGTTTGCGACCCGGAGGCGACCCACCCATGGCACGCGAGGCACAGCGGGACGACGCCGAGTCCGAGCGTTCGCTGATGCGCGCGCTGTTCACCGAGTCGCCGTTCGGGCTGCACATTCTCGATCCCGACCTACGAGTGGTCCGAGTGAACCCGGCCTCGGTCGGGCTGAGCGGGACCCCTGCGGAGGACATCGTCGGGCACGGTGCCCGCGAGGTGTACCGGCTGTCCGATCCCGAGGCGGCCGACGCCATGGTCCGGCGCGTCATCACCACGGGCGAACCGGTCCTCGACCGTCTGGTGCGCAGCCGTCCCCGCACCGACCCGGAGCGCGAGCACCTGTACTCCACGTCCGTCTTCCGCCTTGAGGATCCCGGTGGCCGCGTGCTGGGCGCGGCCGTGACCGCGATCGATGTCACGGACCGCGAGCGCGCGCGGTCCCGCACCGCCATCGTGAACGCCGGGCGGGAGCGGGTGGGGCGGACGCTGAGCCTCGAGACCACGTGCCGCGAGCTGGTGGACGTCCTGGTGCCCGCCTTCGCCGACGCCGCCGTGGTGGACCTGTTCGAACCGGTACTCCGCGGCGAGGAGGCACCCTCACCCGCGGCCGGGCCCTCGGTGCCGCTCCGCCGGACCGCGGCGAAGCGCTTCGCGGGAGTACACGAGGAGGGAGGGCAAGGACAACGGGGCGTGCCGACAGACGGTCTCGAAGCCCCCCGCCTGTTCACCCGGGAGGACACGGGCTCGTGGCCCGCACTGCCCGACGAGGCCCGCTCGGCGATCGTCACACCCCTCGCGCTGCGGGGCGCCGTGCTGGGCACGGTGACCTGCTACCGGACCGCCGGCCGCGACGCGTTCGAGCAGGACGATCTCGACGTGGCCCTTCATCTGACCGCGCGTACCGCCCTGTGCCTGGACAACGCGCGCCACTACACCCGAGAACACACCGTGGCCCTCGCCCTCCAGCGCCCGCTGCCCGCGGACAGCGAACCGGACCGGACTGCGGTCGAGACCGCCGCGTTCCGCGCCGTCACCGGCGCCGGCGGCGGCTGGTTCGACATCATCCCCCTCTCCAGCGCCCGCGTCGCCCTCACCGTGGGCCAGGTCACCGGCCCCAGCCTGCACGTCGCGACGGCCATGGGGCAGCTGCGCACCACCATCCAGACACTCGCTGCGATCGATCTGGATCCCGACGAAATGCTCTCCCGCCTGAACGACACGGTCGCTCGGCTGGCCGCCGAGCTGGCCGCCCTGCCGGGCGCCGCGGCCGGGCACCCGTACACCCTCCGCGCCTCGTGCGTGTACGCGATCTACGATCCGCTCACCGAACAGTGCGCGATCGCCGGCGCCGGGCATCCCCCGCCCGTGCTGGCGTACCCCGACGGCACCGCCCGGGTCCTCGACATCCCCGCCACACCACCGCTCGGCGACGACAACGGCGACCACCTGCCCTTCGCCGTGACCGACCTCGGCCTGCCCTCGGGAAGCCTCCTCGCCCTGTGCACCGACGACTTCCTCGCTCGTGGCACCGGCCCGGCCGCCGAAGCGGTCGCGGGCCCCGAACGGCTCCGCCTGGCTCTTACCCACCCGCAGCGCCCGCTGGACGAGCTGTGCACGGACCTGGTCCGCGCGGCCTCCGCGACGCCCGAAGCGGCCGACGCCGTCCTCCTGCTGGCCCGCACCCGCGCCCTCGACGCCGGCAACGTCGCGCAGTGGGAACTGCCCCACCACCCGACGTCGGCGGCCACCGCCCGCGCCCACATCCGCCGCCGGCTCGGTCAATGGAACCTCGACGACCTTGCCTTCACGACCGAACTCGTCGCCAGCGAACTGGTCACCAACGCGGTTCGCTACGGCGCACCCCCGATCCGGCTGCGCCTGATCAAGGAACGCGCCCTGACCTGCGAGGTCTCCGACTCCAGCCCCGCCGCCCCGCACCTGCGGCACGCCCGCACCGTCGACGAGAACGGCCGCGGCCTGTACATCTGCGCCGAGCTCACCCGGCGCTGGGGCGTCCGCTACACGCCAGGGGGGAAGACCATCTGGACCGAACAGGACCTGCCGCCGGCAGCCGGGCCCCGAAGCTCGACCGCGGACCGTCCGTGACGTCCATGCAGTCCACCGTCGTCAGCTGACGGCCTTGAGCGCGGCGGCCGCGGTCTCCGCGGGCACTCCGGCCGCCGCGTCACCGGGCAGCAGGCGCACCGCCTGCAGCCCGGCGTAGAGCTCGGCCGAGGCGACCGGATCGTTCACGGACCGACCGGTGAGCTCCTCGACGCGCCGGAGCCGGTAGAGCACGGTGTTGCGGTGGCAGTACAGCAGTTGGGCCGCGGCGGAGGTGGACCCGCCCGATGCGTACCAGGCTTCCAGCGTTTCGAGCAGGGTGTCCCGCTCCGGCCCCGCCGCGGGCAGCCCGCCCAGCACCCGGTCCGCCAGATCACGGCCGACGTCCGGCTGCCGGACGAGCAGCAGTTGCAGGGGGACGTCCTCGTAGCGCACGACGGCCCGGGTCCGGGGCGGCGAGCACCAGGCCGCGAGCTGTGCCTGCCGCAGTGCGTCACCGGCCTGGGTCAGGCCGGTGAACGACGCGCTCAGTCCCAACCGGGCCGCGGCGAGACCGGCGAGCAGGTCCCGTACGGCGGGCAGGACCTCGGCAGAGGGCAGGCTGAGCAGGCCGACCTGCCCCTTGCCGTCGGTTCGCCACACCGAGCGCACGCGCAGTTCGGCGAGCCTCTCCTCCACGCAGGGCAGTGTCTCCTCGCCGGGCGGCGCCTCCCCGTCGCTGTCCACCGCCTCGGCGGTGGCCACCAGGAACGTGCCATGGCGCGGGATCCGGAGTGTACGGCTGCTCTCCCACAGGTCGGCGGAGTCCCGCACCTCGCCGTCGAGGAGCGCGGCCAGGAGCCGCTCCTTGGTCCGCGCGTCCCGTGCGGCCAGGTCCTCGACACTCGCGCGGTAGGCGTCGGTGGCGGCCTCGGAGTAGGCGTCGATGATCGACCAGATGTCCGACGCCGTGTGCAGCAGCGCCTCGCCCGCTCGATCGCCCGCCTCCGCGACCAGCGTCTCCCAGATGAACCGGCCCCCGGTCCGGAAGGCGTGTGTCACCGCTTCCAGCGGCGCGCCGAGGCCGGCTTTGGTCTGCCCGATCGAGCGGGCCGCCCCGGTCCGCAGGGGGCCGCCGCCGGCCAGCTGTTCCAGGACGAGTTCCAGGTTGGCGAGACAGGCGCCGCGCAGCAGGTCCCGGGTCTCGTCCTCGCTGTCGGAGTAGAACCGGTCTTCCGCGACGATGCGGTCGGTCAGCCGGTCGGCCAGCTCGCCGGATCTGTCGAGGAGGGTGCGGGCGAGATCCGCGGGGTTGATCCCAGGGCTGGGGGAAGACGTCATACCGGCGAGTATACGAGGCCCGGGTGTGCCGCCGACCTGCATGTTGGTGCAGGTGCACAAAGGGCGGAGAGGGCGGCTCCCGAGGCGGGGGCACGCGGGCCGTCCGGGCCTCCGGGTCGTACGGCCGCTCGCCGCCGGAGCCCTCCACGACGCGAGCCAGTCGGCGCTGCTGTTCACCACCAGCGTCGCCGCCGTCATCGCCACCGGCACGGTGGTCTTCCTGGCCTACGGAGTCCGCGCCGGCGCCGGCATCGCGGGGCGTCCCGCGGTGGGCGTGTTCCGCGGCCGGATGCTGGCCGCGGTGTCGGCCGTCGTGCTCCTCGTCGCGGTGCCGCTCACGGCGGGCAGTGTCTCCATCGCCCAGGACCGGGCACTCGCCGCGGACACGCGACCGGTGGCCGAGCGGTGGGCCGCGGCGGGCAACTGGCAGATCGCCTCGGTCGAGGCCCGTAACGGAGTCGTCGTCGTGGGCGTCCTCGGGCTCCCGCCCCAGCCCGCCCCCACCGCCCTGCGCGCCGCGCTGGACCAGAACGGGATGCGCGGCGCCGGCCTCGAACTCCATCTGGTCGGCGGCCGCACCCACTGGTGCCCGGCGGACGGCACCACGTGCACCGTACGGAAGTCCAGCCGCAGCTGAGGCGGGGTCCGTACGCCGCCCCGAGCGGCCACCGTGCCGACGCCTGCCGACGGCTTTGCATCCACGTCCCGGACAGGTAGCTTCGGAGCAGTACATGGAAAGGCAGGTCCCAGGAGGTTCGGTGCCCGCGCCCGACGATCGTCCGGGCGCACGCGAGCAGGAGACGACCCCGCTGCGTGTGCTGATCGCTGACGACAGCTTCCTCATCCGGGAGGGACTGAGCAGGCTCCTGGAGCTGAGCGACGCCGTCGAAGTCGTCGGCACCTCGGCCGACGAGCCGTCGGCGACGGCAGCCGTCGCCGCCACCGCGCCCGATGTCCTGATCTGCGACATACGGATGCCGCCCTCGTTCACGGACGAGGGGGTACGTCTGGCCGACGGGCTCCGGCGCTCCCATCCGGGCGTCGGGGTGGTCCTGCTCAGCCAGGAGCGGCACGTCGATCTGGCCGCCCGGCTGCTGGAGTCCGGCGCGGCGGGCCGCGGCTATCTGCTCAAGGACCGTGTGCACGACCTCGACCTGCTCGTCTCCGCCGTCCGGACGGTCGCCAGGGGCGAGTGCCACATCGACTCCGCCCTGGTCGAGGACCTCGTACGCCGTCGGCGTGCTGGGGCCCCGGCCCTCGTCGCCCTCACCCCGCGCCAGCGCCAACTGCTCGCGGACATCGCCGAGGGCAAGAGCAACGCGGCCATCGCGCGGGACCGGTTCCTCACGGTGCGCGCGGTCGAGAAGCACGCGAGCGAGATCTTCAGCCGACTGGGACTCACCGGTGACGCCGACATCAGCCGGCGGGTCCGCGCCACGCTTCTGTACCTCGACGCTGCCCGGCCATGACCGGACTCCTCGGATCCGCGGCCACGCCGGCGGCCGTCGGAGTGGCTCTGGTCTCGCTGGCCACGGTGCTGCTGTGGCTGCGCCCGCCGGACCGGAGGTTGGCGCGACTGCTGGCCGTGCTGTGCGTGGCGTACGCCGTGCGCGGGCTCGGCGCCGCGGCGGATCCTTGGGCCTTCGGCATCGGCCGGGCGCTGGGGCAGCTTGCCGAGTTCGTACTGGTCTGGGTGATGCTGAGCTTCCCCTCGGGGCGACTGCGGTCACGGCACGACCGCGTCATCGTGGCCGCCGGCGGCTTCACCGCCACCGCGCTGTGGCTGCCGACCGTGCTGTATTCGGCGACTGTCCCCCTGCCCGGCCCGCTGGTGCCGTGCTCCCCGGACTGTCCACGGAACCCGCTGCTCCTCGCCGACCTGCCGCAGGTCGCCGACGGGTTCCTGACGGCGTTCCGCTGGCTAGGCGCCGCGGTGCTGCTCGCGGCCGCGCTCTCGCTTCTGGACCGGCTGGTTCGCTCCAGCCCCGGCGCGCGCCGGACGCTCACCCCGCTGCTGGTGGTCTCGATCCTGCGCACCCTGGCGGTCGCGGTGTTCGTGGTCACGAACGCCTCGGTGCTGTCGGGGACCTTCCTGGTCATGCTGTTCTGGGCGGTGCCTCTGTCCATGCTGCTCGGTCTGCTCCTGGCCCGCTTCCACGCGGCGGGCGTGCTTCTGCGGCTGGTTTCGGGGCTCCAGCGTCGCCCGGACGCGGACGAGCTGCAGCAGGTCATGGCCGAGGCGCTGCAGGACCCGGGCCTGGAGATCGTCTACTGGCTGCCCGACCGAGGCCGATGGGCGGACGGCACGGGGGCGCTCCACCGGCGGGTGCCGGTGGTCGGCGAGCTCTTCGTGATGCCGACCCTGACCACGTCCGGCCGCGCCGACATCCTGTTCTGGGAGGGCGTCCCGGGCGGCCCGCTGGACGTCTT
>NZ_JBFAJH010000101.1:0-9178 GCF_040655115.1 Streptomyces atratus | reverse complement strand
ATCGCCCTCGCCATGCTGAACCTCGGCGGCCACCGGCCCCACCTACCAGGCCGTCAAGCCACATGAACACACCCACGGAAGCGACAGGGGAGCCCGTTTTCGACGACCGGACCCGGTTGGCCGCCGAATGCGCCGAGCGGTACGCCCTGGATCACCACGACCTCGACGACGCGTTCCGGTCCCGGATGACCGCGCACTACAGCAGGCTCGAGATCGTGGAGCCGAGCATGAGCATCGGATCATGGCCGGCCTTCGGCCGGCTCAACCACGTGCTGGGCCTCGACACCGTGTGCGCGCTGCCCGGCCGTTGAGCATCACGGGTCGGTGGCGATGATCTTCTCGATGTTCCGTTCGGCGAGCGCGGTGACGGTGACGAACGGGTTGACGCCGGTGTTGCCGGGGATCAGCGAGCCGTCGATGACGTACAGGCCCAAGTAGCCGTGCAGGCGGCCGTAGTTGTCGGTGGCCCGGTTCAGCACCGCGCCGCCGAGCGGGTGGTACGTGAGGTGGTCGCCCCAGATCTTGCAGGTGCCGAAGAGATCGGTTCGGTAGATCGTCCCCTCCTTCTGGTTGATCCTGTCGAAGATCGTCCTGGCGGCGTCGATGGACGGCTGCTTCCAGGCGGTCTGCCGGTTCAGGTCGACCGTGCCCGTCGCGGCGTTCCAGGATCACCGTCTTGGTGGCCGTGGTGACACCGCCGGCGTCGATCTGGCCCCGAACGTCCTGTCCCGCCTGAATCGTCTCCCGCGCGCGGCACCGACGGGAACGGGCGGCGAGGCCCCCTCGCACCCTCGCCACCCGTCATCCCCGCACCAACGCAACCAGGCGTCAGTAGGCCCCGAACACGTTGTCGATCGAGCCGTACTTGGCGGCGGCGTAGTTGCACGCGGCCGTGATGTTGGCCACCGGATCGTAAGGATCCATCGACGTACCGGGCACGTGGTAGGCCCGGAACGTGGGGTCGATGACCTGCAGGAGCCCCTTGGAGGGCGTGCCGGCAGCGGCGTTCGAGTCCCAGTTGTTGATGGCCCGGGGGTTGCCCGAGGACTCACGCATGATGTTGCGGTGAATGCCGTTGTAGCTGCCGGGTATGCCGTGCTGGGCCATGACGGCCAGCGACTCCTTGATCCAGCCGTCGAGGTCGTTCGTGTACGTCACGGGCTTCACGGTGACGGCAGCGGCGTTGCTCGCGACCGCCGTGGACTGGGCTGCCGTGGACTGTGCCTTGGCACCGATGGTGAGCTGCTGGCCCGGGCGGATCACGCCGGGGTCGGCTCCGATGACCGCTCGATTGTCCTTGTACAGCTGCTGCCAGCCGCCGCTCACGGAATGGCTCAGGGCGATCGTGTAGAGGGAATCACCGGCGACCACGGAATAGGTGGAGGGGGTAGCCGCCCGCACGGCAGTCTGCTCGGCGGGGGCGGCAGCGGGCGCCACGGTCTTGGAGACGGCAACGGCGGTGACAGGCTGCGCCGGCGCTGCCGAGGCAACGGTCGCCCCGATCATCGGAAGCGCGAGAGCGGCTCCGCCCGTGCTCACGGCGATGAATCCGCGAGTCAGCGAACTGGACTTACGACGACGGTGGTTATCCATTGCGAGCATGGCGCATTCCTCTCCGTCGCCTACGAGGTCAGCTGTCGGGTTCAGGCTGGAGTTGCCTGGCCGTATGGGAATACGACTTCACCCCTAGCCGTTCCGGATAACGGAACGGCAACTTACCTGGGTCCCCCGCTCCTGCCGTAGGTGAGTGGTCGGGTTTCCGGACGGCGGCAGGATTCGGCGTTCCATCCGGATTGACGGTGACCGTAGGCGAGAAACTCCGACCCGAACAAGCCCCCATTTCTCGATCACAATTCATTTACAAGATCGATTCGCGGAAATCTCCGCAATCCACCCCGGCCCGCGAAGCCAACTTTCTTTGCACAGAAGGGAACCGGGCGGCGCGCCGCTGCGTCCGCGGGCCCGGAAGGTGACTCTCGCCACTCGGCCCGAAAAGGGCGATTTGCCCGGTGCGCGAGACCTCAGCCCCCCCGGGGGTGATGCATTCACGAGAAAAGCAAGCAACCCCTCTCAATCCCTAGAATTGCGAAATTTGGGACATTTTGACATCAGTGGACAGACAGCCGACGGGGCTCCGACTCGTCGGGAAGGGCATCTCCGTGCAGGCGATCAGGAGCGGCCGCGCGTCACGCGCCTGCGCCGGCTGCGGCGCACGAGTGGCCGCCCACCGGCCGGGTCACAAAGGTTCACACGAACGACGCCACAGCGGCCGCAGGAGGTGCCGTACGCCCTGGGCACGGCCATGATGGTGCGGAAGAACGCCCTGCCCGCCCGCCGGGACCGTCCGGCAGCACGAGAGAAGTGATGGCGATGGAGCCGTTCCCGCCCATGCCGCTCGCCGAGTGGCGTGACACCAAAGAGACACTCCACCGCTTCGCGCAGGTCGTCGGAAAGATCCGTCTCGCGGCCAGTGTCCGGCGCAATCACTGGTGGAACGTTCCGTTTCACCTCACTGGACGCGGTATCACCACCCGCCCCATGGGACAGATCGACGGCAACCCGATTTTCACGATCGACTTCGACTTCGTCAGCCATCGGCTCGTCGTCACAAGACTGGACGGCACGACGGTCTCGTTCCCGCTTTCGGGCCAATCCGTGGCGTCCTTCCACAAGAAGGTCATGTGCGCCCTGGGAGCGCTGGGCATCGAGGTGGATATCAACTCGCCCAAGCCATTCGATCTGCCCGACGCCGACCGGCCGTTCGCCGAGGACACCCAGCACGCGGCATACGATCCCGAACAGGCCAACCGATATTGGCAGGTCCTCAGTCAAGTGGCGCTGGTACTGGAGGAATTCGCGGCGCGGTTTTCAGGGAAAGTCAGCCCCGTGCACCATTTCTGGCACACCTTCGATATCGCTCACACCCGCTTTTCGGAGCGTCAGATCGACCAGCCGCAGCAGATCGACCCGGTGACGCGCGAGGCGTACTCCCGGGAGGTGATCAGCTTCGGTTTCTGGTTCGGTGACGACAAGTTCGCCGCGCCCGCGTTCTACTCGTACACCGCTCCCGAACCGGCGGGGCTGGCGGAGGAACCGCTCACTCCGGCGTCCGCGCAATGGGTGGATCGTGGCGGCAGCCACCTGGCGGTGCTGCCGTACGACACGGCCCGCGCCGAGAGCGATCCCCGTGCGGCCGTACTCACCTTCTACGAAAGCGCCTATCAGGCCGGAGCGGGGCGCGCCGGTTGGGACATCGAGCGTCTCGCCTGTCCCGGCGGGATGACCGATCCACATCTGAGGTCTCGTACGTCTCACGAGGGATGAGGAGCGCAGGTTCAGTGCAGGTGCCGCTCTCCGTCCGGGGGACCTTGACCTGCGGATCCCGGCCCGGCGCTCCGAGGCTTCCGGTTCTCCTCCTGCATCGCAAGGCCGGCCTGCCTGGTGCGCCTGCGTCGACGGGCCGTGCCGGACTCCGGGCGCCGCTCGAAGGTGTGAAGTGCCCGACCGGCGCGGGACGTTCGCGTGCGCCGACGGCAGCAGGGCCGGAACGGACGGGAGTCGCGGGGAGCGCGGGGTACCGTCGGCTCGCCCTCACCTTTCCGGGACTGTCGGCTGCGTGGTCCGGGAACTGCCGAGCCGTCTCCGCATTACGGCGAGCCAGGGATGGCGTTCATGCAGTTCAGCGGAGTGGCGGTCGAGTTCCTCGCCGAGGCGTTCGGCGCGTTTGTCGATGTCCAGCTCATCCAGAATGCGGTCGATCTCGGCAAGCAGCGCACCGTGCAGTTGCCACTGTCGGGGGTGCTCCTGGACGTCCTCAAGCAGGAGATCGGCCACCACGTCCCGCGTGGCGCGGCTGGCGGCCAGTGCGGCGGCAAGCTGCGACTCCGCCTCCTCGGCGTTGGTGGACACCGGGGTGGTGATCAGCGTGGAGAAGCTCTCGATGGCGTCGGCCATCTGCGCGAAGAGTTCCCGGAGCGAGGCGGCCACGTCCTCCGGGAACATGGTTTCCTCGGTCCGGGTCTTGGCCAGGTCCGTCAGCGTGCGGGACAGCACGCGGAGTACGACGGCACAGATCTCCAGCGTGTCGAGTCCGGTACGCAGAACGATGCGGTACAGAAGACCCTGACGGACTCGGGGGTTGAGCATCAGGCTCTCCTCGGCCTGCCGCAGCGAGGCGTCGACGGCCACGATGTCGTGGTCCAGCCTGCGGGCGTCGTGCAGTCTGGTCGCCGCCTGCCGGACAGAGATGTGGCCGCCGATCTCCTCACCCATGGTCCGGAACATCTGTCCCATCTCCCGCGCCAGTTCGTCGATGGACACGCCTGCGTTCTGCACCCAGACGGGCGGCGCGAAGAGCAGGTTGAACAACAGGCCGACGCCCGCGCCGATCAGGGTCTCGAGAATGCGGTCCCATGCGGTGGCGGCGAGCTGGGAGACGCCGAGGACGAGCATCGCGCTGATGGCCACCTCGGGAACGAACTCGTCCACCCGCACCATCCGTCCGATGATCAGCGAGCTGAAGATCGTCAGACCCAGGCTCCACCAGCTCAGACCCACCAGGGTGCTGAAGCCGATGGCGATGAGCACCCCGACGACGACGGAGTTGACGCGCCGGATGCCCGTGGTGAGTGTTGCGTACAGGGTGACCTGGACGACGAGGAGCGCGGTCAGGGGAGCCGTCAGCGGTGCAGGCTGCGGAAGGGTCCACACCGCGACGACATAGGCGATGACCGCGGCCGCCGTCGAACGCAGGGTCTGCGCGGCGACAGGCTCGGTGGTCTGCCGTACAAGCTTGATCACAGGTGCGGATAGTTCAGGCATTTCACTCTCCTTCCCTCGTGCGACTGCTTGCAGCACCACGAATCCACCGGACGGGTTGTGCGTGGGCCCCGTCGGTGGGTCCGTAGCGCTTCCCGGGATCGGAGGGCGGGCGGCGAGGCAGGAGGGCGGCGGAGTGCCCGAAGTCGGCGCAATGCGGTCCTGCGGGGTGAGGCGCCGATCCCTAGGCTCGTGCCATGCGTGTACTTTTCGCCTCGACCAGCGGATCTGGCCACTTCAACCCTCTTGTCCCCTTCATCGACGCCTGTGCGGCGCGTGGGGACGATGTCCTCGTCGTCGCTCCGCCGAAGCTCGAACCGTTACTGGCGGCCCGGGAACAGCCCTACCGCATCGGCGGGGAGCCGCCCGAGGCCGAGCTCGTGCCGCTGATGATGCGCGTGCTGGGGCTGCCTGCGGACGAGGGCGTGTCCCTGATGACCAGGGAGGTGTTCGGCAGGCTGTGCACCCCGCCATGTTGCCGACGTTGGAGGATCTCTGCCGGGAATGGAGGCCCGATCTCGTCGTGCACGAGATGTACGAGCTCGCGTCGGTGGTGGCAGCCGAGCGCCACGGTGTCCCGCATGCCCAGGTCGCCGTCTCTGCCGCGCAGTTCGCCGAGTCCACCGACGAACTGCTCCGCCCCATACTCGATTCGTACGGTGCGGGCATCGCGGAACGGCTCCGTGCGTCCCCCTATCTGACCCGGCTCCCCGCTTCCCTGGACCCCTCGCCGTACGCGGTGACCCGGCGCTATCACCAGCCACCCGCCCCGAGCGCTCTGCCGGACCGGTGGGACGGCAGCGAAGAACCGCTCGTCTACGTCACGCTCGGTACCGAGGTGGGCGGCATGCCGAACGCCTCCGCCCTGTACCGGGCGGTGCTGGCGTCCGTGAGCGGGCTGCCGGCACGCGTCCTGCTGACCACGGGGCCCCTCACCGATGTGTCGGACTTCGGGCCGGTCCCCCGCACGGTCCATGTGGAGAGATGGGTCCCCCAGGCCGACGTGCTGGGCAGCGCCTCCCTCGTGCTCTGCCACGGCGGTTCGGGCACGGTCTACAGCGCCCTCGACGCCGGTGTCCCGCTGGTCTGCGTGCCTCTCTTCGCCGATCAGCCGACGAACGCCGGGCTGGTCACCGGGGCGGGCGCAGGTCTGACCGTCACGGCGGACGAACCGGGGCAGGGGCCGGCCGGGTTCGGTCCGGACGGTGTCGCCCGCCTTCGGGCAGCCGTCGAACTCGTGCTCAGGGAACCGTCGTACCGGGCGGGTGCCGAGCGCCTGGCGGCCGAGATGCGTGCCACGCCGACAGCCGGCGAACTGCTCGACAGTCTCGGGGCCGCTCCGGCGCCCGGTCTTCGCTGAGAACGGGGCAGGGAACGAGCGACAGTCCATGCCGGAACCAGGCCACGGGCCCCCGGGCTGCGGCACGGCCGGCCCGGTGTCGGCAACGTACAGGAAACACAACGACGATGCGGTGCACGACCTCTGCTGCGCGGCGCCGGGCGGCTCCTCGTCGGAATACAGGATCGAGTCCGCCGGCCTGCGCGGCAGCCACGTGAGTTGACGGCCTTCGGACGGCGACAGCCCACCGAGCATCCGTCGTTCGTTGTCGAGATGCTCCGCGAACACGGTGTCCACCGTCGTGAGGCCCTCGTCCGTGAGACGCGAGTAGTCGATCCCCAGCGGCTCCCCGGCAACCAGCGGGCCGTGGTCGTATCCCTCGATCAAGCATTCCGCAAGACTGTCACTGCGGGGACCTGAGCCGTGTTGCCCGACGATCCACCGCGCAACGCGGTCGCCGACCCGGGTGAAGCGCCGCATCTCGTCCGCCGGAACCACGGACATGCCTCACCTCGCGCGTGCCGGTTTCGGCCGCTGAGCCGGAGAGCCGGCCATTCGGTACGCAGGGCGGCCGCGGTGCCGGTCCGGGCGTCCGTCCGGCAGGGAGCATCGCACCCACCGTAGCGATGACCGGTCCGCCCAGGATCAGCGGAACGAGGACGGGCAGGTGGGACCTGTGCGGAGTTGGGCTGGGCAGTGATGCCGTAGGGCAGCAGAGTCGCGTCGAGCTCGGGAGGCCCATCTGCCGTCAGTGATCTCAAGCTTGTCGACCTGCCCCCAACGCTGTCGCGGCCGACGATCGTCATGGGCGGCAGCTGATAGCCGACCGGCATGCGGCTGCTGTTCGCGCCGACATGCGGCTGCAGCGAAAGGACGGGCTACGGGCCGGCGCCGGCCGTCACGCCGGAGACGTGCGCGGTGGCCGACCTGTGCGCTCGTGACCTTGCTCCCGTCGAACCGCGCCGTCAGATGAGCGCCGAGCCGTCCGTCGAAGCTCTGGCCGAACGACACCTGGGACATCTGGAGGACATGCAGGTGAGAACCTCCTCATGAGGGAGGCCGGTTCTCCTCGCCGGAGCCTCGAAGGTCGCCCATGGCCTCGGCGTAGTAGATCGACCCGGTCAGGTGGAAGGCGAGCTGGCGGAAGGTCCAGCCGTCGCCCGGGGAGTGGTCGAGCTGTTCCGGTGTCAGGGAGTTGAGACGGTCCATCCAGATCCGGGTGAGCCGGGTGAGGCGGCTGCGCGCCTCGTCGAGGTCTTCCTCGGTGAACGGGGCACGATCCGCCTCGGTCGTGGACATCGAGGCGTGCCAGTGGTCGGTCTGCGGCTCCTCGCCGGCCAAGCGGGCCTCCAACTCCGCGAGGTGGTCGATCAGATGGTCGGCGACGCGGCGGATGGACTTGTGCGGGGTATAGACACGGTCGTCGATCCGTGCGGGCGTCCCGTCCCAGGCCGTCCAGGTCTCCGCGAAGGCCAGGAAGCGGTCCATCATGGCGGCGATCAGCTCGGCCGGGTCACGGTCATCGGTGGCCGGGCTGTCGTCGTCGGTCCCGTCCACAGCCGGTACAGGGATCAACTGCGGCTCGGCAAGGGTGGCGGGGACATCGGCATACTGATGGAATTCGTGCGCGGAGGAGGTCATGCCGCCACCGTAGACACGGAAGAGTTCGGCAGCCGCCGAACCATGCCCCGGGGCAGGGCGGTCGTACGTCCGCGCTCGGCTCTTCGCCCGACTCGCCAGGCTGCTCGTCGGCCCGACGCCGACGGTCCGACGCCGACGGCCCGTACTTCCACCCAGTCGGCAGCGGCCGCTGATTGCCGTACGCCGCCGGGTGTTGACGGGACAACACGCGGGATCCTCATCCCACCTGGAACACATTGACGGTGTCGCCGTCAAGGGTGAGCCGACGACCTGGTCGGCTCACCTCCGCAGGCGCCGGCAGGCGGCTGCGGCGCAGGTACGCGCGTGCACCCGTCGGCGGAGCGCCGGCCGCTGTCGGATGGCGAGCGTAAGCCTGGCCTGAATCACATAAGCTCGAAGGATGGCGAAGTACTTCGACGTACACCCCGAAAATCCTCAGCGGCGCACCATCAGCACGGTGGCTGACACCATCCGCTCCGGTGCGCTCGTCGCGTACCCGACGGACTCCTGCTACGCACTGGGATGCCAGCTGGGCAACCGTGACGGCATCGGCCGGATCCGTTCGATCCGGAACCTCGACGATCGTCACCACTTCACCCTGGTGTGTCAGGACTTCGCGCAGCTGGGTCAGTTCGTACACGTCGACAACGACGTGTTCCGCGCGATCAAGGCAGCCACGCCCGGGAGCTACACCTTCATCCTCCCGGCGACGAAGGAGGTTCCGCGTCAGCTGCTGCACCCGAAGAAGAAGACGGTCGGGGTCCGCATTCCCGATCATGTGGTTACCCAGGCGCTGGTCTCCGAGCTCGGTGAGCCGCTGCTCTCCAGCACCCTGCTCCTGCCCGACGAGGACGAGCCGATGACGCAGGGCTGGGAGATCAAGGAGCGACTCGACCACGAGGTGGACGCGGTGGTCGACTCGGGTGACTGCGGCACCGAACCGACGACGGTCATCGACTTCTCCGAAGGCGAAGCCACGATCGTGCGCCGAGGAGCAGGCGACACCAGACGGTTCGAATAGCACTACACCGACGGCATCACCACGTGCGAGGCATGGGATCGCGCGCCCTGCCTCGGATGCCACGTGGTCGGTCTCCACGCGCTCAGCTGTCTCCACCCTCAGGGTCCGGGCCCAGGGGCGTGCGTGGACCGGGATGAATCCGCCTGCCGAGCGGGCCTGTTCGAGGGCGGGGAGCCCGGGAAGGCTCATGCTTACGTCTCGGTCACGACGTCGGGCCGGGCCCTGGGCATGTTCTGGCCGGGTTCGGCCCCACCACCGACACGTCCGGTCAGTAGGCCGAGTGGACGTTGTCGATCGAGCCGTAGCGGTGGGCGGCGTAGTTGGCCGCGGCGGTGATGTTGGCGACCGGGTCGTAGATG
>NZ_JBFAJH010000100.1:0-9703 GCF_040655115.1 Streptomyces atratus | reverse complement strand
CCTACCAGCTACCTCGCCGGACTCCACCTACGCGGATCGATCATCTGGCTCCGGAGTCTCCGCCCCACATGATCCGAACCTGGAACACGCCCTAGCCGCCCGGAGAGGCCACGACCAGCCCGACAGTCCCAGCTGCCAGCCGAAACTGGCAGCACGTCACTTACCGTTCTTCTGAGGCGTGTTCGTGCTCCGAAGACGAGCCCGGGCCCGCTGGGGAACTACTTCCACGCGACGGCCACGATGGCTGCGGCCGCCGTGAACGCCCCCACGGCATAGAAGGCCCACGATTGCTTGTTGCGCATGCCCACCAGCGCTGTCACCGCCACCAGGACGTCCAAGGCCAGTTTCACCCCCATCTTCGCGTGAACCACCGGCAGGTCCAGGGATATCCGGGTCCAGATGAGTCCCGCACCGGTGACCACCTGAACGACCGCGCTGCTCAGCATGTAACTGCCAGTCACCGGATCCTTCCCTCGCAGCTGGAAGAAGAAGCCACCCAGGAGCGCGGCGAACCCGAAGAGGTGGAAGACAAGGAACACATACCGAAGAATCTCCATGCTGGTGATCGTTCCATAGAGACAGAACAAATTGACGATCTTTTACACGGGAACTCGACCACGCCCGCATCGCCCTCGCGACCGCCACCGCCACCGCCATGGCCGACGATCTCGACGGCGACGGCTTCCCGGACAAGTCAGAACCGGCCCTGCCCGGGCACCCCTGTACCCCCAGCGCCTGGCGGTCGTCGCAGACAGGAAACCGTCCCTGCGAACCCATGACCTGTGTGAACTCGTGGAAAAGCTGGGCAGACCAGCGGCTACAACCTGCCCATGCCCGAGCGCGCCGCCACGGTGCTCGGGGACAGGTACCGGGGTCCCGACAGCGGGCCACCGGACAGATGGCGCAGCAGCCGCGCCACGGCCGGTCCGCCGTCGGTGTCCACCGTCGGGCCTGGCCATCGGCGCCTCGGGGCGGCATGACGTCGTCGCGCTGCGCACCTCGGCGGTGTCCCAGCGTTGGGCGCGGGCCGGGCTCCGTTTCCAGCCCCCGCCCGTCAAACCGTGCATGCGCTTCTCGCGCACACGGAGCCGGGCCGGTGGCTGCAGTTCGACTGGGGCGAGGGCCCGCGGATCGGCGGCCCGGTGGAGGAGAAGAAATAGCCCTGGTCGCGGTACCGGTCGGCGACTGCCTTGGACGTGATGACGCTCGCGCCGTCAGGCTCCCGGCGTGCGGCTCGGCGTCACAGCGGCGCGGCCCCGTGGCGATCAGCGCGATGACGGCGATCGCCGGGCCGCTCGCGGGCTGGACGCCTGGTTGCGGCTCCTCACCCTTCACGACCAGCACGATCTCGCCGATGCCGAGCCGGACACCATGCGGTTCCGCCTCTACCACCTGCCGGCCCGCCTGGCCCGCCATGCCCGCCGTCGCTTCCTGCGCATCGAGCGGACCGGGCCCTGGGCCGACGCGTTCACAACCAGCTGGCGCAGGCTCACCGACCTCCCAGCTGTCACCTGACGGACCGGACCCGCCCCGACGAAGACCAGAACGGAGAGGACCGACGGCACCCCGGGCCCGTGGAACCCGGCGCACCCGCGGCGTCACGCGACGACCCGCCCTCAACCGGCAGGGGACATTACGGGCGAACCGTCGGACCGATCAACGACCGAGCCCCCCTGAAGAATCGAGGTCAGGACTGTTGTAGATAGTCAACGATCCTGAAAACCCTGGACATTGGGGCAGTCAACGGGTTAGAAGGAAGGTTGCCTGCTGGCGTACACGGAGCAGCGTGGCGTAGCGGCGAGAGACCCCGGACAGCCCTGGAGAGGAACGCCTCATGTCCTTCGAGCCCGTGTACATATCCCGGCGCAATGCCCTGCGGGCCGGCGCCGGCGCAGCCGCCGTCGCCGGTCTCGGGGCCGGCCAGCTGGCCGGTGCGAGCGGTGCCTCGGCCGCCGCTCCGGCCGACCTGTCGGACACCGCGTACATCATGAGCTGCGACGAGTGGGGTGCCCGGCCGCCCGCCGGGGAGCTGTCGACCCGTACGGGCTCCACCCGGCGGATCGTGGTGCACCACATGGCGTTCCCGAACACCATGGACTTCTCCATGGAGGCGGCCATCGCCTGCGCCGAGCGGGTCCAGTACATCCACATGGACAAGAACGGCTGGTCGGACACCGGAAATCACTTCAGCATCAGCCGCGGCGGCCATGTGCTGGAAGGCCGGCACGGCAGCCTGGACGCGCTCGAGGACGGCGGATACCAGATCGTCAGCGCGCACGCCGTCGGCCAGAACACCCAGTCGATCGGTATCGAGAACGAAGGCACCTACATCGACGAGCTGCCCACCGGCAAGCTGTGGTGGTCGCTGGTTCAGCTCTCCACCACCATCTGCACCCAGTATGGCTTCGGCGCCCAGAACATCACCGGCCACTGGGACTGGAACAACACCCAGTGCCCCGGTGCGAAGTTCTACTCCACCTTCCCGCTGTTGCGACTGCACGTCGCCAAGCGCCTCGGCCAGGACCCGAGCACCATCCCGGCCCGCACCTGGCCCGACACGTTCACCTCCTGCGCGGGCGCCACGGTCCGTACGCTGCAGCACCTGCTGAACACCCAGGGCTTCAACCTCGTTGCGGACGGGGCCTTCGGCCCGGCCACGCTGGCAGCCGTGCGCGCCTTCCAGACGGCGCACGGCTTCCCCACCGCCTCGGACGGCACGATGACCGGGCCGACCTGGGAGGCGCTGGCCCCGGAGATCGGCATGGGTGCCACCGGGTCTGCGGTACTCGGCGTCCAGTCGATCCTGGCGACCAAGCTGTACGCCGTGAAGGCGACCGGCACCTTCGACCGGGTGACATGGGTCGCGGTCGCCAAGCTGCAGGCCCTGCACGGGCTCCGGGTCACCGGGCGGGTGGACCTGAGCACCTGGTGTGCCGCGCTCGGCGGTGTGGTGGAGGAGAACTTCCGCGGGCTGAAGGGCCAGGCGGGGCTGGAAAGCGAGCTTGTCGTGCCGGAGGCCGAGTCCCTGCCCCCCGTGACCCTCGCGGCGGACGGGGTCGTGGCGAGCGACGCACCCACCACGCAGTTCGAGGAGTTCCCGGTCGACCAGGACGTCCACGAAGGGTTGTAGGCCCTGCGCCGGCGGCGCCCGACCTCAGGGCGTCGTCGGGCCAGTACGGTGTCGATGGTCCCGAAGAACGCCGCGATCCCGGGCAGGTTCAGCCCCTTGGCCTGGGACGCGGCGAAGTCCTCGCCGCTCGCCCACTTCGATGTCCAGCCACTCGCCGTCCGTGACAGAGTCAGGTCGCGAGGAGCTGACTCTGAGGTGGAGTGTGGCGGGGAGGCGCATGCGGAGGTCACCGAGGCTGGTGGCCTACCGGGACTGATCCCGGCAGGCGGCGCAGGGCGCCGGTAGGAAGCCGTCCTCCCGGCACTCCCGTCGCCGGCGATATCGGCAGGCGCTCGGTGAAGGTCTGTCCGCCGTCGCGGGCTTCATGGACGCCGTCCTGGGCGGCGGCCAGGACATGGTCCGCGGCAAGGGCGGTCAGGGCCTGCGGCCGACCGCCGGGGACGGTGCCGGTCTGCTTCCAGGTGTTCGAACTGGTCGGCCCGAAACCTTCAGGGTTGGTCCTTGGTCCACCACAAGAACGCGGCGGCGTGCTGCTGGTTGGCGAAGCCTTCGCCGACCAGGGCGTGCAGGATGTCGTTGCTCCAGAGGATGAGCCGAACGAGTGTCCAGTTGACCGACTCGGGTGCTGGCAGATCCAGTCCGTAGACCATCCGGGCGATTTCGCGCTTGCCGCCCGCCTCCGTCGTGTACTTGAGGATCGACAGGAACCGGTCAGGCGTGCATCACGCAGAGAACCCTGGTGAGGAGGGGCTTCTTTGAAACCGGTCATGGCGAACGGCTTGGTGCCGGTCAGCAGTTCCTGCAGCCGGTCCTCGAGCTGCACGTCGGCAGGTCCGTACAAGAGGTACTCGATCGTCTGGCGGGTCGCCTTCCCGGCCGCGGTGTCGCCCATGGCGTTCCAGGCGGAGTTGAAGGTGGCCTGGTTGCCGGGGTGGGCTCCGACGTCGGAGTTGGCGAAGTCCTTGAGGAGCTTCGGGTCGCACGTCCGCAACCCGTCGGGGGAGAAAATCTTCTGGTACTTCGCCCAGTAGGCCGCTACCTCGGAGTCGAAGCCGGGCTTGGTGGCAAGGTACTGCTCCTTGAGCCGGGCCGCGCGTTCCAGCCACGTGGGCTCGACGTCCTCGGGTTTCGGGAAACGGGTCTTGAGGTCGTCGAGGGAGTGCGACGGCTTCTTCGGGGCGGCGGGCTCGCCGTGCTCCCATTCGTAGCCGCACCGGTGCTTCACGACCCGACGCCCGTCATCGAGTGTGCGGACCACGTCGATGTCCTCGTCGTTGCTGCACAGCGGGCACATGGCCAACACCATCGCTCTCCCCCGTTTCGCTGGTGCTCCTGCCCCACACCGTCAGCCGATGCACCCGTCTCTCAAGGGGCACATTCTCACATTCGGCCGAGGCGGGCGGGTCCGGTACCACCCAGCCGAGAAGGACGAGAGCCACTCCTGACGTCGGCGGGCCGGCTCACCTCCTTGCGTACGCCGGGTGCGCGCGTACCGTGCTCGGGCCGGACTGCCAGGGACGCTGCGTAGCCTGAACGAACACCTCGGGCGGCTGCTCGTCAACTATCGTGTCCAGCGGGGAGTTGTGGCCGTCCAGGAGTTGCGGCCGTGCCACTGCACGACAGTGGATACGACCAACTGGCCACCGACACACTGACAGCCCAGAAGGACGCAAGCTCCATGACGGCCTGCATCACCCCACACAGCGGCGCGTGACAGACGAGTCGTCCGCTGTGTCATGCTGTGGCGGTTTCTCAAGGGAGGGGATGTCCATGGCTGACACGCAACTGACGCATCAGCAGGCTCTCGGCAAGGTGGTGCAGGCTCTCGGCGGCACGTGGGATGCGCAGCGCGCCGTACTGGCCCTGCGGGTGGCGGGATACCAGCCCGCCGACCAGCAGACCGCGGAGAAGGAGGCGCGGCGGAACCTGCGCCTGCTGACCGAGAGCGGACTGATCGTGAAGACCGACCCGGACAGGGCTGTGTACGAGCTCGCGTGACCATGGCAACGGGCCGCGCGCAGGTGGCGGTAGGACAGGGCGTCCAGGTCGATGGTGGCCGCAGCCGTGTCGAGACGGCCGATGTTGACCACAGTGCCGTCCCCTTTGGTGGCCGGTAGGCAGGCGGCGAAGGTCTGGCCGCCGACGTGGTCCAGGGCCAAGTCGACACCTTCGCCGGCAGTGGCGTCGAGTACTGCCTGGGTGAGGTCCTGTTCGCTGGTGACAACGATGGTGTCGGCTCCGGCCTGCTTGAGCAGGTCGTGCTTGCCAGCGCTGCGAGTGGTGGTGACGATCGGGCCGGCGCCCAGGGCACGGGCGATCTGCACGCCGATGAGTCCGATGCT
The DNA here is from genome assembly GCF_040655115.1 of Streptomyces atratus. Taxonomy (GTDB): domain Bacteria; phylum Actinomycetota; class Actinomycetes; order Streptomycetales; family Streptomycetaceae; genus Streptomyces; species Streptomyces atratus_D. The sequence continues at coordinate 4,231 of NZ_JBFAJH010000100.1, read as the reverse complement.
GGAAGTGGCGCCAGTGATCAGCAGTGACTGGCCGGGCTGGTAGCCGCCGGTTGTGAGGGCGCCGTGCTCGGTGAGCAGTCCGGTGGGCAGTGCGCAGGCTTCCGTAAAGTCGAGTCCGTCGGGGATGGGCAAGACGTGACGGTGGTCGGTCAGCACGTACTGGGCAAAGCTGGCCGGAGTGGTGCCCATCACGCGCTGCCCGACGGTGGCGGTGTCGACGCCGTCGCCCGCCACCGCGATTTCCCCGGCGAGTTCGTAGCCGGCCTGGTATTCCTTGCCGCTGCCGCCCGCAGTGGGGTCGGCGGCGGCAAGCATGGCAGCGTCGGCGTTGTTGAGCGCCACCGCGTGCGCGCGAACCATGATCTGACCGGGGCCTGGCTTGGGTACGGGAACCTGGCGGGGGGTCCAGTTGGGGCCGGTGCCGCCGAAGAGGGCGGTCATCGTCGCGGTCATGCTCGGGGTACTCCTTCGCGCGTGGGTGGGGTCAGTGGCTGCTGCGGGTGCGGGGGGGTTTGGTACTGGGTGTCGGTGACGTGCTCCAGCCAGGTGGTCTCCGGGCGGTCGTCGTCCGGTGCGGTGCCGTCCCACAGGGCGAGGTGCTGCATGAAGCGGTCCTCGGTGGCGCCGTGCCAGTGCTCTTCGCCGGGCGGGCAGGTGACGGTCTCGCCGGGGTGGGCGGCGTAGACGGTGCCGTCGCGGGTGCCGATAAGGGCGACGCCAGCGATGACGTGCAGGGTCTGGCCGACGGCGTGGTGGTGCCAGGCGGTGCGGGCGCCGGGGGCGAAGCGCACCATGTTGGCGCGGATGCGGGACGGCTCCTGGCCTGCGTGGATGACGTCGAACCAGACGTCTCCGTTGAACCAGTCCTCGGGGCCCTTGCCGGTGGGCTGCGGCTTGACGAATTCCATCGCGTGCTCCTTGGTACGGATCGGGTGCCTGGGTCAGGCGGCGTCGGTGTGGGCGAGGCCGGTGCCCAGGGTGCGGGAGGCGGTGGCCTGGGCGGTGATCTGCTGGCCCTTGGCCTCGGCGGTGGGGATGGCGTCGTCGCCGGCGACGAACCGCAGCGGCGGCTCGTCGAGGTCGGTGACCTTAAGCAGGGCGTCGGCGAGCTTGGCCGGGTCGCCGGCTTGCTGCCCGTTCATCGACTGCCACATTGCCTTGGTGGTCTTCGTGCGCTCGGCGTAGTCGTCGATCGAGAGTTCCGCCCAGCTGGTGGAGGCGTCCACGAGCAGCTCGGTGCGGAAGAACCCAGGCTCGACGATGGTGGTGCGGATGCCGTAGGGCTCGACGTCGTAGCGCAGCGACTCCATCCAGCCCTCGACACCGAACTTGGAGGCGGCGTAGGCGACGCAGAACTCCTGGCCGACCAGCCCGGCGATCGAGGAGATCGTGACGATGTGCCCCGCGCGCCGGGCGCGCATGACGGGCAGGACGGCGCGGGTGATGTTCATGGGGCCGAACAAGTTCGTCTCCATCTGGGCCCGCATCTGGGCGTCGGAGATCTCCTCGAAGTAGCCGGCCTGGAACGTGGCGGCGTTGTTGATCAGCACGTCGATGCGGCCGAACCGGGTCACGGCGGCGTCGACGGCCGCCTGGGCGGCGTCGGCGTTGGTGATGTCGAGGGCGGTGACCAGCAGGTTGTCGTGCTCGCCGCCGAGCGCCTTGAGCACGTTTTCGGGGCGGCGGCCGGTGGCGACGACATGGTGGCCGGCGGTCAGGGCCCGGCGGGCGATGTCGGTGCCCAGGCCGCGGCCCGCACCGGTGATGAGGATGACCTTGCTCATGAGAAGGGGATGCTCCTGTGCAGAAAGAAGGGGTGTCAGCGGTCCTGGTCGGCGCCGGCGGCGGCCAGGATGGCCTTCAGCTGGCCGGCGGCGCCCATGGCGTTGGGCCAGCCGGCGTAGAACGCCAGGTGGGTGATGGCATCGCTCAGCTCGACCTGGGTCAGCCCGTTCTCCAGGGCCAGCCTGAGATGGAAGCCGAGCTGGTCGGATCGGTACAGGGCGATCAGCGCGGTGACGGTGATCAGGCTGCGATCCCGCGGGGAGAGCCCCTCGCGGTCCCAGACGTCGCCGAACAGCACCTGGTCGGTGAGATCGGCGAGCTTGGGGGCGATGTCGCCGATGGCCTGCTGTGCTGCGGATTCCTTTTCGGACATGATGCTCTTTCCTTCCGCTGTCCTGTCTGGCGCAATTTCAGGCTTGCACCTCCATGCGCGCCCGTGCAGAGGAGAATCTGTTCCTGGGAAGGAAACATTCTGGGAAGAATCCTTCCCCCTCACGCCGAGGGCCTCCGCTGCCACACTGGGGGCATGAGTCCGACACCGCATCTGAACGAGCTGGGCGAGTTCCTCAAGGCCCGCCGGGCCGAGCTGAGCCCGCGCGCCGTGGGCTTGCCCGACAGCGCAGGTCCCCGCCGGGTCGCCGGGCTGCGCAGGGAAGAGGTCGCCCAGCTAGTGCTGTGACCGCATAGGTTCGCCGGTTTGCTGGTCGGGGCGGTTGGATGGGCGGTGACGTCCGATCCGTCCGGTGGAGGTGCGGTGGCCGAGCCTGTCCGTGTGCGCAGACTGACCGATCAGGAGGGGCAGAAATTGCAGCAGATCGTGCGGCGGGGCAGCACCAGTTCGGTGCGCTACCGGCGCGCGATGATGCTGCTGGCCTCCGCCGGCGGGAACCGTGTCCCGGTCATCGCCCGGTTGGTGGCGGCCGACGAGGACACGGTGCGCGATGTGATCCACCGGTTCAACGAGATCGGTCTGGCCTGCCTGGACCCTCGCTGGGCGGGAGGCCGTCCCCGCCAGCTCAGTCCTGACGACGAGGACTTCGTCGTCGCGACGGCTACCACCCGACCGGCCAAGCTCGGCCAGCCCTTCACCCGCTGGTCGATCCGGAAGCTCGTCCTCTACCTGCACCGGGTTCACGGGCGGGTGATCCGCATCGGCCGCGAGGCGTTACGGTGCCTGCTCACCCGACGCGGCGTCACCTTCCAGCGCACCAAGACCTGGAAGGAGTCACCGGACCCCGAGCGCGACGCCAAGCTCGACCGCATCGAGCACGTCCTGGAGCACTTTCCCGACTGTGTCTTCGCCTTCGACGAGTTCGGCCCGCTCGGGATCCGGCCCACCGGCGGCTCGGGATGGGCAGCATCCGGCCACCCCGAGCGGCACCCCGCGACCTACCACCGCACCCACGGGGTGCGGTACTTCCACGGCTGCTACTCGATCGGCGACGACACGCTCTGGGGCGTCAACCGCGGCAAGAAGGGCACCGCGAACACCCTGGCCGCGCTGAAGTCGATCCGCGCCGCCCGCCCCGACGGCGCCCCGATCTACGTGATCATGGACAACCTGTCCGCCCACAAAGGAGAGAAGATCCGCGTCTGGGCAAAGAAGCACCGGGTCGAGCTGTGCTTCACCCCGACCTACGCCTCTTGGGCCAACCCGATCGAGGCCCACTTCGGGCCGCTGCGGCAGTTCACCATCGCCAACTCGAACCACCCGAACCACCCGGTGCAAACACGTGCCCTGCACGCCTATCTGCGCTGGCGCAACGCCAACGCCCGCCACCGCGACGTCTTGGCCGCCGAACGCCGCGAGCGCGCTCGCATCCGCAGCGAGAAGGGCATCCGCTGGGGCGGACGCCCGCTCGCCGTGGTTGCATAACCAAGCGAGCCGGTGATCTACCTAGCTGTTCGTCAGGTCCTTGGCCATGACCTGTTCGCTGCCCGTGCCATCAGGCAGAAGGTCACCCGGCACACCGGTGTCCGTGAACCCGTGACGCTCGTAGAGAGCGGCAGCCCTTTTGTTGTCCGGCATCACAGACAAACGCAGAGACTTGGCACCTCGCTCTGCAGCCCACCGTGCAACCTCCCGGATCAGGCAGTCGCCGACCCCTCTGCCCCGGGCCGCGGGACTGACCCACATCGAGATCAGCTCAACGCTGTCTTCTGCATGCTCAACTGGAACGCCGCTGGCCATCCCCGCAGGACGACCGTCAACTACCGCAACGACATTGTGTGCGCCGGGAACCTCCAGACGGGCACGCCAGCGGTCTTCGCGATCACCGGCTCCCTGCCACTGGGCAAGCGTTGACCCGAACGCGTAGGGCGCCTCTGCCAGGGCTGCCTGCCGCAGTTCCTGAAGCTTCCCCTTGATCATGGACACCTGGAGACTGGGACCTGAGTGGTTCCAGAGGAAGCAGTGACCAGGTGGGTAGCAAGTACACGAAGCGGT
>NZ_JBFAJH010000099.1:0-9846 GCF_040655115.1 Streptomyces atratus | reverse complement strand
TCTCTGGTTCTGGCCGGCAGAAAGACAGCCCCTGCTCGACGAGTACGCCGAGGAGGCAGAGGGACTGGAGTACGTCGGTGAGCGGCAGGCGCTCCCGGACAACGAGGGCCTCGGCATGGCGCGAGCTTGAGCTGACACTCACACCGTCGTCCAACTGGGCACGTCCATCGGCTCCGTCGCTGATCTTGTGACGCGTGCTCACGTCGGGTGAGTGACAGTGCGCTTCGTACGTTCCCAGAGCCCATCTGGATCGCGGTCAGTACCACCGGCTGAATGCGGCGGCGCCAGATCCGGTCTCTGCGGCAAAGAGAAGTGCCCGCAGGGGCGCGTCGATGAGTTCTGCCGCATCGAAGCCGGGGGCGTCGCCCATCGCGGTTATCCAGGAGGTGATACGGGAAAGGACCTCGCTTCGCCGCGTGCTGGAGAGGCGGAGGGCTTCCTCGGCCCGAGGGAGGGCGGTGATCACGTCATCGGCAGACAGCAGAAAGTCGCCGAACCAACCTGGGAGCATGGCGGTTCCTTCCGCACCGAGGCCATAGCACAGAGCCGCGGCCGGGCTCGCCTTGCGGGCAACCGCGACGAACAGGCCGGCACCTTCTGTCTCGGGCATGAGGCTCATGCTCGCGTCACGCATGGCTTCTGCAGCGTCGGTGGCCGCGTTCACGTTGTGGATGAAGTCCGCGAATCGCTGAGCGGCGGGCGTGGGCGTCAACGGCCCGGAAGGATCCACGGGGTGCTCGAAGAAGGGCTCCCGGTCGCCGCCATTCGACCACCAGGCAAGCGTCTCGCCGTAACCGGGCGGCCTGGCCCAGTCGCCCGGCTGCACGAGATGGATGAATTGATCCGGCAGCGCCCCGGCCTCCTCATCAGGGATGACACCAACCACCCACAACCCCGTTGATCCCACCGTCACGCACCTCTCACTTTGCTGGGCGACTCTATCTGCCCCACCTCGCTGAGTAGGCCCGGAGCGCGGTGCCGGGATTGCTCCCGGTCCGTTTCTCCGGACCTCTCGCCGAACCCGCCGTGCGCCTCTCAACGCAACGGGCTCTCCACGGTCTCTGCCGTCAGGCGGGGGTTCGCAGGCTGCCATGGGTTGGGGATCGTGCCGGCCCGGTATCGGTAACGGCCGACCGTGACCGACGCGATCCGGAACAGTTCGATCCCGTCTGCCGCGAGCGGAAGCCACCGCCCGGTGGGGGTGGTGAACCGGCGGCTCTGGCGAAGATCTTGTGATCCGCCCCGTGACACCAAGGCCTCCTGAGACGATGTCAGGCGTGCGGTTCGCGGAGTCTCGAAGCGTTTCTTCCTCATGTGTCGTCGAGTTCGTTCAGCATTCGGTGGACCAGATCGTCCTGCACGCCCACGCGCGAGCGGCCAGGGCGAGGTGTCCGCACTGTTCCAGGGCGTCGGGGCGGGTGCACGGCCGGTACTTCCGGCGCTTGGTGGACGCGGCGATCGGGGGCAGGGCCGTGGTCGTCGAGCTGCTTGTGCGCCGTTTCCGCTGCCTTAACGGCGCCTGCACAGCGGTGACGTTCGCCGAGCAGATCGAAGGGCTGACCACGCCTCACGCTCGCAAGACCCCGCTGCTGCGGGCGGTGCTTCTGTCCATCGCCTGCACACTCGCCGGCCTGGTGCCCGTCTGGCCGCGCTGCTGGGCATCCGGGTCGCCAAGGACACCCTGCTGAACCTGCTCCGCACTACGCCCGACCGGAGGGTGGGCCCGTACGGGAGCTGGGCGTGGACGACTTCGCACTACGCAAGGGCGACTTGTACGCCACCATTCTGGTGGATCTGGAGGCTCGCCGACCCGTCGACGTGTTGCCAGGTCGGGACGCCGAGCCCTTGGCCGCGAGACCAGCTCCGGCGGAATGCAGCCGGACCGCGTCCGGGCCCGGTAGTCAAGATCAGTAGCGTCCACGGCCACGCACCATAGCGCTCGCCCCTGACACCTTGCCGACACCACCCGCGGTTTCGAATACAGCACAGTTGGAACGACGCTCCCCACCAGTCGAACAGACCCCGTGGAGCCCGGCCCGGCGCGAGGCGTACGCAAACGACCAGGACAGCCCCGATACCCTGATCGCCGTCACCGCCGCCTCCAACCGCTCCAAAGCCGACAAGGACCCGGCCGAATGGCTGCCCTCGGACGCGTCCTACCACTGCACCTACGCCGCGACCTGGGTCGGCACGAAGCTGCGCTGGGACCTTGCCGCCGATGAAGCAGAGCGCCAAGCCCTTCTCGGCCTTGCCGAGGACTGCCCTGCCACCCTCCTCAGCTACGAGCCCGCGTCCGCCTGACCGGCCGCCACCCTGCTCCTCGGCTGTTCCGACTGGACCGCCCTCCTCGAAGCTCTTCACGATGGCCAACAACAGTCTGCTCAGCGGCTGGACCCTTGTGACGCGGTCAACTCAGCGGGCCGACCGGCCCTCGGGTGTGCGCCAGGCAGATCTTCAGAACGGGGGATCCTCACTCCAGACGATGGTCGAGGGCTGTGGCGGACGAGGCTTGTCCTGATGCAGGACAGCCACGGCCTCTTCGATGCGGCCGAGGTCAATGAGGTACCCGGCCAGGTTGTGGCTGTTTGCAGGGGCGTGGGGACGCAGGGCCGCGATCGCCTCCTCGGTACGTCCGGCGCCGGCGAGTAGCTCGGCGATGTGCGGCGCCGCGTACGATGTGCCGCCCTCGGGATGGGCCCGAGCACGCTCCAATGCCTCATTGACCCGGTCGCAGGCGGCCATCAGCGGAAGCCGTATCCAGAAGAGGTCCCACTCCTCCTCTCCACGGCGTTCCTTGAGGGCGTCGAGGCAGGCCAGGCCGTCCTCGGGGCGGCCCTGGTCGGTGTAGAGGGTGCAGAGCACGTGGAGGATCCAGTCCTCGGCCCCGCCAGGGGCATCGGCCAAGGCCCGCATCACCTCGATCGCCTCATCCCCGCGGCTGTGCCGTGCCAGGAGGTGCGCGAGCTGCACCGTCATGTTCCCCCAGCGAACGGATGAGTCGCCGGACTGCCGGTACACGGTGATCGCGCCCTCCACGTCACCGCGTTCCTCCAGCAGTTCTGCGAGCCGCTGTGCGGCGCGCCCCAGCTCCTCGGTTACTGCGTAGGCATGCAGTTCTCCGGTTCGGTCGTGCCGGGCCAGCAGATCGGCCAGTTGGTCCCGACCGTTGACCGACGTGGCGTCCCGGGTGCGGAGCAGGGCGATTGCTTCGTCGATGCAGCCCTGGCGTTCGCGGATCGTGGCAAGCAAGCCGATCGCCGTGTCGGGATCGAGGCCGCGGCAGCACCATGGAGTGTCGCAGCGGTGCTCGTCCGGGATCCGGGCGGCGAGCAGTGTTGCGGCCTCCTCGTCGCGGCCGGCGCCCTCCGCGACGTCAACCAGGGCCACAGCGAGGAACCAGTCGTCGATGTGTGGCTCCAGCAGAGTGAACGCCTCGTCGCTCCGGCCGTGCCGGGCGAGCAATCGCGCATAGGACTCCAGTGCCAGCGGATGCCCGACCTCCATACGAGCTAGGGTCAGCACGATCGCCTCGTCGGCCCGCCCCCAGCTCTCCAACAGTTCCGCCGTGGTCCTGGTGGCCGTCCACCAACCCGTAGCAAGGTACGGGGCGAGTATCTCCAGCGCCTCAGCCCGTCGGCCCTCTTCACCGAGCAGCCGCGCCCACTCCCACGCGCAGAACCACTCCCCATGGCCAGCCCAGAACTCCACCTTCTCGGCATGGCCGAGTTCGAGAAGCCGGGAGACCAGATGCGGCGGGATGCAGCCAAACTGCGTCCGGACCCGATAGTCAAGATCAGTAGCGTTCACAGCGACGTACCGTAGCCCCTCCCCCTGACACCGCCTCCAGCTCCGAATATCGCGCACTTGGAATGACGCTCCACACCAGCTGGGGCCTCGAACCGGGATGCGAAGCGGCGTGAGTCGTACGCCATCGACCAGGACGCCCCGACCGGCCTGGTCGCCGTGACGGCGCGGTCGAACAGGAGCAAGGCCGACCAGGACCCGGCCGAGTGGATGCCGCCACTTCCCGACGCCCATTGCTGGTACGTCGGCGAGTGGACCGCCACGAAGCTCTGCTGGGGCCTTGCCGCGGACAAGGCCGAGGCCGACGCCCTGAAGGTGTATGCGGAGGCGTGCGAGACGACCGTCGTCCACTACACCCCGGCGCCGTAGCCCCCGTCGGTGTGCGGGGCCATCTCGGGGCCCTGCACACCGACGGGGCGGGGTCTAATCCTCCCCAGTCGGCGCGGGGTCCGGAAGGTCTAGCAGGCGCGCCAGGATGATACGGCAGGTGTGCTCGACCTCGAGGTCGAAAGCGACTGCGCCTCCCCACCGTTGGTCGCCGCGATGGGGTTGTGCGAGTGCGGCCTGGATCTGGGGCAGGGCGGGGCGTGCGGCCGGGCCCATGCGGTTGAGGCAGGCGACGACATCACGCGCGGTGGAGTCGTTGTCCTTCCAGGCGTCCAGCAGCGCCGGCACGACGATGTCGGCCTCGCCGGTGCCGCCTATGTCCCACAGGGCTGACGCGACGTGGACGAGGGGCCACGAGTCGTTCAGCACGGCCGAACCGTTCTGCTCGTTGCGCGTGTTCTGCTCGACCTGCTCGTTCAGTATCTGTCGCAGGCGCGGCAGTACGGCTGCGGCAGGAGGGCCGATCCGGCCGGCGAGGTCGATCGCGTCGAAGTTCCGGTTGTCGTCGAGGAGGCGTTCCAGCAGCGGCACGGCGTTCTCGCGGCGGCGTTCGAGTTCCCAGACGGCGCCTGCCGCAGCGGTGCGGAGGGAGACGTTGTCCGCGTCGGTGAGGGGGCGGACGGTGTCCAGGGCGGATGCGGCGCGGGTGCCGAACGACGCGAGCGCCTTCAGGACAGGCTCCGCGGTGGGCCATTGCTTGTGCTGGACGGCGGCCTGGACGGCTGCGGTGAGTGCGGGCACGGCCGCCGGATCACCGAGCTTGGCGAGGGCGGAGGCGAGACTCGTGGGGCTGACATCGGGCCACTCCCGGGAGTGGTCGACGTCGGCGAGGCGGCGGATGAGCCGGGGCGTGAGTTCCGCGGCGGACTGCGGCAGATGGCCAACCGCGTTCATGGCGCGCCAGGCATCGGTGTCGGTGTCCAGCGCAGCCAGCAGACTGGGCAGGGCTCGCTCGTCTCCGAGGCCGGCCAGCGCCACGACGGCCTGCTGGTGGGCACGGCGCAGAACGCGGTGCGGACTCGCCCACGCATCGGGCCGGTGCGTGGTGCGGTGGTCGGTGACGTAGGCGGCGAGGGCCTCGCGGGCCGGTTCGGCGAGGGCGGCCAGGGACCCGAGCGCCTCGGCCGCGGCCGCAGCGGTGTAGGAGTCGCGCGGCAGCAGGCAGTCGCCGATGAGCCGCACCAAGCGGGTGTGATCACCCCGCAAGGACGTGATCAGACGGCGTGCCATGTCGATGGCGTCGTACCGGATGCCCGGGTCCGGGCTGCACAACTGCTCGGCGAGCAGGGCCGTCCGGTCCTCGACACGCGTGCCCAGCGCCGCATGGAAGGCGACCAGCAAAGGGGTGCTGGGGGCGTGGACGCGTTCGTGCCGTTCGAGGTCGGCGAAGGCGGCGGCGACATGCTCGGGGACGTTCGGGTCGGGTTCGGGCTCGGCCTCGCACGCACACGGGCGTGAGAGGTCCTGGTCCCCTCGCGCCTGGTCCTGTTCGGGCTGAGGTGCGGGGGTGACCTGACGGAGCAGTCCGATCGTGGTCGGCACCGTCTGGTCGTCGATGGACTCGGGAGCGCAGCGGGCCCGGTGGACGAGCGCCGCCAGACGGGTGTCCGGATCGGTCGTGCAGCTGTCGGCCAACGCGTCGAACCACGTCCGCGCCGGCGCGGCGGCAGCAGGCAGACGAAGAGCCAGATCCGCCGTCGTCCGCACCACCAGCAGACGCTCGGGGACCCCGCTCTCTTCCGCGAGGCGGTCCCGCAGGAGCGCCACCGCCCGTTCGGCATCGTCCAGGAAGAGACCCAGACCCTCGATCGACGCCCTGCGCACCCGCGGGTCGGGGTCGCCGGAGTAGACGACGAAGGCGTCGGCGTGCTCGCGCATCATGTTCGCGGTGTCCGGGTAGATCGTGGAATCTTCCCCTTCGGGGCCGCAGATGACGGCGTAGATCTCTTCGGCGTCGACCGCTTCCCGCCCGATGCTGAGCAGCAGCGCGACGACTTCCCCGCGGTCAGGCGTCTCAGGGGCGTCGGCCATGGCGAACAGGAACGGCAGACTGGCCACCGTGCTCGAATACACGCTCCCCTGATGGAGCGCTGCGCCATAGAAGTTGCCGAACGCCTCGTTCCGCACGTCGGGGTCAGGCGAGACCATGCTGCGCAACCATCCCGGCACGTCGTCGGCCGGCCCGTAGGCATGCTCCAAGGACGCCCAGCCGATGCTGTCCAAGTCGTTGATCATGACCGGCACTATGCCGGGCAGCACTGACACTTCCGACAGAAACGACCACGACGCTCGTCCCACGACAGGTACGGAGCCGAAGCAGTAGGCGCCGACGCTCGGGGAATACCGCTCATCTCGAATGACGCTCCCTGCCAGCTGGGGCCTCGAAGTGGGATGCGGATCGGCGCGAGCAGTACGCCAACGACCTCGACGCCGAACGTTCCCTGGTTACCATGACTGCGAAGACGAACCGGTCCAAGGCAGACCGGAACCCGTCGGAGTGGCTCCCGCCGGCCGCGCAGTGCATACGGCGCTGACTGGGTGGCCACGAAGCTTCGCTGGAAGCTCGCCGCGGACGACAAGGAACGGTTGGCGCTCGAGAAGGTCGCAGCGGCCTGCTCCGACACCGTCGTGAAGTACGAGGTAGCCCCATAAGCTCCGGGCAGCCTTCTCTGCCGGACACTCCACCCTCGCTACTGCTGGGCGCCGCGAACCTGAGCCGGGTCCGGATCAACCAGATCCGCGATGGCCGGCACGGGACCCTCACCGCATCCGGACCACGATGAGGGTCCCGTGCCGGCCCGACCCGGCCCGCACCTCGACGACCAGGTCAGTCTCTACCCGCGTGTACGTCTCCCCCTGCGCACGGCGGTCTCCCACCAAGGTCGAACTGGTCAGAGCAGATCCGATAAGTGCCGCAAGGACCGGCTCCAGCCGGGCAGACAACCGGACCGGACCACCCTCATCCCCCACCACGAGGGCCAGGTGGTGCGGCCGCAGCCGCGGCCCCGTGAACCCGACGACCAACGCGCCGACCGTGTCCGGGTGCCGCACCTTCACCCACCCGCGGCGCCCCGACGGATAGCTGGCACTGCCCCGCTTCGCGACGATCCCCTCGATGCCCTGCGCCTGGAGCGTCTCGTGCCAGCGCAGGGCTTCCTCCCGGTCATCGGTTGCCGGGGCGGCCTCGATCGGCGGCTCGACCTCGGCGAGGAGCTCCGGCAGGTAGGCGCGGCGCTCGATGTATGGGCGGCTTCGGCAGTCACCGATCTCCGGGTCCGGGTGCTGGATCACGTCCCAGCAGACGTACGACGCCGGATGCCGGGCTGCCAGGGCACGCGCCCGAGTCACCGAGGACGCGGCCCTGGCTTGTGCGGCCGCGAAGTCGAGCCGGTCATCCCGCCAGATCACTGCCTCCCCGTCCAGCACTGTGCCCGGCCGCAGTTCCATGCCGGCCACGGCCAGGTCCATCCAGTGCTGGGTGACGACCCTGCCGGTCCGGGCATACAGGAACACGGTGTCGTCAGTACGGCGCAGCACGGACCTGTGACCGTCGAACTTCGGCTCGAACCACCAACCGGGGCCGTCGGGCAGGGTCGAAACCGCCTGGGCCAGTGCCACCTTGATCGGGAACTCCACAGAACCGATCCTGCGAGCCCCACACCCCCGGAGCGCGCCGGGCGGTCCGTACGGCCTACTCCTGCTCCGGCACTCTGCGCTCACCCATGACGCCGAGTGCGGCACCTCCACCCCGATGCTGCTGGCCCTGGCCCGCTCCGGTCACGCCTCCGTCTGCTCCCTGGAGCGGTACGCCCGCCCCGGCGTCGACGCGGTCGCCGCGCACGTCGCCGCATCCGACCCCGCCGCCCGCCGTCGGGGTTGATCACAGCGGCCTACGGCACGTGTCCGAAGTATTCCTGGTGGCCTCGCGATAAGCCTCAAATCATGCGGTTCGGTGACATCATGAGTAGTGAATTCCGCATCATGACGGTCGTCCGACCAGGCGGCGACATCTGAGCCTCTTCCTGCCTGTCAGCACGGGAAGACGGTGAGCACGTGAGCGACACCGAGCAGGAGCCCACTGCGGCCGAAGGAACAGAGGCGGAGACCACCCCCGAGGAGTCACCGGCCACGACTGAGGCCGGCCCTGCAGAGGGCGAAGAGCCGACCCCCGCAGCCGAGGAGACCGGGGCTGAAGAACCTGCGCCCCCCGCAGCCGAGGAGACCGGGGCTGAAGAACCCGCCACAGAGGAGTAGGAGAAGGGCTGTGCGCGACGACCGTCGCGCACAGCCACGATGGCAGTCTCGGGACGCCGCTCAAGCGGACTCGCCGGCATCCAACTCGCTGCCCGTACGCACCGGCCACGTATCCCGCCGCGCGAGGGGCGGAAGTCCGGATGCGTGAAGCACCGCCGGTGCCACCGTGGACGGGGCTCCGCTGGCCACCCACCAAAAGCGGGCCACCATCATCATGTCGTCGACGCTCTCCCGCACGAACCCGTCCACGATGCCAAGACCGCCCGGGCGTTCACGCAGCACCACATCGCCCGGCTCCGTATCATCCGCGATCTGCTGGTGGTCCCCCGAGTCGGGGCAACCCGAGAGCTCGCACACCCAGTGACCCGTGCCTGCCATCCTGCCGGGAACAACGAGCACCCCACTGATCAGGCACGAAGGTGGTGGAGTGGATCAGCCCGAAGGGATCAGAGGCACTGTCGCCCTGCGGCTGCTGGGCGAGTCCGCGTTCGACCGCCAGGTCGTGCACTGGGCTGCGGCACACACGGCCGCCACGGGCGGCACCGGCACCTCGGTGTACGTCACGATCTATCCGGCCGACCAGGCTGCGTGTCAACGGCCATTGAGATGCCCAGGTGGGTGGTCGTTGGGTGTCCAGGCTGGTGGCCATCAGAAACCCAGGCGTGTGGCCAGTGGTGTTCCTGGGGGTGTGGGTCAGCTCAAGGGGACCACTCCCTTCCCGGCGAGGGCCTCGGCGAGGCGATGCGAGTCGCCGGAGGTGGTCACGAGGTGAGCGTGTACATGAGGCGGTCGGTGCTCGCGCCCGCGAGAGTCTTCGGCATGATCGTGTCGAAGCCCGAGGGGTGAATGTTGCCGGTCACGGCGATGGACCGGCGTTCGTAAGGCGACGCATGAGCTTGTCGAGCTCCTCGGGCAGGGCCGGGGCCTGGGGAAAGGTCATGGCTGTAAATTCCTTCGTCGGTCGGGGTCGGCGTCGATAGGCTCGACGAGTGATCGATATGCAGGTGCGCGGTGACAGTGGTGACGTCGTGGCCCGGGCCGAGGGCGGGGTGCAGTGGACTTCCGCTTTCGGCGATCTGGATCCGGGGCTGTTCCCGATGCTCTGGGGCCTGATTCCCTATGGGGATGCGGTCTTCAACCAGCGACAGGTGTCGCTGCTGCTGGCGGAACTCGACCGGCTCCCGGCCGCTTGCGGCGGTGACTGGGTCGGGCAGGCCCGCGAGTTGTGCCAAGTCGTTGAGCAGGGGTCACACCGGTATCTGTGGTTTGTCGGCGACTGACCGCGGGGTCCTTGGAGTCTTTGCCTACTGAAGTTCCCCCTCTGAAGTGGACAGCCTGATACTGGGACGGATGGGTCCCGGAGGAAGCAGTCCAGGTTGAGTGGCAAGAGCAACATGAGCA
>NZ_JBFAJH010000098.1:0-10102 GCF_040655115.1 Streptomyces atratus | reverse complement strand
AACGCGGGGGACCAGCGCATCCAAAACCGTTCGGGATGCGCGCAGTTCCGGGACGTGGGTACAAGGCTCACTCCTGGACACTGTTTAGGAACGGTTCTCGACGGCGCACGGGCATCAGACGCCCCCGCACCCACCGGACCCGGCCCGATAACATGCCGGTGTACTGATCGTCCACGCGACCGAGGAGCCCGGCCATGGCGGGAGAACCGCAGCCCGACTGCCTGTTCTGCAAGATCGTCTCGGGAGAGATTCCGGCAACCATCGTCCGCGAGTCCGAGACGACCGTCGCCTTCCGCGACATCAACCCCCAGGCCCCCACCCACGTACTCGTCATCCCCCGCGTCCACCACCGCGACGCCGCCGCGCTCGCCGCCGCCGAACCGCAGATCGTCGCCGACATACTGCGTGAGACCGCACTTGTCGCCGCCGACGAGAAGATCACCGACACCGGGTACCGGGTCGTCTTCAACACCGGCAGCGGTGCCGGGCAGACCGTCTTCCACGCGCACGCCCACGTCCTGGGCGGCCGGGGACTGCAGTGGCCGCCCGGATAACGCCGAACACCCCCGAATCACAGGCCGCCGCACCCATGTCCGTACGCGAACTCGTCGTCCTCGGCACCGCCAGCCAGGTCCCCACCCGGCATCGCAACCACAACGGCTATCTGCTGCGCTGGGACGGCGAGGGCATCCTCTTCGACCCCGGCGAGGGCACCCAGCGGCAGATGCTGCGTGCCGGTGTCGCCGCGCACGACATCAACCGGATCTGCGTCACGCACTTCCACGGCGACCACTCCCTCGGCCTTGCCGGGGTGATCCAGCGCATCAATCTCGACCAGGTCCCGCACCCCGTGACCGCGCACTACCCGGCGAGCGGGCAGCGCTTCTTCGAGCGGCTGCGGTACGCGACCGCCTACCGCGAGTCCGTCGAGCTGACCGAGGCCCCCGTCGCGGCCGACGGGATCCTCGCCGAGACCGCCGCATACACCCTGCACGCCCACCGGCTCTCCCACCCCGTCGAGTCGTACGGCTACCGCCTCGTCGAGCCCGACCGGCAACGCATGCTGCCCGCCAAGCTCGCCGAGCACGGCATCACCGGGCCGGACGTCGGGATGCTCCAGCGGCAGGGATCGCTGGGCGGCGTCGCACTCGACGAGGTCTCCGAGCGCAGACGCGGCCAGCGCTTCGCGTTCATCATGGACACGAGGCTCTGCGACGGCGTGTACGCGCTTGCCGACGGGTGCGACCTGCTGGTCATCGAGTCGACCTTCCTCGACGAGGACGAACGGCTCGCCACCGACCACGGTCATCTCACCGCCGGACAGGCGGCCCGGGTCGCGCGCGACGCGGGCGTACGGCATCTCGTGCTGACGCATTTCTCGCAGCGGTACGGAGATCCGGACGCCTTCGCCTCCCAGGCCCGAGCAGCCGGGTTCGAGGGCGAACTGACCATCGCCCAGGACCTGATGAGTGTTCCTGTGCCGAGCCGTCATCAACAGCATCAGTAACCCGCAGCAACAGTGAGGGAGCAACCCGTGCATCTCCCCAAGGCAGAACTCCACCTCCACATCGAAGGAACCCTGGAACCCGAGCTGGCCTTCGCCCTCGCCGAACGCAATGGCGTGGAGCTGCCGTACGCGAACACCGAAGAGCTGCGCACCGCCTATCTCTTCGACGACCTGCAGACCTTCCTGGGCCTCTATTACGCGCTGATGGCCGGGCTGCGCACCGAGGAGGACTTCGAGCAGCTCGCCGACGCCTACCTCGCCCGCGCCGCCGCCCAGGGTGTCCGCCACGCGGAGATCTTCTTCGACCCGCAGGCGCACACCGCCCGCGGTGTCCCGATCGGCACCGTCGTCGAAGGACTCGGCCGGGCGCTCGACCGCAGCGAGGAGACCCACGGCATCTCCACCCAGCTGATCATGTGCTTCCTGCGCGACCAGTCCGCCGAATCGGCCCTGGAGACCCTCGACGCCGCGAAGCCGTACCTGCACAGGATCAGCGCCGTCGGCCTGGACTCGGCGGAGGTCGGGCATCCGCCCGCGAAGTTCCGTGAGGTGTACGAGGCGGCCGGGGCGCTCGGGCTGCGGAAGGTCGCACACGCCGGAGAGGAGGGGCCGCCGGAGTACATCCGGGAGGCGCTCGACGTCCTCGGAGCCGAGCGCATCGATCACGGGCTGCGCTGCATGGAGGACCCGGACCTGGTGAAGCGGCTCGTCGCCGACCGGGTGCCGCTCACCCTCTGCCCGCTGTCCAACGTACGGCTGCGCGCCGTCGACACCCTGGAGCAGCACCCGCTGCGGGCGATGTTGGACGCCGGGCTGCTCTGCACGGTGAACTCCGACGACCCCGCGTACTTCGGCGGATACGTCGGAGACACCTTCCATGCCGTCCACGAGGCGCTCGGACTGGAGCGTGAGCAGCTGCGCACGCTGGCCCGGAACTCCTTCGAGGCGGCCTTCCTCGACCACGACGAGGAGCGCAGGTCGCGCTACCTGTCGGAGGTCGAGGCGTACGAGTTCGACCAGAGCCTGCCGGGTGACCTTCGTCCGCCCGATCAGAGGTCACCCGGCAGGCTCTGACCGTCCGCGCCCGACGGACCGGCCGTCCGGAACGCGTTCCTGCCGAGGCGCCTGCGGCGCAGCGCGGGCATGCTGATCTCCGTGACGGCCTGTTCCGGCGCGCCCATCCTGGGCACCGCGCCGGACAGCGTGCCGGTGGTCGCGGCGAGCAGCGCCGCGGGGGCGCCGCCCCGGCGGCGGACGGAGCCGGGCACCAGCGGACGGCCGCCGGTGTGCAGCGCGACGGCCGTGACCGGGGCGGCGACCAGCAGGGTCACGGCGCCCAGGATCAGGCCCATCACCGGGTAGCCGGCCGTCTCGGACAGCACACTGCCGAGGACCGGGCCGCAGGCCACGCCGACGGACGACGCGGAGCCCGCGAGAACCGCCCAGCGGCCCCGTACGTCCAGGGACGCGGCCAGACCGATCAGGTACGACAGGACCACCGGGTAGACGGTGTTCCACGTGATCTCGCCGGTGGCGAACGAGCCGAGTCCCGCGGCCGACGAGCTGAGCACGATGCTGCCCGCGATGATCACGGTGCCGAGGCCGATCGGGACGGCCCGGCCGAGCCTGGCGCCCAGGACTCCGGCGCCCATCACGCCGAGCAGGCCGGCGCCGAGCGCGGCGGCGAACACCGCGCCGATGGTGACCTCCGAGAGCCCGGCCTGGGACACGCCGATCCGGCTGCTGACCCCCCACAGCGCGTTCTGCGCCATCGACCAGACGAGCATGCCGCCCGCCAGCACCAGACCGGAGCGGCGGTGCGGCAGCCGGCCGCTCACCGGCGCCGTCGAACCGGTGGGCGCCGAGCCGCCGAGCCGCGCGGTGGCGGGCCAGACCAGCAGGGCGACCAGGGCGATCGCGGCGAACGGCAGCCGGTGGCCGCCACCCAGGTGAGGGATCGTCAGGTAGAGGGTGCCCGCGGTCGCGGAGACACTCAGCAGGCCCAGGGACGAGGTCCGGTGCGGGTCGCGCTGCGCGGCGATACCGGCCGCGGCCACGGCCGTCGCCGTACCCGAGCCGAGCCCGCCGATCACCGCGCCCATGACCACGAGGGGCACGGAACCGGCCAGGGCGGCGCACCCGTAGCCCACCACGGCCAGCGCGAGTCCGGCCCGCGCCGGTCTCCGCGACCCGTACCGCTCGACCCGGCCCGCCAGGGCGAACCCGGCGGTGGCCGAACTCAGCAGGAGCGCGCTGCCGACCAGACCCGCCTGGGCCGCGCTGAGGCCCAGATGCGTGGAGAGCCGGCCGACGATGGTGGGGAGCAGATAGGCGGCGAGGTAACCGGCGGTGAACACGGCGACCAGAGGCCACGCGGCGCGAGGGCGCGGGGACATGGGCGTTCCTGAAGACATGCCGGAGGAGGCAGGGAAGGCGGGGAGGGGTACAGCGGGGGGACGTGGCACTCGTCGGTGTCGATCGGCGACGGTGCGTGCGGGCCAATTTGTATCAAGTGCGCACAGTCGACCGAAAGGCACCTCTGAGTGATCTGGGTCACATTGGTGTTTGCTGTCTTACGAAGCGGGTAACAGCGCATGTTTACGCAGGTCAGTGTTGGTGTGCGCGGACCCGGGGCGCGTCAGGCACCGGTCCGGCTCACGCCCGCCCGGCGCGACGGCGCGGACCCATCGGATGCAGGGGCGCATCGGGCACACTGGCCGGATCTGCCACGACCGGGGAGTGCAAGGTGAGCACAGACAATCCAGGCATCGACCCACTGGACGGGCTGCGTGCCCCGCAGGACCCGGACTGCGACGTGTTCCTCACCGGCACGGTCTTCCTCGACATCGTCTTCACCGGCCTGGACAGCGCCCCGGTCCGCGGCACCGAGTCCTGGGCGCGCGGCATGGGCTCCAGCCCCGGCGGCGTCGCCAACATGGCCACCGCGCTGGCCCGGCTCGGACTGCACACCTCGCTCGCCGCCGCGTTCGGCGACGACCACTACGGGGAGTACTGCTGGGACGCCCTCGAACAGGGCGAGGGCATCGACCTCTCGATGTCGCACACCGTCCCCGGCTGGCACTCGCCGGTGACCGTCTCCATGGCGTACGAGGGCGAGCGGACGATGGTCTCGCACGGCCACGAGGCCCCGCCACCCGCCGCCCCCTCGCACGCGGACCGGGCCTTCCCGCGCTGCCCGCCGCGCGCCCGCGCCGCTGTCGCCTCGCTGACCCCCGGCCGCAGCGAGCCGTGGGTCGCCGTCGCGGCCCGGCACGGCGCCCGGATCTTCGCCGACGTCGGCTGGGACGAGACCGGCCGCTGGGACCTGGACGCGCTGCCCGACCTGCGGCACTGCCAGGCGTTCCTGCCCAACGCGGAGGAGGCGATGCGCTACACCCGTACCGACTGCCCCCGTGCCGCCGCCCGCGCCCTCGCCGAACGGGTGCCGCTCGCCGTCGTCACGCTGGGCTCGGAGGGCGCCTACGCGGTGGACGCGGCGACCGGTGTCACCGCCGAGGTGCCCGCGATCGAGGTCGAGGCCCTCGACCCGACCGGCGCGGGCGACGTCTTCGTCGCCGGATTCGTCACCGGCACCCTGGCGGACTGGCCGCTGGCCGACCGGCTGGCCTTCGCCGGACTGACCGCGGCGCTCTCCGTCCAGGAGTTCGGCGGGTCGCTGTCGGCGCCGGGCTGGGCGGAGATCGCCGCCTGGTGGCAGCGGGTCCGCACCTGCGACGGGCAGGACCCGGCGGCCCTCCAGCGCTACGCGTTCCTGGAGCATCTGCTGCCCGCCGCCGCCCGGCCGTGGCCGCTGCGCCGGGCCGTACCGACGATCGGCTTCCGCCACCCCGCGTGACGCGGGCACTGATGTTCGCACCGTGTGCGAAAAAGCCCTCGGTGTTGTCCGTGCGGAGTCGTAGGCTTGGTTCCAGAGGTTGTCGAGCGGCGAGAACCCTGCAACGGGAGGTATGTGCAGGCCCGAGGGCCGGCCCATGACTCAGACACCCACACAGCCGCAGGCGCGTGCCCAGATCATGATTCCGGCCGCACACCCCATGGTGATGCTCCTGGGATCGGGGGACTCCCTGTTGCGCGTGATCGAAACGGCGTTCCCGGCGGTCGATATCCATGTCCGGGGCAACGAAATCAGAGCCACGGGTGACGCAGCCGATGTCGCCCTGATCCAGCGCTTGTTCGACGAGATGATGCTCGTGCTCCGCACCGGGCAGCCGATGACGGAGGACGCAGTGGAACGGTCGATCGCCATGCTCCGGGCGAGTGGCAACGGGCAGGGGGAGCCGCAGGGCGAGACGCCCGCCGAGGTGCTCACCCAGAACATCCTCTCCAACCGCGGTCGCACGATCCGCCCCAAGACGCTCAACCAGAAGCGCTACGTCGATGCCATCGACAAGCACACGATCGTCTTCGGCATCGGACCCGCCGGTACCGGCAAGACGTATCTCGCCATGGCGAAGGCGGTCCAGGCCCTGCAGTCCAAGCAGGTCACCCGGATCATCCTGACCAGGCCCGCCGTCGAGGCCGGCGAGCGGCTCGGGTTCCTGCCCGGCACACTCTTCGACAAGATCGACCCGTATCTGCGCCCGCTCTACGACGCGCTGCACGACATGCTCGACCCCGACTCGATCCCGCGGCTGATGGCGGCGGGCACGATCGAGGTGGCGCCGCTGGCGTACATGCGTGGCCGCACGCTCAATGACGCGTTCATCATTCTCGACGAGGCGCAGAACACCAGCGCCGAGCAGATGAAGATGTTCCTGACCCGGCTCGGCTTCGACTCGAAGATCGTCGTCACCGGTGACGTCACCCAGGTCGACCTGCCGAACGGGACCAAGAGCGGTCTGCGTCAGGTCCAGGAGATCCTGGACGGCGTGCAGGACGTGCACTTCTCGCGGCTCACCTCCCAGGACGTCGTCCGGCACAAGCTGGTCGGCCGTATCGTCGACGCGTACGAGAAGTACGACAACCGAGACAGCCACAAACGGAAGTAGTCGCAGCGCACCATGTCGATCGACGTCAACAACGAGTCCGGAACCGAGGTCGACGAGCAGGCGATCCTCGACATCGCCCGCTATGCGCTCGCACGGATGCGGATCCACCCGCTCTCCGAACTCTCGGTGATCGTGGTGGACACCGACGCCATGGAGCAGCTCCACATCCAGTGGATGGACCTGCCGGGGCCGACGGATGTCATGTCCTTCCCGATGGACGAACTGCGTCCGCCGGCCAAGGACGACGAGGAGCCCCCGCAGGGGCTCCTCGGTGACATCGTGCTCTGCCCGGAGGTCGCGAAGAAGCAGGGCGAGGACGCGGAGACCCAGCACTCCATGGACGAGGAGCTCCAGCTCCTCACCGTCCACGGGGTGCTGCATCTGCTGGGGTACGACCACGAGGAGCCGGACGAGAAGGCCGAGATGTTCGGTCTCCAGGCGGCGATCGTGGACGGCTGGCGTGCCGAGCACGGCCTGACCGGCCCGTCGCCCGCCCCCACCGTCTCGTGAGCGTCCCCCTCGTCCTGGGTGCCGTTCTCCTGGTCGTGATCGGCTGGCTGGCGGCCTGCGCCGAGGCGGGCATCGCCCGGACGTCGAGCTTCCGGGCGGCCGAGGCGGTGCGCTCCGGGCGGCGCGGCAGCGACAAGCTGGAACAGGTCGCGGCCGACCCGACCCGCTATCTCAATGTCGCCCTGCTCGTGCGGGTCGCCTGCGAGATGTCGGCCGGCGTGCTCGTCACGTACGCCTGCCTGAAGGAGTTCCCGGAAGCCTGGGAGGCGCTGGCCGTCGCGATGGGCGTGATGGTCCTCGTGTCGTACGTCGCCATCGGCGTCTCGCCGCGCACCATCGGGCGGCAGCACCCGCTGAACACGGCGACGGCGGCGGCGTACGTGCTGCTGCCGCTCGCCAGGATCATGGGCCCGATCCCACAGCTGCTGATCCTCCTCGGCAACGCGCTCACCCCCGGCAAGGGGTTCCGGAAGGGCCCGTTCGCCAGCGAGGCGGAACTGCGCGCGATGGTCGACCTTGCCGAGCAGGAGTCGCTGATCGAGGACGAGGAGCGGCGCATGGTGCACTCCGTCTTCGAGCTCGGCGACACGCTGGTGCGCGAGGTGATGGTGCCGCGGACGGACCTGGTCTGCATCGAGAGGTACAAGACGATCCGGCAGGCGCTCACCCTGGCCCTGCGCTCCGGGTTCTCCCGGATCCCGGTCACCGGGGAGAACGAGGACGACATCGTCGGGATCGTCTACCTCAAGGACCTGGTCCGCAAGACGCACATCAACCGGGAGTCGGAGGCCGATCCGGTCTCCACGGCGATGCGTCCCGCGGCGTTCGTGCCGGACACCAAGAACGCCGGTGATCTGCTGCGCGAGATGCAGCAGGACCGCAGCCACGTCGCCGTCGTCGTCGACGAGTACGGCGGCACGGCGGGCATCGTCACGATCGAGGACATCCTGGAGGAGATTGTCGGTGAGATCACCGACGAGTACGACCGTGAGCTCCCGCCCGTCCAGGAGCTGGAGAACGGCTGCTTCCGGGTGACCGCCCGGCTCGACATCGGCGACCTGGGCGAACTGTTCGGCCTCGACGAGTTCGACGACGAGGACGTGGAGACCGTCGGCGGACTCCTTGCGAAGGCGCTCGGCCGGGTGCCGATCGCCGGGGCCTCCTCCGTCGTCGACCTGCCCGACGGGCGTCGGCTGCGGCTCACCGCGGAGTCCCCGGCGGGGCGCCGGAACAAGATCGTCACGGTGCTGGTGGAGCCGGTGGTGCCGGAGGAGGCGGAAGCGGAATGACCTCGCAGGAGTTGAGGGCGTTCTGCCTGGGGTTCAACGCGAGCGTCGAGGAGTTTCCGTTCGGACCGGAGACCTCGGTGTTCAAGGTGCTCGGCAAGATGTTCGCGCTCAGCACGCTGGACGCACGGCCGCTCACGGTCAACCTGAAGTGCGATCCGGATGACGCGGTGCGGCTGCGGGAGGAGTACGCGGCGATCGTCCCGGGGTGGCACATGAACAAACGGCACTGGAACACGGTGACGGTGTCGGGGGTGCCGGGGCCGGTGCTGCGGGAGCTGATCGAGGACTCGTACGACTTGGTGGTGGCGGGGTTGCCGCGGGCGGAGCGGCTGCGGCTGGACCGGGGGTAGAGCGGGCCCGGACCCGGGCCCGCCGTCGCCGCAGGGGCCGGCTGTGGCCCGTCATGCGCGACGAAGCTCCGCCGCCACTGCCACCCCTGCCGAGACCGGGATCACCGGGGCCACCCCCACCACCATCCGCACACCGTCGAACAGCCCGCCCTGCGTCGTGGACACCCCGTGGCCGGACACCGGTACGGAGGCCACGCTCCAGTGGCTCGCCTCGCCGGAAGGCCGCCGCGGCTCGATGTGCCGGGTGAGCGGGTGACCGCCCTCGTGCGGTTCCCGGCCTTCCGCTTCGTATGCTCGGCACATGACTGAGAGCACCGACCTCGGCCCCGAGGACCGCAAGATCGTCACGCTGGCGCGCAGCGCCCGCGCCCGCAACGGAGTGCCGGAGGGCGCGGCCGTACGGGACGAGACCGGACGCACGTATGTCGCGGGCACGGTACAGCTGGAGTCGCTCAAGCTGAGCGCCCTGCAGACCGCCGTCGCGATGGCGGTGGCCAGCGGCGCCACGTCTCTGGAGGCGGCCGCGATCGTCTCCGAGGCCGAGACCCCGTCGGACGCGGACCGCGCCGCCGTGCGGGACCTGGGCGGGCCGCAGACCCCGGTGCTGCTGGCCGGGCCGGACGGCGCGGTGCGGGTCAGCGTGACGGCCGGCTGACATCGGATGTCGTCAGGGTCCCTGCGGGGCAGGGATCCTGACAGTCTGATGGCCCATCAGTCGGGGCATTTCGCTGCCATTGACTTCTTTTCGACCGAAGTCATCAAGGGCCCCCTGTCGGCGTAGAAGAGCTGCCGCGCCGCTTCCCGCAGGAGGGGGTTCCATCCCTGATCTTGCGTGGGTATCCCCGGCTTCAGCCGGGGAGGGAAACGCATCCTGAGCGCGGAGGCGCGGAGCGCCGGAGTTCTCTGCGTCTGCGTCGGTGACGGTCGGGTGGGCCGCTTCTGTCCTTCGATGTACTGGCGGATCACGGTGAGCGGTGCGCCGCCACAGGAGCCGGCGAAGTAGGAGCGGGACCAGAACACCGGTCCCATGCCGGTCCGGTTGATGCGGTCGGTGTACTCGGCCCGCAGGTACCGGGAGCTGACGCCCTTCAGGCTGTTGATCAGCCTGGAGAGGGCAATCTTCGGCGGGTGGTGCACGAGAAGGTGGACGTGGTCGGCTGCACCGTTGAACTCGCGCAGCTCCGTCTCGAACCCGGCGCAGACCTCGCGCATGATCTCTTCGCACCGTTTCAGCATGGCGTCATCGGACACGCCGCGCCGGTATCTGGTGAGGAACACCAAGTGAGCGTGAAGTGGTACTCGACGTGGCGGCCGGTGTGAATATCGGAGTTTGGTTCCCTATGTCGTGACATAAGCCAATTGGAGTATGATCTCCGAAGCTGACCGGGAGGGGGTGGGCCGGGTGATCCGTGCGTACAAGTTCCTCATGCGGCCCAC
>NZ_JBFAJH010000097.1:0-10177 GCF_040655115.1 Streptomyces atratus | reverse complement strand
GGCGTGTTCGTCCGCAACGGTGTCGTGGGCAGCTTCCGGGTGATCCGGGACCACTTCGACCGCGACGACCGCGACCGGTACTAACAGCATCCTGCACATCACATGGAAACCCCGGCCCGTCGGAATCGGGCCGGGGTTTCCGGCATGGGGGCACCTCGTGGCGGGTGTCCGTTCGGGGCGGCCGCGCGCCGTGTGCGGCCGGTATCCGGTGTCCTGTACATCAGCTTTGCCATCCTATGTGTTCGCTGCTGTCCTGTGCGTCGCGGTTGGCGGGCGCGGGCGGCTTGCGCTCTGCGTGCCGGGGCGTGTGGGATTGCCGGTGAGGTGTCCGCTCGGCTGGCCGCCGGTTCAGGTGCGGTCGGGTCCGGCCGCGAGGATGAGCGTGGTCCCCAGGGCTTCCATCGTGCCCGTGACGGCCGTCTGGACTACCGGGCCTCGGTCGCGCAGTGGCACGCCGACCAGCAGAGTGCGGACGCTCTCCTCGTGTGATGCGCCAGAAATTACGAGACTGAGTTCGTTTCAGGTTTCAGCGGTCGGCGGGTTCATTTTGGTGAGGTGGTCGGCGAGGGAGTGCAGGATCTCGTCGGCGGTCTTGGTCCAGTTGAAGGGCCGGGGGTTCTCGTTCCATCCGTCGACCCAGGCCGTGATGTTCTGCTCCAGGGCCTTCACGGAGGTATGCACGCCGAGGCGGATGAGCTTGTCCGTCAACAGGCCGAACCACCGCTCGTCCTGGTTCCACCAGGATGAGCCCGTCGGGGTGAAGCGGACGTGGAAGCGCGGGTGCTTTCCCGGCCGCGTCTTGATCTCGGAAGTGTTCTGGGTCGCGTAATGGTTACAGGCCGGGCGGACGTCGAGGGAGTAATTGTCAATATGTGTGGATGGGCCGGCCTGGGTAGGGCTTGTTTCGCTAGTCCTGCCAGTAGAACAGCAGGGTGTCAACGGTGAGGGGCACCCGCCCGCCGAAGTAGTAGACGCAGAGGTCGGTGACCTTGATCGCACCGGTCTCGTCGTCGATCCAGCGGAACCCGGCCGCTTCCAGGGCCTGACGGGCCGTGGGGTCGGCGTCGTAGCCGGTGGCGAACGGGCCGAGGGTGCTGACGCGCACCAGGCTCC
The DNA here is from genome assembly GCF_040655115.1 of Streptomyces atratus. Taxonomy (GTDB): domain Bacteria; phylum Actinomycetota; class Actinomycetes; order Streptomycetales; family Streptomycetaceae; genus Streptomyces; species Streptomyces atratus_D. The sequence continues at coordinate 9,064 of NZ_JBFAJH010000097.1, read as the reverse complement.
CCCCGCACGCGATCACGTGGTAGGTCCCCTCGCCCTGCTGGTGGTGGTCGCCGGCGGAGACCGGGGACGCCGGTTCGAGGTCCGCCGCGGTCAGCGCGGCCATGGCCCGGTCGAGTTGCTCGTCCTGGTCGGGCCGGGCCGAGGGCTCGGTGCAGAGCACCTCGACGCGCCAACGCGGGTCGCTCCGCTCCTTGCAGCCCCCGGCGTACTCGTGCACGATCACGCCGCGCAGTTCCTCGTCCAGGCCGGCCACCTCGACCCGGGGGCGACCCAGGCGGTCGTAAATCGCTCGGGCCTCGGCCGCGTCCTCGGTGAGGTGGTACAGCGCGTACGCGGCCCAGAGCTTCGCCTCTGTGGTCGGCGCCTCGTTCAGGTAGGCGCGCACGCGGTGCTCGTCCGTCAGCAGAGACTGGGCCAGGAAGGCGACGGAACGGTCGGGGTCGGCCAGCGCGAACACATTCAGTTCCTCGTCCTGCAGCCGGAGGCGGGCCGCCCGGTCCTCGGGCCGCTCGTCGCCGAGGCCGGTCAGGATCGCCTCGTTCCCGTACCGCCGGGCCAGCGCGTACAGCCCGGCCTTGCCGACCGCCCGCTGACGCGGCCACTCGGAGGCGGCGAGGGTCGCCAGCTCTGGTAGGGCCGAGTGGTCGCCGAGCCGGCCGCGGGCATCGAGGAAGGCCTCGCGCATGCCGAAGTCGTCGTCTCCCCGCCGGTCCTCGTGCCGCAGCCAGGGCAGCAACTCCGCCCGGGCCCCAAGCAGGTCGAGCAGTGCGATGCGGACTTCGGACGTGTCGTCCGGGTCCTGGACACGGGCGATCAGCTCGGCGACCCGCCCCTCCGGCACCCGACCGGCCAGCGCCCGCACGCACGGCTCGCGCCGCCACCACGGGTGGGCCGGATCGGCCACGTACCGGGCGAGTTCGTCGGCGTCCAGCTCGCGCAGGCCGGCGGCGTCGACCCGCCGAGCGGCCGGCGCCAGTAGTTCGATGTTTCGCACGGGCAGAGGCTACCGACCCGAGCACACCTCGCGCCGTGGAATTTCGCATCCGCGGCACCGCCGGAGTCGACGGACGACCGCCCCGGCCGGTTCAGGCCGCCGGGCTCGATCAGTGGGTGGGCCTGTGGACGAGCCGGCACTCGAACGGATCACCCAGGCCAATGCACAGATCACCGCGACGGTCTGCGATGTGTCGGACCGGCGCTCGGTCGAGACCTTCATCGAGGCCGCGGTGCGCGTGGCCCGCGTTGCACTCAGAGCGGCGGTTCCGGCGGGCACTGACCACGCGTCGGCGGGTGCGGGTGACGGCTGCTCAGTCCCTCGATGGCCGCGGCGGCACGGACCGGCCCACGTGGCGCGGGGCGCCCGCTCCTTGACCTGAGCCGCACTCACCTTACCGCCGCTGATCCCGGAGCCGTCGGAAACGTAGAACTCGCTTCGGTTGCACCCTCGGCCGGCTCGCCGACGTCGAGCAGTTGCTCGGCCTGCTCGACCGGCTCGTCGACTCCGGTAAGTCGGTCATCGTCGTCGAGGACCACCAGGCCGTCATGGCGCACGCCGAATGGATCCATCGACATCCGCCCCGGCGCCGCCCACGATGGTGGCCGGATCGTCTTCGAGGGAACCCCACCGACCTCGTCATCTCCCGCTCCACCCTCGTCGGCGAACACCTCGCGCCGTTTACGGCGTGGCTGACGCGTCGTGAGATGCCGGGCACAGCACGGTCTACCTTACGGACTTGCGTGGTTCGGCATCGCGAGCCGGGTGAATGCGGCTGCGACCAGGGCCTGAACGCCGGTGTCCAGGGTGGGCTGGAGGACTGGTGCGAAGCGTGGGCTGTGGTTGACCGGGATGTCCTGGGCCACTGTGCCGCGTTGCCGGGCGGCCTGATAGGTGTCCGGATCGATGCAGCCGAGGGCCCAGTAGGTGTACGGGATGCCGAAGGCGTCCGGGATGCGGCTGAAGTCCTCGCTGGCGCCCTGCAGTTCGACGGTTCCCGCGCGCTCCCCGAAGGCTGTGGCGAATGCGGTGGAGACCTCGCGGGTCACCGCTTCGTCGTTGACGGTTGGCGGAAAGCGGGTGCCCTCCTCGATCCGCGGCTCGCGGGTTGCCCCGGAGGCGTCGCACTCGGCCTTGACGATGCGCCGTACGGCGGCCAGGACGGCCCGGCGGGTGTCCTCGTCATAGGTGCGCACGTTGACCAGCAGTTCGGCCGACTCCGGGATCACGTTGCCGCTCGTGCCCGTCTGGACGGAGCCCACCGTGACCACTACGGGCTGGGTGGCTGCCAGCTCGCGCGAGACAATCGTCTGGAGCCGGACGACGATCATCGAGGCCATCACCACGGGGTCGATCGCAGCCTGCGGAGCCGACCCGTGAGCGCCCCTGCCATAGACAGTGATCTTGATGTTGTCCGCCGCGGAGAGGAAGGATCCGGCGCGCGTGCCCACCTCCCCGGCGGGATAGGGAAGCACGTGCTGGGCGAAGGCGACGTCTGGATGGGGAACACGGTCGGTGAGCCCCTCGGTGAGCATCCGGTCGGCGCCGTCCCCAGGCTCTTCGGCAGGCTGGAACAAGACCAGCAGCGTGCCCTGCCACGACCTCGCGCCGGCCGCCATCAGACGGGCCGCCCCCAGCAGACAGGTGACATGCATGTCGTGACCGCAGGCGTGTGCCACGGGCACTTGTCGGCCGGAGGCGTCCGTGGAGTCGGCCGTGCTGGCGTACGGCAGACCCGTCTCCTCATGGACCGGCAGGGCATCCATGTCGGCACGCAGGAGAACCGTCGGCCCGGCGCCGTTTGCCAGCACGCCGACCATGCCTGTGCCGCCGATCCTCTCGTGCACCTGGTAGCCGTAGTTCCTCAGGCGCTCCGCCACACGAGTCGCGGTCCGGTGCTCCTGGTGGCCCAACTCGGGATGGGCATGCAGGTCCTTGTAGAAATCTTCCAGCTCTGACCGGATGCCGTCCAGCCCGGCCAGGACAGCATCCGCGCGATCCTTGAGAGTCATGACTGTGTGCTCGTCTTTCTTGGTGGGTGATCGGAACACCGTTCGCTTCAGGAACGCCGACCGTGCGACGACCCCGGCCGCCAGTCGCGGCTGCCCGGCAGCCTCCAGCCCCAGGTGAGCGCGGCCAGCCGCAATGAGACGCCGGCTCCGACTCCGGCCAGAATGCCGACGGTGGGTGCGCCGAGCCGACTGCAGACCACCATCACCGTGCTCACCAGCACCGCGACGGTCGCGTACAAGGGGGTGCCGCCGAAGATGACGGGGATGCGGGCCAGCAGCAGATCCCGGATGGCACCACCGCCGACCGCCGTGATCGTGCCCAGCAGCACAGCCGGCAGCCAGCCCAGACCTACGGCAAGGGTCGTCTGCGCCCCGGCGACCGCCCAGACGCTGAGCGCCGAAGCGTCGAGGAGCTTGAATACCCAACCAGAGGTGTGGCGGCTCAGGTCGGCCATGAAGGCCAGCATGGTGCCGGCGGTGGCGACGGCGAGGTAGGTGTAGTCGGTCAGGGCCACGGGCGTACCGTGCTGCAGCAGGGTGTCGCGGAGGATCCCGCCGCCCAGGCCGGAGACGATGCCGATGACGAGGAAGCCGAACAGGTCCAGACGGCGGGCCCGTGCCAGCACCCCGCCGAGCGTGCCGTTGACGAACACCCCGCTCAGGTCCAGCAGCCGGGTCACCTCGGTCACGTTCCCCGGCGACAACCAGCCGGCCACGGCTCAGCACCTCCCTTCCCCGCCATGGAACCAGCCGGAGCGGACACCCGCCTGTCGAGCCTGCGGCGCCTGTGCTGCTGCAGCCCGACACCCACCTCTCTGCGGCCTACGGCCTCGTGACGCTCGAGGAACCGCTGACCCCCTTCGAGCTGCGCATGGGAAGTCCGGCAGCGTTCAGCTCGACCAGCTGCGCGCCCAGGCCCGGGAGTACAGGGCCGAGGGGGCGGAGGTGGCACGGCTCCTTCCATGCCATCTCGGGCAGCGGCTTCGGGCTCCACGGCATGTGCGAGCGCCCAGTGCGTCGGCGGCGCCTCGGGGGAGTGCCACGCCCCGAGGCGGGTTCGAAGTCGTCGGCGAGCCACCGTCGCGTCCCAACCCCCTGGAAGAAGAGCGCGGCGGGGTCAGCGCCAGTCGGGAGCGCCTGAGGCGGGTGACGGGGCACTCTCGATCTTCGTCCGTATCTCCCGCATGACCGCGACGATCCGGGTCCCGTGCTCCTCGCTGAGTCGTGCCACCGGCACCGAGCAGCTGATGGCGTCGATGGCCGGTGTGTCGTACCTCAGGGCAAAGCCGAAGCCCGCGATGCCGGACACTGTCTCCTCGTGGTCGACGGAGTAGCCGCGCTCCCGCACTCCGGCAAGGTCGGCGAGCAGCGCGGAGCGTTCGGTGTGCGTGTTCTCGGTGAGGGCCACCAAAGGGCGTTCAGAGAGCGGGAGTTGGTCGTCGGGGCGCTCGGCGAGCAGGGCCTTGCCGAGGGCTCCGGCGTGGGCCGGGATCCGGCGGCCGACCCGGCTGATGGTGCGCAGATATTCGTGGGACTCGCGCGTTGCGAGGTAGATGACGTTCGGTCCGTCGAGCCGGGCCAGATGAATCGTCTCGCCGAGCGTGTCCGAAGCCTTGTCGAGATACGGGCGGGCCGTGCGCACGCGTGGGTCGCTGTCCAGGTAGCTCGTACCCGTGTGCAGGGCGCGGATGCCGATGCCGTAGAGGGAGCCGGTCGTGTCGGAGCGCACCCAGCCGCAGTCGACGAGGGTCTGCAGCAGTTGGTACATGCTGCTGCGCGGTACGCCCAGGTCCTTGGCGAGTTCGTCCAGGCGTGCGGGCCGGTCGCCCCGTGCGGCGAGCAGTTCGAGTAGCGCGACGGTCCGGGCCGCCGACTTCACCCCACGGACCCCGCTGTTTTCCGGCATGGCCACATCGTAAATCCGCGTTGTCGCGCCCATTGACCGCGCCCAGGTCACCCACCTAACCTCCGTTCTCATACATGTACGTCATCTGCATATGGGGATGGATTCATGGAGCGGCTCAGTGTGGAAACCGAAGGTGTCGCTCAGCGGCTCCGCGAGGGCATGGCGGGCGGAGTGCTGTCCTTCCCCCTCACGAGCTTCCGGGACGACGGCAGCCTCGACCTGGAGTCGTACAGGACGTATCTGACCGCTCAGGTGGCCACCGCACCCGGCGCGGTGTTCCCGGCTTGCGGAACCGGGGAGTTCAGCGCGCTGGACGAGGACGAGTACCGCGCAGTTGTCGAGGCCACGGTCGAGGTCGCCGACAGCCGGATGCCCGTGGTGGCGGGGATCGGGTACGGCTGGGCACAGGCACTGCGGTTCGCTCGCATCGCGGAGAAGGCCGGCGCCGACGCCCTGCTGGTACTGCCGCATTACCTGGTCGGAGCTCCGCAGGACGGTCCGGTCGAGCAGCTGCGCCGGATCGCGGCCGGTACCCGGCTGCCGCTCATCGCGTACCAGCGCGGCCAGGTCGCTTTCTCCGCCGGAAGCGTGCGCCGGATCGCCGAGATCCCCACGGTCATCGGCCTGAAGGATGGGCACAGCGACCTCGATCGGCTCCAGCGCCTCACCCTCGCCGCACCCGACGGCTTTCCCTTCTTCAACGGCGCCGCCACCGCCGAGATCCAGGCCCGCGCGTACGCCGCCGTCGGCGTCCCGGCTTACTCGTCGGCCGTCCACGCGTTCGCGCCCGAGATCGCCGACGCCTGCTTCACCGCCCTGCGGGACGGCGACGACGCGGGGGTGAACAAGCTGCTGCGCGACTTCTACGTCCCGCTCGTCGAGCTGCGCGACCGGGTGCCGGGTTATGCCGTGTCTCTGGTCAAGGCCGCGGCCCGGCTGCGAGGTCTGCCGGTAGGCCCCGTACGCGCCCCACTCACCGACCCCGGCCCGGTCGACCTCGTCGACCTGGAGAAGATCCTCGACGACGGGCTGAACCTGGTCGGAACAGTACGCCGACGCACCGCCTGACACGGCCTCACCACCCGCCGCACTCCCTTCACCCACCGCCATTGCCACCGGCTCCGAGGAGCCGGGGGCAGGTCAGCGGTTCAAAAAGTCGACAGTTCAAAGGGGAACTGACATGCCACTCCTTGTAGTCGGGATCAGCGTTCTGGTTTTGCTGCTGCTCATGACCCGACTGAAACTCAATGGCTTCGCCGCTCTCCTGCTCGTTGCGGTCGGCGTAGCGCTGGTTCGGGGGATTCCGGTGGTCGACATCCCGGACGTCCTCTCGGAGGGCATCGGGGGTCAGATCGGCGACACGATGCTCACCATCGGGCTCGGCGCCATGGTCGGCCGCGTCATGGGGGACTCCGGCGCCGCACAACGCATAGCCAACAAGCTCCTCGACGCCTTCGGCCCCCGCTGGGTCCAGGTGGCCATGGTGGTGACGTCCATGCTCATCGGCGTGACCATGTTCTACGAGGTCGCCTTCATCATCATCGTGCCCATAGCGTTCACGCTGGTCAGGGTCACCGGGGCGAACCTGCTGTGGGTGGGCCTGCCGATGTCGATCGCTCTGTCCACGATGCACAGCTTCCTGCCCCCGCACCCCGGCCCCACCGCCGTGGCCGCGACCTTCCACGCCTCCGTCGGCCACACCCTCTTCTACGGCCTCTTCATCGCCGTACCGGTCGGTGCGCTCATCGCGCTCCTGTGGCCGCGCCTGCCGTTCGTCAAGGCGATGAACCCCTCCATACCCAAGGGCCTCGTCAGCGAGCGCGAGTTCACCGACGAGGAGATGCCCGGCATGGGCTGGTCGGTGTTCGTGGCCCTCTTCCCGGTGGTGCTGATCGCCGGCGCGGCGGTGACCGACATGGTCACGTCCGGTGAGAGCCCGTTCCTGCACATGGTTGCCTTCGTCGGCTCGGCACCGATCGCGCTCCTTCTGACCCTCCTCCTGGCGGTCTGGGCGTTCGGCCCACGGATCGGCCGCAGCCTGGCGGACGTCAGCGCCTCCTGCGCCTCGGCGGTCCAGGCGATGGCGATGATCCTCCTGGTGATCGGCGCCGGCGGCGCCTTCAAGAACGTCCTTGTCGAAGGCGGGATCTCCGACTACATCAAGGACGCCACGGAGACCTGGTCGATCTCGCCGATCATCCTGGCGTGGCTCATCGCGGTCATCCTCCGCGTCGCGCTCGGTTCGGCGACGGTTGCCGTCGTCACGGCCTCCGGTGTGGTGCTGCCGCTCCTGGCGGCCAGCGGGGCCCACCCCGAGATGATGGTGCTCGCCGTCTCGTGCGGGTCGATCGCCTTCTCCCACGTCAACGACCCGGGATTCTGGTTGTTCAAGGAGTATTTCAACCTCTCGGTCATCGACGCGATCAAGGTCCGTACCAGCTATACGACGGTGCTCGCGGTCCTCGGCCTGGGCGGCGTCCTGGCGGTCGAGTGGACCCTCGACTTCCTCAGCGTCTGAAGTCCCTGATCACAGCCCCCGCCGCACCTCGCACTCAAGGAACCCGACAAGCATGAGCCAGCCGACCATCACCCACTTCGCCGTCTACCCCGTCGCCGGCCGCGACTGCATGGAGCTGAACCTCTCCGGCGCCCACGGCCCCTACTTCACCCGCAACATTGTCGTCCTCAAGGACTCCGACGGCCGTACGGGACTGGGGGAGGTACCCGGTGGCGAGAAGATCACCCGGACGCTACGGGACACCGAGTCCCTGGTCGTCGGCGCGAAGGTGGGCGACTACAAACGCGTCCTGCGCGAGATCGGGGCCCGGTTCGCGGACCGAGACTCGGGCGGACGAGGCGCCCAGACCTTCGACCTGCGGACCACCGTGCACGCCGTCACGGCCGTCGAGTCGGCGCTGCTCGACCTGCTCGGCCAGCACCTCGACGTACCGGTCGCGGCCCTCCTCGGCGACGGCCAACAGCGTGACGCCGTACGGGTGCTGGGATACCTCTTCTACGTCGGCGACCCCGACCGCACCGACCTGGAGTACGTCCGTGAGGCCGACTCGGAGGTCGACTGGTACCGCCTCCGGCACGAGGAGGCCCTCACGCCCGAGGCGATCGTCCGCCAGGCCGAGGCGGTCTACGACCTGTACGGCTTCCGGGACTTCAAGCTCAAGGGCGGAGTCCTGGCGGGCGCCGACGAGGTCAAGGCCGTACGCGCGCTCAAGGACCGCTTTCCCACGGCGCGGATCACCCTGGACCCGAACGGCGCGTGGTCGCTACGCGAGGCGGTCGAGCTGTGTTCGCCACTGATGGGCACGCTCGCCTATGCCGAGGATCCCTGCGGTGCGGAGGATGGCTACTCCGGGCGCGAGATCCTCGCTGAGTTCCGCCGCGCCACGGGCCTCCCGACGGCGACGAACATGATCGCCACCGACTGGCGACAGCTGACCCACGCCCTGGCCCTGCAGTCGGTCTCCATCCCGCTGGCCGACCCCCACTTCTGGACCATGCAGGGCTCGGTGCGCGTGGCCCAGCTGTGCAATGCAATGGGCCTGACCTGGGGCTGCCACTCCAACAACCACTTCGACATCTCGCTTGCCATGATCACGCACTGCGGCGCCGCAGCCCCGGGTGAGTACAACGCCCTGGACACGCACTGGATCTGGCAGGAGGGCCTTGAGCGGCTCACCGCCACCCCGCCACGAATCGTCGACGGCGAGATCGCCGTCCCCGACACCCCCGGCCTGGGCGTCGAACTCGACATGGACCGGCTCCTCGCGGCCCACGAGCTCTACCGGAAAGAGGCGCTGGGGAGGCGGGACGATGCCGCCGGCATGAAGTACCTCGTGCCCGGCTGGACGTTCAACGCCAAGCGCCCCTGCCTGGTGCGCTAGTGCCGTGACCGGCAATGTTTGCCCGGAAGGAGCGTCGTCCGGTGCGTGCGATCGCAAGGCGGCCGGAAGTCCTTGTAGCGGGGCTACCAGGGCTTTTGGCCAACGCGGCGAGCGTGCGTGCTGGGCGGCGCGACGGGGCAAAGCTTGCCGGGAGGGGCACTAGGGCGTGTTCCAGGTTCAGATCACTGTTGGGTCAAATCGCTCCGCCGGAGTGGCTCGGGACGGTAGACATCCGGGGTGACGCGAGGCGATC
>NZ_JBFAJH010000096.1:0-12326 GCF_040655115.1 Streptomyces atratus | reverse complement strand
CCTCCTCACGGTGACCACGGCGCTCGTTGCCGCCACGGTTGCCGCCTTCGTAACCCCCGCGTTCACCTCCCTCGTTCCCCTTCCCGAACCCGTTCCCGTTCCCGTTCCCGAACCCGTTCCCGTTCCCGTTCCCGAACCCGTTCCCGTTCCCGTTCCCGTTCCCGAACCCGTTCCCGTTCCCGTTCCCGAACCCGTTCCCGTTCCCGTTCCCGTTCCCGTTCCCACCGTCACTACCCAGCGGAGCCACGGCCGGAGCGGCCTGCTGGACGGACGGGGCAGCCTGGGTGGATCCGGCGGCCGAGGCATAGGTAATGCCGGTGGTGGCGATGACCGCAGCGCCCACTGCGGCAGCGGTCACGGCGACAGTACGCGTCTTCATGTCACTTCTCCCTTGTCTCTGAGGGTCGACCGGGCAACCGGCCTGATATGAACGTACTTATGGCGCCTTTAGCTGTCATTTCGGATGTGCCGTCAGAGGGCCGACCGGGTGTACGCACGGCCCGCACCGCACACAGATCAGCACATGACACACCGTCAAAAAGTATGACAATAGGCCTATTTGGAATGCGGTTAGGCCTTCTGGGCGACTTGATGACGCCCGCTCACCCTGTCGGCAGCACGCCGCCCGGTTCCAGCAGACCGAAATCCGCGCCCCGCCGCCCTGAACAGCCGTCATCGGCCCCCACCCCACCACCTCGACCGCCGCAGCGGCCGATTGCACCCCTCTCGCGCACCAGGACGACGCCGGCACGCCGCGCACGTTCTGCGGGCGCGCCACCCAGTCCGCCGACGAGACGCTCACCGACCCGGCCTGTCGGCGTAGTCCGGCAGTCATCACCCAAGCGCCTGTCGGACGCATCACCCGCAAGAGGTCACGTCACTTCCGGAGCGCGTGTCCCTTATGCCCCCTCTGCGGCAATGTGCTAGATAACTGCAGTAATCCGGTGCCCCACGCCGGACCCGCGGGACGGCCCTGATACCACGCCGATGGTGTCAGGGCCGTCGTCGTTCGGTGAAGGCCGCCGGCACGGTGGCGAGGTCCAGCGGGATGATGGCGCTTCTTGAATCCGGCTGTGGCCGCAGTTCCGTGAATCCGCAGGTCTGATACCGCATGCTGGAGCGTTCGGCTGGGGGGGTTCGTCGGCCGTGGGGACTGCGCGCTGGAAAGCGTGCAGTTCCGGAAGATCGATGGGCGGGTGGAACGGGTGGACACCACCGCGGAATCTCTTCAAGCTGCTGGAACTGCTCGAGGCGTCGCCCGTTCCTGAGCAGTCTCCACGCGTGCTCGGCGTGAACGAGTTCGCTGTTCGTAGAGGCTGTACCCAGGGCGCTGTCCCGGTCGACGTCGAGGCCGGACGCCTCGCGGATGTGCCGCCCGCGGGGCCTCGGAGGCCTTCGCCCACTCGATCCCGCCTGGGACTTCGACGACCGCAGCAGGATCACTCCCCCTCACATGGTTGGTCCTTGAAGTTGTGAGGAGGGTGGGGAGCGGCGAGCGATCCTGTTGCGCTCGATGGCCTGAAGGTGTGGGACCGTCGACCGTCAGGTCGACGGTCCCGGTGACCGTCGTCGCCAGAATCCGGTTCAGGCCGCGATGGGAAGCCGGATCGCCTCCGTCTCATACCCCCATGCCGTACGCCACCGCCCACCTTGGCCACCACTGAAGGAAGCCGCGATCCACCCCGCCCCAGCCCGCAGACACGGACGAACCGGAACCCAGCCCACGCGATCAGACCCGCACCCACCGTGCCTCAGCGCACAACAGCCGACCGCGATCGGACAGCCGGCCCTTCACCAAGCAGCTCCAGAGCCGCGGGCACGGACGTTGGACGGGAGACGGCCCCGAATCCGGGCTCGGATCTGCCGGGGTCGGCCGGTGGGGGGACGATGGACACACCGGAAAGGGGCATGCACGGGAGCCAGGGCAGCGAGGCGGTTCACGCGGGCGGTGTGATGGACCTCTGAGGGGAAGGAGGGTCCGGCCGTGACTGAGGCCGACGGCCTGCAGGGTGACACCGACCCGGGGGCGGCTGATCCTTCGGCCGCCCCGGGCGGCCTGCTGGATGTGCTGGGCGTGGCAGCGGTGGTCCTGAACGCCGAGGGCCGGGTCGCGCTGTGGAGCCCGCAGGCCGAGGAACTGTTCGGTTACACCGCCGGGGAGGCACTGGGCCGCAGCGCGATCCACCTGCTCATCGCGGAAGAGCATCGGGACCAGGTGGTGAACCTGTTCGCGCAGGTGATGGCCGGCTTCGGGACCTGGGCCGGAGTGTTCCCGGTGCGCCACAAGGACGGCAGCACCCGGCTGGCCGAATTCCACAACATGCGTCTTGAGGACGAGAACGGCCGGCTCTACGCGCTGGGCATCGCTTCCGACCACGCCACGCTGCAACGCCTGGAGCGGGATCTGGCCTTGTCTGTGCGCTTGGTGTCGCAATCCCCGATGGGCCTTGCGGTCATGGATACCGACCTGCGGTACGTGCTGGTCAACCCGGCGCTGGAGCGCATCAACGGCGTGCCCGCCGAGCAGCACCTGGGCCGGCGCGTCGGCGAAGTGCTGTCGTTCCTCAACGCCGACGCCACCGAATCGGCGATGCGGCGCGTGCTTGCGGACGGCGTACCTCGACTGAACCAGTTCACCACCGGCCGCACCACGGCCGACCCTGAAACGGAGCACGCCTGGCGTGTGTCGATCTACCGGCTGGAGGACGCGTCCGGGCAGGTGATCGGCCTGGCCACCTCGGTCGTGGACGTCACCGAGCAGCTGCAGGCAGCTGCCGCCGCCGTCCGGACCCGGCGGCGCCTGGCCCTGATCGCCGACGCGTCCGCGCGGATCGGCACCTCCTTCGACCTTGAGGTCACCGCCCGGGAGCTGGCCGACGTCGTCGTGCCGGAGTTCGCCGACATCGTCGCCGTCGACGTCCTCGACTCCGTGCTGGGCGGCACGCATCCCCACGACGGCGGCGACACGGCGTCGTTCCGCGCGCTCGCGGTGAAGACCGCCTACCCGACATCCGCGGTCCGGGCCGCCGACCCGGTCGGCGAGCTGGCGAGTTACGACGCCACCCGGCTGGTCACCCAGTGCGAGAGATCCGCCCGCCCCGTCCTGGTGTCCCGCGTGCGGGAGAGCGACTTCGCCCGCATCGCCCGCGACGCGGACGCCGCCACCCTGCTGAAGGAGGCGGGGGTGCACTCCTATCTCGCGGTGCCACTGATCGCCCGCGGCGAGGTCCTCGGTGTCCTGGACCTCAAACGCGCCCGCAACCAGCAGCCCTTCGACCACGACGACCAGGTCCTCGCCGTCGAACTCGCCGCCCGTGCCGCGGTATCCATCGACAACGCCCGCTGGTACCAACGTCAACGCCGCGCCGTGCTCACCCTGCAACGCCACCTGCTGCCTTCCGAGCCCGCCCCCAGGCCCGGCCTGGAGATCGCCTACCGATACCAGCCCGCTGCGGCGGCCGACGAGGCCGGCGGCGACTGGTTCGACGTCATCCCGCTGCCCGGTGAGCAGACCGCGCTGGTGGTCGGCGATGTGATGGGCAGCGGCATCAACGCGGCCGCGACCATGGGCCAGCTGCGCATCGCCGCCCGCACCCTCGCCGGACTCGGGCTGGAACCCGATGCAGTCCTCACTCAACTCGACGACATCGCCGCCGGCCTGGACGGTGCCATGGCCACCTGCGTCTTCGCCGTCTACGACCCGCACCACCCGTGCTGCCGCATGGCCACCGCCGGTCATCTGCCCCCCGTGCTGACCCGGCCGGGTCACGCGCCGGAACTGCTCGACCTGCCCACCGGAGCCCCTCTGGGTGTCGGCGGCGTGCCGTTCGAGACGGTCGAGTTCCACCTGGGTACCGGCGACGAACTGGTCCTCTACACCGACGGGCTGGTCGAGACCCGTGACCAGGACATCGACATCCGTCTCCAGTCACTCACCGACCTGCTCAGCCGCCCCCGCCGCCCTCTGGAAGAGACCTGCGACTTCCTGCTGGGCGCGCTGCGCCACCAGGACGACCACGACGACGTAGCCCTGCTCATCGCCCGGATCCGACATCTGCAGTCCGGGCACGAGCTGTGAAGCCACGGCGCGGCACCCTGACGAGCCCGCCCTGCTGCGGACCACTCGTGGCCTGGACGGGGCACGATCCCCGGCGCCGTGGCCGGGAGCCGCATACCTACGACTCCGAGGGCATACCCATCGCCTCTCGCATGGGCGGGGCGGACACTCCACAGGTGGGCGGTGACTGTATGAGGGGGGTCGGCGTCGCATCGTGGCCATCGAATGGGGGGGACGCTCGGCATCGGTCAGGTCAACCTCAACGGGTGCGGCAAGGGCGGCCTGACGCCCTTCCTGGACTCCCCGCTACCGGTCGGGTGGCGTTACTGTGAAGCCTCTGCGCAGGGACGCGTTGACAGCGGTTGGCAGCCGACGTATCCCGGAATCTGAGGGTGAAAGGCACGTTCGAGGCCGAGACCGGTCGGCGTGGTTGCCGACCCCGATTCACCGGGCCCGGACACCGCGACCCAGGTGCCGCGGAGCAGCCCTGGCACCTTCCCGGAGAGGGCAGGGAGAAGGAGCGGAATCATGGCACGCTCGATCGGTATCGACCTCGGTACGACGAACTCGGTCGTCAGCGTTCTGGAAGGCGGCGAACCGGCTGTGATCCCGAACGCGGAGGGTGCCCGGACAACCCCGTCCGTCGTGGCATTCGCCAAGGGCGGCAACGTGCTGGTCGGCGAGGTCGCCAAGAGGCAGGCGGTGACCAACGTGGAGCGCACCGCCCGGTCGGTGAAGCGGCACATGGGCGAGGCGACCTGGCGGTTCCCGGATTCCGGCAGCGTGGACGGGAAGCGCTACACCGCGCAGGAGATCTCCGCGCGAGTCCTGCAGAAGCTCAAGCGCGATGCGGAGGCCTACCTGGGTGAGGACGTGAGCGACGCCGTGGTCACGGTGCCCGCCTACTTCAACGACTCGCAGCGCACCGCCACGAAGGAGGCCGGGGAGATCGCCGGTCTGAAGGTCCTGCGGATCGTGAACGAGCCCACCGCCGCGGCCCTGGCGTATGGCCTGGACAAGGAGAGCGACCAGACGATCCTCGTATTCGACCTCGGCGGCGGCACGTTCGACGTGTCCCTCCTGGACATCGGCGAGGGCGTCGTAGAGGTGAAGTCCACCAACGGCGACACTCACCTTGGCGGCGACGACTGGGACCAGAGGATTGTCGACCACCTGGTGAAACAGTTCAAGAACAACTACGGAGTCGACCTCGGCAAGGACAAAATGGCCGTCCAGAGGCTGCGCGAGGCCTCGGAGAGGGCGAAGATCGAACTGTCCGCGGCAACCGAGACGACCATCAATCTTCCCTACATCAGTGCCTCCGCCGAGGGGCCTCTGCACCTGGACGAGAAGCTCACGCGCTCCCAGTTCCAGCAGCTCACCGCGGACCTCCTGGAGCGCTGCAAGAACCCGTTCCACCAGGCCGTGAAGGACGCGGGGATCAAGGTCTCCGGAATCGACCACGTCATCCTGGTCGGCGGCTCCACCCGGATGCCCGCTGTCACGGGCCTGGTGGAGGAACTGACCGGCAAGGACCCGCACAAGGGTGTGAACCCGGACGAGGTCGTCGCCATCGGCGCAGCCCTGCAAGCCGGTGTCCTGAAGGGCGAGGTCAAGGACGTCCTGCTGCTGGACGTCACCCCGCTGTCCCTGGGTATCGAGACCAAGGGCGGCATCATGACCAAACTGATCGAGCGCAACACCACGATCCCGACCAAGCGCTCGGAGATCTTCACCACGGCCGAGGACAACCAGCCCTCCGTCCAGATCCAGGTCTACCAGGGGGAACGCGAGATCGCGTCCTACAACAAGAAGCTCGGCGTGTTCGAGCTGACGGGCCTGCCGCCGGCCCCGCGCGGCCTCCCGCAGATCGAGGTCGGTTTCGACATCGACGCCAACGGCATCATGCACGTCAGCGCAAAGGACCTCGGCACCGGCAGGGAGCAGAAGATGACCATCACCGGTGGTTCCGCGCTGCCCAAGGACGACATCGAGCGGATGATGCGCGATGCCGAGGCCCACGCGGAGGAGGACCGCCGCCGCAAGGAGGCCGCCGACACCCGCAACCAGGGCGAGCAGCTCGTCTACCAGACGGAGAAGTTCCTCAAGGACAACGAGGGCAAGGTCCCCGGTGACGTGAAGACGGAGGTGGAGACCGCGCTCACCGAGCTGAAGGAGAAGCTCAAGGGCGAGGACACCGCCGAGATCCGTACCGCCACCGAGAAGGTCGCGGCCGTCTCCCAGAAGCTGGGCCAGGCGATGTACGCCAACGCGCAGGCCGCGGGTGGCCCGCAGGCCGACGGCCAGCCGGGCGCCGAGCAGGCCAGGGCCGATGACGACGTCGTGGACGCGGAGATCGTGGACGACGACACTGCGAAGGGAGGCACGTAATGAAGCAGTCGGCCCAGCCCCCGCGTCCGGATCTCCCACCTCCCGTGGTCATCCACGACCGCAGCGGCATCGATCCCGTCCCTCCCCCACCCCGCCGACCCGAAGGGCAGGATTCCTCATCGTCGCCGCACACGGCAGCGACGGCCGACCCGGCAGCTGGGGGCAGCCGCGCCGCCCACAGTCCATCCGGTCCCGAGAATCGGATCCGGCAGCTTGAGGCGGACCTGGCCGAGCGCACCGCGGACCTGCAGCGGGTCAAGGCGGAATACGACAACTACCGCAGGCGTGTGCGGCGGGACCGCATGGCGATCCGGGAGGCGGCCGTCGCCAACGTCCTGGCCGGGCTGTTGCCCGTCCTGGACGCCATCGACCGGGCCCGAGCCCTTGGCTGCGTCACGGATGGCTTCCACCAGGTCGCCCGGATTCTGGAGTCCCACCTCGCCGCGCTGGGCCTGCACAGCGTCGGCGAAGCAGGCGAACCATTCGACCCCCACATGCACGAAGCCCTTACCTCCACCACCGATTCCGGCACCACCGGGGCGACCTGCGTCCAGGTGCTGCGCCCCGGCTACCGGGTCGGCGCACACCTGGTGCGCGCGGCACAGGTGGCCGTGGCCGAGCGGCCGACTCTGGGCCCACCCCCGCCCCGCTGAACACCGGCGGGCCATGAGCGGTCGCGCCGCAGGACGTGACCGGCCTACCGGCGGCGAGCCGACAGCTGTTGCTGTCGGCGGAAAGGATCACTCACTGGCTGCCGAGCTGTCCGAGGGGACGACGCCCTTCGGTGGCGGTGCAGCGACGAGTGGTACGAGTTCTACGCCGCTCCGCGGACGGGAGTACGGGTGCTGGCCTCGGCCGACGAATCGTCCTACGAAGGCGGCCGGATAAACACCGAGCAATCCTCTGGCGTGGTGCCACGAGCAGCTCGGAGGACGCGTGTTCCACACCGCCCTGGGGCACGACGCCCAGGCCTTCTCCGACCCGTTGTTCCGGGCCCATGTGCGGGGAGGTCTGCGCCACGCGGCGCGGCTCGGCAGGTGACCTCGCCGTTGCGTCCCACGGTCTGCCGCCGCCCGGGGGTGGGACGGCAGACGGTTTCCTTGACCGAAAGCCCCATGTCCTCCGGTGCTGGGCCCACCTGTGGCCGGCCGCCTCACTGAACTCGGCCGGGGACGTCGCCGCGAGGATCGCCGTCGTCACGACGGGGAACGCCGCGCTGCATGCCGGAGTCTGCGGAGCGGTCGGCGCGGAGGCGGGCAAGCAGCACTGTCACCTCCCTGATGGCCCCCCGGTCGGAGGGCCGGTCGAGGCAGGACATAGCGTGTGCGGTGGAGAGTACTAAGCCAAGCCTTACTTCCGCTGACTCTCTGCCCGCGTTCAACCTCCCCATGGAACGAAGGAACAACAGCCCCATGACACGCCCCGTCCGCGTCGCCATTGTCGGAGCCGGCCCCGCCGGTATCTACGCAGCCGACGCGCTGCTGAAATCCGAGTGCGCACTGGACCCGGGTGTATCGATCGACCTGTTCGAGCGCATGCCCGCCCCCTTCGGTCTGATCCGTTACGGAGTGGCCCCTGACCACCCCCGGATCAAGGGGATCGTCACCGCGCTGCACCAGGTACTGGACAAGCCGCAGTTGCGGTTGTTCGGCAACGTCGACTACCCCCATGACATCGGCCTCGACGAACTGCGCTCCTTCTACGACGCAGTGATCTTCTCCACCGGAGCCGAAGCGGACCGCCCCCTCGACATAGCGGGGATCGACCTCGACGGCTCCTACGGTGCGGCCGACTTCGTCTCCTGGTACGACGGCCACCCCGAGGTGCCGCGGACCTGGCCCCTGACGGCCGAGAAGGTCGCCGTTCTCGGTGTGGGCAACGTGGCCCTGGACGTGGCGCGCATGCTCGCCAAGACCGCGGACGAGCTGCTCCCCACGGAGATCCCGGCGAACGTATACGAAGGCCTCAAGGCGAACAAGGCGCTGGAGGTGCACGTCTTCGGGCGGCGCGGTCCCGCGCAGGCCAAGTTCTCCCCGATGGAGCTGCGGGAACTGGACCACTCCTCCAACATCGAGGTCATCGTCAACCCCGAGGACATCGAGTACGACGCGGGCTCGATCGAGACCCGGCGGGGAAACAAGCAGGCCAACATGGTCGCGTCCACCCTGGAGAACTGGGCCATCCGGGACGTGGGCGACCGGCCCCACAAGCTGTTCCTGCACTTCTTCGAGTCCCCGGTCGAGATCCTCGGGGACGACGGCAGCGTGGTCGGCCTGCGGACGGAGCGGACGGAGCTGGACGGTACGGGCAACGTCCAGGGCACGGGGCGATTCACCGACTGGGATGTCCAGAGCGTCTACCGAGCGGTCGGGTACTACTCGGATGAACTGCCGAAGCTTCCGTTCGACCCCGCCTCCGGCACCGTCCCCCATGTCGCCGGACGGGTCATCGAGGGCGCGGAACCAATGCCCTCGGTGTACGTCACCGGGTGGATCAAGCGGGGGCCGATCGGCCTGATCGGGCACACCAAGGGCGACGCCAACGAAACGGTCGCCTGTCTGCTGGAGGACCGGGCCGCCGGCCGACTGCCGGCCCCGACGCAGCCCGATCCGGACGCGGTCGTCGCCCACCTGCGGGCGCGCGGTGTCCGCTACACCACCCGTGACGGCTGGCACCGACTGGACGCTCACGAGCAGGCTCTCGGCGCGGAGCAGGACCGCGAGCGCATCAAGGTCGTGGAACGCGGCGCCATGCTGGACGCGTCCGGCGCCTGACCGTACGGCCGGGTCACCGGTGGTCCCTTCGGAGTGGACCACCGGTGACACACCAGGTTGCGGAGAGCGTCGTGCGGGCGGGCCGGCCTGCGGGCGTTGAAGACTGTCGTCAATGGTGGAACGATTCCGGGGAACCGGTCGCCCCGCCATCGGAGGAAACGCCTCGATGAATGACGAACTCCGCCCCACGGCCGCGACGGTCTTCGACACTCTCGGAGCCGACTACGAGCGAGCCTTCGCCGCCTCGTCGGCGCACCGGGCCTCGCTGGAACGTCTGCTGGCCCAACTCGCCCCGCGCAGCCGGGTCCTGGACGTGGGCAGCGGAACGGGCCGGCCGACCGCACAGAGTCTGGCCGACGCCGGTCATGACGTACTGGGAGTCGATGTCTCACCGGTCATGGCGGACCTCGCGGCCCGGCAGGTGCCCGGGGCGACCTTCCAGTGCGCCGACATCCGTGAACTGACGCTGGAGGAGGAGAGTTTCGACGCGGTCTGTGTCTACTTCTCGCTCCTGCAGATGTCGCGAGAGGAACAGTCACGGCTGCTCCGGCGGCTCGGGCAGTCGCTGAGGCGCGGAGGCCGCCTGGTCGTGGCAACGGTGCCGCTGGACGTGGAGGATGTCAGCGCCGTGTTCATGGGCCAGAAGGTGCACGTGACCAGCTTCGACGCCGATGAGTTGACCGTGGTGGTGACCGAAGCGGGTCTGACGGTGCAGTGGGAACAGAGCAGTGTGTTCACCCCGTCCCACCCGGCGGCGGTACCCGAGCCGCACCTCTTCCTGCACTGCGTGCGTAACTGACGCACGGCGATGATCGGCGGATGCCGATCCGTGTGGAGGCGGTGGCCCGGGTCGGGCGGGGCCGATGAGGGTGCGCGTCCACTCTGCCGTGGGAACGGCGGTGGCCCTCCGGCGCGGCGCGCCGGAGGACGTGGGCGGACGGCACCATGCCGAATGGAGCGTCGACGAGAACCCAGGACGATGATCTCCGTGGCGAGTCGGACGAGTCGCCCCTGTCGCCCACCCCCCTTCTGCGAAAGTTCGGTGCGCGCGGGCGGGTCACGTACGGACGTACGCGGAAGTCGCTCCTCCAGCGGTTCCTGTTGTCGTTGCAGCAGACGTAGCCGCGCTGACTGTTGAAGAACTTCATGAAGAGGTTGTCGCTCAGCGGCGGGGCGGCGAACGCCATATCGGCTTGCCAGAACCCCGTCCCCAGCGCCAGAGCGGCCGCTCCGGAATGGTACCGGCCGAACAACGCTGCGTCCGGGCTGCGCGATCTCGCTTCCGCGGCAGGACTGATGGCCGTGGCGGACGCGGCATCACGGCTCGCAGGCGGCGGCCTGGTGCATGGCCACAGCGGGGCCGTGTTCCCTGCGGCCGTGATCGCGGCGCCGGTCCTGCTGGACATCGTGGAGGGCGGGCACCCCTCGGCCGCACGGGCGGCGCTGGGTCCGCTCGACGAGTCCCTGTCGTCCTACCCGTTCGCCGGGGACACCCGGATCGGGACGCCGTACGGCGTGGCGGTCCCGGTTTGCTGCGCACTCGCCGACCACATCCGTGCACGGCGCGAGCTGCTCTCCGCTCACGGCAGCGCCGGCACGTCGTCGCTCGCCGACGCGGCCGGGCACTGGCGCTTCGTCATCGACTGCTGTGCCGGAACGGGCAGCGACACGTCGGCGACGGCGGCGTCCGCCAGTCGGCACTCCTCGACCAGGCGCGCGTGCAGCGTGGCGCGTGCCCGCCGCTTCGCGGCCGAGTGCGGCTTCGCGGTAGTGGCCGTCGACGCACCCGCCCATGGCGACCGGCCGCGAACCGAGGAACACAACCGGCTCATCGGCGAGATGCGGAACCGCATGGAGACCGGTGGGGACGTGGCTCCGGTGCTCGCCGAAGTCCACACCCTCATCGCCGGCCGGAGCGTCCCGGAGTGGCGGACGGTCGTGGACGCGGTCCAGGAAGTCGACCACGTCGGCGCCGGCCCGGTGGGCTACTGGGGCTGTCGTCGGGCTGCGGGCTCGGCGTTCCGTTCGTCGCCGCCGAGCCCCGCGTCCGCGCGGCGGTGCTGGGTACCTCGTCGTGATGACGGACGCCCACGGAGTGACGTCCGCCATCGGCGGCATCAATTCAGAGCAGACTCAGGCCCTCGACCGGCTCGCCTTCTTGGCGGGACGGCACGCAAGCGTCATCGCCGCGGACTGGCACGCACTGACTCAGGTGCTCTCGAGGGTCGTACCGCGCTCGGCCGGCTGACGGGTCCCAGCAGGTTCGAGGAGGTTACGGCGCAGCGCGGCCACCAGTTCGTCGTCCACGCCGAGCCGGTCGGCCGCGTAGCCGCGTACGGAGCCGTGGGCCGCGGCGAGATCCGCCAGGAAGAAGCGCATGATGTCGGCGGGCGCCCTGCCGTAGCCGGGCCAGTTCGGATCCTGGTTGCCGTGGTCCGCCCGCCAGTCGGCAAGGAGCCGCTCGGTGGCGAGTCCGGTGAGGGCGAAGTCGGCGACGATGTCGTCCTCGCCCACTCCGATCAGGGACAGCACGAGGGCGGCGAGCAGACCGGTGCGGTCCTTGCCGGAGGCGCAGTGGAAGACGACGGGCCCGCTGTCGTCTGCCGCGATCACTTCGAGTGCGCGGCGCAGTTCGGCGACCCCGTCGTGGGCGACCTCGGTGTAGCGGTCGGCCAGGAAGCGCCCGGTCTCCACCTCCGGGCCGAGCGCCGCCTGGTCGTACGGCCGGTGCTCGATGCTCAGATGGTGGTAGCGGAGCCCAGGGGCGTCGGGCACCCGCCCCTTGGCGTCGATCTCCCAGTCGTAGCGCAGGTCGATGACACTGCCGATACCGAGGGTCAGAAAGCGGTCCCGGTCCTCGCCCCGGAGCTTGCCGAGCGAGTCGGAACGGTACAGCCGGCCCCACCGGACTGTGTGCCCGTCGGCACCCTGATATCCACCGACGTCGCGGAAGTTGTGGAGTCGCGCGAAGTGTATGTGTCTGTTCACAAAGCTGAACCCTAGGTCCTGGCGTCAAACTGCCGCGGCCGCCCTTGGAGCGACGACGGCAGCGGGCAGCACGACACCTTCGTGCGCGGGCCGTACAGCAGGGAGCTCCTGCCCGT
>NZ_JBFAJH010000095.1:0-12593 GCF_040655115.1 Streptomyces atratus | reverse complement strand
AGCGTGAAGAACTCCCATCATCGCAGGTCACAGGGCACTTCCTCGTTTTCGGAGAAGCTATCCACAGGCATCAAGCCGGTGGATCCGGGCTGAGGCGGGTGAGGTTGCTGGTGCGGCTGCGGTCCAGTGGATGCTCGGTCCAGTGGGCGTCGAGGCGGACGACGTTGATCGCGGTGGCGGAGAAGGCGTGCTGGAGGCGGACTTTCGGCAGCCCGCGGTAGCGGGCCCGGCGGATGCCGGTGATGTCGAGGGCCTGGTTGATGGTTCCTTCCACTCCGGCCCGCAGGGCGTACTTGTCCTTCCAGGTCTTGGTCTTCTGTTCGGTGCGGGCGGCGGCGAGGGCGGTGTGCAGGTGCTCGGGGTAGAGGGTAAGCATGCGGTTGCCGCGCCGGGCCGAGGTGCACTCGGGTCGGACGGGGCATGCCTGGCAGTCCGTCTTGGCGAACTCGACGACGATGGCGTCTCGTTCGCGTTGTCGCACCGGGTGCCATCCGGTGCTGGTGTTGCCCTGGGGGCAGCGGACCTGGCGGGCTTTCCAGTCGATCCGGAAGGCACTCTTGTCGTAGCCGATGTGGCTCTTGGCCTGGGCGGATCGGTCGAGGAGGACGGGAGTGACCATGACGGTTCCGCGGCTGCGTGCGGTCTCGATCAGTTCGGCGGAGGGGTAGCCGGAGTTCAGGTAGTGCTCGGCGGGCGGGAGGCCGCGGTCGGCGAGTTGTTGCTGGATCGGCGCGGTGGCCTTCACGTCCGGCACCGTCGACAGGGTGGTGGTCACATCCGTGATCAGGTTCGGCCGTCCCCGGGATTGGGCTTCGGCTTCGGGGGAGTGTTGTCGCAGCTCTCGGTGAGGTGGACCTTGTAGCCGAGCCAGAACAGGTCGTCGCCCTTGGCGGACCAGCGGGCGTCGGGGTCGTAGGGCGAGGCGGAGATGGCCGGGCGGGACACCGTCCTCGTCGGCTTCCCGCTTGCTGACCACCTCCTTGCCCCGGCTGCTGGTGCGGACGGTGTAGGTCTGCACGAGGACTTGGCGCATGATGTCCACGGCCCCGATCTCCCGCAGCCAGGCCGGCGCGTCGGGCGACCAGACGGCCCGGCACAGCCGCAACGCGTCCTGGCCGTAGACCTGGGACAGCTGGTCGCGCTTGACCTTGGAGCCGGGCAGTTTCCAGCTGTCGACCCGAGGTCCGTAGCGGTGGGCGAACTCCGGCACGTCCACGGCCCGGGCCAGCCAGTCCGGTGCCGCGGCCGACAGCGCCTCCAGCGCAGCCCGCACGCTCTCCCCGGCCAGTTCCAACCGGTTCAAGTCCCGTACCGCGCTGACCACATGGGTGGAATCGGTGCGCTGCTTTCCTCCCGCGGCCACCAGCCCGGCATCAACGCAGTGCTCAAGGAGCCGGTCGAAGACGACACGTTCCATGCCGTTGCCGACCAGGCGGGCCCGGAACCGGGGCAGCACACTGTGGTCGAAGCCGGTGTCCGTCAGCTCCAGGCCGAGGGCGTACTTCCAGTCGATGGCCCGTATCGCCATTGCCGCGGCCTGCCGATCGGTCAAATTCTCCGCGAACTGCAACACCGTGACCAGCGACAGCATCCCCGGCGACAGACCCGGCGCCCCACGCACCCCGAACGCCTCAGCGAACGGCTCATCGGTGAAGACCTCCCCGAGCCGGTCCCGCACCCGGATCGCCAAACTCTCCTGCGGGAACGCCGCCCGCGCGACCCGAACCGTCTGCTCCGGGACCGGCGACAGCCCCATCGGCCGCAACGACATCACAACCCACCCTCCACGGCCGGACGACACGTAACGACCGCAGGAACGATCACCACCTACCGGTCAAGCAGCCGCCGAGAATTGCGCACCAGAGTCGACCCACGGTGCAAAGTCCCAGACCTACCGACGGGCCCGGGTCGGTGGTGCGCTCATTGCTGCCGTCAGGAACGTGATCGCCCAGCGCCGGGCCTCCTCGCCCGCCGTCACCGTCGGGCAGGCGGGGGAGGGCCGGTGGTAGACCTCGACGCGGTCCACGGCCGTCACGGCAAAGATCCCCCGCATCCGGAACAACAGCTCCTGTGGGGCAAGGCCGGGCAGTGCGCGCGCGAAAGCCGCCAGGTAGCGCTCACGGACCGTGTCCTCGTCCGGGCCGGTCCAGCTGCGCGCCTCCTCGGCCGGGTCGCTGAGGATCGTCACGATCAGCCGGGACGTCCGGGCTCCGCTGTCACTGCCAGCGGGCATCTCGTCGAAGAGCGGCCCTGCGAATGCTTCCACCAGTTCGGCGACCGGCGGGTCCGGAGTCCGGGCGAGCAGTTCGTCGAGCCCGGCGCTCTGGGCGGCGGTGATGGGCTCGGTCACGCGGCGGGCGACCGCGGCCAGGAGTTCCGCCTTCGAGCCGAAGTGATAGCTGACGGCGGCCAGGTTCGCTCCGGCGAGGTCGGTGACCGCGCGGACAGAGGTGCCGCTGTAGCCGTGCTCGGCGAAGAGGTGTTCGGCCGCGTCGAGGATCTTGGTCCGGGTATCGGGTAGCGCCATGTGCCGTACTATACAGACGATCGATTGAAACGAACGTTTGACTTATGTGGAAGAGGCTGTCATGAAACTGCTCGTATACGGCGCCGGGGTCTGCGGCAGCCTGTTCTCCGCCCGCCTGCACGAAGCCGGGCTCGACGTCTCGCTCCTCGCCCGGGGCGAGCGCCTGGCCTTCCTGCGCCGGCACGGCGTGCAGCTCGCCGACGGAGACGGCACTGCCGTCAGGCGGGTACCGGTACCGGCGGTCGAGCACCCGGCAGGCGGGTACGACCTGACCGCCGTCCTTGTGCGCACCCATCAGGTCGACGCGGTGCTGGAGTCGCTCGCCGGCCTCGAAGGCGACGTGCTGTTCCTGCACAACTGGGCGGCCGGCGCGGAGCCGCTGGGCGAGGCGATCGGCCACGAGCGAGTACTGCTCGGCTTCCCCCCGGCACTGGCCGCCGGCACGATGGACGGCGACGTGGTCCGCCCCCGCGCGACCACCTTCATGACCAGCCGGGTCCCGATGCCGATCGGCGAACCCGACGGCCGGACCACCCCGCGACTGGAACGGATCGTCCGGGAGTTCCGCACCGCCGGGATCAACGCCAAGGCCGAGCCGCGGATGGATGCCTGGCTCAAGACACACGCCGCGTTCGAGGTGCCACTCGGGCAGGAGGTGCACGCGGCGGGCGGCCCGGTGACGCTGGCCGACGACCCCGACGCGGTCCGCGGCATGCTCCACCTCGTGCGGCAGAACCTGGCCGCCATGCCGACGTCGCCGGTCCCCCGCACGTTCGCTGCACTGCAGACCCTGCCGGAAGGGCTGCTCGTGGCCCTGCTCCGGCGCTTCCTGCGCAGCCCGACCGCCGTAAACAGCGGGCTCAGCAACGCCTCCCCGGTCGCCGAACTCGGACGGCTGGCCGAACAGATGCGCACCCATGCGAAGGTCCGGTAGACCAGCGGCGGCAGTAGCTCCTCTGGCTTCGTTCACTTCGAGCAACAGCAGTTGTCGATCGGTTTGGGCAGCAGTTGCTGACTGGCGGGGCCGAAGATGTTCACGCCATTTGACGTCAGTCCCCGGTGTAGCGGGAGGCTCTGGGGCTCACGTTGAGACGGGGCTCGTGGCTCGTTGGCCGGGGTGGCTGCAAGAATCGCGAGTATGGAGCAACAAAGTGTGGCGTCGGTCTCCGCGCCGAACCTTGGCCGACAGGCTCCCTTGGTCGTGGTGGCTGCCGCGATCGTTCAGGAAGGGCGTCTCCTGGTCGTGAGCAAGCAGGCGGCTCCCGAGATCTTCTATCTCCCTGGCGGCAAGCCCGATGCGGGTGAGGAACCGATGAAAGCGCTGGCGCGGGAACTGGACGAAGAACTGGGTGTCGTGCCGTTGGAGCCGCACTTCCTGATGGACGTCGAGGCCGTGGCGGCCTTGGAGGGCGTGCCCATGAAGATGACGGTCTTCGGGGCACAAATCGACCGGATACCCCTGCCCGCGGCCGAACTGGCGGACATGCGGTGGACGACCGGCCGCGAAAGTGATCTGCAGCTCGCTCCCGCAGTACGCGACCACGTGCTGCCCTTGTTGCGAGAGAGCGGCGCCCTCGCTGGATGAGGAGCAGAAGTGCGTTGGCGCTGACTGCGACTTAATGGCCCGCCGTCCTCACAGGGGGGCGGGCGCCTGTCCGTCCCGGGAGAGGTCAACCGGCCACTGCTCGTCATGCCGCCGTGGTCACTCCGGATCGTGGCACGCAGCTCGACCTTCGACTGCTGCCCTGACAAGTACCCCCGTGCTGTCAGAGGGCGTTTAGTACTCCAGCTGTAGATCGTGATCTTCATGTCTGGGATGCGGCTTGTCGCTGGTAATGGCTGGTGCGTGATCGCTGCTGATGGCGGCGTCGCCAGTCAGACCAGCCGAGTCGGTGGGCGATGTCGTGGAGGGGCTGGACGACGAGCGTGATGAACAGGCGCTGGATCTCGTTGCAGGACAGCGGGACCAGCCCGTCCGGGGCGGGGCTGCGGGCGTGTTCGTTGGCGCGGACGACGGCCAGGAAGGCGTGGGCCAGCATCGCGAGGGTGACCCAGCGGGTCCAGGAGGGGTAGCGGCGGACTTGGTGCTCATCGAGTCCGGCCAGCCCTTTCTCGGCCTGGAAGGTCTCTTCCACACGCCATCTGGATCCGGCGACCCGCACCAGCTCGGTCAGCGGCACCGGCTGGGGTGAGAAGCAGCGGTAGTAGGCGAGTTCGCCGGTGGTGCGGTTGCGGCGGATCAGGAGCTGACGGCTGCCCGGCGCCGCCTCGGTGAGATCGATGACGGCCCAGTCGTAGAACCGCTGTCCCTTCGCACCGCGTCCAGCCGAGAGCTTCTGCCAGGCCCGCTTCGGCACCTTCTTCACCAGGGCATCGGCACGGAACGTGCCCGCACCGGTGGCCACTTCAGCCGAACAGGCCACCGCGAGGACATAGCCGATGCCGCGTTCCTCCAGAGCCGTGCGCAGTTTCGGGTTGCCGCCGTAGACCTCGTCCCCGGTGACCCAGCCGACGTGATGCCCGGCATCCAGGAACCGTTCGATCATCGTCCGGGCCAGTTCCGGCTTGGTAGCGAAGACGGTGTCCTCGCCGAGTCCTGCGGCCCGGCAGCGGTCCGGGTCGCTCGTCCAGGAGCGCGGGATGTACAGCTCCCGGTCCACCGCCGCGTGTCCGCGCGCGCCCGCGTAGACGAGGTAGACCGCGACCTGGGAGTTCTCGATCCTGCCGGCAGTGCCGGTGTACTGGCGCTGGACGGCGACGGTGTGGGTTCCCTTCTTCACGTCGCCGGTCTCGTCGACGACCAGCACCGCGGCCTCGTCATGGAGGTGCTCGACGACGTATTCGCGCACGTCATCACGGACAGCGTCGGCGTCCCAGGCGGCCCGGGACAGCAGATGCTGCATGCCGTGCGGGCTGGTCTCCCCGGCCCACTCTGCGATGGTCCAGCAGTTCTTGCGAGGCAGGTCCGACAGCAGACCCAGTACCAACCGCCCCGCCCGCAGGCGGGGTTCGTACCGGGTGAACCGGCCCGCGATCCGGCCCATGGCCACCTCGAACGCCTCCCGCCACCGGCCGGGATCTATGCTGTGACCTGCGGCCACCGTCTCGTCGTTAGTCCACACAACTCGCGATGATCGACGGTGGCCGCACCCGTGCCTGCACCGGCCTCCATGTGACCGAGCGCGACATTTGTCACCGACACGGGCGGGTGACCTGGGGTCCGTTCTCAGGCTTAGCGCGACAGCTGTCACAGTCTGGGCACTGAAGTTGCCATCTGCCGCGGGTTTGCGTGGTGTCCGTCACAAGCGATGACGCGGGCAAGGTGGGGCAGGCAGTCCCGCGGCTCACTTCGGAAGCGTGGAGGCCTCGCCGACGGCGGCGAGCAGTTCGAAGGGGAGCTCTCGATCGACTTGGCCGATGGCGAGCCCGAGCCAGCGACCAGTAGACGGCACCTGCCACATTTGCATGCTCACAGCAAGCATGCAAAGGGAGCCCAGGGGCTCGGGCGCCTCGATGTCTGGGTTATCCGGGTTGTCGAGCCCGAGATAGGGCCACAGATCGACCACGGTCGGACTACCCCAACGCCCAGCCAGCACCGTGCCCAGTGCGGTGAGATCTGCCTCCAACTCCTCCTCGGCCTCCGTGACCGTCCCCGGATCAGGAGCGTCCCAGAAGTCCCGGCTCTCCCGGAGAACAGCGATGTGATACCCGGGCCCGCCCCATCCGTGTTGCGTCTTCGACTTGCCTTCCTGTTCGGGGAACGGCAGAGCAATCAAGGCATCGATGATCGACAGTTGCTCCTCGGCGGAGTCTGCGGACCGGGGCTGAATCGGCATGGCCGGAGTGTAGGGCTGGTGACAGATGTCGTGCCCAGATGACAGCTATCGCGCCCAGTCACACCCCACCTGCAAGATCACGATCTACAGCTGGAGTATTAACCACGGATTTTCGTATTTTCTGAATGACAATGGTCGCTCACCGCAAAGCCCTGCCCAGTAAAGGTGTGTTGGGGCGTTGTCTCGGCGAATGATGCTTCGAGCGCCCTGAGTGCCCCCTGATGGGAAAGCTCCGGAACTGAAACTCTTGGTCATGGTGATCGACACTCGATGACCGAATCTCACCAGGAAGTTGGCACCATGCGTTCAGCTGTAAAACGGCTACCGGCGGTCGCTCTGATGACGACCATGCTCGGCGCCGTACAAGTCGTCGGCTACCCGTCGTCCGCACAGGCATCCGAGGGAATCCAATTCCAGCAGCTCCTCAACGGAGAACGCCTTCCGGACGGCGACATCATCCAAGCGACCGTCCTTCCCGGAGGCGCGGCGCCTGGTCAGATCTCGATCCAGCTGAAGCTGTCCGGGGTCACCTGGTGGAAGGGCATCCAGACGGGGCCCATCGTGCTCTGCCAGGCCCAGGACAACCAGCAGTCCTCCAGCGCCCAGGTCTCCGTCTCCGACTTCAACGCCCACGGACTGCAGCTGTGGAAGGCCAAGACCTTCGGCGTGCACACGGAGATGTACAACGTCGTAGACGCCACGCAGAAGATGTCCGGCGGGAACTCCTACATCTTCATCTGGACGAAGGACTAGCCGGTACCTGTTCCGCGCCGTTCCTGTCGAGCGTATCGAGTAAGTGAGGTTGCCCCATGAAATCAGTCGCCAAGCGACTCTCGGCCGCCACCCTGATGGTGGCTCTGCTGACTTCCGTGGTCGGCGTGCAAACCGCAGGGGCGAGCACGCCCAAGGCCGGCCGTTCCGAGTCCATCGCCAAGGTGAGGGACCCCGGCACAGAATGGACGTTCTACGCCGCCTTCGCGACCGCAGGTGCCTGCTGGGCCAAAGCCGCGGCGTACAAGAATGAATACTGGTGGGTCGATGCCACCACCTGCGTCTACAATGCCGCGCAGAACAGCTGGTTCATGTTCTACGAGTCGTAGGCCGGAGTGCCGCCGCGTCGCCAGAGATTCCGGCGACGCGTAGGACAACTGCCCCATCCCGCTGGGAAAGACATATGGCCAAGCGTTTTCGGCCGACCGCCGGGGACACTCGACCCGCCTTTCCCAGCGGTGATTCGCCGGACAGCCCCTGGTCGCGAAGGTTCGCCATCGGCGGGTCGGCCTTGATCTGGCGCTGTCACGTTGTTGAGTGCGTGGGTTCCTGACGCCATGTCGGGGCGTGGCGGAGGTCGGGTCTCGGGTCGGTGCTCAGGCTTCGGCGGGCAGGCCCGCGATGCCGGTGACCGGCACTGTCACGTTGACTGACCCGGTGGGATGATCTTCTGGTTGATCACGCGGGGAGGGGTCGTTCGTGCGCAGCGCGCCGCCGTCGTACAAGGGGCACCGGTACCCGGCGGAAATCATCGCCCACTGCGTGTGGCTCTACCACCGCTTCCCGCTGTCGTTCCGCGAGGTCGAGGAGCTGATGCTCGAGCGCGGTGTCGTCGTCTCGTATGAGACGGTCCGGCGGTGGTGTGCCAAGTTCGGGCAGGCCTACGCAGGCGCGCTGCGCCGCAGGCAGCCCCGGCCCGGGGACAAGTGGCACCTCGACGAGGTCTTCATCAAGATCAACGGACAGCAGAAGTACCTGTGGCGGGCCGTGGACGCCGACGGTAACGTCCTGGACATCCTCGTACAGAACCGGCGGGACACCGCCGCGGCCAGGCGGCTCTTCCGCAAGCTTTTGAAGGGCGCTGTCAAGTTGTTGAGTATGTCGGTGCCTGACGGCGCGTTGGGGCATGGTGGGCTTGCGGTCCGGGCCTGTGGTCAGGCCGTGGTGGGCCAGCTGGCAGCTTGGGTGATCTGGTCCCAGATCGCGAAGCGGACGGTCATCTCGGCTCGGTGGTCGGAGGCTGTCATCAGGTGGCGGTGAGGGCGGAAGTGGGGCGAGATGCCGCTGAACGCGGACAGGAACCGCTGGGCCCCGCCTACGGAACGGAATCCCTTCATCGCGCGTTCACGCTGCCGCGTGGGCTGGTGGGAGTTCTCCGCCCGGTTGTTCAGGCCCTTGTGGGAGCGGTGTTCCACCGAGGGCATGACCTCGCGGTGCGCCGCGCTGTAGGAGCGGAGCTTGTCGGTGACGACCACCCTCGGCACCGTACAGGTCTTCTTTATCAGGCGGCGGAAGAAGCGTCTTGCCGCGGCCTTGTCCCGCCGATTCTGGACGAGGATGTCAAGGACGTTGCCATTCTGGTCGACGGCCCGCCACAGATACTTCAGCTCGCCGTTGACCTTGATGAAGACCTCGTCCAGGTGCCACTTGTTCCCGGGCCGTGGCCGACGGCGGCGCAGTCCGTCGGCATAGGCCTGTCCGAACTTCAGACACCAGCGGCGGACTGTCTCGTAGGAGACGATGATGCCGCGCTGCAGCATCAGCTCCTCCACCTCGCGGAATGACAACGGGAAGCGGAAGTACAGCCACACGCAGTGGGAGATCACCTCGACCGGGTACCGGTGCCCCTTGTACGACGGCGGCGTACTGCCCACGGACAACCCCCTCCACCATGATCAACCCGAAGATCATCCCACCCGCCAGCCAACGTGACAGTGCCGTTCCTGGAGTTCCAGGAGGCGTGGGGCCGGAAGTATCCGGCGATCGTGAAGCTGTGGTCCGACGCCTGGGCCGAGTTCGTGCCCTTCCTCTCCTTTGACGTCGAGATCCGCAAAGTCATCTGCTCGACGAACGCGATCGAGAGCGTGAACGCCCGCATACGCAAGGCTGTCCGGGCCCGCGGGCACTTCCCCAACGAGGCCGCGGCGCTCAAGTGCGTCTACATGGCGCTGATGAGCCTGGACCCGACCGGCAAGGGCCGCAAGCGGTGGACCATGCGCTGGAAGGCGCCCTTGAACGCTTTCCAGGTCGCCTTCGAGGGCCGCCTGACCCCCACCGACCACTGACCAAATCAACAACCAAGATCAGCCGTTAAATTGACACACCCGATCAAGGACCGCATCGTCGAGGTCTGATAGATCTCGACGGGCGCGCTGCGCGTCATACATACACCTTGTCTTGAACCGTGCCTAAGCTTGGGCGATATGGGGGCCTTTGGTGCCGTCGCTCCTCGCGGAGCGCGGCAGACGCCGCAAAAGGACGCCCACATCCTCAGGGGTGACCGCCGGTTGGCCCCCGCAGTAACTCGAGCCAGCTAGAGGTGCAGCTGTGTATCAATGGACGCGGCGCGAGGACGAAAGACTGCTCACGGGGAAGGGCCGCTATGTCGCCGATATCGAAGTGCCGGACTGTCTCGACGCTGTGTTCGTGAGAAGTAAGGTCGGTCACGGTGCGCTGCGCGCGGTCGATTGCAGTGCGGCCCGTGAAGTGCCCGGTGTGGTGGGGGCCTGGTCCGCCGCCGACCTCACGGACGTGCCCCCGTGTGCTCATGCGGCAGCTACCCTGCAGGACTTGCCTCCGGTTCCGCACACTGTGCTCGCCAAACTGTCCTCGGATGAGGCGGTCGTCGGCCGCGAGTGGCCGGCGCTGGTGAAGGAGCGCGTGCGGTACGCGGGCGAAGCGGTCGCGGTCGTCGTGGGTGAGGACCGGTACCGGGCGGAGGACGGGGCGGCCGAGGTCACCTTCCAGGTCGACCCGCTGCCCGCAATGGTGACGCCGTCCGCCGCTGCCGCAGATTCGACCCTGCTCTTCGAGGGATTGAGCAACATCGCCCTGCAGGGAGAGACCGGCAAGCCCATCGAGGACAAGGTGTGGCAGGACGCGGCCGCGGTGGTGGAGGGCCGGTACCGCCAGAACCTCCTGATGCCCACGCCGATGGAATGCAGGACGATCCTCGCCGTCCCGGAGGGCGACCGGCTGACGGTCTGGTCGGGGCACCAGATGCCCCACCGGCTGCGGCGCGAGCTGGCGGCGCTGCTGGGCTGGTCACAAGAGCAGGTGCGTGTGGTGGTCCCGGACACCGGCGGCGCGTTCGGGTCGAAGAGCGCGTCCTTCCCGGAGTTCGTCGTGGTCGCCTTCCTGGCGGTCAAGCTGCAGCGGCCCGTGCGGTGGATCGAGGACCGCCTGGAATCCATGTTGGTCGCCACGCGAGGCCGCGGCCAGGACCAGCATGCGCGGCTGGCCGCAGACGCAGATGGCCGGCTTCTCGCCTACGAGCTGCACATCGACGCCGATGTCGGCGCCTACCCGCACCTCGGGGTCGGGCTGCCGATGCAGACCGCGTGGATGGCGACCGGTGCCTACCGTACCCCGCAGGTTCATGCGACCGTCCGCTCGATCCTCACCAACACCATGCTCACCTACCCCTACCGGGGTGCCGGGAGGCCGGAGGCGGTGATTGCCCTTGAGCGATGCATGGACATGATGGCCCGTCGGCTGGGTATTGACCCGGCGGATCTGCGGCGCCGGAACTTCATCCCGCCCGAGAGCTTTCCGTACACGACCCCCACCGGCCGGACCTACGACAGCGGCGAATACGCACGCGCGCTCGACCTGGCACTGGAGACCGTCGAGTACGACACATGGCGGGCTGAGCAGGCCCGGCGCCGGACGGACCCGACCGCTAAGCCTCTGGGCATTGGCCTGTCCTGCTATGTCGAGCGCTCCGGCGGGGAGCCGGGCGGCCTGCACGAGTTCGGCAGCATCGAGGTCGACACGGACGGCACGATCACCGCGCGGTGCGGCGCCGCTTCCAGCGGCCAGAGTCACGAGACGGTGTTCCCCGCGCTGGTCGCCAAGACGCTGGGCGTGGACGAGCAACGCGTCCGGCTGATCGAGGGCGACACCGACGAACAGCCCCAGGGCTTGGGCTCCTTCGCCAGCCGAACCGCGCAGGTCGCGGGTGCGATGCTGCAGCACGCCTCCCAACTGGTCATCGAGGAGGCCAAGCAGAGGGCCGCGAACCTGTGGGATCTGCCCCTGGAGCAGGTGGAGTGGTCCGACGGTGCGGTACACGCCGCCCACGACGGCTCGGCCGCCATGGACATCAGCGAGCTGGTCAAGGCCACCGGGCCCCTACGCGTGGAAGACCGATTCGAGACAGGGATGGCGTTTCCCTTCGGCACCCACGTGGCGGTGGCCGAGGTCGACCCGGAACTCGGCACCGTGCAGCTGCTGAAGGTGGTGACGGTCGACGACTGCGGTGTGGTGCTCAACCCCGACATCGTCCACGCACAGGCCTTCGGGTCCGCTCTGCAGGGCATCGGCCAGGCGCTGTACGAGGCCATCCCCTACGACGACAACGGAGTTCCCATGCTGGCCAACGGCCTGCTGGACTACCTGCTGCCGACCTACACCGAACTGCCACCCATCGAGGTCAAGGACACCTGCACGCCCAGCCCGAGCTCCCCGCTGGGCGCCAAGGGCGCCGGTGAGTCAGGCTGCATCGGCCTGCCGGCCGCAGTCGTCAACGCCGTGGTCGACGCACTCCAGCCGGCCGACTGCGACCTGCTGCAGATGCCGCTCACCCCGGACGTGATCTGGCGAGCGGCCCAAGCCCCGAAGCTGGAGGAGGCCCGGTGAAGCCCGCCGCCTTCGACTACGTTGTACCCCGCACCGTGTCCGAGGCCGTCGACGCTCTGGGGAACGGGGGCCGCAAGGCCCAGGTCCTGGCCGGCGGCCAGAGCCTGCTCCTGGAGATGCACCTGGAGCGCATCCGTCCCGACCTGGTCGTCGACATCAACCGCATCCCGGAACTCGACGACATGCAGATCACTGACAACACCCTGCAGGTCGGCGCCCTGATCAGGCACCACGTCTTCGAGTCCACGCAGGCCGTGACAGGTCCACTCGGCTCGTTGTTCTCCCTCGCTGTCGTCAACATCGCCCACCCGCCCATCCGGTCCCGGGGAACCATGGTGGGCAGCTTCGGCTGGGGACACCCCGCGTCCGAGTGGTGCGCCATCGCCATGGCCCTGGACGCCGACATCCAGCTGCAAGGCACCCAAGGCGCCCGTACCGTCGCGGCACGCGACTACTTTCACGGTCCCCTCAAGACCGCCCGCCGACCCGGAGAGCTGATCACCTCGGGGCCTCCCCCTTGACCGTGGACACCATCCGAGACTGGACCATGAGGATCCAGAGAAAGATGGTCACGCATGGTGATGAAGGTGTACTCCGCC
>NZ_JBFAJH010000094.1:0-12890 GCF_040655115.1 Streptomyces atratus | reverse complement strand
CTTGCTCATGTTGCTCTTGCCACTCAACCTGGACTGCTTCCTCCGGGACCCATCCGTCCCAGTATCAGGCTGTCCACTTCAGAGGGGGAACTTCAAGGGCGGCAAGAAGGCCGCCTCAGGTGCCAAGAACGTGGCGGGCAAGCCCAAGACGTCCAAGCCCAAGCCGAAGAAGACTACGGACAAGCCTGCACCAAAGAAGCAGGGCGGCAGTTGCAAGGTGCCGGCGAAGAAGAACAGCTTCGTCCCCGGCACCAAGGTCGTCATGGCCGACGGGTCCACGAAGAACATCGAGGACCTCAAGGAAGGCGAGTACGTCCTGGCCTCCGACCCGGAGACCGGCAACCTCCAGGCCCGCCAGATCACCAACACCCGTAACCACGAGGGTGTAAAGGATCTGATCGTCCTTACCATCGACGCCGACGGCAAGGACGGCAAGGCCAAGCCCAGCAAGATCACGTCAACCGACGCGCACCTGTTTTGGCTCCCCGACTTCGGCCGGTGGGTCACGGCCGGGGAACTGAAGCCCGGAATATGGCTGCGGACCGCGACTGACGACTGGGTTCAGGTCACCGCGGTCAACCGGATACAGCGCACTCAGCGCGTCTACAACCTCACCGTCGAGGGAGTGCACACCTTCTTCGTGACGGTGAGCGGTGCCGCGGTCCTCACTCATAATGAGGGGATCGAGGCGTGCGGCATTGGCAAGCCCAGCGGTATTCCGCGCCACGCCAAGAAGAAGACCGGTGCCGCGTCGGGCGGTAAGCCCTATCTCTCTGGATGGTCGGCGAAGAAGCCGAAGGCGTTTGAGAAGATGGATATTGCCGATGTTTCCCAGGTGCGCACAAATATGGGAATGCCTCAGGCATCACATAGTTGGGGCAACGGTGTCGTCGGGCGGTACAACAATTCTCATGTGGAGAAGCAGGCCATCGTGGACAACGTGGTACGGCTCCCATCTCGGTGGACCGCGATATGTGCGGGGACTGTCAGGAGTTCGCGTCCTGGTACTCGTATAGGAATGATGTGGACATCACGATCTCGGATCCGAGTGGTATCCGGATATTCAGAAGGACCGGGGACGTTGAATTCCTGGGACATTAATCCACTGTGATACGACGGGCGCCCTCGGTGGATTTTTTCCGCGGGCGCCCGTTCGTGTTAGCTTGTCTAGGTCAATTTAGGAGTAGCGAGGATATGTGGGGCTTTGCTGATGAATGACCCTAAAGAAAGTACCGGACTCGCCGAACGTGCGAAGTCGTACCTGTTGGCGGCGCAGGACGGAAGCGCTGGAGCCGCCGCGCACCTCGACGCGCTCCGCCCGGCTCTGGAGAGCGCGGCCGAGCTGGGGGATGCCGAGTGCCAGAACGTGCTGGGTGGGGTGCTGCTGGTCTGGGATGAGGATCCGGGCGCCGCGGCTGGGTGGTTTCGCCGGGCCGCGGAGTCAGGGGACAACGAGGCGCGGCGAACGCTGGGATATCTGTACGTCGAAGGCGCCGGGGTCGAGAAGGACCTCGCTGCGGCCGAGGTGCTGTTCCGGGCAGCGGCCGAAGGGGGTGATGTGATCGCCTCGCACAATCTGGGGGTGTTCCTGTTGGAGGAGAGCGATGAGCGCGGCGAGCCGGTCGATGTTGCGGAGGTGGTTCGCCTGCTGCGGGTGGCCGCCGAGGCGGACGTCGACGAGGCTGCGGCCAAGCTGGGCGATGTTCTCTCGGACCTGGACGAGGACGCGGAGGCGCTCCGCTGGTACGAGCGGGCAGCCGCCCTGGGGCACATCGATGCGATGTTCGCGGCGGGCTCCTGGTTCCGGGACGGCATCGGGACGGATGTGGACAACACCTTGGCCGTGAAGTGGTTCTTGAAGATGCTGGATGCGCACCGGATGGAGGGCGTGCATGAAGTGTTGGCGCTGGCGGGCCGGTTGACCGATGAGGAGATCCGTCGCGGGGGTCACCTGGCCGGAAAGGTGCCAGAGGCGGAGAAGATCATCGAAATGCGCAACCGGTGACCACCCTGCGGCGTCGCGTCGACGGGCCGGGTGCTCACGGATGGGGTTGATGATCGGATGGACGATCTTGCCATCCGCAATGAACCCTTCTCGGTAACGTCTCGTGACGGTTCGTGATCTTCGTTCAGGTGGTGCGGGTGTGTTCCAGCTGGAGCAGGCCGACCACGTACTCGTACGACGGTTTCGACCGGATCGCCAAGCACACGGCGGGTACGGGTGCGTCGGCGAAGTCGACGTCGTACGTGTACGACGCGTTCGACCGCACGGCGTCGGAGACCACGTCCGGCACGTTGGGGAAGACGACGCTCTCCACGTACCTGGGCATGGAGTCGAAGGTGCTGCGGGAGGAGGTCGCCGGCAAGGCGACCAAGTCCTACCAGTACAGCCCGTGGGGTCAGAAGCTGACCCAGATCAAGCACAAGGACACCGGTCCCCACGAGTACTCGCAGTTCCTCTACCACCCCAAGGGTGATGTGGAGGAGGTCACGAAGGAGGACGGCAACACCCGGGCCACCTATGGCTACACGGCTTACGGCTCGGACGACGAGGCGCAGTTCACCGGCGAGGACAAGCCCGATGCGGCGAACCCGGACAAGGAGCAGTACAACGACTACCGCTACAACGCGCAGCGGTACGACGACGGCTCCGGCACGTACGACATGGGCTTCCGTAACTACAGCCCGGGTCTGAACCGGTTCCTGACGCGTGACATGTACAGCGGCGCGATGGACGACATGTCCCTGGCCACCGACCCGTACACCGGCAACCGCTACGCCTTCGCCGGCGGCAACCCCATCTCCTTTGCAGATCGGCGGCCGGGCGCGTCCTTGAGGGACGTGACGAACGACGTCCAGGCGGGGGCGGTGACCGTGAGGACCGGGCCGTGGGTGAGCTTGGAGTCACGGACGGGGACGGTGCCCGCGAGGCCGTCGGCGACCTCCAGGCAGTCCCCGCCGGTGCCGTTGCTGTGGCTGCTCTTGCGCCAGCGGGCGGCGCCGGGGAAGGCCTCGGCGATCTCCACGCAGTTCCCGCCGCTGCCATTGCTGTGGCTGCTCTTGCGCCAGACAGCGGTGCTCAAGTCAATCTCGCTGCTTGCCATTTCGACCATCCTCAGCCGCTTGCTCGATCAGGGCGAGGGACGCCTCCGGCGGTAGTGCGGCGGCCCTCAGTCGATCGTACGACCTGAGGTACTCCTTCACGAGGGCCGGATCGTCGATGGTGTCGCCACTGTGCAGTGCCTCCGTGTAGACCAGGGGCGGGGCGTCCGAAAAGGTCATGATCATGACTGTGCCCAGCATGAAGGGGTGTGGTCCGCAGTTCCACGGAAGGACCTGGGGAACGATCCGACGGCGCCTTGTCAACGTCGCGATCCGCTCCAGCTGTTCGACTTCCTGCTCCGGCGGAAGGATCGGTTGGCGCAGCAGTGACTCGGACAGGACTGCCCAGTACATCGGGGTCCTGTGGTCGTCGTCGAAGAGGCGAGCACGCGCCATCCGGGCGCCGGCTTTTTCCTCCACCTCGTCCTCCGGTGCCAGCGGGTGCGTCGCTCGTACTACTGCCCGCGCGTACGCGTCCGTCTGCAGCAGGCCGGGAATCAGAGTCGGGCACCACTCCTCGATCGTCTCCGCGTGCTTCTCCGCCTCCAGCACGCGCTCGAAGTAGCTGGCGTGGCCTCGCCTTTTCGCCTTCCGTACGTCCTCGCAGCGGCGCCGGAAGAAACCGTCGGTACCCAGTGTCTGGTCCACGTGCTCGGCCAGTTCGGCCGGCATGCGGCGCTGTCCGCGTTCGATTTCGCTGAGGTGGCTGGGGCCGTAGAAGCTGCCTTCCACCAGCTGCTGGAGGGTCAGTCCGGCCTCCTCCCGTTTCCAGCGCAACTCCTTGCCGTAGAAGGTGGGGACGCTTGCTGACCCGTCGATGTCCTTGCGCTGTCCCATCGTTCACCGCCATTGGTGTCGTTGCCGCCCGTTTCACAGCGTGTCCGCCCGAGTCCCGGGGATTCCCGCGCCGATGCCAACGCGCGAGGGCATACGCGCAGTTCACGGCCGGGAGCCCGAAGCTCTTTCACGGTATGCCGCACCGCGTCAGAGTGTGAGTGATTCGTCACAGAGCGCACTGGAAGGTGTGACACCCCCATGAACGACCACCCCCACGACGGCACGGGCACGGACGCCGATGTGCAGGACTGCGTGAACGACCTGTGGGTCGCGCTCGCCGCCCACGGCGTCACGCTGCCCTCCCTCGGCATTGACCTGCCGACCTTCGCTACCCGCTACCGCATTCCGCCGCTCGTCACGTTGGGCAACTGCAACCTGCCCACCGCACGCGCTCTGGTCCTGCGCTGCGCAAGGGGGTCGCGTGATGCGACAGCTGCTGATCCTGGAACTTCTCGCCACCCCCGAGGCCGTGCCCGAGGTGCGCCGCACCCTGCGCGCGTACCTGGGCAGCCCCTGCGACGACCTCCAGTTGTGTGCCACCGAGCTGATCACCAACGTCATCCGCCACCTCGGCGAGGGCGTCCCCGTAACGGTCCGCGCCTCGTGCGACCGGGACCGTACGCGAGTGGAGATCACCGACCCCGACCCCCGGGCCCTGCCCGTCCTGTGCAGGGCGGCCGGCGACGACGAGACCGGCCGCGGCCTCACCCTGCTCGATG
The DNA here is from genome assembly GCF_040655115.1 of Streptomyces atratus. GTDB lineage: Bacteria > Actinomycetota > Actinomycetes > Streptomycetales > Streptomycetaceae > Streptomyces > Streptomyces atratus_D. The sequence goes on along the minus strand of NZ_JBFAJH010000094.1, from coordinate 8,232 downwards.
CCCTGGCGCTGCGCTGGGGTGTGGAGCAGGGCCCGGGCACCAAGACGGTGTGGTGCGAGCTGCCAGGCGGCGGCGACCGCACGTCCCCTGGTGAGCCCTCCGCGGTCATTCGGGTCGATTCGGAAGGAATGTCCGTCGGTGTGATCACAGGGTGAATGCTGCTGCATCCTGTCCGGCCTGGAGGAGGTGTTGGTCCTGGACAAGGCGACGTACCGCATCAGGAGCCACCGCTTCGAGTTCGGCCCTCTGATCCCCTACGGCGGACAGAACATCACGTTCGAGCAGGACGTACGGCAGGAGAACCAAAGACACGTCCAACGGGAAGATCGAACTTCCCGTCGGCGTGCGCTGACCTGGTCCGCAGTTCCAGCAGCCGGAGGCCGGCCCTCCCGTGCCGCCCTACCTGGTTTCGGCGACTGTCACTCGCCGATGCGGCGCACCGGCTGGCCCGTGACACGGGCAATCGGGTCGAAGTCGGCATCCTGGTGGAGAATTGTGAACTTGTGATGTCGGGCAGTGACGGCGACGAGTAGGTCAACGGGGCTGGCACACTGATGCCACCCCCTGTCCGCGAGGCGTTGCTGCAGATCCGCGGAGTCGTCCCATGCGGAGTCGCGCATCGAGTAGTGGGGGAACGTCTCGCGGAGCAGGCCATCGGCTTCGTAGTACGCCGCACGGCCGCCGACTGCCCGCAGATATTCCTGCCGTACCGGCTCGCAGAGCCCTACCAGCCCTGCGGTGACGAGCTCGTCCCAAGCGGGACTCGCCTGACGCCGGTAGAAGCACACCAGGGCGCTGGTGTCGATCAGAAACAGCTCGCTCACGCGGCGGACCGTCCGCCGTCGTCCGGGTGCTCATGGCCGGGGTCGATGACCGAGAAGTCGATCTCGCCATCGGCGACCATCTGCCGCATCCGCTCCACCGCTGCCGCGCGACGCCGCCGGTCAGCGATTTCCCGTAGGGCCGCGTTCACGGTGTCCTTCTTGGTGGTGGTCCCCAAATGTCGTGCAGCCTCTTGCAGGGCTTCGTCGTCCAAGTCGATCACGGTGCGGGACATGGCCACCCCCAGGATGCGTATATACGTTTCGAAAAGAAGATATCGCGAGGTGGTGTCGCTGTGCTCGGCCCTGGAGGAGCTCCAGAGGGCGCCGCCCCGTGCAGTGGTACTGCCCGAAAGTCGAACCGTAGATGGACTAGACCAATTGCGTAATGGTTCGGACTATTCCCATGTTCGTCCGGGCCCCGCACGGATCGTCCGGGCGCCCTTTCTGTCACCCCGTGACGGATACCGTCCGATCGGGCATACTCGACCCGCCACGGCCGCTGGCCAGCAACTCTCGTAATCCGGGAGGGCAGCAGCGGTTTGGGTATCAGTGCTTTTCCGGGCCCCGGTCCGGAGATCCCCCGGCGGAGCCGCTCACACCCCGCGCGCGCGCCGCCGCAACGCCCGACAGGGAGGAGAGCGCCGTCATGTCCGACCGTGCCCCGCAGTTGGTGGAGCGTCGTCTGCCCACCGAGGAGTCCAGGCAACTCGTCGCGCTCGTCCGCGACATCGTCCAGCGGGAGATCGCGCCCAACGCGGCGGAGGAGGAGGACGCGGGCCGGTTCCCGCGCGAGGTCTTCACTCTGCTCTCCGAATCCGGACTGCTCGGTCTGCCGTACGACTCCGCCCATGGCGGCGGAGACCAGCCCTACGAGGTCTACCTCCAGGTGCTCGAAGAGCTCGCGGCCGCCCGGCTCACCGTGGGCCTCGGCGTCAGCGTCCACTCGCTCGCCTGCCATGCTCTCGCCGGATACGGCACCAAGGAGCAGCAGGCGGAACACCTGCCGGCGATGCTGGGGGGCGGCCTGCTGGGGGCCTACTGCCTCTCCGAGCCCGCCTCGGGCTCCGATGCCGCCTCGCTCCGCACGAAGGCCGTACGCGACGGCGACGACTGGGTCATCACCGGCACCAAGGCGTGGATCACCCATGGCGGTATCGCCGACTTCTACACGGTTCTGGCGAGGACCGGCGTCGAGGGTGCCCGCGGCATCACCGCCTTCCTTGTCCCCGGCGACGCAGAGGGGCTGAACGCGGCCCTCCCCGAGAAGAAGATGGGCATGAAGGGCTCGCCCACCGCCCAGCTGCACTTCGACGGTGTGCGGGTGCCGGACGCCCGCCGGATCGGTGAGGAAGGGCAGGGTTTCGCCATCGCCCTGTCCGCACTCGACTCCGGGCGGCTCGGCATCGCCGCCTGCGCCATCGGTGTCGCACAGGCGGCCCTGGACGAGGCCGTGGGATATGCCACCGGGCGGCAGCAGTTCGGCCGCCCCATCGCCGACTTCCAGGGGCTGCGGTTCATGCTCGCCGACATGGCCACCCAGATCGAGGCGGGCCGTGCGCTCTATCTGGAGGCGGCGAGGCTGCGCGACGCGGGCAGGGCGTTCTCCCGGCAGGCGGCCATGGCCAAGCTGTTCTGTACGGACACGGCCATGCGGGTCACCATCGACGCCGTTCAGGTGCTCGGCGGCTACGGTTACACCCTCGACTTCCCCGTCGAGCGGCTGATGCGCGAGGCCAAGGTGCTGCAGATCGTCGAGGGGACCAATCAGATTCAGCGCATGGTCATCGCGCGCCACCTCGCGGGTCCCGAGACCCACTGAGGCGCAACGGCCGGTCCGACCACACGGGCGTCGTCATGATCCGGTTCCACTCCTGGTCATGACGGCCCGGCAGGGTCCTGCCGGTGGACTCCCAATGGCTCAGCATCGCCCGGTAGATGGGCGGATCCGTCGAATGCGGCACCGCGCGCGGCGCTGACGGGGCGGACGCCGAGGGGGGTACCGGCTGCGAACCGGGCTGCGGAACCGATTCTTCGGGGGGCGGAGCGGCGAGACGGCGACGACCGGGGCCGGCCGTGGATTGCAGCAGGGTCATGCCGGGCCAACGCCGTGGGGCGGGGCCGGGTCACTGCCGGGGGGATTCGAGCGCCCGTTCGCCAGGTTCCCCCTGCCGCGCGGGCGCGGCTCGATCGCCCGCACCACGCCGGCCCGGCCGTCGTGGTGCAGCACGTGTGTGTCAGGCGTCTGCCGGAGACTCCGGCAGACGGGGAGGCGCCGCCCGCCCGGGTACGCGTCAGGCGGCGTTGCGGCGGATCTGGTGCGGCACCCGCAGCGGGCGCGAACCCGCACCACCGGCGTGCGAGAACGGCTGCATCCTCCAGTCGAGCCCCTGGGGGAGTGTCAGCAGTAGTCCCATCTCCTGTTCCTGGAGCTCGAGCGACTCGTCGGCCGGACGTGCCTGCGCGGCGTCGCGACCGGTTCCGGCGCACACCGTGAGGACGAACGGGTTCCACGGCGTCGGGCACAGCGCGTGTTCCGGCAGCACATCCTCGTCGGCCAGCAGCGCGATCGGCTGCGCACAGTCCGGGCAGATCACCCGGTACATCTCAAAAGTGTCGTACGCGTCGGGAGCTGAGTCCTCGACGGGTTCAACAGGCTCCGGTTCGGTACGTCCGGTGAGCTTCAGGCTCTGCATGGAGAATCTCCCCCTCGGGTGGGCCGGCAAGGCGCCACGGCCTCGACCACAGCAAGCACTTCCCGTCGCGCATCCGCCGTAACCGCGAGGTCGTCGGCTACCCATCCGTAAACCTGTGGTATTCGTCACATGCTCCATGCAGGTGCCCTGTTCGGGGCCCCTGCGACTGTGCCTGGAGGGACCTGGGGCCATAGGTTGATCCGCATGGAGGAGCTGGACCGTCAGATTGTGGAATTGCTCGTCAAGGACGGGCGGATGAGCTACACCGACCTGGGCAAGGCCACGGGCCTGTCCACCTCGGCCGTTCATCAGCGTGTCCGTCGGCTGGAGCAGCGCGGGGTGATCCGGGGCTATGCCGCGGTCGTCGACCCCGAGGCCGTCGGGCTGCCCCTCACCGCGTTCATCTCGGTGAAACCGTTCGACCCGAGCGCGCCGGACGACATCGCCGAGCGGCTCGCCGGTGTACCGGAACTGGAGGCGTGCCACAGCGTCGCGGGCGACGAGAACTACATCCTCAAGGTGCGCGTCGCGACCCCGCTGGAGCTCGAGCATCTGCTGACCCGGATCCGCTCGCTGGCCGGGGTCTCCACCCGCACCACCGTCGTCCTCTCCACCCCGTACGAGGCACGCCCCCCGCAGATCTGAGGGGGCGCGGACGGCGCCGCTCCGCACAAGGGCGAGACTGGTGCCATGACCGAGAGCACCGACCCCCAGAGCGAACACCGCACCGTGCTGCTGCGCGGTGGAGACGTCCACAGCCCCGCCGACCCCTTCGCCACCGCCATGGTCGTCGAACGCGGCCATGTTGCCTGGGTGGGCTCGGAAGGGGCCGCCGACGCCTTCGCGAGCGGCGTCGACGAAGTGATCGACCTCGAAGGGGCACTGGTCACTCCCGCGTTCACCGACGCCCACGTCCACACCACCTCGACCGGCCTCGCCCTCACCGGCCTGGACCTCTCGGGCGCCCGTACCCTCGCCCAGGCCCTCGACCTCGTACGCGCGTACACGGCCGCGCACCCTGCGGACCGGGTCGTCCTCGGACACGGCTGGGACGCCACGCGCTGGCCGGAGCAGCGGCCTCCGTCGCGCGCCGAGCTCGACGCCGCGGCCGGCGGCCGGCCGCTCTATCTGCCCCGGATCGATGTGCACTCCGCCGTCGTCACGACCGCCCTCCTCGATCTGGTCCCCGGCGTCACCGCACTGGCCGGCTACCAGCCCGACGCCCCGCTGACCGGCGCCGCCCACCATGCCGTGCGCTCCGCCGCCCACGGCGCGGTCTCGCCGCAGCAGCGCGCCGAGGCGCAGCGTGCCGCCCTGGACCACGCCGCCTCGCTCGGCATCGGCACCCTTCATGAGTGCGGCGGACCCGACATCTCCGACGAGGAGGACTTCACCGCGCTGCTGAAGCTCGCCGCCGGGCGGCCGGGTCCGCGGGTCTTCGGCTACTGGGCCGAGCAGGTCGCGGACGAGAAGGACGCCCGCAGGATCCGGGAACTCGGCGCGATCGGCGCGGCCGGGGACCTGTTCGTCGACGGTTCCCTCGGCTCGCACACCGCGTGCCTGCACGAGCCGTACGCCGACGGACCGGCCGGCGGCAGGGGCGCCGCCCATCTGGACGCCGCGCAGATCGCCGCGCATGTCACCGCCTGCACCGAGGCCGGTCTGCAGGCCGGTTTCCACGCCATCGGCGACGCGGCGGTCTCCGCCGTCGTGGCAGGCGTCCGGGCCGCGTCCGAGGCGCTGGGGCTGCCCCGGGTCCGCGCGGCACGCCATCGCGTCGAGCACGCCGAGATGCTCACCCCCGAGACGATCGCCGGTTTCGCGGAGCTGGGTCTGACCGCCTCGGTCCAGCCCGCCTTCGACGCCGCCTGGGGCGGCGAGGGCGGCATGTACGCCCAGCGGCTCGGTGCCGACCGGGCCCGCACCCTGAACCCGTACGCGGGCCTCCTGCGGGCCGGTGTGCCCCTGGCCTTCGGCTCGGACAGCCCGGTGACCCCGCTGGACCCGTGGGGGACCGTACGGGCCGCTGCGTTCCACCGGACGCCGGAGCACCGGATCTCCGTACGGGCCGGCTTCACCGCGCACACCAGGGGCGGCTGGCGGGCCGTCGGCCGCGACGACGCGGGCACCCTCGTTCCCGGCGCCCCCGCCGACTACGCGGTCTGGCGCACCGAGGAGCTCGTGGTCCAGGCCCCGGACGACCGGGTCGCCCGCTGGTCGACCGACCCGAGGTCCGGGACGCCCGGCCTGCCGGATCTCACCCCGGGCGGCGACCTCCCGGTCTGTCTGCGGACTGTGATCTTCGGACAAACTGTCTACGTACGGCCGAACGAGTGACGTCCGGACATTTCGTACCGCCGATCGAAGGCGCCCACGCTTCCCCGCGACCTGCGTATCTCCGCTACTGACCAGGCAACTTCGATAAACATCGCAGGTCAGAAGGGTATTGACAGGTAGCGCCCACGGGCCGGTAGGTTCGGCCGAGTCCACCACAGGACGTCCGACCGGTTATACCTCCACGCAGTCGTCGAACGCCGCTGGGTCATGAGGTGGTGTGCCGCATCGGCGCACCACCACTGACAGCCAGGTTCAGCGCCCGCGCCTCGGGGGCGAGGGAAGGTTTGAGCCGGACGGCAGGTGTGACCCGGGTGGGGCCCGGACGTTCAGTAGACAACGGCTCTCGGTCGACCCGCAGCCAGCGGGTCCCAGGTCGGCCCGAAGGACGCCGGGCCCCGATCCGCAGTTCCGTCCGCACTTCCCTCCTTCTGTCCGCGTCGGCGCCCCGACGCCGCCTGCCGCGTCGGCCCCCGGCCCCCGATGCGATCGATATGGTGTGCACCTGTGTACGGACGTGAGGGGCAGTAAGTGAACGACGGCGGTCAGAGGCGGTACGGCCCGCTCGGCAGAGCCTTGGTGATCATCCCGACCTACAACGAGGCCGAGAACATCAAGCCGATCGTCACCCGGGTGCGCGCCGCGGTACCGGACGTGGACATCCTGGTCGCCGACGACAACAGCCCCGATGGCACCGGGAAGATCGCCGACGAGCTCGCCGCCGCCGACAGCCACGTCCAGGTGCTGCACCGCAAGGGCAAGGAAGGGCTCGGCGCCGCCTACCTCGCCGGGTTCCGCTGGGGCATCGACCACGGTTACGGCGTTCTCGTGGAGATGGACGCCGACGGCTCCCACCAGCCCGAGGAGCTGCCCCGGCTGCTCACCGCCCTCAAGGGCGCCGACCTGGTGCTCGGCTCCCGCTGGGTGCCGGGCGGGCGCGTGGTCAACTGGCCCAAGTCCCGCGAGATCATCTCCCGCGGCGGCAGCACGTACTCCCGCCTGCTCCTCGGGCTGCGGACCAGGGACGTCACCGGCGGCTACCGGGCCTTCCGGGCGGAGACCCTGAAGGGGATCGGCCTCGACGAGGTCGCCTCCCAGGGGTACTGCTTCCAGGTCGACCTGGCCCGGCGCACCATCGACGCGGGGTACCACGTCGTCGAGGTTCCGATCACCTTCGTGGACCGCGAGATCGGTGACTCCAAGATGAGCCGCGACATCCTCGTCGAGGCGCTGTGGCGGGTCACGGCCTGGGGTGTCACCGCCCGTACGAACCGGGTCCTGGGCCGCAGGTCTTCTTGATCACCCCCTCGGATTGATCGCCCTCGGACCGACCGGCAGTTGGGGGGCGTCACGGGGCTGGGGCACGCACCTCGCGGCGTCGTCGTCGATCACCAGGGCTCCGCCATGGCTCAATCCTCCGCCTTGCGATGCACGCACCCCAGCCCCGCTCCTTCACCCGCCCCCCAACTGCCGGTCGGTCCTATCCCGCTTGGACGTACGTCCAGGCACACTGGGGACCATGACGACCGGCACACCGCCCCCGACCGCCCCTCCGCGGCGCTCGCGCGCCCGTACCCTCATCCCGCTCGCCATCGCCGCCTGGGCAGTGCTGGAGATCTGGCTGCTGACCCTGCTGGCGGACGTGGCGGGCGGCTTCACGGTACTGCTGCTCCTGATCGGGGGCGTCGTGCTCGGGGCCGTGGTGATGAAGGCGGCCGGCCGTCGGGCCTTCCGCAACCTCACCGAGACGCTCCAGCAGATGCCGGGCCGGCCGGGGGAGGCCGCGGCGCCGCCCACCGCCCCGTCGGGCAGGAAGGGCAATGGCTTCCTGATGCTCGGCGGGCTGCTGCTCATCATCCCGGGGATGATCTCGGACGTGGCGGGACTTCTGCTGCTGGTCCCGCCGGTCCGCGCGACGCTCGGCCGCTACGCGGAGCGGTCCCTGGACCGCCGTATGCGCACCGCTGCCCCCGGCAGCTTCTCCGGCGTGTTCCAGCAGGCCCGAATTCACCGTCCGGACGGAAAGGTCGTCCAGGGCGAGGTCATCCGCGATACGGACACTCGGCCGGGCCGGCGCCCCGACGACGGCCCGCGCCCCCCGCTCAACCCCTGAGCGGGTTCTCGTCCGAAGCCGCCCCTTGGACGGGGACCCGTCCGAACGGCTGTCCTCTAATCGCCGGACGGGCTCGAGTTCCCCTGTCCGGCGTTCACGCCCGGGACGGAGGAATCAAACCCGAACGGCGCTCGGAGACGGAAGAGCAGGCCGCAGGGCGCCCACCCCGAGCGCGACAGAGCCGCGGGCCGTGACACACGCGCCGACGGAGATGACGAACACGGACGGCATCAGCACGCCGACCACCACACAGGCGAAGCCTGCGAAG
>NZ_JBFAJH010000093.1:0-13697 GCF_040655115.1 Streptomyces atratus | reverse complement strand
TCAGCCTCTCCGCCATCACCCTCAAGAGCGAACTCGTCCACCAACTCATCCCCACCCACCCCGACCGCGCCATGAAAGAGATCAACGAAGTCCTGGCCATCGCCGGCCAGTCCCTCACCGACGTCCGCGAAGCCGCCAGCGGCTACCGCGCCATCTCACTCCAGCAGGAGATCAGAACAGCACAATCCGTGCTCCACGCCGCCGACATCCACGTACACATAGAATTCGAACTCGCGGCACTCAACCCCCACATCGACACCGCACTCGCCACCACCCTGCGCGAAGCCGTCACCAACCTCCTCCGCCACAGCAACGCCACACACTGCCGCATCACAGCCGTCCACCATGACGGTGTCGTCCGACTCCTCATCGAAAACGACGGCGTCGACCCCGCCTACCACAACCCAGCACCCCACAGCGGCAACGGACTCGACAACCTTCACGCGCGCATGACCGCCATGGGCGGACGCCTCGAAACCGGCCACGGAGAGGACGGCACCTTCCGGCTCCTCGCCGAGGCACCCGCAGAACCGTCGAAAACACCCGCGGAACCCACGGGTGCCGCTGTGCCCGCCCCCGCCGGAGGGCCGTGCATATCCTGAACGGTCGTCAGATCGTTCTCGGTGATGCCGAGTGAGGCCAGTGTCTGCCACGGCCATACGGTGCCCATCGCGGCGCCGGAGGTCGTGTCGTCATCGTTCCGGGGCTCGCTCATGAGGGCCTCGCGCCGAGTGGGGTGCGGGACGTCGGCCGGGCGCGGCGGCGCGCGAAGCGCAGCCACAGCAGCTGGGAGAAGAGCCAGCGCCGCGTCGCGCCGAGATGGGCGGGCGAACCGTGCACGTCGTCGAACGTCTTGAACCGGACGTCGTCGAGCGTGCGGCGCAGCAGCGTCTGATCCGTGTCCGGGATGATCTCGTCGCGGCTGCTGGCAACGTACCGGACAGGTATCCGCACCTGCCGAAGCTGCTCCGGTGTGAGTGCGAACCGCGGCAGCCGATGACGGAGTTCGGTGAGGTCCTCGCTTCCGGTGAGGCGGCGCAGGGTGTCGGACGTGATGCCGGGCACCCGAGGCCACCAGGCCTCGTCGGTGAAGAAGTCGGCGACGGGTGCGCCCACGGTGAGGACGCGGCGGATGCGGGGGTCCTCGGCGGCGGCGCGCAGGGCGAGGTGGCCGCTGAAGCTGAGGGCGAGCATCGAGGTGTCGGAGACCAGGGCACGGTCGGCGAGCCGGTCGAGCAGGAAGCTGAGGGTGCGCCAGGAGTCGGAGCCGTAGGCGGCGGTGTTCTCGCCGACGCCCGGCAGCTCGGTGACGACGGCGGCGAAGCCGAGTCTGCGCAGCAGGGGCAGCAGCGGCGCCCACTGTTCCTTGACGCTGACGATGCCGCCCATGACGACCAGCAGCGGGCGGGACCTGTCGAGCCCGGCGGCCCAGCAGGCGACGGTGCCGTCGGCAGTGTCGAACTCCAGGCGCTCGACACCGTCCTGGTCATGGCGCCACTGGTCGAAGGTGTCGACGCAGAGCCGCTGGGCGCGCAGGCGATCGGCGTCACCGTGGTACGGGAAACGGGCGAGCGCGTAGTGCCGACACGCGTCGAGGAGGTCGCCGCGGGCGGCGGCGGCCCGGCCCTCGGCGGTCCACACCGCGGCCCAGGAGTCCGGGTCCCCCGTGGTGTCGTTGGTGACGCGGGCGAGGACACGCGTGGCGTGCTCGGCCGTCACGCCCTGGCCCCGGGCGTGCAGGCGGGCGAATTCCTTGAGTTCTTCCAGATGGTCCATGGATGTCGGGTCTCCGTCCCCGGTCAGTGGGTGGCGCCGTCGGGACGGCGCGGACCGAGGCCGAAGGCCCGGTCGACTGCGATGTGCGATGTCGTTCGGACGGCCCCGGACAAGACCGGGTCGAACGATGCCGACGGGTGTCGTACGGCCTGTGAGCGAGGGCCGTACGACACCGGTGCGGGCCCCGACCGTGACACGGATCCGCGTCGCGGCGGTGGTGCTCAGCTCTGCTCGGCCAGGTACGCCTCGACGGCGTCGGCCGCGACGGCCGGACCGTTGACGGACCGCATGCGCTCCCGCATGGCTCGCACCCGGTCGGTCACGGACGCGTCGCCCGTGACCTGGTCCGCGACCTCGCGCAGGCTCTGCACCGTGACGTCCTCCTTGGCCAGAAGGCGGCCCAGGCCCAGCTCTTCCACGCGCAGGGCGTTCGCCCGCTGCTCGTTCGTCTGCGGCACGGTCACCATGGGCACGCCGTTCTGCAGCGACTCCATGGTGCTGTTCATACCGCCGTGGTTGATGAACAGCCGGGCGTGGCGGAGCACGTCGAGCTGCGGCGCGTACCGTCGTACGTCGACGTTCGCGGGCAGCGGTCCGAGGACGGCGGGGTCGGTGTGCGCACCGACGGTGATGAGGACGTCCCACTCGGAGTCGCCGAAGGCCTCGATGGCCATCGTGAAGAACTCCGGCCAGCCCCTGGCCGAGGTGCCGAGCGAGATCAGCAGCACGGGCCGGTCCGCCGAGGCCGGCTGCCAGGCGCCCTGGTAGGGGCGCTCGGCGATGCAGGGGCCGGTGAAGACGAACCGTTCGTCGAAGGTCTCGCCGGCATACTGGAACTCACGCGGGAGGAAGATGATACCGAGCTTCTCGATCTTCGAGAGGAAGCCCATCGGGTCGGCGGGCAGACCGAACTGGGGCAGCACGCCCGCGAGCTTCTGCACCGCGTCGATCATCTGCGGGTCGTTCAGCTCCGCCACCGGGAACTTCTCCCGGATCGAGAAGTGTTCGTTCGCCCCGAACACCGGATAGGTCCGGATCAGCGGAACGTCGTTCTTGGCGGCGAAGAAACGCGCGCCCCACGCCATGAAGTCATGGACGATCGCATCCGGCCGGTTCTCCTCGTAGAACGGTGCGACCTGTTCCACGAGGGAGAGGCCCTCGTTCAGGCACCGCAGTCCCTCGCCCGCGTTCTCCTCGGCGGTCAGGGGGACGCGGTAGAAGTCGCCGAAGACCGAGTCGTACCTGACCGGTTCGGCGCCGGCGGCCTTCACCATGGGGGCGAAATGGTCCGTCACGGTGCAGGTGACGCGATGACCTCGTTTCACCAGTTCCTCGACCACGCCGACCGTGGGATTGACATGGCCTACGGCCGGAAAGTTGAAGAAAGCGATGTGGCGTTGCACGAATATCTCCTTCCATGCCCTGCCGGTGCCCTTTCGGCCCGTCGTCACCGAGGGGCCCGGGCAGCGGCTGCTCATCCAGTTCTGATGGGTTCTCCGCGCGAGGCGGACCGGTATGTCTCGTCGAGGAGTTCCGCCTGCCGCAGGGTGGCGCGGGTGTCCGGGAGGGTTCCGGTGCGCACCGCGGCGGCGAAGGCCGCGACCGCTGCCGCCACCTGATCGTGCGGTTCGAGCCGGATCTCCTCGGTCCTCCCGCCGCGGTGCAGGCCGATCACGGGGACGTGGTCGGCGGGCGGGGTGAACGCCCGGTCGACGGTGATGCTGCCCTCACTGCCCCACAGTTCGTACGACGAGCGGTAGGCGTGCTCCATGCCGAAGGTGATCTGGGCCGTGACGGCGCCGGGAGTGCTCAGCAACGCGGCGCCGGAGGTCTCGACCCGCCGTCCCGCGCCCCGGACGAGGCGGGCGCCGACGACGTCGAGTTCGGGGCCGAGGAAGTGCAGTGCGGCCCGGAGGGGGTAGACCCCGACGTCCGCCAGCGCCCCGCCGCCGAGTTCCGGGTCGTATCTGATGTCGCCGTCCGGCAGCGGGGGGATGGTGAACGCCGCGTGGAATGCGCGCAGTTCACCTATGGCGCCGTCGGCGACCAGGCGCTGCACGGCCCTGTGGCGGTGGTGATGGACGAACATGACGTTCTCCATGAGCACCAGGTCGCGGGTGTCGGCGAGTTCGAGCAGTTCTCCGGTGCGGTGGCGGTCGGCCGTCAGGGGCTTCTCGGTGAGGACGTGCCGGCCCGTGTTCAGTGCCGCCTCGGTCCACTGAGCGTGCAGCGCCGCGGGCAGTGGCACGTAGACGGCCTGGATGTCGTCGAGTTCGAGGAGTTCGCCGTATCCGTGCACGGGACGGCAGCCGAAGCGTTCCGCGACCTGCCGCGCCTTGGCCGGGTCCCGGCTGGCCACGGCCGCGATCTCGGTGTCGGGGCAGGCGGCGAAGGCGGGAAGCATGCGGCGCACCGCGATGCCCGCGCATCCGATCACCCCCACCCGCAGGGGTCCGGTCACCGGGTGCTCACCGCCGTCGCGTTGAGACACGCGAGCATGGTGCGGGCCTGGACGTTGAGGTAGTGGCCGTGCCGGACCAGGGAGGTGAGCTGCGCGGGGGTGACCCAGGCATAGCCGGGCGGCGGGTCGAGCGGAGCGTCGGCCTCGTCCGCCTCGACGATGAGGAAGCGGCTCTCGGCGTTCAGGAAGCGCCCGCCCTCCTCGGAATGCACGACCTCGTAACGGATGCGGTCCGCGCCGGCGCGCAGCACCGTGTCCAGGAACAGGGGGCGTTCCTTCTCGGGCAGGTGGGCGTAGTTGTCCGGAGTGCACTGCACGGTCGGTCCCAGCTCGACGGTGTCGAGGAAGCCGGCCTCGACCCGGGCGTGCGCCAGCACATGCGGGACGCCGCCGAACTCGCGGGTGAGGAAGGCGGTGACACCCAGGCCGACCGGCTCGAACAGGGGCTGGGTCCAACCCGTCACCTCGCGGTTTCCCGCCCGTACGGACACGGCCACGACGTTGAAGTAGCGGCCCGCCTCGTACTCGATCGTGCTCTCGCCGCGCTTCCAGCCGGGAATGGAGTCCAGCGGGACGCGCTCGGTCCGCACGGAGTGCCGGGTACGCTCGCGCGTGATCCATGAGAGCAGTTCGGTGTCGGAGAGCAGCGCGCCCTCCGAGGTGTCCGCGAAGGGCAGGCAGGACAGCACCGTACGGGAGTCCATGTTGACCACGTTGTCCCGGCGCAGCAGCTCGTGGATCTGCCCGAGGGTGAGCCAGCAGAAGTCGTCCAGCAGCGGCACGTCACCCACCGCCTCCACCACCATGTTGCGGTTGGACTTGCGGTAGAACCACGAGCCGTGCTCGGACTGGAGCACGTCCGCGACGATCCGGCCGCGGTTCGGCCCGACGAAGTACTCGAGGTACTTGACGTCCGCACCCTTGTGGGCCTTGGTGTAGTTGCTGCGGGTCGCCTGGACCGTGGGCGAGAGCTGGAGCAGGTTCGGGTTGCCCGGCTCCATCTTCGCCTGCATCAGGAAGTGCAGCACCCCGTCGAACTCCTTGGCGAGGATGCCGAGGATGCCCACCTCGGGCTGGTTGATGATGGGCTGGTACCAGTCGGCGTAAGGACCGTCGCCGTGCGGTTCCCCCGCCTCCGTGACGTGCAGGCCCTCGACGGTGAAGAACCGGCCGCTGCGGTGCACCAGGTTCCCGGTGGACTCCTGGAACGACCAGCCGACCAGCTCCGCGAACGGTATCCGCTCCACCCGGAAGGCATTGGCCCTGCCCCGTTCGGCCAGCCAGTCGCCGAAGTGTTCGGTACGCAGGTGCGCACCCTGGGCGGCGGCGGCCGACAGAGCGATGCGGGCGGGCAGGCTCTTGTTCTCACGCGTCTGGACGATGTGGGACGGCATCGGAGAGATTCCCCGCCTTTCTCGTGGTGCGTACGCGGCCGGGTCAGACATGTTCGGCCGCGAGGAAGTCGTTGAGGACCAGGCGGTAGTAGTCGGGGCCGAAGCCCATCTCCGCCGCTTGGGGGACCAGGGCGCGCAGCTTCTGGGTGGAGATGGCGTACTCGACACCCGTGTCCACGTACTCCTTGCGCGGTTCGAGCCCCAGCGCGCCGGCGAGATGGTCGACGATGTCTTCCACCGGGACGGCGTATCCGGAGGCCACGTTGACCGTGTCGGCCCGCAGACCCGCGGCCAGCAGCCGGTCGGTGATCGTTATCGCGTCGCTGACCCGGATCAGGTCACGGGCGGCGCCCCGGTGCATGGTGACCACCCCTTCGCGCACCTGCCGCAGCAGTGTGGGGATGAGCTGGTGGTACCGCCCGTCCGGTCCCACCAGGTGCGCCAGCCGGAGGATGAGGTGGTCGACCCCGGAGTCGCGCAGCTGCTCCTCGAGCGCGAGTTTGTGTGCGCCGTAGGGGGTGTAGGGGGTCACCGGGGCGTCCTCGCTGCCCGGTCCCTCGGCGAGCCCGTACATTCCGGTCGCGGCCGTGGAGAAGAACAGCAGCCGCTGCCCGTTGGCCGCGCACTGCTTGGCGACATCGCGCAGCAGTGCGGCCTCCCGCGCGAAGTCCGCGTCGGAGGCGCCGCTCGTTCTGGACTCCCCCGCGGCGAGGGCCAAGGTGCCCGGATGCCGGCCGGCCAGCGGACGCAGACTCCGCGCCAGGAATCCGGTTCCCACAATGTCCATCGTCGTCGTCCTGATCTCTGGGTGGGAGGCGGTCCGTCGGGCTCAGCCGTGCTGGGCCACGAACTCCTTGATCGTGGCGGTCATGTAGTCGAGCATTTCGTCGGTGAGCCCCGGGTAGACGCCGATCCAGAAGGTGTGCTCGGTGATGACGTCGCTGTTGGTGAGGTCGCCGACGATGCGGTGGGGCCGGCCGATGTAGGCCGGCTGGCGGGTGAGGTTGCCGGCGAACAGTCGCCGGGTGCCGATCTTCCGCTCCTCCAGGTGGTCGACCAGTTCGGCGCGTGTGAAGCCGGCCTCGGGGTCGACGGTGATGACGAAACCGAACCAGCTCGGCTCGGACCGCGGGGTCGGCTCGGGGAGCAGCAGGCCCGGAACGCCGTCCAGTCCCTCGCGCAGCCGGCGCCAGTTGCGCCGCCGTGCCTCGATGAAGCCGTCGAGCCTGGCGAGCTGCGCGAGGCCCAGCGCGGCCTGGATGTCGGTTCCCTTCAGGTTGTAACCGACGTGGGAGAAGATGTACTTGTGGTCGTATCCGGCGGGCAGGTTGCCCATCTGGTACTCGAACCGCTTGAAGCAGGTGTTGTTCTTGCCGGGTTCGCACCAGCAGTCCCGCCCCCAGTCGCGCAGCGACTCCACGATGCGGGCCAGGCCGAGGTCGGAGGTGAGGACGCAGCCGCCCTCGCCCATGGTGAGGTGGTGCGCGGGGTAGAAGCTGACCGTGGTCAAGTCGCCGAAGGTGCCGGTGATCTGACCGTCGTAGGTGGAGCCGACCGCGTCGCAGTTGTCCTCGATGAGGAAGAGGTCGTGGTCCTTGGCGAGCTGGGCCACCTCGGCGACCTCGAAGGGGTTGCCGAGCGCGTGCGCGATGATGATCGCCCGGGTCTTGGGGCCGATGGCCCGCGCCACCCGGTCGGCCGTGGTGTTGTACGTGGTCAGGTCCACGTCCACGAAGACCGGCAGGAGCCCGTTCTGCAGGATCGGGTTGACGGTGGTGGGGAACCCCGCCGCGACGGTGATCACCTCGTCGCCCGGCTTCAGCCGCCGGTCACCGAGCTGGTGCGAGGTGAGGGCCGAGACGGCGAGGAGGTTCGCCGACGAACCGGAGTTGGTCAGATGGGCCTTGCGCCGCTTCAGGCGCTTGGCGAAGGCGGACTCGAACTTCCTGGAGCTGGGCCCGGCGGCGATGCGCATGGTCAGCGCGGCCTCGACGATGGCGACCCGGTCCTCTTCGTCCAGGACCGCGCCGGACGGCCAGATCTCGGTCACACCGGGCACGAACTCCCCGTCGGGCGCGGTCTCCCGGTGGTACCTGCGGACCTCGTCCAGCACCAGTTCCTTGTTGTCACTCATCGTCATTCCTTCCGTTGACTGACGCCGGCACCGCGGCCGCGAGCAGGTCGCGCAGCGAGGCGTCGAGGGTGCGCAGCGGCTGCCATCGCAGGAGCCGCAGCGCCCGTGAGACGTCCAGTTGCTGCCACTCCGCATCAGTGCGTGGGGGCTGGTCGGCAACGGCCTCGACGACCGGGAGATCCACGCCGCTGAGTTCGACCATGCGGTGGATCAGCACATCCATCGGGACCGCCTCGCCGCGGCCGATGTTGACCACTTGGCCGCTGAGGTCCGTCCCCGGCACGGTGGCGGCGGCCTGTACGGCGTCGACGGCGTCGCGCGCGTCCACGATGTCGCGGTGGGCGCGCAGCGGCGGGAGCCTGAGCTCGTCCGGCTTCTCGCCCAGGAACTGGGCGCGGGCGGCCTCGCCGAGGTGCGCGGCAACCATGCCGAAGAGGCTGCCGGCCGGCACCCCGGCGCCGATCACGTTGGCGAGGCGGAGTACCACACCGTCCAGGCCGTGTTCCGCCGCAGCCCGTAGCACGATCCGGGTGCCGAGGAGTTTGGTGCGTCCGTACGGTGTGACGGGAGCGGGCTCGTGCTCCTCGGAGGTGCCGGCGCCCGGCGTGCCGGCGCCGTACTCGTGGACAGTGCCGAGCTGGATCAGCCGCGGCGGGCGAGGCAGGTCGACGAGCGACTCCGTCACCCGGGCTACCAGGTCCGCGTTGCCCGCGGCCATCTCGGCCTGGTCGGCCCGCCAGACCCGGCCGGCGGCGTTGACCACCACGTCGGGCCGCACCGAACCGAAGAACCCGGTGAGTTCCCGCCGGCCGGCCGCCAGCAGGTCCATGCGGACGGAACGCGGGTCGGCCGGGCCGCCCTCCGCCGGACTCCGGGACACCAGGTGCACCAGGGCGCCGTCGGCGGCGAACGCCTCGCCGATGCGGTGGCCCAGGTAGCCGGTGCCCCCGAGCACCACGACGCGGAGCCCGGCGGCTCCGCCGTTGTCAGCCGTCCGCACGTTCGGCCCCGTACTTGACGGTCTTCCACCAGTCGGGGTTGTCGCGGTACCAGGCCACCGTGGCGGCCAGACCCTCCTCGAATCCGGTCAGCGGCGCATAGCCCAGCTCTTCCCGGATCTTGGACTCGTCGATGGAGTACCGCAGGTCGTGCGCCTTGCGGTCGGCGACGTGGCGGATCATCTCCGTTCCCGAGCCGGTCAGTTCGAGCAGCCGCTCGGTGATGGCGTGGTTGGTCCGCTCGTTGCCGCCGCCGATGTTGTAGATCTCACCGGCCCGGCCGCCTTCGAGCACGAGGTGGATGCCACGGCAGTGGTCGTCCACATGCAGCCATTCGCGGATGTTGCGTCCGTCGCCGTACAGCGGCACCTGTCGCCCTTCCAGCAGGTTGGTGACGAACAGCGGGATGAGCTTCTCGGGGTGCTGGTAGGGCCCGTAGTTGTTGGAGCAGCGCGTGATGGAGAGGTTCACTCCGTGGGTGCGCCAGTAGGTGCGGGCGACCAGGTCGGAACAGGCCTTGGAGGCCGCGTAGGGGGTGTTGGGCAGCAGCGGCCAGTCCTCGGTCCAGGAGCCCTCCCCGATCGAGCCGTACACCTCGTCGGTGGAGACGTGCACGACCCGCTCGACACCGCTGTCCAGCACGGCGTCGAGCAGCGTCTGGGTGCCCAGGACGTTGGTGCGGAAGAACTCCCCCGCGCCCTCCAGCGAGCGGTCCACGTGGGACTCCGCGGCGAAGTGCACCACGGCGTCGTGTCCGGGCAGCAGTTCGCGCAGCAGGCCCGGGTCGCAGATGTCGCCCCGGACGAACTCCAGGCGCGGGTGCGAGGCCGGCAGGTTGTCGCGGTTGCCCGCATAGGTCAGCTTGTCCAGGGCGGTGACAGCGGCGCCCTCCCACCCCGCGTAGTTGTTCGCGAGGAGGTTACGGACGAAGTTGGAGCCGATGAAACCGGCCGCTCCCGTGATGAGGATCCTCATGCCGCGACGTCCACTCGGGTGTGGTCTCCGACGACCAGGCGGTAACGGTCCGTGCTCTGCCTGGTGGTGCCGACGGAGGCGGAGCGACCGATGACGGAACTGCGCAGGCCCTGGACGCCGGTGACCGACGCCCCGTCCAGGGCTATGGAGTACTCCAGCCGGCTTCCGGTGACCGCACAGTCGCGTCCGATGGACGTGTGCGGGCCGATGTGGCTGTCCTCCACGACCGTGCCGGCACCGATGATCGCCGGCCCCTCGATGCGGGAGCGCACGATGCGCGCCCCTTCTTCCACGACGACCGGTCCCGCCAGCACGCTGGCGTCGTCGACCTCACCGGCCACGGCGGGCCTCAGGCTCTCCAGGATGCGCTGGTTGCACTCCAGAACGTCCTCAACGCTCCCGGTGTCCTTCCAGTAGCCCTCGTACTGGCCGGCCCGCACATCCGCTCCCGCCGACACCAGCCACTGGATCGCGTCGGTGATCTCCAGTTCGCCGCGGGCGCTGACCCCAATGGCCTGGACCGCCTCGTGGATGGCGGCGGTGAAGAAGTACACGCCGATCAGGGCCAGGTCGCTGCGCGGCTGCTGCGGCTTCTCCACCAGACGCAGCACCTCGCCGCCGGGGCCCAGTTCGGCCACGCCGAAGGCCCGTGGGTCCGGGACCTTGTGCACCACGACATGGGCGGCCGGGCGGTGCGCGGCGAACTCCTCGGCGATGTCGGCGATGCCCTCGGGCAGCATGTTGTCGCCGAGGTACATCACGAAGTCGTCGTCACCGAGGAAGTCCCGGGCGATGGCGACGGTGTGGGCGAGGCCGAGCGGAGCTTCCTGCTGGATGTAGGTCAGCCGTGCCCCGAACCGCGATCCGTCCCCGAGCGCCTGGTGGATCTCGGGGGCGCGGTCGCCGACGATGACCCCGATCTCGGTCACGCCCAGGTCCAGGATGTTCCTCAGGACGTATTCCAGGACCGGCGTGTTCGCGATGGGGATGAGCTGTTTGGGCATCGAGTAGCTGAAGGGCCGTAGGCGGGTGCCCGATCCGCCGGCCAACACCAGAGCCTTCATGGCAGGTCCTCTCGATTCATGTGTTGATGCCTCTTCGGTCTGGTGCGCGGTTCGCAGCCGCTCGGCCGTGCACTCGTCGTCCCGATGCGCCGGCGGCCGGCAGGACAGGGGTTCGCCGCGTCAGGCGGCGTCGAAATCGGACAGCATGCCTGCTGCCAGGGCCTCGGCCAGGGTGGGCGCCTTCGCGTCCTTGTCCGAGATCAGCGGTGTCCCGGCGCAGTCCCAGGGCAGGTCCAGGTCGGGGTCGAGCGGGTTGATGTCGATCTGTGTTCCGGGGACGTATGTGCTGGAGACGACGTAACAGATGCAGCTGTCGTCGGTAAGCGCCAGGAATCCGTGGCCGACGCCCTCCGGGACGTACACGGACCGGCCCGAGGCGGCGTCCAGTTCGTTCACCTGGTGCCTGCCGAAGGTGGGCGAACCGACCCGCAGGTCGACGACGATGTCGCGCAGCACGCCCCGGACGCAGGTGACGAACTTGGCCTGCCCCGGAGGGATGCTCACGCTGTGGAGGCCGCGCAGGGTGTGGCGCCTGGAGACCGAGTAGTTGATCTGACGGGGCTGGAAAGTGATCCCCGCGGACCGCTCCAGTTCGTCGGACCGCATCGACTCGTAGAACACACCCCGGTCGTCGGATATGCGGTTCGGTTCGACCAGAAACGTGCCGGGGATGGTGGTTTCCTCGATGCGCACGGCTCGCTCGCCCTTTCGTCCTGAACTCGACTCATGCTGTGCGGGCGGAGGCCCGCCGGGTCCGGGCGCCCCGCCCGGGTGGGCCGACAGGGCGCGGTGGTGCGGCGCGGGAGTCGTGCGACGGCGGACGCCGGCCGCTCAGCCGCGATGCTCCGCTGTCAGCCTCTCCAGGACCGGGACCACGTCCTTCGGCGCCGGGGCGGCCAGCATGTCCTCGTACAGACCGCGGGCTCCGAGCTGGAAGGACGGCTCCTCGAGCAGCCGGACGAGGTCCTTCTGCATGCTGTCGACGTCGATCGCCGCCGGGTCGGCGACCAGTCCCGCGCCCCGGCGGACGACGTACCGCGCCGTGACCGTCTCGTCCCACATCGGGAGCGGCACGACGAGCTGCGGCACCTTGAACGCGACGGCGGCGGCGAACGTCCCGCCGCCACCGTGGTGGATGATCGCCGAGCTGGTGGGCAGCACCTGGTTGAGCGGTACGTACTCGATGGCGCGGACGTTGTCCGGGAGCCTGCCCACGGCGGTGAGCTGCTCGCTGTTCAGCGTCGCGACCAGTTCCAGGTCCAGGCCGGACACGGAGTCGAAGAACTCCCGCATCGGGAAGCCGCTGTGCTGACCGGCGAGCAGTCGGCGGCTCACACCCAGGGTGAGCACCGCGCGGGGCCGCACGGGCCGGGAGTGCAGCCACTGAGAAAGCATGGCGGCCCCGTTGTACGGGACCCGGCGGACCGGGACGTACATCAGGTCCAGCGGGTTGCGCATCCGGGACTGGGTCAGGTCCAGGGTCCACTGGCCGACCAGCGTCTCCTCGGTGAAGTCGAGGCCGTAGCGCTCCAGCACCGGGCCCAGCCACGACATCCACGGGTCCTCGGTCAGGTCCGAGGACGGATCGGCCAGCTCCTGCCGCGTCTTGGAACGGATCAGACCGATGTTGTCCATGCCGAACAGAAGACGCGCGTGGGCGGCGCCGCAGGCGCGCGCGGCCACCGCCCCGGTCGGCGCCAGTGGGTCCCACAGCACCAGGTCAGGGCGCCAGTCCCGGGCGAATTCCACCAGCTTGTCCAGGATCGGCCGACGCCCGCCGCTCACCGGCTCCGGCGGGTAGTACGCATGGAACATGCCCGCGAGGACGGCCCTGGCTTGACGCCAGGCGTTCTCGTTCTCGGGGTCGAGCGCAAGGGTGGGCCGGTCGGGGCCCGCGCCGGCCATGAGGGGCGCCAATGAGGCGGTGAGTTCCTCCTTGCCACCCAGCGACACCGCGGTGAGGCCGGCCGAGGTGATGTTCGCGATCACCTTCGGGTCGACCACACCCTCGGGGCTCGCCACCACGACCTCATGACCGGCACTCTGCAGCGCCCATGCCAGCGGGATGGCTGGATAGAGATGTGCCGATGTCGGAAAGATGGTGAAAAGAACGCGCATCGCTGACCTCTCCGAGACTGCCGGCCCGACGCCGACGCGTGCTGTTCGCTCGAATCCTGCGAGGGGGCTCTAAAGAGCCGCTTGTGCAGAGCAGGCAGCGAGCAGCCTCTCGTCGGCGGTCGGTACGGTGGCCAGGTCTTCGTCTTCGCGCGGGCGTTCCGCTGTCGTGGCGCGGGGCGACCGGCTCCCGGGTGGCACCCTGGGCTCCATCGGCCGGAGCAGACCCGGCGCCGATATCCCGGTGGTCAAAGTGTTCATTTCCATATCCGGCACATCTGGGCGATGTTGGACCTTGGCCGGCTTTTCGACATCCTCGTAAGCGCATCGCAAAAAGTTGAGTCCTTTTCAACTCCCGCCCTGGGACGATTGGTTCCACAAATTTGCGCCCACGAAAACCTGATCGCCGCACAGTCTTCACTGCGTTGACTTATCATCCACGCAAATGACGCACATGGTGCGGGGGAATGTGGAGATGATGGACAGTCACGACCGTTCCGACCGTGCGGACGAATCGAGGGGCGGCAGACCCGAGGCGGTAGCCCCGCCCGGCCCCAGCGACGACCTTCCCGTTTCCCGGCTGGCACGCACCATCCTCGTCACCGCGCTGCTGGGCTACGCGCTCCACGCCACCATCGGCATCCTGGGCGCCGGGATGTCCCCGACGGCCGAGGCAACCAGCCTGCTCCTCCTCCTGCCGATCCTCGCCCTGCAACTCCTCCACTCCACACCGGGCAACAACCAGGCACCCCTGCACCGCACATGCCTGACCCTCACCCT
>NZ_JBFAJH010000092.1:0-14025 GCF_040655115.1 Streptomyces atratus | reverse complement strand
GCGGCGCTGAGCTACCGCGCGATCGCCTTGTGACAACCCCAGCGATACGCCCGGGGACTTGACTCACTCATATTCCACAGAAACGGCGGGAAGTCGGCCGGCACTGCCCGCCACTTGATGCCGACCGCGTCCAGGGCCGTGGTCCCCCGCGGCGCCCGCGACGGCCCCGGCCAGGAGGCCACGTACGAGCCGGGCCGGACCGGAACGCCGAGGGCTACGGCGTCGACATCCCCGCTTTGCACGTTGCCTATCCGGACATCGCCTGGACCACCTTTGAAGCTCCGCCATCTTGAAGTGGCTGGTCAGCGGGGTGGCGTGACCTGGTTTCGGGGTGCTCGTGCTGGTCGTGGGCGGCAGTCTGTGTTGTAGATCGTCCGGCGGGGTGGTTTTGCCGATGAGTTCACCGTCCTCAAACGGTCTACCCAGCGACACGACCGTTCTCGACAGGAGTGCCATGTCCACCATTCAGCCAGTGATCGTGACTGCCGACCAGGACGTTCTGCTCGGCTTCTATACGAAATTGTTCGGCGCTGAGGAGATCTTCCGGGTACCGGCGGAAGGCCCGGCCTTCTACCTCGGCTTGCGCATCGGCGACACCGACCTCGGGCTGGTGGCCAAGGAGAACCCGGGGACTGGGGCGGCGTCGCGGATCCTGCTCAGCATCGGTGTCGACGACGTCGACGAGACGCTCGGCCGGGTGGCGGCGCTGGGCGGCTCGGTCCGCAGCGGCCCCAACGACATGCCGTGGGGACAGCGCGTCGCCCACATCCAGGACCCCGACGGCAACCCGGTGAACCTCACTCAGCCGATCCCGGCCCGGTGACGCTGTTCCGGGGGCATGTGCTGATCGTGGGCTACCTGCGGTAAAGATCAATTGTCGGTAGTGGCCTCGATGTTCGTCAGGACGAGCAGCGCGCGAAACAGGTGGGTGGCGCGGGCGGGGTCCGTACGGAGTTTGGTGAGGATCCGCCAGTTCTTCAGGTGGGCAAAGCCGCGTTCGACGGGGACGCGTCCGGCGGCCAGGACCCGGTTGGCCTCCTTCTCGGCGGGGGTGAGCTTACGGGCGCGGGTGGCCTTGAAGCCGGTGACGACCACGGGATCGTCCCCGTCGTCGTCCAGGCCGAGGAAGCCCAGGTCGGCCAGGGCGCCGAGGCCGGCAGCACGCAGGTGGGCCAGGATGTGGTCGCGGCGGGCGGCGGTGATGTCGTGGGTGCGGCCGGGCGGCCGATATCCAGATCATCCGGCCTCGCTCGTCGGTCAGGGCGAGGACGTGCAGGCCGTGGCGGTGCTGTTTGCCGGAGTAGTTCGGGCGGTTCGCCTTGCCGGTGCGGCGCTGGGTGGGGATGAGGGTGCCGTCGATCAGGACGACCTCCCCGCCCCGCTTGGCGATCTTCTTCAGGGCGCGGTCCAGCCGCGGGGCCTTCGCGGCCAGCAGGGCGATCAGCTCGTCCCGCCAGCGGCGCACGGTGGTGGCGGAGATGTCGTTGCCGCCGGCCATGTCGGCCAGGCGCTGGTCGTGCCGCAGCACGGCCAGGACGATCACCGCGATCCTCCCGGGCGGCAGCGCACGTCACCTGGAGCGTATGGCCTTCAGGTGGCGTCGCAGCAGGTCGGTGAGGTAGTTCAGGATGTGCGTGGACAGCGGCAAGCGGCACTGGTAGACCGAGGGACTCGGTGTCCCCGGCGAGCTCTTTGGCTTTCGTCACACAATTCCAACAGCCGCCGGGGGCACCTTGGTTACGCCCCGATCGCCGTGCGGACCGGTCACGGGCGGGCAGTGAACTTCCCGTCGGGCCGTTTGTGCAGCCAGCCGCGGTCGGCCAGCTTCGTGAGCTTCCCGCGCAACGGCTCCAGCTTGCCCCGTACGCCCACCTCCAAGCCCAGCACCTCGCCGATCTGTCGGGTGGCGACCGGACCGGCGGCCTGCCGCACGGCGGTCAGGATGCGCTGGTACTCCGCCGGCAGCGCGGACTCGGCCACCCCCGGACCACGGTCCGGGACCAGCCGCACCGCCCGACCCGCCACCTGAACCACCCGGCGACCCGGCCTCTGCGCGCTCGTCGGCGAGCTGCTCGCTCATCCGCTGCCACACCCGCTCGGCCACGGCGAGCTCGTCCCGCTCAGCCCGCACCTCCGATAGCTGCTTGACCAGCTGCTCTTCGAGTCCGTCCAACTCCGCACGCCGCGCGGCGATCCGCTCCAGCACCTCGGGGGTTGGTCGACCATAATCCGAGGTGTCCGGTCTGGCAGGAGCGGCTCGATCCTGGCCCATGGAGTTCAGTCAACACGTCCACAACAAGAATCGCCCGCCTCAGCCGCAACGTTTCAGAACCCTGCCATGGGAGTGGCCGGCCTTGCGGCGGAGAAACCTCGGCCTTGCGGCGGAGGAACCCCACGAGGAAGGTCTGACGCCGACGGGTCACACAATGCCCCGAGTAGCCCAATGCGCAGATATGGGCTATTTCGACTACTCTCGGAGGGGGTGCAGAGGCGCGCGAGCACGAAACTCTGGACAGCGAGGTCAGGTCGTGACCAAGATGCCGAAGCCATCTCAGCCCTTACACGGCGAGGGCCGAGCCGGCATAAGGGCGATGCGCAAGGCAAGCACGACACCGGCCGCAGGGGCCGTTCGGAACGTCCCAGCGGCAGCCGCGACGCCTCGGCCTCCAACGGCGTGGACCCAACAGGACCCGCCCATCGAGCGCACATCGGGCTGGGCTCCGGTCGGGCTTCGCCGTCGGCCGGTATTCACGTGCGGGCCGACGAGTACTCTCCCCGTCGGTCCGTCAGGCCTTGGCAATGGCTGGGGCTGGTCACAGCGTCCCAGTTGGGGCGAGCGTTCACTGTGAGCGAGCGGAGATCTTGTGAGTCGATTCCCGGGGCAGGTGACACAGGGTCGGCGGGACCTCTCGCTGCGGGGACTCGGGTTTGAACGGAGCGCGGACGACGATGCGTCGGAGATGCTCCGCACGATGA
Source organism: Streptomyces atratus (assembly GCF_040655115.1). Lineage (GTDB taxonomy): Bacteria > Actinomycetota > Actinomycetes > Streptomycetales > Streptomycetaceae > Streptomyces > Streptomyces atratus_D. The sequence continues at coordinate 11,049 of NZ_JBFAJH010000092.1, read as the reverse complement.
GCGCGCACAAAGCGCATCGACTGCCGGTCGTCAACGGTCACGTGTTGGTCGGAATGGTCGCCCACGTTGATGTCGCTCGGGCTGATGTCGCCCGGGCGTTGCCCGTTCCGGCCGTAGGCGACCTGCTCGAAGCCCTGTCCGTCGGCCGACCGCCCGGCAGCATCACCGCACGCAGAGAAGGTGTTCCCCCATGGAGCGAGGAAGCAACCAGGTCAGCCCGCACCAGGACGATGCGAGGAAGCACGAGCTGCAGGTCTATCTGAGGTCCGGCCGCTCAGGTCATGCCGAGGAGGCCTACGATCCGGAGCCGGCGGCCGACGACGACCTGCAGGTGGACGTGGGTGGCCCCGTGCCTCCGCCAGGCGAGGAAAGGGACCGGGTGCGTGCCGAGAGAGCGGCTGAAACTCTCAGGTCCGATTTGGCGCGCCACCTGAATCGCACGGCCTTCCCGGCCGACCGTTCGTCACTCGTGCAGACGTTGTCCAAGGAGCACTCTCCGGACAGTCTGCTCGATGCCGTACGTGGACTGCCGGCGGACGAGCGCTACACAAACGCGGGGCAGATCGTCCGGGCGCTGGGCCACCGGCCCCGCGCCTGATGACGAGGAATCGTTCAGGCGCAGGAGGCGTTCTGCGCGGTGCCGGGTGCCGGGCGTGAAGGTCTCACCGGTAACCATGAACAGCCGCCGGCCCTCCCTGATGGTCCGGCGCAGCCCCTCCTGCACCTGGAGTGTGTCGCCGTCGGTTTCGCCGGCGTGTGGCCGCTGACACCCGCGGCGCCGCGGTCCACCTCGAGCACGACGACACTTCGGCGCCGCGGGTCAGCTCCCACGCGATGCTGCGTCATCCGCCGGTGCCGAGCGTGAGCGTGGGTCGTTCCAGATCGAACCAGACGGCCAGGTCCAGTGTCCGTTCCAGGCTGTTGCGGTCCGCGGTGCCGACCCGGCCGGGCTCGGCGGCAGTGATCTGCTGCAGCCGAGCGCGGTCCAGCAGGTCGAGGGCCGGGCTGCTGCCTGCCGACAGCAGGTCACGGACCTGGGTCTGCAGCTCCACGGCGTAGGCCGGGTCCTGGGTCGAGGGGTACGGGCTCTTGACCCGCTCCAGGACCGAACGGGGCAGCAGGTCCGCGGTGGCCGCCCGTAGCAGGCTCTTCTCCCGACCGTCGAACGTCTTCATCGCCCAAGGGGTGTTGAAGACGTACTCGACCAGGCGGTGGTCGCAGAACGGAACACGCACCTCCAGACCGGTGGCCATGCTCAGCCGGTCCTTGCGGTCCAGCAGCATCCGTACAAAGCGGGTGAGGTGGATATAGCAGACCTCCCGCATCCGACGCTCCAGCGGGTCGCGTTCGCCGTCCAGGCGCGGCACCTGCGCCATGGCCTCTTCGTAGCGCTGGGCCAGGTAGCCACTCAGGTTCAAACGCTCGCGCAGCCCGGGCTCGAGCACCGAACTGCCGCCCCGGCCGTGCTGGCGCTCCAGAGCCGCCAGCCAGGGGAAGGTGCCGGCATCTCGTGCGGCAGGGTCGTGGAACCATGCGTAGCCGCCGAAGACCTCGTCCGCGGACTCGCCGGACAGTGCCACCGTGGAGTGCTCGCGGATCGCCCGGAACAGCAAGAGCAGCGACTGGTCCAGGTCGCCCAGCCCCAGGGGCAGGTCCCGCGACCGCACGGCTGCCGCGCGCACGCTCGGATCCGCCAGCGCCGTGGGGGCGAGCACGATGTCCTGGTGATCGGTTCCCGCGTGCCTGGCGACGTCGTGCACATAGGGAGTGTCCGGGGTCGCCCGCATATCGTCGGGGACGAAGTTCTCGCTCTGGCCGACGAAGTCGACCGAGAAGCTGCGCACGGTCTCCTTGCCTCGCAGCTGTTCGGCTGCCAGTGCGGTGACCGCGCTGGAGTCGAGCCCGCCCGACAGCAGGATGCACCTCGGCACGTCGGAGACCAGCTGGCGGCGGACGATGTCGTCGAGTAGCTCGCGTACCCGCGCGACGGTGTCGTCGCGGCTGTCGGTGTGCGCGACAGAGCGCAGCTGCCAGTAGGGGCGGCTGCGCAGGCCCGAGCGGTCGACGGTCACCAGCGTGCCCGGCTCCACCTCCCGCATCCCTGCCCAGATGGCGTGTCCTGGGGTCTTGGCCATGGAGAACAGCTCGCGCAAACCCTCCAGATCCACCTCGCGAGGCACCGTCGGGTTCGCCAGGATGGCCTTCGGTTCGGAGCCGAACAGCGTGCCGTCGTCGGTGGGGAAGTAGTACAGCGGCTTGATACCCATTCGGTCGCGCATCAGGTGCAGCCGTTCGGTGCGGCCGTCCCAGATCGCGAACGCGAACATGCCGTTCAGCCGCTCGGGGAGGTCGGCGTCCCATTCCAGGTAGCCGCGCAGTACGACCTCGGTGTCGCTGTCGGTGCGGAAATGGTGGCCCTTGCGGCGCAGTTCGTCGCGCAGTTCCCTGTAGTTGTAGGCCTCTCCCGAGTAGACCAGTACGACATCGCCGTCCGGGGTGTGTTCGGTCATCGGCTGGACGCCGCCGGGCAGGTCGATGATGGCGAGTCGGCGATGGCCCAGCGCCGCGTGCTTCTCGAGCCACAGGCCGTGTGCATCCGGTCCACGGCAGGCCATCGTGGCGTTCATCGCTTCGGCGGTGGAGCGTTCCTGCCGCAGGTCGCGCTGATAGGACACCCAGCCGGAGATTCCGCACATGGGGTGGCCCTCCTTGTCGTGGAGAATTCATCCAAAGGATGCGCACCTTGCCGACTATAGGGATTACTTGGACATACAGGGTGACTGGTGGCAGCCTCTCCGTGGCCGTGTCGACCTGCTCATGGGCCATGCAGGACAGTGAGCTCTGGTGTGCGCGAGACGACAGGACTCCGCGCCGTGCCCGCGTCGGAGGAGAGCGCTGTGTCGAGGGCGCAGGTGTGTCGCCCCCGAGGCGGAGTGCGCGGCCCGGTCCGCAGCCCCGGCGTGTGTGGAGGGGGTGAAGGCCGGGCTGCCGGCCGCGGCGACCACGTGAAGACGTGTGGCCAGGTGAAGGGTCACTCGACCGAAGTGCAACTCTCGGGTTGCTCCTGGAGATTCGATGTGCAACCCTGGAGTTGCATTCAATGGCGACGAAGAAGGAGTCCCCTCATGAGCCAGGACCGGATCGAACGCGAAACCCTGATCGAGGCACCCGTGGAGCGGGTCTGGTCGCTGGTGGTCGACCCCGGGTTCTGGGTGGCCGACAAGGCGAGCCTGTCCGGCACCGTGGCCAAGGAAGGCGAGTCGGTCGTGGCGAAGAACGCCGAGTACGGCGACTTCCCGGTGCGCGTGGAGAAGGTCGAGCCGCCGACGCACGTGGCGTACCGCTGGGCCAGCGCGTTCCCCGGAGAAGAGCCGCGCGCGGACAACAGCACCCTCGTGGAGTTCACGTTGACCGCGGAAGGCGACAAGACGCGGCTCCGCGTCGTCGAGAGCGGGTTCGCGGCGCTGGCCGGGTCCGAGGAGCTGCGCAGTCGGGTGGTGGAGGACAACACCGGCGGCTGGCCCCAGGTGTTCGAAGCGCTCAAGACGCGCGCCGAACAGTCGGCGTGACGGACGAACGTCGCGACGTCGGCGAGGAGGTCGACAGCGTTCTTGTCGCGCTGGCCGACCCGACGCGACGTCAGCTGCTTGATCTGCTCGCAGCACAGGGTGAGGTCACCGCGACAAGGCTCGCCGAACGACTTCCCGTCTCGCGGCAGGCGGTGGTCAAGCACCTCGTCGTCCTGGACGCCGCCGGGCTGGTTTCCGGCCGCCGGGTCGGACGCGAGGTGCGGTACGCGGTGCGGTCGGCGGCGCTGGACGCGACGGCGCGGTGGATGGCCGCGCTCGCGGCCGACTGGGATCGGCGGTTGGCGGACATCAAGCGCGTCGCTGAGGCGGCGGAGCGGGATTCGCGCTGATCCGCTGACCGCAGATGTTCACGGTGTCGGACGACGCGCCGCCCGGCCTGCTGGTCGGGCGGCGTGCCGTCCATGGGGGAGTGGGCCCGCGTCCGCTGAGGGCGCCGGGCCTCGACGATCTACGGAAGGAACGTGTGATGCTCCAGGGCGACTACTGCTGCAGCGGCGATGTACTGCGTCGCAAGTGTCGAGCGATGTGAGGGGCGGGCCCGGAAGCGTTCGGTGGCTCGCTGATCAGCGATGTGTCGAGTCGCCGATCATGACGGGTGGCGGGTGGCGGGTGGCGGGTGGCGGGTGGCGGGTGGCGGGTGGCGGGTGACGGGTGTGACGGGACCGGATCGGCAGCCCTCGGCCCGCAGAACAACGGTGGTCGGGTATCCCTGGTGGCGGTGAACGCCGTTTTCGCTCTCAGGGGCTGGTTGCAGCCTGAGGCAGCCCTGAGATGAACTCGGCTGTGGTGAGGATGGCGTGGGCGTAGGTGGGCGCGTTGAGTTCGAACGTCGCTTGCATCTCCTCGGGGCGGAACGCGGCGATGGCGTCCTTGATCAGCGTGACGTGATAGCCGAGCTCCTGGGCGAATCGCGCGGTGGTGTCGATGCAGGTGTTCGCCCGCACGCCGATCAGCACGACCCTTGAGACGTGATGCTGCTTCAGCAGGAAGTCCAGGTCGGTGTTGGCGAAGCCGCTGGCGGACCAGTGTTCGTGCACGCGGAGTTCTCCCTCGCGCGGCTGGAAGTCAGGGTGGAACTCTCCGCCCCATGTACCCGCGGCGAAGACCTGTCCTTTGCACGTTGCGTGCTGCGAGGGGGACAGATAGTCCCACGTGACGTAGTCCCCCGGGGACGCCCGTCGGTGCGGTACGAACAAGATGCGCATTCGGGAGGCGCGGGCAGCTGCCAGGACCTGACGCATGTGGCCGAGGAGGCCGACTTGCTCGGCGACTGCCTTGGTGCGCGGCCACAGCTTCCCGCCCTCGGACAAGAAGTCGTTGTACGGGTCAACCACAAGCAGTGCGGTGCTCTCGCCGGCGTAGCCGTGATCGTTCATGCCAAGGTTCCCATCAAGGGTGGTTCCGGATGATGACGGAACAATCGTCCATGAGGCACGGACGTGTCGCCCGGCCGGAGGATGGGTGGCGGTCAGCCCTTGAGGAAGTCCAGCAACTCCGCGTTGAAGGCCTTCTCGTGCTCGCCGACGAGGCCGTGCGGGGCGCCCGAGTGGACTATGAGGGTTGCGTCCTTGATCAGTTCGGCGGACTTGGGCGCCGAGGCGACGAAGGGCACGATCTGGTCGTCGTCACCGTGCACGATCAGCGTCGGAACGTCGAAGCGCTTGAGGTCCTCGGTGAAGTCCTGTTCCGAGAATTGCGTGATGCAGTCGTACGCGGCCTTGAGGCCGACCTGCATGCTCCACATCCAAAACGCCCGGCGTATCCCGTCCGAGCCGGTGACCTCTGGCCTGTTGAAGCCGTAGAAGGGATCCGCGAGCTCCCAGTAGAACTGGGAGCGGTCGCCCGTGACGCCCTCGCGGATGGCGTCGAACGCCTCGATCGGCAGGCCATCCGGGTTGGTCCCGGTCCTGAGCATCAGTGGAGGAACAGCACCCAGCAGCAGAGCCTTGGTGACGCGGCCGGTGCCGTGACGGCCGATGTAGCGGGCCACCTCGCCGCCGCCGGTGGAGTGGCCGACCAGGACGACGTCGCGCAGGTCGAGGGTCTCGATCAGCTGCGCAAGATTGTCGGCGTAGGTGTCCATGTGGTTGCCGTTCCACGGCTGGCCCGAGCGGCCGTGTCCGCGCCGATCGTGGGCGACGGCCCGGTAGCCGTTTTCGGCGACCAGGCGGAGCTGGCCGTCCCATGCGTCCGCATTGAGAGGCCAGCCGTGGCTGAACACGACCGGCTGGCCACTGCCCCAGTCCTTGTAGAAGATTTCTGTCCCGTCAGCAGTGGTGAACGTACTCATCGTGGTTCCTTCCGGCCGACTTCCCTGCGACGCGCGTTCTCCGTCGGCCTGCGGTCGGTGCCGGCATGGAGGCCGAGATGGTCCTGCGGATCCTGCTCACCGCATACGGTCTGGTGGGGTCGCCGCGGCGGCAGGGCTGTGCCTGGCCGGCCGGAGCGAGACGATCGCTTACGCCGCCTCGGTGTCCCGGGCGCCGGGACCGCCGATCCAGTGATGACGGCGGCCGCTGGATCTCGTCACCGGCCGCGGCAAGTAACCCGGTCCCGCCTGTGTGGCGGCGCCTTCGCCGGTCTCTTGGTATCGATCACACCGGTTTCGGGTCGGCTGTGGTCACCGGCCCGGCGAGCACCGATCCGGCGCAGACGGTGAAGAGTCCGCCGCCGGGGTCACTGATGACGGATTCGGTCCCGCCGCCGGGCGAGGGGGCCACGGGGGTTGCCATTCCTCCTGCCGCGCGTGCGGCGGCGATGACCGATTCCACGTCGTCGACCTGGAAGTGCACCTGCCAGCGTGGCCGCACACGGGGGTCGGGAGATTCTCCGACGCCGCCTCCGCGCAGGGTGGCCACGGTGTTCGTGCCCCGGCGGACGGTGACGGTGTCGTGCTCGTAGGCGTAGGTGACGTCGCAGCCGCCGGGTTCGCCAGACGCCCAGTCGAAGATCTCGGCGTAGAAGATGGCGGCGTCGAACGCGTCGCGGGTGCGCAGCTCGAGAAAGGCCGGTGCGTTGCCGCAGCCGACCGACCAGGGAATGGTCCGGCCTTCCCAGAAGCCGAAGGCGGCCCCGTCGCGGTCGGCCGCCACCACGCCCCGGCCCAGGCCGAAACGCATCGGACCCACGGCGATGGTGCCGCCGCGCTCACGGACCCGGGCCGCGGTGACGTCCGCGTCCGCGACGGCGAAGTACGGGGTCCAGGACCCGGCCACCGGCCGGCCGGGCGCCACCCCACCCAGCCCGGCCACCGTCCGCCCGTGAACAGAGGCGACCGAGAAATCCGTTCCCAGGCTGCCCGGGCGAAACTCCCATCCCAGAACTGCCGAGTAGAAGTCCCGCGTGGCACGCAGGTCGCGGGTCATGAGGTTGACCCAGCACGGTGTTCCGCACACCGGCGTGACATGCTGTGTAGGCGTCATCAGGATTCTTCTCCTCGCCCCCGCACGATGGACTGTCAGCGGCCGAGCGCCTCGCGCAGCTCCTGTTTGTTCATCGTCGAGCGGCCCTCGACGTTCTTCTTCTTCGCCTCTTCGTAGAGCTGGTCCTTCGTGGGCCCCTGCGCTCCGCGATGGGACCGCTCACCGCCACGCTGGGAGGCGGATTTCGGATCGCGCAGGGAGGTCCTGCTCGCCGTTTTCGTCTCTCCCGAGCGGGCCCGCTCCTTGTTGACAGTGCGCGCGGCGATTTCCTTTGCACGCTTCTCGGAGACACCACGCTTCTCGGCACTCTCCTTGATGTGCTCGTACTGCCGCTCCCGTTTACGACTGGATCCTGCCGGCATCGCACCGCACCTTTCTTCGCATCCGAACCCGGGCGCGGCAGCCCGGGTGGCGATTCGCGCACCGGCCCATACCGGGTCACCACGTGCACTCCACGCATACGCCCACAATGCCGGGTACGCCACCCGGGACAGCATGAGACGGGGACCGCCCGGCGAGCGGTACGGATGGTGGGTGCTGATGACGGGCTCCCACCGCTGCGCGACACCCCGGACACGGCGCAGACTGGAGGTATGAACCCGTACGAGGGGCTGGCAACGGTGGAGCGCGGGGACGGGACCCGGGTCCGTGTGTGGGCCGAGGTCACCGTCGCCCAGGAGGGCAGCGCGGCAGACGCCGCTCGGCCCTGGACAGCCCGGCTGACCGCGCCCGGCGGCGACACGCTGCTGCTGCGGGGCGCCGTCACCTTGATCCTCGACTCCGGGACCTGCTGGCCCGCCGAGGTCACCTACACCCAGCTGTCGTCCGGACTGCACTCCCCGAGCTGGACCGAGATCAAGGGCACCGGGCCCCCAATCACCCGGCCAGGTGTGATCTCCGCCGACCACGCCGCTCGGGGCGACGCACCACAGCCCGGCGTCACAGGTCCCGGCCGGCGGAGAGGAACAGTTCTCCGGCCCGAACCCGACACCGACCACGACGGATCCCCCTGAAGACCTGGGCTCATGCCGATGACGTCGGCAAGGGGAGACCGCGCGGGCAGTGGGTTCACGCGGGCCGGACCGGCTTCGGCATTCCTCAGTAGCCTCGGTGTCGGCCCGATTGGTCCCCACTCGGTGCCCCCGCCTCGGGCGTCGACCACCGTCCGGACCCAAGTCGGCCCAATCCCGCTCGGCGGTGACTGATCCGGGGAGCGGTTGCAGCACCCATGAGAACCTGCCCGCGGTTGCCGCGCAGCCGCCGCTGCTTCCCTCGCTCGCGGGCAGCCTGCCCCTGGGCAGACCTTCTTCCCCTTGAGGGACGAGGTGGTGCACTACACGGGCCAGCTCGTTGCCGTGGTGGTTGCCGACGCTCAGCCTGCGGGTTCCCTGAGCACGTCGCGCCGTCGTGGGCCCCGACGTATTCCAACGGTCTCGCCCACCTGCCGTGTGCTGATTCGGCTGTCCGGTGCGTTGCACACCAGGATCTCGCAGGCGGGAGGCAGGATGTCGTGCGTGGACGCAGAGCGGGACGACAGCCGGCAGCCGGGTCGTCAGGAGATCCCCGAAGAACGGGCCGACCGAAATCTGATCGAACTCCTGCAGGAGCTGCGCGTCATCCAGACCGGAGTGCAGATCGTCTTCGCGTTTCTCCTCGGTCTGGCCTTCACCAGCAGGTTTCCCACGCTCGACGCCATCGAGCGCTACACCTACGTGGTGACGCTGCTGCTTGTCGTGGTGTCGTCCGCGATTCTCGCGACCCCGGTCGCGCTGCATCGGGCGCTGTTCCACCGAGGCGAAAAGGTGCGCATCGTGGCCCTGACGGCCCGGCTCACCGAAGTCGGCCTCGTCTTTCTCGCACTCGCGCTCAGCGGCGCCACCCTGCTTCTCATGGACGTCGTGCTCGGACTCGCGGCGGCTGTGGTGATCACTGCGGTCACGGTCTCCATGTTCGCCGGTCTGTGGTTCGTCCTGCCTCGGGCGCTGCGCCGTCCCTGAGACGGCCGGCTTGCCGTGTGTCGTCCGCTGTCGGGGCAAGGAGAGGTGAGGACAACGCACCTCCGGATCATCCAGGGGCGCGATCACTTGCCGACGCATCAGTACCGGGGCGACCCGTGCGGCGCCTCCCGTGTCCCCTTGCCTCAGCAGCCACCGACGGCCGTCCGGCAGAGCGGTGCGTCAGCCACCGAGGTACGGGACGTAGCCGTCCGGCTCCAGCAACGGCTCGGCCACCGTCCGGCGGTGACAGAGGTTCCCCATCACGGGGCATGGCGGGTGACTGCCCGGCCTGCGAGCGATGTTGCGGCAGGGGCAGGTCATCATGGGTACTGCCGTATTGATCACCACCTTGGGAGCGCCGATGACGAGTCGGGTCCACCAGCCGCTGGAGAACGCGGAGTTCGATTTCGTTCTTGCGAAGGCCGACGCTCCGGTGCTCGCGTACTTCTGCGGGACCTGGGCGAAGGTGGTGGAGGTGTGCAGGGAGATGGACTCCCTCGTGCGCGAGATGGCCGAGGCGTACGGTGAGCGACTGACCGTCGTCAGGACTGATATGGTCCGGTGCCCGGAACCGACCCGACGTTACGGTGTCACCGGCGCGCCCTCGTTCCTCCTGATCAAGCAGGGGGAAGTGACAGCGACCCGGACCGGTCCCGTGAACCGGGCGCAGTTCAGGGAATTCCTGGACGCCAACCTCTGAGTGCTCCGGAGCTCCTGACACGGAGTTGCGCCGCACCGCGGCGCGGACGCGGATGCGCGGGGGCGCAGTCGGTTCAGGGCGTCCGACCACGGAAGCTGTAGGGGTGAGTACCTCTGCCGACGACGGCTCACCAGAACGTGCAGGTGCACAGATCATCCGGCAGTTCACGGACACATCGCCACCGCACGGGCGCACTGATCACGAGGCCCCACGGGTCGCAGTACGCGAGGTGGATCTCGTGTGCGGTGCCGAGAGCCGTGGTTCGCGTGCTTCCTCACTGGCCTGTGAAGAAGCACGCTCGATGGTTGAAGGATTGAGTGACTCTGTGCGCGGTGGCGACCCTTGGGTGGTCCGCTTAGCGTTACCGATGCAAGCAGACCCCCCGGCGCGAGGGAAACGGTGCACACGCCATGGCTGACAAACCCGCCGTAGTTCTGGTCCACGGCTTCTGGGGAGGCGCCGCCCACTGGGGCAAGGTCATCACCGAGCTGCACAGACGCGGCTTCGGCTCCTTGCACGCCGTGGAGAATCCGCTGACCTCACTGGCCGACGACGCCGCACGCACGCGCAAGATGGTCCAGCAGATCGACGGGCCTGTGCTCCTGGTCGGACACTCCTACGGCGGGGCGGTCATCACCGAAGCCGGAGACCTGCCCAACGTGAAGGGCCTCGTCTACATTGCCGCGTTCGCCCCGGACGCCGGGGAGAGCCCCGGCGCGATCACCCAGGAGATGCCGCCGGCCGCCGTGGAGAACCTCGCGCCGGACTCCGACGGTTACCTGTGGATCAAGCAGGACAAGTTCCACGAGAGCTTCGCGCAGGACCTTCCGGCCGACGAGGCACTGGTCATGGCCGTGACGCAGAAGGCTCCGCTGACATCGACGTTCGGCGACAATGTCACCTCAGCGGCCTGGCGTGCGAAGCCGAGCTGGTACCAGGTCTCCACCGCGGACCGCATGATCCACCCCGACAACGAACGCCGCATGGCCCAGCGCATGAATCCGCGCAAGACCATTGAACTGGTATCCAGCCATGCCTCGTTGGCTTCCCAGCCCGGCCCGGTCACGGACTTCATCGAAGAGGCCGCCGCAGGCTGATCACGCATACGGAAGGCGGGGGAGACGGGCAGACACGGGCGACCGCTCGCGCGTGGTTCTGCCGCTGCTCGACCAGCGAGGGGTGGCGGCTCCGAGCCGGTGAGCAGGCGCACCGTGCGGAACCACCGCACAGCGCGCTGCACGGGGATCAGCCCTTGCGGGAGTTGACCTCTTCGGTGAGCTGGGGGACGACCTGGAAGAGGTCGCCGACGATGCCGTAGTCGGCGAGGTCGAAGATCGGGG
>NZ_JBFAJH010000091.1:0-14544 GCF_040655115.1 Streptomyces atratus | reverse complement strand
CAACGGAGAACTCCGGGCGGGCAGTCGGCGATGAAACAGGAAGTCTCACGGCGCGAGCCGTAAGAATCTCCCTCCTTCAGGAGGGAGAGCGTCAATTCGATGCGGTGCTCTGCTGACGCCCGTCCTGGGGCAGAGAGCGCTTATGGACGGTGGGCGCCGTGTCCGGGCGCGGCGGCCTTGAGCGTCGCCACAGCCGGGCAGCGACCGCGGCGGCCACCACGGCTCCGAGTACCGCCCAGGTGGCCGGATGGGTCCACACGGCGGTGTCGAGCTGCTGGGCGAGGACGAAGACGCCCATGACAACGACGAACCAGCCGAAGGCCTTGCGCAGTGCGTCCTGCGGGATGCGTCCCGCGAGCCGGCCGCCGATCAGGCTGCCGACCACCGCCGCCGCGGTCACGGTCAGGGCCAGGCCCCAGTCGATCGACACACCGGAGAGGTGGCCGGCGAGTCCGGCGAAGGACTTCATCGCGATGACCAGGAGCGAGGTGCCGACCGCGACGCCCATCGGCAGTCCGCCGAGGATGGCCAGGGCCGGGACGACGAGGAACCCGCCGCCGGATCCGACCAGGCCGGTCACGGCGCCGATGACGAGGCCCTCGACGGCGATGTGCTTCAGGGGCAGTTCCTTGTGCGCGGGCCGGGTGCGCTCTCGTCCGGGCCGGGGCTTGCGGAGCATGGCCGCGGCGGTGGCGAGCATCATCAGGGCGAACGCGATGAGCAGAATCGTGCCGGGGATGTATTCGGCGAGCCGTCCGCCTCCGTAGGCGCCGGCCATGCTGAACGCGCCGAAGAGCAGTCCGGTCCGCCAGCGGACCCGGTGGGCGCGGGCGTGCGGGATCAGGGCGGCGATGCTGGTGACGCCGACCACGAACAGGGAGGTGGCGATGGCCTCCTTGGTCTCCTGCCCCGCCAGGTAGACCAGGATCGGGACGGTCAGGATCGAGCCGCCGCCGCCGAGGATTCCGAGGCTGACGCCGATGAGCAGCGAGACCGCGACGATGAGGGCGGTCACGGTGCGCTCCGCAGCTCCGCGATCACCGTGCTGATGTCGGTGCGGGGTCCGCGGTTGTAGGGGAGCTTGGAGAGCAGGACGCCCATGGCGCAGGAGTTGCTGAGCGCCGCGTAGGTCAGGCCCGCACCGACCGCCGTACCGATGAGGTGGGCGCCCGGTACCAGGATGCCGATGAGGCCGGTGGTGAGCACGATCGAGCCGGCGACGAGGCGGACCTGACGCTCCATGTCCCAGCGCTCGGGACCCCGCTTCACGGGCGCGCTGGCCGCCTCCCAGGCGTTCATGCCACCGTCCAGGACGCGGAGGTTCGGCAGGCCGACCTCGGCAAGTGCCTGCTCGGCCTGGGATGCGCGGGCTCCGGAGCGGCAGACGAGCACGATGTCCTCGTCGAGGTGGGAGCGCAGTTCCGCGCGGTGCTCGCGCAGGGTGTGAAGCGGCACGTTGTAGGAGCCGGGGATGTGGGAGGTGCGGAACTCGGCGGGGGTGCGCACGTCGAGCAGGCGCGGTGCGCTTCCTTCCTCGGTGAGTTTGCGCAGTACGGCAGGGGTGATGGACTGAACGGTGCGCTTGGCGCTCATGCATGACTCCGAAGGAAAGCATACCCACGGGGGTATATGTGGGCGGGTGTGAGGGGCCCCTGTGGTAGCGGGCCCCCGGGGGGTGTCTGTCAGGTGGAGGCTCGGGGCCGTCGCGGGCGGGGCAGTGCGGCCCCGGCCCGCTACCGGCCGGCGGAGCGGGGCGGGGTGCCCTCGGCACACAGCGCCGGCGGCTCGGGGGCGGTCAGGCGCCGGTGGATTCCGTCGCGAGGGCCCAGGCGGCGTAGCCGCCGAGGATGTCCGAGACGTCCTCGACACCGCGGTGGCGCAGCAGGCTCGCCGCGATCGAAGAGCGGTGACCGCCCGCGCAGTGAAGGACGAGCGGCCGGTTGGCGGGGAGTTCGTCCGTCCGCGTGGGCAGTTCGCTCAGTGGGATGTGCAGGGCCTCGGGCATGAAGCCGTTGGCCTCGCGCTCGCCGCAGGTGCGGACGTCCACGACGAGCGGCGGGTTGTCGCCGGCGAGGGCGGCCTTCAGGTGCGCTGCGGTGAGACGGCTGGCGGGGGCGACCTCGTCCTCCATGACCCTGAGGGCGTCCTCGGGGTTGCGCAGGTAGCCCGCCACCCGGTCGAAGCCGATCCGGGCGAGCCGGGTGACAACCTCCTCCTCACGGTTCTGCGGGGCCATGACGACCAGCTCGTCGGCCGGGTCCAGAACGGTGCCGACCTGCTCGGCGAACCGGCCGTCGGCAGGCACGTTCACGGCGCCGCGCAGGTGCCCGGCGGCAAACTCCTGCGGGTCACGGGCGTCGACAACGACCGCCCCGCCGGCGCGCAGCTCGGTGAACTCGGCAAGCGCCAGCGGCCGGGCCGCGGCCGTCGCGTCGTGGCGGACGCGGTCCTTGCGGTTCAGCTCCGCGTCGTACGCGAAGTAGCCGGGCGCGGCGGACTGGCCGGCGGTGACGAGCACGACGAACTCCTCACGGCTCATCGGGGCGCAGGCGTAGTTGGTGGCCCGCTGCTCCCCGATCGTCGACTGCTTCTCGGTCGACAGGTTCTTGCCGCAGGCCGATCCGGCGCCGTGCGCGGGGAAGACCCGTACCTCGTCGGGCAGGCCCATCAGCTTGTTCTGGACACTGTCGTGGAGCATCGCGCCGAGCTCCTCGGCGGTCACACCCACCGAGGCGAGCAGGTCGGGGCGGCCGACGTCGCCGATGAACAGCGCGTCCCCGGTGAGCACGCCGTACGGCACGGTGTCATCGGCGTTCTCGTACACGAGGACGCTGATCGACTCCGGCGTGTGCCCCGGGGTCTCCAAGACCTCCAGGACAACGTCGCCGAGCGTGATGCGCTCGCCCTCCGCGAGCTTGCGGATCGGGTACTCGGTCTCGGCGCGCGAGCCGTAGCCGATCCAGGCGCCGGTCTCGTCCGCCATCTCCAGGTGACCGGCGACGAAGTCGGCGTGGAAGTGTGTGTTGATCACGCCGACGACGGTGAAGCCGCGGGCGCGGGCGTCGGCCAGGTACTCCGAGACGTCCCGGCGCGGGTCGACGACCACCGCCTGACCGGTCCTCTCGTCGGCGATCATGTACGACGCCTGGGAGAGGCAGTCGAGGTAGTACTGGCTGAAGAACACAGCGGATCCCTTCCTAAGGAACGCACACCTACAGCGGGTGCGAAAGGCTGAGTACGGGGCGGTTGTGCGCCCGGCAGGTTGGGGGCGAGGACCGGTCGGTCCGGGCGATCAGGCGGACGCGCCGCTCGCCAGCGGCCGGCCGGCACGGGCCCAGCCCGCGGTGCCGCCCGCGACGGAGATCGCGTCCACCCCGCGGGCCGCGAGCTGCTCGGCGGCCCACAGGCTCCGGTTGCCGCTCGCGCAGATCACGTACACCGGCCGGCCGGCGGGCAGCCCGTCGAGGACGGAGCCGAACGCGGACAGTGGTGCGCTGTGGACGCCCGGCACGTGGCCGGCCGCGTACTCGTCGGGCTCACGGACGTCGACGACGAACGCACCGGCGGCCAGATCGGCGGCGAAGACCTCCAGGTCTACTTCACGCATCGAGGTATTTCTCACTCTCAGGTACCCCCCGGGGTATTGATGTACTCGACCGTAGGTCGACCCCACGCAAGAAGTCAAATACCCCCCTGGGTATCTCGCGTCACAGAGGACGAGCCATCTCGACGCCTGGAGAAAAATACCGGTGGGGGTATGCTGACCTGTACGTATGCGTGCCTGCCCGCGTCGCGTAGCCCCATCATGTGCCGCCGGCCGCACATCCCAGCCGGCCCGCATCACGCGCGGCGCACCCGCCCTGCCGCCCAGCGGCCGTACTCCGTCCCAGGCCCTAAGGACACCCGCCCATGAGCACCACCACGCCCGCAGCGTCCGGCCACGGCTCCACCCGCCCCGTACGACTGGGTCTCAGGGAGAACTGGCTCCAGTTCTCCCTGCTGGTCGTGGTCAACGTGGCCGTGGGCGGTCTGGTAGGCCTGGAACGCACCACCGTGCCGCTCATCGGCTCCGAGACGTTCGGCCTGACCAGCGACCTGGCGGTCTTCTCGTTCATCATCGCCTTCGGCCTCACCAAGGCCCTCACCAACCTGGCCGCCGGAGCGCTGACCGCACGCCTCCGCCGCAAGCAGCTCCTCGTGGCAGGCTGGCTGATCGGTGTCCCCGTCCCGTTCGTGCTCGCGTACGCGCCGTCGTGGGGGTGGATCGTCGCCGCGAACGTCCTGCTCGGTCTCAACCAGGGCCTGACCTGGTCGATGACGGTCAACATGAAAATCGACCTCGTCGGCCCGTCCCGCCGCGGCTTCGCCACAGGCCTCAACGAGGCGGCCGGCTACACCGCCGTCGGCGTCACCGCCCTGCTCACCGGCTACCTCGCCACCGCCTACGGCCTGCGCCCGGTCCCGGAGCTCATCGGCGTCGTCTTCGTCGTCGCGGGCCTCGCCCTGGCGCTCGTGGTCCGCGACACCGCCGGCCACGTCGCCCTCGAACTGGCCCAGCACCCCAGGCCCCTGCCCGCGGGTGAGGACACCGGTCTGCGGGCCACCTTCGCCCGTACCTCCTGGCGCGACCACTCGCTGCGCGGCGCCAGTCAGGCCGGTCTGGTCAACAACCTCAACGACGGCCTGACCTGGGGCGTCTTCCCCCTCCTGTTCACCGATCACGGACTCGGGCTGGCCGCCGTCGGCCTCATCAAGGGCCTCTACCCGATCCTGTGGGGCATCGGACAGATCCCCACCGGGCACCTCGCCGACCGCATCGGCCGTAAACCCCTCATCGTCACCGGCATGCTCGTCCAGTCCGCCGGCTTCGTCCTCGCCCTCGCGCTCCTCGACCGCCCCCTCCTGGCCGGCATCCTGTCCGCCGTCGTCCTGGGCCTCGGCACCGCGATGGTCTATCCCGCCCTCATCGCCTCCGTCTCCGACCATGCCCACCCCACCTGGCGCGCCAACGCGCTGGGCACGTACCGCTTCTGGCGCGACATCGGCTACGCCGCCGGCGCCCTCGTCGCCGGCGTTCTTGCCGACACCCTCGGCCTCAACGCCACCGTCATCGCCGCCGCCGCCCTCACCGCCGCCTCCGGCCTCCTCGCCGCCCACTGGATCACCGAACACACCAAAGGCCCGATGACCGCCAGGTACACGACTCCCAGGGCACAGAACGAACCCGCTGAGCGGTGTTGATCCCGATCCCCGTGGAGGTGTTGACCCGCATGCAGCGGTCGGCCTGTCCGCAGTGAGCGCGCTCGGCCTTTCGCCACGCTCGGGGTGAACGGCACCCAGCCGCACAAACGGCTGGAGCGGGACCAGGTCCCACCTCGCGGTCGACATAACCGCTGTCGCGACCGCCGCGATCGTCTTCTGCGGCGTCCAGTGAGGCACGATCCGTTCCCGATGACAGCCACTGCAACCGATGCCGTCCACAGCCGCTGCACCGCCTGCCGCAAGCCGCGATGGCTGCGCGCCGACACCGGCCGCTGCGCCTGGTGCTCACGTACGTGCCCCTGCGGAGCACCCCGGCGTTCGACGGAACTGCTGTGCGCGGCATGCAAGCGCAGGGCCGCCGGACAACCCGCACGCGGCCAGTGCCGGCACTGCGGACGACGACGGACCCTGGACGCGGCGACCCAACGCTGCCGAGCCTGCATCGACCCGGCTACCGCCACAGCACGGGACCGCTGCGCCGGGTGCGGGAGCAGCGGCCAGTGGGCCAAAGGACTGTGCAAGCGCTGCTACGAGCACTCGCCTCACACGGTGCTGACCCGCGCGGCCGGCTGGGCGCGCCGTATACCCGAACCCCCGCCGTGGTGGACTGACTTCGCCACGCACCTCGCAACCCAGCGCCACCCGCTCTACGCAGCCGATGCCATCGCCGACACCGCACGCCTGCTCCTCAACACCACCACGGCCAGCCCATCCGCCCCGCTCACACGCGCCCGCCAGGACAGTCCCCAGCTCGTCGGGGCGCTCACGGACTTCTTCCACCGTTCCTGGGCGGTGGGCAGGAGTGAGTCCTGGCTCACCGGTACGCCCCGAACGGTCTTGGGCGCACTGGTTCTCCGCTTTCGCGTCCCGGTCGGCGACGCATATCCCGTGTGCGGTCCGTCCCGGGCGGGCGGAATCCCTGCGACCTGGCCATATGGGTGTGGCCAGAGGCGACGGGGAGGCCCCGAACCATCTCGCTGGTGATACGGGGGCCCCGACTGCTGACGCCACACCCGGCGTCCCAGATCGCATCGAGAACGTTACGCACACCCCGCCGGGCATACCCGCAGCTCGTCACACCGTTCACCCAATCGTGTCCATGTTCGCCAAAACGATGTGCCTGCTCAGTAGTTGTGAACCCCCACGGCCGACTGATCCCGCCCGACGACCCGGCGGACGCGGGTGCCGAGGTCGGCGGCTAATTCGCGGTTTTGTAATTGATCTTCGGGCTCCTGTCCACTTCATGTGGTGCGGTGAGGCTCGGTCACGCCAACAGGACTCTTTTTCTGAGGAGTTCGAAGCGTGCGCGGCAGCCGGCTCCTATTCGCGGGCGGGGCGCAGCAGCGACGCGATCGCCGCTGTGCCCGGCCCTTGCGCCCCGCTCATCGCCGTGTCGGTCGCAGATGGCATGGCCCGCGGCAACCTCACCCTTCTCCAGGCCACCGCTATCACTGACCGCTGGGGCGCCGCCCACTACGGACACCTCTCCGGCCTGCTCGCGGCGCCGGTCACCACGGCGGCAGCTCCGGCACCGTTCGCCGGCGCCGCCCTGGCCGCACCCCTCGGTGGTTATGGGCCGCTGTTATGCCTCCTGACCGCCACCTCCATGGTCGCCGCGCTCATCGCACCGTGGACGGCCACCAGCCGCACCCCGCTATGGCCGGCCACTCTGACCCCAATTCCAGACGGCCCGTCCGGGCCGCCGCGTCGCGCCGCTGTCAGCCCGGCGACAGAGCCGGGACGGAAGACGCAGGCACCCGCTGTCCTTCCGGTGCGGAGCCCCACCAAGGGGTGAGGTGGGAGAGTCTCGCCGGATGGGGGTACCGCTGTGATCGTCCGACTCCTGGGCGGCCCGCTCGCCGGGTGCCAGCTGCTCACCACCCCGGAGCCGTGGGCCGGAGGCTGGCTCAAGGCCGGTGACGCCGACTGGGGCCTGTACGTCCCCGTGCATCGCGACCCGGCGACTGGCATCGTCCTTGCGGCCAGGCTGACAACGCAGCGGCGGATCGGTGGGGGCAGAGGGCGTGGAGGCCAGTGGTGGGAATCGCCCTGCGGTTCGGCGCACTTGCGGTCTCCTCCGGTGGCCCGGGCCAGGCCCTGGCCGGGAGCGAGGGCCCGTCGACCACGTTCTCGCCTGCGTCGGCCAGTTGCTGGGCGGGCGTGCGGCCCAGGCCGCGGGCGCCTTCGATGGCGAAGCGGCGTTCGGGCCACTGGGCTCGCGGACGCGATGTGGTCCCGGACCGCGGGGCGACCGCTGTCCGGGACCAGTGAGCTGACCGACTCCGGTGTCACCCGGTGTAGGTGAACTCGTCGGCTGGACTGGTGGGGGACGAGTAGCCGTTCACGGTCACGGTGATGTCCACGGTCGTGCTCGCAGCCTTGCCCGACGGGGGTGCTTTGGCGACGATCTTGTCTGAGTCGACCTGGACGGATGGCGAGATGTTCTTCCCGAAATGCACGGTGGCGCCTTTCACGAAGCCCGCGCCGGAGATAGTGACCGAGTCGTTGGCCCTGCCCCTGTCCGGTGTGATGCCGGTGACCACCACGGGTTCGGGCCCGCCGTAGGCGAACTGCCCGAGCGGGACTGCCAGCGAGGTGCCCAGGGGGTTGGTGACATACACGTTGACGACGCCGGTCCCGTCGGGCACCTCGGCAGTGATGGTGCCGTCAGGGTTGAATGTGGGTGGTTTCTGGCACGGGACGGGTCCGAAGTCGACGTTGCAATCCTTGCTGAAGTCGCGGCCCTTGATAGTGACCTGTGTGCCCGATGCGCCGAAGCTGGGGATCACGCCGGTCACCACCGGCGGCCCGGAGAGGACGGGCGCGTCCAGCAGTCTGAGGTAGGTGGAGTTGGCGTGCTGAAATGCGACCTGGCCCAGGAAATCCTCAACCGAGGCCTTGACCAAATTGTCGTCGCGGACCATGTAGTCGGTGTTCTTGCTGACGGCAGTGCCCGGCTGGACGTAGACATTGTTCCCGCGCAGAGTTGCGATCGACCCGAGGAGCACCTTCACCTCGAGGGTCGCCGCTGGTCCGGGATCCGGGTACCAGCTCTCCGCGGTGGGGAGATCGGCCCAGGCCAGCGGCACCACGTCGTAGGCGTTGACGTAGCGCTGGTTCATGCTCCCGAACTGGGAAGTGAGGTAGTCGGCGAAGCTCTCCAGACCGGCGGTGGGTGCCGCGAAGGTGACCACCCCGAACTGCGGCCGGCTTTGCTGCCAAGTCTGCGCCTTCAGGTACAGCGCGACCATGTTCGCGATGCAACCACCCAGACTGTGACCGATCACGTAGACCGTCGGCTGCGGAACCCCCGTCAAGAGGCCGGCGAGCGCCTGCACGAGATTGGAGCTGGTGCCGAGCGAACGCATGTCGACGACCTGAGTGAAGGCGTCCATCGCCCCCTTCGATACGGAGATGGGGGACGTCGACCCGCTGGCGGTGAACGGCACCACCGTGCCGACGTCGAGGTCTTCGAGAATGTCGGTCACGCTGGCGATTGTCCCGCGGACGACCACGGCAAACTGGTTCGAGCCGTCGTTGTTCTTGGCGATGTACGCCATGTTCGCGTTGTCCGGGCTCAGCGCGAGCCACGTCGGTGTCCAGTTTTTCGTCAGGGGGGAGTTGGAGAACTGCCGGGAGATGCCGAGCTTGATCCGCTCGGTCTGGGCTTGAAGGGTTTCCCCCGACGGACGCGGAGTCGCTCCAGTTGCCGCGATGGCGGCCAGGGTCATGGCCACCTGAGGCGTGATCGGAGTGGCCTGTTGTTTCGCCGCCATGCTCGCTCCTTAAGTCTTCACTCATCGTCAAACATCTGCATTTCAATGTATTCGCTACTCAGTATCCTGACGGATGTCAGGCTCTTTGTGTTCTCTGATTCACTCGTTCGGAATGGGTCCGACTAAAGCGGAACCGTATTACGGCTAAGGATTTGGTTGCCCTGCAACCTCGTCGCGGTTGTTCCAGCGACTCTGGGGCGGTGGAGGAAACCCAGTTTGGGCCGTACCCGGGTTACTCGTGATCGATGATGGCGAGGACGACCCCGAGGAATAGCCAGGGCCTGGCCGACGAGCCGCCCGCCAGGCAACCGCTTCAGGCGAGCCGGTGGCCGATCCACTGCCGGCCCGCCTCCGCCGCCCGGCCCCGGCACGCGCCCAGTGCGCCGCCGGGACCGTGTGCGTGGTGCCAGGTCCAGTAGCCGGTGAGGGCCACCGCGAACGCGCTCGCAGTTTCGGTGCCACCATGCGCCAGGCCGGGACCCAGGCGGCGAGCGTGTGGCCCAGCCAAGGCGACTACGGGCAGGGGTGCGTGCCGAATCCGGCACGCACCCCTTGCTGCCCCTTCAGATCACCTGTCCTGTGCCCACTCCAGCCCGAAGTCGCGAGCGCGGCGAGATTGTCGGCGGTGAGCTTGGCACGGCGGCTCTTGCTGTTCGACAGGGATACTCCCAACTTCACAGGGTATTCCTGGCGATCGGCCCTCTGCGCTGACGGGCAAGCCCGGCCCCGGGCGGCACCGGCTGGGTGCCAGCGGGTGCCGCACCTCGGTGTCAGTGGCGGTACATCACGTGAAGCCGTATTTTAGCGGCGTCTATTCGAAGGCGTGGATGACAGTGTCGAGGATGGCTCGTACGCCTGCCCAGTCCTGGGTATCAATGATCGAGGGGTCACGCTGTGCACTGGCGAGTTTCGAAGCATAGGCCTGTTGAATAGTTCTCTTCTCGGTGACTTCCCCCTGGTGCTGTTGGCAAGCAGTGCTGTAACTGCGCCACTGGACGGGGCGCAGGCTTCCATCGGGCAAGGACAGCGTGTCCGTGCCGAGGTAGAGCTCGATTGAACCGGCCAAGCCGTTGACGTCTGCTCGGGTGGGACTGCCCGTCGGTGTATCAATGCTCGGAGGGCCCAGCGTGGGGTAGTTGCGAGCCAGCGTCGGCGGTGATGGCCGTGGACCCCCGCAACACCTCCCGGCGGTGCCCCGAATGCGGGCACACCGCCAAGGAGAACCGGCCCACACAAGAGACGTTCCACTGCGTCTCGTGCGGCCACACCGCGCACGCAGACACAGTCGGGGCTCTCAACGTTCTACGGGCCGGGCTGGTCCGTCGCGAAGCCCAACCGGCATGGCGAGAAGCCCCCTCAATTTATGAGGGGGAGGAGTCACGTCCTTGCGCTGCTTGAGACCGTGTCTTCCGGCACCGTGCGGTTGGCCGGCCGCGGGCCCTGCCGCTGGACGCACACGGAGCCGGGGTGGCGACCATGATCGCGATGACGAGCATGTCGTGCCGCTTGGCGGCGGCGACCAGCGGCTCCCTGGCGGCCTTGGTGACGTTGGCGGCGTCGATGACGGTGAACAGGCGTCGGCGCATGCGGCTCTCCAGGAGCAGGTGCAGGGCGGCGATCGCGTCGCCGGTCGCCTCGTGCGGGCACGGATCTATGAGGCATGGCATCTCGGCACCGTCCGCCTTGAGCGCCATCGGCTCGGCAACCATGCGGGTGTGACGGACAGCTACAGGGCAATGTCGCAGGTCCTTTCCGCCGCGACCTGACCGTTTCCAGGCCACGGCGGCTGATCAAGCCGACTGGGGGAAAAGCCGGCGTGCGGAGGCGTTGCCGTTCCCGCGGAGGGTGCTGTAGTTGACGTAAGGGACGGCGCGGTAGAGGTATCGTCGATCAACCACCTTGCACTGTTGTGGAGTTCGGGGGAGACAACTGGTGGACATCTTGGCGTCGGCGTTGGGGATCGTTGGCAAACTGGTGGCCAAACCAGCAGCGGACAGCGCGCTGCGCCGGGAGCGCGTGATCCAGGCCCTGAAGACTCTCCATCTCGACCCCCATGTGCCGCCACAGGACTTCGACAGCCTGTACGCGTACACCCTTGTCGAGTACTGCGCGAACCGGCCCGAGTCTGTCCTCGCCGTGTTCCGCGACCAGTACGTCCTGGCTGCCTTCCGCCGCTCGTTCGACACGGCTGACGGCCGGCAGGGGCTGCGCAAGGAGGTGATGGGCGCCGTCGAACGCAACCGTGAGACGGGGGAGTTCGGGCATCTCGACCACGGCTTCGTGGACATGCACGCCGACGGCTTCGCCCGCGCTTTCCAGGGCTTGGTCGACCGTAGTCGGGCACCCCACGAGACCCGGCTCGAACAGAAGGTGGACGTGCTGCTGGCGCAGGCGCGCCGGACGCGGGACGAGGAAGACAACTACCGCGCCCGCGCCGTATCCCGCCGCGCGGAACTCTCGCTCGCTGAGCCTGCCGGACCGGGCGGCGAAGGGGCACCTGTGCTGCCAGCTCACGTTGCGCAGCTCCTCGCCGCACAACAGGACATTTGCTCCGATTTGCCGTACGAGCTCTTCGGAGCCGACGCCCCGCCATTGGGCGATGTCTATGTCCGAGAGCGGGTACGCGCGGTCGACCCGGATGCGCGGACCGGATCCAGCAGGCCCGGCCCGTCGGTGGTCGTGCCTGCAAGCGACCTCGTCATGAGACGGCCAGTCGCGGTCGTCTTGGGTGCCCCCGGCTCGGGGAAGACGAGCATGGTGCAGAGGCTCGTGCAACGCTGGTCGGGTGTGTGGCTGTCCGGTGACAGCCACGTCCCGCGGCATCCAGGCACGCCGTGGCTGGTGCCCGTGCGTATTGCTGCTGCGGACCTCACCGGAGACGGGACTTTCCCTACCCTTCTTACGGCAGCGCTCGCCCGCCAACTGGGCGGGAGAGCCGACTTCGTCCTCGATCCCGCGACCTTCACTGAACGCCCCGCACCGGGTGCCGAGTGGCTGGTGTGCGTGGACGGACTGGACGAGATCCTCGATGTCGGCCTACGCCGCAAGGTGGTTCATGCCTTGCGCTGGCGGCTGGTAAACCGGGGGGGCCACCGGTTCCTGATCACCTCCCGGCCACTGTTCCTGTCCGATGTGCGCCCGCTGTACGAAAGCGGCGCCGCCGACTGCGACCTCCTGCCGTTCGACAACGATCAGCTGACGTCCTTCGCTCAACGATGGTTCATCGCCCGGAGCCGCCCCGAGCTGACTCCGGAGTTCCTGGCCGAGATCAGGAACTCCCCCTTCCGCGATGACCTGACACATGTGCCCCTGCTCGCCACTATCGCCGCCGTGGTCCACGAGAACAACTCCGAGGCGCGGCTACCGATGACTCGCACGGGCCTGTTCGCGCAATTCATCCGGTACCTGCTGTACGTCCGACCGGCGGCCGTTCAGTCCCGACACCGGCTCGTCACCGCCCTGGCCCCCTACGGCAAGGACGCGGAAGTCCTCGCGGACTGGCTCTACAGCAACCGGCGCCCGCTCTTGGCGCACATCGCTGCCGAGCACCTCTCACACGACGATACGGACCTGACTGCCGCAGCCGACACCTGGACCCGGACCCACGCTCCGGCCGTTCCCGACGGCATACCGTTGAGTGAGCACATCCTGCCCACGCTGCTTACCTCAACCGGTCTGATCACGGCCACCGCTCATGGGCGGCCACGATTCACCCATCGGTCACTGGCCGAATTCCTTGCAGCCCCCGTGCTGGCGCGCAAACTGGGGTCTGACCTCTCACGGCTGGACGACGCTGCATGCTTCCTTCAGAGCGATCACGCCGATTATGAGCGCCTCGTTCTCACCCTTGCCTCATGGGCGTCCGCACCAGGAAATCAGTCAGAACTGCTCTGGCGCCGGTTGAGAGAAGACAGTGCCTGGCAGGCACTGCTCGCGGGGCGTGTCGCTGTCGAGACGGGGCAGCGCGTCCCGGATGTGGCAAGCCGTCTGATCAGACAGCTTGGGCTGCGCATGCTAACGGACCGCCAATACGGACCCGCCTGGGACGACACGATCGGCCTCCTCGGTCAGCTCATGCATCACCCTGACGTGGCATCTGAGGTGAGAGCACTGGCTGAAGAACCCGTCGTGCACCCCGCCCGACGCACCGCAGCGCTCGCTCTGCTGGCGCGGCACTGCGGCGACAACATCGCGGTGGACCGAATCGAAGCCCTCGGTCGCCGAAGCAGCGCATTCGCAGCCCTATGCGCCGCCGACGCCCTCATCGACGCAGGCTCAACAGACCGTGGGCTGAGATTGCTCAAGACAGTGCTGCGCCATGCCGACCTGCCAGGCGGATGGATCCACCAGGCAGGACTTCGCCTGAGGAAGGCCGGCCATGTGGAGGACACGGTCAGGCTCTGGAAGCAGTGGCTCAGCGGCCGGACGCCATCCGATCTCGCCACACATAACCTGATCGCCGATCTTGCCAAGGATCTTGCAGAGTCCGGTGAGTCGCTCTTCGCTCGCCAAGTGGCACAGCGGCTGGTGAGAAATTCCGGCGCACGGCTCGATGCCCGGGTCTTCGCAGCGTGGTTCCTCGTCGACTCCTACGATTCGGAGCGCACCACCTTTGACTATCTGGCGGAAGAAGGCCGCAGGTTCCTGCGGGACACGATCGACGATTCGGCCCAGGAAACCAACCACATTGTGTGGATCGCCGAGGGGATGGTGAAGAGGGGGCCCGACCGGGAAGCCGCCGTTTCCCGCCTCAGGCTCGTCCGCGACGCCCAGAGAACCTCGGCGGGCAACCGGTTTCGGGCCGCCCGGGTCGTTGCCGCTTGTTCCACCGACGACCGTGATACCGCCCAGGCACTGCTCGCCACGCTCCCTACTGACATAGACCAGTCGGACGGAGCGTGGTGGCAGGCGGCCCTGCTGGCCGACGCCTTGGAGATGAACGCGGAAGCGACACGCTTTCGCACACGAGCGGCGGAACAGGTCAACGATTCCTCGGCCATCCGAACCATCGTTGAACGGCTAGGCGATAGTGATCCCCTCGCCGCCCGGGCGGAAATCTTGGACGTCGCGGCCCGTACCAGCGATGACGGCGTCCATTACGAGACAGTCCGACTACTTCTGAGCTCCGGATGGATCGGCGAGGCATGCGACCACGCATTCCGTCACGGCCGCGAGCCCGGGATTGCGCCCTTCTGGAGAAACGCGGTCGTCGGCATGACGATCACGGCACAGCCCACAGACGCGGCCCTGCAACTCGCGGCTGCGTTGGCTGAGGTGAGCGATCCTAGTGATCCCTGTGACGATTTCTGGTCCCGGACGTGGGCCGAGCTGTCGGAAGACCTCCAGCCACTCGAGGACGTCATGGCCCGGGGCGAACGCTGGCCGTCGGCGGAGTCGGCCAAGAAGGGCACTTGACGCTCTCCCTCCTGAAGGAGGGAGATTCTTACGGCTCGCGCCGTGAGACTTCCTGTTTCATCGCCGACTGCCCGCCCGGAGTTCTCCGTTG
>NZ_JBFAJH010000090.1:0-15869 GCF_040655115.1 Streptomyces atratus | reverse complement strand
CGGCGGAGTACACCTTCATCACCATGCGTGACCATCTTTCTCTGGATCCTCATGGTCCAGTCTCGGATGGTGTCCACGGTCAAGGGGGAGGCCCCAGGTATCCCTGCCATACGACACAGCCGAAGGCCAAGGTGGTGCCGATCGAACCGACGGCGACCCAGAGGGTTTCTGACATGGCGGAGATTCTGGTCCCATCCCGTGCTGCAGGGAAGAAGATCGTTAGTGGTCAGGGGCGCCGTACGATGATCCTCATGACCGACCGCCGCGCCCTTGGCGCCGGCGCTGAGCGTCCCGCGAGCATTCGCGCTGCCCAGACCGACCTTTTCGACGCACTGCCCAGCCTCCATCTCCCCAACCTCGACGAGCTACTGAACTTGATTGGGTGATGTCGGGAAGAGTCGCCCGACAGTCGCTCGTCTCGCGGGCCTGCGGGTGTTGCCGGGGCGGTCCTTCGGGAGAAGATCTCCCCGTGAGTCAGCCCCTGCCGCAGTTGCCGAAGCCCGAGTTCGTCTTGATCCGCGTCGAGGCTCCGCCCGAGGCGCCCGCCCAGATCGCTATCGACCTCGGTGAGACCGGCATCCCGGCCGGGTTGATCGGATACGAGTACCGGCCGCTGAGCGAGCCGGTGTTCCTCGGGGAGATCGGCAAGCGGGGGCTGGTCGCCATCGCGACGAGTGGCCTGTTCGGACGCATCGCCGTCGACGTTGCCACTCGTCACATGGTGTAGATCCCCACGATCGATTCAGCGAGGGCCCGTCACGTCAACAGCGATCTTGGCTCCTTCAACCGATGCGTGGCTGCGGTGATCGAGCGCTTCCCGTTCTATGCGGACGGCGACGAGGGCAGGTACGAGGAGGTAGCGGAAGAGCTTCGCGATCTCATCTCCGGCATCGACGAGACCGCTCTCGCGGACAACGGGTTCTGGGAGACGTTCTGCGACGACGTGGTGATCGGGGACTATGCGGACTGGGATGCGTGATCCAGCGGCGAACTCGGCCTCGGGTCAGCCGTCCATGATCAGGTCGGTGCCGGCAAGGCAGCCGTCGACAAAGTCCGGGCGATACTGGATCTGCTTGAGCTTGCGCTTGACGGCGCGGGTGATCTGGTCGAGGTCGGCTGCGGCAAGGTTGCCGATGTCGCGCTTGACCAGCGACCAGATGCCCTCCTGCGGGTTCAAGTCAGGCGAGTAACTTGGTAGTTGGAAGACGGTGAGCCAGTCGGCGTGGTCGGCGATGAACTCGCGCATCGGCTCGACCAGGTGCATACGCAGGTTGTCCCACACGAGCACGATCGGGCCGCCGAGCTGGATGTGCGCCCTGACCAGCAGGTCCCGCAGGTCGCGCCAGCCGATCCCCTTCGGCTCGCCCTTGCGGCCCCGGTACTCCCGGACCGAGTAGAACATCCGCGACCGCTTCCCGGGCCTGTAGCAGGTCAGCCCGGCCATAGACACCCGGCCCGAGCCCCGACCGCGCACCCGGACCACCGGCGTGCAGCCCCTGCGTCCCCAGCTCCTCGCGCGCGGCGGCGTCAACGACTGCCCGGCTTCGTCCTCGAAGACGATCCAGCCGCCGTACGCCGCCGCGGTCCTCTTACCAACGGCCATGTCTCCTTCTTCCAGACCTCGACCGCCGCGTCGTCGCGTTCGATCGCCCGCCGGGCCGGATGCTGCCAAGACCAGCCGTGCCGCCTCAGCAGCCGCCAGGTGCCCTCCACCGTGTAGCTCACGTGGAACAGGCGGCCGATCAGCGTCTTGATCCGCGCCAGCGTCCACCGCTGGTCCGCCCAACCGTGAACCAGAGGCCCACGCTCCAACTCCCGTGCCAGTCTGGCGATCTGCGGGTCACTGAGCCTCGGCCGTCCCGGCGACCCCTTCGACAGGACCCCGGCCTCGCCGCGCTCCCGCCACTGGCGCCGCCACCGCTCCACGGACCGCTCGCTGACCCGCAACGCGGCAGCGATCTCCCGATTCTTCTGCCCGCCCTCGAAGCGTTCCACGGCCTCAACCGGACCCGCTCCCTCACGGCCCTCCCGGCGTCGGTCAAGCCGCCGCCCTGTGCGTACCTCACGGTCCAGGGACACCGGACCGGACCAGCCACCGTCAGGCGAACGGCGCCGCCATCACCCAATCAAGTTCAGTACGGCACCATGGTCGCCGTCCAGGACACACGTGACGTGCCCGACGAGCACAAGGCGGTGGTCGCCGCTGCGATGGACGACCGGCTGCGCGCCGTGCTGCACAAGGTGTGGGGAGAGCCGGGCCCGGCGCCCGTAGAGCGCGGCTCAGTCGTCCTGATGACGCAGGAATTCCGCGCCGCCGTCTCCAAGACCAACGCCTGACAGCCGCCACGAGCCGCACCGCGACGCGAGGCGGGAGCCGCCGGCATGGGTGTGACTGAGCACCCCGGTTGGCAGGTTGAGCACTTCAGGCCAGACCGGGTGGGCACCGTGGTGTAGCGGCCCTGGGCGGTGCGGAGCCCCACCGGACCCCGTTCGCTACGCTCTGCTGATGTCCTGCGTCTTCTGCGGTAGTTCTCCCGTCACCAGAGAACATGTCTTCCCTCAGTGGCTGAACCAGTATCTTCCGCCAGGGCGACAGCAGACTGAACAGGCCCGCTATGGGGCGGGCGCCTACGAGGTGACCAGAGAGAGCTTGGGCCTGGACTTCACGGTCAAGAAGGTGTGTGCCCCTTGCAACAACGGCTGGATGTCGAAGCTTGAAACATCCTCCAAGGAAGCCCTCGAACCACTGATCATCCGGCAGGACCTTGATCTCATCTCCCTCCAGCAGCAACGCCAGATCGCGCTCTGGGCCACAAAGACAGCGATGATGGCCGACCAGGTTCAGCAGGAGCCCCTCCTGCCGTCCCATCAGCTCCGGAGAATGCGTACTCACCGAGCGATTCCTGGTGGAACGCGCGTCTGGCTGGGGTCCTGCCCCGAACGCAACCCCACCGTCACCAGTCACACCGTGAGGATCGACCTCACAGGTGTATCCACTCCTGACACCCCTCAGCCGGTCGGGTTCTTCTGCCCCATGAAGATCGGGCATCTGTGCATCTACGTCTATTTCCCGGCCGTGGACGTCGTCATCCAGCACGCGCGTGAGTTCCACCTTTCCGTCGCCCGGATATGGCCCCGTCGCTCCAGCGACCTATCTTTCCCTCCACCCGTCCAGCCACGGAACGGGGAAGCCTTCGAGGCATTCGCTGACGCGCTTCGCGAAAGCCTCTACCTCTACACACCCGAGCAGGCGGCCGAGCATGGGCTCAAGGAGTCATGAGATCGGGGTCAGGCCTGGCAGATCACGCCAACTGAAGTGCTCGACCGCCAACTGAAAAGCTCAGCGCAATGGGGTGTATCCGGCCACCAGGCCGGAGGCATTCAGAAGCTGAGTTCTACGTAGTCGATGTCGGTGAATTCGACCAGGAGCCCGTCGGCGCGGCGGCCGCGGTCCTTGAAGTATTCCTGTTGGAGTCCTTCGGCGAGGACGGCCTGGAGCTGCTGCTCCGGGGCGCCGGCGGCCTGTGCGTCGAAGAGGCGGGCTGCGTAGGTGGCGGGGAGGTGCTGGGTGATGCGCCGGATGCGTCCGTCGTCCGTGCTGCCCGGCGCGGCGGTGAACCCGAAGCGCGCTCTCGTTTCCACGACGATGCCGGTGGAGATGGCCGCGTTCTTCTTCGCGTTCTCCTTCACCCGCGGCTGCCACCGTGTGCGGACCTCGTCGGCGAGCCGGGATGCGAGCTGGGCACGCGGCGTCTTGATCTGATCTTTGACGTACCGCTCGACGGTGCGCTGGGACACCCCCAGCAGGTCGGCCACCGGCCGGGTGCCCTTCAGTCGTTTCACCAGGAACCGCACCTGCGCGCCCGCCGTCTTCGGGATCGGCCGGGTGGCCGTGGCCGCTACTGCATGACCGAGACTTTCGCCCACGACGCCCATCAGATGTCCCCGCTCCCCACAGTCCCTTGCTGCTGCCGGCCGCACCCGCCCGCCGCGCCCTTGATGCCCGGGGCGCGTGAACCTACGACTGTGCGCGTAGCCCCACGGTCGGCTGCCCACCGGGCAAGAGCTGACCGCGTCGACAGGATGGAAGGACGAAGCCGGCGCTTCCGTAGTTGCCTGGACAGTCTGGTAACAGATGTTACCATGTGGGGTATGGCCAAGACACAGCTGGGTGCACGCGTGAATGAGGACGTCGCGGAACTTGCGAGGAAGCGCGCCGCCGACCTCGGGCTGAGCATCGGGGACTACCTCGCCCGCCTTGTGCAGGACGACGCGAGCGGCCTGCGCGCCCGTGCGGTGGACGCTGCCGCGCGTTTCCTGTCCGAGCACCAGTCGGTCTTCGACGAGGCCGAGGATGCCCAGCAGGCGCCTTCGGGAGTGCGCGCCGCGTGATGGAACTGCACATCGACGTTCCCTGGATCCTGCAGGTCGCCGAGGTGGCCGGCGCGGACGATCCCGCCCCCGACGACTACGGCGTCCCCGTCGCCGCTGTCGCCCGCCACCGGGCCGAACTCTTCGAGCAGCCCGTCTACGACGGCCCCTACGCCAAAGCCGCAGCACTCGTGGACAACCTCGGCCGGTGCCGCTGGCTCGAGCGCTCCAACATGGCCGTGGCCGCTGCCACCGGCGTCATGTATCTCGAAGCCGCCGGTATCCCCGTCAAGCCCACCCGCGACGACGCGATCGCTCTCAAAGACCTTCTCCTCGATTCCGCCTGCACCGCCGCGAGGATTGCCGCGCTGCTGCGGACCTGGCCCACCACCACCTGACGCTCGCAGGACACGGCGCCGCTTCCAGGGCACCGGGAGCGGCATCGCTCATGCAGGGCCGTTGAACGCCCTCCTGTTCTGTGTGTCGGCGTACGGGTCAATCTGCACAGTCGGGTACGCGCGAACGTGCACCGGTGCGGGTGGCTGTCCCTGGGCGGAGGGCGCCGGGTAGGTTGATCGTTTGTGCCGTTCGGGCGGTTCAGCCCGCCACCACGGTTCGGAAGAACAGCCGAAGGAATTGTTTCGTGCCGGATGTCGAGGACCTGTGCCCGGCTCCGACTGAGGGGTGCAAGCGCGCCGAGTGGGCGCGCGGGACACAAGGGGACACCTGATGAAGTACGTTGCGATGATCTACGGCAACCAGGCCAAGTGGGACTCCTTCCCGGCCGATGCCTGGCCCGAGGCGATCGCCAAGCAGGACGCGTTCAACAAGAAGTACCGCGACAGCGGTGAACTGCTGGGCGCCTACGGCCTGGCGGACTCGGCCAACGCGCAGCTGGTGCGCCGAAAGGACGGCGTCCCGGCGGTCACCGACGGGCCGTACCTGGAGACCAAGGAGTACATCGCCAGCTTCTACATGCTGGACTGCGAGTCCCTGGAGCGCGCGCAGGAGATCGCCGCCGACATGCCCTTCGCGGACATCGAGCCGGTCGAGCTGTGGCCGGTGCTGCACGACGCCGCGACGGACCTGTGACCGAGAGGCCCGGCGTCGAGGACCTGCTGCGCGAACTGGCGCCGCAGGTCCTCGGCGCGCTCATCCGCCGGTACGGCGTCTTCGACACATGCGAGGACGCCGTCCAGGAGGCGCTGCTGGCCGCCGCCCTCCAGTGGCCCGCCGAGGGAACTCCGGACAATCCCCGGGGATGGCTGGTCACCGTCGCTTCCCGCCGGCTGGTCGACCAGGTCCGCAGTGAGCAGGCGCGCCAGCGCCGCGAGGACCGGATCGCCCTGGCCACTCCGCAGGCCGAGCTGCTGAGCCGCGCCGCCGACGCCGAACCGGACGCTGACCGGGACGACTCCCTGGCGCTGCTATTCCTGTGCTGCCACCCGGCACTGTCCGAGCCCAGCCGGATCGCCCTGACACTGCGCGCGATCGGCGGCCTGACCACCGCCCAGATCGCCGCGGCCTTCCTCGTCCCCGAGGCGACCATGGCCCAGCGCATCAGCCGCGCCAAACAAACCGTCAAGACCTCCGCCACCCCGCTGTGCATGCCGAGGGCAGCCGACCGGGCCGAACGGCTGGAGGCGGTGCTCCACGTGCTGTACCTGATCTTCAACGAGGGCTACACCGCCACCGACGGCGCCGACCTGACCGCGCCGGCCCTGTCGGCCGAGGCGATCCGGCTCACCCGCCTGCTGCACCGCCTGCTGCCCGACCACACCGAAACGGCCGGGCTGCTTGCCCTGATGCTGCTCACCGACGCGCGCCGCCCCGCCCGCACCGGACCCGACGGCGACCTGGTGCCGCTGGCCGAGCAGGACCGCACCCGTTGGAACCGCCGGCTTGTCGCGGAGGGCCTCGACCTGATCAGCCGCACCCTGCCCCGCGGACAGGTGGGCCCGTACCAGCTGCAGGCGGCCATCGCCGCCGTCCACGACGAGGCCGAGCACGTCGAGGCCACCGACTGGCCGCAGATCCTCACCCTCTACGACCTGCTGGAGCACCTCGCACCGAACCCGATGGTCACCCTCAACCGCGCGGTAGCCGTCGCCATGGTGCACGGACCCGCTGCCGGGCTCGATCTGCTGGCGGTACTGGAATCCGACAAACGGACGGCCCGCCACCACCGCCTGCTCGCCGCCCGCGCCCACTTCCTGGAACAGCTCGGCGACCTCGACGCAGCGGCCCACGCCTATCGCGAGGCAGCCCGACGCGCCACCAGCACACCGGAACGGCGCCACCTCACAACCCGCGCGGCACGCCTCGCCCCCGAGCAGAACTGACCGGCAAAGCCGCACCACCAACGGAACTCGGGCACCACCGCTGTGCACGTTCGGCTGTACTCGCCTGTGCACTTTCAGGTGTACGCCGACACTGTGCGACATTCCCCGGTCACACCGCTGCGGCTGGGGCCCTCAGACCGATCCCGGCCCGCTGCGCCCGTGTTCGGTAACCGGTCCAGGAGACCGCAGTGGTTGCGCGATGATGGGCGTCATGGTCAAGGCCGTCGAGATCACCCCGAAGCGACGCCCCGCGCGGCGGGTGCTGCGCCCGCATCAGGTCGAGGGCCGGGACGCGGCGGCCCGGCACCTACGCAGACCGGGAACCCGGGGCCTGTTCGTGTCGGCGACCGGCACGGGCAAGACCCTGGTTGCGATCCGTCTGGTGGACCTGCTGGGTCTGCGCCTGGTCCTGGTCGTGGTCCCGACGCTGGACCTGGCCGCGCAGACCGCTCTGGCGTGGCGCCAGGACGGTCACTTGGAGCACATGGTGATCGTCTCGTCCATGGACACCGCCGGCCACGACCGGCTCTACGCGAACCGGGTCGGCTCGACCACCGACGCCACCGCCCTGGCCGCCGCCATGTCCGTCGTGGGCCCGGGCAAGGACCAGCTCCCCGCGCTCACGGTCATCTGCACCTACGACTCCCTCGACAAGATCGAGGCGGCAACCCGGCACACCGGACTTTCAGTCCCCCCGTTCGAACTCGCGATCCTGGACGAGGCGCACCGCATCGCCGGCCGGCCGGACAAGAAGTGGGCCGCGGTCAACGACGCGCAGCGGGTCAGGGCCGAGCGCCGCCTCTACATGACCGCGACCCCGCGCAGCTTCGCCGCACCCGACGTCGCCGGCTCCGCGAGCACCCGCCCGCGCTCTCGCCGCAGGACCGGCCGCCCGGACACGGACATCGACGCAGCGGCCAACTCCATGGACAACGAAGCCGTTTACGGCAAAAAGATCTTCGACTGCCCCCTGTCGCAGGCCATCGCCGACAAAGTGGCCGCCGACTACCGCATCGTGGTGCCCACCATCACCGACAGCGAACTGCGCACCACCCTCAACGTCCCTGCCCCCGGCACCACCACCGACGACGCCGCCACTACCGACGACGCGCTGCGCTCCACCGCCCTGCACCTGGCCGTCCTTCGGACCATGGCCGCACACCACCTGCGCCGTGTCCTGGTCTTCTTCCACCGCGTCGAGGACGCCAAGCGATTCACCCGCGAGCTCGGCCACACCCTGCGCCTGCTGCGCCGCACCGACCCCGATGCCTTCCGCGGCCTGAACCCCGAGACGTTCTTCGTCGACGGCGACCACACTCCCGACCAACGCACCAAGATCTTCGCCGACTTCGCCGCCTCCTCCTGCGCGATCCTCGCGAACGCGAAAGTGATCGCCGAAGGCGTCGACATCCCAAGCGTGGACGCGGTGGTGTTCGCCGACCCCACCGGCAGCATCATCCGCTGCGTCCAGGGCCTGGGACGTGCGCTGCGCATCGACGTCAGCGGCAAGACCGCCCTTTTGATCGTGCCGGTCTACGTCCCGCCCGGCGCCGACCCCGAAGACATCCTGGGCACCGCGTACGAGCCGGTGTGGGCGATCGCCACCGCCCTGGCCAGCCACGACCACCGGATCCTGGAACGGTTGCCGAACAAGGCCAACCGACTGCCCCGGGAGACGAGCAGCATCATCGCTCACCGGTGGCACTTCGACTTCACCGTCCACCCCGAACGCATCGCCCGCGCCATGGACCTCATCTCCTTCAACCCCCGTGGCCCCGTCTCCCGCGCCCGCCGCGAAGGCCTCACCGCAGCCCAGGCCTTCCACGACACCCACGGTCACCTCGACGTCCCCACCGACCACACCGACACCGTCGGCTACGAACTCGGCCGCTTCATCACCACCATGCGCGACGCCCACCACACCGGCCGCCTCGAACCCGACTTCACCGCCGAACTCGACGCCCTCGGCATGATCTGGGACAAACACCAGGCCGCCTGGCGCGCCCGCCTCACCGCTGCTGCCGACTACCACCGCGCCCACGGTCACCTGGCCGCTCCCTCCACCACCCCCCTCGGCGCCTTCCTCGCCGAACAGCGCTCCCTCGCCACCCATAACCGCCTTGACGAGATCCGGGCCGCCGACCTCACCGTCATCGACGCGTACTGGCAGGTTCCCTATGGCGCGGACTGGCACCGCAAGTACCACCTTGTGCGCGCCCACCTCGCAGCCGGCAACGACCCCACCACCCTGCATCCGGACACCGTCCTGGGCGACGTGAAGATCGGCAGTTGGCTCACCCGCCAGCTCACCCAGTGG
This sequence comes from Streptomyces atratus, assembly GCF_040655115.1. Lineage (GTDB taxonomy): Bacteria > Actinomycetota > Actinomycetes > Streptomycetales > Streptomycetaceae > Streptomyces > Streptomyces atratus_D. The sequence goes on along the minus strand of NZ_JBFAJH010000090.1, from coordinate 6,839 downwards.
AACAGGCTCGACGCTGGCCAGCACCACCTCCTGACCGCCCTCGGGCTCACCCCCGCCACGAACCCGATCGCCTCGCCCCGCCGTGCGCGCCGTACCTTCGCCCAGACCGTCCAGCTCCTCGAACTCTTCCTCCACCGCGAACACCGCGCCCCCACCGCCCGCGAGACGATCACCGTGGACGGGGAGACGGTCAGGATCGGCCCGTGGCTGGCTAAGGCCCGCACGAAGAAACGAGCCGGCCAGCTGAACACCAATCACGACACCCTGCTCGCGAGCCTCTTCGAGGGGGACTGGGCCGAGGAGAGCGCCGAGCCCGCCGTCCTGGCGTAACGGTGGCCTCCTACGCAAAAGATCCACGCTGTGCCGCCACGCCCAAGATCTTGGCCCCGCCGCTGCGCCGCTCGTGGGCTGCCTTCGGCCCGGTGGTGTCGGTGCCGACCACCAGGAACGCGCCGACATCCTCACCCGCTTCGCCGCCGCCCCGTGCGCGATCATGGCGAACGCCCGGCTGATCGCCGAAGGCATCGACATCCCCAGCGTCGACGCGATCGTCTTCGCCGACCCCACCCGCAGTGTCGTCCGCTGCGTCCAGGCCCTCGGCCGTGCCCTGCGCATCGACGTCTCCGGCAAGATCGCCCGCCTCATCGTCCCCGTCTACATCACGCCCGGTGCCGATCCGAAGAACATCCTCGGCACCGCCTACGAACCGGTGTGGGCGATCGCCACCGCGCTGGCCCTTGCCCCGGGCCCACCTGCCGTCACATGCTCGGGCCCGTGAACACACTCCCTCGGCAACCGAACGTCGGCACCGGCCTGTTCGGCGAGCAGTACAGCCGCCGCAACCGCCCTCAACCTACCCGCGACGACGACCGGACGGGGCGATGGATAGCCCTGGACGAGTCCGGATGGGACGGCGACCAACTTCATGGTGGCAACCGCAGCCGCTACATGACCATCGGATCCGTGGCCATCAGCGACGAAGACGCTGCCGACCTGATCGACAACCTCCGCAAAACCACACGCATACAGGCCTCGGAGCTGAGGTTCAGCACCTCCTTCGCCCGCGACGGCCAGACACAACGCCGCAAGGCCCTCACCGCACTCCTCGGTCCCGGCGGACCCCTCGAGCAGCGGGCCTCGGTATACATCCTGGACAAGCACTACTTCATCGTCGGCAAGCTCATCGACCTCTTCGTCGAAGAGCAGACACACAAGCAGGGCTTGGACATCCGCAACACCGGCATCGCCCGCAAGATGGCCAGAGACCTGTTCACCGAGGGCCCGCGGGCCCTCGGACCAGCACTCTTCGACCGGCTGCTCACCGCAACGGTCGCCTTCACCTCGCAGAAGAACCGCGACCAGAAGGTCAGCGTCGACGACTTCTACGACGTCATCGAAGAGGCTTGGGCCCGCTCGTCCCGACGCAACGTAACCCGCCTTCTGGGACTGCTGCGCACGACACGGGAGGAAGGGCGCGAGTTCCTCGATGACGCGTTCGGACCGGACGCCTCCCTCGCCGGCGCGCTGGAACCTCTGATCCCCGCTGTGGCTGCTGTGACGGGGAACTGGTCCCTGCAGGTGGGCCGGGTCAACATCCTTACCGACGACCAGCGCACGCTGACGGACCAGCAACTCGACAACATCGACCAGGAAGCCCGCGGTCTGGGACACCCGGAGTTCCGCTACGTCTCCCGGGATGTCCGCCTGGGCGAACTGCTGCGCGGCAAGTCAAGCGACCATCCCTCCCTGCAGCTCGCCGACCTCGTCGCCGGTGCAGGGTTCGCCGTGGCCAAGCGCCACGACGGCCACTCCACCCCCGCGGGAGAAGACCTCTACCCGGTGATCGTTCCCCTCATCGACCCCGCCGGAATGCTGTCCCACGACGAGCCGAACAAGGTCGCACAGGCAGGCGTCCCGGTACGAGAAGACCAAACCTGACCCAGCACCCATCGGCACCAACCTCGCACCGTCACCCGGCCATCGGCGGCCTCCGCTGGACCGAGACTCGGGCAGGGGCCGGTGGCTGGCGCACTACGTCCGCTTCCAAGGTCCGCCTTGCGCCGTCCCGCCGCTTCATCCGAGTGCGGAGAGTGCGGCCTGTGCCTGCTCGCTCATGCGGCGCAGCGCGACGAGGGCGCTCGGCAGCAGTACATTGACGTGTTCGGTCCAACTGCCCAACAGCGTGTCTGCCTGTTGGATTTCGGCGGTCAGGGTGGTGACGGTGCCCATGAGGAACCCGCCCAGCACGACGCGGCGCCCTGCGGCGTCTGGCACGGTACTCATCAAGCACATGCCGTCCACGCCCATGTCGTACTCCGGATCGTCGGGGTAGCCATGCCCGTCGATCAGGCGTACACCTTCTGTATGCCGTTCCCCCAGGGCAGGCCTGAGCCACTGATCCGCATCGTCATGCTGCTTCTTGGCCAGGCGACGCATTAGGGGTGGCAACAGTCTGCGCAACTCCTCTTCGTGGCGGCGCAGATCGACGGTGGCCGCGTCCAGGGCGCGAAAGCCCCGCCGCAAGGCAGGGAAGGCGGGCGTAACTGGGCCGGGGTGGAGCTCCAGCCAGGCCGAGAGCTCGTCACGGAAGTCGGCCATCGTCAGCCGATCGCGCGGCTCGTGGTCAGTCGCCGCCTCCATGACCGGCGCGAGATCCATCGCCGCCTCCGCTCCCTCGGCCCACAGCGAATACGGGGGGCCTTGCACGTAGTGGGTGCCCTCGGGCGGGAACTCCAGTCCCTTGGCGAGCACGAACAGGGTCTTGGCCAGTGACCACACATCGGCGGCGAAGCCGGGATTCACCGGGTCGTAGGAGCGCATCTCCGGAGCCAGGAAGTACACCGGTCCCATAGTGGAGTTGACGGCAGTCACCCTCGGCCGTTGGGGCCAGCCGGCGATCCCGAAGTCCGCGACCAGCGGCCGGCCCTGGTGGTGCAAGAGATTGTCGGGCTTGATGTCCCGGTGGGAGATGCCCCGGTCGGCGAGCGGAGCCAGCGTGTCCGCAATCACGCGGATCGCCTCCACCACATCCCGCAGCTCAGCCTTCCGACCGCCCGGGCTGAGCACGGCGCGCAGGTTCCGTACCTGCGGCATCACGAACCACTGCGGCGGGTCCTTCGGATCGGCGTCGAGGACCGGCACGATGCCCGCCACTCCCACACGGGTCAGCTCCTCCATCCGCCGCACCTCTTCTTGGAAGCGCTGCCGTGTGGTGTGGGTGACCTTCCCACCGTTAGTTCGGGGAGACTTCAGCACCCCGACGACGCCGTCATCGACATTCCGGACGACATGAACGTGGCTGACGCCCTTCATAGGACGCAGATGGCGCCAAGAACCCCATGTGCGAGGGGGAGTTGCAGACATGACAGGCAATGTAGAGCAGCCCGGAGCCTGCACGCTCAGGTATTGGACGGTGATGCCGGGTCGGCGCTCTGCCCGAAGACGCTGGAGTTCGTGGCGGCCGCCTGTGGAGACGCGCCCACCACCGGCCTGCCGCGTGTCGCTGACCTCGGTGCCGAGGCCGTACCCCCCAGCGAACCATCCGGGGCTGGCATCATGCGAAGTCCGAACTGCAGTGCATTGCGTACCAGTACGAACAGCGGCTGGAGCAGTTCCGTGCACCAGGACCGCCCACCGCCGCTGCGTCCCACTTCCCCGGCCCAGTCAGGCCGAGATCCTCGAGACCGCCACAGAGAACGCGCCCCTGCAGCAGCCCGCAGTCGTGGGCGTTCGGCGGGATGGAGAGCACGACTCCATTCTCCGGTTTCCTGCAGAGAGTCGGAGCCTTTCTCCTCTGGCCCCTATGGGTGATCTGCGCGGGCTCGTGTACGCGCGTGCCGTGACTCCCCATCAAAGGGTTCTCCGAGTAATCCGGACAGTGACCGGAGACGCGTCCCATTCGTGTAATGTTCTGAATGCCCTCAGTGAAGCAACAGCAACTAGCTTTGAAGGGGGGTGATTTGACCATGCCAACCACGCCAACCGGTGATCGCCCTTCGTGGCTCATCCGGCTGGCGCGGACACTGCGGCTCTCGGAAGCAGGCGAACGTGTCTTGCGAAGAGTGGGGTTGAGCGCATACGCGCTCTACCAGCTCATTCGCCTGGCACGTGAGCTGACCCGATAATCCCGTAGATAGAGGGGGTCCACCCGGGCAGGTGGACCCCCTCCCGTCAGCGCTGGTCTTTTCACGTGGACCCCAACTGGACTGGCAAACGGGTGGGGTCCACATCCATGTGCGGACGTTGTAGCCAATATAGCACGCCAAATTACAGGCGGAATGTGCTTCGGAATGTTGTCGCGTAATTCACCAGCCGCCCCGTGGCATTATGTCCGAAGACTCGCATCGTATTGCAGTTGTTTGCTAATTACGAGATTTGCCCGCGAACAATCACGATCTTCCCGCAGATTATCGGGCTGAAAAGTCCGTCAAAGACAGCACGGATTAGTAGACGAATTAGGTTCGATTGGTCCGCGAGCACGCAAGACACTGCACGACAGGGGCCGTGACCAGCACTGTTACGGAATACCTCGCCGGGGCGAACGGGGTGGTGCGCTCCGGCACAGCCTTCTTTCGCCGGCCCACCCACCCACTGGGGCGCCCACTCACCGGCCGGGTCGCTACCTACCCGGCCGGTCGCTGGCTGCCCGCCTGGCTGGCCAGGCCGGCGGCGAGTGCTGCTTCTTGATACTGATTGGGCTTTCTCTGGAGCCAGTTGAAGGCAGCCCCCGGTACGCCCGCCTCACCACGAAGACCACGCCTCTTGCACCCTCACGCGCTGTCACCCGTTCGGGTGACGGGCATGCAGTTCTTCGCGCACCCCAGCCACACAAAGAGGGGGACGGAGCACGGACGCTCCTGGTCATCGAGGCGGGATCTGTTCCCTGACGGCCCGGATCCAGGTATCCATGAAGTGGGTGGCGCCCGACTCCTGGCCGGAGAGGTCGAAGAGGCCCGGGTCGAACAGCGCGTCGTGGAGCTCGTGCCAGGCCCGGTCGAGACAGACCGTCAGGTCCCAGGCAAAGACTGCTGGTGAGGCGGACAGGTTGAGCATCCCGATCAGGGCCACGCCCATCCCGCTCGCGTCGATGCGCTCCCGCAGCGCCGTGAGGCCCGCGGTGTCCGGCATGAACAGAGCGTGCATGAAGTACATGGCCCCGAAACCGCGCAGCCCCGTCAGGACAGTGCGGGCATCCAGCAGGTCCTGATAGACCGCCCGCTGCGCCTGGGCCAGCGGGTCGAATGCCCGGTCGAGCAGACTCCAGTCGACAGCGGGCCCTTCGGTTTGCTCCGCAGCGCTGAGCATCTGGGCCCACTCGTGCGCGGGCAGTCCGAACATGCCGGTCGCGGCGAAGGCGTGAGCCATGGCGTCCGCGCCGACTTCGTCCGGCCCCATGCCGACTGCGGCGAGCAGATGCACGATCCCCTCACCCGAAGGCCCTTCCGGCACGTCCTGGCCGGCCATCAGCGCGGCACGCACTACACCGGGATGAGCGGACACGTGGTGAGGGTGCGCGCGCAGCAGCTCACCGGCCGCGGCGTAGAAGGCGTCCCCGGTCTCCTCACCCCCGCTCCCAGAGGCGCGGGCGAGATCGAGGATCTGTTGCACGGGGGAGCGGGCAACAGCCCACACGACGGCTTCATGCACGGCGGCGGCTGGCGGCTCGGGCACTGGTACCGCGCCCGGCAACTGCGGCTTGCCCGCTTCGGCGAACCAGCCCAACACAGCACACCGCCGGTCACGGCCTTGCCGGGTGTGCCGGACCAGAGCCGCCGCGGTCTCGATCACCAAGGGATCCACCATCGCGACCACTGAGCCCCGGCCGCGCCCGAGTCCGCGGCGCCCATGACGGGGCAGCAGTCCGGCACGCCGCCAGCTCTCCAGCTGCGACGCCGTCACCACCACTCCCCGGGAGGCGAGTTCATCGATGACGTACTGATCGGCCTGGCTCGGAGCTCCTCGTGTCACCCCACCATGAGAACCCCGAGAGGTGCCATTTTCTGCAGAAAATCACCTATGGCTCACTGGTGCTACACCCGGCGAAAGCCCGGACACCACAGCAAGGACAGCCATGACCCCAGACCACCGCACCCGCTACCGAGCTCGCGCAGCCACCCTCACCCTCGCCACCCTCCTCGCCGCCGCCACCATCCCCGCCGACCCACCATGGCGACTCCTCCTCACCATCACTGCCCTCCTCGCGACCGTCACCGCCGTCATCGCACTCGGCGCAGCATTTGCCCCCACATCCGACATCCGCACCTCCGCCCGCAACACCCTCGACCTCCTCCTGCGCCTCGTGCCCTGGTACATCCCCAGAGGATGAACAGCGACACCACACACAGAGCCACACCCTGGCTGACGGCAGCTCAACAGCCGCCCCGGCTAACGAGTTGATATGCCAACAGAGGCGCGAGCCCCAAATCCGGATCCCCAGAAAGTTTCGCCATAAGGAAGCACCCCACCCAGCAGCCGTCCCTGTAGCCAGCCGGACCCGCTTTGCGGGTCCATGTCCTGGAGGCGTAGCCGGAAGGACCAGGGTGGGGGAGCGCAGCGGACACACCCCAGGAGCCGAAGCGAAGCGAAGGCTCCCAGCAGGCAAGCGCAGCGAAGGCTCCCAGCAGGCAAGCGCAGCACGCCTGCTGACCTACCACCAATCCCTGTACGAAGCAGAGGGATTGACCGGATAAGCGAAGCGCTCCGGTCCCTTCGGAAACGCCGGAGCGAAGCGAGGCGTTTTTCGCTCGTACATCGCGCAGCGATGTACTACCCGCTCCGCGGGCCTCCGCGTAGTAGTATCCGCCCGGCGGCACCACCAGCCCGACGGCGTACTTCTCCTT
>NZ_JBFAJH010000089.1:0-16112 GCF_040655115.1 Streptomyces atratus | reverse complement strand
CTTGGGCTGGCCGTTCTTCCAGATACGGGCCATGACCCCGATCTTCCAGGTCGTGGCGTCGCTGTTGGAGTCCAGGGTGTAGCGCGGGTCGATGTACAGCTCGCCGTCGCACTGGGAGGGCGAGTAGTCGGAGTAGGTGATGACGTGTCATCGCGCCAGGCTGGTGCGGGTGCGGTGAGGCGGCGGGTCATGTTCGCGGTGGAGACCCAGTAGACACGCGAGGCGGCGTTGTCGGGCCGGTGGTCGTATTCGCGGGCCTGGCGCCGGTGCAGCATCAACGTGCCGTTGACCTGCTCGACCACCCACCTTTTCGGCTGTGGGACGAAGCCTTTGCCTTGGTCCTCCGGGTTGCGGCGGACGACCTCGACGGTGATGTCCAGCAGTGCACCGTGGATGATGACCTCGTCCTTGAATCCCTGGTCCACCAGGGCCTTCTCCAGGCGCATCCCGCACCGATCCGCTGCCTGGTCGAGAAGGGCCACCCCGGCGGCGTTGTCGTGCGCGGAGGCGGCCAGGACGACGACACCGATGATCAGTCCCAGCACGTCGACGGCCAGTCCCCGCTTGCGCCCCGGCGTCCGCTTGTTGGCGTCCAGTCCCGTCGTGGTTTTCGGGACTCCCGCGGCCGCGCGCACGGACTGGGTGTCGATGACCACGAGGGACGGGTCCTCTAATCGGCGGGCCTTCTCCCGTACTTGGCAGCGCAGGAGTTCCTGGATCCGCTGGTCGAGCCCGTCCTTGCGCCACAGCGTGAAGTAATAGAACACCGCCGACCAGGCGGGCAGGTCATGGGGCAGGTAGCGCCACTGGCAGCCCGTCCGGTTCTGGTAGAAGATCGCGTTCACGACCTCCCAGAGATCACAGGTCCCGGGATCCTTGGTCGCCGACCGCGCCACACGGTCCTGCTTCCAGGACAAGGTCATCGGCTCGGTCAACGCCCACTGTTCGTCCGATAAGTCGCTCGGATACGGCCCACGCTCCATGCCGATATCCGAGCATGCACATGCCCAATCGCCGCCCCGAACGGCAACCAGTCACACGAACGAGCGATCACGAACCCAGAGAGATGGGACTTAACGCCCTCTCAAAGACGGCACCAACGTCCCCCACCATGCTCACGCCGGCCGCACCCTTTGTCGCGCCACGGGAGACGGGGCCATGCCTCCCCCGGAACTCCCCCGGACACCCCGTGCCCAGACTACACAAATTCCGTGAAATGCCTGGTGCGAGCTGCTTTTTCCGGATGCAGGCGATTCATGGAACGTTCTCCGTTCGTTGGCCGATCCCCCGTACGGTGCGACTCGCTCGCTCCGGCCGAACAGTCGCCGCGGGGGCCTGTGGAGGATAGATGTGCAACCATGACCAGCACGACGCCGATGACCTGTCGGCCGGCGGGGCGGCCGGCCGCAGCCGTAGGTCGTTCCTGCAGACGACCGGGCTCGCGGGCATAGGGGCCGCGGCCCTCACGGCGGGGAGCGCGGCGCCCGCGTTCGCCGCCGCGCCGGCCACGTCCGGCCCGGCCTCCGGCAACCCGGCCGCGCGGCAGCGCGGGCGATGGAGGCCGGACACCGAGAGCCGTCAGTTCACGGTGGCTGTGATGCCCGACACTCAGTTCCTGTTCTTCGGCGACAGCATCAAGCCCGAGCCCCTGCAGGCGTCGTTCCAGTACATCCTGGACAACGCGAACGCCGAGGGCGACAACATCGTCTTCATGGCGCACCTCGGCGACTTGACCGAGAACGGCACGGCCGCCGAATTCGCCCACATGGACCAGGTCTTCGACATGCTGGACCGCGGCGGCGCCGCCTACAGCGTGGTCGCGGGAAACCACGACGTCCGGGGTGACGACCAGCGCGGCAGCACCCCGTACCTCCAGACCCTGGGCCCGCAGCGGTTCAAGAAGTCGCCGTCGTTCCGCGGCGCGTCGCCGGACGGCTACAACACCTACCACGTCTTCCGCGCGGCCGGCCACGAGTGGCTGCTGCTGGCGATGGACTGGCGGCCGTCGGCAGCAGGCTTCGCCTGGGCGAACAAGGTCATCAAGGACCACCCTCACATGCCGGTGATCCTGACGACGCACGAGATCGCCAACGCGAACTACACCGACGACGTGTACCCCGAGGACTACGGGAACCCGGACGACGACGCCGTCCTGAGCAACTTCGGCCACAAGATGTGGGACGAGCTGATCAAGGACAACGACCAGATCTTCCTCACGCTCAACGGGCACTACTGGCCGCCCGCGCGCACCACGATGAAGAACACGACCGACAACGATGTCCACGTCCACATCACCAACTACCAGAACCGCTACTACGGCGGCGCGGCGATGATCCGCCTGTACCACTTCGACCTCGACCGGAACACGATCGACGTCGAGACCATGGCGCCGTGGATCCTGGACCAGAAGTCCGCCGAACGGAACGTGCTCGCCGGGCAGATAGCCCGCCTGACCTCGCCCGTGGACTACTTCTCGGTGGCGATCGACTTCGAGCAGCGCTTCTCGGGCTTCATTCCCGTCCCGGTGCGGCCCGCGCGATCCGCGCAGCGCATGATCGTGCCCGGTACGCTCGCGTACTGGCGCTTCGACCAGGGCGGCAAGCCGGGTTCGGCGTTCGCCTCCGGCCAGCGCATCCCGGACCTGTCCGGCCACGGCAACGACCTCAGCACGCTGGTGACCGTGCCGGGTTCCGCGAGCGACGCGCTGGTCTGGTCCGACGACCACCACCCCGACCAGCCCGGCCACGGGAGCCTGCTCTTCTCCGGCGGCAAGAACCCGCTGCACGGCGCCTACTTGACGACGGACGACAAGGCCCCACTCAACTCCGATACCTTCAAACAGGGTTACACCTTCGAGGCGTTCGTGAAGGTCCCCACCACGTGGTCGTCCGACGACAACTCGTGGATGGCCCTGCTCAGCCGCTGGGCGAGGCCGGCCAGGCCGGCAAGTCCACGGGCAACACGGACCCGGATGAGCCCATCGTCACCCTCAGCCTCTCCAGCGGACGCGAACCCCAATGGGCCGTCTATCCGACGAACCTCACGGAGGGATCCACAAACTGGGGCCACGCCCTCCCGGAGGACGCCTGGTGGCACCTAGCCGTCGTCAACGACGGCCGCCGCACCGTCATGTACGTCGAGGGCTGCGAGACGGTCGACAACCCCTCGACCGTGGCCATCGGCCTGACCACTCTCAACCTGCCCTGGTTGCTGGGCGGTTACGAGTACGGCGGCAGCATCGACCAGATCTTCCACGGCTGGATCGGCGACGTCCGCATCGTCAACCGCCCGCTCAAGGTCAGCGAGTTCATGATCGGCAAGTAACCACATCCTCCGGCTCCCCCGGCCACTCCGGCCGGGTCCGCGGCGCGGGGCACGTCCCGCCCCCTCCGCGACCCGGCCGACTCCGGTGGCGAACAAGCCCTGGGCTTTCAGGCGCAGCCCAGCCAGCAGATGCGCGATCTCGGCGTAGTCCAGCACAGCGACGAGATCCTCACCCGGGCACGCCCGGCCCTGATCCGCGCCACCCCGGAGCAGACGGCGGTCGCGCCGCACACACGGCAGAGGGGCGTCGCTCGCCACACCCACTATCCGCCAAGGTCCATCCTGCGGCGCAGCAGCCAGGTCGACACCGCCTTCACTGACACCGATGGCCGTCCTCGCCCGCTGCCTCCGCGCCCGGGCCGGAACCCGAACGAGCACGGGAGCATGTCGGCCTTGAAAACCGGCTCAAGCACGATCTTCAGCACCGCCTGCACGATGCGGCCACGTACAGAGGGAATCGACAGCGGCCTCTGCTCAGCGGTGCCGGGCTTTGGGATGAACACCCGTCTCGCCAGCAGCGGGCGCCAACGTCCTTCCTGCAGTTCCGCGGCCGGCTCGCCGAACAGCCGGTCAATCCCGTACTCCTCGCCCCCTCGAATGCTGCAAGGCTCGGAGTCGCTGGCGTCGGCTTCGAGGTGAGGTCACCACCGGGCTGGCGCAGCCTGTGAAGGTACAACCTGACCTCGACGATCTGGTCCCAGCCATCAACGCTCAGCGCGGGCTCGAAGTCGGTCACGTCAAAGACGGCATCGACGTCCCCAGCCATGCTCACGCCGGTCGCACCCCTTGTCGCGCTCCTCCGCCGGAGTGAACCCGCAGGCCAGGTCGTTCTTCCTGCGCCCTGCAGCCCGTATGTCTAGTGTCGTGATCAAAAATGTGATGCGTGCCGCGGCGGTTGTCGCCCTGGCCCTTTCCTCGCCGGCCGTTCCCGCCTCCGCCTCCGGTAGCACCGGCACGGTACGGGCCGGTATCGACTGCCCGTCCGGCTACGTGTGTATCTACCCGGAGATCAACTTCGGTGGGCAGCCATGGGTACGGTGTGCCGTGGACGGCGGCGTGAAGGACCTGCCGTCCGCGATCCGTGACCGCGGCAGCTCGGTCCGCAACAACTCCGACCGCACCGCCCGCGTCTACGAGAAACGGAACTACAGCGGCCGCTGGGTCTGCGTCACCCGCAGCGGCGGCTCTATCCACGACCTGCGCGGCTGCAACCTCAACGACCAGACCCGCTCCCTGAAAATCAACCGAAACGACTGCGGCTGAACACCCCCAGAGGTTCGTGCGCACCGACGGCACGCACCGGGTGACGGATCCTGCGGGTGTCGTGGGAGGAGCAGACTGCCCGCACCGTGACGGTGTATCAACCCCTGGTCCGGTGGCCGCTGCCCACCCCTTGGTGGGTACCTGCAGCACGGTGGACCGGGGGCGCTACGGGCGCGCGCAGCGGTGCGCACTGGCCGAAGTCATACGGGATGGCCTGGTTCTCAGCCCGCCGTGGGGCGGGCTGATGCGCGCCGTCGGGTGTCAGCGGCGAAGAGGCGAAGATCTGGGCCAGGCGTCTCCGGCCCTTGTCCAGCAGATGCCGGACGATCTCCGCGATGTCCAGGGCGTTGGGAGAGATGCCTGCGTGCGCTGCCCGGTGCTCTGGCCCGCCCCCGTCCAGCGTGACCGGCTCGTCGAGGTCCGCGACAACCTCCTCGTCCGCATCGCCGAGGTCGAACGCGAAGGATGGCTGGGCAAGGTGGAAGGGCTACAGGTGAGCGTTGCCGGAGCGCAGGAGAAACTCGCCCAACTCGACTGACGCCCCGCCAGCCGCAGTGTTGTCGACCTTGGCGGCGAAGCCGACCAGGGCGAGACCGGCTGCGATCTCGCGCACGGGCGTCGTAACTTCCGTACTGCCGGTGCGTTGGGCCCTCATGCGACGGATTATCTGTCTGGCCGCCGGGGCGGCCGCTGTGCTCGTGTCCACTCCCCCGCCGGTGCTCGCGGCGCAGTCCGCCGCTGCGGCCCGGATGGTGGAAACCCACCGCTGCACACCGCGGGGCGACTACTGCATCGTGCTGCGGTACGACACCTCCTCCCGGCGGGTGCCGCTGATCATCGCCCACAAGGTCTCCGGACGGGCGGGACATACCTACTGGGCCCGGTGGTCGAACAAGAGACCGGGACACGGCGCGAAGGCCAGCAGGTGGAAGCGGTCCTCGTGGACGGGCGACAACGGGCGGGCGCCCGGCGCCGCGGTGGAAACCCTGTGGAGGCACCGCGGCCGGTCCGGCGGACGGAAGATGCCCAAAGAGACCATAATGTGCATTCAGTTCAAGGGATCGGATCACAAAGCCTGCTACCGCCTCGGCTGACTGGTCTGGACTCCGCGTTCCGCCTTGGCGTCAGCAGCAGCCGCGTCGTGCTGGATCGGCCGGAGTATTCAGCCGGGCGGCAGCAGAGCTGGGCTTGTACGTTCGGCGTTCAGTGCAGATCTTGTGAGGGTGCCTCGTTGGGGTGATTCGCCGGGGTTCGGGAGGTGCCGGTGTGGGGCGGTCTTTACTGTCGGCGAGGTGAGCTGGCCGTGGGTGCGGGCACTGAGACCCGCAGGGCAGCGTCGGGACCGCAGAGCTGGTCGAAGCGGCCGTCGAGCACTACGCGCTGAACTACTCCAAGCACCCGCCGCAGATCCTGTTCGACGAAGTACGCCAGGTCCGCCAGCTCCTCACCCCGGTCCTCCAGGCCCAGCCTGCCGGTTCGTACGGGGTCGATATTCAGCGGCAGGTCGGCTGGCTCTCGGCACTGCTGGGGAACCTGGCGTTCCACCTGGATGATCTGACCGGAGCCCGTACTCACCTGTCCGCGGCCGCGGCCTGGGGTGAGCGCAGCGGCGATGTCCGTCTGGCCGCTTGGGCGTGGGGCGCGCACAGCATGGTCGCCCGCACCACCAGCCGCTACGACACCCCTCTCGCCCATGCGGAACGCGGCGCCCGCCTCGCCCCGGCCGGCCTGGTCCGGGCGCAACTGCATGCCTGGGCGCTGCTGCCGGCTCTTGCCCGCCTGCAACGTGCCGATGACGCTGACCAGGCTCTGTGTTACAGCGTTGGCGGAGCTGGAGGCCGATCCGTCCGGGACCGCGCCGGGCAGGTTCGGGTTCGACGAACCCGAGCTCGCACTCCACCAGGCCGAAGCCGACCTCGCTCTCGGGCGTCACCAGCAGGCCCGAGCCCGCGCCGAAGCATCCGCAGCATCATGCCCGGACGGCACGGGCGGCTGGACGGCAGCCACCCTCGTACTCGCCCAGGCCGAAGCCGCCGATTCCCCACAGGATGCCGTCCAACGTGCCCTGCACGTCCTGGATCACGTTCCCGCCGCCCGGCTCCGCTCCACCGCCCGCACCCGGCTCCACCACCTCGCCATCGCGCTCCCCACCGAACACGGAGCCGAACTCACCGAACGGCTCCGAATCCTGCCTGCGGCCATCGACCACCACGGACACGCACTCTGAAACGGAGTGGCCCGGCATCCTCGTCGATCATCTGACTTCGTAGGTGAGAACGGAGAGCGAATGTCGATTGGACAGGCCGACCCGTCCTCCGATCTGCCGCGATTACCGCTGTTGGCACGTCAACGAGGCGCCGTTCCGGCAGGGCGTAACCAACCCTGCGTTGTCAGCGCCTGGGGATACCGTCGGCAAGTTGGGCGACTGGCAGTGTGGCCAGTCGCCGACGTGGAGGCGGGGCACCTGCCGTTTCCAGTGCCGTTGGAGGTTGTATGGCCATGGACAGACGCCGCGTGCAGACAGCCGTGATTGGTCACGCCGAGTCGGAGGATCCTGTCGTTCTGCCGATGGAAGCGATAGAACTCGACAGCTTCCGGGAGCGCCATGCCGGCCAGAGCTACTGGCGCGGGGTGTGGCTCGGGGGGTGCGGGCACCAGCTCACCACCAAGCTCTACACCGATCGTGCCTGTTCCCTGTCAAGTACAGCGTGTTGAACCCAAACGCACACGGATCCTCTGGCAAGGGGCGGGTCAGAGGGTGCACGCAGCACGAGCGAGGCTGTGACCGGCCTCTGGTTCCGGTCGCAGCCTCGCTCGGAGCAACCGCCTTCCGACGTTTTCGATTCCGGACAGGGGCAGCTCGACTTCAACGGACTTCCTGGTCGGGGGTGAACGCGGTGTTCGCGGGGCGGTCTGCTTGCTGTGGCCCGGCTCTTGTGCGGTCAGCCGGCGGAGACAGCCTCAGCGGGGTCTGTCTCGTCCGCGACCGCGGAGGGTGTGTTCTTGGGGCCGCGGAGGGCGATGTAGATGAACAGGGCGCCCATGATGACGGCGCCTGCCCACATGGCCTGCTGCCAGCCGTCGACGAAGGACTGCTGCGCCGCGTGGAGCACGCCTGGTGCATGTGGTCCGGTGGCGCCCGCCACCTCAACTGCGTTGGCGACGCCCTCGCGGGCGGTGTCCGCGGCGCTTTGGGGGATGCCGTGCAGCTTGTCGTCGATGGCGTTGCGGTAGCCGGCAGACACGAGTGCGCCGAGCAGGGCGACGCCGAGTGCGGTGCCGAATTCGCGGGTGACGTCGTTGAGGGCGGAGGCGACACCCTGCTTCTCGCGCGGCAGGGAGCCGGTGATGGCCTCCGTGGACGGGGTCATCGACAGGCCCATGCCGACGCCCATGGCGAGCAGGCCGGGCAGGACGGACAGGTAGCCGCCGCTGACGGAGACGAACAGCGCCATGAGCGCCATGCCGACGCCGGCCAGTGCGATGCCCACGACCATGGTCGAGCGTGCGCCGATCCCTGCGGCCAGCTTGGGGGCCAGGCCGGAGGCCATCATCATCGCGAGGGCCATGGGCATCATCGCGACCGTGGACAGCAGGCCCGACCAGCCGAGTACGGCCTGGAAGAACGGGAAGAGGACCACGCCGATGCCCGCCTGGACACCGAAGACCACCAGCAGCGTGATCGAGCCCCCCGACAGTCCGCGCTCCCGGAACAGCCGCACGTCCAGCAGGGAGGCGTCGCGGCGGTGCAGCTCCCAGGCCACGAACCCGATGGTGGCGATGAGGCCGACGGTCAGACTGATCAGCGTCTCGGGCGCGGTCCAGCCGCGTTCGGGGCCTTCCTGCAGGACGAAGATGAGGCCGACCACAGCGATGATGGAGACCAGCGCGCCGACGGTGTCGAATCGATGGGCCGAGGTCTCGCGGGAGTTAGGAATCGACTTCAGCGTCATGGCCAGGGCCACGAGGACCAGGAGCGCGGGCAGGACGAACAGCCAGCGCCAGTCGGCGACGTCGACGAGGAGCGCAGAGAGGAACATGCCCAGGATGCCGCCGCCTCCGGCGATACCGGTCCACACGCCGATCGCCTTGCCGCGCTGCTCTTCGGGGAAGGTGGAGGTGATGACGGCGAGCGTGATCGGCATGATCATGGCGGCGCCGATGCCGCTGGCCACGCGGGCGGCGAGCATCACTTCGGCCGTCGGGGCCAGGCCCGCGACCACGGTGGCGATGCCGAAAACG
Organism: Streptomyces atratus; assembly: GCF_040655115.1. GTDB lineage: Bacteria > Actinomycetota > Actinomycetes > Streptomycetales > Streptomycetaceae > Streptomyces > Streptomyces atratus_D. The sequence continues at coordinate 7,283 of NZ_JBFAJH010000089.1, read as the reverse complement.
CTCAGTCCGGCGATGAGCATGGGCTTGCGGCCCAGGCGGTCGCCCAGGGCGCCGAGCGGCAGCAGCAGCGCGGCCAGGGCGAGGGTGTAGATGTTGATGATCCACAGGACCGTGCTCTGGGATGCACCGAATTCCACTGCCATGTGGGTCTGCGCGACGTTCAGCCCGGTCACCGAGGCGATGACCGCCATCAGGGCGATGGAGACGGTGATCAGGATCGTGCGCAGTTGACGCGCGTCGGGGGCGCCCCGGCCGCCGGCCGGCGTGGCCGGTACGGGCTGGTTCGTACTCATGGATTCCTCTCAAAACGGCATGCCGAGTCAGCGCCGGAGCAGGACCGGTCGCTGGGTGAAGGGGGTGGGTGGGGCCCGGGCCGCCGCACACATCGGGGGCGTGCGGCGGCCGGTGCCGCGCCGGATATCAGAGGGCGGGAGTTTCGCCCTGGGCTGCGGCGAGAGCCGCGTCGGTGTCTGCGGTGGCCAGCACGCTGTTGATGTGGGCGCCGGCCAGGGCGCCGGCCGCTGCGGCGGCGCCGACCTGGGCGGCAAGGTCGGTGGCGTTGCCCGCCACCCAGACGCCCGGCACCTCGGTGGTGCCCGCCATGCCGCAGGCGAAGCCGCGGCCCATGTTGTCGGGCAGGTCCTGCATCAGCAGCTTCAGGCCCTGCAGGCCCTCGGTACGGGCCTCCATCCGGGTGGCGACTGCGAGGACGCTGCGGGCCACGACATGGCCGTCGGCCAGGCGCACGCCGGCGAGGGTGCCGTCCTCGTTGTTGACGACCTCCTGCACCGGGGTGTCGACGATGCGGATGCCGCGGGCGGCGAAGCGGGCGCGGGTTGATTCGTCCAGGTCAGTGCCCTGGGCGAAGAAGGTCAGGTTCTCGGTCAGCTGCCGAAACAGGAACGCATGGCCGATGGAGGCCGGGCCAGTGGCGAGGATGCCTATGGGCTCATCACGCACCTCCCAGCCGTGGCAGTACGGGCAGTGCACCACACCGCGGCCCCAGTGCTCGGCGAGGCCAGGGACCTCGGGCAGCACATCCTTCAGGCCGGTGGCCACCAGGACCCGGCGCGCACTCATGCTCCGTCCGTCGGCCAAGGTGACGGTGAACCGCAGATCCCCGTCCGTCGCCGGGGCGGCGGACTCGGACGAGGCCACCTCACCGAAGACGACGCGCCCTCCGTACTGGCGCACCTGCTCCCGCCCCCGCCGACGGATCTCGGGCGGCGGGGTGCCGTCCAGGACAATGAATCCGTGCATGGCCTCGGCGGGCGCGTTGCGCGGGGAGCCGCTGTCGATCACGACGACCGAGCGGCGGGAGCGGGCGAGCATCAGCGCTCCGTTCAGCCCTGCGGCGCCCCCGCCGATCACCACCACATCGACGGTCCCCTCGGGCAGTGCGTCACTCGCGTACGGAGAAGTTGTCACAGCCATGGCCTCCTGCCTTTCCTCGTGCACTGGTCCCAGACGTCGCGGACCATCTGCACACGAGGTTAAGCGGAGTTGCGTCGAAGACATACACTGTTGCCTATGACGCAAGAAGATGGAGATCTGGACAGCCTCGTACGCAAACGCATCCGCGCACTGCGGGTCGCGCAGGGCTGGTCCCTGGAGGAATTGGCCTCCCGCGCCCACCTCAGTCAGTCCTCACTGAGCCGCATCGAGAACGGCCAGCGCCGCCTCGCACTGGATCAGCTGGTCACCCTCGCCCGCGCCCTGGACACCACGCTCGATCAGCTCGTGGAGACCGCCACCGACGACGTCGTCACCAGCCCGACAATCGACAGCACCCACGGTCGGATGCGTTGGACCATCAAGGCCGACCCCGGGATGAGCGTGGTGCGGCAGCGCATGGCCGAACCGCCCCCCGAGAACCCGGCGCGCATGCGCGCCCACCCGGGGCGCGAATGGCTCGTCGTCCTGTCCGGCACCGCGATCCTCATGCTCGGCCACCGCCGCTTCCGCCTCGAGAGCAACCAGGCCGCCGAGTTCCCCACGATGATGCCGCACGCGATCGGCGCCGACGGCGGACCCTGCGAGATCCTTGGCATCTTCGACCGCGACGCCCGCCGCGGCCACCAGGGCGACAGCGACGACGACACCCAAGGCGCTCCCGAGTGACCGTGAGGCCGCGCGACGGCCTTCCCTGGCGGTGACATCTTGCGCGTCGGGCAGCGCCCTCGACCATCATCTTGCGTAAACGGGGACACTTCGTGCTGCAGGAGCATATCCACCTTAGTGTGAAGAGCATGAACCACGCACTCACCCACACCCCCGACCACGGCGCTTCGCACGGTCACCACCACGAGCACGCAATGGACGGCCAGGCGGAGATCCTCGACCTGGACGCCGAGGTTTTCGCCGAGCACACCGCCTCCATCACTGCATGGCTGCCGCTGCAGACCGCCCCGCACCACATCGTGGACCTGGGCTGCGGCACGGGCGCGGGCACCTTCGCCCTCCTCGACCGCTTCCCCGACGCGCACGTCACCGCCGTCGACGCCTCCGCCGAACACCTGCAGCGCCTGCGCACCAAGGCGTGCACCCGCGGCGTCGAGGAACGCGTACGCACCGTGCAGACCGACCTCGACGACGACGCCTGGCCCGACCTCGGCTCACCGGACCTGGTCTGGGCATCGGCCTCGATGCACCACATGGCTCACCCCGACCGCGCACTGCGCAACGTCCACGACGCGCTCGCGCCCGGCGGCCTGTTCGCCGTCGTCGAACTGGCCGGCCACCCCCGCTTCCTGCCCGAAAACGCCCCCGAGGACAGGCCCGGCCTGGAAGAGCGCGTCCACGCCGCCGCCGACCGCCGCCAAGCCGAACACATGCCCCACCGCGGTGCCGACTGGGGCCCGATGCTGACCGCCGCCGGATTCACCGTCGAGGGCGAACGCACCATCGCCGTGAACCTCGAAGGCTCGCGCAGCGAAGCGATCGGCCGCTACGCCACCGGCGTCCTGCAGCGCATCCGCAGCGTCATCGCAGACAGGCTCTCCCCCGAGGACCTCACCGCGCTCGACCAGCTCCTCGACACCAGCAGCCCGCACAGCATCCTGCGCCGCGACGACCTGACGGTACGCACCGAGCGCACCGTCTGGGCCGCCCGCCGTATCTGACCACGGATGGTTCCCCCGCCAGGGCGGGCCCGCCTCCGAGCGCGCGGGCGGTGATGGCCGGGTACGCCTTTCGTCCCGCTCGCTGGTCGACTCACCGCTGGGCAGCTGCACTTTGCGGTGAAGCCACCACCTGGTAGGCAGCGACTCAGTGGCTTCGTCCTGGATGTGGCTGGGTCGGCAGCGCCCGGACCGGGGAGCCGGGCTGCGACAGGGCGTGGAGCAGCTGCCGGTTGTGCGCGGTCAGTTGGTTCACAGCGCGGACGAGGTGCTCGACGTCGGTCCGCAGCTGGGCCAGCTCGGTGGCGTCCTGGCGCGGAGCTCCTTCAGTTTGACGATCTGCCGGCGCAGACGGATCTCGGAGTGCGGCGTCTGCCCGCGCGCCCTGACCTCTGCGTAGAAGTCGTTCTTGAGGTCGAGGTGGCGCTGTTCTTCGCGTTCAGCGTGTCTCATGAGACATCCGATCTTGCCGCCGACGCAGGTGAGAGAACGGTCGTCGTCCGTGCGGCCCAACTTGGTGGATCGGGGTGGTGAGACAGGCTCGTGGGGTGCTCCGGATGGCTGGGCGGGTGGTCATCTGCCACGGGGTGTCCTTCCTCGCTGCGAGCCGATGCCGACAACGACCGTCTTCGCGCGCTCGCTGAGCTCGTCCCGCAACGCTTCGTTGTCGTGGTGGAGTGCGGCGATCGCGACGGCGGCGGCCTTGAGTTGCTTCTGCAGGCGGGTGCACTCCTGGGTCTTGGCGCTCAGCTTCTTGCGCAGGTCAGCGATGGTTTCGTCACGGCGAGCCTCGCCTGCTGTGGTCTTGCCGTGGTGGGCGATGTGCGCGTCCCACTCAGCGAGGACACCATGGGCTCGGTTCATGGTGGCCCTGCTGACCTGGGCCTCCCGCCAGAGGTTCTCCTTGGTGAGTCGGCCGTCGGTCCTCTCGGGACGGCCGGCGAGGAGTCGCGCCATCGCGGCCCGGAGGGCGGCAGCAGTCTTGGCACTCACTCGGTCTTCGGCGCCGGGGGACGCGGGTGTCGTCATCCCAGCGCCTCCTTGGCCTTGTCCAGGACGGCTTCGACGCGCTGAAGCTCCCGAGTGACCAGCTCTTTTCGGCATTTCGGCAAACCTGGCGTCTGGAGGAGCTTGAGCTGGGTCCGGCGATGGGAGTCGTGGATGGGGACGTGCTCGATGCCGATCATGCTGTTGCCGCATCGGTCGGGGCGGCAGCGCTCGTCCAGCGGGCCGGTGTGGCCTTCTGGGATGATCGCGTCCTCCAGGCAGACCGCGCCGGCCGGGTTGGTGCCGTCGTAGAGGCAGTTGTTCAAGGTGCCGAAGCGGATGGTGATCCGGATCTTGCGAAGCAGGTCCTCCTCGACGCGGGCATCGCCGCCGCGGGCCTTGACGTTGGCGATGACCTGGTCGAAGGCGTCCTTGACCCGTTCGGCGCCGGGACCGAATCCGATCGGCTGACCAACCTTGTGGAGCCCGTAGAGCTCTTTGAGCTTGCCGAACTTGGCGACCTCGATCGCGTCCTTGAGGTGCTCGGCCCAAGCGCTGTCCGCGGCTGCATAGCCGAGGGTGGAGGTGTTCGCGAGGGCCCGGGTGGCGAAGTGCTTGAGTTGCATGCCCAGCGCGATCTCGGAGCCGGCGAACTGGTCGGTGAGCATGCTCATAGTCCGACGGAACATGTGCGGGCGGACGTATCCGTCCGGGATCTCATCGAGCCCGGACCAGCTCCGCCCCTGGTTCACGAACGCGATGAACGCCGCCATCATCCAGACGCCGTCGAGCGACTCGGCATCGTTCTTGCGATGCAGCGGGGCGAAGACCCGGTCGGGATGGACGGAGACGGCTTCGGCGACCGCGATGGCTTCCGCGACCGGCTCGGCGATCCACCAGTGCTTGCGGGGCAGGCTGGAGTTGCCCTTACGCAGGGTCGAGGCGATGGCGGGCGAGTTGTAGTGCTCGACGACGCTCCCGCGTACGATCTCCTGGATCTCCGAGTCCCGCATCATCAAGAACCCGACGACCAGGGTGAATGCGGCATTTCGCAACATGATCCGGAGCCGGTGGAGGTCGTAGGGATCGATGCCCAGGTGCCACGGCCCGGTGCTGCCGTCCGGGCGGGTCACCTCCGCCAGATCCTCGATCAGCCCTTGGTGGGTGACGCGTCCGTCGGCAACGGCCTGCAAGACCTTGGCCCGGCGGCGGGCGGTGGACCGGGGTCCGGGACTGAACAGGGCGCCGTGCCGTTCGGCCCAGACGCCCAGGTTCAGGGCCATCAGCCGCCAGTTGACGCCCGGCACCTGCCCGGCGGGCCGGTCGGGCTCGTAGTGGACGGGGACCGTGTTGTTCTGGTCGGCAAGCCAGGTGTCCAGCTCGGCGTCCTTGCCGACGACCGACTTCTGGGCGGCGTCGCGCAGTTCCTGGTAGCGGCGGTCGGCGCGGAAGATATCGGCGGCGAAGGTGTGGACGAAGGCCCAGGCCGCGCGGATCAGGGGGAACCAGATCTGGGGCGGGACGGCCTGCGTCGACAGCTCGGCGTACTCGGACACCTCCCGTGCGCTCTTGCCTGGCCAGAGGTCCTCGGCGGGCCAAGGCAGGCTCAGGGCGGGAGCGACGGCCGTCATCCGCTGCAGCAGGGACACGTGGCTGCAGATCGTGGCGGGCCGGTGGCTCTTGCTCTCGCCCATGTCCATGATGCGTCGCCGCAGGTCGACCGCCGTCCACTGGTCCGAGTAGCGGGACAGGCCATTCTCGTCGGCCCTGTACGTGCCGAATATTGCATCCGTGCTGGTCACAGGCCTGATCCGGGGTCAGCGGTGTGCAGCTGATGCGTCAGCCTTTCGCGCGGGGAGGGGCTTCTTGGAGCACGCCTGGACCGAATGCGAGGATGCTCAACTGTGCTGTTGCGACTGCCGTACCTCGCCCTGTCGACCGCCTTCAGCTTCATACGGCTGTTGCCGATGGGCGATCGGGAGAAGCATCTGGAGATCCTGGCGCTGCGCCACCAACTCGTCGTGCTGCAGCGGCAGGTAGGCAAGCCACATCTGACCTGGCCCGACCGGGCGCTGCTCGCCGCACTGCTGCACCGCCTCCCCCGGGTGCGGCTTCGTCAAATCCATTTGATCGTCTCCGCTGACACTGTGCTGCGCCGGCACCGCGAACTCCTGCGCCGACGCCACGCCAAGGCCTCCCGCCCCAAACACCGGGGTCGGCCCCGCACCGTCCGCTCCATCCGCGCCCTGGTCCTGCGCCTCGTGCGAGAGAACCCAGAATGGGGCTACAGGCGCGTGCACGGAGAACTCACCGCGCTCGGCATCAAGGTCGCCGCCTCCACCGTGTGGACCATCCTCAAGGAACACGGCATCCCGCCCGCACCCGAACGGGGGCACACCACGTGGGCCGACTTCCTGCGTTCCCAGGCCGACGCCATCCTGGCCGCCGACTTCTTCGAGACCAAGACCCTCACCGGAACGACCCTGACCGTCCTCGCGGTGATCGAACACGCCACCCGCCGCGTGCGGGTCCTTGGCGTCACCACCCACCCGACCACGGCATGGGTCACCCAACTCGCAAGGAACCTGGCCATGGATATCCAGGACGCCGGAACGAAGATCAAATACCTGATCCGGGACCGCGACGTGCGCTACCCGGCCGGCTTCGACGGCGTCCTGGCCGAGGAGGGAATCAAGGTCGTGCAAACCGGGGTGAGAATGCCCCGCATGAACGCGATCATGGAGCGCTGGATCCGCTCGTGCCGGACTGAACTCCTCGACCGCACCCTGATCTGGGACCATGCCCACCTGCTGCACGCCCTGCGCGAGTACGAGGCGTTCTACAACGCGCACCGCCCGCACCGCACCCTCGCCGGCGCCGCACCCCTGCGCCGACTGCCCGAACCGATCACCGAACCCGACCGGCCCGTCCACCTTGACGCCCACCGACGCGACCGCCTCGGCGGCATCCTGCACGAGTACCAACATGCAGCGTGAGCAGCACGGATGTGGTTCTCAGCACCTACAGGGTCGATGCCGGCCTGGCTGAGGATGTTCCACACGGTGGAGGCGGCCATCTTGTGGCCGAGGCGGGTGAGTTCGCCGTGGATGCGCCGATGGCCCCATCCCGGGTTCTCGGCCGCCACGCGCAAGACCAGGACTCTGACTGCGGGGCCCG
>NZ_JBFAJH010000088.1:0-16555 GCF_040655115.1 Streptomyces atratus | reverse complement strand
CGTCAATCACCAGGGCTCCGCCATGGCTCAATCCTCCGCCTTGCGATGCACGCACCCCAGCCCCGCTCCTTCACCCACCCCCCAATTGCCGGTCGACCTAAGGCGCATACGCCCTGTTCACGGCCCCGCAGACGTATCGCCGTCTGCGGGGCCTGCACGTTTCCCGGGGGTCCGCTTAGGATGCGGGCAGGGGACCGGAGCTCCATCACCTCACGGAAGGGGCGGACCGCTACCCGGAAGCTCGTGTCGAGGAGACAGCGATGTCGACGATCCACCCCGACCCCGAAGCCACCGGTGCGGACACCCCGCACCTGGACTTCGCGGGGACGACTCCGTACGAGGACTACGTCCAGGCGGATGTCCTGACCCACCTCCAGCACCTCCGCTCCGACGATCCGGGCGAGATGGTCTTCCTGGTCACCACCCAGGTCATGGAGCTGTGGTTCACGGTCATCGTCCATGAGTGGGAGACCGCGGCGCACGCCCTGCGCGAGGACCGGCTGTCGGTCGCACGCGACGCGCTGAAGCGGTCGGTACGGGAGCTCGAGGCGCTCAACGCGTCCTGGACGCCGCTCGCCCAGCTCACCCCCGCCCAGTTCAACTCCTACCGAGGCGCACTCGGCGAGGGCTCGGGCTTCCAGTCGGCGATGTACCGGCGGATGGAGTTCCTGCTCGGCGACAAGTCCGCGTCCATGCTCGTACCGCACCGGGGCGCACCCCGCGTCCACGCCGAACTGGAGAAGGCGCTCGCCGAACCGGGTCTGTACGACGAGGTGCTCGCCCTGCTCGCTCGGCGCGGGCACGCCGTACCGCAGGCCGTGCTCGGCCGGGACCTGACGCAGAAGTACGAGCCGTCCCCCGAGGTCGAGGCCGTCTGGGCGGAGATCTACGCCGACCCCGAGCGGCACGACGAGCTCGTCCGGCTCGGCGAGGCGCTCACCGACGTCGGTGAACTGGTGTGGCGCTGGCGCAACGACCACCTCGTCGCCACCCGGCGCGCGATGGGCTCGAAGACCGGCACCGGCGGCTCCGCCGGGGTCGCGTGGCTGGAGAAACGCGCTACGAAGAACGTGTTCCCGGAGCTGTGGACGGCGCGCAGCCATGTCTGAGACCCTCGCCGCGCGGGCCGCGGCACTCGACGCCGCCGACGAACTCGCCGATCTGCGGAAGCTGTTCATCCTCGACGACACCGTCTATCTCGACGGCAACTCGCTGGGGGCGCTGCCCCGGCACGTACCCGCCCGGATGCAGGAGGTCCTCACCCGCGAGTGGGGTGAGCTGCGCATCCGGTCCTGGGACGAGAGCGGCTGGTGGACCGCGCCCGAGCGGATCGGCGACCGGATCGCCCCGCTGGTCGGGGCCGCCACCGGGCAGATCGTGGTGGGCGATTCGACGAGTGTGAACGTCTTCAAGGCCGTCGTCGCCGCGAGCAGGCTGGCGCCCGAGGGGCGCGACGAGATCCTGGTCGACGCGACGACGTTTCCCACGGACGGCTACATCGCCGAGTCCGCCGCCCGGATGACCGGGCACCGGCTCGTCCCCGTCGCCCCGGCGGACGTGCCGGGTGCGGTCGGTCCCCGTACCGCGGTCGTCCTGCTCAACCACGTCGACTTCCGCACCGGCCGGCTGCACGACCTGCCCGGTCTCACCGCCGCCGTGCACGCGGCGGGCGGGCTCGCGGTCTGGGACCTGTGCCACAGCGCGGGCGCGCTGCCGGTCGGGCTCGACGCGCACGGGGTGGACCTGGCGGTCGGCTGCACGTACAAGTACCTCAACGGCGGGCCCGGTTCGCCCGCCTATCTGTACGTCGCCGAGCGGCACCAGGCGGCCTTCGACTCGCCGCTGCCGGGGTGGACCTCGCACGCCGACCCGTTCGCGATGGCGCCGGGCTACGCTCCGGCGGACGGTTCCGTGCGCGGCCGGGTCGGGACCCCCGACATCCTGTCCATGCTGGCGCTCGAAGCGGCGCTGGACGTGTGGGACGGGGTGCCGGTCGAGGCGGTACGGGCCAAGTCGCTGGCGCTGACGGACTTCTTCCTGGAGTGCGTCGGGGCGTATGTGCCGGAGGGCGTGGTCGTCCCGGTCACCCCGGGGGCGCACGGGGAGCGCGGCAGCCAGGTGTCGTTGCGGTGCGTGGACGCGACGGTCGCCGAGCCGGCGATGCGTGCCCTCATCGCCCGGGGCGTGGTCGGGGATCTGCGGCGGCCGGATGTGCTGCGGTTCGGGTTCACGCCGCTGTACGTGGGGTTCGCGGATGTGGAGCGGGCCGCGCGGGTGCTGGGCGAGGTGCTGAGCGGGCCGCTCGGCGAGGTGTGAGGCCCGCCGCGTTCCCACGGCCAATCCCCGTGGGGGCGCGGCGTCCTGTGCTGATAGCGTCCCCGCTGGTCAGGCCAGTTGGGCACCTCAGTCGGATGGTTGGAGCAGCATGTCGGATTCCGCCGCGCGTGATCGGGACGCAGTCGAGACCGAGTCGGCGTTCTCGCATCCGGCTGTCGCCCCCGACGCCTCCGCCGTCTACGGCAGCCATCCCGACCAGGTGATCGACTTCTACGCCCCGCGCGACGGGCGGGCCGGGGCGCCCGTCGTGGTCCTTCTGCACGGCGGTGCCTGGCGGGCGCCGTACGACCGGCAGCATGTGTCGCCGTTCGCGGACTTCCTGGCCCGGCGCGGGTTCGCCGTCGCCAACGTCGAGTACCGGCGCGGCAGCGAACTCCCGCAGCAGCGCGGGTCCGGTCCGGTCGCGGGCCGTTGGCCCGAGACGTTCGACGATGTCGCCGCGGCGATGGACGCGCTGCCCGCACTGCTGGCCCGTGAACTGCCGGAGGCCGATGCGCGGCGGATCGTCGTCACCGGTCACTCCGCGGGCGGTCACCTGGCGTTGTGGGCAGCGGCCCGGCACGTACTCCCGGAAGGGTCGCCGTGGCGGCTGCCCGCGGCGCCGCCGCTGCGCGGCGTTGTCGCCCTGGCGCCGATCGCCGACTTCACCACGGCGGTGGAGCTGGATGTCTGTTCCGGTGCGGTGGGTCAACTGCTCGGAAGGGAAGAGGACTTCGCGGCCAGGAGCCCGTACGCCGACCCGGCTGTGCTGCTGCCGACGGGAATCGCCACGGCGGTGGTGCAGGGACGCACCGACCGCACGGTGCCGCAGGCGGTCGCGGAGGCGTTCGTCGACGCGGCGGCGAAGGCCGGGGAGACGGTGGGGCTGACGCTGCTGGAGGAGGTCGGGCACTTTCCGCTGATCGATCCGGCGGCGGACGCGTGTGCGGTGGTGGCGGAGGAGATTGCCCAGCTGGCGTGGTGACAGGGGGTGCCGGGGGCGTCCGGTGACCGCACTTCTGGCCGTGACCGGTCCGCCCGGGTGGGGCGCGTAGTCCTTGCGACGGATGCCGCAGGATCCGCATCACTGCTGACGACGTCGTGTGGCGGGCCCCCTACCGTGGGAGCGTGACCGAGACCACCAAGACCAGAAGTCCCGAGTACCGGCTGGCCGCAGGGGCGATAGGCGGCCTGCGGCAGGACCTCTTCCATGATGCGTTCGCCTACCGTTCGCTGGCGCCCATGCGGACCGACCGGTCGCTGACCCGGCTGCTGCCCGAGCGGATGCGCGCGAGGGCCGCCTGGACGCCGCACGCACTGGTCGGGCTGGCCGCGCTGATCACGGTCCTCATCGGCCTCACCAGGGCGGACGGCGCCGGGACCTGGTCCGGGATCGAGATCATCATGACCGGGCTGCTTCCGGCGGTACCCGTCGTGATGACCCTGGTCAGGCCGGTCGGCGCGTTCTGGATGTCGATGGCGCTCACTCCGGTGGCAGCCACCTTCGGCGGCGATGGCTGGCCGTGGGTGCCGAGCATGTTCCTCGCCCATCTCGTGGTGCTCGTCGTGGTCGCCGCCCGGACCCGGCCCCGTACCGCGGCCTGGGTGTGGGTCCTGACCGTGTTGCTCGGCATCGTCATGGAGAACGTCGGCTGGCACTCCTTCACGACCACCGCGCCCATGGCCGTGACCTCCGCGTTCGCGCTGCTCGTGGTGACCGTCGTGCAGACCCGCCGGGAAGCGGAGCGTGAGGTGACCGTGCAGCGCACTGTCACCGCCGTGGAACGCGACCGGCGCACGCTGCTGGAGGAGCGCACCACCATCGCCCGTGAGCTGCACGACGTGGTCGCCCACCACATGTCGGTCGTCGCGATCCAGGCCGAGGCGGCCCCGTACCGGGTGGAGAACCCGCCCCCCGAGCTGGAGCAGGCCTTCGTCACCATCCGGGAGAACGCCGTCGCCGCCCTCACCGAACTGCGCCGGGTTCTCGGCGTCGTACGGGCCGAGGACTACCAGGCGCCGGACGCACCGCAGCCCACCCTCGCCGAACTCGACCGACTGCTCGCCAACGTGGCCGACGCCGGCCTGGTGGCCGAGAAGACGATCACCGGCGCGGTGCGTGAACTGCCGCAGGGCGTCGAGCTGTCTGCGTACCGGATCATCCAGGAAGCCCTCAGCAACACGCTGCGGCACGCCCCGGGTGCCACCGCCAAGGTCGAGATCGGCTATGTGCTGGGCGGGCTCGGGCTGCGGGTCGTCAACGGTCCGCCGACCGGTCCGGTGCAACCGTCGCAGGGCGCCGGGCACGGGATCACGGGGATGCGGGAACGGGTCGCGATGCTGAACGGCGAGATGACCGCCGAGCCGGCCGCGGACGGCGGTTACGAGATCACCGCGTTCATCCCCGTACCGCTGTCCCAGGAACCGACGCAGAGCGAGACCTCATGAACGACATCCGTGTCCTGATCGTCGACGACCAGATGATGGTCCGCGAGGGCTTCTCGGTACTCCTGGGTGCGATGCCGGGCATCGAGGTCGTCGGCGAGGCGGTCGACGGACGGCAGGCCATCGCCCAGGCCGCAACGCTCCGCCCCGACGTGGTCCTGATGGACATCCGGATGCCGGAACTCAACGGCATCGAGGCGACCCGCGAGATCGTCGCCGACGACGCGGCCGCCAAGGTGCTGGTGCTGACCACGTTCGACCTCGACGAGTACGTGTACCAGGCGCTGCGTGCCGGGGCGTCCGGGTTCCTGCTCAAGGACGCCTCCGCGCGTCAACTCGCCGATGGCGTACGGGTGGTGGCGGCCGGGGAAGCGCTTCTGGCGCCGACCGTCACCAAGCGGCTGATCACCGAGTTCTCGCGGATCGCCGGAGCCCCGCGGCCACCCGCGCTGGCTCAGATCGGCGATCTGACGGAGCGCGAGACGGAGGTGCTCGTCCTCATCGCCCAGGGGCTGTCGAACGCGGAGATCGCCTCGCATCTGGTGGTCGCCGAGTCCACCATCAAGACGCATGTGAGCCGGATCCTGGTGAAGCTCGGGCTGCGGGACCGCACGCAGGCCGCGGTGTTCGCGTACGAGGCACGCCTGGTCACCCCCTCCTGACCTTCCCGCCCCTGGGGGCTGCCCGTGACTCGACCGACCGGTCCGGTTAGCGTCGGTATATGCACCCGTCTTCGCAGCCCGCCGCCACCGCTTCGTTCGACCCCTGGTCACCGGCGTTCGTCGCCGACCCCTACCCCGCGTACGCCGCGCTGCGGGCCGCCGGCCGGGTGCACCGGTTCGAGCCCACGAACCAGTGGCTCGTTCCGCACTACGCCGATGTGTCCGCGCTGCTGCGGGACCGGCGTCTGGGCCGGACGTATCTGCACCGCTTCACGCACGAGGAGTTCGGCCGTACGCCGCCGCCCGCCGCGCACGAGGCCTTCACCACTCTCAACGGGCAGGGGATCCTCGACCTGGAGGCCCCCGACCACACCCGGATCCGGCGCCTGGTCTCGAAGGCGTTCACCCCGCGCACGGTCGAGCAGCTCGTCCCGACGGTGCGGCGGCTCGCCGCCGAGCTGGTCGACAGCTTTGTGGAGACGGGTGGCGGCGACCTGCTCGCAGCGGTCGCCGAACCGCTGCCCGTCGCCGTCATCGCCGAGATGCTCGGCATCCCCGAGTCCGACCGCGAGCCGCTGCGGCCCTGGTCGGCGGCGATCTGCGGGATGTTCGAACTGAACCCGTCCGAGGAGACCGCGAGCGCCGCCGTCCGCGCCTCGGTGGAGTTCTCCGCGTACCTGCGGGAGCTGATCGCCGAGCGCCGCACGAACCCCGGTACGGATCTGATCTCCGCGCTCATCGCCGCGCACGACGAAGGGGAGCGGCTCAGCGAGCAGGAGATGGTCTCCACGTGTGTGCTGCTCCTGAACGCGGGCCACGAGGCGACGGTCAACACCACCGTGAACGGCTGGTGGACGCTGCTGCGTCACCCCGAGCAGCTGGCGGTCCTCCGCGCCGACCACGGGCTGCTGCCCACGGCCGTGGAGGAGTTGATGCGGTACGACACTCCGCTGCAGATGTTCGAGCGCTGGGTCCTCGACGACATCGAGATCGACGGCACGGTCATTCCGCGCGGCTCCGAGGTGGCCCTGCTCTTCGGTTCCGCCAACCGCGACCCGGCGCGCTTCGCGGACCCGGACACACTGAACCTGTCCCGGCAGGAGAACCCGCACATCACCTTCGGTGCGGGCATCCACTTCTGCCTGGGCGCGCCACTCGCCCGGGTCGAACTGGCTGCCTCCTTCGGCGAGTTGCTGCGCCGGGCGCCCCGGATGCGGCTGGCGGCCGAGCCGGAGTGGAACCCTGGCTACGTGATCAGGGGCCTGAAGGAGCTGCGCGTGGAGCTGTGACCGGAAGCGTTCCTCTCAACACCCCGGTCCGCGGAGCGGCTGCGGGCCGGGGCGGTGTCCTCGATCTTCCCCATGGCTCAGAGCCTGTCGGGTGACGTCCGCCCGATCAGAGGTCACCCGACAGGCTCTCAGGGCTATGGGGGACCGCCGGACGGGCTTGAGAACACCGAGTCCGTCCGGCGATCGAGGACAGGAACGGCCACCCGGTCACCCCCGCACGTCCCGCCTCCGGAGTGCTCCCAGACCCGCGGCCACCAGGACCACCGCGCCCGCCGTGAGCCACAGCGCCGGCGGCCACTGCATCTCCGTGCCCGGCAGCTTCGGCAGGTGGCTGAACGGTGACAGGTTCATCACCGGCTGCGGCATGTTCACCGCAGGCCCGATCCACCCCAGTGCCAGGCAGATCCCGACGACTCCCCACGAGGCCACCGCTGCCTTCGGGAGCGCGCCGTACAGCAGGACGGCGAGTCCTCCGAGCAGCCAGACGGCGGGCAGTTGCGCCAGCGACGCGCCCAGTACGGCCGGGAGCCCGTGGCCGTAGCCGGCGGCCAGGCCGAGGCCGCCGACCGCCATGATCAGTGCCGCGCCGCCGAAGGCGATGACCAGGTGTCCGGCCGCCCAGCGGGTCCGGCTCACGCCGCCCGCCAGCACGGGTTCGGCGCGCCCCGCGGTTTCCTCGCCGTGCAGTCGCAGCACCGACGCGACGATGTACAGCGCGGCCACCATCCCGAGCATCCCGACCATCGCGGCGAGGAACGCGTCGGTCAGACCGGCCTGTCCGCCCATCCGTTCGAAGATCTCCTTCGTCTTCTCGTTGGTGCCGACGAGATCGGCCGCCCCGCCGGTGAGCCCGCCGAAGACGGCGCCGGCCGCGGCGAACGACAGCGTCCACCCGATCAGCGCACCGCGCTGCAGCCGCAGCGCCAGCCCGAACGCCGTGGAGATCCGCCCTGTCGCGGGGCCGGGACGCGTCGGCAGGAAACTCATGCCGACATCGCGCCGCCCGGCCAGGGCGTATGCGATACCGCCCTGGAGCAGCACCGCCGCTGCGATCACCAGCAGCACCCACCACCGTTCGGTGTCGTACGCCCGGACGTTCTCCGCCCAGCCGATCGGCGAGAGCCAGTTCAGTACGGACGAGGCGTCGTCCGTCGAGGAGTCGCCCGCCGCCTTCAGGACGAAGGCGGCGCCGATCACCGCCGCCGTCAGCCCCTTTGCGAGCCGCGCGCTCTCCGTGAGCTGGGCGGCGATCGCCGCGGTGCAGGCGAACAGCGCCCCGATTCCGGCGACTGTCAGCGCGAGCGCCACGGCCCCGGCGCCACCCGCTCCGGACCCGGCCATCCCGGCGACGATCGCCAGGGCGAGCGCGGCGTCGGCGATCAGTGCGGCGAGGAGGGCGGAGGTCAGTGGGGCGCGGCGCCCCACCATGGCGGAGGAGAGCATTTCCTGGCGGCCGGTCTCCTCCTCCTCGCGAGTGTGCCGGATGACGATGATCAGGCTCATCACGGCTGCCATCGCGGCGCCGAAGCCGACCATGCGCCAGGTGACGAGCCCGCCGACGGAGTCGTTGAAGACGGGTCCGTACACCGCGCGCAGCGAACGGTTGGTGTTCATCGAGGCGGCGAGTTCGGCGCGCTGCGCCGGGGTGTCGTACAGCGAGGAGAAGGACTTCCCGACGGAGGAGAACGACCCGCCGAGCACGATCACCCAGATCGGCATCATGATCCGGTCGCGTCGCAGCGCGAGCCCGATCAGGGTTCCGGTGCCGCTGAGCCGGCCGCCTCCGGCAGGGCGTCCGGTGCGGGTCGCGGGCACGGTCACGGCGGTCGTCACACCGTCACCCCCGCGCGTTCGCCGGTGTCCGCCGCGTAGTGCCGCAGGAAGAGTTCCTCCAGCGTGGGCGGGGTGCTGGTCAGCGACCGTACGCCGGACGCGGTGAGCGCCCCGAGGACGGCGTCGAGCTTGTCCGTGTCGACCTGGAGCGTGACCCGCATGCCCTGGATGTCGATGTCGTGCACACCGGGCAGGTGCGCGAGCCCGTTGGGCGCGCCGGCCAGTTCGGCGGTGATGCTCGTACGGGTCAGGTGCCGCATGTCCGCCAGGGAACCGGTCTCGACCGTGCGTCCCTGCCGGATGATGCTCACCCGGTCGCAGAGCGACTCGACCTCGCTGAGGATGTGGCTGGAGAGCAGGATCGTCCGCCCGCGCTCGCGCTCCTCGGTGACGCAGCTCTGGAAGACCTCCTCCATCAGAGGATCGAGCCCGCTGGTCGGCTCGTCGAGGATCAGCAGATCCACGTCGGAGGCGAACGCGGCGACGAGGGCGACCTTCTGCCGGTTGCCCTTGGAGTACGTTCGCCCCTTCTTGGTGGGGTCGAGTTCGTACCGGTCGATGAGGTCGGCCCGGCGGGCCGGGTCGAGGCCTCCGCGCAGCCGTCCGTACAGGTCGATCACCTCGCCGCCGGAGAGGTTGCGCCACAGGGTGACGTCACCGGGGACGTACGCCACCCGCCGGTGCAGTTCGACCGCGTCCTTCCACGGGTCCCGGCCGAGCAGCTGGGCGGCGCCGGAATCGGCCCGCAGCAGGCCCAGCAGGACCCGGATGGTGGTGGACTTCCCGGAACCGTTGGGCCCGAGGAAGCCGTGAACCTCACCGGTCTCGACCGCGAGGTCGAGGCCGTCCAGCGCGTGTGTCCGCCCGAACGACTTGTGCAGTCCGGCCACGGTGATTGCCTTCGTCATGTTTCTGAACGTACGCGACATTCACAAACTTGTGAAGGTAAGGAACTGTATAAAGTCGGGGTGTGGGCCGGGGGCGGAGAACCCGCAGGAAATTCAGGGGAGACGATGGGGCGATGAGCAGCGAAACCGGCGTGGACGGGCGTGAGCGCGAGCCGGAGCCCGAGCACGCGCGCGACGAGGAGGCCGTGTCGCGGTTCGTGGAGCGTTTCGCGGCCGAGATGACCGAGGCGGGCATGCAGCGGATGGCGTCCCGCGTCTTCGCGGCGCTGCTCGCGGACGACGACGGTTCCATGACGTCGGCGGAGCTCAGCGAGCAGCTTCGGATCAGCCCGGCCGCGGTCTCCGGCGCGATCAACTACCTCACGCAGGTCAGCATGGTCGGCCGCGAACGCGACCCGGGCTCGCGCAGGGACCGCTACCGCCTGCACAACGAGATCTGGTACGCCACCTTCGCCAGCCGCGACCGGGTCCTGACCCGCTGGGAGCGAACCCTCAAGGAGGGCGCACGGACCCTTGGCCCGGACACGCCCGCCGGTGCGCGGCTCGCGGAGACTGCGGAGTTCTTCGAGTTCCTGCAGACGGAGCTGGTCGGCATGATGGACCGCTGGCGCGACCACCGGAAGAAGAAGTTCGACCTCCCGGAGCGGAGGAGCTGAGGGCTGCCCCGTCATCACCGGTGGATCGGCGCGCGGCGTCGGACGCGGTGCACCACAACGCGAAGCAGGATCCTCGTACGGGCGTATGCGGGTGCTCCGACAACGCGGCGAGGTACCGCAGCTGTCGTCGTGCGCCCGCCGGGGATGACAGGACGGCCCTCAGGCAAGGGGCCCGGGGCGCTGGGTCCTGGGCCCGGGTTCGGAACGGTTCAGGTCAGCGGGTGCGACATCCGGCCGGACGCCTGGTCGATCTCGTCGTGCGCCTTGGTCAGCAGGTTCATAGCGAGTTCGTTCAGTGCTCTGGCACCCGCGATCTCCTCGCCGACCCTCGGCTGCTGGGTGTCGGAGGGGTGGCGGCTGGCGTATCCGTGCGCGCGAACCTCGTTCCCGTCGGGGAGCCGTACGAGGGCGGCGGCACGGGTGCGGTGGTTGTCTTCCTCGAATTCCAGCTCGATGTGCCATCCGACAGCGGTCTTCATCATGGCGATCACCTCCAGGACCTGCTACCAGCGTGCGCCTCTTTCCGCGCCCTCGCTCGGTGTGTCAGGGGCCGGGCGCGCAGTCGCGGCAGGTGCGACGCGTCCGCCGACCTCTCACGTCCGCGCCCCCCGCGTGGGGATCATCCGCTCGCCACCGCCACCGGCAGCATCAGCCCCCACGCACCCGCCCGCACCGTCCACGTCCTCGTCCGGACCGGGCCGCCGACCTGTATGTCCGCCCGGTAGCGGAAGTCCGCTCCGGAGACCGTGACCGCCTTCGCCTCCACGGCCACCGCTTCGCCGGTCGTCGTCCGGACCACCACGTCCGCCAGGCCCCCGCCGCCGCCCTGCGCGCTCACCGTCACCGATTCGACCGGGCGGTTCAGATCGTTCAGCAGCACCCCGTCCGCCTCGACCCGCAGCCGATGGGTGCGGGGCGGGACGGGCGGGGCCGGCGACGGCGCGGGGCGGACCAGGGTCCGCACGAGGGAGCGGCAGGTGTCCCAGACCGCCGTGACACCCGTGTGCGCCGTCGCCGTGCCGGGCACCGCGGCCAGGGCGGGGATGCGCACGGTGTCCAGGACGACGCCGTCGCTGTCGTCGACCAGCAGGTCGAGCCGGCGCACCGCCCCGTCCAGTGCCGCGCGCGCCGCGGCCACCGCGCCCAGGGGCACGCCGAGCGAATGCGCGAGTTCCAGCGCGGCCGCGGCACCCACCGGGACCAGCGAGAGCGCTGCACCGGCGAGCTCCCGCTCCCGGTGCAGGAGGGTCACGGCGCGCAGCAGCGACCGGTCGTCGCCGACGACCACCGGCCGCCTGCTGCCCCGGCGGGACAAGGCCCGAGCGAACTCCTCCGGACTGTCCGGGAGGCAGATCTTGGCGTGCGAACCGGCGCTCAGCACGTCCTTCGCGATCCGGACGGACTCGCCGTCGGACCGGCGGGCGACCGGGTCGATGACCACCAGCAGTTGGTGCGTACCGTTGCCGGGGGGCTGGGCAGCCGACACCTCGGTCCTTCCTCGGGTAGCATCTTGGTGCAAGAGCCCCTTGCGCTATTGCGCCAGGGGCTTCGTCTATTCCGGGGCACCCGGTTCGACGGTTCAGGCTTCGTCGTACATCGTCGTACGGCATGTACGGCGTTTACGTACGCCCCCTGACCTTGGACATGCCCCGCCCGGAAGGGGTGTACGCCTGTGCCCGCACTTGTGCTGCTCGGTGCTCAGTGGGGTGACGAGGGCAAGGGAAAGGCCACCGACCTCCTCGGTGGATCCGTGGACTATGTGGTGCGTTACCAAGGCGGCAACAATGCCGGTCACACGGTGGTCGTCGGCGACCAGAAGTACGCACTTCATCTCCTCCCCTCCGGAATCCTTTCGCCGGGGTGTACCCCGGTCATCGGTAACGGTGTCGTCGTCGACCCGGCGGTCCTGCTCTCCGAGCTGAGTGGGCTCAACGAGCGCGGCGTGGACACGTCCAAGCTGCTGATCAGCGGCAACGCCCATTTGATCACTCCGTACAACGTCACCGTCGACAAGGTGACGGAACGGTTCCTCGGGAAGCGGAAGATCGGCACGACCGGCCGCGGTATCGGCCCGACGTACGCCGACAAGATCAATCGTGTGGGCATCCGCGTCCAGGACCTGTACGACGAGTCGATCCTGGAGCAGAAGGTCGAGGCGGCCCTGGAGCAGAAGAACCAGCTCCTCGCCAAGGTCTTCAACCGCCGCGCCATCGAGTCCGGCAAGATCGTCGAGGAGATGCTCCAGTACGCGGAGCAGATCAGGCCGTACGTCGCGGACACGACGCTGATCCTCAACGACGCCATCGACGCAGGCAAGGTCGTCCTCTTCGAGGGCGGTCAGGGCACGCTGCTCGACGTCGACCACGGCACATACCCCTTCGTCACCTCGTCGAACCCGACCGCGGGCGGCGCCTGCACCGGTTCCGGCGTGGGCCCGACGAAGATCAGCCGGGTCATCGGCATCCTCAAGGCCTACACCACGCGCGTCGGCGCCGGTCCGTTCCCGACCGAACTGCTCGACGAGGACGGTGAGGCGCTGCGCCGGATCGGTGGCGAGCGCGGTGTCACCACCGGCCGCGACCGCCGCTGCGGCTGGTTCGACGCGGTGATCGCGCGGTACGCGACCCGGGTCAACGGTCTCACCGACTTCTTCCTCACCAAGCTGGACGTGCTGACCGGCTGGGAGCAGATCCCGGTGTGTGTCGCGTACGAGATCGACGGCACGCGCGTCGAGGAGCTCCCGTACAGCCAGACCGACTTCCACCACGCGAAGCCGGTCTACGAGATGCTGCCGGGCTGGTCCGAGGACATCACGAAGGCCAAGACCTTCGCCGATCTGCCGAAGAACGCGCAGGCGTACGTGAAGGCGCTGGAGGACATGTCCGGCGCCCCGATCTCCGCGATCGGCGTCGGCCCCGGCCGGACCGAGACCATCGAGATCAAGTCGTTCCTGTAGGACGGGACGACGCGGAGGGGCCGGGACGCCTGCGTCCCGGCCCCTCCGCGTGTTCGGTTCTCACCGCAGATCCGCGGCCCATGCGGCGTCGCGCACGGCGGATGACCGTGGGTACGGACGACGTCCTGGCCGTTGCCGCAGCTCAGATGGCCCAGGAAGCCGGAGGCCGGCGAGTCGGCGGGCGGTCGGCCGTAGGTGCAGGCGTACTCGCTGATCCGCTCCCTGCCGCGGGGGAGGCCGTCAGACCAGCGGCTTCACGGACATCAGGAGATGCCGGTGCGTGGGGGCGCCCTCGGTTTCGTCCCCGGGCGTCCTGCCGGTGATCAGGGCGCGCTGGCCGGGACCCATCATGCGGAACTGGACGACCGGCGCGTCGAACGAGGCCAGGGCGTCCAGCAGGTACGAGGGGTTGAAGGCGACCGTCAGCTCGTCGGTGCCCTCCAGGACCGCGGGCAGCCGCTGGGAGGCGACATCGTCCTCGTACCCCGCCTGAAGCAGCACCGAGCCGTCGGAGAACGCCAGGTGGAGCGGGCTGTCGCCGTCCGCGACCACCGCGACGCGCTTGACGGCCTCGACCAGGGGCGCCCGGTCCGTGACCGCAGTCGTCGGGTCCGCCATCGTGAACAGCTTGTCGTGGCGGGGGAGTCGGCCGTCCAGGAGGCGGACCGTGGTGCGCGTCCCGGCGAGTTCGAAGCCGGCCGATCCGGCGTCCAGTGCGACGCGGACCGTGCCGGGGCGGCCGAAGGAGCGGGCGATCTCGGTCAGCCGCCGGGCCGACACCACCACATCGGCCGTGACGTCCGCCGCCTGAGGCTTCCATCCGAGCGTGCGCACCGCGAAGCGGTACCGGTCCGTGGCGGCCAGCGTCATCGTGTCGCCGTCGAGCCCCAGCCGGATCCCGGTGAGCGTCGGCAGCGTGTCGTCCCGGCCCGCGGCCACGGTCACATGGGCGACGGCCGCGGCGAACTCCTCGGAGTCCACCGCTCCCAGCACCTCGGGCAGGGGCGGCAGCTCCGGATAGTCGTCGAGCGGTAGCACGGACAGCCCGAACCGGGCGCCTCCGCCGGTCACCGAGAACCGGGACCCCTCCACCGCGCATTCCACCGGACTCTCGGGCAGAACCCGGCACACATCGAGCAGCCGTCGCCCCAGGACCAGGACCTTACCGGCCCGTACGGTCTCCGCCTCCACCTCGATACAGGCGGACGCCTCGTAATCCAGGCCGGAGATCCGCAACAGCCCGCCGTCGGCCTCCAGGAGCAGCCCGCCGAGCACGGGTACGGGCGACCGGGTGGGCAGCACCCGGGCCGCCCAGGCAACGGCATCGGACAGTGCGGTGCGATCGATACGGAACTCCATGGCGGGGCCTCTCTCCGTCGGACCTGACGGGGTCCGACGCTAGAGGGCGGCACTGACAACCGACCGCGGACCGGCGCTGCGCGACCGACGACAGCGACCACCCCCGTAGGTCGCTGCCGTCGTTCACCCCGCCGTCCCCCGGCGCCCCTGTGTCCACGGACGGCACCCGACATCCCCCCGACATCCACGCCGTCCGCGGAACACGTTCGGACTGTAGGTCGGCGGGTGCCCGACAGGAAGATTCAATTCGCACGGTGTGGGCACCGCGGGGGTATCAGTCCGCACAGTCAAACCGGTACTCTGCACTCCGGATTTCTCCACGGCAGGGGATGGGGGCAGGGACAGACGGGCACAAATACGGAGCGGAGGGCCTGTGCGAGCACGGGAACGGGCCGACGACGTACTGCGGATGCACCACCTGGCCCGCGTCGGTGGCGTGCAGGAACTGCTGCACTGGCTGTCGGGACGCGCCGACGGCTGGGCCGGACTGCTTCACGACGACGGAACCGTCCTGCACGCCGTGGCACGAACCCCGGACCGTAGGAGCGCCGCGGCCGTCGCGCTCGCCTCCGACGGGGCAAGGGAACTGACAGCCCTCGGCGCACGCTCCTTCACCCTCGACCGTGGCCCGGACACCGCTCTGCTGCTCCCTCTCGACGGCCCGCCCGACGCTCGTGACGTCCGCGTCCCGATCCTCGCCGTCGTCACGTGCCGTCCTCTGCCGGACGGGCTGGCCGCGCTCCTCGCCGACGCGGTGATGCCACTGGCCATGTGCTGGGCGGCCGAATCGGTCGAACGCAAACGCCGCCGCGTCGACCTCGCGGAGTCCCGCGGCCGGGAGGCGGTGCTGCATCTGCTGATGACCGGCCAGCTCTCCATCGCCCACCAGGTCGCGGGTGCCCTGAAACCCAGGCTGCCGGACCCCGTCCAGGTGTGCGTGGTGGAGTGCCCGGGCGGAAGGCGGGACGAGGTGGCGAAGGTCTGCACCGATCTCTCCGGCGGACGGTCCTGGATCGTGCGGTGTCCGGTGTACGCACGCCACTTGATCCTCGTCGTGCCCGCCGGCCCGGACGGGACCGAGCCGCGAGTCGGCCGCGAAGTCGCCGTCGTGGTCGACGACTGCGTGGTCGGTGTGAGCGAGGAGGTTCCGCTCAGCGACACGGCGACCGGATACCGGCAGGCATTCCATGCCCTGGCGGTCGCCCGCGGACTGCCGGTCCGCCACGCCCGGTTCGGGTCGGCACCGGAACCGGCACTGCTCGTCGGCGCCGAGGGCGCGCGGTGGGCCGACGCCCTGCTGGCGCCGCTCCTCACCTATCTGCCCCGGCGCAGCCAGGACCCCGGCAGTCAGGAACTGGCGGCGACACTGGGTTCCTGGCTCGCGTTCTCGTCCCATGCGACCAGGCATCTGAAGATCCACCGCAACACCCTGTCCGCACGGCTGCGGTTGATCGGCGAGCTGCTCGGACGCGATCTCAACCGGCTCGCCGACCAGGCCGCACTCGACCTGGCGCTGCGGATCCGCGCGACACCCGCCCGTGCACCCCGTCCCGCCGAGCCCGTGAAGGGGGCCCGCTCCCTGGACGAGATCCTGCGCCGCCCCGACGTTCGGGAGTGGGCGGCCCAGCAACTTGAGCCGCTCCGCCGGAACGGCGGGGCGGCCGAGGCGACAGTCCGTGCCTGGCTGACGCGCGAGGCGCAACTGGCCCCGACCGCAGAGGCGTTGGGAATCTCCGTGCCGGGCACCCGCAAGCGCCTCACCCGGCTCGAAGCGGTACTTCAGCGCTCACTGCTCCAAACGCCCAGTGCGCGTTATGAGTTGTGGCTGGCCTGCCGGGCGCTGGACGTTGCGGGTGTCACCGACGGAGCGTGAGTTTCCCTCCCGGGGGTGAACGGCGCAGTGGAAAGCCATGCGGCAGCGGACGCGGCCGGATCGACTTGCCGGCGCTGGGCGCCTTTCGCGTGCGTCACACGCGAGTGGTGTGCTGGCTCAGGATGGCCCGCAGCCGGTCGAGGTCCTCGGCCTCATGCGCCCTCCCGCTTGGGCAGGACACCGAGGCACATGATGTTGGGATCCCGGCTGAGCAGGACGAAGTGGCCGGCCGTCTCCCGATAGCCCTGGAAGACGGAC
>NZ_JBFAJH010000087.1:0-16765 GCF_040655115.1 Streptomyces atratus | reverse complement strand
CTCCGCGACGTTCTTGATCTAGTCAATCCAGATCATCGCAGGCCAGGGGCACCCTTTTACTGTCAAGACGTCAGTTCACAGGCGGACAAACGCTACAGCTGAATACATGAGGTCAACCCGTACCACCCGGGGGCGACCGTGTCTCGTATGTCCGGGTAGCGCTGCTGCCATTCCGCGTCCAGGGCCTACGGGCCCCCGCCCCGACGGGATGTTGTTGCGGTGCAGGTAACCGGCGTACACCTGATGTGCACAGGCAGGTACGGACGAGGGCGCACAGGCTCGGCGGTGGCCGGCTCAGACCACGACGGGAGCCCAGGGCCCGTGGTGCTACGGTGCCGTTCGAACCGACGGGCAGGGGGAGTGCGCGTGGAGTGGGGGACGTTGATCGCGACGCTGGGCGGCGCCGTGATCGCGATATCCGGGACCGTTCTGGCAGACCGTATGCGCACGCGACAGGAGGTCGATCGAAGCCTCGGTGTTCGACGGCGCGAGGTGTACATCGGCGCGAGGTGTACATCGAGTTCATCGCTGCCGCGGGCGCCGCGCATACGCAGCTGCGCCAGCTCGCGCAGGTCCCTGATGCCGCTACAGACTTGGAGTCGGCCAGCCGCGCCGCTTTGGCCGACGCCAGGCTCTACGAGGTACGGGAGAGGCTGTTCATCGACGCCGGCGCGACGATCGCCGGCGCGGGCCAGGCGATGTTCGAGCAGCTCCGCGCACTGCGCAGCGCGGTCGCCGCAGGTGCGCCGGTGTCCTCGCCCGCCTTCCACCCATACATCGCGGCGGTGTGGGCCTACCGAGTCGCGGTCCGCGACGAACTGGAGGGTCACTCTCTCTCACCCGCGGTCTTCGGCTGGCATGCCTGGGATGGCAGAGAGCGATGCCCCTTGTGCAGCAGAAATCTTGCGGGCACGAGCTGACCCGTGGCCCACGGGTGACGGCGATGCCCATGTGATCTCGTGAGGGCAGGCGCGTTCATGACGGCGGATGGCCGTCGAATCAGCGTCCCTGCGATGTTCAACGGGCGGACCACGAGATCGAAGAGGGACGTCGAAGAAAGCGTGCCGTAAGGGCCGACACTCCCGACCGGGATCTGCGCAGGGCGGCGATTCGGACGAGTTGATCCGGACCGCCACCGTCGGCACACTCGGCAGCCATGGCACACGCCCGATGGCCGTTGAACTGCTGGTACGCCTCCTGGCCGACCCGTCGAAGCAGGTGCGGGCGGCTGCCCTCAGTCCCCTCGGCTTCCTCCACCACCCTGGGCCCCTGCCTGCCATACGTCGCCTCGCAGGCGACGACAGTCCCCATGTCCGCGCCCGGGCGGCCATCGCCATGAGCCGCTTCCCAACTCCCGACTCGGGTGTCGACCCCAGCGGAGCAATAGTCAAGAGTTGTGGATCACCTGGGAACTGTACGGATCGGAGCCTCAGGTTCCGATCGCATGGCTGACCCCTGTCTGCCAGGCCCAGCCGTTGCCGGCGTCGAGCGAGATATTGAGGAAGGCCATCTCCTCCAGTGCCCTGGCCATCCGCAACCCGCCGGCGTCAACCGGACGGATGCCCAACGAGGCGAGGAGTTCGGCGACGACCTTCTTGGCCTCGGCGTCGTCACCGGCGTAGAAACCGGTGAGGCGCAGTTCCCCTTCGACGGGGGTCCCGAGACGGCCGGCGAAGACCGTGTTGAACGCTTTGACCACCGGCACGCCGGGGAGGGCGCGCTGCAACGCGCCGAGGCGAACCTGGTCTTCCAGGTGATCTCCAAGCGCTACGAAAAGGGTTCGATCATCCTCACGTTGAAGAAGAAAGGTACGCGACTGGGGATCTGAGTCCGTACGCCGGCGATACCAGCGGCTTGATCGCCAGAACCCTCATTGGATCTGCACCCGAAGCAGTTCGTCGCCTCCGTGTCCAAGGCGCTCAAGGAGGCGGCAAAGAAAGCAACGCGATGAGGGCCCACCTCCCTCCGGGAGAATGGGCCCTCATTTCGCGAGGCGGCAGGCTTCAGCTGCAGGACCGGTAGTCGTAACCGGCCTTCCGCCAAGCACCGTCGCCGTCAACGAATTGGTAGTTTCCGTCTGTGTCGCGCTTCAAGTCGAAGCGGTGGGCGGTGCCGACGTATATCAAATTCAGGGTCTGGCCGGCGGCCTCACTACCACCTGTCCAGCCAACCCAGCCGCCCGCACGGCCGAATGTCCCCTTACCGACTACCCCGTCGACGGTCAGCAGCCCGTCCCCGTACGACTGCTGCCACGCCTTGGTCGCGTTGTAGGTCTGGGTACCGAAGATCCCGTCGATGTCAGAGCTTGAGGCGATCTTGCCGTCTGCCCACAGGATCTTCTGCCACAAGCATGTGGCGTTGGAATACGCGTGTGTGCTGGTCGACAGGACGCCCTCGTTGTTCCAGTCGTCGCCGAAGGTGCCGGCACCGTAGACGTAGGCAAGACCACTGAAAGTTCCGCTCGCCGCGGCCGGGGTGGTGCCCGCGGCAAGGACTGCGGCGGCCACTGCTCCCACCGTGCACGCGCCCAGCTTGACGCGCTTGGTGTACCAACTCATGAAGCCTCCTGGATTCGGGTCAGTCCGCCGACGATCAAGGCAGCGGCGACCGTAACGCTGATGGCGTCTGACCGGATGTGCATGGTTCTCGCTGCCATATGCCGGCGGATTCGGCACGCCCTGTGATCGCTACCCAAGCGCATGGTCGGTAGGCACGTCGTTGACGATGCGCGCCAGGTACTTGACGATGCGCGCCGACATCCCGCGCGACATTCGGGGTGGCGCCGGTTCAGGTGATCTGCAGGGCCGGGGTGGTTCACATGGATCACCAACCTGGCCCGTGCTGCACGGGTCAGGTTGTGGAGGCAGGGCCGGGCGGCAGGTGAACCGTCATGATCAGGTGGCAGGTTTCCTTGCCGGAGCCGCGGTAAGCGTGCGGGGCATCGCCGTCGAAGGTGGCGGTCTGTCCGGCTTCGACGGGGTGCTCGGTGCCGTCGACGACCACGGTCATCCGGCCGGAGGTGACGCTGACGGTTTCCACGACTCCGGCTTGGTGGGGGTGGCTGGGGTACTCCTCGCCGGGCTCCAGTCTCCAACGCCAGACCTCGACCGGGGCCGGGCCTGAGGTCGTCAGCATGAGCCGGGCTTCGCTGCCCTGTGCTCCGGTCCACAGGGGGGCCACGGCGTTGGCGGTCACGATGCGGACACGACCTTCGGCCGGTCCTTCCATCAGTGCGGACACCGAGATGCCGAGAGTGTCGGCCAGCCGGACCAGGGTGGCGAAGTTGGGGTTGCCCTGGGCTTTCTCCAGTCCCACCAGTGCGCCCTTGCTGACCTGGGCACGTCGGCCGAGCTCGTCCAGGGACAGGCCGGCGCGAGTGCGGGCCGCCCTGACGTTGTGCGCGAGCGTCCGCAGGGCTGCGGCTGTCTCGGTCATCCGATCACCATCCTCGCGAGTGGACCACTGGAATGCACCGTGCGGTCGTTTGGTTGCACACCCCGGTCGATCCATTGTACTGTTCGGTCGTTCTATTGAAATAGTAAGGGATGTACCGTGATCGCTCTGCTGCTGGCCCTGGGCAGCTCACTCGCGTACGGGTGCGCCGACTTCCTCGGCGGCCTCGGCGCCCGTAGGGCTCATGTGCTGCGTACCGTGATGATCGCGGCCCCGGCCAGTCTCGCGGTCGAGGTGCTGCTGTGGCCGTTCCTCGGCGCCTCGTTCAGCGCCGGTGCTCTCGGCTGGGGCGCCGCGTCCGGGGTCGCCTCGGCCGCCGCGTTCGCGCTGCTTTACCGCACCCTGGCGATCGGTCCGATGAACGTGCTGTCGCCCGTGACCGCCGTGGTGTCCGCCGCGCTGCCCGTCGGTGTGGGTCTGCTGCAGGGCGAGCACCTGGGTACGGCCGGGCTGGTGGGCTTGCCGCTCGCGCTGGTGGCGGTGGTGCTGGTCAGCGCCGGACACGGCGCCGGGTCTGCGCGCCCTTCACGTACGGCGCTGCTGCTGGCCCTAGGTGCGGGCGCCGCTATCGCCCTTCAGCTGATCTTTCTGCACCAGGCGCCGTCCGACAGCGGGGTGGCGCCGCTGATCGTGGGCCGGGCGGTCTCCTCGGCCGTCACCCTGGCCGCAGCAGGGCTGATGCTCCGCAAGCTCGGATCCGAGCGCCCCGCCTACACGATGTCGGCAGCCGCCGGTGTGCTGGACTCCGTGGCGAACCTGCTGTTCCTGCTCGCCGCCCGCAGCGGGGACCTCGCCGTCGTCGCTGTGATCACCGCCCTCTACCCGGCTGGCACGGTCCTGCTCGCCCGCAGCGTGCTTGCCGAACGCATCCACGGCGGCCAGATCGTCGGCCTGGGTACCGCCGCCGTCGCCGTCAGCCTCCTCGCCCTGACCTGAGCGAGCCCGCAGCCCACCCCTCTGCACAAGGAGAACCGCATGTTCATCCAGCCCTGGGACGCCGGCCTGGACGAAGCCGAATGGCAGACCTGGATCGCCGAAGGACACGACTTCGGAATCCTGAGCGTCAACGGCCTGCATGGCCACCCGCCCATCGTTGTACCCACCCACTTCACCAGCGACGGACCCCACCTCCTGGTCCACCTCGCCCGGCCCAACCCGGTCTGGAAGGCGATCGAGCACGACCCCAACGTCCTCCTCACCGTCATCGGCGACTATGCCTTCATCCCGGGCCCCTGGCGCGCCAAGGCCGGCACCCCGCTCCACGACGGCGTCCCCACCAGCTACTACACGGCTGTCCAGTTCACCTGCCGCGCCAGCATCGTCGATGATCCCGCGGCCAAGGCCGAGCTGCTGCGTCGCCAGCTCGGCCACTTCCAGCCCGACGGCGACCACGCCCCCGTCATCGTTGATCAGCCCCCCTACGGCCGGATGCTGCCCGGCATCCGCGGCCTGAGCCTGGAAGTCACCGAAGTAATGGCCAAGTTCAAATACGACGACCACAAACCCGTCGAGCACCGCACCGCCGTCGCCGACCGCCTCACCGCACGCGGCCAGCGCCTCGACGCCCCCACCGCACGCCAGCAGCGCCGCCGCCTGGACCGCATCGGCCCCTGGAAACCCTGACCCCTACCCCCCACGCGCACACGAAACGGAACCCCCGCACATGACCGACTTCCGCCTCGCCCCCGCCATCGCAGACGCCTTCCCCGACACCCTCATTGCCCTGGTCACCGCCACCGGCATGTGCGGCCACGAACCCTGGCCCCAGACCGCCGCCGCCCTGGAAGACTTGGAGCAGTGGCTCGCCGACGGCACCTGGCGGCCCGCCGACGAGACCGACCCCCGTATCGAGGCGTGGCACACCGCCTACCGCTCCTTCGGCACCAACCCCCGCCGCATCCGCCCCAGCGTCGACGCGCTCGGCCGGCGCTTCGCGAAGAAGGGAACCCTGCCGCGCATCAACCCGGCCGTCGACTCCTACAACGGCGTCTCCGTGCAGCACGGCCTGCCGGCCGGCGCCTTCGACCTGGACCGCGTCACCGGCGACATCGACATCCGCCACGCAGACGGCACCGAGTCCTTCACCCCGCTCGGCGAACCCGACACCGTCGAGAACCCCAAGCCCGGCGAGATCATCTACGCGGACACCACCGGCGTCCTGACCCGCCACTGGAACCACCGTGACGCCCACCGTACCCGCGTCACCGAGGACTCCACGCACGTGGCCTTCGTCCTCGAAACCCTCCACGCCCGCCGTGACGGCCACCTCCTCAAGGCCGCAGCGGAGGAGTTGCAGGGACTGCTTGCCCTTCACGCCGAACAGACCGCCGTGTATTACCTCAGCCCGGCACAGTCCCGGGTCACCGTCTGAGGACCTTCACCGCCCCCTCGGCCCCCGGTGTCGCGCCAGGAAAGCCCCCGCAGATCCCGTGGAATTCTCCGGGCAGCGGTGACACGCAGGCTCACACGCGCTGGTTCAGGGTTCTTGTCGGCTCACGGCTGGCGGCGCGGGTGGCCTCAGAGTCCTCGCTGGTCGTCGAGGTCGTCTTCCTGTCGCACGGCGAAGTCGTCCAGCCGGCCGTGCAGGGGCTGTCCCCGGGATGACCCTGACCGTCCGGCCGGGGCGAGGGATGGCGACGGACTCGTCGCAGGGCCATGAGGCCCGCGGTGACCGCGTCTTCCTCGGACGCAGGTTGAGGTGTTGTCGGGGCCAGGCTCACCGGGCCTCCCTCTCACCGGTGAGACGGGGCGAAGGGAAACGATCGACAGCCGTGCGCAGGCGTGACGGGGGCCGGGTGCAAATAGGGGCGGGCCAGGCGGGGTTCTTGTGACCAGCAGGGCCTGAACCTCGTCCAGCGTTCCTCCGGCGTCCACGACGTGGCTATTGCTGCATCAAGCAACATTCGCCCTCTTGGCTGGGTCGGCTCCGTCGTGCAATAGAAGCCGGCGCTGCGGGTTGCCCCCCTCGCCGCAAGGGGCGGGCCCAGAGGGTGGGAGGCACGCTAGGGTCGGCTCCATGGACAGCGACGAGGATGCCCTTTTAGCGGAGCAGGTCGCCTACTACCGGGCCCACGCGGGCCAGTACGACCGGCCTTATTCCGAGCGCGAGGACCTGCGGGAGTTGCTGGCTGCGGCCGACGACCTCCCGATCGTGGGAGATGTGCTGGAGTTGGCCTGCGGAACGGGCCAGTGGACCAAGGCGCTCGCTGCGCGGGCGCGCTCAGTGACCGGTGTCGACGTGTCGGACGAGACGCTGGGCATCGCGCGTGCACGGGTTGCCTCCCCCAACGTCCAGTTCATCCAGGCCGACCTGTTCACCTGGCGGCCGCAGCGCCGCTACGACACTGTGTTCTTCGCCTTCTGGCTCTCCCACATCCCGCCGTCCCGCCTACCCGACTTCTGGAACACAGTCGCCGCCGCGCTCGCACCAAACGGCAAAGCCATCTTCATCGACGATGGCCCCGGCGAGGCCGCGCGCGAAAAAGTTCTCGACCAGCAGCCCATCCCTGCGGTGCTGCGTCGGCTCGACGACGGCAGCCCGTATCGCATCGTGAAGGTCTTCCACGACGCCGGCAAGCTCACTGATGACCTTGCCGCACTGGGGTGGTCGGCCGATGTCCGCGACGTGGGCGGCAGCTTCATCGTCGGCATCGCGGACACAATTACTTCCCGCACGTGACCACGAAGCGGTGCCGACGGGTGGCAGAGTGGGCGGGGGTCAACAACGTGGAGATCGCCTACACGCCTACAAACTCCTTGTGGCTGAACCGGATCGAGGCCCAGTTCACCGCCCTGCGCTACTGCACCCTCGACGGCACGGACCACGCCAGCCACAAGGAGCAAGGCAGCATGATCCGCTGCCACATCATCTGGCGGAACAAGCACGCCTCTGACACCCATCTACGCGAGGTCGTCAACAGGGCGAACGTTGCCTGACGCGGCACTGGCCGTTGCGTGCCGGCACATCCGGGGCCCGACTCTGCGGCCCGGACCCGCCCGCCCCGACAGCGCCTCGCACAGTTCCCCGATCGCGTCGGTGGTCATCGGCGAGCCGCAGGGCGGCCGGAAAAGGTTGACCAGCAGGAAATCGCTCGCGCCCTCCCCGAGCCGTTCGTACCGCTCCAGCACGTACCGGTCGGCGGCCGGCCTGCACCACCAGGAAGTCCACCGGCATCACCCACGGTTTTCTCGACTTCGGCCACGCACCATTGGCGTTCTGCCGCCGGACACCGCGACTGGGGATCGCCCGCGTGCTGGTTGCGGGAGACGTTCCGCTCCTATTACTGGCAGCGGCAAGGCACTTGGACACGGTGGACCCACTCGGACACAGGTGCGCTGCCTCTGCACGAACGCGTGGGAACGACAATCCGGCGCAGCTCCACGGTCTACGGGAGGCCTTGAGCGCGAGATAGTGGCATGCCCTCGAGATGTGGCCGATCCGGCACGTACCCGATGTGTCAGATTTTGGGTTCTGGCTCAAATGCTGAGGAATCAGCCGTGATGGTGCGAATCCGCCTGGAGTCGACGGATGCATCGAAGGCCACTTGGTCGACCGTCGGCCGCGTGTGGGCACTCAAATTCCGCTCTGTGAAACTTTGGTCAGTACCCCGGAAATACTGGGCCGTCCCGGTCGCGCCCACCGATCTGATGGTCGCCCCCGCACCGGACGTGGAACGGTCGACAACGCGGCGCACACGGGACGTCTCGGCGGGTCCCCGGACGTCGCGGACTTCCT
The DNA here is from genome assembly GCF_040655115.1 of Streptomyces atratus. GTDB lineage: Bacteria > Actinomycetota > Actinomycetes > Streptomycetales > Streptomycetaceae > Streptomyces > Streptomyces atratus_D. The sequence goes on along the minus strand of NZ_JBFAJH010000087.1, from coordinate 8,577 downwards.
GACGAACCTCGGCACGGTTCTGCTTCTGGGGGCTTTGCCCGCGGTGCCCGGCTCGATGCATGGCCTGACCGTCAAGCGTCGGCACGGAATCATCGACGAACTCGTCGCCCAGGAGCTGGTGCGGCGGGAGGACAAGTCGTACCAGTGCGGGACGCCACGTCCGGGTGCCGTTTGAGGGGCGTCGGCTCAAGAGTCGGAGGCGGCGGCGCAACAGCATGCGTGCCGATTCCACCTCACCCATTGGTGGGGAAGGGCTCATACCTCAGGCTCTTGGGGGAGTTGGTAGGTGTGCCCAAAGGCTCGCCTGACTGCAGTAGCCCGGCGCGCGCAACGCACCTCCTATGGCAAAACTATTGGCCATACGCGCTCCCGCCGTCCCTCTCGGCGAAAGACTTAAGAAGGTTTTTCCTGTGCGTTTGTACCGAATAGTGCTGTGGGTCACGGTTCCCATGGCCGTTTCTCTCTTGGCGGCACCGGCCGGAGTGACGAAAGCCGCCGCCATCGGCGGGACGATGCCGGAAGGCCCTCCTTCGGTGTGGCGGGCCGAGGCAGTTCCGGAGACGGTTATCGATTCCGCGCGGCCATTCCCGGTCCTCGGAACGACGGCCGTGGAAATCCCCCACGCAGCGCCTCGGCCCTCCATCGTGTCGCGTACGCAATGGCGGGCCGACGAGACCCGGCGTGACCCCCATGCCCACTACGCAGAAGGGGTGACGGCGGTCTTCATCCATCACACCGACACCCCCAACGACTACGACTGCGCGGACGTTCCGAGGACCCTGCGTAATCTGTACACGGGCCAGACCCGTGACCAGAGATGGGGAGACCTCGGCTACAACTTCCTCGTCGATAAATGCGGCACCATTTACGAAGGCCGTGCCGGCGGTGCCGACCGCCCGGTCATCGGCTCCCACACCATCGGGTTCAACCAGGGAACCGCGGGGATCGCGGCGATCGGCACCTTCGGACGAGGGACGCCGGTGCCGGCAGCTATGGAACATGCGATCGCGGCCCTCGCCGCCTGGAAGCTCGGCTTGCGCGACGTCGACGCCACCAGCAGGGTGCGGCTCACGTCCACAAATGACAAGAGCCGCTATGCCAAGGGCAGTTCGGCCGAATTCTTTGCCATCTCCGGCCATCGCGACGGCTATGCCACTGACTGCCCCGGGGAGGCGCTGTTCGCCCGACTCCCCGCGATCCGGAAGATTGCGGCCGGCCTCCAGAGCAGGTCTGCACGAGCGTCTTCCGGTGCCGACCTCCTCACGACTTTGCAGAGCCTCCACCGCGGCAGTCATTGACGGTCATCACAACCCGATATGCCAACGGTGTCTACGAAGCCGACTTCTCCTCACTTCACCCGAACGGGCTATTGGATCTCGGAACGAAGTCCTCGGCTGTCGATCGTGATCTTCATGCCTGAAATGTGGCCTGTCGCCGGTAGTGACTGGTGGCTCTTCATGGATAAGCCTGGGTGAGCCGCTTTTCGGGTAGCCGAACCGTCGCAGATGGATCACCTTCACCGGGCACTTCAGCCGCCGGGTCTATCGAGACACCACGCCTTCAGCGCGCCCGTCGTTGCCGCAAGGCTTCCCCGCCGGCAACACGTCGTGCGGCTGGTCTCGACCCGCCTACTCACTTCGAGGCGACCGCTCTGGCCACCGGGTCGCGCCGAGTGCTGCGGGAAATTCCGAGCGCGACGTGTCAGCGACACCGGCGGGCGTTGAGCCGGGCGGCCTGGCGCGTCAGGTGGTCGCGCTCGGCGAGGTTGGGTGCCTTGTGGGCCGCCTCGGCGTACAGCCGTGCCGCCGTCGCCAGGTCGCCGTCGCGCTCGTGGAGGTACGCCGCCACCGCGGCGTGGCGGGGCAGCGAGGCGTCCAGCGCCGCGAGCGCCGCCAGGCCGGCGCGCGGTCCGTCGGCCTCGCCGACGGCCACCGCACGGTTGAGCCGGACGACCGGGCTGTCAGTCAGGCGCGTGAGCTCGTCGTACCACTCGACGATCTGTACCCAGTCGGTCTCTTCGGCGGCGGGCGCGTCAGCGTGGAGTGCCGCGATGGCGGCCTGGGCCTGGAACTCGCCCAGCCGGTCGCGGGCGAGGGCCGCCTGCAGGATCTCGACGCCCTCGGCGATCGACTCGGTGTCCCACCGGCCGCGGTCCTGCTCGGCGAGCGGCACCAGACTGCCGTCGGGCGCGGTCCGGGTGGCGCGCCGGGCGTGGTGGAGCAGCATGAGGGCGAGCAGCCCCTCCACCTCGGGGTGATCGATCGCGGTCGCGAGGTGCCGGGTGAGCCGGATGGCCTCGGCGGCGAGGTCGACGTCCCCGGAGTAGCCCTCGTTGAAGACCAGGTAGAGGACGCGCAGCACGGTGGCGACGTTGCCGGGCTGGTCGAACCGCACGCTGGAGACGGTGCGCTTGGCCCGGCTGATGCGCTGCGCCATGGTCGCCTCGGGCACCAGGTAGGCCTGGGCGATCTGGCGGGTGGTCAGCCCGCCGACGGCGCGCAGTGTGAGCGCGACCGCGGACGACGGCGTCAGCGACGGGTGGGCACACAGGAAGTAGAGCTGGAGCGTGTCGTCCACCCCGGGCGCGGGCCCGGGCGCCGGCTCCTCGTCGACGAGGTCCTCACGCCGGCGGCGGGCGGCGTCCGCCCGGGTCGCGTCGAGGAACCGGCGCCAGGCCACGGTGACCAGCCAGCCCTTCGGGTCCCGCGGCGGGTCGGCCGGCCAGACGCGGACCGCCTCGACCAGCGCGTCCTGCACGGCGTCCTCGGCCGCCGCGAAGTCGGCTCCGCGGCGGACGAGGATCCCGAGCACGCTCGGTGTGAGGCTCCGGAGCAGGACCTCGTTCATCGATGGGGGCACTCCGTGATGGTGGGCGGCGCGGCCAGGAACGGGCGCAGCTCGAGCCACTCGTGGATCGGCTTCCCGCCCGCCCCAGGGGCGGCAGACAGGTCCCCGGCCAGCTCGACGGCGCGCTCGTAGCTGTCGACGTCGATCACCATCCAGCCGGCGATGAGGTCCTTGGTCTCGGCGAATGGACCGTCGGTGACCGGCGGGCGTCCCTCGCCGTCGTACCGGACGAACGTCCCCTCGGGGGCGAGCGCCTGACCGTCGACGAACTCGCCGGTCTTCTCGAGCCGGGCCGCGAAGTCGTTCATGTACTGCACGTGGGCCGAGATCTCCTCCGGTGTCCACTGGTCCATGGGCACGTCGTTCACCGAAGCCGGGGCGCCTCGGTAGTGCTTGAGCAGCAAGTACTTTGCCATGGTGTTTCTCCTCGGTGCTGGTGCGACCCATTCTGGTCGCGTTCACCGCGGGGACGGAGCCAGTCACGGGTTCTCGACATCGCCATCCGTTCTTTTGGCTCTCGTGGATGAGCCCGGTTGCGCGTCTCGCGGTCTCCAGGGCGGCCGGCCAGAGCCGGTAGTAGCTGTAGGGCTCGTCTTGGGTCGCTCCGCATGGTGTCCGTAGTCCGGCCCCGGCCGCCCATGGCAGAGATGGCAGGGCTCAGGGCTGAAAGAGGCCGACAAGGCGAGTGTGCATGTCAGGCCCGTGCCCGATTTCCCTACGAATGATCGAGTCCCCGCCGCAGGGCGAGGGCTCGCCGGTCTGTGCCCGAGACGTTCACCAGGCCGCCCCCTGGCCTGTCGCTGATCACCGTAATCATCGTTCCAAGGACCAGCGCCCTGCACCCAACTCGGAAGGCTTCACCACAGGAGGGCTGAAGGCCGTGATGACATGCCCGCTGCCGTCCATTTCCGTGTGCCCGAAGCGCCTATACAGGAGGCCACTGGTGTGCTGGGCTGCCTCGCCACTCCACCCATCGAGGATCGTCAAGAACTTCTTCCGGATCGGACAGGCCGGCCCTCTCAAGGAACGCGACCACCTCGCGATCGGAGTGAGCCAGCCCAAGGACCTCGTCCCCGCCGGTCCGGTGCACGCTCACTACCCGCCCGCCCGTGGGGGACGGGGTATGCACGACAATCAGCGCGCCAGCCATGTAATCAGAATGCCGCTGTTCCACCCGCGCCGCAGGTCGGATGGCCCAAGTGCCGTGCGTGCTCCTCGATCAAGTAGATCAAGGAGACGCCGCGCGCAAGAGGGCTGCTCGGGACTGTCCTCGGCGGTCGAGTGTCCACGCATGGCCACTATGCCTGTACGGTCCGCTCCAACCGCATCCTCGGCGAGAGGGCTTGTCAGCCCCGCCTGCACAGAGGTGATCAGCACGACGTCGGGGGACAGCCGAGGAGTGCGGTGCCCGCGATCCGCTGGAGACCCTCACGGCAGAGACCGCTGGCCGCCTGGACGGAAATGCCGTACGCGAAGGTGGTGACGTAGCGCGCGAGGTGAGCCGGGTCGGCCTCCGGGGGCAGATTCGCCAGCGCCGTTGGCCTGCTCGAAGCGTTTGCGGGCGGCTTTCCCGCCGGCCTGGCGCCGGGCGATCAGTGCGTCACGGGCGTTGTGCGCCGACTCGCCGGCGGCGAGTGCGCTCCGCACGCCCATGGCCCCCGCCGGGCGGCCCGGCCGGGTCGTCGCGCCGACCGCCCCATGGAGAAGGGCCCCTCCACCGCTCAGCACCGCGTCATCCCCCGACCGCCCGACTTCGTCGCAACCGCCGCAGCCGTACTCTCCGGCCTGGAAGGCGTCCATCGGCGAACTTCAGCGCCTGGCGGCACGCTCGCTCGGTCGGCTGGGAACCGGATACGCCGTCGGGAAAGCCGAGATAGTTCTCGATACGGCTGCTCTGCCCGGCCTGCCCGGCCTGCCCGCCGGTCGCCTGCTGTTCCACCAAGACCGTACGCAGTCCCTCCGAAGCGCCGTAGACGGCAGCTCCCGGACCGGCCGGCCCACCACCGACCACCACCAGGTCGTAGAAGTCCGAGGCCGGAACGTTGCTGAGTCCGACCTGCGCGGCGAGCTCCCGCTCGGTGGGGGAGACCAGAGGCTTTCCGTCCGGAGTGATGACCAGCGGCACGTCTGCCGCGGACAACGCTGCGGCAGACAGCAGGCGCTCCCCTTCCGGCTCGTCGTACAACAGCCAGCGATAGGGCACGAAATTACGGGTGAGGAAGTCACGGACCGCGAAGGAGGGCGCGGACCAACGGTGCCCGACCACGCGGGTCTCCGTGTCTCCCGGATCCGGTGTGGCGTGCCACAGGTCCAGCAGTGTGTCGATCACCGGATAGAGGTTCTGTCCCGGCGGGCTCCAGGGCTTGAGGAGATTGTGGTCGAGGTCCACGACATTGACACGGGCGACCAGGAGGGCAGCTTCGTCGCTGGTGGGCTGTCCGGCGGGGAGCAGACCCGCGATGAGGGTTTCGCAGAGCGGGTCCAGGTCTTCGCTGTCCTTGCCGCGCAGGAGCTGCGCAAGCTCGGCCAGGCCCTGGTCGATCTCACGCTCGGACGATTCGACCAGGCCGTCGGTGTACAGCACGAGGAGGCTTCCCGGCGGCAGCATCAGCTCTACCGTCTCGAACGGCGGCTCTGCCGCCCAGGGGCGGATCCGGGACCAGATGCGGGAAGTACACGCTTCCGTCGGGATGGACCACCACCGGTGGTGGCTGGCCGGCGCGGGTGATGGAGCACATCCGGGTGGTGGAGTCGTACAGCTCGCCGATGACCAGCGCGACCTGTTCGGCGGAGAGAGGGATGACGTCGTACCAGTCGCCACCGACGTCCATGCCCTGTCCGGCGGCCAGGTAGCGGGCGGCGGTCGTGCACGCCGACAGCTCGGGCAGGCTCTGGGGGAGCAGCGCGCGCTGCAGCTCCTGGGAACGGGTGTGCTCGGCGTCGTACAGCCGCGCGCGTTCCAGGGCATGCGCGACCAGGGCGGCGATGGCGGTCAGCAGGGTGCGTTCTTCGTCGGCCAAACGGCGCGGCTGGTCGAACGAGATCACGCAGACACCGAAGGCGTGCCCGGAGGCGATCAACGGCAGGAACGCCCAGGCCTGCTTACCGATGTCCTGCGGGTGATCGGCCATAGTGGGATACCGCGCCACGTACTTCTGGGCTGAGGAGACGAACAGCGGCCCCTGAGTGGAGATCGCGTCCCAGACGGGGTCAGCCGTGACGCGCGAACTGCCGTCGACGCTTTCGAGGAAGGCGCGGGGGTAACCGACGGCTCCGACGTTGTGGACCCGGTCGCCCTCGACGGCCTGCACGACCAGGCCGGTGGCGCGGAACGGCGGCAGCACCCGCTGAGCCACCGCGTCCGCCACGTCCCGTGAGGTGGTCGCCTTGGCGACTGCTGCGGTCAGCTCGGTGATCCGGAAGGCGCGCTCGGCGGCGGCACGCTCGGCCTCGTGCCTGCGGATCTCGGTGACATCGGTGAAGTACAGAGTGACCCCGTCGGGCACCGGGACGAGTCGCAGGTGGTAGCGGCGTCCTGTGTCCGGCATCTGTACGTCGAAGCTTGCGGGTGTGGCTGCGGCGGCGGCCTTGCGGCGCCGGGCCTCCATGCCGGCGACCTGCCGAACGGCGGGCAGCGTCCACAGCACGCGGCTGAACAACTCCTCCTCGGAGGAGCCCAGCATTCCCTCCGCCTCCAGGTTGACGAAGGTGATCCGCCAGTCGTCGTCCACCGAAAGGAAGATGCGCGCGCCTGGGTCCAGCCGTATCTGCCGTCGGAGCGCCGTACCCGCCGTCGCTCATATGGCGCAGGGCATGGCCGACCGCGTCGCGAGCGGACCGGGACTCGTTGCTGTCCCACGCCGTCCCGATCATCCGGTGAGCCCACGATCGTGGATATGCCGGTGCAAAAATTTGCGGACCCGACGCGCGCGGCTGGTGTCGCAAGGCTGCCGAATCGCAGCGCTCAGTCAGGCATCTGCCTGCTCGCAGACGTCTGCAAGGCGGCCGAGTGCGGGTGGCCATGAACAGGCCGAAGCTTGGGTATGGATGCGCTGGTACCGCCAGAGGAGACACCTTCTGCTTCTGCCGGGGGGATCGACAGCCGAGGTGTACCTGAAACGCCCGGACGGCGGGCTGTGGGAGCACCCGCGCATCTGGGTCCGGCCGATCAGCTTCGGCGCGGTTCCTGTCGCGGCATTCTTCGTGACCCGCCTCTTCTTCCTGTAAGTGCAAACAAAGAAGTGAGGGCGTTCTGACTGGAGTTGACGATTCGGCATGGGGGCAGTGACGCACTACGACGTATCCGCCTCATCGCCTTCTCGGCCCGACCGCCGACCAGCGAGGAACCACGGACCTCCACCGGTCCCAGGCATCGTGTCGCAAAGCGCCACGGGAGTGGCCCGGCGGTCGGTCTCACTCCCGGTTCCGCACCTTCCCAGCCTGCTGGCGCAGGGACCGGCATCGCCTCCAGCACCAGCACCGCGAGGTCGTCGACCGGGCCCGTGTCGAAGGCGTGCACCGCCTGCCGCACGCGTTCCGCGACGGCTGTGGCACCCAGTCCCACGCACCCTCGCGGCACCTCGGAAAGTCCGTCGTCATCGTTCAACTGCCAATTCCCGCAATGGCGTTCTGTTACGCCGTCGGTCACGCACCGCAGAGTCTCACCCGGTGCGAGGCGGAAGGAGTTGGCGTGAAACTTTGCGTCCTCGTCGATCCCGAGCAGCATCTGCGGGTCCGCCATGGGCGCCATCGAGCCGTTGGGGGACAGTCGCAGTGGAAGTGGGTGCCCGGCGCCGGCGATCTTGCAGTGCGCGCCGCCCGCGACCGGGTCGAGTTCCAGCTCCCCGTAGAGGAGACTCAAGAACTGGGGCCGGGCCTGTCCGCCGCCGAGCGCCACGGCCTGGGCGCTCTCCTCCGCCATCGCGCCGTTCAGTTTGTCGAGGACCGACTCGACACCGTGGCCCTCGCGTGCCCGCGGCCGTGCCAGGTGCCCGGCCAGGTCGGTGACGGACATCGCCCGGGCGTGGCCGCACACGTCGCCGAACGGGAATCCCCAGCGGCGGCCTCTCATCGGGAACAGGTTGTGGAAGTCGCCGCCGACGGTCTCGCCGTGACCGCGCGGCCCATAGACGATCGCCGTGCGGGGTGAGGGTTGTTCATGGGTTGTGGGTGTGGGTGGTGGTTTGGGGTGGGGGTGGGGGTGCTGCCGGGTGGGTGAGGGGGTGTGGGTAAGTCGCCCGGAAGGACTAATCGTGTGCCAGGTGGGGCTATTTTCTTACTTTTTGACGGGCTGTCAGGCGATAGCGAGGTGTCTGGGGTGGTGTGTGTGTACACCCGGTCGGCCCTGTGGTGTCACGCCTTGGGTCTTTCCGATATGACAGCTAATGGGGCTGAAAGTACGTTCGTCTCAGGTCGGCTGCCCAGCCGGCGTCTCTGAGACAGGAAGAAGTGACATGACCACGCGTACCGTCGCTGTGACCGCCGCCGTTGTAGGCGCTGCGGTTCTGGCTACTACCGGCATTACGTATGCCTCGGCCGCCGGGTCCACCCAGGCTGCCCCGTCCGTCCAGCAGGCCGCTCCGGCCGTGGCTCCGCTGGGTGGTGACGGTGGGAACGGGAACGGGAACGGGAACGAGAACGGGTTCGGGAAGGGGAACGAGGGAGGTGAACGCGGGGGTTACGAAGGCGGCAACCGTGGCGGCAACGAGCGCCGTGGTCACCGTGAGGAGG
>NZ_JBFAJH010000086.1:0-17196 GCF_040655115.1 Streptomyces atratus | reverse complement strand
TGTCGTCAATCACCAGGGCTCCGCCATGGCTCAATCCTCCGCCTTGCGATGCACGCACCCCAGCCCCGCTCCTTCACCCACCCCCCAATTGCCGGCCGGTCTCAGCGACGGTCGCCCTGTGCGGCCTGCAGGAGCCCCGCCCAGTCCGGGATCTTCACCGGCCCTCGACCGAGCGACCGTCCGAGGGCTGCCTCCGCCTGCTCGATCGACAGCCAGCCGTCCCATTCCACCGGCCGCAGCCCCCACGCCCGCAGCGCGGCCACCGGATCGGGGGCCGACGGCCGCCCCGCGAGCAGCGGTGCATCGTCGAGCAGCGACGCGACCGTCTCCTTCGCGCACGACCGGTTCGAGCCGATCACTCCGGTCGGCCCCCGCTTGATCCACCCCGCGACATACTCCCCGGGTGACGGCACGCCGTCCCGGAGCACCCGCCCCGCCCGATGGGGCACGGTACCGCGGTCGGGATCGAACGGCAGACCGGGCAGCGGCAGCCCGCGGTAGCCGACGGCCCGCAGGACGAGCTGGGCGCCGATCTCCTCGTACGCACCGGTGTCCTGTACGCCCCCGCTGCCGTCCGGCGCGGTACGTGCGAACCGGACCCCGGCGACCCGCCCGTCCCGTTCGAGGAGCTCGACGGGACGCAGAAAGAACCGCAGGTGGATCGTGCGCATCGGGCCGGGCCCGGTGGCAGGGACACCGGGGTCGGCCCACCCGCGCAGCACCTCGATATTGCGCCGCACCACCGCCGGCAGCGGCACCGGTGAATCCGCCGGCGCCCCGACGGGGGCGTACGCCGGATCGCGGGCCAGCTCCGCACCGTCCACCACGACCCGCGCCCCGGGCAGCCCGCCCAGCTCGCGCAGCTCCTTGGTGGTGAACCTGGCCTGCGACGGTCCCCGCCTGCCTGCCATGTGCACCTCGCGCACCCGGCTGCCGGCCAGCGCGCCGAGCGCCGGGTGGGGCACATCGGTGGGCCGCAGTTCCTCGGCGCCGCGCGAGAGGATCCGTGCCACGTCGACCGCCACATTGCCGACCCCGATCACCACGGCAGAACGGGCCTGCAACGCAAAGATGTTGGCAGCCGCATCGGGGTGTGCGCTGTACCAGGAGACGAACTCGGTCGCCGAGTGGCTGCCGGGCAGATCCTCGCCGGGAATGCCGAGTCCGCGGTCGGTCGCCGCCCCGACGCAGTAGACCACCGCATGGTAGAGCTCGCTCAGCCGCTCGGGTGACAGCCCGTCCCCGCCCACCTGGACATGGCCGAGAAAGGTGATCCGTTCGTGCTCCAGGACGGTCCGCAGACTGTTCTGCAGCGACTTGATCTTCTCGTGGTCGGGGGCGACGCCGTACCGCACGAGGCCGTACGGGCAGGGCAGCCGGTCCAGCACGTCCACCCGGACATCGGGCACCCGGGACTGCTCGACCAGAGACTGAGCGGTGTAGACCCCGCTGGGTCCGGAGCCGACGACGGCGACACGGAGCACGGTGCACCTCTTCCCGGAAGGTGACTCCAGCATCCCACCGGTCGGCGGGGCAGGGGAGAGGTGCGGCCGCGCGGCGCGTCAGGAGGACAGTGCGCGCATCCGGTCGATCTCGACCGTCTGCTGGGCGACGACATCGCCCGCCATCTCCTCGACCTGAACGTTGTTCCCCTCGGAGAGGGCCTCGGTCGCCATCGTGATCGCTCCCTGGTGGTGGGTGATCATCAGCTGCAGGAACAGCTTGTCGAAGGCCTTGCCCTCGGCCGCCCGCAACTCCTTCAGCTGTGCCTCCGTCGCCATGCCGGGCATCCCGGCGTGGTCGTGACCGCCCGCGTGTTTCTCGCCGCCGTTGTGCGTGAGCCATCCCTCCATGGCGCCGATCTCCGGCTTCTGCGCTGCGGAGATGCGCTCGGCCAGCCGCTTCACCGGGGTCGACGAAGAACGGGACGGCACCAGGGCGGTCAACTCCAGTGCCTGGGCGTGGTGCTGGATCATCAGCTGTACGTAGCGGAAATCGGCCGAGTTGGGGGTGTCGTCCCCGGCAGCCTTCGCGGCTTCCTCGACGGACAGGGTCTGCGCGGGCTCTCCCGGCTTCCCCGGTGCCACGACCGAAGGACCTCCTCCTGCACGCGCGTTGGCGTCATGGCTGCCACCGCCCGCATCGCACGCGGCGAGGGAGAGTGCGGCGGTCGCCACGGCAGCGACGACTACGGATCTGTGCACCCGCGCGACCTGACGGAAAATCAACAAGGCGGCCTCCAATGCCACATGGGGTCGTAGTAGATCATTTGGCGCACATCCGCGACCTCAAGGGCCGGTAACTTTCATTACGTTCCTGTTGCCATCTGTTGGGATGCCCGTGGGAAGGACGATACTGCCGGGGTCAGTCAACCGTTCAACCACGTTTTGGTACAGGGGAGGACGCAGTGAATTCGTTGCACACCACCCAGGTGCGGCGCAGACGTCTGGGTGTGGCGGCAGCCGCCGCCGGACTCTTCGCCACTCTGCTGACGGCCGGACCGGCGGCCGCAACGCCCGACCCCGGTGATTCACCCGCCATTCGCACCGGTCTCTCCGCGAGCCAGGAGGCCGTCGCCACGGCCGCCATCGAGGACGGCGAGATACCCGGCGTGGACGAGATCGTCCACAGCGACAACATCACCCCGCTGGCCAACGTCCCGAAGGACGCACTCAAGGGTCTCAACACGGACCTGGCCTTCCAGGGGAAGTACGCATTCGCCGGAAATTACGACGGCTTCCGGATCTACGACATCAGCGACCCGAGTTCCCCGCAGACCGTCGCCCAGGTGCTCTGCCCCGGATCCCAGAACGACGTCTCGGTCTCCGGGAACCTGCTGTTCCTGTCCACCGACTCCTCGCGCAACGACAACTCGTGCGCCAGCACCACCCAGCCCGCCACGGAGAAGTCCTCCTGGGAGGGCATGAAGATCTTCGACATCAGCGACAAGCGCAACCCGAAGTACGTCGCCGCCGTCGAGACCGCCTGCGGCTCGCACACCCACACGCTGGTTCCGGAGCGCAGCAGCGTGTACATATACGTCTCCTCGTACTCGCCGAGCGCGACGTTCCCGGACTGCCAGCCGCCGCACGACGGGATCTCCGTCATCAAGGTGCCACGCAAGGCGCCCGAGAAGGCCGCGGTCGTGAACTTCCCGGTGCTCTTCCCGGACGGCGGCAACCCGGGCGCGCCCACCAACCCCGGGGTCTCGAAGACGACCGGCTGCCACGACATCACGGTGCTGCCGTCGAAGGACCTGGCCGCCGGTGCCTGCATGGGGGACGGCCTGCTGTTCTCCATCGAGGACCCGGAGAACCCGAAGATCATCGACCGGGTTCAGGACAATGTGAACTTCGCGTTCTGGCACTCGGCGACGTTCAACCAGAAGGCGGACAAGGTCGTCTTCACCGATGAGCTCGGCGGAGGTGGCGCGGCCACCTGCAACAAGGAGATCGGGCCGAAGCGCGGCGCCGACGGCATCTACGACATCGTCGGCAAGGGTAACCACCGCAAGCTTGTCTTCCGTAGCTACTTCAAGATCGACCGCCCGCAGGCCGCCACCGAGGTCTGCGTCGCCCACAACGGTTCGATCATCCCGGTCAAGGGCCGCGACCTGATGGTCCAGGCCTGGTACCAGGGCGGAGTCTCGGTATGGGACTTCACCGACTCCTCGGCGCCCAAGGAGATCGCGTTCTTCGAGCGCGGTCCCGTCAACCTGAACGCCGTCACCACGGCCGGCCCCTGGTCGGCGTACTACTACAACGGATACATCTACTCCAACGACATCGCCAAGGGCTTCGACGTCCTGAAGCTCGACGACCCGCGGACCGACCCGGCGAAGGGCGTGCGGATGCCGGAGCTCAATGTGCAGACGCAGCCGGACTACTTCGACAACTGATCCGGCTGCGCGGGTATCGCCGGACCCGTGCGCTCACGGCGCGTTCCCGCCGGGCGGATCCCCGCCCGGCGGGACGCGGCGAGCAGTCGGGCGCGGTGCACGGCCTCATGGACCGATGCGCCGACGGGCCCGTACTGAACCCCTGCGTTGACCGGTTCGTGCCGTCCGTCATCAGCGCGCGGCCCCCGACCGATGCCCGACGGGCCAGGTCGACCGGGGTGGCTGCCTGGTTCCGGCGGCTCAGGGGATCGCCGGAATCAACCGTTCCTACGCGGCTTCGTACCGGTGGGCCCGGCCAACCCGCCACTCGACCCAGTCGGGGCTGCCGAGAATCCGCTCAGGATCGTCGAGCCCGGCACCCTCCAGGAACACGATCACATCGTGTCCGAGTGGGCCGGCCCCAGGATCTGGACCCGACCGTCATGCTGCACGGTGACACGTCGCCCGCCGGAGGGGGACGACGGCCGGAAAATCACGATCGTGGAGAAGTCTCGCCTCCAGAGTGCGACGCGCCGGAGGGCGCCGCACAGGGACTGGCCGAACCGGACGGGGAGCGGAATGCCGCCCCGTACCGCTTACGCGGCAGACCTCGCGCTCCCGCCGGTCACAGCGGCCCACTCCACCAGGAGTCGCTGGTACTCCTCCTCGTCGTCCGGGGACAAGCATCCGCCGGAGCGCTGCCACAGGTCGCGAATCTCTTCATTCACCACGGCGGCGGAGCGCACGGAATCGGATGAGCGGGGAGAACGAGACATGCCACCAGGCTAAGGCCCTGGTGTGACAATCGGACCCATTGGGCGTCAGGGACATCTCTCACATGTCTCTCCGCGGGATCACGAAATGAGCCCGAGTGCCCGTAGCCCGCCCGGTCGTTCCTCCACCGGGAGATGGTCCACGAAGCGCACGTCACACCCCAGTGCGGCCGCTCCGCCGTCCGCGTGTCGGTCGTCACCCACCATCACCACGTCTGTCGGATCCTGACCGATAAGTGTGCAGGCGGTGTGAAAGAGTTGTGGGTCCGGCTTCTGGATCCCGTACTCGTACGACAGGACGTAGGTGTCGACCAGGGCGTCGAGACCATGAGCCCGGAAGATCGGCCGCAGGTCCCAGCCGATGTTGCTCACCACGCCGACCCGGGTCCCGCCCGCACGCAGCGCCCCCAGCACCTCCGCCGCGTCCGGGTACGGCCGCCACGCCGTCGGCGACATGTGCCGGTCGTAGAGCGCCTCGTACAGCCCCGGATCCGGCAGGGCGACCTGGCGGGCCAGCCCCGTGTACACCTCACGGTGCCGTTCCGCACTCTCGTCGCGCGTGGCCCACGCCGCGGCAAGCCGGTCGGGAACGCGCTGCGGCGCCGGACCGCCCGGCAGTGCCCCGGCAGTTGTCAGGTCCGCCACGTACCGCTCGAAGTCGGCATCGGTCACGGTCATGTCCCGCTCGGCGAGGACCGCCGAGAGCCAGGACCGGACGGGTTCGATACGGAAGAGGGTCCCGGAGAAGTCGAAGAGCACACCCTTGATCATCATGGGTCCGATCCTCGCCGGTTCAGGTCCGGTGCGGCAAGGCCGCTCGTCCTTGTCCCTCGTACCGGGCGAACACGGCGGTCGAGAACGCGACCACCGCCGCACCCAGCAGCCAGCCCTCCAGTACATCAGTCATCCAATGCACCCCCAGATAGAGCCGGGTCACCCCCGTACCGATCACCGAGACCCACGCCACCGCGAGCGCGACGCGCCACACCCGCCGCCGCACGCCGTGCCGGTGCAGCAGCCACAGCAGCAGACCACAGCTCACCATCGCCGTCATGGCGTGACCGGACGGGAACGCCGCGTAGTGGGCGGAGTCCACCGGGTCCGGCCACCGAGGGCGCTCCCGGCCGACCGCGGACTTCAGCCCCTGCTGCAGCAAGGTGGCGAACAGGCTCGTCGCCGCCACCCACCCCGCGAGCATCCGGGCCCCGTGCCACCACAGCCACACCACGGCGACCGCGATCAGGATGCGCATCGTCCAGGGGTCCCACACCCAGTCGGTCAGGATCCGGTTGATGTGTACCAGCTCCGGCTCAGTCACCGCCCTCCGGTGCAGTGCGTCGGCGACCGTCCGGTCCAGCGACATCAGCGGCGACCAGCGCACGGCGACCAGAATCAGCAGCACGAGAGCCAGGGACCCGCACCCGACGCCGGCTCGGAGAGCGGGCGAGAGGGCAGGGGAGCGGTCCGGCGGGGAGAGGGGCGGGGGCGGGGCTGGGGAGTGCATGGGGTGATCCTTGCGGACGGACCACGGCACCGGCTATCCCAGCGCGCTGAGTCCCGGCACGAAGGCCACCAGAAGCGGTACCACCGGCACCAGGGCAGCGGCCGCGGTCAGCCGCAGCCGGCGCCCCACGGTGAGCCGCTCGACCGGCGACAGCAGCCGGTTCACGCGCAGCGGCAGTTGCGCGTCCGGTGTCGGGCAGGGGCCGAACACGCCCCGGTCCTCGTTCAGTTCGACGAGGGCGAGAGCGATCGTCAGCCGACCGAAGCGCCGTGACGCCACATCGTCCGCGGCCAGTTCGATGAGCCGGTGCATCTCGTCACGGAAAGCGGCGAACACCGGCACCTGCGGGAACCCGTTCGCCAGCGCTGCGGAACAGTGCAGCAGCCAGTCGTGCCGCGCCTGCGCGTGCCCCTGCTCATGGGCCAGCACCGCATCCAGCTGACGGCCCTTCAGTCGCCCAAGTGCCGCAGTGGTGATGACCAGTTGAGGTGCCGCTCCGGGCAGCCACCAGGCGTCGGGGCGCTCACCCTCCAGCACCACGAGCCGACCGCTTCCGGGCTCCTCGCCGGGCATCAACGGGGAACGGACCAGCAGTTCGGCCCGGCGCCGCCTGCGCCGCACCTGCGCCCGTCGGATCTCCCGCGTCAGCATTGCCGCGCTCCAGATGCCTCCCAGTGCCAGCAGAACGGCAATGACGGCGGACCACGGCCCGTACGCGGCCAGCGCGTACGCCTCCACCACGGCGTGCGGTGCGGGCGCGAACACCTGCCCGCGCACCGCCTGCCAGGCGGCGGCCGCGCTGAACGTCATGGAGAGCCCGAAGGACAGCAGCACCCCGGCCACCACGCACTGCCACACCCACAGGGCCACCACGGGCTCGCGCTCCGGCCACTCGGCCCGGGCCATCAGTCGCGGGGTCACGACGGCGGCCAGTGCACCGAGCAGCAGCAGCACGAGGGAGACCAACATGACGTCAGCCTATGAGGGGCGCGGTACCCACGGGTATGGCTGTGCTCGGCAAGTGACGTACGCCACGGACGCGACGGTTTGCCGCACTCCCTGTCTCACAGCGTGAGCAGCATCGCGAACATGGCGATCCCCATGGTCAACCGGCAGGCCAGCGCCAGCTCCGGCCGCGCGCCCCAGTCGCCCCCCGTCGGCCCGTCGGCCGGATCCGCGGCGGCGACCGGAATCAGCTGAGTCCCGGATCGCAGTACATAGGCCGCGTAATAGACGAGCAGCGCCCCCGTCAGCAGCGGTACGCCACCGGCGGCCTGCGCCATCTGATGGCCGCCGTGCCCACCCTGCACACCGCCCGCACCGTGCGCCGCCGCTCCGCTGCCCGGCGCCATCGCCGACGCCATGTAGACCATCGCCAGTGAGCCGACCAGATGGTGCAGATGATGCCCCTTGCGACGGGCGAACCAGAGGGCGCGCAACGCGGCCCCGCCGAACAACACCACGTACACAGCCCATCCCCACCCGGGCAGCGGGACGACCGCGGCGGGCGCCGCCATCGCGGCCATGCCGAAGCCCATGACCGCCTCGGCGCGCGCCGTTCTGCGCTCCTCCTCCGTCCCGCTGCGCATCCGCAGCAGGCAGTACGCGCCCGTGACCCCGCACAACGCCATCAGCAGCCAGCCGGACATCGCCGGTCCGTGCACAGCGCACCTCCCCAGGACGTACGACGTCGGTGTCGACTAGTCGATGCCCCGGCCCGGCAGGTCGTACGCAGCGCACTGATGTATGAGGGGAGCGCGTGGAGGAGACTCGCAGAGGGACGTGACCGCTTGTGCGCCGTCGCGGGTCGCTGCCCCGTCAGGGCCGGTAGCGCAGTGGATGGTCCTCCGGCACTTCGACGACCGCGATCCGCACCCCGTCCGGATCGGAGATCCACATCTCCACAAGCCCCCACGGCTGGCGCACCGGTGGCCGTTCCACCTCGACGCCCCGGGCCGACAGCTCCTCGTACGCCGCCCGGACGTCCGCGACCTGGAGCCACATCCGCAGCCCGGGCGAGGGCGGCGCGGGGGAGCGCCCGGAGACCTCCAGGAAGCCGCCGCCCAGGAAGTACACCGTCCCGCGCTCGGGGCCGGTGCCGAACTCCCGGTACACCGGCAGTCCGAGGGACTCTCCGTAGAACATCCGTGACCGCTCGGGGTCGGTAGGGCTCAACAGGACCCGACTGCTCAGCACATGCACCATGGTCGAGACATTAGGCGCGGACCAGCGGGCTACTCTGCTGCGGCACGGCCCCAGCAGAGAAACGGAGAGCCTCACCATGGACACCGCCCCGCCCCGCGACTCGGGACAGCTGACCTTCCGCGACGCGGCGTACGCCGATGTGCCCGCGCTCGTGACGCTGATCGAATCGGCGTACCGGGGCGACTCGAGCCGCGCGGGTTGGACCACCGAGGCGGACATCCTGCAGGGGCAGCGGACCGACCCGGACGGGGTCCGCGCGGTGGTCGAGGCGCCCGGCAGCAGGCTGCTCGTGGTGGAGCGGGACGGCGAACCGATCGCCTGCTGTCAGCTCGAACACCGCGGGGAGGCCGCCTACTTCGGAATGTTCGCGGTCCGCCCCGAGCTGCAGGGCGGTGGCCTCGGCAAGCTGATCATCGCCGAGGCCGAACGCAGTGTCCGGGAGAGCTGGGGCGCGACCGAGATGCACATGACCGTGATCTCGGTGCGTGAGGAGCTGATCGCCTGGTACGAGCGCCGCGGCTACCGTCGTACGGGAGAGCTGAGCCCGTTCCCGTACGGCGACGAGCGCTTCGGTGTCCCGCAGCGCGACGATCTCGCCTTCGAACTGCTGATCAAGGACCTGAGGGAGAGCTGACCCTCTCCGCACCTACGCGGTGAAGCGGCCGGCGCGGCGGATCTCCGGGAAGTCGGTGGTCGCGCCGTCCAGCCCCAGGGCGCGCACCAGACGCAGATGATCCTGGGTGTTCACCACCCAGCCGATGACTTTCAGTCCCTCGGCGTGCGCCTGCTCGACGACCTCCAGGGTGAGACGCCGGATGTTCAGCGCGAGCGTCGCCGCGCCCACCGCCTTCGCCCGGTCCACCACATCGCTCCTCCAACGGCTGGCGATGAGCACGGTCCGTACCCCCGGCACCAGTTGAGCGATCTCGGCGACCGCCTCGTCGTGGAACGACGACACCTCGACCCGGTCGACGAGATCGCGCCGCCGCATCACCTCGGCCAGTGCCCGGGCTGCGGCCGCATCCTTGATCTCCGCCTGCAAGGGGGAGCGCACGGCGTCGAGCACCTCCTCGAAGGCGGGCACCCGTTCGCCCTGCCCGGCATCGAGTTCCCGCAGCTCGGCAAGGGTCTTCTCGGCGATCGGACCCGTGCCGTCGGTCGTCCGGTCCACCTCGGCGTCGTGCATGACGGCGAGTGCGCCGTCCTTGCTCAGATGAAGGTCCAGTTCGATGGCGTCCATGCCGGCCTGTTCGGCGTGGGCGAACGACCGCAGGGTGTTCTCCGGCTCGACACCCATTACCCCGCGATGACCGATGGTGAGAAAAGTCAAGGCAATCTCGCTTCCGTCGACGGCGTCTCCCCGCGTGCTGCTCCTGCCCACGCGGCACTTCGGCACTCGGCTTTACGGCAACTCGGCAGCCTAGCGGCCCGGACCCGAGAGGGAACCGGTCACGCGAGGGTGAGTGGCGTCGTGTCCCTGGACGTCGGCGACACCGAGCAGGAATCCGGTGATGACGGCTGCGACAAGGACGGCACGGATGCTCACGCGGCGGTCTCCGGAGGGGTGGGAGGGAGGCGGGTGGTACCCGTCCTACCGGTAGCGCCGGTGCCCGGCGAGCTGTGTCACTCGTACGTGGGCGCGCCCTGCGCGGCCTGAACGCCCGGGTGTGCGCTTACCGACGGTCCGGCGTCCCCCGGAACCGACGGAAGGAGTCGCGCAAGCGGAATGTGGCAGGAAGAATCGCGGTGACCATGGGGGGTCGGCAGGATAATTTTCTGAGGCGCACTTGTCTCGAAGAACCACACGCGGATACGGTTGCTTGACGCGAGGTTCTCCCGTGGAGGAAGTGTGATGACGGAAATTCTTGTGCACGACGCCGAGGTCGGCGCGATAGCTACTGCCCAGCGGGTGGTTGAGCAGCCTGCCTGGCCCGCGCTCAAGGATGCCGTTGAGGAGATCCGGCCCTGGCAGGCGAAGGACGGTTCGATCGACTTCGACGCCGACGACGCCCCCTCGCCCGCCACCGTCCTGGTGACGCTGGAACGCGCGATCGCCGCGATCGAAGAGATCTCCCCGCTGCTTCCGCACGATGCCGCGTACCATCGCGCCCTCGTCATGGACCTGCGCCGCTGGGCGGCGGACGGCTTCGGTGTGCCGGACTTCCTGGACTCGCTGCTCGCCTTCCAGCCCGCCAAGGACCGCGCCGACGGTCTGCAGCACCTGGTCGTCTTCGCGATGTACACGCAGAACGGCAACCCGGACCGCAACCTCGAAGCGGTCGTCCTGCGGATGGTCTGGCCCGAGTGGCTCGCCGAGCTCGAAGCCACGCGCTACGACAACCCGCTGTTCTGCGGCATCACCTTCGAGGACTTCACCTCCGGATACGACACCAATTCCGCAGTGCTCTTCCCGGAGACGATCGCTGTGCGCGAAACCCCCGAGCGCTTCAGCTGGGGCGGCATCTTCTGCGACCGTGAGGCCGCCCGATTCCGCCGCGTCACCGAGGCCTCCGTCGAGCTCCTCGGCTTGGAACTGCCCGAGGACATCCGCGAGATGGTCGGCGACCAGCAGCGCTGCGAGCAGGCATTCGTGCTCTGGGACATGGTCCACGACCGCACCCACAGTCACGGCGACCTTCCGTTCGACCCCTTCATGATCAAGCAGCGCCAGCCGTTCTGGATGTACGGGCTGGAGGAGCTGCGCTGCGACCTCACCGCCTTCAAGGAGGCCGTGAAGCTGGAGGCCGACGGCTTCCCGCAGGGCCGTGACGTGCAGTACGCCGTGCTGTTCGACCGGATGTTCCGCTTCCCGGTCACCGGCGAGCGGGTCCGCAACTACGACGGTCTCGGCGGCCAGCTGCTCTTCGCGTACCTCCACAAGCACGATGTGATCCGCTGGACCGACAACACCCTGAAGATCGACTGGGACCGGGCCCCGCAGGTCACCAACCAGCTCTGCGCCGAGATCGAGAAGCTCTACCGCGACGGCATCGACCGCCCCAAGCTGGTCCACTGGTTCGCCGCGTACGACCTGGTCTCGACCTATCTCGCCCCGCACCCCGGCTCCCGCTGGGCCAAGGGTCCGGACGCCCTGGACCTCTCGCAGCCGCCCCGCAAGCTCGTGGACGACGTGCTTCCGGACGAGTTTCCGCTGAGCATGTTCTATGAGGCGCTCGCCAAGAAGCTGAAGAATGTGATTGCCTCCACCAAGGGGATCACCGCGGCGGACGCCGAGCAGGCAGCCGCGTGAGCGCTCGCCCCAAGGAGGCAGTGGCCATGAACGCAAACGGCACGGGCAACGGGAACGGCTCGCTGGAAGGGGCGGTGATCGCCGTTGCCGGAGCAGCCGGACCGGCCGGCCGGGCGACGCTGCTCAGGCTCGCCGAGGCCGGTGCGACCGTCGTCGCCTCGGACGCGGACCCCACCCGTCTGGCGGAGGCCGTCGACGCCGCACGGTACGCCCACGGCGGCGCCACCGTCACCGGTGACACCGTCGATCTGCTCGACCTTGCCGCCACCCGCGAATGGGCGGACAAGACCGAGAAGGAATTCGGCCGGATCGACGGCCTGGTCCACCTGGTGGGCGGCTGGCGCGGCAGCGCCACCTTCGCCGAGACCGACCTCGCCGACTGGGATCTCCTGGAGAAGCTGCTGATCCGCACGGTTCAGCACACCTCGCTGGCCTTCCAGGAAGGGCTCCAGCGCAGTGACCGCGGCCGCTACCTGCTGATCAGCGCGGCCGGGGCGAGCAAGCCCACCGCGGGCAATGCCGCCTACGCCGCGTCGAAGGCTGCCGCCGAGGCGTGGACCCTCGCGCTCGCCGACGCCTTCCGCAAGGCGGGGGGCGAGGAAGGGCCGAAGGCAGCGGCTGCGATCCTGATCGTCAAGGCACTGGTGCACGACGCGATGCGCGCCGAGCGCCCGAATGCGAAGTTCGCGGGCTTCACCGACGTCAAGGAGCTGGCCGATGCCATCGCCGACGTCTGGTCCGAGCCCGCCTCCGAAGTGAACGGAAAGCGTCTGTGGCTGACCCCGCAACCATAAGGACCGACGCGCGACGTCACCACGATCCGCAGATACGCGGATTCGCCAGTGACAACTACGCGGGCGTCCATCCGGAGGTCCTCGCGGCCATCGCCCTCGCCAACGGCGGTCACCAGATCGCCTACGGCGAGGACGACTACACCGCGAATCTCCAGCAGATCGTCAAGGGGCACTTCGGTCCCACCGCCGAGGCGTTCCCGGTCTTCAACGGGACCGGGGCGAATGTCGTCTCCCTGCAGGCGATGACGGATCGCTGGGGGGCAGTCATCTGCGCCGAGTCCGCGCACATCAACGTGGACGAGGGCGGCGCGCCGGAGCGCGTCGGCGGCCTCAAACTGCTCACTGTGCCGACCCCGGACGGCAAGCTCACCCCTGAGCTCATCGACCGGCAGGCGTACGGCTGGGACGACGAGCACCGCGCCATGCCCCAGGTCGTGTCGATCACCCAGAACACCGAGCTCGGCACGGTCTACACGCCCGATGAGATCCGCGCCATCTGTGAGCACTCCCACGAGCGCGGCATGAAGGTCCACCTCGACGGGGCGCGGATCGCCAACGCCGCGGCGTCGCTGGACGTACCTGTGCGTACGTTCACCAGCGAGGCAGGCGTCGATGTCCTCTCGTTCGGCGGCACCAAGAACGGGGCGCTCTTCGGTGAGGCCGTCGTCGTCCTGAACCCCGATGCCGTACGGGCCATGAAGCATCTGCGGAAGCTGTCGATGCAGCTTGCGTCGAAGATGCGCTTCGTGTCGGTGCAGCTGGAGGCGCTGCTCGCCGGTGACCTGTGGCTGCGCAATGCCCGGCACGCCAACGCCATGGCCCAGCGGCTCGCCGAGGGCGTCCGGGCGGTGGACGGCGTGGAGATCCTCTACCCGGTCCAGGCCAACGCCGTCTTCGCGCGTCTGCCGCACGACGTGAGCGAGCGGCTCCAGAAGCGCTTCCGCTTCTACTTCTGGGACGAGACCGCCGGTGACGTGCGCTGGATGTGCTCCTTCGACACCACGGAGGACGATGTGGACGCGTTCGTCCTCGCGCTGAAGGAAGAGATCGCCAAGTAGCACCATCCTGCGCATTAATATGCGACCGACCGGAAAGTCATTGCGTTCCGGTCGGTCGCTTCCGTACGCTCTGCATGCATGGAGCTGACGCAGCAGACCGCGGACATGGCCGCTTATCTCGCCGCTGATGTGGCCATCGATCACGAGCATCCGCTCGTACGGCAGACCGTCGAACGCCTCCGCGTCGGCACCACCGACGCATACTCATACGCGCTCGCGGCCTATGAGTTCGTCCGCGACACCATTCCCCACTCCGTCGACTCGGGTGATCCCAGGGTCACCTGGCGCGCCTCGGACGTCCTCGCCACCCGTAACGGCATCTGCCATTCCAAGTCCCACGCGCTGGCGGCCCTGCTGCGTGCGGCGGGCATTCCGGCAGCCCTCTGCTACCAGGGCTTCGGCGACGAGAACGGGGATCCGGGCGTTCTGCACGGGCTGATCGCCGTGCGCCTGCCGGGTCGGGACCGCTGGGACCGCCAGGACCCGCGCGGAAACAAACTGGGCGTCGACGCCCAGTTCTCGCTCGACGAGGAGCGACTGGCCTGGCCCATCGAGCCGGAGTCCAATGGAGTGGACTATCCAGAGCTCCATGCCGCACCACATCCGACGGTTCTGCGTGCCCTGCAGACCGCCGAGGACCGCACGCAGTTGTGGCGCACGCTCCCGACCGCGCTCTGATCCGTCCCGAGGCAAGGCAGGCAATGGAGCCTGACGCTCAGCGTTTGCGACCATGCGCGCACCCTCGTGCCCGGCTTCACCCACCTCGCCGTCGAGGCGCGCGGGCTGCTCGACGGGCCGAGCAATGAGAACAGTGCGGCCCTGCTGGACGATGCCGCCCGGCGGCTCGTCGAACGGCTCGACGGCCGGGCCCCGCACGAGGGCCCCACGTCGCCGCCTGGCGGGACGCGTACGCCGCCTTCGGCGCCAAGCCGTCCCGCGTACCCGCAACTCCGCCGAGGCGCTTGCCGAGCGCGCCCTCACTGACGCCGGACTGCCGTGGATCAATCTGCTGGTCGACGCCTACAACGCGATCAGCGTCGCCCATCTGATCCCGGTCGGCGGTGAGGACGCCGACCGCGTCAAGGGCGCCATGCGCCTCGTGCGCGCCACGGGCCGGGAACCCTTCCCCACGGTCGCGGGCGGCGAGGAGGGCGTGGAGCACCCGGAGTCCGGAGAAGTCGTCCGGTGCGACGACGAGGGCGTCACCTGCCGCCGCTGGAACTGGCGGCAGGGCGTGCGCACCCGGCTCACCGAGGAGTCGGTCAACGCCGTGTTCCTGCTGGAGAGCCTCACCCCGATGACGATCCACGAGCTCGAAGCCGCAGGCGCCGAACTCGCCGAGTCGCTGGAGAAGCTGAGCCCCGGAGCGCGGATCGCCGTCCGCACCCCGGAGCGACGTTTCAGCCGTGGCGGTGAACGGGCCCGGTCAGCTGGCCTCGCGCACCTCGGCGGGCGTCGGAGCCGTACCGCCGAGGTGCGCGGGCACCCACCAGGTGTCGCTCGCGTCCTTCGGCCGGACCGGGTAGGCGCGCTGCGCGGCTTCGAGGAGCTCCTGCACCCGCTCCCGCAGACGTCGGGTGATCGCGCCCGCGTACTGGTCGGTGGGGGCCTCCACCGGCGCACCCACCCGGATCGTCACCGGGATGTGGCTGCGCTTGAAGTTGCGCGGCCGCCCCTTGGTCCAGATCCGCTGCGTTCCCCACAGGGCCATCGGAATCAGCGGTACGCCGGCCTCCTGGGCCAGCCGGGCCGCGCCCGACTTGAAGCTCTTCAGTGTGAACGACTGCGAGATGGTCGCCTCGGGGAAGACGCCGATGATCTCGCCGGAGCGCAGCGAGGCGAGCGCATGGGCATATGCGTCCTCGCCCTGCTTCCGGTCGACCGGGATGTGCTTCATGCCGCGCATCAGTGGACCGGAGACCTTGTGCCGGAAGACCGATTCCTTCGCCATGAAGCGGACCAGCCGCTTCTGCGGCAGCGCCGCGAGTCCGGTGAAGATGAAGTCGAGATAGCTGATGTGGTTGCTGACCAGTACCGCACCGCCGGTCTTCGGGATGTGCTCCGAACCCTGAGTGTCGATCTTCAGATCCAGCGCCTTGAACATGGTGCGAGCGGCGCCGATGACCGGCCGATAGACGAGTTCTGCCATCTGGAGAAGACCCTTCTTCAGCGCCTGAGGAGGGTTCTCCCGGCGGAAGTTACGCAGCCGTAGGTTTTCGGCATTGCGCCGATCGTGCCCCATGTCCGTCGCGGTGGCCAGTCTCGGCGGGCGCGGGGCGCGAGATTCTCGTCACGTGGAACCAGTGGGAATGACTCCGTGCCCGAGGATGCTGACCCCTTGCGAAGAGCTCTGACAGGAGGCGGACGGTGGACAGGCAGACACGCGCGATCAGGCTGGATTCGGCCCAACTCGGCGCGGAATTGGGGGAACGGGCGACCCTCGTGCAGTTTTCCAGCGCCTTCTGCCAGCCCTGCCGGGCCACCCGCCGCACCCTCGGCGAGGTGGCCGGAATGGTCGACGGCGTCACTCATATCGAGATCGACGCCGAGGCGCATCTCACTCTTGTACGCGAGCTGGGCATCAGCCGCACGCCCACGGTTCTGGTCCTCGACGCGACCGGCCGGATTGTCCGCCGAGCGGTCGGGCAGCCCCGCACCGTCGATGCTGTCGCCGCTCTGGGGCGCGCGATGTGACGGACCGTGATGCATCTCCCACATTGCGGAACCCTCTTGACTGCACCCACCACGCATCGTCAGTCTGACGCTATGCCGCCGGAACCCCTTCTCTACGGCCGGGCCCACGTGGACCTCGCCCGCAACGCGAGTGCGCGCTGTCCGGGTGCCTGAGCACCCACGGCCCCGTACGCCTCCCCCGCAGAAGGACGTCTCCATGACGGCTTCGCCAGAGCTCTCCAGCGCCCGCACGGCTTCCCCCGATCTCCTGCGCTCCGTCTTCCGGCAGCATGCCGCCGGTGTCGCTGTGATCACCGCCGCCGGTGACCGGCCGGTCGGCTTCACCGCGACCTCCCTCAACTCCGTCGCCGCCGAGCCGCCGCTCATCTCCTTCGGTGTGGGGACCTCGTCCTCCAGCTGGCCGGTCGTGGCGGAGGCCGAGCACATCGGCGTGCACATACTCGGCGAGCACCAGCAGGAGCTGGCCGCCACATTCGCGCGCAGCGGCGCCGACCGGTTCGGTCCGTCCACCTATTGGCGCAACGGGCCGGAAGGAGTGCCGGTGCTCGACGGGGTGCTGGCGTGGCTGGTCTGCCGCGTGGTGGCGCGCATCCCGGCGGGGGACCACCGGATCGTGATCGCGGAGGCCGTCGTCGGCGATCCGGCCGGAGGCGGCCGCCCGCTCCTCTACCATCAGGGTCGTTTCACAGCGCTGCGGGATTGAGAGTTCCCAGGCGGCGCACGGGCGCCGAGCGTCGGTCAGGTCACAGTGCAAAGCGCTTGCTTATGGGTAACGTACTGGGTGTACTGACGAGTAATATTTTGCTCGGAGCATCGGTCGCCCCGACCGGAATGCGCCCCATCAGGCGCCTATGCTGCGTGCATCAAGGCAGCCCAGAAATGACGATGCAGTAGGAGAGCCGGCGTGAGCTTGAGGATCGTTGTCTGTGTGAAGTATGTGCCGGATGCCACCGGTGACCGGCATTTCGCCGATGACCTGACGCTGGACCGTGAGGATGTCGACGGTCTGCTGTCGGAGCTCGACGAGTACGCGGTGGAGCA
>NZ_JBFAJH010000085.1:0-17280 GCF_040655115.1 Streptomyces atratus | reverse complement strand
ACACCCCGCCAGCCATGCCCACAGATCGTCGCACCGTTCACTCAATCGTGCCCATGTTCGCCAAAGCGGCTTGTGTGCCCAGCAGTTGTGAACCCCCAGATTCCCAACCCGATCCCGACCAGCGTCAGCAGGGCTCCGAAGACCCGCAGTGCCGGCAGCACCAGCGGCACGGCCCGATCGGCCTGGACACGGCCGCGCACGTCGGAGGCCGCAACGCTGCCCGACTGTTCGCTGAGGAAGTAGCGCGAGTCGTTTGCGCTAGCCCGGTGGTCGCCGAGCAGGAACAGCCGTCCTTCCGGGACGGTCACGTCATATTGCACTCCCGCCGGGCCGAACGTGTCGCGCATTACGTACGGTTCGTCGATCTGCTTGCCATTCACGGCGACCCGCGTACCGTCGGTGGACTCCACGCGGTCTCCGCCCAGGCCGATCACCCGCTGCAGGGCCGGTGCACCCCCGTACCGGCCTGGCACGCTGACGAGGACGACGTCGCCTCGGCATATTTGTCCTGGTCGATGTGCTCGATGACCAACCGCTCGCCCGGACGATAGGTGGGCTGCATCGCATCGCCTGAGACGGTGATCTGCTCATGGGCCGCACCGCCGCTGTACCCCATCCCTCCCAGCAACAGCAGCACCAGTCCAAGCGGTACAAGTATCCAGCCGGCGACTCTCAGTCCGCGACCCACGCTTTGCTGCCGCATCAGCTCACGTCCCTTCGACCGAGCGGGCCGGCAGGAATGTCGGATCAAGGCCGTACTGCGCGACCCCGAAAGGTTTGAAATTCCCATCCGAAAGAACCCGGTAGAGGAATTCGGACGTCGACATCTCGAACTTGCACCACTCGCCGCCGTCATCTCGCGCAAGAATGGGATATTCACCGGGTCGCCGCGCGTCAATAAGCCAGCAGTATTCATCGGCCCATTCTGTCGATGCCCACGTGACAACACCAATGCCGCCCGGCGTATATACCGGGTACGAGCCACCGGCTCCTTCTACCGGCATAGCCACCCGCCATCGTCCGAGAAAGTCGAATGAGAACCCCTCCGTGTCCCCGAGAAAGGATACGGAGTCACAGAACGTACCTCCACCGAAAACTTCACACAGCTCTTTGAAGTCCGCCGGCAGAGGGGCCTGCAACTCCCCTTCGACCCTCGCCCAATCGACGGAGTGAACCGACGACTCCCAGCCAGTGAACTCGACTAGGCGCTGCACCCACATAGAGAAACCTTCCAAGAGGAAGGGTGCGGGCAAATCTCGCAAGTGAAATTTGCCCGCACCCTATGACAACCTGCTAGCTACACCGGGTCACGGCTCGAGACCAGACGGGGTGTTCCAGATCGTAATGGGGTCGGCTGGAATTTCCCCAGTATCCAGGTTCAGCCAATTGATGGTCAGATAATCGGGAACGGCATTTTCGCCGGTGTACTGAGCGGTGACCTCGTAGTACACCGTCTGCCCCTTCTGCACCATCTCGGCAACCTTGTTCTCCTCCGCGTTCATCTGAACCTGATTGGGCCTAGCCTCGCCGTTTCGGTTGGGGCTGGTCCGGATGTTGGCCGGATACGCGAAAGTGCCTTCTGAACTGGGACGATGAACCTTGTCGAGGGGTTCTGTCGGTCCAAGCGGAAGGCACTTTCTGCGTGCAGGGTATCGGTTCTCGTCCCAAGCTTCATGTGTCCACCGACGGTTCGGGCGTGGTCGGGCACGCCGGGGCACGTTTGCTGACGGATCTCGCCGAGGCCACCGGTCTGACCACCGCGTACTCCACCGCGCTCAGAGCGTTGCGACCGCAGCGGGACGGGGCATGATCCGGGCCGGACTGCCACCGATCTCGCGGTGATGCTCGCCGACGGCGGTGAGGCGATCGCGGATCTGGCCGTGCTGCGGGACCAGGGCGAGGTGTTCGGCCCGGTCGCCTCCACGCCCACGGCCTGGCGGTTGCTCGCCGACACCGACGAGGCCGCACTCGCTTCGCTGCGAGCGGCCCGCGCCACGGCCCGGGAAGTCGCCTGGATGCAGGCCGCCGAGACCGGCGAGGGCATACCTGCTGTCCGGGCCGGCGCACGCGCACTTCCCGGCCTGGTCCTGGACCTCGACGCCACGCTGATCACCTGCCACTCGGAAAAGGAACAAGCCGCGCCCACCTACAGGGGCGGCTTCGGCTTCCACCCACTGCTGTGTTTCCTCGCGAACACCGGCGCGGCCATGTCCGGCCGGCTGCGGCCCGGCAACTCCGGAGCCAACACCGCCGCCGACCACATCGCGGTGCTGGACGACGCCCTCGCGCAGATCCCCGACGCTCACCGGCACGGCACCGCGATCCTGATCCGCGCCGACAGCGCCGGATCCGCGAAAGCCTTCCTCGCCCACCTCCGGACCTTGCGCGAGCATGGCCTGGACCTGCGGTTCTCGGTCGGATACGCGGTCACCATGCCGGTCCGCCGTGCGATCCGGACCCTGCCTGAGCAGGTCTGGCACCCCGCCCTGGACCAGAACGGGACACTGCGCGACGGCGCCGAGATCGCCGAGCTGACCGGCATGGTCGACCTCGCCGGCTACCCGGCCGGCACCCGCATCATCGTGCGCCGAGAACGTCCGCACCCCGGAGCCCAGCTGTCCCTGTTCGATCACGACGAGGGCCTGCGGCACCAGGTATTCCTTACCGATACCCCTTACCCCGGCAGCGGCTCCGCACAGTTCCTGGAGGTCCGCCACCGCGGACACGCCACCGTCGAAGACCACATCCGGTGCGGCAAGAACACCGGCTTCGGCCGCTTCCCCTCCCGCCACTTCACCATCAACGCCACCTGGCTCGAACTCAGCCTCGCGGCGATCGATCTCCTCGCCTGGGCCCGCGTCCTCCTTCTGGATGGCGAACTCGCCACTGCCGAACCCAAAAAACTCCGCTACCGGCTGCCGCACGTCGCCGCCCGCCTCACCCGCGGCGGACGCCGCCTCCGCCTGCGGATCTCGGCGACCTGGCCCTGGAGACACGAACTGGCCACGGCCTTCCACCGCCTTGCCGCACTGCCCCGACCAGTTGGCTGACCGGCCGTCCCCCCGCCCACCCACGATCCGAAGGACCCCGGAGAACCCGACCACCGCGCCGGGCCCCCGCCATGCCCAGACAACACAATCGCCTCGACCACACCACAGTTGGTGATCAGCAACGCCGCTTCAGCCCAACCGAAACGGCGAGGCTAACGACCTTTCCCACGGTCGTAAATAGGTGGACGGCTCCCCGGCACGCCCGGCAAAGTGGCCACCCGTGACGAGCAGTGAGCTATGGACCCCTGCGACCGCCGACCGCTACGACGCCGAGGAGAGCGAGATGTCCTCGGCCGCCGTTCTCGGACCGACTCTCGCCTTCCTCGCCGAACTCGCCGGAGACGGCCAGGCACTGGAGTTCGCCATCGGAACCGGACGAGTGGGCGTCCCGCTCCGGGAACGCGGCGTGCCCGTTGTGGGGATCGAACTGTCCAAGCACATGGCAGCGGTCCTGCGGCGCAAGATGGACGAGGACATGCTCCCGGTCGCCATCGGAGACATGGCCACGACCGTCATCCCCCGCAAGTTCACCCTGGTCTATCTCGTCTACAACACGATCACGAACCTGCTCACGCAGGACGAGCAGGTCGAGTGCTTCCGCAACGCCGCACGTCACCTGACGCCTGGCGGCCGATTCGTCATCGAACTGGGCGTGCCGCCGCTGCGCTTCCTGCCGCCCGGGCAGGTCGCGGTGCCGTTCGACGTCTCCGAGAGGCATCTCGGCTTCGACACCTTCGACCTGGTCGAGCAGATCCTCGTCTCGCACCACCTCACCCGCGACGGCGACGACGGCCTCTACCGCCGCGGCAACTCCCGGCACCGGTACGCATGGCCGGCGGAGCTCGACCTGATGGCACGGATCGCGGGGCTCGAACTGGAACGGCGCGTCGCGGACTGGAACGGAGCGCCGTTCACCCAGGACTCCGCGAAGCACATCTCCGTGTGGCGCAAGCCAGCCTGAGGCAGCCCCTCCTGGTCCCGCCCATCGGCCAGGCCGGGCACGATGAAAAGGTCGACGACGGTGAGGTATCCCGCCGTCGTAGGTGCGTATCCACCTGGTTTCGCTTGACATAGTGCAGAGAAGGTTCCTGCAGGCAGTGGGCATCGCCTGGGACCGGGCGGCCCGGGCGAAGGCCAGGGACTTCAGCCGCGGGATTGAGCTGACGGCCCGACCGAGGCGAGGCAAGACTTCGGCCCGACGATCGGTGCAGGCCGACGGCACGCCGAACCCCGTGACCGGGAAGCCGGCGGCCAAACCCGGCTACGCCCCGACTACCGTCGCGCACAGTACCTAGGCTTTGCGGGCGAGCAGGTGAATCTCCTGGAATTGCCGCCGGTCGGTGGTCTGAGGCTGGCGAACCATCCGGGCTATCTCGGCGAACCCGGACTTGCGCAGCATCGCCACGAGGTGATCCGGCGACCACCGATAGGCCAGGGCGACTGTGTGATCGAAGACCTGTGTCGGGTGAGACGGATCATCGCTGGCCGAAAAGCCGATCAGAAGGTGGCCGCCAGGTGCCAGCACGCGGTGGAACTCCGCCAGGATGACGGGGAGTTCTTGCGGTGGGGTGTGGATGATGGACCAACGTGAGAGTACGCCGCCCAGCACGCCGTCAGCGATGTTCACTGCAGCCATCGAGCCCACGTCGAACCGCAGGTGCGGATAGGCATGTCGAGCCAACTTGATCATCGCAGGAGAGGCATCCACACCAAACACCACCAGCCCCAACTCATCCAGATGAGCGGTGATATGGCCGGGCCCGCACCCCAGGTCCGCGACCTGACCGTCGCCACTCGCGCTTACAACCTCGGCGAAGGCACTCAAGATCGCGCGGTCCAGGGGCCTGTCACGCAGCTCGCCGCGGAACAGCTGCGCATACACGGGGGCAGCAGCGTCGTAGGCCTCGCGGGTGGCACTGAGGGCATCGTGTTCGACCATGCTCGCGACAGTAGTTCCCGGCGCTGGGACGAGCCGAGAGAATCGCGATCTTCACTCCCGCCCGTTCGCCCCGGCCGGCGCTCGTTCAAAGAAGCAGGCATGCTCGTGCTTGCGTTAGGGCCGATGCGGTCCTGGTCCGCTTTGAGGTCGTGTTCGGCGAAGGGCGGCTTCGGCGGCGCGGGACCGGTGCCGGCCCCGCGGACAGAGTGGGTGCGGCGGCTTGCCTGGCGTGTCATGCCTGGCCCCTGAACAGCACGGCCAGGTCGCTCGCCTCGTATCCAGTGGCGATTGCGGCCGGCGCAGGGCGCTTCGCCCGTTCCTCACGGTCGGCCAGATACTCCTGAACCCGGGCGATGACCTGCTCTTCCTCTTCGATCAAAGACACGTCGGCGGTGGTGCTCAGGTTTGCGTGACCAAGGATCGTTCGCACGTCCCCGCACCCGACTGGAACCACACGGTGGACAAGCGGGGCAGACCAGCGGCCACAACCTGCCCCAGCCCGAACGGCCGGCCCGAAACTGGCTCAGCGGCCCATCAGAAGATCACTTTCAATCCACGTCGGTGGATCGAGGTCACGTCACTTCGCTGCGCCTGGCCCGGTGCGTATGGTGAGTTGTGATCAACCAGGACACGGACCGTCAGCAGGGCACCGTCCGGCCCGGATATCTGGCTGCGGCGGGTGTGTTTGCGGCCGGGATGACGGGCACGACCCTGCCGACACCGCTGTACGGGCTCTACCGTGAGCAGATCGGTTTTTCCGAACTGATCGTCACCGTGGTTTTCGCTGTCTACGCCATCGGCGTGATCGCCGCCCTGCTCCTGGCCGGCGGCTTCTCCGATGTTCTCGGCCGCCGCCCGGTCCTGCTGTGCGCGCTGGGACTGGCCGCGCTGAGCGCGGTGTGCTTCCTGTTCGAGGGCGGGCTGCCGCTGCTGTTCACCGGCCGTGTCCTGTCGGGGTTCTCCGCCGGACTGCTCAGTGGTACGGGCACGGCCGCTGTGCTGGAACTGGCACCCGCCGGGCACAGTGCCCGCGCGGGGTTCGCGGCGACCGCGGCCAACATGGGCGGCCTGGGGCTCGGTCCCCTGCTCTCGGGGACCCTGGCCCAGTACGCGCCGTGGCCGCTGCGGCTGCCGTTCCTGGCCCATCTGGCGCTCCTGGCGGTCGCGATGGCGGTCACCTCGCTGTTGCCCGAGACCGTGCACCACAGCGGCGCCCGGCTCCCGCTGCGGCCGCAGGGCATGGTCGTCCCCTCCGAGGTACGCGGCGTGTTCGCGACCTGCGCACTCGCCGCCTTCGCCGGATTCTCGCTGCTGGGCCTGTTCACCGCGGTCGCGCCTGCCTTCCTGGCCCAGACGCTGGACGTGCACGACCTGGCCGTGTCCGGCACGGTCGTCTTCTGCGTCTTCTGCGCCTCGGCCTGCGGGCAGTTGCTGATGGGCCGCGTCGGCACACGCAACGCCCTGCCCGTGGGCTGCCTGCTACTGGTGGCCGGTCTGCTTGTGGTGGGGGCGTCTTTGCTACTGGCGTCGTTGCCGGTCCTCCTCGCCGGTGCCGTGACGGGCGGCATCGGCCAGGGCCTTGCCTTCCGGGCGGGCCTGACCGTGGTGAGCACAATGGCTCCAAACACCCAAAGGGGCGCCACCATCTCGGCGTTCTTCGTCGTCGCGTACACGGGAATCTCCGTGCCCGTCATCGGGATCGGCGCGCTGTCGGTGCCGCTGGGACTGCGCAACGCAGGCCTGGTGTTCGCGGGATGCGTGATGCTGCTGGCTGCCGCAGCGGGCGGCTATCTGTGGCAGCGGCCGCCCGCACGGGCCTGAGCCCCCGCGGGCGCCCCGACGCACACGCCGGGCCACGGCCCAGAACACCAAGGGCGCGGGTGCGCCGTACCCGTGCGGCGGTTCGGGCCAAAAGTGATCCTGGAAGGACCAGCGGGCAGGGGCGCCGGCCATGGACCCTGAGGAGAACACCGGCAGTGCCACGGCCCGGGATCGCGGTGCCTCCCAAACCCGTGCACCGCCGCTGTCGCAACTGATGAACAAAGCCGGCCGTGACGGGACCGGCGGGCATCGGCGCTTGTGCGGGTCCTTCGCCGGCCCCGGACGAGCAGACCGTGCGCCGAAGAGCACCCGCCGCCCGACGGCCGGCAGCCGTGAGTGACTGCGCGTCGTGTCGTGAACCGGCCCGGCGCGCAGATACCGGCCCGGCGCGCAGATACCGGGCGCGGCCCGCAGAGGCATTCACGCATTGATGACCGGGACGAACCAGCACGCCACGGCCCACCGCTGCTCGGGCCCGAGCGCCTTCACGTGGTCCCGCATCCACGGGAACCGCACCCGCAGAAGCGGGCCGGTGCCCGCGAACGCGGCACCCCGGCCGCCTGCGGGATTGCCCACCGCATCCGGGCGCGGGCGGCGGACTCGCCGTGGGACATCCGTTCCGCTGCGGGCATGCGGCCGCACCTGCGCCACGAACGGCGCGATCGCCCAGGCGGCCCGCAGCCCGGGCGCCACCCGCGCGCCCGCGCCCGCGCCCGCGCCCGCGCCCGTGCCCGTGGCTGTGGCCGTGCCCGTGCCCGTGCCCCAAGGGCCTGCAGGAGGGGCAGTGTATGCGGGCAGGCAGGACCGGTACTTCCGTCGGCGCCGTCGGGGCCGTCGTGTCCGCGTGCCCGGGCGCACCGGTCGGCACCGGGCAGGCCGGCGCCTGGCCGGCAGGACATCACGGTTCCTCCAGCGCCACCAGCACGCCGCCGGTCTGCCCGCACCGCAGCCGGCCGGAACCGGAGCACGGCGCACCGGCGGTGCGGTGCGTAAAAAAAGTGCCCCTATGGTTTTCGTCAAGCCGCAGAGGCAGTCGGTGTTTGGTAGAAGGTGCCGTCGCGGAGCATGGCGAAGAGCACGTCGATGCGACGTCGGGCGAGGGCGACCAGGGCCGCAACGTGGTGTTTCCCTTCGCGGCGCTTCTTGTCGTAATAGGCGCGTGACTCCGGCTGGGACAGAGACGCGAACGCGGCCAGGTAGAAGGCCCGTTTGAGCTGCTTGTTGCCGCGCCGCGAGGGGTGCTCACCGCGGATGGACGACCCTGAACTTCTGGTCACCGGCGCCAGGCCGGCGTAGGCGGCCAGGTGCCCGGCGGTGGGAAAGGCGGTGCCGTCGCCGACGTCGATGAGGATGCGGGCTGCGGTCCTGACCCCGATGCCGGGCATGGAGGTCAGGACCTGGGAAAGAGGGTGGGCCTCCAGGAGCTGCTCGATCCTGGCCGCCAGCAGCTTGCGCTGGTCCAGGACCGAGCTCAGCGAGGAGGCCAGGCTGGGGACGACCAGTGCGGCGGCGTCCGTGCCGGGAACAACCACAGTCTGCTCGTCGAGCGCCGTGAAGATGTCCTCGACCAGGCGCTCTGCCATGCGGGGTGCTTTGGGTCGCAGCAGTGTGACCAGTCGACGGCGGCCGGCCTTCCTGAGCTGGGCGGGAGAGCCGAAGCGTTCGAGCATGGCCAGGACTGCGGGGTGATCGAGCCGCGGGCCCAGGACCTTCTCCAGCGAGGGGTGGATCTGTGTGAACAGGCCGCGGAGCCGATTCTTGGTCCGGGTCGACTCGGTGGCGAGGTCGTCGTCGAAGCCCGCGATCATCTCCAGTTCGGCGACTGTCTCGTCGGCGGCCTCGACAGCCCGCAGGGTGTGCGGCATGGTGCGGGCGGCGTCGGCGATGACGAACGCGTCGCGGGCATCGGTCTTCGCCTCTCCTGGGTAGAGGTCTGCGATGCGGCGCATCGTCAGGCCCGGCAGGTAGGCGACGTGACAGCCCAACGCGCGGGCCACGGCCAGCGGCAGCGCGCCTATGGAGGCGGGCTGGTCGACGACCACCAGCACGGTCCCGTGCTTGGCCTGCAGCTTCGCGAACACCTCGCGCAGTTTCGGCTCGGTGTTGGGCAGGCGCTTGTCCAGGACCGTCTTGCCCGCGGGGGTGAGCGCGGTGGCGTGGTGTTCGCCTTTGCCCACGTCCAGGCCGAGGTAGACGTCGATACCGTCGTTGGTCACGTCCCAGCTCCAGTGCTCGAACTTCTTCCCGGCCCTACCTGCGGCATCAGCGTGCCGGCATCCACGTTACGAAGAGACTGCCTCACCCAGGCTCGGGATCAGCGCTCGTGCCCCTAATCAGCGGTCTGCCAATGCCTCCGCGCCCGGTGACACCACTTTTTCGATCATGATCGACAAGGGGGCTCAGTCATGCCGGGCCCGAAGGCCGGGAGCCCCGTTGCAGGGCCACGAAAACGGTAACGGGGGGGTGCGGCCAGCAGCCGGGCGTGCGGGCGGGAGAAACCGGCCCGGGAGGCGGGTGAGGGCACAACGGTACGACCGGGCCGGGGGCGGCGCCCTGCCCCCACCCGGATGGAGGCAGGGACGGGGGCTCTCGGCCCCGGGTGACGCGCAGGCTGCCGGGCCCGGGGCATGCCCGGCGCTCCTGCGCGGTTCATCAAGCCGGGCCCGGGCCGTTGGGGGACTGCGAAGGCCCGCAGACACAGGGCGCCACGTCGCGGGTTCCCTCGGCCGCCGCACAGGGATCACATCGATTCCGGGGACTCGGGCGGAAGGCGGGACCGCGGGCCCGCGGGCCCGGCAGGGCTGTGACCCCGGCCCGGGCGAGCCCGGCATGCTCACCGCAACAGTCGACACGCCGTACACCAGGGCACCGCATCGGCCGTGCCCGATGTCCAGGACCCGGCCCTCGGGCCCGGCGGCGCAGGCTTCGCCCCACTGCCAAAACGCCACAGCGACGAGCCCCCAGGACCCGGCCCCTGCCGGTCAGGCGCTCTTCGCACCGGATCCGGCTGCCCCGCTGGCACAAAAAAGCCGGCGCGGTCCCGGCCGCGAGCCTCGTTTTCGCAGGCGGACCCGACGACCCCCGACGAGCCGGCCGGATGACCGGGCGCCTGACGGGCGGGCCCTTGGGCCAAGGCCGCAGGACCGCGGCCTGCCGGGCCCGCCCAGCGCGACACGCGGGGCGCTCGGTAAACACTTAGCATGTTGTAGCAGGCGTTACGGGACACCGGGCGTGGGCCGCACGGTGTGCGGCCGCCTGGGACCGGGCATCCGCCACGAGGTGTCCCCCATGCCGGAAACCCCGGCCCGATTCCGACGGGCCGGGGTTTCCATGTGATGCGGGCGGCGCTGTCACCACCGGTCGTAGTGGTCCCGGACCACCCGGAAGCTGCCCACGACACCGTTACGGACGAACACACCCCCGCGGATGTGGTCGCGGGTGAAGACACCGTTACTGGTGCTCCAGGGACCGACCGTCGCGACCGGGGAACCGTTGTCGCAGGCCGCCCCGCGGAAGACCTCGACAGTCTTGCGGCTGTCGTTACGGACGTTGAAGCTCCGCGAGCCCAGACCGCTGACCACGGTGATACAGCCGTCCGTGTGGGCGGAGTACGTCCGCTCGTTGAAGTCGATCCGTCCCTCTTCCCGGTAGTCGTAGTCACGGCCGTAGTCACGGTCATAGTCACGGCCGTCGTCACGGTCGCGGCCGATGTCCCGGCCCTCGTCCCCCTCACCCTTCCCGCTGTCACCACCGGCGGGAGCCGTGACAAAAGCGGCCTGCTGGACGAACGGGGCGGCCTGGGCGGCCCCGGCCGCCGAGGCGTAGGTGATGCCGGTGGTGGCGAGAACCGCTGCGCCTGCTGCGGCGGCGGCCACGGCCACGGTACGCGTGGTCATGTCACTTCTCCCTCTCAGAGACGCCGGCTGGGCAGCCGACCTGTGACGAACGTACTGACACCCCGATTAGCTGTCATATCAGACATACCGAAGGTGTGATGTCACAGAGCCGACCGGGTGTACACACGGCACCCACCCCACACCCCGACCCACCATCCGAAGTACCGTCAAAAAGATATGATCGGGGCATATCTGGCGTCTCGTGAGGCTCTTCGAGCGACGTGCTGACATCCAGTCACCCTGCCGGCAAAACATGCCGCCGGATTCCAGTGCACCGAAAACCACACCCCCCGCAGACCCTGAATGACCGTCACAGACGCGCTCCCGCCCCAAGCGACCGTCACCGAGGACCCCTCCGCTCCGGATGTCCGTCGCCGAAGACCACCCGTACTCAATGACCGGCACCGAGGACCGCCCCGCCCCCAATGTCCGCTGCGGCCTGAACAGCCGGCACCAAGGACCGCCCCGCCCCGGATGTCCGCCATAGGACCGCTGGGGTCTGAATGGCCGTCATCGGTGCTCGCGTCCGGGCGCCTTGGCTCCTGCAGCGGCCGGTCACCTCTTTGCCGCGCACAGCGCACCACGACAGCGCCGGCACGCCGGAACCTCCCGCCAGGCATACCGGCCGCCGCAGCCCCCACCGCCCGTCCCGGCACGCTCACCTTCCCGGCCTCTCGCGGGCACTGCCGGCCCTCTGCAGGCCTCTCATGGAGCCGGCCGCCATACCCGCGCCGTCACGGATCCAAGAGCGTCAGGCGCCCGACCCAGCACAGGAACGGGCGGGCTAGGAACTCCTGCTGCCGAGATGTGACCCAGGGACGCTGCGAGGGACCCGGGCCGTCCTTGCTGTCGGCGTACAGGCTCTGGTGCAGGGCCGCGTACGGGCTCACGTGCAGAGGCCGCCGTACGCCACAAGGGCCGGGGCCGCCCGGACAGCCAGCCCTGTCCTTCGGAGCCGGAGGAGCAGTCAAAGGTGCGGCGTAGCCGCATCGCGCAGCGACGCCCGGCAGGGCGCCCTTGACGGCGACGAGGGCTCTGGAACCCTTCTCGCCCGGGCGGCCCCGGCAGGCCAATACGACCGGCAGCCGACCCTGCACATGAGCCCGTACCTGCCTCTGCACATCAGGTAGTACGCCGACACTTGCCAACTCGATGACACGAACAAGATGGCATGCGGGGTCTGGACGCAGTCATGTCACAGCCATTCAGCTATGGCCGCGACCTGGACGGTGGCCTCGAAGCGGACCGCGAGTCCGCCGAAACGTGTGACCACCGCCCGGTTGCGCTTGAGCCGGTTGATCCCGCACTCGACCGCGCGCCGGACCTTATCGTCCTCGCGGTCGAAGCCGGATACGGGCTGCGGGCCGGTGAGAGGCCGCCACGAACCTGCCAAGAGATGCCCAGAGTGCGGGCGGCCGGGCCGCATCCGGGGGCGAGTTGGTCCGGACCCGGGGGCAGTGCCACGGCATCGCCGGAGCACAGACGGCAGCCGGGCGCGGTCCCCGGGGGGAACTGCCGCTCGGCCAAAGGGAGCCGGCTGATGCCGGCACGGCCGGCCGCAGCCCCGTGAAAACGCCACTGCCGGTCGTCTCCCCCGACACCGCGTGCAACAGGAGTGTCCGGCAGGGCCGGACACCCCCGGCAACCCGTTGTCCTCCCCCGCCTGAAAGCCGGCAAAAGCGCCTTCCCATCTGCGGCAGCCGCATGCGGCCCGCGGGCGCCAGGTCCGGACTCCGGCGGCCACAGCAACCGGTTCAACAGCGCCGCCAACCGCTGCCGCGCCCGCGGTGACGCACGTGCGGCAAAACCAGCGCGGACCGCCATCGCGGCACCGGTTCCGCAGTTCCCGCCACCTGTCCGCAACCGGCACCGAACACGGACGGCCTCCCCCCGCACTGCGGGGAGAGGCCACCGGTACCACTGGACGCAAGACGATACGTCACCGGCGCGGGAACTCGTCCCTCTCACTGCCGGCACGACGCCCGGGCCTGTCCTCGGCCGCGCGTCCACCCTCCTTCATGGACTGCTCCTGCATACGCCGGGCCTCGTCGTGCAGCCTGCGGCGTTCCTTGGGATCGCTCGCCTGCTCAGCACGCTCGTTCAGCTCACGGACCTTGTCCTGCATCTGCTGCGCACGACTGGCGGACTCGCCTGCAATGCTCATCATCACTCCTGGGTCGGGAAGGTGGGACACATCGCAGCCAACCAGCGCTCCGCCGCTTACGCACCCGGGAGAGTCACCGAGCGCAATCACCGCAGGCAGCCGGCCCTGAAGGAAGACACGTCACAACAAGAACACGTCCCCGCGCGCTGCCTTCCACAGCAATACCGCTCCCCACGCCGCCCGGCCCCGGCGATCCCGCTTTTGATCACCGATGAGCCCGGCCATCTGCCACTGCCCGAGGACGGCGCCGCGGCCCCGTCTGTTGAGCGACACTGAAAATGCCGACGGGTGCGGCACTGAGGATGTCGACGAACGAGGACGAAATGCCCCGCTGGGAGTGGTCCCAGCGGGGCGGTTGTCGGTGAGGTGTCGTTTTGGTCGGCAAGGTGTCGGGGCGGTTCATGTGGGCTTTGCGCGTCACCTGGCAGCCAGGTGACTGGACATCACCTTCGTGTGAGGGCAGTGCTGGCGTTGATGGCCCAGTGGTTGGCTTGTAGAACCCGGTCTGCGAATGTCACATTGCGTTCGTCGATGAACTGGAAGCCGAGAGATCGGCAGATGCCGTTCGAAGGGCCATTGCTCGTTGCCGGAAATGCGTGCACGAGCCCCCAGCGGCCCTCGTCCCGTGCTTGTTCGAGCAAGGTGCGGACCGCGAGTTTGGCCAGTCCGCGTCCCTGGAATTCCGGCAGGACCATCCATCCGATCTCCGACATGGGCCCGTCCTCGGTGTCGTGAGACCATATGGTCACCGTTCCTGCCACGACTTCAGGTGCGGCAGGGTCAGGGATGATCATCTTGGTCCAGTCGTGATCTGCCGCTGCCTTGTCGACGTCGCGTCGGACTTTGTCCTCCATACCTTCGCGTGGCAGTGGTCCGCCGAGGTCGGCCATCATGGCGGGATCGCACCGCATTCTGACGTATGCATCGACGTCATCGAGCTGGACGTTGCGCAACTGCACTGGCTTCTCCTTGCTCCCTGGACTGCTCAAATGATCCGACATGACGACCATCGGCGGTCTCGTGTCTCCTTTGCGCGGTCTGAAGCGGCCCTTCGGCGACTCGGCAGCCAATCCGCCTGGTGAACCCGCGTCCTTGGTTCAGTCGAGGATTTCGGTGACGGCGGACTGGGCCGCTTTGTCGTCGACGATGGACTTCCCGGTGGCGAATGTGGCGACCAGGGCTTGCAGGCAGAGGTTGTTGACCGCGCGGGGAAAGCCGCGGGCGGTGGTGTGGACGAGCGTGACGGCGTCCTCGGTGAACAGCTGGTCGGCCCGGCCGGCAAGTCCGAGGTGGTGCTTGATCTAGCTGGCGGTCTCGGTCGCGGTCATGCCGGGCATCGTGTAGCGAAGGGCGGTCCGCTGTTCGAGGGCCGCGAGGACTGCGAGTTTCATCGTCCGTCGCAGGGTGGGCTGGCCCACGAGCAGACAGGACAGTGGCGAGTCCTGGTCCATCGCGGTGTTGGTAAGCATGCGGATGGCTTCGAGTTGTTCGTAGCTGAGCAGGTGGGCCTCGTCCAGGACCAGGACCGGGGTGCGTCCGCGTTCCTCACGTTCAGCTGTGAGGGCATGGCCGGTCTGGGCGGTGAGCCGGGAGCCGAGGTGGGAGGGCTGCTGGCCGAAGGCGGTGACGATCGCTTCGTGGATGCCGCGGACCCCGATCATCGGGTTGGGCAGGTAGATCACGGTGTGTTTCGACGGGTCGAGGCTGTGCAGGACCGTGCGGACGGAGACGGTTTTGCCGGCGCCGACCTCGCCGGTGACGACACCGATGGAGCGTTCGGCGATGCACCAGCCGATGCGGGCGACGGCTTCGTTGTGGAACGCGTGGCGGTGGAGCATGCGTGGTCAGCTGCTGGACATGTCGGATCGGTCACTGCTCGGGCTCTGTGTCGGATTCCAGATCGACCGCGAAGGCCGCGTAGTTGACCTTCTCGGCGACAGCACGGGTATGGGCGGTGTCGATGAGGCCGAGGTAGTCGATCCCGGTCGTGGGACGGGGCAGTTCGGCCAGTGTCTCGGGCCATGCTTTTGGATGGGAATGGCGGCTGATCTGGTAGGGCAGCGCGGTCCCGGCGTCCTGGCCGTTCGCTCTGACCCGCAGGAAGGACAGGTCGAAGGGGTCGAAGACGAGCTCGACTCGTTGGCCGCTCAGCAGCGGGTCGACCTGGTATCGGTTGCCGTGCAGGGAGACCAGCGCGGTCTTGGTCACGGTGCGGTGTTCGGACCAGCGGAAGGCTTCGGCCAGGTCGGCCGGGTTGGGAACCGCGAAAGGACTGCCGGTCATCCACCGCCCCAGCGGGGCGGCGCCGGTCTCGGAGTGAACGCGCCGGTGGTAGACGTTCTCGACCCAGGCGGTGAACAGCCGGTTCATCTCCAGCAGGCTGTTGATCTGCCGTCCGGGCTGTCCGTCGCCAGAGGCGATCTCGACGACGAACTCGCTGTTCACCGTGCGGAAGAACCGTTCGATTTTTCCCCTGCCCTGCGGCCCGCCGGGTGTGGAGTGGACGAGTTTGATGCCGAGTTTCGCGCAGGCCCGCAACAGCCACGAGTCCACGAACGCGCTGCCGTTGTCGACATAGACGAAGCGCGGGACACCGCGGGAGGCGAGGGCCGGCCGGAGTGCCGCGGCCAGGCGGACGGTGTCCTCCGAGAAGCCCCACCGGTGGCCGACCACGGCTCGCGAGTGATCGTCCAGGAACGCGAACAGGTACGTTTTCCTGCCCTCGATCAACGGGCCGTGCAGGGCATCGCCCACCCAGAGCTCGTTCGGGCCATCGGCCTCGAACCGCCCGAAGACCGCCGGCGACGAGGGTGCCTGCAACGCGGTCAGTCCCTCACGGACGATCATCCGCTGAATGGTGCGTTCGTCCGGCGCCCAGCCGAGCTGGGCAGCGATGATCCGGCGGATCTGTGCCGCTGACCGCGAAGGGTTCTCCTTCTTCAGCGAAGCGGCCAGTTCCAGCACCTCCGGCGGGGTGCGAGGGCGGGACTGCCGGGGCGAGGGAACCAGAGCATCGAAGCCGCCCCGGCGCCACTCCATGATCCACCGGTCCAGCGTCCACCGCGTGATCCGCACCGTCCGGCCGTCCGGATCGATATGTGCCACCGCCGCCAACTCCCGCACCAAGGCGCCTCGCTGGCGGCGCGACAAGGTCGGATCTGCTGCCTCCCTGATCAGCATGTACCGAAACAGTCCGATCGCCTGGGCCCGCTCCAGACGCGTCTGGTCTTCCTGTCCTGCCACCCGCCCACCTGCCTCTCGATCACGGCGTCGACAGACGCACGCGCAGAGGCTGACAGGAGTGACCGGCGTGGCGTCAGGGGCGGCTCGTGTTGATCGTTTCCGCAGGCCAGGTGGGGGCCAGCAGTATCCCGCCGGTCACCGCGCAGGCTGCCACCCAGGGCGACACCTTGCCGACGCCCGGCCACCTCGACGTCATCGACCACCAGGCCCCGACCACCGCGGCGACCGCGTCCGCGAAGATCGTCCGCCCCGTCCCGGGCGGTGCCGGGTCAACTCCGGCGTCCACCAGCAACACCGTGAAATACCGCCGCACCGCCTCGGCCCGGGCAGCGAACCGGCGCAGCCACCCCCGCACCGTCTCCACCGGCCGGCCGAGCTGTTCAGCGATCACCCGAACCCCGGCCCCGGACGCTTTCGCCGCCAGGGCCGCCCCGATCACCTCTGCCATGTCCGCCCGCCTGACCAGCGCGAACACCGGAAGGAGTACATGTGAGATGCCGCATCTGACGCACCTGGTCCGTCGCGGACGCACCACCACCAGCCCGCCCGCCGCGTCTCGCAGTACACGCGAACGTGCCCAGCCCCACCGGCTCAGCAGCCCCTCACAGGTCGGGCAGAGCAACTCGCCCGCAGCCAACCGCATTTCGACCCGCGCCAGGTCGGCCTCTACCGTGAGCACAGCGCCTCCGCGCGCTACACGGCCCTCCCGGCGCTCGGCCAAGAGATACCGGGAGGGCCTTTCGCATGCCCTTCATCGGCGAGGCGCCACCCCAAATAGGCACCTATCCGTCAGCAGCCACGCTTACCGATCTTGTCGGCACCAAGCTGCCCAAACTGCCGCACTCATAGGCATTTTCAATGACGTCTAACAGGCCTCGATACCGCGCCGGCAGCGGACCCGCGCGATCACATGAGATCCAGCCGACCAACCACGCCACAGGGGCACTTGAGGACCCTGACGTACAGCGCGGACCCGACCGCCCAAA
The DNA here is from genome assembly GCF_040655115.1 of Streptomyces atratus. GTDB lineage: Bacteria > Actinomycetota > Actinomycetes > Streptomycetales > Streptomycetaceae > Streptomyces > Streptomyces atratus_D. The sequence goes on along the minus strand of NZ_JBFAJH010000085.1, from coordinate 181 downwards.
ACACCGGGACCCCACACGGGCCGGGGCGCCCGGCCTCAGGACCTGGCGCCACGAGTGCTGCCCGCCCGGACACCACGCACCAGGGGTGTACCGGCAGCATCGCGCCGCAGCCGCACCGCACAACCCGGCCCCTCACGGTCTGCCGGGCTCAGAACCGCAGGCTCACCGACCCCGCGTCCCA
>NZ_JBFAJH010000084.1:0-18060 GCF_040655115.1 Streptomyces atratus | reverse complement strand
ATAGGTGGGGTGGAGGAAGGAGCGGGGTGAGGGGCAAGCCTGGCAAGGCGGAGGAGGGAGGCGACGCGGAGCGTCGTCGACCGACGACAACGCCGCCGGGCGCCGCCCATCGGCACGCGACGCCGCCCCACCTATCTGCGCGGCCTCTTAAGGACGCAGCAGTACCTTGCCCGTCCCGGGACCACCGCCCCCGACCAGTGCCACGGCGTCCGTGAACCGGTCCAGAGGGAACTCGTGCGTGATCAGCGCCGCCGGATCCAGCAGCCCTGCGGTGAACGCCCGTACCGCATACGACCAGGCCGCCGACGACGCCCCGAACACGCTGCGCACGGTGAGCTGGCTCAGCGACAGATGGACGGGATCGATACCGACGGCTCCCGGCGCGAACATGCCGGTGAGCACCACCCGGCCGCCGCGCCGCGCCAGCAGGCACGCATCGGCTGCGGTGGGCGGCGCGCCGGCCGTCTCCACGACCAGGTCGTAGCAGCCGTGCACCTCCGAGGCCTCCTCGGGGGTACGGGCCTCACTTGCTCCGAACGACAATGCCTGGAATGCCCGTTCGCTGCGCGGATCGATCACCGTCAGCTCGCCGGGGGACAGCGCGGACAACAGCTGCACGGCGAGCAGCCCGAGCGTCCCGGCGCCCACCACGGCGACCCGCTCGCCCGGCTCCGGGGCCCCGGCGCGTACCGCCGCTGCCACCACCGCAGCCGGTTCCAGCAGGGCGGCGGCGCGCAGATCCGCGTCGTCGGACAAGGGGTGCAACAGCCGTGCGGGGACCACGACATGGTCGGCGAAAGCCCCGGGCCGGGTGAAGCCCGTCTCGTCGTACCCCGATGTGCAGAGCGAGGTCTCGCTGCTCCGGCACCGTTCGCAACTGCCGCAGGACCGGAAGCCCTCGGCCACCGTCCGCCGTCCGAGCAGCGCCCGATCGACGCCCGCGCCGAGGGCGTCGACCACCCCCGACCATTCATGGCCGGGCACCACCGGGTAGCGGACATATCCCGGGTCGCGGTGGCCGTCGTACACCTCGCGGTCGCTCATGCAGATCCCGGCCGCGGCGACCCGTACCCGGACCTCGCCGGGGCCGGGCTCCGGAACGGGGGCGGTGGTCAGGGTGTGCTCGCCGGGCCGCTCGACCGTGATCGCCCGGGAGTGGGTGGTGCTCACTTGGGCTGCCTCTTCTCCCAGCCGTCCGCCCACAGGTCGAACCTGGCCTGCTGCTGCGGGAATTCGGCTGCCGCGTCCACATCGAGCTCCACGCCGAGACCCGGGGCGTGGGAGAGCCCGAAGCAGCCGGTTTCGGGGTCGACCTGTGGGGCACCCTTGACGACCTTCTTGATGTCGGCGTCCGCGAAGTCATTGAAGTGTTCGAGGATCTTGAAGTTGGGTGTGCAGCCCGCCAGTTGGAGGCTGGCCGCCGTCAGTACCGAGCCACCCACATTGTGCGGTGCGATGAGTGTGTAGTGGGTCTCGGCGGTAGCGGCGAGCTTGCGCGTCTCCAGGATGCCGCCGATGTGGCCGAGGTCCGGCTGGATGATGTCGGCCGCCTGCGACTCGAACAGTTCGCGGAACTCGATCCGGTCGTGGATGCGTTCACCGGTCGCGATCGGCAGGTCGACCTTGTCGGCCACCTTGCCGAGCGCCTTGAGGTTCTCCGGCGGTACCGGCTCCTCCAGCCAGGCCGGCCGGAACGGCGCCATCTCGTGTGCGATCCGCACGGCGGTGGACGGGCTGAACCGTCCGTGCATCTCCAGCATCAGTTCGGCGTCCGGGCCGATGGCATCCCGTACGGCCTCGATCAGCGACACCGCGTACCGGGTCTCCTGCTGTCCCAGCTCGAAATGACCGGTGCCGAACGGGTCGATCTTCAGGGCGCGGTAGCCGCGCTCCACGACTGCCCGAGCCGCCTTGTGGTAGGCCTCCGGGGTGCGCTCGGTGGTGTACCAGCCGTTCGCGTACGCCTTGACCCGGTCGGTGACCTTTCCGCCGAGCAGCTGCCAGACCGGGACGCCCAGCGCCTTGCCCTTGATGTCCCAGCAGGCCATCTCGACGACCGCGATGCCGGACATCACGATCTCCCCGGCCCGCCCGTAGTCGCCGTACTTCATCCGGCGTACGAGGTCCTCCACCGCGAACGGGTCGGAGCCGGCGACGTGGTTGGCCTCCGCCTCACGCAGGTAGCCGACGAGCGCATCGGTACGGCCGAGCATCCGGGTCTCGCCGACGCCGGTGAGACCCTCGTCGGTATGCACCTGGACGTAGGTGAGATTGCGCCAGGGCGTGCCGACGACGTGTGTGCTGATTCCGGTGATGCGCACGGGAGTTGCCCCTCGACTTGTTCGATATTTCGTCATGCGTTCGAAATTCTGGCGCGACCGTAATGACGCTGCGGGGCGGGTGTCAATGGGGCCGTCGGGTCCGGGTTCGGTTCCCCGCCGAGGCCGAGCCTCTGCTCGGACAGCCCGGCCGGGACCTGGGTCGGTGCCCGGGCGCCTCTGTCGGGCGGGCGGTGTCGCTCAAACCTCCGTATAAAGGGCCCTGGGAGCGAGACGGCACAAGGCAGGGCGAGCCGGAGCCGGACAGGGTGACGGAGTAGCAGTGAAGGAGACCCGCGATGGCGCGCGAACGGACCGATCGGGCCGGGCCGGGCGGGCATGCCGGGTGTGCCCCGTGGACCCCTCGGGAGGATCGGGGGCCCGTACGGTACGGGCCGCCCGCCCCCGACCCGGGGCTGCCCGTGCTGCCCGAGCTGGCCCGGGTGCTCGCAGCCGCAGCCGGGCGCAGCGAGCCCGAACCGACCGGCGGCGGCGAACCCCTGCGCGAGGCGGCCGCCGCCTACTGGACCCGGCGCGGGCTGCGCGGCGGACCGGAGTACATCGCAGCCGCCCCCGGCGCCTCGCCGTTGCTGCTCGCCCTCATCGCCGCGCACGGAGGCGATGTCCTCACGCCGCGCCCCTGTCCCGCCACCTGGATCCCGCAGGCCCGGCTGCTCGGCAGGCCCGCCTACCATGTGCCGACCCCGGCGGAGTGCGGCGGCGTGCCCGACCCGTACGCGCTGTTGGAGACCGTACGAAGGGTGCGTGCCGAAGGCGGCCGGCCCCGGCTGCTGCTGATCTCCGTCGTCGACGACCCGACCGCCACCGTCGCCCCGCCGGAACTCGTCCGCGAGGCGTGCGAGGCAGCCGTCGCCGAGGGGATGCACATCGTCAGCGACGAGACCTGGCGCGACACGCTGCACCGCCCCCACGACACGGTCCTGCTCAGCCCGGCCGAGATGTGCCCCGACGACGTCACCGTCGTCTGCGATCTGGCCGGGGCGCTGACCCCGTCCGCCTGGCCGGTCGCGGTCGCCAGATTCCCCGACACCGAACGGGCTGCGGCGCGCCATGCCCGTACCCTCGACATCCTCACCGCACTGGGCGCCCTCGTCGCGGGCCCGGTCGCCGCCGCGGCCGCCCACGCGCTGACCGAACCGGAGGCCGTCACCGCCCGGGTCCGCCGGGCCGCCGCGTTGCAGGCGCAGGTCGCCGCCGCGGCCCACCGGGCGGTGCTCGCCTCGGGCGCGCTGGCCCGGCCCCCGCAGGCGGGCCGCCATCTCTACGCCGACCTGGGCCCGCTCCGGTCCCGGCTCGCCGGCCGCGGCGTCACGGACTCCCTGGAACTGGAGGAGTACCTCACCGAACGCCTCGGCGCGCCCACCCCCGGCGGCCACCGCTTCGGGGACGAACTGGGCGCGCTGCGGGTGCGGCTGGGCACCGGACCGCTGCTCGGATCGACCCCGGAGCAGCAGACGGAGTCCCTCACTGCGGTGGAGCCCCTGGAATTGCCGCATGTCGCCCGAGCGCTGAGCATTTTCGGAGCAGCCCTCGACGAGCTCCGATGAGGAACCGAACCCTGATGGCGTAGGCGCCGACATGCCGACGACGCACTGGCACATCTACCCGCCGACGTACCGACGACGCACTCCGGGACAGGAGTCCTTCGATGACGGAACAGACCGAGCGCTCCGACGCCGGGGCCGCGCAGGCAGCCTCGCTCGGCGAGATCGTCCCGCCGCGCCCCCTCGGTGAGGAGAGGGTCTGGCCCGTCACCTTCGCCGACCGGCTCACCGCCCCGCTCCCGAGTATCAGGGACATGTCCCGACTGACCAGAGAACGCGCCGTGCGGCCCAACGCGGAGGGGCTGCGCGGCATCCACCGGTTGCCGTACGCCCCCGAACCGCTGCCCGCCACCGACGCCGGCACGACCTGCGTCACCTGGGCCGGACATGCCAGCTGGATCATCCGTACCGGCGGGCTGACCATCCTCACCGACCCCGTCTGGTCCCGACGCATCCTCGGGACACCCGCCAGGATCACGCCCGTCGGTGTCCGCTGGGACGACCTGCCACCCGTCGACGCGGTCGTGATCAGCCACAACCACTACGACCACCTCGACGCCCCCACCCTGCGCAGGCTGCCGCGCGACACCCCGCTGTTCGTCCCCGCCGGGCTCGGCCAGTGGTGCCGTCGCCGCGGCTTCTCCTGCGTCACCGAGCTCGACTGGTGGGAGTCGGCGGTGCTGCGCGGCGTCCGCTTCGACTTCGTGCCCTCCCACCACTGGTCCAAGCGGACCCTCACCGACACCTGCCGTTCCCTCTGGGGCGGCTGGGTCATCAACGGCATCGGCGGTGGCGACGGGCAGCGGGTCTACTTCGCCGGAGACAGCGGCTACGGGCACTGGTTCACGGAGATCGGCCGCCGCCACCCCGGGATCGATCTGGCCCTGCTTCCGATCGGGGCGTACGAACCGCGCTGGTGGCTCGGCGACGTGCACACCGACCCGGAGGAGGCCGTGCAGGCGTACGAGGATCTCGGCGCCCGTGTGATGGCACCGATGCACTGGGCCACGTTCCTGCTCTCCGCGGAGCCCGTACTCGAACCGCTCACCCGGCTCCGTACCGCCTGGCAGCGCGCCGGACATCCGCGCGAACACCTGTGGGACCTGCCGATCGGCGGCTCCCGGCTCCTGGACGGGACCCATGCCCAGCGGGCACCCCGCGCCCCCCGGACGCACCGCACCCCGCACACCACCCGGGCACCCCGCGGCATCAGTGGCTGAACCGGGCCCGCGTCCTGCGCCACACCGCGGGAGCACCGCTGATCAGGAGCGTCAGACCGACCGCCGCGACCACGCCCTGCCACGGCTCCGGGAACAGCGAGCCGCCCAGAATGCCGATCAGCTGGTACGTCGCCGCCCACGCCAGACAGGCCGGTATGTCCCCACGGGCGAATCTCCGCATCGGCATGCGCCCCAGCAGACACGCCAGCATCACCGGAATCCGCCCGGCTGGGACCAGCCGTGACAGCACCAGCACCACCGCGCCGTGCTCGTCCAGCTTCTGCTGCGCCTGGGCAAGCCGCTCCGGCGCCGCCCGGTCGCTGATCGCCCGCAGCCACTTCGAGCCGTTCTTCGACCGCACCCCGCGCTGCCCCAGCCAGTACAGACAGATGTCCCCGAGGAACGCCGCCGACGACGCCACGCCGAACACCACCAGCAGCGCGAACGGGTCCGTCTGGTGGAACGCCACCACGGCCGCCGAACTCACCAGCGCCCCCGTCGGCACCACCGGCACCAGTGCACCCAGTGCCACCAGCAGGAACAGGGACGGATAGCCGACGGCCTGCTGCGTCGACTCAGGGGGCAGCTGCCCCACGACTTCCTGGATCACCTGGCGGCCTCCGGCCGCACATGCTCGCCGTGGGTCAGCCGGTGCACCTTCACGTCCGGCGCCAGCAGCGCCGCCTGCCGGGCGAACTCGTCACCCGGTGAGTGGAACTCGTGCGGCCGGACCCCGTCCATCCCGATCGGCCAGTACGTGCCGTAGTGCACCGGCACGGCCGAGCGCGGCGCCAGCCGGGCCAGCGCCTGCGCGGCCCGGCCCGCGTCCAGATGACTGTGGCCGAGATACGGGCCCCAGCCGCCGACCGGCAGCAGCGCCACATCCACCGGGCCGACCGCCTCCGCCATGTCGTCGAACAGCCCGGTGTCCCCGGCGAAGTACGTACGGGCCTCGCCCTCGACGACATAGCCCAGCGCGGGGGAGCGATGCGGGCCCACCGGGAGCCGCCGGCCGTCGTGCCACGCGGGGACGGCCCGTACCAGCACCTCGCCGACGCGCACCTCGTCCCCGGCCGCCACCTCGGTGATCCACAGCCCGCGCACGCGGCGCAGCATCCGCAGCCCCGGTACGGAACGGACGGCACCCGCCGGCACGATCAGCCGGGTGCCGGGGGTGAGACGGGCCAACGACGGCAGATGCAGGTGGTCGGAGTGCAGATGGGAGACGAGGACGATGTCCGCGACGGTGGCCTCGGGGCCCGGGAGAGCGCCCCGGCGACGGCGCAGATGCGCGAAACGGCGTACGAGGAGCGGGTCGGTCAGGACGCGGACTCCGGAGTCCTCGATGGTGCAGGTGGCATGACCCCACCAGGTGACTTCCACCGGCACCGTCTGCCTCCCGTCCGCCGTGACCCGTTGTTCCGGTCCCTTGAGCGTAGTGCCGGAGGGGCGGGGGCGGGTGCGCGGCCGCTGACCCGACGAGGCGCCCTCAGCCCGTCAGTCCCAGTGCCACGGCCGCCTGGATCGCCGGCCAGACCTCCGTCAGTGCCCCCGTCGACGCCGGATCGCGGTCGGCCGGCGCACCGAACCGCCGCAGCCGGTACGTCAGGGTGTTCGGATGGATGTGGAGCGCGGCCGCCGCCGCATCCGTGTGGTGGTCGCGCTCCGTCCAGATGCGGGCGGAGACCGGCAGCTGCGAGTCGTGCGCCTCGTCGTGGCGCAGCACCTCACCGAGGACGTGCTCGACCAGCGCGGTCAGGACCGCCGGGTCGCCGGGCAGCCGGCGGCCCATCGAACCGTCCCCGTAACGGATCACCGGATGGCCCGAATCGACGGCCTTCGAGACCGCCCGGAGCGCCTCGCGCTGCGCCACCCGCAGCGCCGCGCCCGGCAGGAACGGCCGACTTCGGCTGCGTCTGGCATCAACACGCACATGGCGCTCGTCGCCGAGAGCCGCACGGACGGCTACAAGCAGTCGGGCTACGGCAAGGATCTCTCCGCGTACGGCTTCGAGGACTACACGCGCATCAAGCACGTCATGACCTCGCTCTGACACCTGCCCCTCCATGCGCCCCGCCCCGGGTCCCGCCCCGGCGCCGGGGCGCATGTGTGCGCCGGCACGTACTTCTTCCGTCCTGACATACGCCTTTTTGTACGGGAGCCGGAGAGGTAGGGTCGCCCGTACGCCTAGCACGGGGGGGATGCCCATGGGGGACGTACGGGTGGCGGCCATCGCCAGTCTCACGCCGCTCGAGGAGCTCGACAGCGACCCGTTCCTCGTGGACACGCGCAGCCAGCAGGCCATGTGCGCCCGCTGGGCCGCCGGCAAGGGCTATGTCGTCACACGACAGTTTCGGTTCTACCGGCTGCGCCCCGACCACCACGCCCTGTGGGCGGATGTCGACGACGGTGACGTCGAACTCTTCGTGGCCCCCAACGGCCGGGTGCTCGCCCGGGCACTCACCTCGGTGCCGGAGTTCGCGGCGGAGTGCGAGCGGCGAGGCGTACGACTGGAGTTCGCCGGTCTCGACGAGCCGTCGTACAGCTCCCGTACGAAGGCGAGCGTGCACCGCAGGCTCTCCATGCCGACCGCCGGATACGACGGCTGCTGACCGTCGCACATCCCCGGGCTCCGGACCGTGCGAACCTGCTGTGAAAGGCTGGTGCCGGGTCCGGAACGGCAGGGCCCGGACGTGTGAGGTGGGAAACGGCGTGGGTGACGGGCGATGGCGTACGGCCGGCAGCGCCCTGATGCGAGTGATCGTGGTGTGGGCCGTCTCGACCCTCACCATGCTGGTGCTCGCCGGGATTCTGCCCGACTTCCAGCTTCAGTCGGACAACGGCGACAGCTTCACCAAGATCGCGTTCACCGCTGCCTGGGGCGCCGGCGCGTTCGGTCTGCTCTCCGCGCTGGTCTGGCCGGTCCTCGTACGGGCGCTGCTCATCGTGCCCGCCCTCGTCCTCGGGATGCTGGTCTTCTTCCTCAACGGCTCGCTGCTGCTCGTCGCCCTGCGGCTCATACCGGACGGGCGCGGCGCCGCCAACCCGGAGACCGCGGTCGTCGTCGCCGCCGCGATGTCCGCCGTCGCCTCCGCGACCTCCACCGCACTCGCCGTTCGCGACGACAACGCCTACCGACGCCGGCTCTCCCGCCTCGCCGACCGGCGCCGCCGTCGCAGCGGCACGGGCGCAGGCGCGGACGGCGGCCGCAGCGGACCACCCGGCACGGTCTTCATCCAGCTCGACGGCGTCGGCCACGACGCCCTCGCGCGGGCCGCCGCGGACGGTCTGATGCCCACCGTTGCACACTGGCTCGCCGACGGGTCGGGCCACCGGCTCACCCCGTGGCGCACCGACTGGTCCAGTCAGACCGGCGCCAGTCAGCTGGGCATCCTGCACGGCAGCAACTTCGACATCCCCGCCTTCCGCTGGTACGAGAAGGAGACCGGCGACGTCATGGTCTCCAGCAGACCTGCGAGCGCCCTCGAACTGCAACGCCGTGCCATCGCGCGCACCCGTGACGGCGGACTGCTCACCCTCGACGGCGCCAGCCGGGGAAACCTCTTCAGCGGCGGCGCCGACCAGCTCGCCCTCGTTCTGTCGATGGCTGCCCGGCCCGGCAAGGGGCGCCGCTCCCGGGCCGGTTACTTCGCGTACTTCTCCGACCCGGCCAACGCCGTCCGTACCGCCCTGTCGTTCGTCGCCGAGGTCGGCCGGGAGATCGGCCAGTCGACCCGGGCGCGGATCCGGAAGGACACGCCCCGGATCAAGCGCGGCGGGCTCTACCCCTTCATCCGCGCCTTCGCGACCGTCGTCGAGCGTGACGTGGTGGTCGCTGCGGTCATCGGGGACATGTTCTCCGGACGCACCGTCGTCTACGCCGACCTCGTCGCGTACGACGAAGTCGCCCACCACTCCGGACCGCACAGCCGCGACGCGGAGAAGGTCCTCGCGCGCCTGGACCGCTCGCTCGCCCTGATCGTCAAAGTCGCCGAACACACCCCTCGCCGCTACCGGATCGTGCTGCTCTCCGACCACGGACAGAGCCCGGGGGAGACCTTCGCCGCAGCGTACGGGCTGACGCTCAAGGACCTGGTGCGGGCGGGCTGCGGGCTGCCCGTGCCCCGGCGGGCGCACCGTTCGAAGAGCGCCTCGGAGGCGCGGGACGCGGTACGGATCGCCCTGCACCGGCCCGTCGAGGAAGGTGATGCGGAACTCGCCGCGACCCCGTCCGACCCGGTCGTCCTCGCCTCCGGCAATCTCGGCCTGATCTCCTTCCCCGACATCGACGGGCGCGCGACCCGCGAACAGCTGGACCGCCGCCATCCCGCGCTGCTGAGCACCCTCGCCAACCACCCCGGCATCGGCTTCCTGCTGGTCCGCAGCGAGCTGCACGGATCGGTGGTGCTGGGACGTGGCGGCGTACAGACCCCGGTGTCGGAACTGGCGGACGGAGAGGGCCTGCTGGAACCGTTCGGCCCGGGCGCGGCGGACGCGGTGCGGCGCACCGACACCTTCCCGCACGTCGCCGATGTGATGGTCAACTCGTTTTACGACCCCACCACGGGCTGTGTGCACGCCTTCGAAGAACAGATCGGCTCCCACGGCGGCCTGGGCGGCGAGCAGTCCCGGCCCTTCCTGCTCCACCCGCGCACCATGTCGGAGCCGCCGGCCTCCCGCACATCGGCGGGGCCGGGTGCGGACGGTGGGGAGCTGCTGGGGGCCGAGCAGGTGCACGAGGTACTGCGGCGCTGGCTGCGGGAGTGCTCCGGACCACAGGTACCGCTGACCTCGGACGACGCCGATGATCCCGTCGGGGCGGATGGGACAGCGGCAGGCTGAGGGGCGTTGTCAGTGGTGGACGGCAGGATGGTGTCCATGACGAACTCCGCTGTTGTGCTCGCCGATGCCGCCTCCTACGCCGCCGCGGTCGAAGAAGCGTCGGCGGCCGCCGCCGCGTACTACACCGCGGGCGAGAGCACGCTCGACGACGACGCGTACGACCGGCTGGTGCGCGGGATCGCCACCTACGAGGAGGAGCACCCGCAGGACGTGCTGGCCGCCTCGCCGACCGGCAAGGTGGCCGGCGGCGCCGCGGGCGGTGACGTACCGCACACGGCGCCGATGCTCTCCCTGGACAACGTGTTCTCCGCCGAGCAGTTCGCCACCTGGACGGTGTCCCTGGAGCGCCGGATCGGCAGACCGGTCGCCGCGTGGAGCGTGGAGCCGAAGCTCGACGGGCTCGCGGTCGCCGCCCGTTATCGGTCGGGCCGCCTGGAGCGTCTGATCACCCGGGGCGACGGTTCGGCGGGCGAGGACGTGTCGCATGCGATCGGCACCGTCGTCGGACTCCCGGAGCAGCTCGGTGAGCCGGTGACGATCGAGGTCCGCGGCGAGATACTGATGACGAACGAGCAGTTCGAACGGGCCAACACGGTGCGCACCGAGCACGGCGGCGGCCCCTTCGCCAACCCGAGGAACGGCGCGGCGGGCACCCTCCGTGCCAAGGACCGTCCCTACACGGTCGAGATGACGTTCTTCGCGTACGGTGCCCTGCCGCTGCCCGAGTCCGGCGAGCTGACCGACGCCCTGGCCGAACTCCCGCACAGCGACGTCCTGACGTTCGTCGCCGGGCTCGGCGTGCACACCGCGGCCGACACGGACGTGGCGCCGCGCACCGTCGTCACCGTCGAGGAGGTGCAGGCCCGGGTCGAGGAAATCGCCGCGCTGCGCGCCTCGTTGCCGTTCGGCATCGACGGCATCGTGATCAAGGCCGATCTCGCGGTCGACCAGCGCGAGGCCGGTTCAGGGACCCGGGCACCGCGCTGGGCCATCGCCTACAAGCTCCCGGCCGTCGAGAAGGTCACCCGGCTCCTCGGTGTCGAGTGGAATGTCGGCAGGACCGGGATCATCGCCCCGCGCGCCGTGCTGGAACCCGTCGAGATCGACGGATCGACCGTCAGTTACGCCACGCTGCACAACCCCGCCGACATCACCCGCCGCGATCTGCGCCTGGGCGACCGGGTGATGGTCTACAAGGCCGGCGACATCATCCCCCGCATCGAGGCACCCGTCGCCCATCTGCGGACCGGCGACGAGCAGCCCATCGTCTTTCCCGGGACATGCCCGCAGTGCGGTTCCGAGATCGACACGAGCGAGCAGCGCTGGCGCTGTGTGCGGGGCCGCGACTGCCGCCTCGTCGCCTCCATCTCGTACGCGGCGGGCCGCGATCAGCTCGACATCGAGGGTCTCGGCGCGACCCGCGTCGTCCAGCTCGTGGACGCCGGGCTGGTCGCCGACTTCGCCGATCTCTTCACGCTCGAACGCGAGCAGCTGCTCGGCCTGGAGCGGATGGGCGAGACCAGCACCGACAACCTCTTGGCCGCCATCGAGACGGCGCGCACCCGTCCGCTCTCCCGGGTCTTCTGCGCTCTGGGCGTACGGGGCACGGGGCGGTCCATGTCGCGGCGGATCGCCCGTTACTTCGCCAGTATGGACCGGATCCGCGCCGCCGACGTCGACATGCTCCAGCAGGTCGACGGCATCGGGAAGGAGAAGGCCGCCGGGGTGGTCGCGGAGCTGGTCGAGCTCGCCCCGCTGATCGAGAAGCTGGTCGCCGCCGGGGTCACCATGGTGGAGCCCGGCGCGACGCCGCCGCCGGAGCCGGGTGAAGAGGACGCGGACGCGGCTGCCGCCGTCGCGGACGGAGAGGCGGACGGAGAGACGGCGGCCGAACGGCCGCTGGACGGAATGACGGTCGTCGTCACCGGGGCCATGACCGGGGCGCTGGAGAAACTCTCGCGGAACCAGGTGAACGAGCTGATCGAGCGGGCCGGCGGCAAGTCGTCGTCGAGCGTCTCCAAGCGCACCACGCTGCTCGTCGCCGGTGAGAAGGCCGGGTCCAAGCGCACCAAGGCGGAGGACCTCGGCGTGCGGATCGCCGCACCGGACGAGTTCGCCGAACTGATCGCCGAGTTCCTGCCGTCCGAGGTGTGAGGCGCGGACCACTCGGGCGCCCGTCACACGGGCGGCGCGCCGATCCCCTTGGATTTTACTCGGGAGTGGCTTTCTTTGCCTTCTTATTGCATAGTGAGGGCTCGGTCATGCCTCGCTACCAGCGGGCCGACGTGTGTGAACGGCTGCTGCGGCAGGCCGGGGGATGAGGGACGATGCATTCTCCGAACGACGGACGGCGACCCGGCCGGTCCGTCCGCAACGGATACCGCGGTATCACCCGCGGACTCGCCCTCGACCTCGGCAGTTCCCGCACCCGCGCCTGGATCCCCGGACTCGGCGTCGTCGCCGACGCCGAGTCCACCGGTGACCTGGCGGGCGGGCCCGGTCGGGGCCGTCCGATCCGGCGCGGGCGCATAGCCGACCCCGAGTCCTGCGGCCGGATACTCAGCCGTATCGCCGACACGGCACTGGGCGCCGACCGCAGCGAGACCCTGATTGTCCTCAGCCACCCGGTCCTCGCCGGGCCCGAACACCGCGCCGAGGCGCGGGAGCTCCTCGCCGCACTCGGGCCGGCGAGCGTCATCGTGCTGAGCAGCGCCAGAGCCGCCGCCGCATACGCCGGCCCGCAGGACGGCGGCCCGCTGCTCGTCGTCGACATCGGCGCCGAGCTGACCGAAGTCACCCTCCTCGTCGACGGAATGGTCCGGGACGCCCGCCAGGCCGAGGCCGGCCTCAGCGACCTCGGACCCACCGAGCCGCCCACCACCGTCGTCCGCACCGCACTGGACATGATCATGGAGATGTGGCAGCAGGACCGGCACGGCGCTGTCCTCGGAGCCCTGCGCAAGGGCCCGTTGCTCGCCGGAGGCGGTGCCCTGCGCCCCGACATCACCAACCGGATCGCGGTCCGCCTCGGAGTCCCGGTGCGGCTCGCCGACGACCCGGCCACCACGGTGGTCCGCGGCGCGGGGCTGATCCTCAGCTCCGCGCTCCGGCACGCCGCCGCGGCGCCGGCCCTTTCCGGCCCGGCGAGGTGACCACCCTCCCGGGGCCGCCCCCGGGGAACACACCCCCGAGAGGGCGACCGGACAGCCCGGCACACCGTACGGCGCGCCCAGGGCGTGTGTCGGGAGTCCCGCCGTCCGCCCGAAGGGTGGGCCCGGCGGCGTCTGGTGCGTGCGATCGCAAGGCGGAGGGTCGTCCTCGTACTGGACGTACTTGGGCGAGCCCGACAACGCAGCGAGCGTGCGTGCCAGGCGTCGCGGGGCAGGCGGGACTTCCGACACACGCCCTGGGACGCGTGACAGCGGCCCGTCAGGCCCTGGCCGTGCTCCTCCTCGTCGTGCTCACCGTCGTCGGCGGCGCGTCCGCGGCCGTCGCGGCCGCCGGAGCCGTGCCCCCGTCACGCCCGCTGTCCGGTCCGGCGCCCGCCGCCGCGCACACGCCCGCCGTCCCGCCGCCCGCCCAGCACACCGACCGGACCGCCCGCCCCGGCCACCCGCACGACACCCGGCGCACCCGTACGGCCATGGTGACCGGCCACGACCGCACAGGTCTCCCGGCCGTTCCCCGCCCCTGGGTCGCAACGGACCACATCCGCGTTCAGCACCAGCTCCCGCCGCCCGGCCCCGGCGGCGCCCTGCTGCCGGGGACGCCTGGCGTCCTCGTACCGCTTCCGGCTCGGCAACGGGACCCGGACGCCGCCTCCTTCGCATCCGACCGTTTCCGCGTGGCCCTCCCGGGCGTACGCGGCCCTCCGGGGACGGACCGTTCCCTCGGCCACCGTTCTGCTCGACCGAACTGACGCCGCGTCCTCGCCGAGGTGAGGGCGTCCGGCGCCCCTCGGAGGTTTTCCATGACTCGCGCCACCACGGTGCGAGCGGTTCTGGCTGCGGCCGTGCTGCTCGTCTCCGTCCTCATCACGCTGACCATGTCACCCAGACTCGGCCTCGATCTTCAGGGCGGCACCAGGCTGGTGCTCCAGGCCAAGGACTCCGCCACCACGAAGGCGGACCGGGAGAGCACCGACCGAACCCTTGAGGTGCTCCGCCAGCGCATCGACTCGCTCGGCGTCGCCGAACCGACCCTGACCCGGTCCGGAGAGGACCGGATCATCGTCGAACTGCCCGACGTCCAGGACCCGCGCAAGGCTGCCGAAGTCATCGGCAGGACCGCCCAGCTCAGCTTCCACGCCGTCCAGGGTCCCGGCACGGAAGAGGAGACGGAACAGGACAAGGGGAAGGCCGCCGGGCTGACGCTGCCCGACGAGCAGGGCCGTCCTCTCGCCCTCGGCCCGGCCCGGCTCACCGGCGCGGGCGTCAAGGACGCCGGGGCCTCCTTCGACGCCCAGCAGGGCGCCGGCTGGACCGTCGCCCTCGACTTCCACAAGGGCGCGGGCCGGGACTGGACCCGGCTGACCGGCGAAGCCGCCTGTCATCCCGTTCAGGACGATCGGCGGCGGGTCGCGATCGTCCTCGACGACCAGGTGATCTCCTCGCCCCAGGTCGACCCGTCCGTAGGCTGCAACGTCGGCCTTCCGTCCGGCTCCACACAGATCACCGGCTCCTTCGGCGCCGACGAGGCCCGCGATCTGGCGCTGCTGATCAAGGGCGGCGCGCTCCCCGTTCCCATCGAGATCGTCGAACAGCGGACCGTCGGTCCGACGCTCGGCGCCGCCGCCATCGACGCCAGCGCCCGAGCCGCCCTCATCGGCGCCGCCGCCACCGCCCTCTTCATCACCTTCGTCTACCGGCTCTTCGGCGCGCTCGCCGCCGTGGCCCTGGCCGCGTACGGAGTCATCTCGTACGCCGCGCTGGTTGCTCTCGGCGTCACCCTCACCCTCCCCGGACTCGCCGGCTTCGTCCTGGCCATCGGGATGGCGGTCGACGCGAACGTGCTGGTCTTCGAACGCGCCAGAGAGGAGTACGCGGAACGTCCCGGCCGGTCCCTGCGCTCCGCGATGACCGCCGGATTCCGTAACGCCTGGAGCGCGGTCGCCGACTCCAACGTGACCACACTGATCGCCGCCGGTCTGCTCTTCTTCCTCGGCTCGGGACCGGTCAAGGGCTTCGGGGTCACGCTCGCCATCGGTGTTCTCGCGTCGATGTTCTCGGCGCTCGTCATCGCTCGCGCCCTCACCGAGATCGCGTCCCGCTCCCGGTTCGTCAGCGACTACCGGGGCGTCAACGGGATCGCACGCCCCGGCCGCGTACGGACCTGGCTGAACCGCCGTGATCCGCAGCTGTTCCGGTCCCCCCGCCGCTGGCTGCTGATCTCCACGGCGCTGATCGCCGTCGCGGTCCTCGGCATCGTCGTACGGGGTGTCAACCTGGGCGTGGAGTTCACCGGCGGCCGGCTCGTCGAATACTCCACCAGTCGGCCCGTCGACGTGGAGACCGCCCGCACGGCCTTGGCCGGCGCGGGGTTCCCGGACGCCGAGGTCACCACGGCGGGCGCGGGCGACCTCTCCGTACGTACGGGAGACCTCGACAACGACGAGGAGCACGCCCTGCGTGCCGCCCTCGCCGAGGAGGGCGGCCACACCACCAAGGTCCGCGACGAACTCATCGGCCCCAGCCTCGGCGACGAACTGCGGCGCAACGCGCTGATCGCGCTGACCATCGCCGTCCTTGTGCAACTCGCTTATCTGGCGGTCCGGTTCCGCTGGACGTTCGCCCTGGGATCGGTCGCCGCGCTCGTTCACGACGTCATCATTCTGGTCGGCGCCTTCGCCTGGCTCGGCCGCACCGTCGACGGCATCTTCCTGGCCGCGCTCCTCACCGTCATCGGCTACTCCGTCAACGACTCGGTGGTCGTCTTCGACCGGGTCCGCGAACTGTGGGCGAAGGCGCGCCGCGTACCCGTGGCGACCGTCGCCAACCGCGCCGTCCTGCAGACCGTGCCCAGAACCGTCAACACCGGCATGGGTGCCCTCTTCATCCTGGCCGCCCTCGCCGTGCTGGGCGGCGACTCGCTCGCGGACTTCGCGCTCGCCCTGCTCATCGGTATCTGCGTCGGCACGTACTCGTCGGTGCTGACCGCCGTACCGGTCGCACTCACCCTGGAGAAGAGCAGCAAGGCCCCGCCGCCCGCCCGCAAGCGGGCCCCGAGGCGCACGACCGGTGCGGGGACGAAACGACGGGACCCGCTCGACAACGGGGCGCGCGTATAACCGCTTCGCGCTCCCGTGGCGTGTGCCGTCCCCGCCCGTTGGCGGGTGGGCGGCACACGCCGCGGCGGTCCTTCGTTCCGCACCCCGGTCACGGCACAATCCTGATTCCGTCCCGGTGACGGGAGCGCGCCCATGCCCATCGTGCTGCGTGAGGCATGGGCCACCCTCGTACCGGACATGACGGACCCGGCACGGACCGCTGCCGCCGCTGCTGCTCGCCCTGGGGATCCTGGTCGCGGCGAGTGCGGCGGCCACCGTCCTGGCGCGTACCGACGCACCGTGGACCCGCCCCCTCGCCGAGAAGTGACGCACCGGACGGCGGACCGTCAGGACGGGAGCGACCTCAGATACGCGGCGGTCTCCAGATCGGCGGGCAGAAACGTCTCGATCGCCAATTCGGCCACCGTCACATCCATCGGCGTATTGAACGTGGCGATGGAGGAGACGAACGAGAGCACCCGCCCGTCGTGCTCGATCACCATCGGCAGCGCGAACGACAGTGCCGACGGCGGTCCCGCCGGCTCGTTCTGCCCGTCGGCGCTCTCCGGTACGGGATAGGCGGCGACCTCCTCGTAGAGCTCACGCAGCTCCGCCGAACGGACCAGCGCGATCTGACGTTCCATCTGCGCCAGCAGGTCGGCCCGCCACTCCCGCAGGTTACGGATCCGCGGAGCCAGACCCTCCGGGTGGAGGGTGAGCCGCATGGCGTTGAGCGGAGGTGTGAGCAGGTGCTCGGCCACCCCCTCCATGATCATGGCGATGCCCCGATTGGCGGCCACCACGGTATACGTCCCGTCGACGACGAGCGCCGGATACGGGTCGTACCCCCGCAGCAGCTGCTCCATGCCCTCGCGCAGCGCGCCCATCGCGGGATCGTCGAGCGCGGTCTCCGCGTAACGGGGCGCATAACCGGCCACCACCAGCAGGGCATTGCGTTCCCTGACCGGCACATCGAGATGCTCGGCCAGCCGGAGGACCATCTCCTCGCTGGGGCGGGAGCGGCCCGTCTCGATGAAGGAGATGTGGCGGGCCGAGGAGTCCGCGTGCAGCGCCAGCTCCAGCTGGCTCAGTCGGCGCTGTTCCCGCCAACTGCGCAGCAGTGGCCCTACCCCCGTGTCAGGCGCGACAGTTGTCATACGGAGACCGTAACGTCACCGGCACCGCCCATCAACAATTGATCTTGTGAAGGAGCCGCACCATGCCCGCCGAACCGCTGTCGCAGAAAGAGATCGAGGACCGGCTGCGCGAGCTGCCCGGCTGGGCGCTGGAAGGAGACCGGATCACCCGCAGATACCGGTTCCGCTCGCACTTCGCCGCCGCCGGGCTCACCATCCATGTCGCGCAGATCCAGGAGGAGCTGAACCACCACTCCGATCTGACGCTCGGCTACAACACCGTCTCCCTGTCGGTGAACACGCACGACGCGGGCGGGGTGGTCACCGAGAGCGACCTGGAACTCGCCGCGCGCGTGGAGGCGATCGCCGCGGGACACGGCGCGGCGTGACGGAGCGGAGGCACGGGCCGAGCGGGAGGCGTCGCACTCGTCGGGCGCCGCGGCGGACCACATCATCGGGTGCTCGGGGCGGGCCGGGCCGGCCCCGGCGCAGCGGCCGCCACGGAGAGCCTTCCAGTGCCGGCGAGGGCACCAACGGTCCACAGGCGGCGTAACTCCGGTTTCGTGGGGGCGCGTTGCGTTCCCCACGGTGAACCGGCCATACGGCCCGGCCTTTTTCTGGCTCCCCTGTCGTTTCCGTGGGTCGCTGACCTGGGCTGATATGCAGAACACGCCGTACCCCGGCTACGTTTCGACTTGCGACGGTACGAAACGG
>NZ_JBFAJH010000083.1:0-18511 GCF_040655115.1 Streptomyces atratus | reverse complement strand
GTCCGTCTTCCAGGGCTATCGGGAGACGGCCGGCCACTTCGTCCTGCTCAGCCGGGATCCCAACATCATGTGCCTCGGTGTCCTGCCCAAGCGGGGGGCGCATGAGGCCGGGGACCTCGACCGGCTGCGGGCCATCCTGGACCAGCACACCACTCGCGTGTGACGCACGCGAAAGGCGCCCGGCGCCGGCCAGGTGTATTGACCCGGCCGAATGTCTCCTGGGGCGTAGAACAGGTACGCAAAGGGGGCGCTCCCCGAAGGAAGCGCCCCCACTGCTCAGCTGTTACTGCTACGCGGTAGCCGCCGCGTCCGCCGCCTGGGCCTTCAGCGCGCGCTCCACGCCTGCCCGCGACTCGGAGACCAGCCGGTGCAGGGCCGCGCTCGGCTTTGCCGAGTCCAGCCAGGCGTCCGTCGCGTCCAGGGTCTCCTGCGAGACCTGGAGGGACGGGTAGAGGCCGACGGCGATCTGCTGGGCCATCTCATGGCTGCGCGAGTCCCAGACGTCCTTCACCGCTGCGAAGAACTTCTCGGTGTACGGGGCCAGCAGCTCGCGCTGGTCGGTCTGGACGAATCCGCCGATGACCGCCTCCTGGACGGCGTTCGGGAGCTTGTCCGACTCGACGACCGAGGCCCATGCCTCCGCCTTCGCCTCGGCCGTGGGGCGTCCCGCGCGGGCGGTCGCTGCGTGGCGTTCGCCGGCGGCCGTCTTGTCGCGCTCGTACTCGGCTGCGATCTCGTCCTCGTCCAGCAGGCCGACAGCGGCAAGTCGCTCGACGAACGCCCAGCGCAGCTCGGTGTCGACGGCGAGGCCCTCGATCGTCTCCGTGCCGTTGAGCAGCGCCTGGAGCAGGTCGAGCTGCTGCGGGTTGCGGGCCGTTGCCGCGAGTGCGTGGGCCCAGGCGAGCTGGTGGTCGCTGCCGGGCTCCGCGGAGCGGAGGTGGGCGAGCGTCGCCTCCGTCCAGTGCGCCAGTGCCGCCTCGCGGGACTCCGGCGCCGCGTACAGGTCCAGGGCCAGCTTCACCTGGCGGTGCAGCGACTGGACGACGCCGATGTCCGACTCCTTGCCGATGCCGGACAGGACGAGCGAAAGGTAGTCGCGCGTGGCCAGTTCTCCGTCACGGGTCATGTCCCAGGCGGAGGCCCAGCACAGGGCGCGCGGCAGCGACTCGGTGAAGTCACCGAGGTGCTCGGTGACGACCCGCAGGGACTCCTCGTCGAGACGGACCTTCGCGTACGACAGGTCGTCGTCGTTGAGGAGGATGACCGCCGGACGGGCGGTGTTCGCCGGGAACGGGACGGTGGTGCGCTCGCCGTCGACGTCCAGCTCGATCCGGTTCGTACGGACCAGCTTTCCGGCCCCGTCGAGGTCGTAGCAGCCGATCGCGATCCGGTGCGGGCGCAGCGTCGGCTCGCCCTTGGCGCCGGCGGGCAGCGCCGGGGCCTCCTGAAGGACGGTGAACGACGTGACGTGACCGTTCTCGTCGGTGGTGACCTCCGGGCGCAGGATGTTGATGCCCGCCGTCTCCAGCCACGCCTTCGACCAGGTCTTCAGGTCGCGGCCGGAGGTCTCCTCCAGCGCGCCCAGCAGGTCGGACAGGCGGGTGTTGCCGAACGCGTGCGCCTTGAAGTACGCCTGGACGCCCTTGAAGAACTCGTCCATGCCGACGTACGCCACCAGCTGCTTCAGGACCGAGGCGCCCTTGGCGTACGTGATCCCGTCGAAGTTGACCAGCACGTCGTCCAGGTCACGGATGTCCGCCATGATCGGGTGCGTGGACGGCAGCTGGTCCTGGCGGTAGGCCCAGGTCTTCTCGGAGTTCGCGAACGTGGTCCAGGAGTTCGGCCACTTCGAACCCTCCGCGTACGCCTGGCAGGCGACCGAGGTGTACGTGGCGAACGACTCGTTCAGCCACAGGTCGTTCCACCACTCCATGGTGACGAGGTCGCCGAACCACATGTGCGCCAGCTCGTGCAGGATGGTCTCCGCGCGCCGCTCGTACGCGGCGTCCGTCACCTTCGAGCGGAACACGTACTGGTCGCGGATGGTGACCGCGCCCGCGTTCTCCATCGCGCCCGCGTTGAACTCCGGGACGAACAGCTGGTCGTACTTGGCGAACGGGTAGTCGTAGTCGAACTTCTCCTGGAACCAGTCGAAGCCCTGCCGCGTGACGTCGAAGATCGCGTCGGCGTCGAGGAACTCGGCGAGCGAGGGACGGCAGTAGATGCCGAGCGGAACGGACTGGCCGTCCTTCTCGTAACTGCTGTGCACCGCGTGGTACGGGCCGACGATCAGGGCCGTGATGTACGTCGAGATGCGTGGCGTCGGCTCGAAGACCCAGACGTCGTCCTTGGGCTCCGGGGTGGGGGAGTTCGAGATGACCTTCCAGTCCGTCGGCGCCTTCACGGTGAACTGGAAGGTCGCCTTCAGGTCGGGCTGCTCGAAGCTCGCGAACACCCGGCGGGCGTCCGGCACCTCGAACTGTGTGTACAGGTACGCCTGCTGGTCGACCGGGTCGACGAACCGGTGGAGGCCCTCGCCGGTGTTGGTGTAGGCGCAGTCCGCGACGACACGCAGCTCGTTGGAGCCCGCGCGCAGATGCGGCAGCGCGATCCGCGAGTCGCGGAAGACGGCGGCGACATCGAGGGCCTTGCCGTTCAGCTCGACCTCGTGCACGGCCGGGGCGACCAGGTCGATGAAGGTCTCCGCGCCGGCTTCGGCGGAGTCGAAGCGCACGGTGGTGACGGACCGGTAGGTGCCGCCCTCCTGTGCGCCGGAGAGGTCGAGATCGATCTCGTACGCGTCCACGGTCAGCAGGCGCGCCCGCTCCTGTGCCTCTTCGCGGGTCAGATTCGTGCCAGGCACCCGGTCATCTCCTTGATATGTGATGTTTCCCGGTCATCCTTCCACGCGGAATGCACGCAACGCTATGTCCGTTTTCCGCCGGACCCCGCCGGCGCCACGCGCGACGCTCGAACCATGACCGGATACGAGGCACGTCCCATCGAATCTGCCGTACTCAAGGAGCTCCGCGACACCGATGACGCGGGCCGTCCCTGCGTCCCGTACATCGAGCGGGAAGGCGGCAGCCCGCTGCGCTGCTGTCTGCGGGGCGTCGAGCCGGGGGAGCGGATCGCCCTCGTCTCGTACGCGCCGCTGCGCCGCTGGGCGGCCGCGACCTGGGCCAGGCCGGGGGCGTACGACGAGCAGGGCCCCGTCTACATCCACGCCGAGGAGTGCGAGGGCCCGGCGGCGGACGGGGACGGCTATCCGTTCGCCCGGGTCGGCGCGCTGCGCACGGTCCGCCGCTACAACGCGGACGGCCACATCGCCGGCGGCCGTCTGCTGGAGATCCCCGCCGACCCGTCGCGGGGCTTCGACGAGGCGTTCATGGAGGCGTTCGCCGACCCGGAGGTGGCGCTGGTGCACGTCAGGGCTGTCGAGTACGGCTGCTTCCTCTTCGAGGTCCGCAGGCCGCAGAGCTGACAGGAGAAGGGGGCGGAAACGGTATCGGCGGGCACCCGACCGGGCGTCCGCCGATACCTTCTTCCGTGCGAGGCGTCAGCCGTTCAGCTCCGCCGCGACGAGCTCCGCGATCTGCACCGCGTTCAGCGCCGCGCCCTTGCGCAGGTTGTCGCCGGAGACGAAGAGCGCCAGACCGTTCTCCACGGTCTCGTCGGCGCGGATGCGGCCCACGTACGACACGTCCTGGCCGGCCGCCTGGAGCGGGGTCGGGATCTCCGAGAGCTCGACGCCCTCGGCGTCCTTCAGCAGCTCGTAGGCGCGCTCGACGCTGATCGGTCGGGCGAAGCGGGCGTTGATCTGGAGGGAGTGGCCGGAGAAGACCGGGACCCGGACGCAGGTGCCGGACACCTTCAGCTCCGGGATCTCCAGGATCTTGCGGGACTCGTTGCGGAGCTTCTGCTCCTCGTCGGTCTCGAACGAGCCGTCGTCGACGATCGATCCGGCCAGCGGCAGTACGTTGAAGGCGATCGGCCGCTTGTAGACGGCCGGCTCGGGGAACGCGACGGCTCCGCCGTCATGGGTGAGCTTGTCGGCGTCGGCGATCACCTTGGACGCCTGCCCGTGCAGCTCGGCGACCCCGGCCACGCCGGAGCCGGAGACCGCCTGGTAGCTGGCGACGACGAGCGCGTCGAGACCGGCCTCGTCGTGCAGCGGGCGCAGCACGGGCATGGCGGCCATCGTGGTGCAGTTCGGGTTCGCGATGATGCCCTTGGGGCGGTTCTTGATCGCGTGCGCGTTGACCTCGGAGACGACGAGCGGGACCTCGGGGTCCTTGCGCCATGCGGAGGAGTTGTCGATCACGACGGCGCCCTGGGAGGCGACCTTCTCGGCGAGCGCCTTGGAGGTCGCGCCACCGGCCGAGAACAGCACGATGTCCAGCCCCGTGTAGTCCGCGGTGGAGGCGTCCTCGACGGTGATCTCCTGGCCTTCCCACTCGATCGTGGAGCCCGCGGAGCGTGCGGAGGCGAAGAGCCGCAGCTCGTCGGTCGGGAACTTCCGCTCGGCCAGGATCCTGCGCATGACTGTGCCGACCTGACCGGTGGCGCCGACGATTCCGACCTTCACAGGGACTCCTTCAAACGTACGAACGGGCGCGGTTGCCGTTCCATGATGCGTACGGCCACGGCTTCCTTGTCCAATCCATTGTCCGGCAGACGGACAGCGGGCGGGAATCGAACGTTTCGCGGCGCCCCGGCGTCAGAGGGGAAACACGCTCCAGGGGAGGCAGCCCTTGCTGAGAAGGAGAGCCGCGGGAGCGGGGGCGGATCCCCTGGGCCCGGCACAGGGGGACCGGGTCCGCGCGCTCCTGTCGCGGGAACGGGAAAGGGCGGGCGCCCCTGCGGGCGCCCGCCCCCTCTCGGTATCACTTCACAGCAACCGCTACGGCGTGACCTTCTCGATCACGACGCTGCCGGTGCCTGCCGCGGTGCCGCGGCTGTTCACCAGCTGGACCTCGCCGAAGAACTGACGTCCCTCGGGAGCCGCACCGGCGACCACCACCTCGGCGCCGACCTGTGCCGAGGCGCCGTTGGCCAGGTTCACGGCCTTCGACTCGTCGACCTTGAGCGCGCCGAGCGACGGTGTGTAGTACACGTCGCGGTAGGTGTACGTGGTGGTCCCGGCCGGGACCGAGTAGCCGTCGACGCGAATCGTGTACGTACCCGCGGCGGGCTTCACCAGGCTGACCGCCTCTTCCGAGCCCGCGCTCGTGGAGGAGCCGACCTGGTTGCCGGCCTTGTCGAGGACGTACAGGTCCAGGTCGGCGTTGGCGTCCGAGGTGCCGCCGATGGCGACGTCCAGCTTCTCGACGCCCTCACCGATGGTGACGGTGGTGATCTGCTGGTCCTTCGTCTTGATCGACGGGGTGGCGACCTTGGCCGAGCCCAGCGAGCCGCCCTTGAGCTTGCCCGCCAGGTCGCCCGCACCGTTGGTGACGGTCCAGTTCACCGCGGTCGGCGTGCCGATCTTCGCCTCGGGCAGCGTCTGCACGGCCGGGTCGAAGGACGCACCGAGCAGGGAGACATCGAGCGTGAACGGGTTGTCCAGCAGCGGCGACGTGCGCCGTGCCTCGACCTCGATCTCCCAGACACCGGCCTGCGGGTCGGCGTACGAGCGCACGTCGGGGCGGCAGGTGTTGGCCGGGTTGTCGTAGTTCGGGTAGCAGAACGGCGTTCCGCTGTTCTCCATCTGCACCCCGTACGGGTGGATGGAGATGAACCGCGTCTGGCTGCCCGAGCGCAGGGCGCTCATCGCGACCTCAAGGGTCTTGGCGCCCTCCGGTACGTTCACGAAGTACGACGTGGTGCCGTTGCGCTGCACCGAGCCGGACGCCGTGAACGCGTAACCCGGCTTCACCAGGTCCTCGGCGACGACGACCGTGGCGAGGATCTGCTGGTCCACACCGGCGGTCTTCGTGTCATCGACCTGCAGGATCGCGCTGTGCACGCCCGCGCTGCCCGGCTTCGCCCGGACCTTGACGGTCACCGGCTCGCCCAGCGGCAGGGAGACGGTGCTGCTGCCGGTGAGTGCGAAGGTGCCGTCGTTGTTCTTCCAGGACAGCTCGTGCGCGACGGCCTTGTCCGGGCCCGTGGTGCGGGTGACCGTGACGTCGTACGACTTCGTCTGGCCGGCCTTCAGGCCGCCCTCGCGGTCGTACAGGCCGGTACCGAAGCCGGGGGTCTTCAGCGCGAAGTCGATCGCCGTGTCGACCGGGGCCTTCACGGAGTAATCGTGCGCCGGGGCGCCCTGCTTCTCGATCAGCTTCCAGGCGTCGACGATGTCGATCAGACCGGCACCCTGGGCGTGCGCGGGCACACCCTTGATGTGGGCGGCGGTGCTGGTCAGCGCGGTGCGCAGGTTGGCCGGGGGCAGTTCGATGTGCTTCTGCTTCGCGGCCGACAGCAGCAGCGCGGTGGCACCGGCGGCCTGCGGCGAGGCCATCGAGGTGCCCTGCAGCATGGAGTATCCGGCCGGGAGCGAGTAGCCCGCCTCCCTGACCGGGCCGCCGGGCAGCCAGGTCTGGGTGCTGTTGATCGCGGCACCCGGGGCCGTCAGGGTCGGCGTGAAGCCGCCGTCCTCACGCGGACCGCGCGAGGAGAACGGCATCATGTCGTACTTCTTGGTGACGTCCGAGCCGTAGTTGGCGGCCCACGTCTCCTTGGAGACGGACGCGCCGACGGAGATGACGTGATCGGCGAGGCCGGGGTCACCGATGGTGTTGACACCCGGTCCGTTGTTCCCGGCCGAGATGACCAGTTGGACGCCGTACATGTCGATGAGCCGCTTGTAGATCCTCGCGCGGGCGTTGTTGCCGTCGTTGAGCGGCGGCAGACCACCGATCGACATGTTGACGACATCGACACCGCGGTTCACGACGAGGTCGGTCATGCCCTCGGTGAGCGCGATGTTGGTGCAGCCGCCGGTCCAGGTGCAGGCGCGCGAGGAGACGATCTTCGCGCCGGGCGCGGCGCCGTTCATCTTGCCGCCGAACAGCCCGTTGGCGGCGGTGATGCCGGCGACGTGGGTGCCGTGCTCGCTCTCGATGACACCGATGTTGACGTAGTCGGCCTTGTCGCCGGCCGCGTTGTACACGACGTCCTTGCGGGTCTCGACGACGAACGGGATGCGCTCGACGACCTCGGTCGCCGGATCGTCGGTGCCGAAGTAGCCGACCTGGTGGCCGTCCTTGTACGGCTTCATGACGGCGTCGTCTCTGAAGTCCGCGTCGTTGTTCAGGTCGACGCGGGTGGTGCCGGCGACCGGGTCGTAGAGCACGGCCCAGGTGTCGGTGGTGTCACCGTCACGGTTGAGGTCACCCGCCATGTCGCCGCCGCGGGTGGCGGACTCTTCGAACACCTTGATCTTGTACGAGCCCTCGGGCGCCGAGTACGTACGGCCCCCGTGGGTGAACGTCGGGCCGGACACGGAGTCCGTCATCCGCAGCCAGGTGCGGTCGCCCTCGCTGACCGGGTCGGTGGCCGTCACCCAGTCGACGATCTTGCGCTCGCCGGTGCTGGTCCTCTGGAGCGCCGGGTGGCCGAGGTCGACACCCGAGTCCAGGATGCCGATGGTCACGCCGCGGCCGTCGGCCTTCGGGTGCTGCTCCACGAAGTCGACCGCGCCCGTCTCGAAGGACGGGTTGTACGGGTTCTTCGCCGGCGTCCTGCTGCTGGGTGCCGGGTAGGTGCCCGTGGACGCCGGCGTCGCCCCGGCGGCCCGGTCGCCCGAGGGCGTCGGATCGTCGAGCATGATCTCCTGCTTGAGATCGATGCCGAGGACGGACGTCAGCTTCGAGGCCGCCTTGATGGTCGCCTCGGCGGTCTCGGTCGGTACGGTCACGCGGACGTAGCCGAGCTTGTCGTACGTACGGCCCAGCACGGACCCCTTGACGGCGTCCAGCTGCTCGGTGACCTGCTCGGTCGCACCGGGCGCGGTGGCGACCATCATGGTGATGTTCTTCTCGCCCTTGGCCTGCGCCTCGGTCAGAACATCGGCATCGGCCGCACCGAGCTTGTCGCTGTCGGCGGCTGCCTTCACGGGGGCGGTGGCCGGGTCGTCGGCGGCGAAGACCGGGGCGGCACCGGAGGCGGCCAGCGCGGCCACCAGACCGGCAGCGGCCGCGACTCGGGCCACGCGTCTCGCCCCGGATATGGAGCTGGGGGATTCGGAGGTCATCAGCATCCCTGTATGTGAAAGAGAAAGTCCGGAATTCGGTACCGGATGACCGCTCAGCCTTTCGCAAATGGCAGGGGTTTGTGGAGGGTTGGCGTAGGCAAGTTGCCGCCGTGGCGTACTTCCGCCAATGGGGCTGATGCGTCATGAGGGATGTAACGGGCGATAACTTCCTTGTCACCGGGGCAGGATGACCACATACGCTGCGGGGTCACGGTCGGCGGCCGCCATCAGCGCGGTACGCACCACGGTCGCCTGCTGCGCCTGTGCCTCGCGGAGCTTCTTCGGCGCGAGACGGACGACGGTGACGCCGAGCCGCTCCAGATGTTCCCGCTCGGCGGCGTACGCGGACCCCTCCGTGCCCTCGGCGGCACGCTCGGCCTGACGCCGGTCGTCGTCGAGCGCGCTGTGCCGGGGAGCCCCGGTGTCGAGCTCGACGGCGACCGCCTCGTTCGGCCAGTAGGCGTCCACCCCGCCCAGATGCGGCCCGCCCGGCAGCCGGAGGTCCACATTCCACAACGGCTCCGGCAGGTCGTACGTCCGCACCATCTCGTACAGCCGGCACTCTGCCGACGCCCGGCCCTCGGCGAGCAACGAGTCCACGGCGTGCACGACATGAAGTCGGCCCAGGAGCTTGGCGCGGCTCAACTCCCGCACCACCGCGGCGGGCTCGCAATACCCGCCGCGGACCGCCTCGGTGAGCAGCCGGCGTGCGGCGGAGACGTCCCGGAGCCCGGCGACCGCGTCTGCGAGCGCCCGCGCCACGGGGGCCACCGGCAGCCCGGCGAGCTGGACCGGGCTGGGCAGCTCGGCCGTCCGCACCACGTGCGCGTACCGGGCGGACCGCAGTCGCCGGGAGCGGGGCACCAGAACGTCGATCCGGTCGAGCGAGCCCAGCGGCGGCGCGACGGAGAACCCGTACAGGGCGAGCGCGGCGAGACCGGTGACCATGCCTTCGCCGTACCCCGCCTCCGTCGCGCCGCGTCGCCGTCCGGCGTACAGCAGGGCGGACCGCAGCCGCTCCTCGCCGGTGGGCGGCCCCGGGTGCAGCACATACACACCGGGCAGCGACTGCTGCCACGGGCCACCGTCCCGGCACCGCGCGGCGGCGCGGGCGGGGGATACGCCGTGAGCCTTCAACTCCTCGGCGGACAGCACGCGTTGCCGGGCGTGGGCGAGGAGGCGGAAGGGACGGGAGGAGAGCGGGTTGTTCTGGGTCATGTTCCGGGGTATGCCGCACGCGGTCGTGCGGCTAACCCCTGTTACAAGCCCGTCGACGATTCAGGACAAGTCCGCCCTGATGTACGGGAGTTCGACAACCGAAAAGGCCCGATCCCGCTCCTGACGTCCCCGTCCCCGCCCCCGTCCGGCGCGGCGCGCGCTCAGAACCGGCCGCCGGCCCCCGCGTCACACGCCTGCGCCCGCAACGCCCGGGCCAGATCGTCCCGAGCCTCCAGCACCAGCCGCCGCAACGCGGGCGCCGCGTCCGCATGCGCCTCCAGCCACGCGTCCGTGGCCGCCAGCGTCGGCTCGTCGTCCTGCAGCGCCGGGAACAGCCCCTTCACCACAGCCATTCCGATCTGGATCGACCGCTCGGCCCACACCCGTTCGATCGCCTCGAAGTACCGAGCCGCGTACGGCGCCAGCAACTCCCGCTGCGACGGCTGCTCGAACCCCGTGATCGTCGCCTCCACCAGCGCGTTGGACAGCGCGTCCGACTCCACCACCGCCGCCCACGCCTGCGCCTTGACCGCCGCCGACGGCCTGGAGGCCAGGCACCGCACCTGGTGCCGCTTGCCGGACGCCGTGTCGTCCCGGGCCAGTTCCGCATTGATCACCGACTCGTCGGCGACCCCATGCGCGGCCAGCGAGGACAGGAACGCCCACCGCAGCTCCTGGTCGACCTCCAGTCCGTCGATCCGCGCGGACGCCCCCAGCAGCGAGGACAGCAGCTGGAAGTCCGAGTCCGAGTCGGCGACCGCCGCGAAGAACCGCGCCCACGCCAGCTGGTGCTCGCTCCCCGGCGCGGCGATCCGCAGCTCCCGCAGCGCCCCTTCGGCCAGCGCCCGGCCGCCCTCCTCGCGCCACCCGGGGGCGGCATAGTGGACGAGCGCGGTCCGGGTCCAGGTGTGCAGCATCTGCAGAACGCCGATGTCGGACTCCTGGCCGGAGAAGTCCAGCACGAGCGAGATGAAGTCGCGGGCCGGCATCAGTCCGTCCCGCGTCAGGTTCCACAGCGCGGACCAGCACAGCGCCCGCGCCAGCGGGTCGGTGATGTCACCGAGGCGCGCGCGCAGCGTGTCGAGGGAGGCCTCGTCGAAGCGGACCTTGCAGTACGTGAGGTCGTCGTCGTTGACGAGGATCAGCTCGGGCCGCTCGGCCCCGGCCAGCGCCTCGACCACCGTGCGCGCCCCCGCCACGTCCACCTCGGCGCGCGCGTACCGCACCAGGGCGCCGTTGGTCCTGCGCCGGTACAGACCGACCGCGACCCGGTGCGGCCGCAGCTCCGGGTGGGAGTCGACCGCCTCCTGGAGCACCGCCAGCTCCGTCACCCGGTCCGCCGCGTCGTACGTCACCACCGGCGTCAGCGAGTTCACGCCCGCCGTCTGCAGCCACGACCGCGACCAGGTGACCATGTCCCGCCCGGACGTCTCGGCCAGTACCGACAGCAGGTCGCCCAGCTGCGTGTTCCCGTACGCGTGCTTCTTGAAGTAGCGCCGGGCGCCCTCCAGGAACGCGTCCCGCCCCGCGTACGCCACCAGCTGCTTCAGCACCGAGGCGCCCTTGGCGTACGTGATGCCGTCGAAGTTCAGCTTGGCGTCCTCCAGGTCACGGATGTCGGCCGTGATCGGGTGCGTGGACGGCAGCTGGTCGGCCCGGTACGCCCACGACTTGCGGTTGTTGGCGAAGGTGATCCAGCCGTTCTCGAAGCGTGTCGACTCCACCATGGAGAACGCGCCCATGAAGTCGGCGAACGACTCCTTCAGCCACAGGTCGTCCCACCACTGCATGGTGACGAGGTCGCCGAACCACATGTGCGCCATCTCGTGCAGGATGACGTTGGCGCGGCTCTCGTACGACGCCTGTGTCACCTTGCCGCGGAAGATGTACTCCTCGCGGAACGTGACGCAGCCCGGGTTCTCCATCGCGCCGAGGTTGTACTCGGGCACGAACGCCTGGTCGTACTTGCCGAACGGGTACGGGTAGTCGAAGTTGTCGTGGAAGAAGTCCAGGCCCTGCTTGGTGACGAGGAAGATGTCGTCCGCGTCGAAGTGCCGGGCGAGCCCCTTGCGGCAGAGGGCGCCGAGCGGGATGTCCAGCGTCGTGCCGTCGTCGAACGTACGGCTGTAGGAGTCCGTCACATAGTGGTACGGGCCGGCGACGACCGCCGTGATGTACGTGGAGATCGGCTTCGTCTCGGCGAACCGCCAGACCCCGCCGTCCCTGGACTCCTCCGCCCCGTTGCTCCAGACCGTCCAGGCCTCGGGCGCCGTCACCTCGAAGCGGAAGGGTGCCTTCAGGTCGGGCTGCTCGAAGTTCGCGAAGACCCGCCGCGCGTCGGCCGGCTCGTACTGCGTGTAGAGGTAGACCTCGCCGTCCTCCGGGTCGACGAACCGGTGCATCCCCTCTCCGGTCCGGCTGTACGCGCACTGCGCGTCGACCACCAGGATGTTCTCGCCCTCCGGCAGTTCGTTCAGCGTCACCCGCGTCCCGTCGAAGACGACCGCGGGGTCGAGCGCCCGCCCGTTCAGGGTCACCGACGTCACGCTCGGCGCCAGCAGGTCGGCGAAGGTCGACGCCCCCTCCCGCGCGGAGCGGAACCGGATCGTCGTCACCGAGCGGAAGGTCCGCGGACCGGCCGGCTGCTCCCCGCCGCCGTCCCCGGCGTCGCCGCCGGGTTCGTCGATCGCGGAACGCACGTCGAGCACGACGTCGTATCCGTCGACGGTCAGCAGTTCGGCCCGCTCGTGGGCCTCGTCGCGGGACAGGTTCTGACCGGGCACAGGTGCACTCCTTTGTGTCACGTTCGAATGCTTTGATCCTCCCACGCGCGTTCCGGCCCCGGTCGCCGGGAATGACGGGGACGGTCGGTGGTGTTCTCGCGCACAGATGCGATTGCCTCTTGAGGAGAGACATGTCTGAGAACAGCGCGGTGCATGGGAAGACCCCCGCCGATTTCTGGTTCGACCCGCTCTGCCCCTGGGCCTGGATGACCTCCCGCTGGATGCTGGAGGTGGAGAAGGTCCGCGACGTAGAGGTCCGCTGGCACGTGATGAGCCTTGCCGTCCTCAACGAGGACAAGCTCGACGAACTGCCGGAGGAGTACCGCGACCTGCTGGAGACGAAGGCGTGGGGCCCGGTCCGCGTCGTCATCGCCGCCCAGCAGAAGCACGGCGACGACATCGTCGGCCCGCTGTACACCGCGCTCGGCACCCGCTTCCACAACCAGGGCGAGGGCCCCACGCGCGAGGCGATCGTGGGAGCGCTCGAAGACATCGGCCTGCCGGCCGAGCTCGCCGAGTACGCCGACTCGGACATGTACGACGCCGAACTGCGCGCCTCCCACAAGGAGGGCATCGACAAGGTCGGCCAGGACGTCGGTACACCGGTCATCGCCGTGCCCGGCTCCGACGGCGAGCAGATCGCCTTCTTCGGCCCGGTCGTCACCCCCGCCCCGAAGGGCGAGGACGCGGCGAAGCTGTGGGACGGCACGCTGCTGGTGGCGTCGATCCCCGGCTTCTACGAGATCAAGCGGACCCGGACCGCCGGGCCCAGCTTCGAGTAGCCCCGCACGAGCGGGCGCAGCACATCGACCGGGCGTGGACACAGGGTCCGATCGGATCATCCCCGCACGCGGGGCGACGCGCCCGGCACAACGAGAGCGGGCCCCGCCGGTCACGGACCACCGGGGCCCGCAGCCCGCGTACGAGAAGTGCGTCCGGCCGAGGGCGAGCGGCTGACCTCTCCGGCCCCGCGGTCGAAGGGCCACTGGGGACACGACGACTCCTGGCCGCCTGCCGGACGAACTCACCATGCACCCCGCGGACTTGGCGCGCCGCCGGACCGCGGTCGCCGAGGAGAACGGTCACCTCCCGGGCTTCACCACCCTGGAGGGGGCGCCGCCCGACGGCGTGCTCGGCATGATGTTCGCCGAACCGGACGCGCTGGGGCGCGGCGCGTCGGGCCACCCGCCCCGCGTCGTCGAAGTCGAAGCCCCAGCCGTCCCAGGTGAAGCGGACGGGCGCCACGCGCGGCGAGCCGTCGGGCCGGATGGTGGTCAAGCGGCGAGGTGCGGCTCGGCGAGAAATGCCTCCATCGAGCCGGGCAACGGCATCACCGGAAGGACTCGGCGGTGCGCGCGGCCCAGTCGGCGAAGGTGCGGGGCGCACGGCCGAGGACGTGCTCGACGTCGGAGCTCACCTTCTGCTCGGCAGGCAACGGCTCGCCGAGGATTCCGAGCGTGCCTTCCACGACCGGTTCCGGCATGAACTGCAGCATCTGAGCGCGGGCTTCCTGGCGGGTCTGCTCGACGAACCGCACCGGAGTGCCCAGCGCGTCGCCGATCGCCTCGGCTCGTTCCCGCGGGGTGACCGGGGCGGGCCCGGTCACGTCGTAGGTGCTGCCCGCATGGCCGCCCTCGCGCAGAATCGCGGCCGCGACCTCGGCGACATCCGCCGGGTCGACGGTCGGCAGCGCGACGTCGCCGAACGGTGCGGCGACCGTGCGCCGCGCACGGATCGGCTCGGCCCACGCATAGGTGTTGGAGTTCAGACCGCCGGACCGCAGGATCGTCCATTCGAGGCCCGACCGGCGGATGGCGTCCTCGAACGCTGCCGGATGGCGGTAGGTCTCCGGTCGTGTGCCGGCGCCCTGCGAGGAGAGCAGGACGACGCGCCGGACTCCGCCGGCCTCGGCGAGATCGAGGATGCGCTGCGGGTCCTCGCCGGCGACGAGCAGGAACAGTGCGTTGGCACCGTCGAGAGCGGTGCGCAGGCTCTCCGGTTCGGCGAGGTCGGCCTGCTGGTGCCGTACGCCGTCGGGCATGTGCGTCGCAGGCCGCCGCGAGACGGCTGTCACCTGCTCACCGGCCGAGGCGAGGATCCGCACGAGTTCCCGTCCGACATTCCCGGTCGCACCCGTCACAACAATCATGAGACACCTCGAATGAGTTAGTTGACTGACTTACTTCGACCATAGCCGGTCGCCCGCGGCACGTCTATAGTTAGTCAGGTGACTCACTCAAAAGGTGTCCGGCAGCCGCCGGGCAAGCGGGAGAGGCTGGCGGCCGCCGCGGCCCAGGTACTGCACGAGCAAGGACTCGAGCAGACCACGATCGCCGACATCGCGCGGGCGGCCGACGTTCCTTTGGGCAACGTCTACTACTACTTCAAGACCAAGGATCAGCTCGTCGAGGCGGCGATCGACGCGCATGCGCAGAGCCTCCGGGCGATGATCGGCGTGCTCGACGGGCTTCCCGCGCCTCAGGACAGGTTGAAGGCACTCCTGAACGGGTGGGTCGACCAGCGCGAGCTCACGGCTCAATACGGCTGTCCGACCGGAACCATGGCCTCGGAACTCGACAAGCGGGCCGACGGCCTCGACCAGTCGGTCGCCAAGGTCATTCAGGTCCTGCTCGACTGGGTCGAGCAGCAGTTCCAGGCAATGGGCCGCAGTGACTCCCGTGAACTCGCGGTCGCGCTGATCGCCGCCTATCAAGGGATCTCGCTGCTCACCAATACCTTCCGCGATCCTGAGCTGATGGCCGCCGAAGGCCGCCGGCTGGAACGCTGGATCGACTCGCTCTCCTGACGGCCCACCGGAAAGCCAGGGCGAGCGGACCCGGACGCAGGGGCCGGTCTTCGACTGATGTGCCCCGGTGTTCATCTGGCGGAGCATGCCGGAAGGGCCTGACAACCGAGCCCCGAAGGGAGATGGTGAGCCCCATGCGCGTACGAGAAGCACGCCCCGCCGAGGCTGGGGAACTGACCGGACTCGCCCTGCGGTCGAAGGGCCACTGGGGATACGACGAGGCGTTCCTCGCCTCCTGCCGCGACGAACTCACGATGCGGCAGGCCGACATCGAACGCCGCCGGACCGCGGTCGCCGAGGAGGAAGGCCGGGTCTTCGGCTTCACCACCCTGGACGGAGTCCCGCCCGTCGGCGCCCTCGGCATGATGTTCGTCGAACCGGACGCCCTGGGCCGGGGCATCGGCCGACTCCTCTTCGAGCACACCATGACGAAGGCCCGCCGCCTCGACTTCCTGCGCCTCACCATCGACGCCGACCCGAACGCCGAACCGTTCTACCTCGCGATGGGCGCGGTACGGATCGGAGTGACCCCGTCCGGGTCCGTCCCCGGTCGCGAACTGCCCCTGCTGGAGTTCACACTCACGTCACGCCGAACCGCTGCCGGCCGGGACCCCTTCGGCCGGCTCGGGGGTCCGGCGCCCGGCCGACGCCAGGGCCAGGGTGACCGCGAGGGAAGCCGCCGCCATCACGGCCATGGCCGTCGCCGGTGAGGTCCGCTGGGCGACGGCGCCCGCGAGCGCGGCCGCGACACCCTGCATGGTGAGCATGCCGGAGGAGTGCAGTCCGAGCGCCTGACCGGTGATCTCGTTCGGGGTCAGGGCCATCAGCCGCTCCTGGAACAGCAGACTCGCCGAGAACCCGACCGACGCGAGCGCGGCCAGAGCGAACGCCAGGGGCAGCGCCGGACGCGTGGCGAAGAGCAGATACGGAGCGGCCAGGAGCAGCAGCATCGGCATGGCCAGCCGCCCCCGCCAGTGCTGCGCGACGAACCGGCCCGCCACGGTGTCCCCGACGAGCATCCCCAGCGCGGCGAAGGCGAAGAGGAGCCCCGCGTGCTCGGGGGCGTACGGGACGAACAGCGACTCGCAGCCGACGATCAGCCCGTTCGGCACCCAGAGCGCGAGGTAGACGCGGCGGCGCGGGCCGGAGGACCACAGGACAGCGTTGGTCCGCCAGGTCTCGGCGGCCGACGGCCGTCCGGAGGCGCGCGGCGGACGGCGCACCAGCCCGAACCGGGCGACGGCCGCACCCGTCAGATACAGGGCGGCGGCCACCAGCAGCGTGCCGCGCGCGGACAGCGTCGTCACCAGAAGGCCGCCGAGCGCGAACCCGCAGATCTGCATCAGGCCGACGCACATGTTGAGTACGGAACGCCCCAGCAGGTAGCCGTCCTTGGGCAGGACCTCATTGAGCAGGCCGTACCGCACGCCTCCGCCCACCGCGGCGATCACGCCCTCGATCAGGATGATCGCGAAGACGGCCGGCAGCGGAAGCCCGGGGACGGCGAGGGCGGCGGTGGCGAGGCCGAAGGCGAGCGCCATGCCGGTCATCGCGGCCCGTGGCGGCAGCCGGTCCGCCGCCGACATCAGCACGGTCGCGCCGATCACCTGGGCGAGCGAGGAGCCGAACATGGACAGGGCGGCGAGCAGCGGTGAGTCGGTCGCGGCGTAGACGAGTGTGCCGAGGGCCAGCCCGCTCATCGTCGACCCGGCGACGTGTACGGCACTGGTCGCGAAGAGCGGTCCGAACTGCGGCGCTCGGAAGAGTTCCCGGTAGGTGCGCATGCGGGGAGTCTCGGTGGCAGCCCACGGCGACGGTTACTGTTTCGCGCGGAGGCGAAACGTCATGGGCCTGTGGCAGATCAACACGGACACGCTCGCGGGGAGCCGGTTCGTCGTCTCGCCGCTCGCCGAGACCATCTCCGCCCTGAACGCCCTGGAGAGGGGACGGGCCGAGCACCCCGGCGAACGGGCCTGGCTCGACGCCCATCTGTTCGCCTACCACGCACGGCAGGCCGCCGACCCGGTCGCCGCCCGGCTCGTACCGGCGGCGCTCGGCGGGAGCTGGAACGCGGACTTCATCACCCCCACGCCGACGGGTGAGGGCGCGGCCTCCTTCGGGGAGGAACTGGCCCCCGTCCTGGCGGCCTCGCCCGAGCGCGCCCGAGCCGATCTGAAGGTGTCGCTCGGCGGCCCCCTCCCGGCGCTCCTGGACCGCGACGACCTGCCGCAGCGCGCGGCCGACGTGCTGGACTGGGTCTGGCGC
This sequence comes from Streptomyces atratus, assembly GCF_040655115.1. Taxonomy (GTDB): domain Bacteria; phylum Actinomycetota; class Actinomycetes; order Streptomycetales; family Streptomycetaceae; genus Streptomyces; species Streptomyces atratus_D. The sequence goes on along the minus strand of NZ_JBFAJH010000083.1, from coordinate 1,242 downwards.
CGGACCGTGCTGCCGGACTGGCCGCGCCGCCGTCGGATCATCGAGGCGGACATCGTCGCCCGGACCGGACAGCTGAGCCAGGGGGGCTGGGCCGCCGCCCTGAGCGGTCTGCGCCCGGGCATGCGGTGGCTCGGCGGGAGCCGGCTCCAGATCAACGCGCACGACTACCCGCCGAAGCAACTGGCCGGTGTGCGCCTGTTCTTCGTTCCGGTCACCCAGCGCACCGGATGGGTCTCGTGGGACGACGACGCCGTGCGGTACGCGGTCGTCTACCCGTGTTCGGGCACCCTCGCCGATTCGGGGCGGGCGCGGGTGCCCGACAGCCTGGGCCGCCTGCTCGGCCCCGCGCGGGCGACGGTCCTCGTCCTTCTCGCCGACCCGAAGAGCACCACCCAGCTGGTGGCCCTGACGGGCCAGGGACTGGGGTCGGTGGGCCGCCACCTCAAGGTCCTGCTGGACAGCGGCCTGGCGGGCCGCCGAAGGGCCGGGCGGTCGGTGCTGTACTTCCGTACGGGCGTGGGCGACGTGCTGGTGGAGGCGCAGCGCCACGACTGAGGGGGTGCGGACGTTCCGGGCGCCGGGGGCGGGCATAGGCTGCGGGAACCTGGCCGTTCCTGGACAGTGGGCAGGAGTGAGTCCTGTCTCACCGGCACGCCCCGAACGGTCTTGGGCGCACTGGTCCTCCGCTTTCGCGTCCTGGGCGGCGACGCATATCCCGTACGCAGGATCTTCGAGGAGAACGGGGCGCGATTCGCTGCCGTTATCTGGGAGCCGGCGCTCACTGGGCCCATGGCCAACCCTTCCGTCCACCGGGTGCAGTTGGCTCATCTCATCAAGATGTCCAAGCAGTCGAACATGACCATCCAGGTGCTGCCGCACAGCGAGTGGGCAGCCGCACGGGTGCCACCCGCGTTCGTCGGGCTCTCGTACGCGCGCGAGACGTCCCGGAGGTCATCATTCTCGACGCACTGGCCAACTGCCTCATTCTTGAGGAGCCTGAGGACATGGCTGGTTACGTGCACGCGTTTGATGCGCTCAGGTCAGCAGCCCTCACCCCGAACAAGAGCGTGTCGTTCATCCGCAAGATCATGGACGGCTTCACCACCGAGAATGAGGAAATGTGAACAGCCGGGACACCACCACCCACTTCATCTGATTCCTCCGTGGATACTCCGCCCTTCAGGGCGGAGAGGAAACGGACTCCTGCGGAGCAGGGCAAGGGCTGCGATTCGCCGCCAGGGC
>NZ_JBFAJH010000082.1:0-20844 GCF_040655115.1 Streptomyces atratus | reverse complement strand
CGCTTGAACTCCGACGTGTACCGCTTGCTCATGTTGCTCTTGCCACTCAACCTGGACTGCTTCCTCCGGGACCCATCCGTCCCAGTATCAGGCTGCCCACTTCAGCGGGGGAACTTCAACCACCCGAAACGATCACACCGAAATCAAGCCGGTGGATCCGGGCTGAGCAATCGGGCCAGCGTTCCACAATCGTCCGTCAATCGCAGGACCGCCGGCGGTCCAGGTGCGGGATCAGGGCTTTCCACAGGCCCTTGTCGACGTTGAGAGGGTGGGTGGTGCACAGCCGCTCGTAGATCCGGTCGGTGTCGAGGTCGATCAGATAGGTGAGTCCCGACGCGACTCGTCCTTCCCGAGAATTGTCCGGGACCACGGCTGCGAACGGGTTGTTCCCAGGCAGCAGCCTCACGTCCTGCATGTCTGCCAGGGTGGCGATGGCGGGGGTGTGCCACATGCCACCTGCCCCGGAATCCCAGACGCGGTAGGGGGAACTGGTGAGGACCCGCTTCCCGTCGGGCGACAATCTGATGTCCTCAAGGCGGGTGTCGAAGCGCATCGCACCAGTCTTACGGGCCTGGTACGGGTTCCCTACGTCCCAAAACTGCACGGTTCCGTCGGTGAGCGTCGTCGCCAGGACGCCTTTTCCGACCGGTAGATAGCCGCCGGATGCGGCGGGCAGCAAGTCGGCCTTCCGGGGCCTGCGGATGTCGCGCATGTCCCACAGTTGGGTCCGCTCGGGAAGTGCGTCGTGCATCAGCAGATGCGACGAGGGCACGTAGACCGCTTGTCCCGTGGCAGCGCCCGGGAGGAGACGGACCTTGAACGGTCGGGCGGGGTCGGTGAGGTCCCAGATGCGCAGATCACTCGGTCTGCCCTGCCCCGGCTCGCCCCGGTCGACGATGGCGAATCCCCGGTCGCCCATGAAGAACATGCTCTGCGGTTCCGCGATCTGCGCGGCGGTCATGGTCCCGCCGCGGACCGGTCGGAGGGGGTCCCGAATGTCCCATACACGCACCGTTGCGGTGAACCAGTCGCCGAGGACCAGGAGGCCACCGTCCGCGGAGACGGCCGTCCGTACGTCCTCCGCCTGCAGATGGATTTCCTCACCCGGTACCGGAGGCTTGTTCTCGTCGCCGCCGAAGTCCCACAACCGGAACGCGTGGTCCCCCGTGCTTTCCGTCCAGCGGTGGGCCAGCAGCATGGAGCGGTCGGTCCCTGGAAGGAAGTACCGGGCCTCCCACCCCTTGGGCAGGGTGAACCGCACGCGCGGATCGCTTCCCTTGGTCGTGTCCGCGGAGCGGAGGTCCCAGACCTGGAAGGTCTTTGCCGGCGCCGCGACCACCATGAGCGTGCCGTCGCCGTTGATTGGGCTGGCGCCTGGGTCCGGTGTGGTCATGGTCCCTCGGACCCGGGGCGCGGGGGTGCGCTGCGGCCACACGCGTACGTTGCCCGCCACGTCGCCCACCGCGAGCTGGTCCCCGTCGGGGCTGTAGGCCACCGACTGGGCCGGCTCAGCCGAGGGGGCCGTCCCCTGTTCGGCCGAGTAGCTGAAAAGCTCGAAATCGGTCGCTACCGTCGCACGGATCAGGGCGCCTCCCTGAGCCGAATTGCCTGCGGCGGCCAACCGCTCCCCGTCCGGACGGAAGCTCAGCGAAGGCAGGTCGGGGTAACCCCAGGTATTGTCCCGGGCATCGGGCTCGGCGCGTACGAGCCGACGTCCCTCCTCCACCCTCCACCAGGCCATCACACCCTTCGCGCCGGTCGCGACCAGCAGATTTCGCGTCGGATGAGCGGCCACCGCCATCACGGAGGGGGCCTCGGCGGTGTCCAGCAGCCGGGCATCCGCAGGATCCCGTACGTCCCACAATCTCACCTCCGCGGGCCGCTCGGCCCTGCCCGTCCCGCTGATGCCGTTGCCCGTGACCATCAGGCCGTCGCGGCGGAACGCCAGTGACATCAGTGCTTCGGCAGCTACCGACCGGTCCGTCCTGAGTGCAGGAGCCGTCGGATTCGACACATCCCACAATCGAAGCCGCCCCTGGTCACCCCCCGCCGCCAGCGTGCGGCCGTCCGGCGCGAACCCGAGGGCGTACGTCATGCCTTTCGGGATCTCCCGTTCGGACAGCCGCTCGGGCCGCTCGGGTTCGCTGACGTCCCAGAGGGTGAGGTCCGTGGCCGTCTGTGCCGCCAGCAGACGGGAGCGCGGGTGGAAGGCGATGGCGGCGCTGCCATGTAGCTTCAGGGCCCCCGCCTTGACCGGTATGTTCCGGTGGGAAAGGTCCCAGAGCTGTATCTGCCCGCCGGCCTGGCTGGTTGCCAGCACATCCCCGTCCTGGCTGAACGCGAGGTTGAGCACTGCCGCGCGATGTCCGCCGGGGATATCGACCGGTGCTTCTGTCAGATAGGCGGCGTAGAGGCTCGACCGGGTGTCGGGGGTATCTGCTGTGCGGTACGCCGCGAGGCTGAGCCGTAGCGCGGTCTGCGGATCGCGTGCGCGCATGGCGTCCGCCTGGGCCGCGATCTCGTTGGCGATCAGGATCGTCTCGCGGCCCTCCGCATCCTGCTGAGCGCCGCGGGCCAGTACGGCGAGGGTGGTCGCGAGCAGGGCCAGTACGGTGACGACGGAGACGACGATCCGGCGCAGCTTCGTCCTGCGGTGTTCGGCGCGGTGGCTCGCGTCGAGGAAGTCGTGCTCGACGCGTCGCATGTGGAGCGCACCGACGTTACCGGCGAGTTGCGCGCGCACGGACGCCAATTGGTCGCCTCCGTACAGGCCGCTCTCCGGGCGTCCCGCCTCGTGCCAGCCGTCGGCGGCGTCACCGAGTCTCCGGCGGACGAGTAGTCCGGCCCGGTTCTCAATGATCCAGTCCTGAAGCCGTGGCCAGGCATGGAGCAGGGAGTCGTGGCAGAGTTGCGCTTCGTCCTGGTCCACGACGACGAGCCGTGCCGCGGTCAGCAGTCCGAGCAGATCGGCGTCCTGGTCGAGCTCGGCCACGGGGACGCGGCGGCGCACGGCACGGCCTCTGTCGTCGACCACCAAAATCATGCGCAGCAGTAGTTCCCGCAGTCGGCTCCGGTCGTCGGCGCCGAGCCCGTCATGGACCTCGTCGGCTGTCCGGGCCACGGCTGTGCGGATCCCGCCGGCGGTCTGAAAGGCGGTGAAGGTCAACGTGGTGCCGCGGCGCCCGGCCCAGGTCTGGCGCAGGGCGTGGGCGAGGAACGGCAGCGGGACGGCGTCCCCTTCGGCGGCGCGCTCCTGCCGCAGTTCGCGCAGGATGTGGTCCGACAGGCCGTCCTCCAGACGCAGCCCGGCTTGTTCTGCGGGGCGTTCGATGGCCGCTCGCAGTTCAGTGTCGGACATGGCGGAGACGGTGAACTGTCCGGACCTGACGATCGCGTCGAGCCGTGTGTCGTTCAGCACCTGGTCGTAGAAGTCGGCGCGAAGGCCGAGCACGATGCGGGGACCGTCGGTTCCCGCTGCGGCGAGTGCGCGGACGAAGAGCTCCCGCTCCTCCGGGTCCTGGCACTCGGTGAAGATCTCCTCAAGCTGGTCGATCACCAGGACGTCCGGCCCGAGGGGGCTGAACCGTCCGGTGGCCAGGTCCTTCTCCACCTCGGCAAACGGCCGCCCGATTGCCGTCGCCCAGCTTTCCACGAGCGAACGGAACGGCCGCGCGCCGGGTCCCAGCAGCAGGAGGACCCGCTCGGTCTCCAGACCGGCTATGAGTCCGGCTCGGAGCAGAGAGGACTTTCCGGCTCCCGACGCACCCACCAGGACGACCGGGCTCGGGTGGGGGCCGGCGGTCACCCGGCGTACCAGGCTGCGCGTCAGCTCCTCCCGTCCGAAGAAGAGATGGTGCTGCTCCGGCAGGAATGGGCGCATTCCTGGGTAAGGGCACGGGCCGCCGCCCTGCTCTGTCTCCGGCGCAGCGGTGGCGTCGTGGACGCGCCTGCCGGGATTGCGGGCGAGGACGAGATCGGAGGCCCGTCCGACACCGTCGGAGTGCGGGCGTGCGGCGCTGCCCTGGAAGCGGTGGTCGAGGATGCGGTAGACGTCGAGGAGGGTGAACCAGTTCGGACCGCCCGGATCGCCCTCCGTCAGAAGTCGGAGCAACTCCCCACTGAAGAGAGTGTGTTCCGCATTCGGTGGTGCAAACGAAGCGGCGTAGTGCGTGGCCGAGGCCAGCAGAAAGCTGCCCTCCGGACGGGCTGAGGCCAAGACCTCGCGATACGACTCCCGCGGCGCGACCTGTGCGAGACCGGAGAAGCAGCAGTCGAGGACGACGACGGTACTCGCCGCGGCGTCGGCGAGTCGCTTGCTCACCTGGTCGAAGGGGACGGCGTGCACAGTGTCGACGGCCGAGGAGGTATCCGACGTGGCAAGGTACAACTGCTGTCCAGGTCCGACCAGACCGTGGCCTACGAAGCAGAAGAGGACGACGCCGCCCTCCGAGGCGTCGATGGCGGCCTGGACGGCCGCGAGCACCTCGGTCGGCCCCTGCGGGTCGATGATCGCGGTGACCCGACCGTTGAGACCGCACTTCTCTTCCAGTGCTGCGGCGACCGCCCGCGCCGAGCGCGCTGCGCTCGGCAGGTCCGACAGCGCTCCTTGGCCACTACCGCCGTAACACCCTGTACCGACCACGATCGCGTGGCAGTTGACGCCGCTCAGGTCCCCCCGTCCGACGGCCATGCCTAGGTGCGATTCGCCACAGGCGGCTGCTGGTCGTCAGGGCCATCCGTCCGCGGGGCGGATGGCGGCTGCCGCCCCTCACGCCCGTCCGCTTCGTGCGCCTGCGGGACAGGGCCCGGCTGGCGGCCCTCAGGCCCGTCAGCCGTGGCCGGGTGCGGCTGCTGGAGCATCTCGGCCACCCGCTGCGCCACATCGGCGGTCCCCTGAGGCGTCAGCCCCGCCACCCCCTCGGACGTGACCGTGACCTGTGTCCCATCCGGCCGGGTAATCGTGACGGTCTGGTTCCCGCGTCTGCTCTGCAGCCAGGCGACGACGGCCGCAGCCACGGCTGCGGTGAGCCCGCCGGGCGCCAGCAGAACGGGGACGAGCTCGGCCGCACCTCCGCTCATGCTGTCCGGGGCGGGCGCCCCGGGCGGTGCCTGGCCGACAGTGCTGCGAAGCGCTGGGTCGCGCCTCAGCCACCGGCGCAGATCCTCTGTCTCGGCGGGCCCACCGGCCTCCAAGGTGATTCTCAAATCCCCTCCGCAGTGGGGGTGTTGCATGCAGATTCGGCAAGAATAGCGACACCCGGCGAGGCCCACCAGGTGTTCCCCGGCCGTTCGACGTCGTGATCGCGACACCCTGCGGTGGCCTGCTCGCACGCCCCCGTGACGGGTGTCGTTAGGAGGATGCGGTCCCTGCCGTCATCGGGGCGGATCTCCCGCACCGGGGCGCTGACGGTCAGTCGGTGGACGACCCCACCGTGTCGTCGGGTCTGATGAGCGTGACGGTGATCGGCTTGGGGACGATCGGGCTGTTCTTCATCCCGGACGCTTTCTCGTGGCAGCTGCTGGAGGTCAGGCGGCAAGACGATGGTTCCCACGCGAAGAAAGGGGGCGCCGACACCGGCCCGTCGCCGGTCGACCGACGGAAGACGGGCAGTAAACACCACCTGATCTGCGACGGGCGCGGCACCCCGCTGAAGGTCATCACGACTGCGGCGAACGTCAACGACGTCACTCAGACCCTCGCCCTGGTCGACGGAATCCCGTCCATCGCGGGCCGCATCGGCCGGCCCCGCCGCAGACCTGACGCCCTGCTCGGCGGCAAGGGCACGGCGGGCCCCGGAGCGCACCAGGAACCGCGCCCCGCTCTGATGGACGGCATCAAGGAACTCGTTGCCGTCGAAGGCCGCGTCGGCCAGCAGGAGCATCGTCTTGTCCAGGACGGCCAGAAGCCGCATGTGAGCGCGCTGCTCGCCAACTGCTGTCGAAACTCATCGACAAACGATGAACGTTAACGAAGCCAGTCCCGGCGAGCGGTCACAGTCCGACCGCGTCGGCGAGCAGGTCTACCTGTTCCAGTCCGCCGCCGTGGGGGAAGAGGATGAGTTCGTCGCAGCCCGCCTCGGCGTAGGCAGCGGCCTCGCGGGCCACTCCTTCGGGTGTGGCGAGACCGGCTTCGACGCTTTCGCGGGTGTAGGTGCCTGAGGTGTAGTAGTTCGCAAGGCGGTGGTGCAGACGTTGTTCTGCGTCCGGGCCCAGCGAGAAGTGCGCGGTCGCCACCAGGCGGGGTGTCCACTCCTTGCCTGCGTCCTGCCACGCCTGTTGCACCCGCGGGAGGACGGCCTGGAAGTTCGCCACGCCTTGGGCGCCACCGATCCAGCCGCGACCGTAAGTGATTATCCGCCGCAGGGCGGGCTTGGTGAACCCGCCGAACAGCATCGGGGGCCGCCAGCCGTGGCCGGACGTGGTCCGATACCGCCGTGGTCCTGCCACTGCCGGGTGGCCCGTTCGAGCAGTGCGTCGAACAGCTTGCCGCGCTGCAGGAAATCGACCCCGCTTGCGTTGTAGTCGTCCTCCCTGGTGCCGGGTGCCAGGCCCAGCACGAGCCGGCCATCGGACAGGCGGTCGAGCGTGGCGGCGGACTTGGCGAACAACGCACGGTTGGCGCGCAGCCGGGCCAGCAGGATGGTGGTGGTCAGACGGATGCGCGAAATGGCTCCGGCCGCGACGGCACCGCGCGCAGATCCAGATGGTCCTGGAACAGTTGCCCTCCCGCGGCCTGTTCGAGCAGGTCGCCACGGACCTGACGTCGCCGGACGCCGCCGTGTTGACGCATTCAACTTACGCGCGCCTTTACGGTCTTCCGGGTACCGACCTGTGCGCCCATTTGATCCGCTTCTCGGCACTGGATTCCGTCTGGTTTAGTAATGGGGCGGAAGATTCCTAGCAGTGCGGAGCTTCCAGGCATTTCAGGCTGTGCACGTTGGCGATGAATACGGCAAAACGGGTCAAAATACCCATCGCGAATCAACATCAAATGCCCACTCAGGTGTCGCTGAAGTCCAGGAACTGCTCGGTCGCGGCAGGCCTCGGTCGCAACGGTGCAGACGTGCTTGAGAGCCTTGGCGACCTTGTCCTGGTCTTGTCGTGCGATGTCGGCCAGGGCCTCGGACCGGCCGGCGGAATGTGGATCGCGGACTCCATGTAGGCGCTTCGGCAGGCGGCAGCGGCAGCATAGGGAGGAATGGGTGACCGCCTTGAGGGCATTGGTCCCGGATCAGACAGGGGCTGAGATCTTCGCGCAGGTGCTCACGGCTGGGCCGATCTCGCGCACGGTGATCGCCCAGCGTCTGGGGCTGTCGCCGTCGACGGTGACGCGGCTGCTGTCGCCACTCATCGAAGGGGGCTACCTCAGTGAGACCGGGCAGCAGAGCGCGATGGGGCTGGGTCGGCCGCAGCGACTGCTGCGGGTCAACACCGAACAGCACCTGGTCGTGGGCGTCCAGATTGCGCGCACGCACGTGGCCGCCGTGCTCACCGACCTCGGGGCGCAGCAGCTCGCGCGTCTCGTCGCTCCGCTCGACTCGCTCGAGGCCGAGCGCGTCCTGTCCGTGGCAGCTGCGTTGACGGCGGAACTGCTCGCGCTCGCCCCCGATCCCGGCGCGGCGGTGCTGGGCGTCGGCGTGGGGGTCGGCGGGCACGTCGATGCGGCGGCCGGCGTCTGCCACTCCGCCGTTCGGCTGGGGTGGACTGATGTCGACATCGCGGGACCGCTGAGCGCCGCGACCGGGCTTCCGGTGGTCGTCAACAACGACGTGAACGCCCTTGTCATCGCTGAGCGTTGGTTCGGTGAGGGGCAGGACGTCGACTCCTTCGCGGTGGTCTCGGTCGGGCGCGGCGTGGGCGGTGCGCTGATGCTCCACGGCGTGCTGCACTCCGGAGCGAGTGGACTCGCTGTCGAGTTCGGACATCTCCCGATCGAGCCGAACGGCCCCGAGTGTGCCTGCGGCAACCGGGGTTGCGTGGAGGCGTTGGCCTCCTCCGACGCGGTGCTGCGAATGTTCCGGGAGGCGGGCGGCTCACCAGAGGCCGACTTCGACGCCGTGACGGAGCTGGCGCGGTCCGGTGCCGGTGCTGAGCGCCAGGCCGCTCGTGACGCGTTCGCGGTGGCGGGGGACGCGCTGGGCCGAGGCCTCGCCTGTCTGTGCAATCTACTCAATCCCGGACTGATCGTCATCGCAGGGGAGGGAACCGTCGCCTACGAGCACTTCGGGCCGGCCATGACGTCGGCGTTGGAACGGCACGCGGTCTCCACGGCAGCGCGCGACTGCGTCATCAAGGCCGACGAGGCGAGCGAGGCGCTCTGGGCGCGCGGCGCCGCCTGTCTGGTGATCGGCGACCAGAGGACCGAGTACGGCATCCCGCACACCGTCGCCTGCCGCGCGTTGGGCCTGTCGGAGGCGTGGTTCTACAAGTGGCGCCGCCGTCCGGCCGAGCCGACGAAACGCGAGGTCAGGAGGGCGCGATTGGAGGAGAGGATCACGCACTTCTTTCGTGAGTCGGGCGACACGTATGGCTCGCCGCGGATCACGCTGGACCTGTGGGCCGAGGGCTGGCAGGTGTCGGTGAACACCGTCGCCGAGATCGTGGCCGACCTGGGCTTGCAGGGCTGCAAACCGCCGCGTCGGCGTCGCTCACTGACGCGGCAGGGCAAGCGCCGCGCGGCCCCTGCCCCCGGTCCGTCGGGACGTGGAGCGGGCCTTCTGGGTGAAGATCGCCGAGGGGCTGACCAGCGAGGATGCGGCGATCGCGTGCGGAGTGTCGGGGCCTGTCGGCTCACGGTGGTTGCGGGAACGTGGTGGCATGCCATCGATCCAGCTCGGCCCGCTGTCGGGCAGATACCTGTCGTTCGCCGAGCGTGAGGAGATCGCGCTGCTCATGGTTCAGGGCATGGGAGTACGCGAGATCGCGCGCCGGCTGGGCAGGGGCCGTCGACCGTTTCCCGGGAGTTGCGGCGCAGCGCGGCCACGCGCGGCGGCAGGCTTGACTACCGGGCCTCGATCGCGCAGTGGAAGTCGGAGTTGACGGCACGGCGTCCGAAGACGCCGAAGCTGGTGGTCAACAAGCGGCTGCATGCGTATGTGCCTGGATGTGTGGCATCCGCAGATCCGGTGACCCCGCCGGCTCCGCTCGGCGACGATCGGTCAGCCACGGCGGCGCGACAGCGCCGTTGTGGCCACGGAGTTGTGGACCGTGAACGCAACCGTGCCCGGCAGGTAGCGGTCCTCCGACCACTCCAACGGCGTTCCCGCCGGGTCCGTGGCGCGCCGGCGCTCCCGTATCAGCGGCCCGCCCTCGGCGCAGCCGAGCAGGCCTGCGTCCTCGGCGGCGGCCCAGACGAGGTCAACCGTGTGTTCGGCGTCGGCGAACACCACGCCCTGCTCCGCCAGCGGCTCGGTGTGCGAGATCGCATCGGGCTCCAGGCGGGCGATCATGGCACCGATCTGCTCGGGGTAGATGGTCCGCTCAATCATGATCGGGACGCGCGACAGAGTCCGTAGCCGCAGCACCCAATAGACCTTCGATCCAGGTGCGAGACCGAGTTGCTCGCACTCCAACGGGTCGGCGAGACGGCGTTCGATGTCGATCGTGCGGCCGCCCGGTTCTTCCCCGATCGAGCGAGCCCAGCGGGTGAAGCTCAGCAGTTCGAAGAAGCTCTGGGTACGTGCGGTGCCGAGCACGACGCGCCGCGTGCCGCGTCGGGACGTGACCAGGCCATTGGCGCGCAGCACCCCCAACGCCTGACGGACGGTACCGCGGGACACCCCGTACTGCTGGGCGAGCTTCTCCTCACTGGGCAGCCGGCCGCCGGCCCCGTAGGCACCGGCCTCGATGGCCTCACGCAGGTCGGCCGCCAACCGTCGGTATCGCGCTCCGGTTGCCCCGCCACCTGCGACTGCCATTTCGCTTTCCCTCTCCCTCTGCGGCCCACGCCGCTGGCGTGACCCTATCCGTTCGCAGCCCAACCTGGCTGGCCGGGCCCTGACTGCCCGAACCGACCCGCGCCCCTTCCCGTGAAGATCGCCCACCCGTTCGACGGCGTTCACCTCCCGGACATCACCCTCCGAGGTAATGGCTCAAGTTGTACAGCCAACTTTTCTCACCAGGAGAACCTCGTGCGACGACACCGCGTCCGCTCAGCCAGCCTCGGCTGCTCCCTCGTCGTGGCCGCGCTCACACTCAGCGCCTGCGGCTTGACCAGCAATAATGGGTCCGGCGCCAGCGGCAGTAAGGCCGCGACGGCAACCTCGGCACAGGATCTCGGCGGCATGGACGCCCTCATCGCAGCCGCGAAGAAGGAGGGCAAGTTGAATGCCATCGCCCTGCCGCGTGACTGGGCGAACTACGGCGAGATCATCGACACCTTCGAGAAGAAGTACGGGATCGAGGTCGAGGTCGAGAACCCCGACGCCTCCAGCCAGGACGAGATCACCGCGGTCGCCTCGCGCAAGGGCCAGGACCGGTCTCCGGATGTCATCGACGTGGGCCGTGCCTTCGCCATCAGCGGGGCCCAGCAGGACCTGCTGGCGCCGTACCGCGTCCGCTCGTTCGACCAGATCCCCCGGACGCAGAAGGACGCCAAGGCCCGTTGGTACAACGACTTCGGCGGCTACGTCTCCATCGGCTGTGACGCGGCCCGCGTCAAGAAGTGCCCCAAGTCCTTCGCCGAACTGCTCGATCCGCAGTACAAGGGGCAGGTAGCGCTGACCGGCAACCCGACGAAGTCCGGCTCGGCCTTCGGCGCCGTGTACGCAGCGGCCCTCGCCAACCAGGGCTCCTTCGACAGCATCAAGCCCGGCCTGGACTTCTTCGCCCGCCTGAAGAAGACCGGCAACTTCAACCCCGTCGAATCGACCCCGGCGACCATTCAGAAGGGTGAGACGCCGATCAGCGTCACCTGGGACTATCTCAACGCCGGGTACGTCGACCAGCTCCGCACCAAGGGCGTCGACTGGAAGGTCAGCGTTCCGACCAACGGCGTGTACGCCGAGTACTACTCACAGGCGATCGTGAAGTGGGCACCCCACCCGGCCGCCGCCCGCCTGTGGCAGGAGTTCCTGTACAGCCCGGAGGGGCAGAACCTGTGGCTCAAGGGACACGCCCGCCCCGTTTTGATGCCCGCGATGCACAAGGCCGGGACTCTCGACGCGAACGCCGCTGCCGCGCTCCCGAAGGCACCTGGCAACGCCACGGCCGCCTTCCCGACCGAGGACCAGATCAGCAAGGCCAAGCAGGCCGTCGTTCAGGGCTGGGCCCAGGCCGTAGCCGAATGAGCACCCTCAAGACTGCCGCCGCCGGCGACACCCGGCACCACTCCCTCGGCGGCAACGCCCGCATCGGTGCCGCCCGGCGGTGGCACCGTCCGCGCTCGGCAGGCTGGCTCGGCGTCGCGCCCCTCCTCCTGTTCACGGCCGTAGTGTTCGGCCTTTCCGCAGGGACGATGGTGTTCGGCGCGTTCACAACGCCCGACACCGCGTCGGGCGGAGCCCGCCTCACCACCGCGAACATGAGCGCTTCCCTGCATGGCCCCCACCTGACGGCCCTGCTCGGCAGCGTCAAACTCTCCGCAGTCTCCGCACTGATCGCCGCCATCGTCGGCCTGCCACTTGCCCACGCGGTCGTCACCTCACGATTCCGCGCCCTGCGCGAGGCGGTCCTGGCAGGGGCCGGCGTACTGGCGAACTTCGGTGGCGTCCCGCTCGCGTTCGCGTTCGTGGCGACGCTCGGCAACGCCGGCGTCCTGACGAGCCAATTCCATCTGGCCGGCCATGGCTGGAGTCTGTACAGCTTCTGGGGCCTGACCTTGGTCTACCTTTACTTCCTGGTACCGCTCATGGTGCTCACGCTCACCCCCGCTTTGGAGGGGCTGCGGCGGCAGTGGCGCGAGGCCGCCCACAATAACGGCGCGAGCACCTTCCAGTACTGGACGCACGTCGCACTCCCGATCCTCATGCCCTCGCTGCTCGGCGGCTATGTCCTGCTGTTCGGTACCGCGTTCAGCGCGTATGCGACCGCGGCCGCGATGGTCGGCAGTTCGGTTCCGCTTGTCACCATGCAGATCGCGGATGCGTTGTCCGGCGATGTGCTGGTCGGCGAGGGCAACGTCGCGCTGGCACTCGGCGTCGACATGGTGCTGGTCGCCGGACTCGTGATGGCCATTCACCTGCCACTGCACCGCAGGAGCGCGCGATGGCTCGCCTGACCCGCCCTCGTTGGGGGCGCGGTGCCGTGCTGCTGCTGACCGGTGTGTACTTCCTCGTCCCGCTCGCGTGCGCCATCGCCTTCAGCCTCGGAGTCGGCGTCCCGCGCCAGGGCACCAGCTTCGAGGCCTACACCGCCATCTTCGACGCCGACGGCTTCACCGAAAGCCTGACCCTGACCCTGAAACTGGCCGCGGCCACTATCGCGCTCGTTCTGGGCCTGCTCGTGCCCGCCCTGATCGCGGTCCGACTGGTCGCACCGCGGCTGCGTGCGCTCGTCGAGATCGTGTGCCTGCTGCCGCTGGTCGTACCCGCTGTCGCCCTCGTCACCGGGATCAGCACGGTGTTGCGCTGGGGCCCGGACCATTTCGCCGGCACACCGCTCTTCCAGGCGCTGATCGCACTCCAGAACCCGGAATTCCCCTTCGTTCTGGTGCTCGCGTACACGTTGATGGCACTGCCACTGGCGTACCGCACGCTCGATACCGGGCTCGCCGCCATCGACCTGCGCGTGCTCGTCGAGGCTGCCCGGGCCTGCCGGGCACCGTGGCCCCGCACGCTCGTGCATGTGGTGCTGCCCAACCTGCGCGGCGCCCTCCTCAACACAGCGTTCCTGACCCTGGCACTCGTGCTCGGCGAGTACACCGCCGCCGCGGTCCTCGGATACCAGCCGTTTGCCGTGTGGATCGTCGTCATCAGCGGCTCCCAGGCGCAGATGTCGGTGGCCGTGTCGGTGCTCGGCCTGCTCGTCACCTGGGTGCTGCTACTGATGATCGCCGCCGCCGGACGCGCCCGCCGCCCCATGGAGACCTCATGACCACCCTTGTAACCGATCGCGAAACCATCAGTCCGACACAGACTGGCTCCACTGTCGAACTCCGCGGTCTGCGCCGCACCTTCGGCGCCACGACGGCACTGGACGGCCTGGACCTGACGGTCCGCCCGGGCGAACTCCTGGCGCTGCTCGGCCCGTCCGGCTGCGGCAAGACCACCGCACTGCGGACGGTTGTCGGATTCGAGCGGCCCGACGCGGGGGAGGTGGTCGTGGACGGGGAGGACATCACGTCCGTCCCCGCGCACCGCCGCGACGTGGGCATGGTGTTCCAGTCGTACAGCCTCTTTCCGCACCTGAACGCCCTCGACAACGTCGCGTTCGGACTGCGGATGAGCGGCACCGGCAAGGCGGCGCGACAGGCTCGCGCCGCCGAACTCCTGGAGCTGGTCGGGCTGCCGGAGCATGCCGCCCGTTTCCCGCGCCAACTGTCCGGCGGGCAGCAGCAGCGGATCGCGCTGGCCCGCGCCCTGGCACTGCAGCCGCGCGTGCTGCTGCTCGACGAGCCGCTGTCCGCACTCGACGCACAGGTCCGGCTGACGCTGCGCGAGGAGATCCGCCGCCTCCAGCAGCAGGTGGGCATCACGACCCTGATGGTGACCCACGACCAGGAGGAGGCCCTCTCCATGGCCGACCGGGTGGCGGTGATGCGCGGCGGACGACTGGAACAGTGCGCGCCCCCGGCAGAGCTGTACGAGCGCCCCGCGACCGCGTTCGTCGCCGAGTTCGTGGGGGTGATGAGTCGGATCCCGGCCCGGGCCGGGTCGGACGGCAGGACCGTGAACGTGTGCGGCCGCACACTGGCGGTCCACGGGAGGCTGCCGGGCGCCGAGGTCGCCGGCGGAGCCGGCGACGTGGACGTACTGGTACGGCCGGAAGCGGTCGAGGTCACGGCGGACGGGAGCGGCACGTCCCGGATCATGAGCGCGGCGTTCCTCGGCTCCACGACACGGCTGACCGTACGCCTGGCCGACGGCGCCGAGGTGACGGCCGACGTGCCGACACACTCCACGGCCACACTCCCCGTCGGTGCGGCGGTGACGCTGACGCTGCCGGACCGGCCGGTGCTGGTGGATCGTCGCCAAGGGAAGGGCGGCGGTGATGTGACCTGACAGCCCGGCCCCTGCTCGATCGGACGACTCCGCCGGTCCGGATCAGGCCACTTGATGATTCCGGCCTCCCCGTGGAGTACGTCCGCTGCAGCCCCCCTTTCGCTTCGTACCGGAAAGAAACGCACCATGAATCGTCGCATCGCCGCGACTGGCCTTCCCTCCGCCGTGCTGTTCGACATGGACGGCACACTCGTCGACACCGAGCGGCTGTGGTGGGCCGCGGTGGAACAGGTCGCCGACGGGATCAGGCGGCCCCTGACCGCCGCGGACACACCGCATGTGCTGGGTCGGCCGGCCTCGTACACCGCCGCTCACCTGCAGAGCACGGGTGGCTCGGCGGCGTGTGACCTCGGCACGCTCGCGACTGAGCTGGATGCGGTGTTCGCCGACCTGGTCGCCCACGAGGTCGTCCCGTGCCCGGGCGTACTGCGCCTGTTGGACGAGCTGGCCGCGGCTGACGTGCCTGCGGCGATCGTCACCGCGTCGCCGCGCCATGTCCTCGACCTCGTGCGCAAGGCGCTGGGCGAGGAGCGGTTCGCGTGGACGGTCGCGGTCGAGGACACCCCCCGTACGAAGCCGGCGCCCGAACCGTACCTCGCCGCAGCCGCCGCCCTCGGCGTCGATCCGCGCGCCTGCGTGGCCGTCGAGGACACGCCCACGGGCATCGCCTCGGCCGAGGCCGCCGGGTGCGCGGTACTGGCCGTGCCCTCCACCGTGCCGATACCGCCTGCGACCGGGCGGACCGTCCTCGATTCCCTGGAGCAGGCCGACTTGGGCCTGCTCTCGTCCCTGCTCACCCCGGCGGAAAGGAACTGACACCATGACGTCCCCCCTGGACGATGTCCGCCATGTGGTGATCCTCATGCAGGAGAACCGCAGCTTTGACCACTACTTCGGCACGCTGAACGGCGTACGCGGGTTCGCCGACCGCCAGGCACTGACGTTCCCGAACGGTGACTCCGTCTTCCGCCAGCCCGCCTTGTCCCGAGTCGACGGCGGTTTCCTGCTGCCGTACCGGATGGACTCCACGAAGTTCAACGCGCAGAACGCGGACGGCCTGCCGCACGACTGGGAGTCCGGTCACGATGCCATCAACAACGGCGCGATGAACCGGTGGACGTCCGCCAAGGGTGAACAGAGCATGGGCTACTTCACCCGTGAGGACATCCCCTACCAGTACGCGCTGGCCGATGCATTCACGCTGTGCGACGCGTACTTCTGCTCGTTGGCCGGACCCACCAGCCCTAACCGCCTCTACCTGTGGACGGGCACGGTCGGTCCAGGCCGCGACGGCACGACCGGCCCATGGATCGACAACACCCCCCTGCCCAGCAGCCCGGTCTGCGACTGGACCACGTACGCAGAGCGCTTGTCGGCCGCCGACGTCAGTTGGCGCGTTTACCACACTCCCGGACTGGACGAGCGCGACGGCAACTACGAGGACAACGCCCTGGAGTACTTCGACCGGTTCCACGACTTCGACAAGGACGACCCGCGCTACATCAACGCGATGACGAAGTGGGACCTTTCGGCGTTCGACGCGCACTGCAAGGACGGAACGCTGCCGACGGTGTCCTGGCTGGTCTCGCCGTACCTGTTCTGCGAGCATCCGGCCGCCAGCCCCGCCTACGGCGCGCATTGGGTCAACACGGCGCTCCAGTCGGTGTTCGCGAACCCGGAGGTGTGGCGGCACACCGTGTTCCTCGTCATGTACGACGAGAACGACGGCTACTTCGACCACGTGGTACCGCCCTTCCCTCCCGCGGGGACCCCTGAGGAGTTCGTGGACGGGCAGCCGATCGGGCTGGGCAACCGCGTGCCGCTGTGGGTGATATCGCCGTGGTCACGCGGCGGCTGGGTCAACTCCCAGGTCTTCGACCACACTTCCGTGCTGCGCTTCCTGGAGCGCGTCACCGGCGTACAAGAGCCCAACATCTCGGAGTGGCGCCGCGCCGTGTGCGGCGACCTCACGAGCTGCTTCGACTTCACCCGGCCCGACTTCTCGGTCCCTGTACTGCCGGACACCCAGGCACTGGTGGAGCAGGCGGACGCGGCGATGACGCTGCCGCCGGTGGAGGTGCCGGCACCGGGCGGACAGATCATGCCGACACAGGAGCCGGGCCGAGCGCGTCCGCACCGGCCGCTGCCGTACCGCCCATGGGCCGACATCGTGGTGGACCGTGCCAGTGGCATGGTCACCTGCACGCTCGCCAACGACGGAACCGTGGCCTTCCCCTTCACGGTGTTCCCGAATATCGCCCGGCCGTTCGCCGGAAGGCCGTTCACCGTCGCGCCGCGCAGCACCGCTGCCTATGTGTGGGACACGGTACGCACCGGCGGGCGTTACGACTTCACCGTCCACGGCGCCGACGGCTTCGTCTGCCGCTTCGCCGGAACGGTAGCGGGGGACGACCACCAGGACGGCTCCGCCGCCCCTCGGGTGGCGGCGGTCCTGCTGAGCAGCGAGCCGGAGAACGCGTCGGTCGAGCTGCTGCTGGCCAACGACGGCGGGGCCGCCGTGTGCTTCACGGTCGCCCCGAACGACTTCGGCGGCGTGCTGTGCACCCAGATGGTCGGCCCGCGCGAGAAGGCCGTCGTGACGTGGCCCACGGAAGGCGGGCGATACGATGTGACCGTCACCGCCGACGGTGACACGGACTTCGCCCAGCGGTATGCGGGAACCGTGCACGCCCCCAGGGGTTAGCCCCATCCCCAGGGCCCCGGGGAGAGTCGTGTTCGCTCGATTTGGTCATGGGATGCTGTGGAGGGTCAGGACGGCCCCGGGTTGACCGTGCGCGCGTCGGGCGCTGGCGATATTGGCCCAGCCGGCCCGGTGGACAGTGGCGCGTGCCAGGTCGCGCAGGGTGGTCATGACGGCGGGGGCGTGGTGGCGGCGGACGTGGCTGGCGTCCTCGGCGAACGTTACGTCCTTGGTCCAGTGGGATGAGTCGGCCGCGCGGCGAGGGCCCGTGAGGCAGGCACAGGTGTAGTCAGCCCCAGTCGCCGTTGATCCACGCGAGCAGGCGGGCGCGCTTCTTGTAGGAGCAAGGAGCGTGGACAGCGCCGGACGTGACGTACGTTTCGGACCCGCCCCGCAGGTCGTGCCCGTAGTCGCTGGGGCCGTATTCGCCGTCGCGGTAGCCGTCCATGTCGTCGGCCCAGTCGAGGAGACCGAAGTCGAGGTTGAGGTTCTCGAGGTACCGGGCGAGGTCGGCCGGTTCTACCGGTGTGGGACGACCGTCCTCCCCGGCGGTGAGCCGGTCTTCGAGGCAGCCGTCGGAGCGCACGGGCTGGCCCAGCCACCACCCGGCCAGGAACACGGCGTACAAAGTGGTGGCGGCGCCGAGGCGGCGCAGGGTTATCCAGGCAGGCATCCGGGGAGTGTCGCACGACACGGGGCCGGCGCCCGCGTCGGCGGACGCCCCGGGCCACACCGCCTCTCTACCGCCAGTGGCCCTCGAACCACGCTCGCATGCGGGGGCGTTCGCTCGTGTCGTTGGTGCAGGCGACGGCGTAGTCAGTGACCGTTTGGGACCACCTGGCGTCGGCGCCCCCACGCGGGTTGTAGGGGGGTTTGTAGGCCGGGTCCGGCGTCGGGTCGAGCGGGAGGGGGGACTTCGAGTCGTACCGTGACGGGTACGCCGTCGGCGTCGGAGTGGGTGTGGGGGATGGTTCGGTTTCGTACTCCTCGGCGATCCGGTCGAGGGCGGCCTGGTCGACGTGGCATTCGGGGGTGACGGGCTGACCCAGGTACCAGCCCGTAACGAACACGCCGTAGATCGCGGCGGCGGCGCCGAGGCGGCGCGGGGTGACCCAGCGGGGGGTGTTCACCGGCGGCCCCGTTCCAGAACACGGGCGGCGTCCCGTAGCGCCTGGACAGCGGCTTCGGCGTCCTTGGCCCGGCTGTCACGGATGAACTGGCAGGCGGTCGAGAGCGCCTCCTCCCGCATGACGGCCTCATTCCCCATGGTCGCGGAATAGCCGGTGCACATGCCGGGCAACGGGTCCCCGGTGCCGTGGCGGGGGCCGACCAAGTGCTCGACGACGATATTGTCCGGGTCCGCGCCGCCGCTCTGGTCGGCGGCGAGGGTGAACCCGGCGCCGAACGCGGCGGCGGTGAAGGCCGCCCCGATTCCGAGGGCGGCGCGGAGGCTGACCCGGCGTATGTCGGGCGGTGTTGTGCTCATGCCGAAGGACCCTACCCGCAGGTGTAGACCTATCTGCCGGTATGTGTGTCCCTCGACACGCGGCCGGCGCGGGTGTCGCGGGGCACAGGCCGCGCGGCGCTGAACGGCAGGGGGTCCGAGACTGGTGAGCTCGCATGTTCAGGTGTCGCGTATTCGCGGCCGAGCCGAGATGGGGCTTGCGCTGAGTGATCTGCGCGAGCTCGGCGGCACCCGGCAGCCTGCTGGTCGGCGATTGGCATGATAGGCGACGGCAAGTTCTCAGGTGTCTCTAGAGGAGCGACTATGGCGTTCGAGACCGAAGCCGATTTCGGAGTCGCCGAACGGGACGAGTGGTCCTATTCGCCGGCTGTCGGCGTCGGACCGCTTCGGTTCGGTATGACCGTCAACGAAGTGGTCGAGGCGGCTGAGATACTCGGCCAGACGAAGGTCAGCGATTGTGCACGGGGCCACGCGATCTTCTCGCCAACTTGGAAGGTCGAAGTCCACCGTCGCGGGGTCGCTCCTTCTCCACCTGCCGTCACGGCCTATGTGAGCCAAGCTGTGGGGCTGTTTTGCATCGCTGCCGACGCCGTGCAGGGTCCCCAGGTTGCGTACGACGGACTCCCGCTGGTCGGGAGAGACATGGCGGAGCTGGAGAGCGACGCAATCGCGTATGCCGAGGCGATGAACGTGCACTTTCGCTACATGCCCGAGGGCTACGCAGGACCGGATGATCCCGGGGTCGTCATGCGCGGGCAACTGGTCGGGCAGGTCCTCCGATCGCGTCCGTTGTTCATGGTGACGCGCGACGGCGCGAATACTGAATGGGACTCGTTGCCCTCCGAGGAGTACCACGTCGACGGACGCCCTCCGAGGAGTACCACGCCAACGGAAAGTCCATGGCCCGACGTGGTGTGACTCATGACGAGGGGTAGAGGAGATACGCCCGAATGCGCCAGCTCACCAGTCGAGGCCGGGTTCGGGGCGCCCGCTAATGCACGAAGTCGAGTTCCTTGATCACATCCGTCGCTGCGGTGTCCGCTTCGTGGAGACGAGCGCAACCGGCGGCCTGTAGCGATCACTGGCTGTGGATGCCAGGGGCGTATCGGCTCCAGGTTCCGCCGGCCTCCGTGACGAGGTTGGTGGTGGTCTTGTCGTGGTAGCCGAGGGCCCGGGCGACCACAGGTGCGGGGGCTTGGAGGACCAGTTGACGGATCGCTGAGGCTCGGCCGCGCTGGGCGGGAACTCCGGCGGCGGCTACCGGCTCTCCGGCCGGTGGAGTTTCTCCTCCGGCTGCGGGCACGCCGGATGGGCGCTGCTGGGGGCCCTGGTCGTCGGGGCGCAGGGCCGTCCCGTCGACTTCATGACGGTGCTGGTACCCCGCTTCGACTACCGGATCGAGGACGTCTGGGACGTCGTGGGACTGCGTGGCACCGCCAGCAACGACATCGTCGTCGAGCCGGTGTTCGTCCCTGCCCACCGCGTGATCCGCAACTACGAGCAGGCGCAGCTGAAGGGGCCCGGCCAGAAGGTCAACCCCGGGCCGCTGTACCGGCTGCCGTTCGCGGCCGTCTTCACCAGCGCGATCACCGCTCCGGTCATCGGCGCCGTGGCAGGCGGCTACGACTCCTACATCTCCTTGATGAAGGAACGGGTCCGGCTCAGCCTGGGCGGCGGCAGGTTCGTCGAGGACCCCTTCGCCCAGGTCGCGATCGCGCGGGCGGCCTCCGACATTGACGCGACGCTGCTGCAGATGGACCGCAACCTGCGCGAGCTGTCGGCGCTGGCGGCGGAGGGGCGGGAGATCCCCGTGGAACTGCGCCTGCGCACGCGCCGGGACCAGGTGCGGGGCACCGAGCGGGCCGTCGCCGCGATGGACCTGCTGTTCAAGACGGCGGGCGGCAACTCGCTGCGCCGGGGCAACCCCATCGAGCGCGCCTGGCGGGACGCCCACGCAGGCAGTGTGCACGTGGCCAACGACGTCGAACGGGCGCTGGCGATGTACGGCCGCGGCGCTTTCGGGCTCACCGTCGAGGACAACCTGGTCTGAGGGGGCGTTTAGGGATGCTTTGTGGTGCTAAGTCGCTCCTGTGGCCAACAATCTTCGGGCTGATTCGCACCTTATGCGCGCCTTTACGGCCTTCCGGGTACCGACCTGTGCGCCCGTTTGATCCGCTTCGCGGCACTGGATTCCGTCTGGTTTAGTAATGGGGCGGAAGATTCCCACCAGTGTGGAGCTTCCAGGCATTTCAGGGTGTGCGCGTTGGCGATGAATACGGCAAAGCGGGTCGAAATACCCATCGCGAATCAACATCAAATGCCCACTCAGGAAAGGAACCCCATCGAGGACTTCGGACCGCCGGCGACGATCGCCCGTTCTTCTGCGAGAACGGCGGAGTGGTCTCCTTCTCGACCCGCTGTGCACTCAGCTCTGGCTGGCCGAGAGCCCGTTCTCCTCGTACGGCACAGGTCGGCCCGTGAACGCGTCCAGGAGGAGACGATCGCCGACTGGCCGGTCC
>NZ_JBFAJH010000081.1:0-20891 GCF_040655115.1 Streptomyces atratus | reverse complement strand
AAGCGTGAAGAACTCCCATCATCGCAGGTCACAGGGCACTTCCTCGTTTTCGGAGAAGCTATCCACAGGCATCAAGCCGGTGGATCCGGGCTGAGTCTGCACGGGCCGGTGCTCAGGGGAATCCTGTCGCCAGGACCACGCGTTTCAGATGGTAGTAGTGGGCCACGCATGACGCGGGCCACGGATTGCGCCCGTCGTCACCGAACGGTTCGGTCATTTTGCTGATGGGCAGCCGTGTGTAGGGGAGTACCTTCGCGCCGGCCGCGGACTGGCTGCGCAACCAGTGATCCTGGTGGTCCCATTTCCGAGCACGTACCGCCATGTCGGCGTCGAGATGCACGAGCGAGACCGCAAGCGCCAGGCAGACGAGGGCGTGCACGGTTGCGGCGGCGGCCTTCGGCGGCCCGGTGGGGCGCCCACTCTCTCTCCACGCGCGGCCGAGGAGTGTGCCCACGAGGACAAGCAGCAGGATATAGAGCAGCAGGTAGTCGTTCCAGAGTCGTGTGGACGTCATGACGCTCGGCCCGAAGACCGGGTAGGTGATGACCGTGCACAGATAGCCGGAGACGAGGAGGGCGCAGACACCGGTCCGAGCGAGCAGCGTCCCCCATCTCATCCGGGGAAGACGGCCTTCGTGCTGCCGGATCAGCAGACTCAGGAGAAAGCCTGCCACGAGGGCGCCCAGGTACTGCCATGTCGTGAGAAGGACTGCTGCGTTGTGCGCGAAGCCGCGCAGCGAAGCGAGGAGCGATTCGGGAGTGAGTGTCGACACGGCATCGTGACGTTCACGCCGATGCCGTGAGCCCGGAGAATTGAGGAGGATCAGGCTTCCGATGACGATGCCAGTGATCCCGGCGGCGCACCAGCTGCGGAAGAAGGTACGTCGCTTCTTCGGGAAGACCCGGCCGCTGATCAGCAGCAAGCAGCTCAGTACAACCACACCGACGACACAGGTCTCCTCCGACAGCGTGCCCATCAGGACCCCCGCCACGAAGACCGTGAGCAGGGCGAAACCTCTGCCCCGTCGTGATGTGGCGCGCAGGAGGGGAATGGTCGCAGCGCAGGCGAACACGGGGGGCAGGGTGTGCGAGACTGACGCGGCCGGCCAGTAGAACGTCTTGTAGGTGTTGGGGGACCCGAACAGGAACATCGCCGTCACCATCGATGCCAGCAGGAGGGGGACCCCCCGTGGCACCGTCATCCCTGCCCTGGGCAGAGCGCCGGCGACAACGGCCCAGAGGAGCCCGAGCATCAGCACACCGCTGATCAGTCCGAACCATTGATGCCCGGCGACACCGAACCGCGCATAGCACCAGACCAGCACGGCGTTCATGACGCGCCCGTTGTCCAGGTAGTAGAACTTCCCCACGATCGCGGACAGACCCCCGTCACGCACGACGGGCAGAAAGCACCAGTCATCACCGGAGGGGCGCACCCAACGGCCGAACCAGGCCGCGGCCGCCAGCAGGGCGATGGGGAGGATCGCGAGCGAACCGACCCACGGAGATGGCCACCACCGAGCTGTCCCGCGGTCCGGAACACCGCCCCTCCGTCGCTCCTGAACGGATTCATCTGGGGGACGTTCCACGACCGGTATTCCTTTCGTTCGGGTCCGACACCGCGCCGCGGCCCTCGGGTGCGGGTCCGCCCTCAGGCTGACGCAGTCGGGACCAGTTCGCTCCGGCGTGTCTCGGCCCCCGGGGCGCCGAACCCGGTGGGAAACGCCGGTCCCCGCGGCCTACGCACCCCCTCGCTGTCCGGCCGGGCACGGCTGTTCACCGACGGCGATCAGGGAAACCAGGGCCGGACGGGCCCGAACCCCCCCAGAAGATGGCCAAGTGACAGACACTTCAGCAGAACATGAGCGCACGTGCCGTTGATCAGAGCCGCATCTGCACAACTCTTTGTTCGAAGAACACTGCAACGCAGCAGAGGGGAATCAGGAGTCGATCGGTCCGGCGCATCACCCAGGACCGTTCGGGCGCGGACGAGACGGATGCTTCACCCATTCGGTGCCATCCCGTGGTGTGATTCGGCCGGAAGGCATCGCGGTGAACTATGAGGCCTGCACAATTCGTTTGACGATGCCTCGGGTCGAGACGCGTCAAGAGGACACAGACGCATGCTCCGAGATGCCGTGACCACACCTGCCAGGGATCCGAATGACAGAGTGCCAGGTTTCGATCGTAGTTCCCTGTTTCAATGAGGACGAGGTGATCGAGAGATTTCATCAAACACTGGTTGTCGTCCTCGAAACGACTCGACGCAGCTTTGAGGTCTGTTACGTCGACGACGGCAGCCGGGACGCGACCAGGGAGCTACTGCGCTCTCTCGCTGCCGCGGATCCGCGGGTTCGCTACACCTCTTTCAGCCGGAATTTCGGCAAGGAGGCCGCGATGCTTGCGGGAATGCGTATGTCCCGGGGTGACGCCGTGATTCTCATGGACGCCGACCTTCAGCATCCGCCCTCACTCGTTCCCCGGATACTGGAGCTGCGGCAGCACGGCTACGACCAGGTCGTCGCGCGTCGGGACCGTTCGGGGGACGGCGTGCTGCGCAGCGTCGTCAGCACGGCCTACTACCGTGCGATGGGGCATTGCATGGATGTCGACATCACCGACGGAGAGGGAGACTTCCGGCTGCTGTCCCGACCTGCCGTCGAAGCGGTTCTCGCCCTGCCCGAAGCCAACCGGTTCTCCAAGGGAATCTTCTCCTGGATCGGTTTCGACACCGTCAGCTTCACCTACCACAACGTCAGCCGCGCCGCCGGTACCTCGAAGTGGGGCGGAAGGCGCCTGCTCAACTACGGCATCGACGGACTGATCTCCTTCAACAGCCGACCGTTGCGTCTGGCTGTCTACATCGGTCTCACGCTCTTCTCCGCAGCGTTGGCGTACGCGCTATGGATCGTCGTCGGCGTTGCCCTGCACGGTGTGAGCGTTCCCGGATTCGCCACCCTGCTGACCGCTGTCGTGGCACTCGGTGGGGTCCAGCTGGCCACGCTCGGCATCATCGGTGAATACGTCGGGCGCATCTACTTCGAAACGAAGCACCGGCCGCTCTACGTGGTGCGCGAGACGGAGGTAAGCGTGCGGCAGGAGCGCCGCACCATTGCGGACCGCCATCTGCCCGAAAGGCCGTCAACGACGGATGCGGGAGCCTCTGCGATCGGATCGTCCAAGGGGCGCACCGTGCGTCAGTTCTTCGTCTTCGCGTCGATCGGAATCGTCAATACAGCGGTCTATCTGGCGGTGTACGCCTCCCTGAACCGATGGATCCCCTATCTGATCGCCCACGTCATCGGTTTCGCGGTCAGTATCGTGGGGTCGTTCCTCCTCAATACGTACATCACCTGTCGTACGAAACCGACGTGGCACGGATTCTTCCGGTATCCCGTCTCGAGCCTCGTCAACCTCGTACTCACCGGCGTTCTGCTCTTTGCCGGTGTAAATGCCCTGGGCATGGACAAGAACGTCGCCGCCGTGGCGGCAGGGCTCCTTGCCACCCCGCTCTCGTTCCTGCTCGCCCGGTGGGCCATCAACTCCGGCGCCGCCCTCTCCCAGCAACGGGCCCGCTGATCGGGAACCCGCCCCGGCCGGACCCGAACGGCGCCTTCCTCATGAAGGGCATCAGAACACATGACCGCGGAGCAATCGAAGGCCCCTGACCTCTCCCACCCGGAAGACGGATCGGGTACGTGGAGCAACAAGTGGCTCGCGTCACGGTGGACGACCGTCTGGACCACCGTTCTCGTACTGCTGCCACTCGGCCTGCTGAGCGCGGCGGTCTGGATCGGCCTCCTGGTCCGCCCGGGAGCGGACGACTGGTGCTTCCTCCCGGTAGTCCGGGACGAGGGCGCATCCGGCCTGATCGACAAGTTCTACTTCCAGGACAACGGACGTGTCGCCAACGCGCTGCTCGTCGTCGCCTACGCCGCCTTCGGAGTCCCGGGCCACAGGTGGTTCGCACTGATCACCGGCATTCTCATCCTGGGCATTCTCTGGGCAGTGACCGCCTCAGCGCTCCGCAGTACCAGGATGCGGGCGCCCCGCGCGGTCCCTCCGCTGGTGGCGGCGATGATGACAGTCGTCTTCCTTTTCGCCACGCAGAACACCTACAAGACGTTCTACTGGCCGGCCTCCTCGGTCTCGCACACCCTCGCGCCAGTTCTGGCCGCAGGCTCCGTCATCCCGCTGCTGCGCGCGCGCACCCGGATGGGCCGCGTCTTCGCCTTCGGCACCGCGCTCGTGGCAGGAGTCTTCATCGGCACACTGTCGGAGGAGACGGCGGTCGTGGTGTTCGTCGTCCTCGCCCTTGCACTGCTGACGAGTTACTGGGCCTTGCCGGGCCCCGGCCGGACTCTGGCCCGCTCGTGGTGCGCGGTCGCCTTCGCCGGGACCGCGATCGGAACCGTCATCCTCTACACGTCGCCCGGCGCGCGCACCCGGCGCCAGCGGTTCGACGCCGACGCCACGTCAATGTTCAGCCCGGACACGCTCATGACATGTCTGCGCGCGTTCATGGACATCCTGGGGACGGTCCTTTCGACGTGGCAGTACGCCGGGGCCTTCGCGGCCGGCCTCCTCCTGGGACTGCTGGTGCGCGGAGACGGCCCGCAGACGCAGGGGCTCCTATGGCGTCGGCCTCTCATTCCGGTCGTGGTCGGGGTAGTCGCGTTCCTGCTCTCCGGATATCTCTGCACGGTCGTCGCCCATCCGGCATTCGGTGCGAGCGTGGCCACCGCCTCACGAACCTGGAACGACTATCTGCTGCTCTACGTCATTCTCCTGGTCACCGTCGGTGCCATTCTGGGCCGCGTCCTGCGCACACGGCAGTGGTTGCCCGGCCTCGCGATGGCGGCCGGGGCAGCGGTCGGCGTCATGGCCTGCGTCGGACTTGCCGTCCCTCTGGCCCACCTGGAGCGGAAGATGGAGGTACGGGCCCAGCACTGGGACCGCCAGGACCGGTGGCTGCGCACCCACGCGGCACACGGCGACCAGGTGCTGCCCTACACACCGGTCTCGGTCAGTGGACTGGGCGAACCATTCGGCCGGCACGGTCAGAAGCCGTGGCCGGCCAAATGCGTTGCCCGGTGGTACCACCTCAAGCGCATCACCTACTCACCCCGGTTTCCCTGAACGGAGCCAGGCCGTCCGACGGACACCGATGGGCTGAGGGTTGTCCCGTAGGTGACCGTTCCGCGCGCTGAAAATGGTGAAACCCCAGCTGAGCGCGGCGATATTCCCCCGGCCCGGGCCCCGGGCGCGGTCGGGCGTGGAGACATTCAACTCTGCAGCGTAATAATGAGAGAGTCGGTGATCGATAATGGTGGAACTGTTCGATGAATTCGGGAGAGAATTTAATTGTTGCGTGACCGCGGCTGGGTCTACGCGCTCCGAATGAGGGCTCCTGTCGAGACTTCTTCATCGATTGCGAGCCAATCGTGCAGTGCTGCTTCAAAAGCGTCGAACGATGTTGTGCCGACGAGATTCGTCGCGTTTAGCTGATGGGCGGATGGATTTGTTTCGGAGTAGCGTTGAACGGGGAGGGCAACCTGTCGTTCTCGCCGAGTCCCCGGCGTGTGCTTGACGTAGTCGGCAAAGGCGCCTGTCGAACGGAGTGACGAGGTGTACGCGTATGGAATCAGATCGTGCAGATCGGATGGTGTCGAGACTTCGCGCTCGCGGAGTCATGGCGCATGTGGTCGAGGCGGGTGTTTACGAGTTCGGTATCAGGGTCGTGCTCGACGAAGATCTTGAAGCTCTGTGGGACCTTGACGGGGCTGCCGGTCTTGATGCGGAGATCGTCAGCGAAGGCGTTCTCGTCGGCTTTGTTCCACATGTTCCCGGTTCGGAGAATTTCACCGAAGACCAGCTCGTCGACAGCATTGCAACGACGGATTACGCTGTAGACAACCTTGGCGTCTCGACGGGCCTTCCCACTACGGAAGCCCAGGAATCCGGCGAGGTTCAATCAAATTCAGTTGCGCGTCGTCAGCGCCGGGCCCACTGGATCCGGCGAAGTGAAAAATGAGACATGGCTCGAGGGAACGGTTCCTCGAATTGTAATTATCGGCCCGAGATGGGCGTTGGTGGGGTCTGTGGCCGGCTTGGGCAGCCCGAACAACGGCGAAAGCTGCTGCTGTGCACGTTGGTGCGATGACAGGCGCTTTGAGTATCACCCGTCGTTCGACGGAAGAACTCCGCAGCCTCTCATTTCGGTCACGAATCCACACGCTCAGCAGCGCGGTCACCGGCCTGAACCGACGTGTGCTCAACCTGATGATCGAGGTTGTCAGGGACGCCGGCCATGCATGTTCCGCCCGGCTCGTCGCCGCTGGGGCCGGCCGGGGGCGGGCTGCGGAACATGGTCGGACGGCTGGTGGCCGAGGCGGTGGAGCGTGCACGTTCCATCGTCCCTGAGGTGGAGATCAGCAACGCGGTGGTGACGGGTGAGCCGCTGGCGGTGCTGGAGGCTCAGTCGCGCAATGCAGCGCTGGTCGTGGTCGGCAGCCGGGGATCGGGGGGTTTCGGGGGCTGCTGCTGGGGTCGACGGCGGTACATCTGGCCGCACATGGTCGCAGCCCGGTCATGGTGGTGCGAGGCAGTCCCGATGCCACCCGCCCGATCCTGCTCGGGGTCGATGGCTCACCGGCCGGTGATGCGGCGGTCGGGTTCGCCTTCGCGGAAGCCGCCCTTTCCGGAACAGGCCTTGTAGCCCTCCACGCGTGGACGCCCTGGAGCGCGCAGGCTCCACCGCCTCAGGATCCGTCAGCGCCCTGTGCCTCGGAGCCGGGCATGCTCGCGGACGCCGAGGAGCGTCTGCTCGCCGAAGCCGTTGCCGGCCGAAGGGGGAGGTACCCGGACGTGTCGTTCGTCCACACCGTCGTACGGGGCGGCGTCCGCGAGGCACTCGTCGAGGCGAGCAGGAGCGCCGGACTGCTTATTGTCGGCGCACGCGGTCGCGGCGGATTCACCGGCCTGCTCCTCGGATCGGTCAGCCAGTCCCTCCTCCGCCACGCGCACTGTCCGGTTGTCGTCGTGAGAGGCTCCGGTGCCTGGCAGTGAGACCGCCGGGGCGCCTCGACCAGCCGACAGTCCCACGGCCACCGCGTACTGCTCACTGGCTGTCCCTGAGGTGACGCTGCCGCGGGAGACCGAGGCCGATCGTGGCAGCATGAACTCGTTGCGCGTCCAGACCAGACCGCGCTCACGGCGGTTGAACTCGTCGTAGAGATCATGGATCCGGATCGCCTGACTCTTGGGGCCGCCTTCCCGCTCACCACGGTTCCGCCCCTGATTCTCCAGCAGAACCTGGCCGGACGGCCGCAGGGTGACGAACTTCGCGCTCAAGCTCGGCCCCGGCTGGTCGACGAGGCCATATCCGGGTTGGTCCGGCCACGGCAGGTAGGAGCAGGTACATCTCCTGGACGCTCAGGATGGATAGTCCCCTGCTCAGCAGCACGGGATCCCACCACCAACACGTCCACGAAACGCAACCTTCAAGCGGCTCCGCGCTCGTGATCCGCCGGCTTACGCCCGGTGGTGATCGGGCATCCGCTGCCCGGCCTTCGCAACGACTGCCGGGCGTTTGCCGAGTCCGGCGTCGATCGCGCGTGGCGCTGCGCTGCGCAAGCCAGAGTTGCCGTCGGGTGGAGCTGTCTGGGACTTGTCCGGCACCTGGCACACGATGTTGAGCGGTTCTGGTTCCGAGCCTCTTCGTCGGCGACAGGAACGTCGTCGACTCGGGAGGGGAACCAGCGTGCCGTCCACGATATGGACGGTGTCCTTGCGCGGCCGGAGGACCGGCGAGATCGCCGGCAGCGGCGCCAGGTGGTCAAGGATCCGGTCGGCCGCCGACTTCGAGATGCCGGACAGCGGCGCGAACTGCCGCAACGTGAGGTTCGTGCGCCGGCAAGTGGCCATCAGCAACACCCGGTCGGCCAGAAACAGACGCCATGGACGGCCACGCCGGGCATCACCGCCATGACGGCTCACCAGCGCCACCAGCTTCTCGAACTGCGACTCACCCAACCCGGAGAACGGCTCGATCCACTTCGGATCATCCGCCGAGATGCCCCCACCCATGACCACCGAACGCCCCAACAGGACCGCCAGTTGGGGACAACCTTCTTTAGTCGCTCTGGTGGTAGACGGCGAGGGCCGCGGTGTCGTCGTGGAGTTGGTTGTTGCTGTAGATGAGGAGGTCGTGGTGGAGACGGTCGAGGAGTTCCCGCGGCTGGAGGTGGCCCCAGGAGAGGACACGTTCGCGGAGGGGGTAGAAGGCCCCGGTGGAGTCACGGGCCTCGGTGACGCCGTCGGTGTAGAGCAGCAACTGGTCGCCGGGGCGGAAGGGGTACTCGTCGACGCGGTAGGCCTGCGTGAGGAGCATGCCGAGGTTGAGGGGCGGTGCGGGGTCGGCCGCCTCCAGTTCAGTGACTCCGTCGGGGCGGATGAGGAGGGGCGGGGGGTGGCCGCAGTTGACGATGCGGACTACGTGGCGGCGGGGGATCTCCGCGAAGACGGCAGTGACGAAGCGCTCGCCCATGTCGCTTCCGGCCAGGCGGGCGGCCCTGCGGTTCATGCTGGTCTCCACCCGGCGGGCAACGGCAGTGAGGTCGGCTTCGTCGTGGGCGGCCTCGCGAAAGGCGCCGAGGAGGGTGGCGGCCGTCTCCACGGCAAGGAGTCCCTTGCCGCGGACGTCGCCGATGACAAGGCGGAGTCCGTACGTGGTGGGGACGGCCTCATACAGGTCACCGCCGATGCGTGCTTCCGCGGCGGCGGACAGGTAGAGGGCTTCCACCAGAATGGGGCCGATGCGGTGAGGGACCGGGCTGAGCAGGACACGCTGCGCGATCTCGGCCACGAAACGTACGGTGGCGAGGGTGCGTTCCCGGCGCACGCGGTGGGCAGCCAGGATTGTTCCAAGGACGCCGACCAGAGCGGTACACAGGTAGGCAGCCACGTAGTGGCGCTCCCACACGTATTCCACCGGGCGGCCCGCGCAGCACGGGGTTCCGGCCAGGACCCCTTCGAAGACGATCGCGAACACGGTGATGGCAGCTACGGCAGCGGGGCCGTGGGCGAAGGCGGCGACCACGGGGAGGGCGATGAGCAGGAAGCTCACTGGCCACTGCACGGGCGTAATGGGTTCGAGCACCAGGATGCCTGCGATGTAGAAGGCGGGCAGCCAGCGCATCCATGCGGGCGCGGCCGGCACTTGCGGGCCCCCACCGCCAGGCCGCGCTGCCGAGTCGCTCGCCGCCCCGGGGCGGTCCGGCCGCCTCACTGCTCACTCCGTCGCGGAATGAGCGGCGCGAGCACGGACGCTGCCCGGTCGGAGGACGGAGCTACCGTGTGGCCTGCACGCGGACGGCGCTCCTGGCGGCTCCACTCACACAGCCTGTACACGCGGGACTCCTGGCACATGAGATGGTCAAGACGTCCATCCTGCTGCGCTGCCACGCTTCGGGCTGGCCATTGCTCCAGCCAATGGCATGTCAGAACCTTTGTGCGGGGCTGGCTGGCCTGCCGGGCGGTGGTGGTGGTGCTTCCGCAGGTGTGGGTGGTGGACGACACCGGTTCCCGAAGTGCGGAGTCTGCTCGCCCGGGGTGGCGAGGCGGTGCTCCGGCACGCGGGGCAGGTCGTAAGTACTGTGTCAGACGGCCGGCCGGATTCCGGTGACCAGATGTGGACGGATGCGTACCGCGCAGTTCATCACCGGGCCCGACCAGGGGCGGAGTATCCGCTGGTAGCGCTTCAGCGCGTCCGGATCGGCGACCGGGCGGCATTACCCCGTGGCGACGACACTCCAGCCCAGATGGGTCAGCGGATCGATGTCGTCGGCCTGGTGGGCGACCACGACTCCCAGTCGCCATGGTCGCGGGGCTGGGCGAACAGATCCGAGTCCTGATGGGGGTCAGGATGACGACCTGACCGTGGTTCAGCAGATGGTTCACCGGTCGGACGGCAGGCAGCGTGCGCTGGGTGAAGAAGACCCGCCCGAGCGACACCCTGCCGAGCAGGCTCAGTGCCTGGGTACCTGCCAACTCGACCGTGCGGCACGCCCGGTGGCCGCCGAACCCGAAAGCGGTGCCGCCTCCGATCGTGTGGTCACAGCCGTACGCACGGACGGCTGGGGCGACTGATGGCATGAGTGGCTCATGGGGGCTGCCTCGTCTCCGGTCTGCTCACCTGCCGCACGAGTACATCGTGTGGCGCCGCCCCCATGCCAGGGCCGAAAGGCCCTAGCGGCGTCGGACCTCCGATGGGTTCACTGCGGTACATCGCATGCTGCGGGCCGGTCCGGTATCGGCCCCCGGGCCGGGCCGTGGTGTGGCGTGGCGTGCGGGAGCGTTCGAACGGTGCGGGTACGCGCAGGAGGGAAACGTAGTGATCGCAGTCGTCGGGCACAGAGACCTCAGCAACAGAACCCTGGAACTGGTGGAAGCTGAACTGAGAGCGCGGCTGGACCGCTTGGCAGAAGGTGCGGCCGCCTTGGTGCGGGCCGGGGCGGGGCTGCCGCTGGTGTTCGGGCGGACCGCCCGGGAGGCCGGGCGGAAGCTGACAGTGCTGCTGCCGGCCCAGGGCGCAGTTCCCGCCGTGCTGCCCGAGCGGGACCGGTCGGCCGCAGGCGAACTGCTGGTCCTGGCCGAACAGGTACGGCTGCTGGCTTTCGATCCGGCCGACCGCAACGCGTGTGTCAGCGCCGATGAACGTCTGGTGGAGACGTGCCGGACCGTGCTCGCCGTGTGGGACGGATCGCCGTCGGACGGTCGGGACGCCACCGCACATCTGGTTGCCTTCGCGCGTGCGCGAGGAATCCGGGTGGAGGTCGTCTGGCCGGACGGTTCCGTACGGGGGTGGACATGAAGCTGTTGGAACGTGGGGCGGGGCGGGTGGCGGGAGGACCCGAGGCCGACGACCGGGTCTGCGCCAATGCGTCCGCGACGGGCTACGACCGGGAGTGCGCCGGGGCGAGGCGGGGATTCGGGTGGCTGTTGGTGATCACCGCCGCACTCGGGCTGCTCGGTTCGTTCGTCATCACGGTCGACAAGTTCGAACTGCTCGCCGGTCCTGGCTTCGTGCCCGCCTGCTCGCTGAGCCCCGTGGTGTCCTGTACGAATGTGATGCGCAGCGAGCAGGCGTCGGTGTTCGGCTTTCCCAACCCGCTCATCGGGCTGGTCGCCTTCGGGGTGGTGATGGGGACTGGCGCGGGCCTGCTTGCAGGCGCACGCTATCGGCGCTGGTACTGGTTGGGGCTGAACCTCGGCACGCTGTTCGGCGTCGGCTTCTGCATGTGGCTGATGACGCAGGCGTTGTACGACATAGGCGCCCTCTGCCTGTGGTGCGTGCTCGTGTGGGTGGCCACCGTCTTCATGTTCTGGCACACCACGGTGCACAATCTGCGCCATGGCGTCCTGCCCGCCCCACGCGCCCTGGTCGCGGCGGTGCTGGAGTTCCCCCTCGTTGTGCCGGTGACCTGGTGCCTGGTCATCGTCATGCTGATAGCAACCCGGTTCTGGTCGTACTGGCAGACGTTTCTGTGACCGCGACGATGCCGGTGGTCTCGTGACGGATGTGCGCGGCCGGCACTCCGGCGGCGACCAGCCGCGCGGAGACGGCCCGCGCCGGCCCGGTCGTGGAGGCCTCGGGGGCCAGGGCCAGGAGGGCGTGCTGCCGGGCGGCGGCCCCAGGATGCGGGGACAGCATTCCGTTCAAGGCGCGCAGCCCGGCACCCGCAAAGCGAGCATCCGTCTCATCAGCCGCAATGACGGTCAGCCACGGGCGTCCTCGCCGGAACTCCTCCAGATACGCCGCGTCGTACATCTCTTCGGCCGCCCTCTCCTCCGGCGCGGCGAGACCCAGCAGCAGCCGTACCCGGTGCGCACGTGACCGGTCGGCGTCGATCCGCTGGAGCAGCGCCTTCATCGGAGCCCAGCCCGTACCGGAGGCGATCAGCAGAATGTCTGCGGGCGGAATGTGATCGGGCAGCGTCAGCGCGCCGCGCGGTGCGCTGAGACGGATGGCTCCGCCCTCCCGCGTACCGTGCACCAGCGCATCGCTCACCCCGCCGGCGCCCCGGGCCCGTACATGGAACTCCAGCTCACCGTCCGGATGCGGCGCGCGGGCCAGATAGTAGGGACGCCATGCCTGTTCCAGCAGCGGCGACTCCAAGGACGCGTACTGCCCGGCCTCGAAGGCGTAGGGCTGATGGGGCCGTACCCGCAGCACCGCGAGGTGGGGCCTGCGGAGTTCGTGCGAGGTCACTGTCGCGTCCCAGCTGGGCGGTTCGGCGATCGCCTCGTCGGCGCCCCTGACCATCGCCGAAACGGCCAGCCGCAGCATCCGCAGCCAGGCGTACTCCAGCGCACTGGTCCACCGGGCGCCCGCCCGCGCGTGCAGCGCCTCGATCAGCGCTGCCTCGAAGGCCTCGAAATGCGCGGGGCGCACACCGAGCTTTCGATGGTCGCGCCCCAACTGCCCGAAGACGCCGATCATCTCGTCCGTACGGTGCAGATTGCCGATCAGATAGCGGAAGATTCCTACGAGATGGACCTGTTGGAACGCCATCGACTCGGGGAACAACGACCGTAGATACGGATGCCGCTCGAACAGAAGCCGGTACAGCTCGGCGATCAGCTCCTCCAGCGGGCTCACCAGCAGGAGGGAGTTGCTGATCAGCAGCTGGTCGGCCGTTCCGTCGTACGCCGACGGGGCCTTGGCGCTCCACGGTTGGGGACGGCTGCCGGACGGGGCCAGGATGCGTTGTCGCAGCCGCATCGCCTCATGCCGTGCGAGCAGTGCGTGGTAGTCCTCGCTCGGGGTGTTCATGGGCCGGTGACTCCTCGGTGCAGCGCAGTGGGGTGGCCGGGAAAGGGAGATGTCCGTGGCGCCCGGACGATCTCGGCGGCGCCAGTATGGCACCGGGTCCAGTCCGCTGACCGGCCCCGGCCACAGGGCCTTTCGGCCCTGTTCAAACGCCGTTTGCCATGCCGTGGCTCCCCGACGGGAACAGGCCCGCGGACGGGCACATAATGGTTCCGGTCCTCTCCCCGAAGCGATCGAGCATGATGTGAACGAGTCCGAGAAGTCCCCCTGAGCACGACCCCGTCGCAGTCCGCGGCCCCCGTACGCGTTTTCATCCTCGACGACCACGAGGTCGTACGGCGCGGCGTACGCGATCTGCTGGAAGCCGAGGACGGCATCGAGGTCGTCGGCGAGGCGTCCAACGCCCGGGAGACGCTGGCCCGCGTACCGGCCCGCAGGTCGCCGTGCTGGACGTACGCCTCGGCGACGACCGACCGCTGCCCGGTCGGCCCCCGCCATCTCCATCGCCCGCTCGGCGATCAGATGCAGCACCTCGTCGGCGTCCGTCCCCGAGAACAGGGTGCGAGTGATCTCGCCCAGTGCCTCCAGACGCCGCTCCCGGCGACGGCTCTCGTCGTACATGCGGGCGTTGTCGATGGCGACCCCGGCCGCGATCGACAAGGTGGTCAGCACCGCCTCGTCGTCGGCGTCGAAGCTCACCCCGCCCCGCTTCTCGGTGAGGTAGAGGTTGCCGAACGAGGGCGGGGGAGGCGGAGCCGGGAGAAGGGACTCCGAAGGGGGAGTCGGGCGCGGTAGGTGCTGTCTCTGTCATCGGGGCGCCGCTCTCTGGGACCGTGTGCCGTATGCCGGGAAAGCGCTCACCGGATCACCGAAGGGCTGGGACCGGTCCACGGACGGTCGGCCTACGACAGCCACGGGGCCGAGGGCCCGGCGGTGCACTGCCGCCTCCGGGAACGGCTCGGGTGAGGCCGGTCGGCCGCCTGATGGGTCGACAGCAGGGCCGATCGGCCCTGTGGAAGGTACCTGTCGGTCCCTGGAAGGCGCCGAGGGGCACGGCCAGCATGGTGCGGTCGGGAAGGTCCGGTCCGTCCCCTCGTGATCCACCGGACCTTTCCGACCGCTCCCCTCCGCCCCGTGCGGCTGGGGAGCGCTCGAAGAACCGCAAGAGCTGGAGGACACGGTCCGGTGGACGCAATGGAATCGCAGGGCAGTCAGGCCGCCCCCTCACAGGGGCCCATGCCCCCCGACCCCGGAGCCGTCATCGCCGACGCCCACTCCACCAGGAACGATCGCCGGGCCCCCCGGACCGACACGAAAGAGCCGGCGATGCAACCCGGCACCGATCGGCTGGGCTCTTCGTCCCGCGGGCGGATCGTCGTCTCGTGGCTGACGACGACCGACCACAAGCAGATCGGCACGCTCTATCTCGTCACCGCGTTCGTCTTCTTCCTGATCGGCGGCGCGATGGCACTCGTGATGCGCGCCGAACTCGCCCGTCCCGGGACGCAGATCGTTTCCAACGAGCAGTTCAATCAGGCATTCACCATGCATGGGTCGGTGATGTTGCTGCTGTTCGCGATGCCGCTGTTCACAGGATTCGCCAATTGGCTCATGCCGCTTCAGATAGGCGCACCCGATGTTGCGTTTCCGCGGCTGAACATGCTGGCGTACTGGTTGTTCCTCTTCGGTTCACTGATCGCTGCCGCGGGGTTCCTCACTCCTCAGGGAGCCGCCGACTTCGGATGGTTCGCCTATGCCCCGTTGTCCGACGCCACGCATTCACCGGGCGTCGGCGCCGACATGTGGATCATGGGCGTGGCACTTTCCGGTTTCGGTTCCATTCTCGGAGCGGTGAACTTCATCACTACCATCATTTGCATGCGTGCCCCAGGAATGACCATGTTCCGGATGTCGATCTTCACCTGGAATGTACTGCTGACCGCTGTACTCATCCTCCTGGTCTTCCCGGTCCTGGCCGCAGCGCTCTTCGCTTTGGAGATGGACCGGAAGTTCGGCTCACACATCTTCGATCCCGCCAACGGAGGCGCGCTTCTGTGGCAGCACCTCTTCTGGTTCTTCGGCCACCCCGAGGTCTATGTACTGGCTCTGCCGTTCTTCGGTATCGTTTCCGAGATCATTCCGGTATTCTCCCGGAAGCCGATGTTCGGCTATATCGGTCTCGTCGCCGCGACGATAGCCATCGCCGGACTGTCCGTCACCGTCTGGGCCCACCACATGTATGTCACCGGTGGCGTACTGCTGCCCTTCTTCGCCTTCATGACCTTCCTGATCGCCGTACCGACGGGAGTGAAGTTCTTCAACTGGATCGGCACGATGTGGAAGGGCTCGCTGTCCTTCGAGACGCCGATGCTGTGGACCACCGGATTTCTGATCACCTTCGTCTTCGGCGGACTGACCGGAGTCATTCTGGCCTCGCCACCACTGGACTTCCATGTCTCCGACTCGTACTTCGTTGTCGCCCACTTCCACTACACGCTCTTCGGCACGGTCGTGTACGCGATGTTCGCCGGATTCCATTTCTGGTGGCCGAAGTTCACCGGCAAGATGCTCGACGAGCGCCTGGGCAAGATCACGTTCTGGGTGCTGACGGTCGGCTTCCACCTCACGTTCCTCGTGCAGCACTGGCTCGGAGTCGAGGGAATGCCGCGCCGGTACGCGGACTATCTCGCCGCTGACGGTTTCACCGCTCTCAACACCCTTTCCACCATCGGCTCATTCCTCCTCGGCCTGTCGTTCCTGCCCTTCTTCTACAACATCTGGAAGACCAGCCACTACGGCAGGAAGCTCACCGTCGACGACCCCTGGGGTTATGGCCGCTCCCTGGAATGGGCCACGTCCTGTCCTCCGCCCCGGCACAACTTCGCTTCGCTGCCCCGTATTCGCAGCGAGTCCCCGGCCTTCGATCTGCACCATCCGGAGATCGCCGCACTCGAACTCGAATTCGCTGTACCGCACTGACCCTTCCATTTTCCCCCCGCAAGCCCCGCCCTCAGGAGAGAGCTGCCCGATGTCCCATGGTGTTCTGGCGGTCGGTGTCGTCGTGCTCCTCGCATCCGGCAACGTCTGGTATCTGCCTGCCTATATCGACCTGCGGGCGGGCCAGGACCGGCCGCGCTCCCGGCGGCCGGCCGCGGCCGCTGTGCTGACCGGGTGGGGATCGGCGACCCTCACGATGCTTCTGCTGCTCATGCCCGTCGATCCGAGCACGGTTGCGCTGGTGGCGGTCACGTGCACAGCCGCCGTGGGGTTCCTGACTGTCCAGGCGTGGCTGCGACGGGGTCAGGAACAGCGTGAGGAGGAAGCTCGCTGGTCCGCGCTCTTTCCGGTACGGACCGCCGGCCCGGTCGGGACCACCGAGGACGAGTAATGAGCCGCCACCTGGTGCACCGAAACGCCTCATCGGCTTCGGCGAGGTGGACGGCGACCGACGCGAGTCGTGGGCAGTACTGAGGCTTTCCGCGAGTGCAGGACCGTAACGGCGAGCCAATTGAACGGTTCAACACCCGGCTGGCCGCGTCGTTATGGGCAGTTCGGCCCTATCGTCCCCGATTAGCCCCTGGACAGGTCATAGCGACTGTCCAGGGGCTTCCGGTCGATCCAGGGCGGGAGCATTGTGCCAGGTTGGGCCTCGTGGACCGGGGGTGTCCGCGCAGTCGGTGAGGTCCGTATGAGAAAGCGTGAGACGACGCAGCCCCGCCGGAGTGCTCTGGTAGGAGGCTGGGCGTCACTGTCGAGCGTCCCGGACGGACTTGGAGTCTCGTGCCGGCGAGGCGGGGATCTGCGCGCGCTCGCGAATTCAGGCGGCCGACTTGCGGGTGGTCCGGTCCGGTGGCTCGCCGAGCTGGATGAAGGGCTGGTCCCTCATGGGTGGTCACCCGTCAGCGAGTTGCTCGACGAGGCGGAAGTACTTCGCCTGTGCCGCCTGCGCTTCACCGGCGTCCTGCACACCTGGGGCTTCGCGCTCTACCTCGCCAGCCGAGACAAGTACGAGGACAACGTCCTGCCCACCGGGCTGTCCTTCGGCTCACTCGAAGAGTCGCTCGACTGCGCGTGCGGCCTCCACCTCGGCGACCGACGCCCTGATCAACACCCCTCCATGAACTCCCCAGAGCAGCATGGATCTTGCACACGGTGAGGACACATCAGCTATTAACCGATCGCTCTTCTGTTGTCACAGCCTCCCAGATTCAGTAAGGTCACCCAACGTGAACACCGGACCGGCACTGCGCCACACACAGATCGGCTATCCGGTGGAGGGCTGATCGCACGGCGGGTGCGGAGAAGGCGCCCCCTCAGTTCGGCACGCGGACCTCCCAACGCTCGTGCAATGCGAGTCCGTTCTTCGTGTCGAACACCATCGAGGTCAGCCGAATGACAGTCACGTTCAACCACACCATCATCGCCGCCAAGGATCGCAACGAGTCGGCTCGGTTCTTCCGAGAGCTGCTAGAACTTCCGGAAGCACCGTCATGGGGCCCGTTCACCAACATCCAGCTCAACGATGGCGTGCTGCTTCAGTTCGCCGAGCCGCCGGTGGAGATCCAGATGCAGCACTACGCGTTTCTGATCGACGACGAGCTGTTCGATCGGACGTATCGGCGGCTGTGTGATCGCGGCATCGAGCACTGGGCCGATCCGCAGATGCGACGCCCCCACGAGATCAACAACGAGCACGGCGGTCGAGGGGTGTACTTCAAGGACCCTGCCGGTCACGCGATTGAGCTGATCACACACCCGTACCTGTAACCAAGAGAGTACCTGGTCGGGCACCCAAAACGCGGCGC
Source organism: Streptomyces atratus (assembly GCF_040655115.1). Taxonomy (GTDB): domain Bacteria; phylum Actinomycetota; class Actinomycetes; order Streptomycetales; family Streptomycetaceae; genus Streptomyces; species Streptomyces atratus_D. The sequence goes on along the minus strand of NZ_JBFAJH010000081.1, from coordinate 3,255 downwards.
CCGACCAGGCGACCGACTTGTCCGGCTGCTCCTCAAGTAATCGTGGAAGTCATCTTCATCTTCCATGTTCCTGAAGTGACCGTGACCCAGCCTGATCAACACCCCTCCACGAACTTCTGCGGAGCAGCACTAGCGGTGGTTTGTCAACAAACCACCGCTAGGTAATCCGTCGCCCGCTTCACCTCGAACGGGTCGTTCTTCCTGGCGGCCGCCGAGGAGGCGTCCGGATGACGCCACCCCGGCCGGTCGCCCTTCCGTCAGCCGCCCACCGCTGTAGTTCTGAAGAGGCCGCCGCAGATGAGGGGTTGGGTGGTACGCAGGGTCAGGGCCTCCCGGGAGCCGGGCGGGTAGACCCGGAGATAATCGGGCCGGTCCCAGCACTCCGCGCCCTTGATTCCGCGGTTGAGGGTGTGCAGGGTGACTTCGGCTGAGTCGCCGGCCTCGATGACGGTGACCTGGCCGGCGGCGCCCTCTCGGTCGGCGGGTTCTCCGATCACGCTGCCGTCGCGCCTGATCAGGGAGACCCCGGGGAAGCCGGTGAGGGTGCAGGAGTCCGAGGAGTTGTTCACCAGCGTGAGCCGGTAGTGGATCTGGCCCGCGCCCGCGTCGCCCTGCCTCAGGCTCATGGCCAGCGCCTCGGTCGTGCAGCGCCCCGGACCGCTGCCGGTGGCCGGGGCGGACATGGCAGCCGAGGCGCTCGGGGGAGCGGTCCCGGTGGGAGCGGGCTCGCCCGACGCGATGGGCGCATCCGGGGCGGTGCTGCCGGTGGCCGACCTGCTCGATCCCGCAGGCTCGGCCGAGGGGGAGCCGCCGTGGTTGCAGCCGGCGGCGCCCACGGCGAGGGACGTGACCGCCACCGGGACGAGGGCGTACCGGCGGAGCACGCCCCTCCTCCCGGCCGGTCCGCGCCCGCGCGGACGGAAAGATCGTGCGGACGGTGGGGTGATGGTTCGCGGAGTGGAGTCCATGGTTCTCGCCTGCTCGCTTCCGTGTCTCCTGAATCATCCCGCGGCGCGGGAGTTACGGTTCCGGACTCCGGACCGCGCCCGCCGGAGCGGCGGCCGGAACCGGTGGCGGACGGTACGGGTGCGGACGGGGGGACCGCGTGAGTCAGGGCCTGTGCCTGAGGGATGAGGCGAGTTGGACCGGAAATAGGGCGGAACTGGGTCAGGATCGGGATAGCAGTGGGGGAAATCGGGATGGGAATGGCCCTGCACAAGGGACGAGTGGCTGGATCAGCTACCCACCCAGGGCGCCTTCACCCGGCTCCCGCTGGCCAAGCTCAGGGAAGTGCTGGCGGGCGTTGGCGCCGCCATCGACGCGGCAGGAGGCAGCTTCATGATGCACTACGCCACCGTGGCAGTCACCGCGAAGCGAACCGATACCCCCTGACCCGCCTCGGGGTTCCATCCGCTGCTCCCTGATGCGTTGCCACGGATCTCTGGCCGGGGGAGGGAGGCATCGCGGCCACCGTCGCGGCGGCCGGCGCCACCGCACCGGACAACGTCGCCCAGGGGTTCGCGGCCCAAGCGGTGACCGGGAGGTTCACCCGGCCGCAAGAGGGCGCCGATCTGGTACTTCTGCTGGCGAGTGGCCGTTCGGGCAGCATCACCGGATCGGACTTCGTCATCGACTGAGGACTGATCACAACCTGGTGACGGAAGTTCCCCGGCCCGGTACAGGGCTCTTCCCACGGCCACCGATGCGGCCTGAGCATCGAAAGTCATGAGGCTCAGCCATAGAAGAATGCGCTTTCGTGACCCCTCCTGCAGGCCGCAGGATGGCGGAGAACCGGCCTGCGGGGAGGAACCATGTCGTCAGCCATCGAAACGGGTCTGCTGCCCTTCACTTCCGAGATCCGCCCGGAAGGGCTGGCCGTCGGAGGGGTCCTGCTCACCGAACTGGCACAGCGTTTGGGAACACCGCTCTTCGTGTACGACGAGGAGCACCTGCGCCGACGCTGCCGGGAGGTGGTCGCCGCCTTCGGCCAGGGCAACGTCGCGTACGCCTCCAAGGCATTCCTGTGCACGGCCATGGCCCGACTGGCCCACGAGGAGGGGCTGTTGCTCGATGTCGCCTCCGGCGGCGAGCTGCGGGTGGCGCTGCACGCGGGTGTTCCGGCCGGGCGGATCGTGCTGCACGGCAACAACAAGGACGAGGCGGAGCTGAGCACGGCGATGTCAGCCGGGTTGCGGCACGTGGTGGTCGACAGCTTCGACGAGATGGACCGCATCGAGCGCCTGCATGCCGAGAAACAACTGCCGCCCGTCCGGGTCCAGTTGCGAGTGGCGCCCGGTGTTGCCGCAGGGGCGCACGAGGCGATCCGCACCGGTGGCAACGACTCGAAGTTCGGCTTCGGCCTCGTCGGCGGAACCGCCGCAGCCGCGGTGCGGCGGGCCGTCGGCTCCCCGGCGATGATCCTGGAGGGCGTCCACGCGCATGTGGGCTCCCAGGTGCTGGACACGGCGGAGCTCGCGGCAGGAGCCGCGGCCGTCGCACGGTTCGCCGCGGAGGCACGGGTGCACAGGCTCACCGTCGGCGGCGGCCTCGGAGTCGCGTACGAGGCGGGGCAGACCGTACCCTCGTTCGCCGACTGGGCGGCCCGGGTGCGCACCGCGGTGCGCGATGCGGGCTGGGGCGGCGACGTGACAGTGGAGCCCGGCCGGTCCATCGCCGCCCGTGCGGGGCTGACTCTGTACCGGGTGGGCACGATCAAGCACATCGAGGGCGTGCGGACATACGTCAGCGTCGACGGCGGCATGAGCGACAATCTCCGCCCCGCCCTGTACGGCAGCCGCTACGAGGTGTTCCTGCCGCGCCGCCCCCGCGCACCGCGACCCCTGCGGGCACGGCTGGTCGGCAAGCACTGCGAGAGCGGCGATGTGATCGTCGTCGACGCCGCCCTGCCGGCCGAGGTCGCGGTGGGTGATCTCCTGGCCACGCCGGTCACGGGCGCATACGGATACGCCATGGCGTCCAACTACAACAAGTTGCCGCGCCCCGCTGTCGTTTTCGTGTCCGATGGCCGTGCCCGCACCGTGGTGCGCCGGGAGACCGAGGAGGACCTGCTGCGCCTGGACGTGGACGAGCCCGCCGGGTCCGTCGCGCCGCCGGCGACCGTAGGGTCGTGTGCCGGGGCGGCGCAGTGCGTCGGCACGGCCTAGGGCGTGTTCCAGGTTCAGATCACTGTTGGGTCAAATCGCTCCGCCGGAGTGGCTCGGGACGGTAGACATCCGGGGTGACGCGAGGCGATCT
>NZ_JBFAJH010000080.1:0-21905 GCF_040655115.1 Streptomyces atratus | reverse complement strand
CCGGGACGCGAAAGCGGAGGACCAGTGCGCCCAAGACCGTTCGGGGCGTGCCGGTGAGCCAGGACTCACTCCTACTCACTGCCCAGGAACGGTTCGTCCGGGCAGGCCGGGACGGGCAGGAGCGGGAGGCACAGCGTGCGCCTGCGGCCTCGCTCACATCCGCGATCCGGTGGACGGACGGCGTGGACCGGCAGGGGCCCTCAGCTCGACCGTGACGCTCCGCGCCTCGGCGTGGACGCGGGCGATCGCCCCGGCGGGGATTGTCAGCTCCTCGCCGGGGCGTTCCAGGACCAGCCCCTCCTGCTCGGCGCTCAGGACGGTGCCGCCGCGCCTCTGCAGGATCCGCGGCGAGATGCCGGATACAGGACCGGGCCGGCCGGTCGAACAGCGGCCGGGCTCGTCCGGCGCTACTGAAGCCGTCAGGCCTTGACCGCGGTCTGATCGGATTCGGTGATAGGGGCGGTCTCGTCGCCGGGGCCTTCCACCACGCGGACTGCCGGAATGGCGGCCGCGATCACCGCGCCGAGGAGGGCGACGCCGCCGCCGATCATCAGAGCAGTACGGAAGCCGTCCTCGGAGGCGAAGGTGTAGCCGCCCGTTGTGGTGGTCATCTGGGCGAGGACCACTCCGATCACGGCCGCGCCGACCGAGGTGCCGAGCGAGCGCATCAGAGTGTTGAAGCCGTTGGCGGCGGCGGTCTCGGAGAGCGGGACCGAACCCATGATCAGGGCGGGCATCGCACCGTAGGCGAGACCCACGCCGCTGCTGGTCACGATGCTGACCAGCATGAGACCCCAGGCCGAGCCCATCAGTGCCAGCGACAGACCGTAACCGGCCGCGATGACCAGGACCCCGGAGATCAGCGTGAACTTCGGGCCTCGGGCATCGGTGAGCTTCCCGCCGAGCGGGGAGACGATCATCATCATGAGCCCGCCGGGAGCCATCCAGAGGCCGGCGGCGAGCATCGACTGGCCCAGACCGTAACCAGTGGCCTCGGGGAACTGCAGCAGCTGCGGCACGACCAGCATGCTGGCGTACATGGCGGTGCCGACGAAGATCGAGGCGAGGTTGGTGAGCAGCACCCGGGGGCGGGCGGTGGTGCGCAGGTCGACCAGCGGGTCGCGGGTCCGCAGCTCCCACATCCCCCACCCGACCAGAAGCACGACGGCAGCGGCGAACAGGCCGAGCGTGGTCGCCGAGCCCCAGCCCCAGTCGGCGCCCTTGGAGACCGAGAGCAGCAGGGAGACCAGGCCGGCGCCGAGGCCGAGCGCTCCCGGCAGGTCGAAGCGCTGACCCTTGGCGCCGGCCGGTACGTCCGGGATCAGGAACCAGATGAGAGCCGCAACCGCTACGGCCAGGACCGCGGAGCCCCAGAACAGCACGCGCCAGTTCGTGTACTGGGCGACCGCTGAGGCGATCGGCAGGCCGAGGCCGCCGCCGATGCCCATGGAAGCGCTGACCAGAGCGATGGAGGAGCTGAGCTTCTCCGCGGGGACCACGTCACGCAGAAGGGCGATGCCGAGCGGCAGCATGCCCATGCCCATGCCCTGCAGACCACGCCCGATGATCATGGGGATGACCGAGGAGGACAGCGCGCACACCACCGACCCCACGATCAGCGGCACCGAGCACGCGATCAGCATCCGGCGCTTGCCCAGCAGGTCGCCCAGGCGTCCGGAGACCGGCACGAAGACGGCCGCCACGAGCAGGGTGACGGTGATGACCCAGGCGGCGTTCGACGAGGTGGTGTGGAGGATCTGAGGCAGCTCCGCGATGAGCGGCGTGACCAGGGTCTGCATGATCGCTGCCGTGATGCCCGCGAAGGCCAGTGTGGCGACCACACCTCCTGAGCGGCTTGATGCCTGGGAGGCATCCATAGAGGACTCCTTGGTTGCATGACGAGAGAACGATATGCATCGTACACGCCTCATGTATCGATCACATTTTGTGCATGGCGCATATATTCATGAGAGGATGCAGGAGAAGGCCGTCGCGAAGGACAGGGCAGCGCGTCGGACCGGCAGGAAAGGGAAGGCAGCAGGCATATGGTCAGGCCCACGAGCGATGTCGAGTACGAGCAGATGTTGCTCAGCCGCCATGGACTCGTCCACCACAGGAACGTGCGGCGCGAAGGCGGGCTGGAGCGCAGCGCTTACATTCTGCTGAGCCGCATTCGCGTCCAAGGGCCCATGTCCATCGGCGAACTGAGCACGGCCTTCGGGCTCGACGCGTCCACTCTCAACCGGCAGACCGGCGCAGCGATGCGCTCCGGTCTGGTGGACCGCATCCCCGACCCCGACGGCGGGATGGCCCGCAAGTTCCGCATCACGGACAAGGGCGCGAGCCTGCTCGACGAGGAACGCGAACGTACCGTCGACATCCTGGACCTGGTCATGGCCGACTGGTCGGACGAGGACATCGCGGGCTTCGCCGCCTGCCTCAAACGGTTCAACACCGACATCGAACGTCTCGCCGGACGCCCCTGGCCACGGCCGTGAACCCGCGGTCGTGAGCACGGGCCACTCATGTCGTCTTCGAGCAGCGTCCAGACCTCAATCAGGTCTTCCGGATCCCAGTCCTGCCGCACCAGTCCAGTGCTCCCTCGCCCAACCAGTTGGATCACCGCAGCGTGGCGATACGGAACTGGAGCGAAGATCAGAAGACCGCAAGTGTTTTCAGACGGTTACTCAGCGCTACGCGCCACGACGAAGCCTCCGGGGCCCGACTGGCCCCGGAGGCTTGTCCCTTGCTCCGCAGCCCCGTTCAACGAACCGGGCCTGTCGGCGTCACGCCACGGCGGCCTGCTTCGCCAGCGTCGCGAGCGGGGAGCGCCGGCCGTTCCAGTCCGTCACAGGTGACACCCCTTTCTGGCCCTCGGTCGGCATGCTGGTGGGCGTGGTTGAGGGCGAAGTCCGCCGACACCGTCGCTGCGGGTCGCGCCCACCTCATTGCCCTCTGTCCCGGAAGTGCTCCTCCACTGGCCACGAGATCAATCAGCGAATATTTTCTGGCCTCACACGGGCATCGCGTAGACGTGGCGGTTTCCCACGTACTCGCCGAGGCCCCACATCCATCCGCCCCTTCCGGGGCGGTCCTCGTAGCTCAGGTCTTCAGGTCCCTGCGGTACGCGCCACTTAAGCTCGGCTGTCCCGACACCGTCGCGATTGAGCGCTGCGGTGCTGAAAAGTCCCTCGCCCGATCCGTTGCTGACGGAGATGTACAGGCTATTGCGGATGGCGACTGCTCCCTGGATCCCGCGGCCGCTGGGCAGTCCTCTCCCTCGGTTGATCTGGTAAACCGCAGAGGACCGAGCCGTCGTGCCGGTGGACAAGAGCAACGACCCACTGTTGTAGGCGAAGCTCCACCGGCCCACGTGCTGGGGCTTGTCGTCCCGCGCAAACGAACTCACGATGAGGCTGGTCCGACGGAACGGCCCCTGAAGCGAGGTGCGGTCGACCGAGACCTGTGAGAACGTCAACTTCTCACGCGAGGCTTCGTCCGCTTGGTACGTACGGCTCAAGGGCATTGCGTACGGGGTGACCTTGACCTTGTTGGCATCAGGGTGCTTGAACATCTCGTCGGTGTTGAACACCAAGAGTGCACCCGCTTGGCTGTCCGTGACGTACAGCCGGTTCCGATACCACGCAAGGCCTCCGGCGTGTAGACCGCTGATCGGCTCAGCGGCGTACCCACTCACGGTCTTGACCGCCCTCACCAGCTCCGCGTAGTGATATCGCGGATCTCTGCCGCTGCGATCGATGATGGCGACACGAGCGCCGGTGTCGTGCCAGGACACCATCATTCGCTTGCGTATGCGGCCCATCGCGTCGTAGTAGGTCGTGACGCCTTGGGGATACCAGTCGCTGCCCGGGCGAGACGCGTCAGGGTCATTCGGGGACCACCCGAAGGCGAAGGCGGGCTTGGGCGACGCGGCTGGCCATGAGGGGACCCGGGCCGGATCCACCTTGGTGACGCCCCAGGCACCCGCCAGTGAAATCCGTGCCGCGTCGAACCTGCCGAAGTTCTGCGTGAGCCAGCGGATTCCCCGCACATGGGCGCTCGTCTCGTCAGGGTCGTAGGCCAAGGTCAGCGGAGGCTCCGCCTGAGCGGCCAGCGCCGACTCCGGCACCAGTAACCCACCTGCCGTCGCGAGGACGGGAGCCGCCACCATCCCCCGCAGGATCGTTCTTCGTGTTGTATCCATGCCGAGACACCGTAAGGGGTGAATGCCCCGTTCCAGCCGCATTCGGCATTGTCCTGAATCCTCAAGACCTAGTTTCAGGCCACCTTCGCCCCGGCTACGTGGTCGGCTCCGGAAGTCCTTCGGGGGTTGACGTAGCGACAGGGCCTGTGTGAGGTGCCGGTTGTCCACTCGGTGCGGGGCATGCCCGGGTCAGTGCGTCCCGTGGGGGCCGAGGGCCGTACGTTGATCTTCCGTAGCTGCACGGGAGTGTCGAGGCCTTCCGTTGGCGGCGCGGAAGAAAAGTCGAAGAAAGTTTGCCGCCGGATGTCGAGGGCCTGCTTCCTGCTCCGACTGAGGGGTGACAGCGCGCCAACGGGGCACGCAGAACTGGGAGAACACCCGAGATGAAGTACGTCGCGATGATCTATGGCAACCAGGCCAAGTGGGACTCCTTCCCGGCCGAGGCATGGCCGGAGGCGATCGCCAAGCAGGACGCGTTCAACAAGAAGTACCAGGGGACCGGGGAGCTCGTCGGTGCCTACGGTCTGGCGGACGCGGCCCTCGCCCAGCTTGTGCGCCGCAAGGACGGGGCCGCGACGGTGACCGACGGCCCCTACCTGGAGACCAAGGAGTACCTCGCCAGCTTCTACCTGCTCGACTGCGAGAGCCTGGAGCGGGCACAGCAGATCGCGGCGGACATGCCCTTCGCCGACGTGGAACCGGTCGAGCTGTGGCCCGTCCTGCACGATGCCGCGGCGGACGTGTGAACGTGGATCACCGCGCCGAGGACCTGCTGCGCGAGTTGGCGCCGCAGGTCCTCGGCGCACTGGTGCACCGGTATGGCGTCTTCGACGCGTGTGAGGACGCGGTGCAGGAGGCGCTGCTCGCCGCCGCCCTCCAATGGCCGGCCGAGGGCCTGCCAGACAACCCGCGGGGCTGGCTGGTCACCGTCGCCTCCCGCAGGCTGGTCGACCAGGTGCGAAGCGAGCATGCCCGGCGGCGTCGCGAGGACCGGATCGCCCTGGCCACCCCTCAGGCGGAGCTGCTCAGCCATGCCGCGGATGCCGCATCGGGCACGGATCGGGACGACTCCCTCGCGCTGCTGTTCCTCTGCTGCCACCCCGCGCTGTCCGAGCCCAGCCGGATCGCGCTGACGCTGCGCGCGGTCGGCGGGCTGACGACCGCCCAGATCGCGACGGCCTTCCTGGTCCCCGAGGCGACCATGGCCCAGCGCATCAGCCGGGCCAAACAGACCATCAAGGCCTCCGGTATGCAGCTCCGCATGCCGGAGCCGGCCGACCACGTCGAACGTCTTGGGGCGGTGCTGCAAGTGCTGTACTTGATCTTCAACGAGGGGTACACCACCACGGACGGCGCCGACCTGACCGCGCCGGCCCTGTCGGCCGAGGCACTCCGGCTCACCCAGTTGCTGCACCGCCTGCTGCCCGACGACGGCGAAGCGGCCGGGCTGGTGGCGCTGATGCTGCTCACCGAAGCGCGCCGCCCCGCCCGCACCGGGCCCGGCGGCGACCTGGTGCCGCTGGCCGAGCAGGACCGCGGCAAGTGGAACCGTCGGCTCATCGCCGAGGGAGTCGACCTGATCAGCCGGACCCTGCCCCAGGGCCGGGTCGGCCCGTATCAGCTGCAGGCCGCGATTGCCGCCGTCCATGACGAGGCCGAGCATGTCGACGCCACGGACTGGCCGCAGATCCTCGCGCTGTACGGACTTTTGGAACAGGTCACGCCGAACCCGATGGTCACCCTCAACCGCGCGGTCGCCGTCGCCATGGTGCAGGGCCCCGCCGCCGGGTTGGAGCTGCTCGTCGTCCTGGAGTCCGACCGGCGGATGACACGCCATCACCGGCTCCTCGCCACCCGCGCCCACCTCCTCGAGCTGCTAGGCGAGCACCACGCCGCGGCGGACGCCTACTTCGACGCCGCTCGACGCACCACCAGCGCACCGGAACGACGCCATCTCACCGCCCGTGCCATGCGCCTCACCTCCGCACAGAGCTGATCGCGCCCGTAGATCGACCCCCCTTCCCGTGCCAGAGGCTGGCCGGTCTCGCAGTCGATGAGCACGGTGCCGAAGTGCTGTCCACGACGGGTGGCGAAGTCATCGACGCCCAGCACCCTCGGAACGGTCCAGGCAGGATCGGGCAGGACTGTAACCGCCCGTAACAGTGTCGACCGGCTCACCCGTGTATGCAGGGCAGCGGCGAGACGGCTCCCAGCCCGGCCCGCGAGCGCGACGGCGACAGCCTCCAAAACCCGCCGAGCGGCAGGCGTGCGGCGGCTATAGCGAACGGTCAGGCCGTCGACCTGTTCGGCGAAAGTACGCCGCGAACAACGAACGTTCTCCCAGTGCAGCCGTCGCACCGTCAGCTCGATCCGTACCGGCCGATCCCCAACCGGAGTGTCAGCAAGGCTTCTTCCGTACGTGCTGTGCACCCGGTTGGAAACCACCGCACACCCAGGGCATGGCACCTCGGCCTCCCGGGTTCTCGCCACCATGCGAATCGCTCCGCACTCGAAGAACACGCGCTCCACCAGCAACTCGCTGAGGTGCGGAAACAGGTCACCGATCAGCTCATAGGGTGATCTCACCCGCCCCCCGCGTCGTCGACCGTCCGGGCCTGCTGGCGCTCGACGCCGCGCCGGTCGGCCTGCAGGCGCTCCAGGCGGCGCAGCGTCACCCCCGGGTTTTTTCTGGGCTGCTCGTAGTGCTCGGCCGTGTCGGCGCGGCCCGCGCAGCGGTCGGCCTCCCCCTGCCCGGGCGCACCGTGCCGCCGTGCCCGGGCGGCACTCACCCGAGGAACGACAGCAGTACGGTCAGAGCCAACAGCACAGCGAGGACGGGACCCAGTGGCAGGCCGTGGTTGCGCGGTGGACTCTGCTCGATGGGGCGCAGCTCCGGACGGGTGTGCAGCGCGTTGATCTCGTCGGTCATCCGGTTGTACGGCGGGCGCAGTCCCAGTCGGCGTTCCGCCCAGGGCCAGCCGATGCCGGGCAGCTCCCAGGTGTCCTGGTCGCGCACTCGGATCTCGACCGTGCCCTCACGGGTGTAGGCGGCCCCCCGCAGCCGTTCCCACGGCACATGCCGCACCTTCCAGGCTCCGGTCAGCCACAGCCCCGCGCTGTCCGCGGTGACCCGCCAGTTGAGCAGGGTGGCTGCCAGGTTGAGCAGCATGAACAGTCCGAAGAAGCCGAGGACGTGCCAGCCGAACCCGTCCGCCAGCAGCGTGTCGGTGACGAACTCGGTCCCCACCACTGCGCACACCGTGAAGGCCAGCCCGCCGGCCCTGGCCGCCTTGCCAGGTCCCCAGCGCACCGGCCGGCCGGTGGGTGTCAGGGTCGCGGCCACCTCTGCCACACGGTCGTTCGGCAGCGGCTTGGCGCCGGCGGGTTCCTCGATCGCGTCGAGGTTCGAGACGTGCGCCAGGGGGCCAGGACCCCTCCTGGGCAACCGGACCGGCCCCCTGGTGCGCGTCACCACCGGGTTCCCATCACCGTCGGCCGTGAGGAAGACCAGCTCGCCGCCTTCGCACGGAGCGCCGAACATGACCGCCTCGTGCAGCCGCGTGTCGAAGACCGGGGCGTCCTCGCCCTCCCAGTCCTCCTCGTCGTACTCCCCCTCGTCGTACTCCCCCTCATCGGGCTGGTCCTCGTCGGGCAGCACCTGCACGAGGAGACAGCTGAAGAGGGGGGTGCTGCCAGAGGCGTCGGCGGCGGCGTAGACCCAGGTCCGTCCGTTGAGATCGACGCGCTCCAGCACCCGCAGAGCCGGCACCGGTCCCCAGCGCAGCGCCGCACTGCGGCGGCGTGCCAGGACGCCCGTCGTGAGCAGCGAGATGCCCGGCAGCCCGGCGGCCAGCGCCAGCAGTTGCCAGCCGAAAGCGTCGTACGGCTCGGCGGCCAGGCGCCGCCACCGTCCGTCCTCCAGCACCGTCACCGTGGTCCCGACGGCGTAGTCCTCGGGGAACGCCGCGTCGACGGTGATGCGCCGCGCGTCGTCGGTGCGGACACGGACCGGCACGTCGTTCCGGCTGATCACCTCGGCCGCGATGCGCTCCGCCCCAGCGGCATGGCGCTCGTCCTCGCGCACACCGCTCAGGCCCAGGCAGATCGCGCCGGCGGCCACGACGCACAGCATGGCACCGGCTGCGAGGGGGATCGTCCCCCGCCACAGCGGGCCGACGGGCTCGGGCAACCGGTGCCGTATCCCGGCGGCGGCCCGCTCCACGAGTCGCCGCTGCTCACGCCGGGCGGCCGACCGCGCCCAGGCAGCGGCCCAGCCGAGCGCGAGGACCGCGATCACCGCCATGTTCGCGGCTCGGGACACCTCTCCGGGGGCGGGGAACTGCTCCCACGCCACGAGGACCGCCAGGACCGGCGCGGTGACGAGGGTGAGTTCGGGAAGCTGGGCGAGCCAGTACAGCAGACCCACGGCCAGGCCCGCCTGCACCATGCCGACCCAGTCCGGACCGCACGGAACCGCATCGCTGCACACCGGTTCCGGATCCGCGCCGATCGCCACGACCAGGGGGACGAGCAGTGCCAGGACGGACCACAACGGCCTCGTCCACGGCGCCAGGCCGGCCTTCCGCCACGCCGCGGCGTCGACGGACTGCCAGTTGGGAATCTCTGCGGGGACGGACCCCGACGGTATCGGAACCGGGCTCTCGGACACCCGAGGATTATGCGGTAGGCCATCGCACCTGTTCCCACCGGCCCTCACCAGCAGGACCGGGCTCCCCGATGGCGACCGGAACGGTCCCGGACGCCGTCGGCCGGGTTCACTCCGTGTGGACCGCCTCTCCCGCGACCGGAGTGAGCACCGAACAGGTGCCAGCCCCGTGTCCGGGGCGAACAGGTACCGGTCGAGGACGGCGAGGTCCGCGGCCATGCCCTTGTGCACCACGGGTGTGGGGGATGGTCAGGGGGCCTTCGCCGTACGCCCCTGCGCTTCGAGGTCGGCGACCAGTTCGGCCGACGGAAACAGGACGGCGCTCCAACATGTCAGTTCGGTGCAGGCGTACCAGGTGCCGGTGCTGCGCTGTGCGGGGGACTGGTCGCCGGTGCGCTGCGTCATGGGGCCGTGCTGACGGCACTCGGGGGTGCTGGTCGCGTCGGTCATGTAGGTGCCTTTCTCGGTGCGGGTGAGTGAGCCATTTCAGCGCTGCCGCTCCCGGGTGCGATCTGTCGGCTTCAAGTCAGTGGGAGCGTTGTAGGTGCCGAGAACCACATCCGTGCACCCTTGTTGTCACCTCGGTTGGAGCCCGGCTCTGCCGGAGCCGGGCTTCTGGCAGCGCCGGTACAGGCCAGCACTTGAGAGGCAGCGGCGTTGAGGAAGATCATGAACGTCCATGACGAATCCCTCGCGACGATCTGACCGATGTGGAGGAACTCTCCTCCCGCCTCCAAGAGCTGGTCAACGGTCACGGCGAGGGCCAATGTCGGCTGGCCGCGCCTCCGGGTATGGCGGAGCCACCTCCGGTAGGTGTGAGCAAGCCGGTCGGCAGGAACCAGGTCGTCCCAGACGACGAAGGCGCACCCAGCGATCAAGGCGTCGCGTGCAGGGACACATGCCGCTGTCTACTTACCATGCGCTGGAAGGCGCCGCTGAATGCCTTCCAGATCACCTGCGAAGTCCGGCTCGCCCCGGCCGCCCACTGAACACTTCAACAACCAAGATCAGCCGATAAATTGACGCACCCGCCGGTCGGCGTGAGAGGTAAAGCGCTAGGCGATCACAAGGACGGGGTTTACGGGGCGAGGGGTAGCTCCGGTGAGTGAGGCGGGATCGTTTCCTCCACGGCCATTCGGGTGACGGTCGCCCCGCGGGCGTATCCGGGCGGACACACTGGCCGCCCGCAAGACGTCCCTGAGGGAGCGATTTCATGAAGAACCTCCGAAAGGCGCTGGCTGCGGCCGTTGCCGCCGCGGCCCTGTGCACCGTGTCCGCGACGCCCGCCCAGGCGGCGCGAGGATCTTTCGTCTACTACGTGGACGGGTGGTGGCAGGGATTCGAGCTGACCGATCCCGAGGACGGTCGCTGCTACAACACGCAGGCTGAAGCAAACCGGCCGACCAACCACACCGACCGCCTTGCCGTTCTGTACCGGGGTACGAACTGCCAGGACGGTGCGGTCGCGACCTTTTTCGAACCGGGTCAGAGCGGCGTCGATCACTTCGGGTCGGTGAAGTTCCTGGCCAGGTGAGACGGTGCGAGGTGCGCAAGGGTCGCAGGCTCTCAATCTTCGCTTCTGGTGACAGAAGGACTGCTGAATGAGCGTGTGTGACAAATCGGATGCCTCACCTGTGACAACCAGACTGCTTCGACCGATCCCATTCGCCAGCTCATCCGAGCCCGCTGGTGACAACTCCTGAGCTTCGGCTCAGCTGCTGAGCCGAGACACTTTTGTTGGAACCTGGTCCAGTTGGACCCCAAGGATCTCGGTGCGGGGTCGGAGGGCGCGGGCGACGGCGTGGGGATGCCCACTCCCGGACTGCCGCACGCCGGCTGGGCCCCTGTTTCCGGCCGGGGCGCCATCGGACCACGGCCTGGTGGCAGTGCGGTGGGAGGTCAGCCGGCCACTGCTTCCTGCTGGGAGTCGGCTGCAGCAGGCTCCGAGGCGGCCGTCGCGGTGTAGAAGACGGACGAGCCCTGCTTGGTGCGCTGAGCCTGGCTCTTGGCGACCAGCCCTTCGAGGGTGGTACGCACAACGGTGGTCTTGACACCGCGGTCAGGGTGGGCCTGCGTGAGTGCGGCGGAGATTTCGGTGGCGGACCGCAGCTCGTTCTGCTGCTCCAGGTGATCGCGGATCAGGTTGACGAGGGTCGGCTTTGTGTCTGTCTTCGGGGACGAGGCCTTGGCGGCGCTCTTCTTGGATGCCGTCGCCTGTGCACTCGTGGCGGTCGCCTTCTTCGGCTTGCTCTGCTGGGGTTCGGCGGTGGCCTGGCGCGGTACGGTCGGCGCGGCCGTGGTGTCTGCCTTGCCGGAGGGGCTCGCGCCGCCGAGTGCCTCCTGCATGCTCACCAGCACGGAGTGGTCGTGCTGCAGGGCACCCAACTGCTCCTGCAATGCCTCGATTTCCGCACTGATACGTTCCTGCTCCTTGACGTTGCGCTCAAGGTCGCCCGTCACCTGGGCGATGTACTGCGACGTCAGTCCTGTGGCGGGGGCCTGAATTTCAGACATGGCATGGGCCTTTCTGCAGCTCGCGGGTAGGGCTGTGAAAAAGTACGAACCCGGTCCGCGAGCGGGTGGAGGCAGGTGACCCGTCTGCGCTGACTGGGCACCCGCAGGACACAACTGCCGTAATGTGCAGCAGTGTCTAGAGATAGTACGCACGAGTAGAGCCCTGATGTGTCAGTCGAGTGAAGTCTCACTCTTTCCTTCAGAGTGAGGAGCCAGCAGATGCGGGGCATGCAACGACGAGGCTGACGGGCGCTGTCACTGCTGAACCGCGGTGCGGCCCACCCGGCTCGGGAGACAGGGCCCGGGGAACCGGGGCCAAGAACCTCCAGAGTGCGGCAGGTATTGCCTCCGCCTGCCGCTGAAGATTTGCCAGGTCGAGCCTCGGCGCAGGTAGCGCGGATGATGTGGTCGAACCCTGTTCTGAGCAGCGGTGTGGCGGCACTCTTGACAGCCTCTGCTCGGACTTGAAGGGGCACTCGCCACATTGTGGCCACTGCCCCTCTCTTTCGTTTGCCCGCACACCAATGGTGTGCGGGCCTTTTGCGCATCCGATATCCATCCGGCAAGGCGCCCAGGGATCACCCCCGAGCTTCGGCTGCCCCGACGCGAGGCGGCGGTGCGTCGGCGGGCGTCTGCCATCGGTACAGGGAGCTTTGTCAGCGTTCGCCCGCCACCAGCTGACTATCAGCCCGCCACGATGCCGGGCGCGACGGACATCCCGGAGAGGTCCTGGACATCTGCTGGGAGTGCTCGGTCGAATTTGTGACTCACCAGGCCAGGCCGCAGTGCGCGGATCCGGCCGGTTGCGAGGTTCACGCGGTGGGCGCGGGAGGAGCGACGAGGCGGGCGAGGGTGCTGCGGACGGTGTTGACGCTGCCGGTGCTGTCGTTCACGGATCAGTCTGCTGTAGCGGCGCTGCGAATGGCAGAGTTCCCGAGCGAAGGCCGTGTCAGTGCTTCGTGAGACAGTCGGTCCCCTAATCGTGGTCTGGGGAGGGGCACATGCGGGTTTTGCCTGAGATTGTCGGACATGATGAATTTGCTGCCCTGGTCATCAGGACCGACTACAACGACGAAGCCGCATGGCAGGCGGTGGCGACGGGTCTGACGCAGCCATGGGGTGAGAATGGCGAGTTCATGGCCCGCGTCCACCTCGTCGACGATCCGGCCTGGGCCGACGCCACGCCCTATGAGGTTCTCAGCGCCGTGAGACGGGACGAGAACCTGAGCGTGGTGTTCGTCGCCGACCGTGTGACCATGCAGTCCGCTGACTGCGCGCTTCTGGCCTGCGATGTCTGGGCCGATGAGGAGGCTCTCGACCCGATGTACTACCAGGAACTCATTGACTCCCCGCAGCCCCGTGGGTTCCGTACTGCTCCGGCCGCCGTCCACGACGTCCACGCGAATCTGTCGATCGCGAACATGGATTTCGAGGAGTTCGCTGAGGAGGCGTCCGCCGATCCCGAAGGTGTCCTCAGGCCCTTCTGGGCGACCGCCGCTTCTCCCTGATCGTTGGTCCTGGCGTGGCGTTGACTGATGCGCAGAGTGTCCCCGGCCACCGGAGCGGCTCGACGCTGCTCATCGGTCTGCTGCCCACATACGCCGGGCTCGGCATCCTCGCACCGGTGCTGCTGTTCCTGCTGCGGGCGCTCCAGGGCTTCTCCACCGGCGGCGAGTACACCGGGGCGTCGGCGTTCATCATGGAGTACGCGCCCGAGGGCCGCCGTGCGCGCTACGCGAGCGTCGTGCCGATCACGGTCGGGATCGCCTCCGTCGCCGGAGCCGCGACGGGCCTCCTGATCACCTCCACGCTGGACGACCCGGCGCTGAACAGCTGGGGCTGGCGCATACCGTTCCTGCTGGCCGGGCCGCTCGGACTCATCGGCCTCTACCTGCGCAGCCGTATCCAGGACACCCCGGTCTTCCGGGCGATGGAGAAGCGCGAGGCGGTCCAGGAGGCGCCGCTGCGCGAGGCGTGGCGTACGTGCCGCCGACAGGTTCTGACGCTGTTCGGCTACAGCATCACCAATGCCGTCGGGTACTACCTGATGAGCAGCTACATGATCGCCTACATGTCCGAGGAGATCGGGTACACCAAGTCGGAAGCCATGCTCACGAGCGTGGTGGCCATGCTCGCGTACAGCGCTGCGTGTCCGCTGATGGCCGCGGCCAGCGACCGCTTCGGCCGCAAGCCGATGCTGCTCGTGGCGTGCGGAGGCTTCGCGGTGGCCACACTGCCCGCATTCTGGCTGATCGGCACCGGTCTCGCGGGGGCGATCGCCGGCACGGTGGTCCTCGCCGTGCTGGTCTCGGTGATCGGCACGTCCAACGTGCCGGCGATGGTCGAGATGTTCCCCAGCCAGCTGCGGGCGAGCGGTTCCGCCATCGGCTACACCGCCGCGTACGTCCTGTTCGGCGGCACGGCACCGTTCGCCGCGACCGGCCTGGTGTCCCTCGCTGGTACACCGCTCGCGCCGGGCTTTTACCTGATGGGCCTGGCGGCCGTGTCCGGGCTCGTGGTGTGGTTCTTCTTCCGGGAGACCCTGCGCCTGCCTCTGACGCGCACGACCGTGCTCGCTGAGTAGAGCCGCTGCGCACGAAGGCCGGCCCCGGGCATCCCGGGGCCGGCCGCGTCATGTCGGCGGCGTCAGCGTGCCAGCACCCTCTCGTCGATGAGTTCCAGCCTGGGTGTGCCGCACAGCGCCATGGCCGTCGCGAGTTCGTCGCGGAGCAGGTCGACGACCGCGCGTACTCCGTCGGCGCCGTCCGTGGCGAGCCCCCACATGTACGGCCGCCCGATGAGGACCGAGGTGGCGCCGAGGGCGATGGCTTTGAGGACGTCGGTGCCGCGTCGGATGCCGCCGTCCACCAGAACGGGGATCCGGCCGGCGACCGCTTCGGCCACCGCCGGCAGTTGGTCGACGGTGGCCGCGGCGGTGTCCAGGTTGCGTCCGCCATGGTTGGACACCACCACTGCGGCAAGGCCCGCCGCGCAGGCGCGCAGCGCGTCGTCCGGGTGCAGGACGCCCTTACCCACGACGGGAAGCCGGGTGGCCGACGCCAGTTGCTCGATGTCCGTCCAGGTCACCGACGGGTCGAGACAGCCCCCAGCCAGCCGTGGATCGGCGTCGTCGGGCAGATTCGCCCGCCGGACGCCGTCCGGCAGGTGTGTCATGGCGGCCTGCTGCCGGTAGCGGTGGCCGGCCACCGGGGTGTCCAGGGTGAGGACCAGCGCTTCGGCACCGGCGTCCTCGGCCCGGGCGATGAGTTCGCGGGTCAGGCCGCGGTCGCGCTGGACGTAGAGATGGAACCAGAACGGCGGCGAGCCGGCCCCGGAGAGGTCGCGCAGGGACACGCTCGACTCCATGCTGATCACCGGCAGGGTTCCCCCGGTTGCCGCGCCGGCCAGGGTGGCGTGCTCGCCGTCGGCGTGGAACAGCCGCTGCAACGCGACCGGGGCGAGCAGGATCGGATGGTTGAGCCGCGTGCCGAGCAGGGTGCACGAGGTGTCGACATCGGACACGTCGACGCAGACTCTGGGCAGCAGCGGCAGTTCGGCGTACCGGGTGGTGTTCCACCGCGCGGTGTGTTCGTCGACGGCGGCGCCCATCAGGTAGGCCCAGGCCGAGGGCGGCATGCGGTGGTGTGCGGCATCGCGCGTCCGGTCCAGCGGGTGAGTGGGGTGAGGCATCGGTCAGTCCACGACCGTGAGGCCGAACTCGGTGAGTGCGCGGGCGATTTCCTGGAGTGTGTCCGGGTCGGAGATGGGCAGTTTGGGGCGGCGCGGGTAACCGCCGGGCTGGCCCTGGAGGTTCATGACTGCCTTCAGTGAGGCCTGCATACCGCCGTACCGCCAGTTGTACCCGTCGTGGTCCTGCCCCTTGAGTCGGGCCATGAACGCGGCGAAGTCGTCGGCGATCCGCCCGGCCTCTTCGAGGGCGCCCTTCCACGCGAGGTCGAAGAAGCGGGGCATGCGGCTGCCGAGGGGCATGCCGGAGCCGAAGTGACCGTCCCCGTGACCGTCGGTGATCGCGGCGAGACCGCGCCGGGAGAGCAGGTTGCCGAAGACGAGGGTGGTGTCGCCGACGGCCTCGATCGTCGCCTGCAGCTCGCTGTCGTCCGCGATGCTCTGCTTGACGGCCACCATGTTGGGGAGCCGGACCAGCTCACTGATCTGGGCGACGGTGAGGTGAGTGGCGTTCTCCTGGGGGAAGTTGTACAGCCAGCACGGCAGGCCGGTACTGGCTGCGACCTCGGTGATGTAGGCATGCAGCTCGGCAGGGGTGGGCCGCACCGCCGGCGGTGGCGGCACCATGATCGCGTCGGCTCCCGCCGCCTCTGCGTGCCGCGCGAGTTCGACGGCGGCGGCGGGTTGCGGATGGGTGACCGCGACGATCACGGGGACCTGACCGGCCGCGGCGGAGACGGCGGTCTCGGCGAGGCGCTTGCGTTCCTCGGTGGACTGCGCGGCCCATTCGCCGGTGCTGCCGTTGACGAGCAGCCCGTGTGCTCCCTGCGTGACGAATAGCCGCACGGTCGCGGTGAACGCGTCCAGGTCGAGGTCGCCCTGCCTGGTGAACGGGGTGGGCAGCGCGGCGAAGTAGCCTTGTCAGCGGACGACGTCGAAGACGTTCTTCTGCAGGCCGTTGGAGTACGCCTCGTACTCCACCAGCTTCAGCTTCTGGGTGTCCTTGTCCGTGGCGCTGAACAGACGCTTGCCCGCGCCGAGGAGCAGCGGGAAGACGAGCAGGTGGTAACGGTCGATCAGGCCCGCGTCAGACAGGGCGTGGTTGAGGGAGGCGCTGCCGTGGATGATGATCGGGCCTCCCTCGGTCTTCTTCAGGGCGGCGACCCCGTCGAGCGAGCGCAGGATCGTGGTCTCGCCCCAGTTCGAGACAAGGTCGTCCTCGGTGAGGGTGGTGGAGACGATGTACTTCGGCATCGTCTTGTAGTCGGCGAATTCGGCCATGTCCGGCCACACTGGGCTGAACGCCTCGTAGCTGACCCGGCCCATCAGGATCGCGGTGGATTCCTTCTGCTCCCGCCCCTTGATTTCGAACGTCTCGGGGACGAACTCGACGTCCTTGAAGGTCCATCCAGAGTTGCGGTAGCCCGGTTCGCCGCCAGGGCCCTCCACGACGCCATCGAGTGAGATGAAGGCAGTGCTGATCAGGGTACGCATGAGATTTCCTTGATGTTGGGTATTCGGTTGCTTGCTGCCGCTTCGACCATGTTCGAGGCGGGAGGGGCCTGACGATGATTTATCTCAGGGCATCGCATAAGGCAGTTTTCCGGTGGTGCCGGGATCTGGTGCCGACCCGCGGTTGGACGGGCGGCCCGGGCTGCGCGGAGGGCGTCTGGAGCGGCCTGCGGAGGTCAGCTGAGGAGTCCGGTCAGCCACTGCTGCCAGGCAGCCTCGGCCTGCTCCGTGTCCGGCCCGAACAAGTGGTGGAACATCAAAGCCATGCCAGAGCCGTGGTGGAAGGTGTAGATCCCGTCTGCGGTGCGGACCTCCATGCGCTCGTCGTCGGACCAGACCACTTCGCCGTCCAGCGGCGGCAGGCTGGCCGGCTCAGCGTGCACCCGTGCGCCCACGACGGCTGAGTCCGGCAGCGACAGCCCACGGGTGAGTGCTGCTCTGGTCTCCTGCGCCGACCGCCCGTCCGTTGGCGCCACGGCGAAGACGGGAACGCCGGTGCGTCCGGGGAAGTGCGTCAGGTACTCGCGGAGCGTGTGGAGGTGGAAGGGCCAGCCGCGGCGCAGGGCGTCGTACTCGTCCTGCCAGTCGTCGCCGAGCAGGCCGCTGTGGACGACGCGGAGAACGCTGCTGGCGCCGTCCCGCCCCTCGATCAGGTATTCGAAGGCCATGAACCGGCCGTCCTCGGCGGCGGACGTGCGGGTGGCGAAGCGCTCGCCGGGCTCGTAGGCGGTGATCACCGCCTCCTCCCGGTGGCCTCCAGTGCTCATGGCGGCGATGCCGCCCTCGCGTGACTCCACCTCGTTGCGGCCCATGAACCAGGAGTCGATCCCCGGTCCTGTCGCGATCGCCTCCCAGACCTGTTCCGGGCTCGCCGGGAGGGTCGTCTCCAGCTCGATCTCGAACGGATGCGTCATGGTGCGTTTTCCAGTCCTGCTTCGGGTTTGGTTTTGTGTGTCCCCCCGGACTGCTGCTGCGGGCCGGCCTCGCTTCCCTCAGGGCCGCCGGGCCGCAGTGCGGGGATTTGGTGGAGCCCGATCACCACTCGGTGATTCCGGCCTCTCGGGGCGGCCTCGTCGTGGTAGCGGCCGACAAGGGTCGCCACCGCCTGGGCCAGTTCGTCGGCGAAGGCCGTCCGGTCGGCCGCAGAGGCGAACCGCACCTCGGCGTCGATGCCGAAGGTGGCGATGCGCCGCTTGGCCCGGGCGGCGCCGGTCAGCAGCGTGCCGACATCCTGCACCAGCCGGGACCCCAGCGCCAGCAACCAGCGGGCGGAGAGCTGGTCGGGAGACCGGGAAGGATCCGGACTGACGGCGGCCAGGGCGCTGGGGGAGATCACGTAGGAGGCGGCGGTGGCGCGGTACACCCGTTCGGTGATGCTGCCCTTGCGGCGTTCCTCGGCGAGCTCGAGCAGCCCGTGCCGTTCCAGTTCCTTGAGGTGGTAGTTGACCTTCTGTCGGGGCAGCCCCAGGCGGACGGCCAGCATGGCGGCCGAGCCGGGCTCGGCCAGGGCGGCGAGGATTCGGGACCGTATCGGGTCCAAAGACGCCTCGGCCGCGGCGGGTTCTTCGATCACAGCGACATCCAGCACCGTTCCAGGATCTGGCCGACAAAAGATTTTGTCAAGACGAATTTCATTGTCGGTGTGTTCGTACTACTGGTACGCCGTATGTCCCGGTAGAACGGTGATCGGTGGGGTGGTGTCCGACGGCCGCTTCGAGGACTGCCACGTCGTCGGGATCCCAGTCGGAGAAGAGGTATCCGGTCTGTTCATCGTCGATCTCGATGTAGAGGTTGCCGTCCAGAGTCCACGGATTGCTCTGCTCCGCCTGCCGGAAGTGGCTTCCTCGGCATCGCGACCGCGAGCGCCTCTCCCGCATTGCCTGGGCCGTCGCGTCAACCACCCGGATGCGGTACGAAGTCCGATGTGAACGAACAGACTCAGCCCGCGACCGTTCGCGTGTTCATCGCCCTCGCCCCGCCCGACCACGCGAAAGAAGAACTAGCCCGGGAGCTGCGCTCCGCCTATGACACACACCCTCACATACGGTGGAACCGCATCGAGGACTGGCACATCACCCTGGCGTTCCTCGGGGAGCTACCGGCCGAGACGGTTCCGCTCCTGCGCCCGCCTCTCGCCGGCCTCGCAGCGGACCACCAACCACTCTGTTTGGCACTGCGCGGCAGCGGAACCTTCGACGACCGGGTGCTGTGGAGCGGAATCGACGGAGACCTTGATGAGCTGCACATGCTTGCCGCCGATGTGCGTACCGCGGTCAAGAGCTGCGGTGTCGCCTTCGAGGATTGGCCCCTGCGCCCACATCTGACGTTGGCCCGTGCACGCCGGGGAGATCGATCCTCGGCAGAAGATATCGCCGAAGGGTTCGCCGGGTTTACCGGCCGCCGATGGCCTGCCGAACGTCTGCACCTGGTCGGCAGCAACGTCGGCCGTAGCCGTGGACCGATCCACTACCGCGACATCGAGGCTTGGGCCCTCGGCAACGGGAACTGCACTGGATCTTGAACGAACCAACCAGGGCCAGTCGACAGGCAGTATTCGACCTGGCGGGCGATGAAATGGTTGAGTGCGGCGCGTCGTCCGGAGCGGGGGCTGGGGCCCACCGTTCCATCACCGCGTCCCAGGGGGCCGAGTGTTCAGCGGTCGTTGATCCTTCGAGCATGAAGAGCAGTTGCGATGTCCATCCTCGCGGCCGACTACGAAGAGAAGCACGGGCACCCGCCGGGCGAGCGGGCCGCCTACGCGCTGGACCAGCAGGCCGCCGACCGGACCCGCCCGCCCAAGCGCAAGGAGCCGCGGTCACTGTCCGAACTGCGCGACGGCTGGCGGACCTCGGCGATACGGGCATTCGACACGGGCACCGTCTACCGGCTGGCGGAGCGGGCGCGGGCGGCAGCCGCGGCGGTGTGGGCGCGGGTGCGGCCGGTGGTCGACGTCGCCCTGGCCGCCGTCGACACCGTCGCCGTGGTGTACGTGATGCGCGGCGCGTTCCGGCGCCGGCACCTGCTCGCCGAAGCCCGCCGCCACCTCTCCTACGTCCTGCGCGGCCGACCCCACCAGCCCGGCCTGGACGAACAGATCGCGCAGACCGTAGTTGACGACTACACCCGCCCCGTCGGCCGCCGGATGATGACCGCCGACCTGCGCGCGCTGTACCCGCACGACACCGAGGACCAGGCCGTGCTGCGCCCGCTGACCCGCAAACGGACCGCCCCACCGGGCCCGCCTAGCTAGCCGCCGGTGCGCTGACCGCCCGGGTCCACGCGGTGCGCCGTGCAGACCGTCTGGGATCGCGCTCCCGACCGCACGCCGTCGCCGTGCGCGCCGCCCCGAGGTCTCGCCCGAGGCCGACTCGCACGGACCGGAAGGCCGGCCGCAGCCAGGAGTAGGCGACCGACGTCGCCACGGTGGAGCAGAACCGCCGGACGTTCGAAGCCGCCGCCAAGATGGCCGCCAAGCTCCACGACGGCATCGGGGACCGCGCCGTCGCCCACGGCCCCCGACCACACCCCAACGCGTCGGCGGCCCCGCCGTCGCACACCCAGCAGCCCGGCGCCCAGGCCGCGCCGGACCACGGGAGGAGTTGCGTGAGCACACCGGAACAACCCAGCTTCGAGGACGCCCTCGCCCGCGCACGCGAAGCCGCCCAGGAGTGGGTCGCCGTGCTCGACGAGCCTTTGCCCTGGGAGCCCATCTGGAAGCGGCCCCGGAAACCGAAGTCGAAGGCGGAGAAGAAGCAGGAGCTGCGCAAGCAACGACGGCGACTCCAGGACGCCGGACGCCGCCGCTTTGCCTCCGGACAGTCGCGCCGGCCCCGGTCCCGGCAGAACCGCATCGGCAACGCGGCCGCGCGTCGTGACGCCCGCACCCTGTCACGTGTGCGGCACTTTACCGCCTGGCTGTGGTGACAATGTCGCGCATCGTCCACTCAGTGCACCGCACGATGTTCTGCATCCGGCGCGCGATGCACGACATCGGGTGCCGAACATCCGATGCGAGCCACCCGGTGGACTCCACTCTGGTGCGCACCACCTGACGATGCCCGGCACCCTCGCGCGCACCACGGTGCGCCGCACTCGATGTTCCGCACCGCACCGGTGCGCACACCGCCCGACCGGACCTTGACCAGGTTCGGCCGGGCGCGCGTCGTTCCTAGACCAGGTTCGCTACCGGGGTGCGCATCGAGTGCCTGACCCACGCCGACGGCCTCCAGCTGGCGCAGGACGCCAGCGACGACCTCGCCACGGTTGGCTTCGTCGATCTCCGGGAACAGCGTTTGTCGACGGGCTCCGGAGTCAGTGGTGATCACTCGGCTCGTGATTGTCGAGCAGAAGTGACGGCGCTGCGCCTGGGGGCGGCGAAGAAAAGGGAGGGCGGGAACCAACGGGGTGGTGGCAGGATGTCCGAGCTCGACACCCGATGGGAAGGGACCCAACAACTATGGCTCGTGCCATCACTTTGATCCGCTCTGCCTCCCTGTCCGACGTCGCCGAGTATGCCTACGCGTCCACGGCGCCCGCCGAGTCACGCCTGATTTTCCTCGCCGGGGCGTGTCCGCTGAACGATGACGGCTCTACGGCAGCGATCGGGGACTACGCGGGCCAGGCAGCGAAAGCCGTCGAGAACATGCAGGCTGCTCTCACTGCCTCAGGTGCGTCACTCCAGGACGTCATCAGTACAAGGGTTCTCGTCGCGTCGGCCCGGCGAGAGGACCTGGTGGCTGCCTGGGAGGTCGTCCGGGACTCGTTCGCTGACCATGACGTCCCGAGCACCTTGATGGGCGTCACCGTGCTCGGCTACAAGGACCAACTCGTCGAGATCGAGGCCGTCGCCGCCGTGCTCGATTCTTGAGCCCACCGATACGCTGTGGCGGCACGGCCAGCAGCATTCACCAACGGCATCTCGATGCGGCGCTACTGATCCGAGCACGCATCCCATCCGGGCCCCTGATCCCGCGTCTGGATGATGAGCGGGCACCCGCGCGCTCATAACCGCCGCCTTCGGACCGGAGTCCGAGGGTGAACTCCCCTGTGCCAAGCGGCTTCTGACCGCCCTGGACAAGACGATGCTCCTGCCCGTTGCCCTCGAAGGCCACCTGAGCAAAGGGAAGTTCAGGCAGCAAGGCACCTGGGGGGCGGGAATGACGGTCTTGGGCGGCACGGTGCCAAGCAGCGTCTGGAGTTCGTCAAGGACGGCATTTTGTATGAAGCGGAAGGCGGTCGACAGGGCGAGGTACGGCAGTCGCAACAGCACAGTTGAGCATCCTCGCATTCGGTCCAGGCGTGCTCCAAGAAGCCCCTCCCCGC
>NZ_JBFAJH010000079.1:0-23945 GCF_040655115.1 Streptomyces atratus | reverse complement strand
CGGAGAGCAGCCACTGCCCTACCCACAGCGCGAGGAACACGCCCTTCAGCAGCAGCCCGGTCCGCTTGATCCGCTCGCGGACCCGCAGGCCGACCAGTGTGTCGGCCTTCTGGGGCAGGTACACCAGCTGGACCGCAGTCTGTTCGTCCACGACGTCGGCGGAGGTTTCCGCGCCGTTGTCGGTGTCTTCGGCGCTGCGGCCCTCGGCCATGATCCCTCCCCGGTACGACGACCCGCGGATCCTATCGAACCTCAGTGCTCGGGCGGACGGCCGCCGCGGCGGGGCAGGTGGCGGTCGAGTATGCCGCGCAGCCGGTCGGTGTCGTCCCTGCCCATGGCGCGCTTCGGCAGATAGTGCACGACGAGCAGGTACGGCGCGGGCGTCAGCAGGACGAATCCGGCGGCGGTCTCCACGTACCCGCCGAGGCTCCGCCAGCCCCGGCGCGTCTCCATGTGCGTGCCCGCGAAGCGCACAGCGTCATCGGAGTCGGCGACGGTCACGTTCCAGGGCCCGAGCGGGGTGCCCATCCTGGCATGCCTCGTTGCCAGGACGCCCGTCCTGACGACGAGGCCGAACAGGCTGCAGAGGAAGGCGATTCCCGCGGCCAGGACGCTGTCGGCGAGCAGCCACACCGCCACTGCGAAGAGAACCGGCGAGAGCAGTCCTTGCAACCGGCCCTTCATCCCCCCGTACCCGCCCGCGTGCGTGGAACGCGTCGGACCAGTCCGGCTGCCCCAGCTCGTATCTCAGCTCGACGACGGCACCTGCCGCTGTGCTCCGCCTCTCTGTCACGACCCCTCCCGATGCTGCTCGGTGACGAGCCGTGATCGTAGCGGGCAGGCCACCCCTGGCCCAGTCGAGGACCGTCAGCCCTTACGACACCGCGAGTTCAACCTCAGCAGGCTGCCCCGCAGAATTGCGTGCCCTGGATGAAAACCGCCCGGCGGACGGGCGCCGTTGCGCAGCCGTTCGCCGGGCGGGAGTGGTGGGGTGTCGGCTCGTCAGGTACGGACGGGAGGCGTGAAACCCGCCCGGCGGCCCCGGACCGGGGTCCGGGGGCGCGGCCCCTGTGAGCGGTTACGCGCCCGACTCCTCGTAGCGGGCGGCGAGTTCGGCCACGCCCGTCTCCGTGAGTGTGCCGTGCAGGCGCATGCGGGCCACGCCGCCGTCCGGGAAGGCGTCGAGGCGGACGTGTGTGACCACGGCCTGAGCGCGAAGGGGGAAGCGGTGGAGGGCGTCGGGCTGGAGCTTGGTGCGGGGGATGATGCCGAACCATTCGCCCGTCTCGCCGTTGCGGCCCTGGAGGGCGATCCAGCCGGCCGCGTTGCCCTTGAGACAGGCCGTGTCGATCTCGACCGCGCGGACCGCGCCCTGGGCGACCAGGCGGAAGCGCACCCAGTCGTTCGTGTCGCGGACCCGGCGGCGGCGGTTCTCCCAGCCGTCGTCCATCTTGCGGGAGGTGCCGGGCAGGATGATCTGGGTCGGTGAGGAGTAGAAGCGGTCCGAGGCGTCCTCGTACGCACCGCCGTTGAGCACCGCGATCAGGTCGATCGTGCCGAGGGTCGCCAGCCACGTGGGGTCGGGGAGTACCTCGCCGTGGACACGGAGGCGGGCGATGCCCCCGTCGGGGTGCTGGCAGAGGCGGATGTGGGTGTATCGGCGGCCGCCGGTGATCTCGAAGCCGTTGGCGGCGTGGCCGCGTACGGGGGTCGGCGGGACGATCTCCTCCCATTTCACGTCGTCGGCGAGGAGTTCGGAGGGGCTGGGTGAGCCCTCGACCGACGTCGCCTGGATCGAGACGCGCTGCGGGTAGTTGCCGCGGAAGTGGGCGGTGTCGACGACGATGCCGCGGATGATGCCGGGGGCGCCGAGGCGGACGAGGGCCCAGTCGTGGTCCTCGGGCGACGGGAAGGGGTGCGCGGCGCCGGTGCCGCGGCGGCGGCGGGTCTCCCAGCCGTCCATGATCTTGCCCTTGTGCCCGAAGCGCTCGGGGTCGAACACGGCGCGCTCACGGATCAGCAGGTTCTCGCGCTCGGCGAAGAACTCGTCGTTCGCGGCGATCACTCCCGCGCCGAGGCGGCGGTCGGCAAGGTCCACCAGGTCGCTGAAGGGAAAGTCGCCGGTGCGGTAGTCGGCGTAGGGGTCTCCTCCGCCGTACGGGGCCGCGTCGTTGGCGTGGGGGTCGTTGTCCGTGGCCGTGGTCTCGCTCGCGTCGAAGGTCATGTGCGTCACTGTCGCGCGGAATGAACCATCAGGTCCATCGAAAATTTTCGCACAATTCCTTCAGGTCAGCTGAATGTTTTCGCCCGGGCCGTGCTGACCTGTTCGAGCGCGGCCAGGACCCGGGCCACCGCCGGGCCCCCCTCCGCCCCCTGCCGTACCGCCGCCACCACATGGCGCCTGGGCAGGTCCGCCTCCAGAACACGCAGCACCACACCCTTGCGGCGTTCCGCCGATGCCATCCGCGGGATCAGCGCGACGCCCATGCCCGCCTCGACCATGGCGAGGATCGCGGTCCACCCGGAGGCGCTGTGCGCCCGCTCCGGCACGAACCCGGCCGCCTCGCACGCGGCCGTGGTGATCTCCGACCAGGGGCCCGAGCCGCCGAAGATCCACGGTTCGGCGGCGAGGTCGGCCAACCGGAGGCCTGGGGCGTCCGCGAGCCGGTGTCCGACAGGGAGGGCGATGTCGAGCGGGTCGGTGAGCAGGGGGAGGAGGGTGAAGCGGGGGTCGTGGGCGGTCGGTGCGTGCGCGGCGAGGGAGAGCGCGAGATCGACGTCGCCGGCCGACAGGAGGTCGTACGCCTCCGCGGCCTCCGCCTCCCGTACCCGTACGGACGGTCCCGGCCGGTCGTCGGCGCGCAGGAGCCGGACCGCCGGTACGACGAGGGCGGGCACCGCCGTCGAGAAGGCGCCGACCCGTACCTCCCCCGCCTCGCCCCGCAGGTAGCCGGTCAACTCGGCGTCCGCGCGCTCCAGTTGGGCGAAGACCGCTTCGGCGTGGCGGAGCACGAGGTGTGCGGCGTCGGTGAGGCGGACGCGTCGGCCCTGTGCTTCCAGCAGGGGTACGCCGAGCTGTTTGGCGAGGTTGGAGAGCTGCTGGGACACCGCGGAGGGGGTCATCAGCAGCGTCTCGGCCGTCGCCGTGACGGTCCCGCGCTCGCTCAGCGTGCGCAGAATCCGGAGCTTCTTGATGTCCCACTCGGTCATGTCCGCACATTATCCGCCGCTGCGGACCCGGCCCGTCCGGCCCCCAGCGCCACTCCGCCGATGATCAGCGCCGGACAGAGAAGCTCCACCGGCCCCGGTCTTGTGCAGCAGAACTCAATGATGAGGAGATGCGCTCTGCCGGAACGCACAACAGAGCGCCTCGCCGTGCCTTACGCACGTCGAGGCGCCCTGGGGCAGCACTCATGGGGCCACGCAGTTCTGCCGCTGCGCAACCGGAGGGTCAGGCCTGCTTCTTGGACTTGTCCAGGAGCATGACCAGGCCCGCGATGATCACGAACAGAGCGATGGGGGCCACGACGTAGAGGCCGATCGTGTCGATCGCGCTCAGGCCGGGGCCCGGGTCGTCACCGTCGTCACGGATCAGCGCAAGCGCGGGGGACGACATGAGCAGCATCATCAGCGTCGTACCGGCCGCCACGGCGCCGGCGCGCATTGCGTTCTTCTTGTCCACGGTGCAAACGT
Organism: Streptomyces atratus; assembly: GCF_040655115.1. Classification (GTDB taxonomy): domain Bacteria; phylum Actinomycetota; class Actinomycetes; order Streptomycetales; family Streptomycetaceae; genus Streptomyces; species Streptomyces atratus_D. Next base: position 20,252 of record NZ_JBFAJH010000079.1, on the reverse strand, counting down.
AGCGAACACCTAGGAGCGGCGCGCGCCCGGGGGTGCCGTACGGGGATGTGGGCGACTGTTCTCGGGGTCGAGGACCTCCATCAGGCGGTGCAGGCGAGGGGACGCGGCGAGCTCCTCCAGGGTGACCGGGTGGCCCTCCGCGTCGGCGATGGGCAGCCGCCAGTTGGGGTACTGGTCCCAGGTGCCCGGCAGGTTCTGCGGGCGGCGGTCCCCGACCGTGTCCGGGAGCCAGATGCCGGCCATGCGGGCGGGGGTGCGCAGCAGGAAGCGGTGGACGGCCCGGACCGCGCCCTCCTCGTCGCCCCCGCCCTCCGGGAACAGTCCGAGCCGGGCGAGCAGAGCAAGCCACTCGGCGGTGTCGGTGGCGTCCTCGGTCTGTTCCTGCTCCAGGGTGCGGGTGAGCAGGCCGAGGCGGTGGCGGAGGGTCACATGGTCGCCGGTCAGCCGGGCGGCGGTGGACGGCAGGTCGTGGGTGGTGGCGGTCGCCAGGCATCCCTCACGCCAGTCCTGCGGGAGCAGGGGGCGGCCGGTACCCGCCCAGTCGCGCTCGAACCAGAGCACGGACGTGCCGAGCACTCCGCGCCGGGCGAGTGCCTCGCGTACGCCGGGTTCGACCGTGCCGAGGTCCTCCCCTATGACGACCGCGCCGGCCAGGTGCGCCTCCAGGGCGAGGACGGCGAGCATCGCCTCGGCGTCCTGACTGACGTACGTGCCCTCGGTCGGCGGTTTCCCCTCAGGGACCCACCAGAGCCGGAACAGGCCCATGACGTGATCGATGCGGAGCGCGCCCGCGTGGGCGAGAAGACCGCGCAGCAGTCCGCGGTACGGGGCGTAGCCCGACGCGGCGAGGACGTCGGGGCGCCATGGGGGCAGCCCCCAGTCCTGGCCGCGCGCGTTGAACGCGTCCGGTGGTGCGCCGACCGACATGCCGTGCGCGAAGGCGTCCTGCTGGGCCCAGGCGTCGGCGCCGCCAGGATGCACGCCCACGGCGAGGTCGTGGACGATACCGACGGCCATCCCGGCGTCCCGCGCGGCGCTCTGGGCCGCGCCGAGCTGGGTGTCGGTCAGCCAGGCGAGCCGGCAGTGGAAGTCGACCCGGTCGAGGAGCTCGGCGCGGGCGCGGGCGGTCTGCGGGGAGCGGGGATCGCGCAGCGCGGGCGGCCAGGCGTGCCAGTCGGAGCCGTGCGCCTCGGCGAGGGCGCACCACAGGGCGTGGTCCTCCAGGGCCTGTCCCTGGTCGGCGAGGAAGTCGCAGTAGGCGGCGCGCCGGCCGGGGGTCAGCGGGACCTCCCGTACGAGTTCGAGAGCCTGGCGCTTGAGTTCCCAGACGGCGTCCCGGTCGATCCGGGCGCCCTTGTTCAGGACCGCTTCGCCGAGGGCTTCGGCACTCTGTCGCAGGTCGTCGAGGACGGCCCGGTCCCGCACGTGCCCGTACTCCGGGATCGACTCGATGTGCAGATGGACGGGGTCGGGGAAGCGGCGCGAGGAGGGACGGTACGGGGACGGGTCGGTGGGTCTGCCCGGTACGGCGGCGTGCAACGGATTGATCTGGACGAACCCGGCGCCGAGGGTCCTGCCCGACCAGGCGGCGAGATCGGCGAGGTCGCCGAGGTCACCCATGCCCCAGGAGCGGCCGGAGAGCAGGGAGTAGAGCTGCACGAGGAAGCCGTGGGTGCGGCGGGGCGGTTGGGGCACCCGGGCGGGGGCGACGATCAGCGTGGCGGTCGCGGACCGGCCGCGCTGGGTGCGCACGGTCAACCGGTGGACGCCGAGCGGGGGTTCGGCCCACCAGGCCGGGGTGGCGCCGCTCACCGCGGAAACGGCCGGATCCGGCTGTCCGCCCGACACCTTCATCCGCGGCGGCCGGGGCGATCCGGCCGCGTCCTCCGGCTCGATGTCCAGTGTCGTGCCGGGGCGCAGTGCGGTCAGCGCGGGCGGCAGGGGCTCCCCGGTCCACACCACGAGCGTCGGCGGGAGCAGCCGGGAGGCGGCCGCGGACTCGGCGGCGGCGAGTGATTCCCGTACCGCTTCCGGTGTGGCGGCGTCCACGCCCAGCGCGGCGAGCACGGTGATCACCGTGTCGTCGGGGACGGTCACCGTGACATCCGCGGACGGGGAGTAGGAGGTGGCGACACCGTGCAGTGCGGCGAGCCGGGACAGGCCCATTCAGACTCCTGGGGACTCCGTGCCCCCCGCGGTGCCGGGGGCGGTCGGCTCGCTGGTCAGCGGGGTGGCGGCGGCGAGCGGCGGCTCGCTCGTCAGCGGGGTGGCGGCGGCGAGCGGCGGCTCGCTCGTCAGCGGGATGGCGTCGGCGAGCGGCGGCTCGCTCGTCAGCGGGATGGCGTCGGCGAGCGGCGGCTCGCTCGTCAGCGGGATGGCGTCGGCGAGCGGCGGCTCGCTCGTGAGAGGTATGGCGTCGGCGGACGCGGATTCGCCGGTGAGCGGGCCGGGACCCGGTACCTGTTCGGACAGGGCGGAGAGCAGAAGCTGCGCGGCAGCGGGCATGGCGGCCTCCTGGCCGTGGACAAGTGGACACAGCAGGCCTACCCAGCGGGCGCGGCCGCAGACATAGGCACGACAACAACGACTTCAACGTGCCCTGGGTCACATTCCGTTCCTCCGGGGCCGGTTGCCCGTAAACCGTCCGCCGTTTTCGGCCATTCGGCGTCATCTCTGCTGCGGTCCGCCGATCGTCGACTCCACCACACCCCATCCGCCGCATCGGGCATATCCGACATAACGGCCAGACGCATTGACACCCTCGCGCCCGGGTGGTGGGCTCGGAGCCCATCGGCGGGAGCGAGGGAGTACGGCATGCAGCTCAGGCGCAGAAAGCAGGCGGCGGCCGTCGCCGCCGCCGTGCTCGGCGGACTGCTTTCCACCGGCTCCCCGGCCGCGTTCGCCGCGCCCTCGGCCCCCGGCTCTCCCGCCGTTTCGACATCCGACCGTACGGACGACGGCGCGCTGCCCACCGTGTGGCCCCGCCCGCAGACCATCAAGGCGTCCGGAGCCGCCGTTCCGCTCTCCACCGAGGTCACCCTCCTGGCCGGAGCGCACACCGATCCGTACACCGTCGACGCGGCCCGGCAGGTGCTGCGCGACGCGGGCGTACGGACCGTCCACGAGGCGCTGCCGGGCCGTGGGCCGGTCATCCGGCTCGGCGGCGACGACGCCCAGGACGCCCTGCGGGCACTGCGCGCCCCGGAGCGCGCCGATCTGCCGTCCGGCGGCTACCGGATCGCGGTCGGTACGGTCGCGGACCGCCCCACCGTCGCCCTGGACGGTCTCGGCGACGACGGCCTCTTCCACGCCGTACAGACGCTGCGTCAGCTGATCCGGAACGGGAGAGTCGCCGGGGTCACCGTGCGGGACTGGCCGGGCACCGCCGTACGCGGCATGACCGAGGGGTTCTACGGGCAGCCGTGGACGCGCGAGGAGCGGCTCGCGCAGATCGACTTCATGGGGCGCACGAAGCAGAACCGGTACCTCTACGCGGCGGGCGACGACCCGTACCGGCAGGCCCGCTGGCGCGATCCGTACCCTGCCGAACGGCGCGCGGACTTCCGGGCACTGGCCGAACGGGCCCGCAGCCGGCATGTGACGCTCGGCTGGGCGGTCTCCCCCGGCCAGGCCATGTGCATGTCCTCGGACGGCGACGTGAAGGCGCTGACGCGGAAGATCGACGCCATGTGGGCGCTCGGCGTGCGCGTCTTCCAGCTGCAGTTCCAGGACGTCAGCTACAGCGAATGGCACTGCGACGACGACGCGGACACCTTCGGCAGCGGACCCGAGGCAGCGGCCAGGGCGCAGGCGCGGGTCGCGGGCAAGGTGGCGCAGCATCTCGCGGACCGGTACCCGGATGCGGAGCCGCTGTCGGTGATGCCGACGGAGTTCTACCAGGACGGGGTCACCGACTACCGCGCGGCTCTCGCGAAGGAGCTGGACGACCGGGTGCAGATCGCCTGGACCGGCGTCGGGGTCGTGCCGAGGACCATCACCGGCGGGGAACTGGCGGGTGCCCGCGCCACGTTCCGGCATCCGCTCGTCACGATGGACAACTACCCGGTCAATGACTACGCGCAGGACCGCATTTTCCTGGGCCCGTACACAGGCCGGGACCCGGCGGTCGCGATCGGCTCGGCAGCGCTGCTCGCCAACGCGATGAAGCAGCCGTCCGCGTCCCGCATCCCGCTGTTCACCGCCGCCGACTTCGCCTGGAACCCGAAGGGCTACCGGGCGCAGGAGTCCTGGCAGGCCGCCATGGACGATCTGGCGGGCGACGACGTCCGCACCCGGGACGCGCTGCGGGCGCTGGCCGGGAACAGCGCGACGTCCGTGCTGGGTGGCGACGAGTCGGCGTATCTGCAGCCGTTGTTCGCCGCGTTCTGGAAGTCCCGTACGACGGCGAACGCCACGGCGCAGGCCGACGCGGCGCGCGAGCTGCGGGCGGCCTTCACCGTGATGCGGGAGACCCCGCAGCGGCTGAAGGGCCCGGCGGACGGGCGGCTGGACGACGAAGTGCGTCCCTGGACGGAGCAGTTGGCCCGGTACGGCCGGGCGGGCGAGCTCGCCGTCGATCTGCTGCAGGCCCAGGCACGCGGCGACGGCGCGGCCGCGTGGAAGGCGTCGCTGGCCCTGGAGCCGCTGCGCGAAGCGGTCAGGGCGAGCGGGGCCACGGTCGGCAAGGGGGTGCTCGGCCCGTTCCTGGACCGGGTGCGCGAGGACGCCGACACCTGGACCGGCGCGGACCGCTCCGCCGGCACGGTGACCACGGCCCCGGGCAGTTATACGGTCCGGCTGAACCGGGCCCGCCCGGTGGAGGCCGTGACCGCGATGACCGTACCCGGCAGCGGAGCCGCGGCGGACGCGCGACTTGAGGCCCATGTACCGGGCGAGGGCTGGCGCCGCCTCGGCCGGCTGTCGAGGTCCGGATGGACCCAGACGGCGACCGAGGGCCTGCGGGCCGACGCGATCCGGATCAGCTGGGCGACGGGTGCCGCCGTGACCGCACCCGGCGTGAGCGCGGGCACACCACCACCGGTGGTCTCCGGAACGGTCCCCGAAGCCCCGCGGGTACGCGCCCTCGTGCCGTGGTTCGGTGACGAGCCCGCGGCCGGGCTCGATCTCGTACGCGGCGAGACGGACGCCGAGATCGGTGGCCGGCCGCAGCGGGTCGCGGCGCGGATCGCCGCCCGCCGCCCCGCCGAGGTCCGTGGCGCGCTCACCGCGAAGGCGCCCCGGGGCATCGAGGTGACCATCCCGAAGCAGACGACGGTGCCGCGCGGGTCACGTACCGACGTCCCCGTGGAGATCACCGTCCCGGCGGGCACCCCGGCCGGTGAGTACGAGGTGCCGATCAGCTTCGGCGGCGAGGAGAGCACCCTCACCGTGCGGGCCTACCCGCGGACCGCCGGGCCCGATCTGGCGCGTACGGCCACCGCCTCCTCGTCCGGCGACGAGACCCCGGACTTCCCGGCGGCCGCCGCGTCGGACGGCGATCCGGCCACCCGCTGGTCGTCCCCGGCCGAGGACGGCGCCTGGTGGCAGGCGGAACTGGCGGAGCCCGCCAGGATCGGGCAGGTGGTGCTGCGATGGCAGGACGCGTACGCCTCCCGCTACCGCATACAGGTCTCCGCGGACGGCCGCAACTGGCGCACGGCGGCGACCGTCCGGGACGGCAAGGGCGGGCGCGAGTCGGTCCGGATGGACGCGAAGGACACCCGCTTCCTCCGGGTGCAGGGCGATGCCCGGGGCACCGAGTTCGGCTACTCGCTCTGGTCGGTGGAGGCGTACGCCGTCGAGGACAGCCCCTGAGGGCTGCCCCGGGGACGACGAAGGCCCGGGGTTCTCAGGCTGAGATGCCGTCGATCCGGGCCATTGCGTCGTCCGCGCCGAAGGGTTGCAAGTACGGCAGCCAGCGCGGGTCCCGGTGCCCCGTCCCGATGATCCGCCAGGCGAGTCCCGTCGGCGGGGCGGGCTGCTGGTGCAGCCGCCAGCCGAGCTCCGGCAGATGCCGGTCGGCCTTGACGTGGTTGCAGCGGCGGCAGGCCGCCACCACGTTGTCCCAGGCGTGCTGTCCGCCTCGGCTGCGGGGAATGACATGGTCGACGCTGGTCGCGGCGGCACCGCAGTACATGCAGCGCCCGCCGTCCCTGGCGAAGAGCGCCCGGCGGGTCAGTGGAACGGGCCCCCGGTAGGGAACCCGTACGAACCGCTTCAGGCGGACGACGCTCGGGGCTGGAACGGCGCGGGTGGCGCTGTGCATGAGGGCGCCTGACTCCTCAAGGCAGATGGCCTTGTTCTCCAGGACGAGGACGAGCGCGCGGCGGAGCGGTACGACGCCGAGCGGCTCGTACGACGCGTTGAGAACCAGGACATGCGGCACGTGGATGCCTCCTTGTACGCCGGCGGCGCGTGGCTCGCGCCGGGACGATCCGATCTCAGTCTCTCCTCATGCCTGGTCAATCCGCCACCACGTGCGGGTAACGGGCCGGAAGGATTTTCCCGGGTCCAGGCCGCCCGCACGGCCCGGAAGCGCCGGAACAGGTGCTCAGGAGGCCGCTGCCGGAACCGTCGCGGAATCGATGTGCGATCGGCCACACCTGCCCTCGAACCCGTTCCCGGAAACGGATATCCCTTCCATATTCCCGGGTGAGACGTGTCTCTCCCCTCCGTCACCGCAACGGAGCACTCCCGATGCCCCGTTAGTGTGGTTGATCAGCCCACGTCCATCTGGAGGTTCCGCCGTGTCCCTGTCCGCCCTGTTGGCCGCAGCCCCGTCACCCGAGCCCGGCGGCTCGCTGGACGAAGCCGCCAAGCAGGCCGGCGACGCCGCTGGCTGGGTGGAGGAGAACTGGTCCACCTGGCTGAACACCGGTCTGCGGATCCTCCTCATCGCGGTCATCGCGGTCATGTTGCGCATCGCGATCCGCCGTGCTCTGACCAAGCTCATCGAGCGGATGAACCGCAGCGCCCAGGCCGTCGAGGGCACCGCCCTCGGCGGCCTGCTGGTCAATGCGGAACGCCGCCGTCAGCGCTCCGAGGCCATCGGGTCCGTACTCCGCTCGGTCGCTTCGTTCCTGATCCTCGGCACGGCCGCCCTGATGATCCTGGGCGCCTTCCAGATCGATCTGGCGCCACTGCTCGCCTCCGCCGGTGTCGCCGGTGTGGCGCTCGGTTTCGGTGCGCGCAACCTCGTCACCGACTTCCTTTCCGGTGTCTTCATGATCCTTGAGGACCAGTACGGCGTCGGGGACACCATCGACGCGGGCGTCGCCTCCGGTGAAGTCATCGAGGTCGGTCTGCGGGTCACCAAGCTGCGCGGTGACAACGGTGAGATCTGGTACGTCCGCAACGGCGAGGTGAAGCGGATCGGCAACCTCAGCCAGGGCTGGTCGACCGCCGGGGTGGATGTGCAGGTCCGCCCCACGGAGGACCTCGGCCGGGTACGCACGGTGATCACCGAGGTCGCCGGGCTGATGGCCAAGGAGGACCCGTGGAACGAGCGCCTGTGGGGCCCGGTGGAGATCCTCGGGCTGGACTCCGTGCTCCTGGACTCGATGACGGTCCGGGTGACGGCGAAGACGATGCCGGGCAAGTCGCTGAGCGTGGAGCGCGAGCTGCGCTGGCGGATCAAGCAGGCCTTCGACGAGGCGGGCATCCGCATGGTCGGCGGCGTGCCGGCCCAGCCGGACGAGCCGTCGGCGGCGGACCCGACCGCCGGGATGGCCGCCCCGTCCGCGTACGCGTCGACGACCTCGCCACAGTCGCTGGCCGCGACGCCCATCCCGCCGCAGAACCTGGCCAAGTAGCCGCGGAACCATGGGCGTCCCGCCCGGCCCTCAGGGGCCGTGCGGGACGCCCTTCGGCGTGAAAACGGGGTGGAGCAGCAGGGGTGCAGCGGTTGACGCCGAGACGGGTGCCGGCTCCTGCCGAACCCCGCGAAAGCGGGTGCGCTTCGGCCTGGAAGCGCCTTGTACGGCTCCCCGGATAACGCTTTGGTTGCCACCGGCGCTGCCATTGACGGGTTGGTGACGTGCGCCCTACGGTCCTCTCACCAAATAGGAAACTTTCCTAACAGAGGGCAGGTGCAGCGCTCATGGTCGGAACCACACCGGGCACCCCCCGCGTTCTGCGGGCCATGAACGACCGGGCCGCCCTCGATCTGCTGCTGGAGCACGGACCCCTCTCGCGTACGAAGATCGGGAAGCTGACCGGGCTCTCCAAGCCCACCGCGTCGCAGCTTCTGGCCCGGCTGGAGGCGGCCGGGCTGGTCGTCGCCACCGGGACCGTGGCCGGGCGGCCGGGGCCCAATGCCCAGCTGTACGCGGTGAACGCCCGTGCCGCGCATGTCGCGGGGCTGGACGTGAACGCCCACCGGATCGTCGCCGCCGTCGCCGATGTGACCGGGGAGACCGTCGGGGAGTTCGAGGTGCGCACCCCGCGACGGCGCGCCGACAGTGTGGTGCGGCAGGTGGCGGACGCGCTCGACGGTGCGGTCAAGGACGCCGGGCTGACCCGCGCAGATGTGCACCGTGTCGTCATCGGCACGCCGGGTGCCTTCGACCCCGGTACCGGGCGGCTGCGGTACGCCGCCCACCTGCCCGGCTGGCACTCCCCCACCCTGCTCGACGAGCTGGCCGCCTTCCTCCCGATGCCGGTCGAGTACGAGAACGACGTGAACCTCGTCGCGGTGGCCGAACAACGGCTCGGCGCGGCCCGCGGGCACGACGACTTCGTCCTGCTGTGGAACGAGGAGGGGCTCGGCGCCGCCGTCGTCATCGGCGGACGGCTGCACCGCGGCTTCACCGGCGGCGCCGGTGAGGTCGGCTTTCTGCCGGTGCCCGGCGTCCCGCTGGTCCGTCAGGTCACCCAGGCGAATTCGGGCGGTTTCCAGGAGCTGGCGGGCGCCCAGGTGCTGCCCCGGCTGGCCCGGGAGCTCGGCATCGACGACGAGCTGACCCGCGCCACCGGTACCCATCACGAGGTCGCGGCCGGCCTGATCGCCCGGGCCGCCGCGGCCGCGGAGCAGGGCGAGGACGGCCCGTATGCCCGGCTCCTCGATCTGTTCGCCACCGGCCTCGCGACCGGCCTGGCCTCCATGGTCGCCGTACTCGACCCCGAACTCGTGGTGCTCTGCGGCGAGTTGCTCGCCTCCGGCGGGGAACCGCTGCGCGCCCGGGTGCAAGGGGAGCTCGCCGAACTGGCGGCCTCCCGGCCCCGGCTGATCACCGGTGACGTCACGCACAGGCCCGTACTGCGCGGGGCGCTGGAGAGCGCACTCGCCATCACCCGCGACGAAGTCTTCGACACGTCGCACACCACACCGACTGGAACCTGACCATGGCCGCGACCGTACTGGTCATGGCCCTCGTGATCCTCGTGTTCTTCTTCGCTCAAAAGGCATTTGTCGAGGGCGTCACACTGACCGGAGCAAAGGGCTGACCTATGAAACTCGCAGTAGTTGGTGGCGGGTCCACCTACACCCCTGAACTGATCGACGGCTTCGCCCGGCTGCGGGACACGCTGCCCATCGAGGAGCTCGTGCTCGTCGACCCGGCGGCCGACCGTCTCGACCTCGTCGGCGGTCTCGCCCGGCGGATCTTCGCCAAGCAGGGCCACCCGGGGCGGATCGTCACCACCTCGGACATCGACGCGGGCGTCGCCGGCGCCGGCGCGGTCCTGCTGCAGCTGCGCGTGGGCGGCCAGGCCGCCCGCAACCAGGACGAGACATGGCCGCTGGAGTGCGGCTGCATCGGCCAGGAGACCACCGGGGCCGGCGGCCTCGCCAAGGCGCTGCGCACCGTCCCGGTCGTCCTCGACATCGCCGAGCGGGTCCGGCGCACCAACCCCGACGCGTGGATCATCGACTTCACCAATCCGGTCGGGATCGTGACGCGGGCGCTGCTCCGGGCCGGTCACAAGGCCGTCGGTCTGTGCAACGTGGCGATCGGCTTCCAGCGGAAGTTCGCCAGGCTGCTCGACGTCACCCCCGGTGAGGTGCATCTCGACCACGTCGGGCTCAACCACCTGACGTGGGAGCTCGGGGTGCGGCTCGGCGGCCCGGACGGCGAGAACGTCCTGCCGAAGCTGCTCGCCGAGCACGGCGACGCGATCGCCGGCGATCTGCGCATGCCCCGTGCGATCGTCGACCGGCTCGGCGTCGTCCCCTCGTACTACCTGCGGTACTTCTACGCCCATGACGAGGTCGTACGGGAGCTCGGCACCAAGCCGTCCCGGGCGGCGGAGGTCGCCGCGATGGAGAAGGAACTCCTCGCCATGTACGGCGACCCGGCGCTGGACGAGAAGCCCGCGCTGCTCGCCAAGCGCGGCGGCGCGTTCTACTCGGAGGCAGCCGTGGACCTGGCGTCCTCGCTGCTGGGTTCGGGCGGCTCGGCGGTGCAGGTGGTCAACACGTACAACAACGGGACACTCCCGTTCCTGCCGGACGACGCGGTGATCGAGGTGCAGGCCCGGGTCGACGGCACGGGTGCGACGCCGCTCGCCGTTCCGGAGCTGGACCCGCTGTTCGCGGGGCTGATCGCCAACGTGACGGCATACGAGGACCTCGCCCTGGAAGCGGCCCTGCGCGGCGGCCGGGCCACCGGGCGGGCGGGTGGGAGAGACACCGGGCGGGCGGGCGGGAGAGAGGCAGTGTTCAAGGCATTGCTCGCCCACCCCCTGATCGGCCAGTTCGAGTACGCCGAGGCGCTCACCGACAAGCTGATCGCGCACAACCGGGAGCACCTCGCGTGGGCGTGAACGCTGCGGTCCTCGCCATCGACGCGGGGAACAGCAAGACCGATGTGGCCCTGATCGGACCGGACGGAACGCTGCTGAGCTCGGTGCGCGGAGGCGGCTTCCAGCCGCCGACCGTCGGCATCGACGTGGCCGTGGACGTCCTGGCCTCGGCGATCGGCGAGGCGCTGGCGAAAGCACGGGCCCATGGCGAGCCGGTGGACTCCGTCGCGCATGTGTCGGCGTGTCTGGCCAATGCCGATCTCCCGGTCGAGGAGCAGGCGCTCGCCGCGGCGCTGCGGGCCCGTGACTGGGGCCGCACGGTGGAGGTCCGCAACGACACGTTCGCGATACTGCGCGCCGGGGTCGACGAGCCCCGGGGCGTGGCCGTCGTCTGCGGTGCGGGGATCAACTGTGTCGGCATGGTGCCGGACGGGCGGACCGCGCGCTTCCCCGCCATCGGCCGGATCTCCGGTGACTGGGGCGGCGGTTCGGGGCTCGCCGAGGAGGCCATGTGGTGCGCCTCGCGGGCCGAGGACGGGCGCGGCGAACCGACCGAACTGGCGCACACCCTGCCCGCGCACTTCGGGCTCGACTCGATGTACGCGCTGATCGAGGCGCTGCATCTGGGGCACATCGAGTTCGAACGGCGGCACGAGCTGACGCCGGTACTGTTCGCGACCGGTGCGGCCGGGGACCCGGTGGCACGCGGTCTCGTGCACCGGCTGGCGGAGGAGGTCGTCGCGATGGCGTCGGTCGCGCTGACCCGCCTCGGGCTGCTGGACGAGGAGACACCGGTGGTCCTGGGAGGCAGCGTGCTGGCGGCGCGCCACCCGCAGCTGGACGACCGGATCGCCGAACTCCTCGCGGCACGCGCCCCGGAGGCGGTGGTCCGGGTGGTGCAGGAGCCGCCGGTGCTGGGCGCCGGGCTGCTGGGGCTGGACCACACGGGGGCGGCGCCTGAGGTGCACAGCAGGCTGCGCGCGCAGTACAGCTGACACCTCGGCAGACAGTCGCCGCAAGGGGGCGTCCTGCGGCGATCACGCCGCAGGACGCCCCTTGCGTGCGGGAACCGATCAGTTGTCCCGAACGTGTTCATGGGTGGGGAGATCAGTCCGCTTCGGGGATCGCTCCGCCGATTCGTCTTGATCGGCGGCGCCTGTCTTGATCGAATGCGTGGTGCATCCGTGGACCGATGCACGATCCAGGCGTTCCTGGTGTGGATGTCGGTCCCTGCGGCCATACTTCTGGCCGGGTACCAGTCCTCCGATCGGCCGGGGGATGGCCACCGTCAGCGACCGAGGGGGAGGTCACGTGACACACCCGCCGAATGTGCGCACAGCGCCGGACCACGTGCCGGCCCAGCCGCCTGTGCCCGTGCCCGCTTCCGTGCCCGCGCCGCGGCGCGGCGCCTGGTCCGAGTCGACGGAGCGGTTGCGTGCCGCGGCGACGACCGAACCGGGCAGACTCCAGATCATCGGGGCCGTACTGGCGGCGCTCGTCGTGGCGTTCGGCGCCGTGACGGCGATCGAGGTCTCCGACCGGGCGACCGCCGCCGACGACGTGGTGAGCCGCAGCCAGCCGCTGAGCGCCGAGGCGGCGAACATCTACCGCTCCCTGGCCGATGCCGACACCGCGGCGGCCAGCGGATTCCTGGCGGGGGCGCAGGAACCGCGCGATGTCCGCGAGCGGTACGAGAAGGACATCGAGGACGCGTCCCGGCTGCTGGCGAAGGCGGCGTCCACCACGGACGCCGCGTCGCTGTCCGGCCAGGAGATCGCCACGCTCAACGAGGAACTCCCCCGGTACACCGGACTGATCCAGCGGGCCCACGCCAACAACCGACTGGGGCTGCCACTGGGCGGCGCCTACCTCCGGTACGCGAACCAGAAGATGTCCAAGGAGCTCCTCCCCGCCGCCGAGCGGCTCTACACGGCGGAGACCGGACGGCTCGACCAGGACTACGACTCCGCACGAACCTGGCCGCTCTTCTCGCTGGGTCTCGGTGCCGTCGCGCTGGGCGGGCTGTTCTGGGCGCAGCGGCGCAACTACCGAAGGACGAACCGGGTCTTCAACCACGGGCTGCTCGCCGCGACCGCCGCGTCCACCGTGCTGGTGCTGTGGCTGGCCGTGGGACACACGGTCGCACGCGCCGAGCTGCAGGACGCCAATGTGCACGGGCAGCAGTCACTCGATGTGCTCAATCAGGCGCGGATCAACTCGCTGAAGGCACGCGCCAATGAGCTCCTGACCGTGGTCGCCCGCGGCGCGGTGCTCACTCCCGACGGCAAGAACGACAAGTACGAGACCGACTACACCACGGGCATGAAGGCTCTCGGCGAAGAGCTGGGGACGGCCAGGAAGCTCGCCGACGACTCCCAGGGGAGCGGGCCGGTGGCGCACGCCATCAGCGGTGTCTCCGAGTGGCAGACTCGCCACCGGACCGCCCGCAAGACCGACGACAATGGCGACTACGAGGGCGCACTGAAACAGATCATCGGGGCGAAGGAGTCCACCGGGGAGTCCTTCAACCGGGTGGACGACGCACTGGAGCGGGCACTCGCTCATGAGCAGGGCGAGTTCACCCGGGCCGCGAAGGACGGGCGCGGGGCGCTCGGGGGACTTCCGATCGGGGCGGCGGCTCTCGCCGCGCTGGCCGGTGTCGCCGCGATCATCGGGGTCAACCGCAGGCTGTCGGAGTACCGGTGAGAGGGGGAACGATGACCAGGACAGGTTCCGCCCGGGCCGGACTGCGCGGCTGGGGCGGGGTGACGGGGATGGCCGTGGCCTGCGCGGTGACGGCCTCGCTCACCCTGCTGCCGCTCTCGCACGGCGGCGGCGACTCCTTCGGCATCAATGTCTCCGGGCCGGGTACGGCGACGGCGGTGCCCGCCCGGGCCAATGACTGCAAGGACCCGGAGGCGAGCCTGCAGCCGTCGAGTGCCGACGGACCGAGCATCGCGAAGATCAAGGCACGCGGGAAGCTGATCGCCGGGGTCGACCAGAACAGCTTCCGCTGGGGCTACCGCAATGCGGAGACGGGCAGACTCGAAGGTTTCGACATCGATCTGGTGCGGGCCATCGCGCAGGACGTCCTGGGCGACCCCGACAAGGTGATCTTCCGGGCGATCCCCACCAACCAGCGCATCGCCGCCCTGGAGAACGACAAGGTCGACGTCGTCGTGCGAACGATGACGATCAACTGCAGTCGGCTCGAACAGGTTTCCTTCTCCACCGCTTACTTCCAGGCCGGGCAGCAGGTCCTCGCTCCGAAGGACTCGCCGATCACGGGATACGACAAGTCCCTGGCCGGCAAGCGGGTCTGCACCGCGGAGGGCTCCACGGCGTACGAGGCACTGGAGAAGCAGTCCTTCGGCGCGGTCTTCAAGGACGAGCACGACGGCACGGAGGCGGACGAGGACCGGCTCACCGTCCCCAACCAGCTGGACTGCCTGGTCCGGCTGCAACTGGGCGAGGTCGACGCGGTGGTCACGGACAACGCGCTGGCGGCGGGCCAGGCCGCCCAGGACCCGGCCGTCGTCCTCAAGGGCGACAAGCCGTTCACCACCGAGTACTACGGCGTGGCCACGAAGCACGGCGCGAACGACCTGGTGGCCCGGGTCAACCAGGTGCTGGTCGACTACCGCAGCGGCGGTGCGGACAGCCCCTGGATGGTGTCGTACCGGAAGTGGCTGGCGACCGGACTGCCCGGCATAACAGCGCCGCCTGCGCCCAAGTACCGGAGCAATTAGTCCTTGATCCCGCCGGGTCCGCCCGGCGGGGAGAGCGAAGAGGTGATCGATGGGCGTCGCGGGCCCTTTCCCCGGCTATGCGGGGAGGCCCCCCGGCCCGGTCATGGACCGGGACGAGGCGGACCGTGCGCTGGCCCGGCTCGGCGCGGAGCACGAGGCGATCGAGACCTCGCTCCTCGCCCTGCAGGACCATGCGGGCCGTCGGCTCCTGGAGGGCGCCGATCTGACCGGTGTCACCAAGGAGCGCTGGGCCGCCACCGAGCAGTCGATCACACTGCTGTGGGGATATTTCGACGCCTATGCCGGGGCGATCGGCGCGGCACGTGAGATACGGGCCAGGCGTCGATATCCCAACCGTGAGGACCTGCTGGCGCTGACCGAACTTCTGCGCGGCCAGGGCGTCGCGGTGGCGTCCACCGCCACCCGGCCCGATCCGTCGATCACCGGTCCGGCCAGGCTCTCCGAGCGGTTCACGCTGGAGGAGCTGGTCGCCCGGATGAACGAGCTGTACGCGCGCTCGCTGGACATGGTCGTCGCCTCCGACTCCGTATGGTCCGCGCTGCCCGCCCGGATAGATCTGCTCGCCGCCGAGCTGCGCCGGACGCGTTCGCTGGCGCACTCCGTCGGCGTACGCCCGGGGGAGCACCCGGCGGGCGACGACCTGGAGTCGATCACTCATGAGCTGACCACGCTGCGGGTCCAGGTGATCTCCGATCCGCTGGCGTTCTGGCTGCCGGGCCCCGGCAGCGCGGCGCCCGGCGGCGGACGTCCGGACACGGCGCGCTACGACCGGGCGGCCCGCGCCCTCGACGACGTGCGGCGGGAGATCGAGGCGGTGCTCGCGGTCCGCCAGGACGCCGAGCAGCGGCTGGTCCGCCTGCGCGACGTGCTCTCCCGCGCGGACCGCACGCTGGCCGAGGCCCGGTCGGCGCGCGGCGAGGTGCTGGCGAAGATCGCCGCGTCCGAGGTGCCCGCGGTCAGCGGTCCGCCGACCGCCCTGCAGGAGCGGCTGGCCGCCGCGTCGGAGTACCGCAGACACGCCCAGTGGCACCGGCTCTCACCACTGCTGGACTCGCTGGAGCGGGAAGCGGAGGACGAACTGCTGCGGGCCCGCGAGTCGCTGTCGGCGGTCACCGCGCCGCTGGCGGTCCGGGCGGAGCTGCGTGGCCGGCTGGACGCGTACAAGGCAAAGGTCGCCCGGCACGGTCTGGCGGAGGACCCGGTGCTGATCGAGCGGTACGACGCGGCGCGCCGGATGCTGTGGAGCGCCCCGTGCGATCTGCGGGTCGCCGGGCAGGCGGTGCTTCGCTATCAGGAGGCGGTGGCGGAACTGCTGGATGCCGGCCGGTCGTCCGCACCGGAGGACCGGCGATGAGTACGCGTACGCGTGCGTGCAAGGTGAACGGGCCGCTGCTGCGGCGGGGCGAACAGGGGGACCGACCATGAGTACGCAGTGCCAGCGCCCCGCATGCGAGGGCAATTACGAGGACATGGGCGGCGGTGAGCTGTACTGCGACACCTGCGGTCTGGCCCCGGTCGTCTCGCCGAAGGGCATGCTGAGCTCGCCGCCCACCGGTATCGCGGTCGGCAGGGGGGGCAACAGCAGTTCGGCGCGGAGCAGTTCACGGGCATCGTCCGCGGCGTCCTCACGTTCCTCGTCCCGCTCGTCGACTTCGCGTCGTTCGGTCTCGGGACGGCTCTCCCGGCCCCTGTCGGGGACCTCCACGGCCCGCTCGGTGTCGGTGCGTTCCTCCGGTGCGTCGTCGGGCGCTTCCGGGCGCAACCGGCTGGGCGCGGGCCTGGTGCAGGTGCCGGACGTGCCGCGGCCCGACCCGCGTTCGGCGGTGATGGAGAACCCGGAGGTGCCGGAGCGGAAGCGTTTCTGTTCGCGCTCCGACTGCGGGGCCCCGGTGGGACGTTCGCGTGGCGAACGGCTGGGTCGTACCGAGGGGTTCTGCACCAAGTGCGGCCACCCGTACTCCTTCGTGCCGAAGCTCCAGGGCGGCGATATCGTGCACGGCCAGTACGAGGTGGCGGGCTGTCTGGCGCACGGCGGGCTCGGCTGGGTCTATCTCGCGGTGGATCGTGCGGTCTCGGACCGCTGGGTGGTCCTCAAGGGTCTGCTGGACACCGGCGACCAGGACGCCATGGCGGCCGCGATCTCGGAGCGCCGCTTCCTCGCCGAGATCGAGCACTCCAACATCGTCCGGATCTACAACTTCGTCGAGCACCTCGACCAGCGGACCGGTTCGCTCGACGGCTACATCGTGATGGAGTACGTCGGCGGCAAGGCGCTCAAGGAGATCGCGAACGAGCGCCGCACCCCGGCCGGGAAGCGGGATCCGCTGCCCGTCGAGCAGGCGTGCGCGTACGGCATCGAGGCGCTGGAGGCGCTCGGACATCTGCACAGCCGCAATCTGCTGTACTGCGACTTCAAGGTCGACAACGCGATCCAGACCGAGGACCAGCTGAAGCTGATCGACATGGGCGCCGTGCGCCGGATGGACGACGAGGACTCGGCCATCTACGGCACCGTGGGGTATCAGGCGCCGGAGGTCGCGGAGGTCGGACCGTCGGTCGCCTCCGATCTGTACACGGTGGCGCGGACGCTCGCCGTGCTCACCTTCGACTTCCAGGGGTACACGAACGTCTTCGTGGACTCACTGCCCGACCCGGACAACATCGAGGTGTTCCGGACGTACGAGTCGTTCTACCGGCTCCTGGTCCGGGCCACGGACCCGGACCCGGCGCGGCGGTTCGCCTCGGCCTCGGAGATGGCGGAGCAGCTCACGGGGGTGTTGCGGGAGGTCGTGGCGTTGCAGACGGGGCGTCCGCGGCCGGCCCTGTCGACGCTGTTCGGTACGGAACTACGGGTCACGGACACGCAGTTGTTCGCCGAACTGACGGGCGATGTGTCGCGGCTCGGGGTGCGGGCGGAGCCGGCCGGGCGGCGGAGGGGGAAGGGGGCGGGTGGATCCGGGGTCCCCGTCGCAGCGGCTCCGGCCGCCGGGGCTGCGGCCCCGCCGGGGCCGGAGGGGCACACGGTGCAGGGTGGTGTGCCGGGGCAGCGGGCTCCGGGGGCTGCGCTGCTGTCGGCGCCTCCCACGCACGTCCGGGGCGGTAACGGTACGGCCGCCGCTCTCTCGTACGCGCAGACCCGGGCGCCCGTTCCGGCGCCGCGGCTCGCGCCCGCCGACCCGGGCGCGCTCCCGGGCCCGTACGTCTCCGCCGGCCCCCGGCTGGCCGGGTTCGACGCACGGGCCACCTCGCTCGCGCTGCCCGTCCCCCGGGTCGACGCGAGCGACCCCAATGCGGGATTCCTCGCCGGCGTGATGACGTCCGCACCCGTCGAACTGATCGCCGCACTGCAGGCGGTACCCGCCGCCTCGCTGGAGACCCGGTTGCGCGAGCTGCGCGCCCGCCTGGAGCTGAACGACCCCGGGGCCGCCGTCCAGACGCTGACGGGTCTTGAGTCGCTGCACGCGGACGACTGGCGGGTCGTCTGGTATCGCGGGATCACCTCACTGGTGACCGGGGACAACGAGGCTGCGGCGCTGTCGTTCGACGCGGTCTACGACGCGTTCCCCGGCGAGCCCGCACCCAAGCTGGCGCTGGGCATCTGCGCCGAGGTCCTCGGCCAGCTGGACAACGCCGCCGAGTACTACCGCCTGGTGTGGACGACCGATCCGAGCTTCGTCAGCGCCGCGTTCGGCCTGGCCCGGGTGCAGATCGCCGCCGGGGACCGGGCCGGGGCCGTACGGACGCTGGAATCCGTGCCCGAGGCGTCGATCCACTACACGGCGGCCCGGGTCGCCGCCGTGCGGGCCCGGCTGCGCGAGCGCGCCCCGCACGAGCCGCTGATCGCCGACCTGACGGCGGCCGCCGACCAGGTGGCCGGGCTGCAGAGTTTCGGGCTGGACGCGGTGCGCCGCGAGCAGTTGTCGACGGAGGTCCTGGGAACGGCGCTGGACTGGGTACTCTCCGGGAGTCCGACGGCACAGCCGCCGGCTCCGCCGTCGCAGGGGCCTGCCGGGCCGAGAATGCTGCTCGGCAGTGAGTTGGACGAACGCGGCCTGCGTCTCGGCCTGGAGCGTTCGTACCGGATGCTCGCCCGGCTTGCACAGCGCGGCGACGAGAGGATCGAACTGGTGGAGCGGGCCAACCGTTTCCGCCCCCGGACGTGGGTGTGAAGATGTCGCAGATGCACCAGGAGACCGCCTTGTCGAGGTGTCCCAACTGCGAGGAGCCGCTGGAATCGGGCGACCTGTTCTGCGGCGCGTGCGGGTACGACCTGTCGGTCGTCCCCGCAGCGCCGGAGGACCGCCCGACGATCGCGATCACCGTGCCGGTGACCGGTGCGCCGGTGGCCGGTGCCCCCGTGGCCGGTGCCCCCGTGACCGGTGCCCCCGTGACCGGTGCGCACGGGACCGGTGCGCACGGGACCGGTGCGCACGGGACCGGTGCGCACGGGACCGGTGCGCACGGGACCGGTGCGCACGGGACCGGTGCGCCGGTGGCCGGTCCGGGCGGGCGCACCGCGGCGGCCTCCGGTTCGGTGGAGTGGTCGGCCGCGTCCGCCGCCGACCGGTCCGAAGCGCCCGCCCCGGCCGGTCCGCCCGCCGGAGTCCGTTTCGACCGACCGGGCGAGTCGGCCGACTTCGAACTGGCCGCGCCCGCGGCATCCGTCGCCCCCGATCCCCGTACCACCGGCGCCGCCCCGGAGCAGGAACGCACGCCACCGGCGGGCACCAAGCTGTGCGTGGCCTGCCGCGCCGGTCATGTCGACACCGACGGCTACTGCGAGAACTGCGGTCACGCCCAGCCCCGCGAGCGCGACCACATGGAGCAGGAGCTCGGTTCGGTGGCAGCCGTCACCGATCGCGGTCTGCGCCATCACCGCAACGAGGACTCGTTCGAGGTGTCGACGACCGCCCTGCCGGACGGCTCCCCGGCCGTCGTGGCGATCGTCTGCGACGGCGTCTCCTCGGCGAGCCGCCCCGACGAGGCCTCGGCCGCCGCCGCGACGGCGGCGAACGAGGCGCTGCTGGAGTCGCTGCCGCGCGGTGCGCACCCGCAGCAGGCGATGCACGACGCGATCGTCGCGGCAGCCGAGTCGGTCAACTCGCTGGCCCACGACGACGGCCGGGCCAGGGAACACGATCCGCACCACCACACGAACGCCCCGGCGTGCACCCTCGTCGGCGCGATCATGGCCGGTGGACTCCTGGTCGTCGGCTGGGTCGGCGACAGCCGCGCCTACTGGGTCCCGGACGACCGCACTCACCCGCCCGCACGCCTCACCGAGGACGACTCATGGGCCGCGCAGATGGTGGCGGCGGGACTGATGAACGAGGCGGAGGCGTACGCGGACGAGCGCGCCCACGCCATCACGGGCTGGCTCGGCGCCGATGCGTACGAACTGGAGCCGCACACCGCGTCGTTCAAACCGGACCGACCGGGTCTGGTCGTGGTGTGCACGGACGGGCTGTGGAACTACGCGGAATCCGCGGCCGAGATGGCCGCCGCGGTACCCGCCGATGCGCACGAACGGCCGCTGCACGGCGCCCAGGTCCTGGTGGGTCACGCGCTCGACGGTGGGGGCCACGACAACGTAACAGTGGCTCTGCTGCCGTTCGCCGTGCCGTCACCAGGGGCAGGATCGGCGTAAGACCGACCGGCAATTGGGGGGTGGGTGAAGGAGCGGGGCTGGGGTGCGTGCATCGCAAGGCGGAGGATTGAGCCATGGCGGAGCCCTGGTGATTG
>NZ_JBFAJH010000078.1:0-24379 GCF_040655115.1 Streptomyces atratus | reverse complement strand
ACTGCAGGGGGGACCCTGTGGGAGAGTAGGACGCCGCCGAACAATTATTCCGGGAAAGCCCCGCACCTCTGGTGCGGGGCTTTTCTGCGTTCACGAGGTCGGCCGTTGTCGCGTCCCTGGGGCGCTCGTTGTGTCTCGGGACTGGCGTTTCGGACCTCGCCGCGCGTGGTTATGCATATCCCCGAGTTCGGGGTATGCTCTATCTCGTTGCCGCAGCGCAGCAGGCCCCAATAGCTCAGTCGGTAGAGCGTCTCCATGGTAAGGAGAAGGTCTACGGTTCGATTCCGTATTGGGGCTCAGTCAAAGCGAAAGGCCCTCACCACTGGTGGGGGTCTTTCGCTTTACCCATGGAGCGAGTCGAGGTTCGCCAGTTCGTCTGCTGAAAGGCGCAGTGCGGCCGAGGCCACGTTCTCCACGAGGTGGTCCGGATTGCCGGTCCCAGGGATGGCCAGTACGTGCGGGCCTTGTTGCAGGGTCCAGGCCAGACGGACCTGTGCGACCGTTGCGCTGTGCGCGCGGGCGATCGTGTGCACCACCTCGTCGCCGCTCCGGCCGGTGGCACCGGCCCCCTGCTCACGGCCCTCGCCGGCGATGGCGAAGAAGGGCACGAACGCGATGCCCTGCTCTCCACAGAGCCGCAGGATGTCGTCGGCATCCGTGGACCGTGACTGGAGGCCGTAGCGGTTCTGTACGCAGACCACCGGGGCCACGGACTGTGCCTCGGCGAGGTGTTCACGGTTGATGTTGGAGATGCCGAGGTGGCGGATGAGGCCGGCCTCGCGAAGTTCGGCCAGGGCTCCGAAGTGCTCGGAGACCGAATCCTGGCCCATGAGACGGAGGTTGACCACATCAAGGTGATCGCGGCCCAGTTGGCGCAGGTTCTCCTCCACCTGGCCGCGCAGCTCTTCCGGCCTCGCGTGGGGCTGCCATGCGCCCGACGGGTCACGGACCGGGCCGACCTTGGTGGTGATGACCAGGTCCTTGGGATACGGCGCAAGTGCCCGGTTGATCAGCTCGTTGGCGGAGCGTAGCGACGAGAAATAGAAGGCTGCGGTGTCGATGTGGTTCACACCGAGCTCGATTGCGCGCCGGAGCACGCCGATCGACTGCTCACGGTTGCTCGGCGTACCGAGGTCGAAGGCGGCGCTGCCGGTCAGGCGCATGGCGCCGAAACCGAGGCGGTTGACGGTGAGGTCACCGAGCTGCCACGTGCCCGCGGCAGCCGCGTTGATCGTCTCTGAGGTCATGATCCGGAGTCTGTCAGAGGCGACTCACCGATGGAACGCCGTCAGACGGTGGGCGGTTCGGGGACACGCATGGCCAGGATGGCCATGTCGTCGGAGGCGGGATCGGCGGCGAAACGCTCCACCGCCCGCAGGACACGGCCCGCCACCGCCCCGGCCGTCAGGCCCGTACATCCTGTGAGCACGTCGGCCAGACCGTCGTCGCCGAGCATGCGGGTGCCTTCACGGCGTTCCGTGACTCCATCCGTCACGCACAGCAGGACGTCGCCCGGGTCGAGGGTGACGGTCTGTTCGTACAGTTCGAGGTCCTCGATGACACCCAGCAGCGGCTGCGGTTCGGCCGCGGCTTCGACCGTGCCGTCCTGGCGCAGGCGCAGGGGCAGGGGATGCCCGGCGCACACCACCTTCAGCAGGGCGCTGCCGTCCTCCTGGGGCCACAGCTCCCCGTAGAGCAAGGTGAGAAAGCGGCTGCGGGAGCCCTCGTCGAGGATCGCGGCATTGAGGCGTTCCAGGACGGCGGGAGCACCGAAGCCCTCGCGGGCGAGCAGGCGCAGGGCGTGGCGGGCCAGTCCTGTGACGGCCGCGGCCTCCGGGCCCGTACCGCAGACGTCACCGATGGCGAAGCCGTAGGCGCCGTCGCGGATCGGGAAGACGTCGTAGAAGTCGCCACCGACCTCGTTGCCCTCGCCCGCGGCCCGGTAGATGACCTCGATCTCGACATTGGGGACGTCGGGCAGGCCAGGGGGCAGCAGGCTGCGCTGGAGGGACTGGCTGATCGCCATGCGTTCCGAGTAGAGGCGGGCGTTGTCGAGGGCGAGCGCGGCGCGGCGGGAGAGATCCTCGGCGAGTTCGAGGATCTCCTGGCGGAAGTGGTCGTCGGACGGCTTGCCGAGCGTCAGCATGCCGATGACACGGTTGCGGGCGACGAGAGGGAGGACCACTGTCTCGCCGCCCACCGCAGCCGCGGTGGCCAGTGTCGTACGGATGCCGGACCCGAGACCGTTGGACTGGTCACGAGCGAGACTGCGCATGGAGGCGCGCAGGGCCGCCTCGTGGGCCGCCTCGGAGGGGGCGGCCCAGACGCGGGCACCGGGGGTCGGCACGGGGTCCGGCGGGGAGATCTTCGAGAGGAGGGCCTTGAGGCCGTCGATGAGCTCCTCGTCCTCGTGGAGCACGTACGAGAGGTACGGCTCCGAGGACTGGTCGGCGATCGTGTAGACGGCGCACCAGGTGGCCAGGGTGGGGACCGTCATCTGGGCCATCAGGGCGAGGGTCTGGTCCCGGTCCAGGGTGCCGGCGAGCAGGTCGGACGCCTCGACGAGGAAGGACAGCGAACCGCGGCGGAGCCGTTCCAGTTCGCCGAGGCGGGCCGATTCGACGGCGAGCGCGATACGGTCCGCGGCGAACTGGAGGCGCAGGGCCTCCTCGTTGGTGTACCGGCCGGGCGATTCCGCCGCGACGCCCAGCGACC
The DNA here is from genome assembly GCF_040655115.1 of Streptomyces atratus. GTDB lineage: Bacteria > Actinomycetota > Actinomycetes > Streptomycetales > Streptomycetaceae > Streptomyces > Streptomyces atratus_D. The sequence goes on along the minus strand of NZ_JBFAJH010000078.1, from coordinate 21,664 downwards.
CCGTGAGGCGTCCTTCGACCTTCAGCGGGACGGTGACGACGGACCGCATACCGGTGTCGCCGAGCAGGGGCACGGCACCGGGGACGTCCGTGAGGTCTTCGTGCACGGCCGGCATCCGGGCGGAGCCGTACCGACCGCTGCCTGCCTCCACGGGGACACGGGCGAAGCGCTGACGGGCGGACGGGAGGCCGGTCGTGGCCCGGACCTCCAACTCGGTCTCGTCATCGGTGGCCAGCAGCAGGAAGGCCGAATCCGCGTCGAGCATGTCGCGGGCCCGCTCGACGGTGCGCTGGAGCAGCCCGTCGAGGTCGTCGGGGGCGGGGGAGCCGATGAACACCTCGAAGGGGTCCGTTGTGCGGCTCTCGGAGCCCGCGTCGGTGACCGGGGCGCGCACCGGGGACTGGAGCACGGCACGTTCGTAGTCGCGGACCAGCAGACAGACCGTGGAGGGTTCCCCCTGGGTGTCGCGGACCCTGAGGTGGGAGGCGTACACGGGGATGGTGCGGCCGTCGGCGGCCCGGATACCGTAACTGCCTTCCCAGCGGGAGAGCCGGAGCGCGTCGGCGATTCCGGTGTTGGTGCCGGGGGTGTGCGGCCAGGCGGTGAAATCGGTGAGCTGTTTGCCGCTGACCTGTTCCGCGGCGTGACCGAAAAGGAACGCGGCGTCGTCGTTCCACGCGGCGATGGAACCGGAGTGGTCGATCTGTACGACGGCGACCCGGACCCGGTCGTCCGCGACCGGGAGGAGCTCGGTGGGGAGCAAGGGGCCCGCGGAACGGATGCCCACCGGGCGCTCGGGAAGATCGAGCTGGAACCAGACGTGTTTGTGCGCCGGGGTGTATTCGACGCCCCATCGGGAAGCGAGTGCCGCGCAGAGCAGCAGACCGCGGCCGCCTTCACGGTCGGGGCTGCCGAAATCGAGTCCGGTGCTCTGGAGCGGGATCTCCCGCTCCGGATAGTGGTCGGAGACCTCGACCCGGACGCCGTCCTCCGTACGCAGGCACAGCACGTCGGCGGCCGTGCCTGCATGCACCACAGCGTTGGTCACGAGCTCGCTGGTGAGCACGACCGCGTCGTCGACGATGTCGGTGTACCCCCACCCCTGCAGGGTGTCACGGACAAAGGCGCGGGCGGTCGCGACGGAGCGCCCGACCGGGTCGAAGGTGGCAGCCGCGCGCGCGGTGATCACAGCACTCCCCATATGGTGTCTCGTCGCTTCCCCGAGTCCTGTGCCCGTTTCTTGCCACTTCGATTCGCCTGCCAGGCTAGACGCTCGGTCTCGGTGTCGGGTACACGAGGGCCGACTTCGGGCAAGCACGAGCAGGAAACGGTGTGCGGTCGGACAAGTGTGGTCTCCCCAACGGAGAGATGCGGGACAACCGTTGGAGGTTCCACCTCGATCAGTTCCGGCCTGGTAGCTTTCAACGATTTGACGTCCGCATGGTCACCCGTCGACGGTGGACCGTGGCGGTGAGCCAATGTGGAACTGGGCAAGCTCCCAGGCACGGCCCGAGCGATACGGTCAACCCCTGCGGGAGGGACACGGTGGAGTCTGGCGTGGCGGCGCGGGGATCAGAAACGCGCACAAAAGGCGGACAGTCCGTGAGGAAACAGCGCAATGGAACCGTCGAGGTGGACGCCGCGGCGCTCAACAGACTGCTGGGTGGTCTGGTGGCGATGCGCGACGGGAATTTCCGCAGGCGTCTGACCGTCTCGGGCGACGGGCCGATGGCGGAGATCGCGGCGGTCTTCAACGAAGTCGCCGACCGCAATCTCCACCTCACCGGTGAGCTGGCCCGGGTACGTCGCGTGGTCGGGCGTGAGGGGAAGCTCACCGAGCGCCTGGAGACAGGGGCCTGCGAGGGCTCCTGGGCCGCGGCCATCAATGCCTCGAACGAGCTGGTCGACGACCTGGCGCGGCCGGTCTCGGAGGTCGGGCGGGTGCTGTCGGCGGTGGCCGACGGTGATCTGGAGCAGCGGATGGAGCTCCGGTCGCACACGGCCGACGACACCGTGCGACCGCTGCGCGGCGAGTTCCTGAAGGTGGCCCGTACGGTCAACAACCTGGTCGACCAGCTGTCGGCGTTCACCGAGCAGGTGACGCGGGTCGCGGTCGAGGTGGGTACCGAGGGCAAGCTGGGCGGACAGGCCCAGGTGCGCGGTATGTCCGGTTCCTGGAAGGACCTCACGGACTCCGTCAACACCATGGCGTACCGGCTGACCGCACAGGTGCGGGACATTGCCCTGGTGACGACGGCGGTCGCCAAGGGCGACCTGTCGCGGAAGGTCACCGTCCATGTGGCCGGCGAGATGCTTCAGCTGAAGAACACCGTCAACACGATGGTCGACCAGCTGTCCTCGTTCTCCTCCGAGGTGACCCGGGTCGCCCGTGAGGTGGGCACGGAGGGCGAGCTCGGCGGACAGGCGACGGTGCCCGGTGTGGCCGGGGTGTGGAAGGACCTCACCGACTCCGTCAACACGATGGCCGGAAATCTCACCTCGCAGGTGCGCGGGATCGCCGAGGTGACGACGGCGGTCGCCAGCGGCGATCTGTCGCAGAAGGTCACCGTGAGCGCCCGCGGCGAGGTGGCGCAGCTCGCCGAGACCATCAACCAGATGACCGAGACACTGCGGACCTTCGCGGACGAAGTGACACGGGTGGCCAGCGAAGTCGGTGGCGAGGGTCTGCTCGGCGGTCAGGCGCAGGTGCCGGGTGCGGCGGGTACGTGGAAGGACCTCACCGACTCGGTGAACACGGTCTTCCGGAACCTGACCACACAGGTGCGGGACATCGCGCAGGTGACGACGGCGGTGGCCAGCGGTGACATGACGCAGAAGGTCACCGTGGATGTGGCCGGCGAGATGCTGGAGCTCAAGAACACCGTCAACACGATGGTCGACCAGCTCCAGTCCTTCGGTTCGGAGGTGACCCGGGTCGCCCGGGAGGTCGGTGTCGAGGGCCGGCTGGGCGGACAGGCCGAGGTGCCGGGTGCGGCGGGTACGTGGAAGGACCTCACCGACTCGGTGAACACGGCGTTCCGGAACCTGACGGGTCAGGTGCGGGACATCGCGCAGGTGACGACCGCGGTCGCGAACGGTGATCTCTCGCAGAAGGTCACCGTGGACGTGGCCGGCGAGATGCTGGAGCTCAAGAACACCGTCAACACGATGGTGGCGCAGCTGTCGTCCTTCGCCGACCAGGTGACCCGGATGGCGCGGGACGTGGGCACGGAGGGCCGCCTCGGCGGTCAGGCGCGGGTCGACGGCGTCTCCGGTACCTGGAAGGAGCTCACCGACTCGGTCAACTTCATGGCGGGGAACCTGACCTCCCAGGTGCGCCAGATCGCGCAGGTGACCACGGCGGTCGCCCGGGGCGATCTGTCGCAGAAGATCGATGTGGACGCCCGCGGCGAGATCCTCGAACTGAAGAACACCATCAACACGATGGTCGACCAGCTCTCCGCCTTCGCCGAGCAGGTGACGCGGGTGGCCCGCGAGGTGGGCACGGACGGGCGGCTCGGCGGCCAGGCGCAGGTACCTGGCGTGGCCGGGGTGTGGCGCGATCTGACCGACTCGGTGAACGGTATGGCGGGGAACCTCACCGCTCAGGTCCGGAACATCGCGCAGGTCGCCACCGCGGTGGCGCGTGGTGACCTGTCGCAGAAGATCGACGTCGATGCCCGCGGCGAGATCCTGGAGCTGAAGAACACCCTCAACACGATGGTGGACCAGCTCTCGAACTTCGCCGAGCAGGTGACACGGGTCGCCCGGGAGGTGGGTACGGAAGGCATCCTCGGCGGTCAGGCCGAGGTGCAGGGCGTGTCCGGAACGTGGAAGGACCTCACCCAGTCCGTCAACGGCATGGCGAACAACCTGACCATGCAGGTCCGCAACATCGCCGAGGTCACCACCGCGGTCGCCAAGGGCGATCTCTCCAAGAAGATCACCGTCGACGCCAAGGGCGAGATCCTCGAACTGGTGACGACCGTCAACACGATGGTCGACCAGCTGCTCAACTTCGCCGACGAGGTGACGCGAGTCGCCCGTGAGGTGGGCACCGAGGGCATCCTGGGCGGTCAGGCGCGGGTGCGCGGCGCGACCGGCATCTGGAAGGACCTCAGCGACAACGTCAACCTGATGGCCAACAACCTGACCAGCCAGGTGCGGAACATCTCCCGCGTCTCGTCCGCGGTCGCCAACGGCGATCTGACCAAGAAGGTCACCGTCGAGGCGCGTGGCGAGGTCGCGGAGCTCGCCGACACCGTCAACACGATGGTGACGACACTGTCCTCGTTCGCCGACGAGGTGACGCGAGTCGCCCGTGAGGTGGGTACCGAGGGCGAGTTGGGCGGTCAGGCGCGGGTGCCCGGCGTCTCCGGTACGTGGAAGGACCTCACCGAGTCGGTGAACTCGATGGCGTCCAACCTGACCGGTCAGGTGCGCCAGATCGCCACGGTCACCACCGCCATCGCCAAGGGTGATCTCACCAAGAAGATCGACATCGACGCGCGCGGTGAGATCCAGGAGCTGAAGAACACCATCAACACGATGGTCGACCAACTGTCGTCCTTCGCCGAGCAGGTGACCCGGGTGGCCCGAGAGGTGGGCACCGAGGGGCAGCTGGGCGGCCAGGCGCGGGTCCGGGACGTCGACGGAACCTGGCGCGATCTCACCGAGTCCGTGAACGAGATGGCCGGGAACCTGACCCGTCAGGTGCGGGCCATCGCGGCCGTCGCCACCGCGGTGACCCGCGGCGATCTCAACCTCAAGATCGATGTGGATGCCGCCGGTGAGATCCAGGCCCTGCAGGACAACATCAACACGATGATCGCCAACCTGCGCGACACCACGGCCACCAACAAGGAGCAGGACTGGCTCAAGGGCAACCTCGCCCGGATCTCCGGTCTGATGCAGGGACGCCGCGATCTCGACGACGTCGCCTCGCTGATCATGAGCGAGCTGACCCCGGTCGTCTCGGCGCAGCACGGGGCGTTCTTCCTGGCCATGCCGACCGGCGACACCGACGCGGTGGTGGCGGACGCCGACCGGGACGGCGCGTACGTGCTCCGCATGCGGGGCAGCTACGGCTACTCCGCGGGCTCGATGCCGACGTCCTTCCGGCCCGGCGAAACGCTCATCGGTACGGCGGCGGAGGAGAAGCGGACGATCCAGGTGGACAACGTGCCGCCGGGTTATCTGAAGATCTCCTCGGGCCTCGGCGAAGCACCGCCGGCGCATGTGATCGTGCTGCCGGTGCTCTTCGAGGGGCAGGTCCTCGGCGTGATCGAGCTGGCCTCGTTCCAGCCGTTCACCCACATTCAGCGGGACTTCCTCAACCAGCTCGCCGAGATGATCGCGACGAGCGTCAACACGATCAGCGTCAACACCAAGACGGAGAAGCTCCTTGAGCAGTCGCAGGAGCTGACCGAGCAGCTGCGCGACCGCTCGGAGGAGCTGGAGAACCGGCAGAAGGCGCTCCAGGCGTCCAACGCCGAACTGGAGGAGAAGGCCGAACTGCTGGCCCGGCAGAACCGCGACATCGAGGTGAAGAACACCGAGATCGAGGAGGCGCGGCAGGTCCTGGAGGAGCGTGCCGAGCAGCTCGCGGTCTCGATGCGCTACAAGTCCGAGTTTCTGGCGAACATGTCGCACGAGCTGCGCACGCCGCTCAACTCGTTGCTCATCCTGGCCAAGCTGCTCGCGGACAACGCCGAGGGAAACCTCTCCCCGAAGCAGGTGGAGTTCGCCGAGACGATCCACGGCGCAGGTTCCGACCTGCTGCAGCTGATCAACGACATCCTCGATCTGTCGAAGGTCGAGGCGGGCAAGATGGACGTCAGCCCGACCAGGATCGCGCTGGTCCAGCTGGTCGACTACGTCGAGGCGACCTTCCGGCCGCTCACCGCCGAGAAGGGGCTCGATTTCTCCGTACGGGTGTCACCGGAGCTTCCCGCGACGCTGCACACGGACGAGCAGCGGCTCCTCCAGGTGCTGCGGAACCTTCTTTCCAACGCGGTGAAGTTCACCGACAGCGGCGCCGTCGAGCTGGTGATCCGGCCTGCCGGCGCGGATGTGCCGAACGCCATCCGCGAGCAGCTCCTGGAAGCCGGTTCGCTGCGCGACGCCGACGCCGATCTCATCGCGTTCTCGGTCACCGACACCGGGATCGGGATCGCGTCCAGCAAGATGCTGGTGATCTTCGAGGCGTTCAAGCAGGCGGACGGTACGACCAGTCGCAAGTACGGCGGTACGGGGCTCGGGCTGTCCATCAGCCGGGAGATCGCCCGGCTCCTGGGTGGCGAGATCCATGCGTCGAGCGAGCCGGGCCGCGGCTCGACCTTCACGCTGTATCTGCCGCTGCACCCCAGCGAGCTGCCGCCGCAGGGCTACCCGCAGATCGGCCCCGGTCCCGTCGAGTCGCACGGCGCCGCGGTCGGAAGCGGTCTGGCCCCGGAGGCGGGTTCCGGGACGGCGCTGCACGACGCGGCCGGTTCCGCGGGGCTGTTCCGGCGGCGTCGCAAGGCTCTCGGCGGGGCGGAACGGCGGACCGCGCTGCCGCCCAGGAGTGCCGGGCACACCGAGCCGGCCGCGCCGGCTCAGGAGCCGTTGGCCCAGTCCGGCCAGGAGGAGCCCGAGGTCCGCAGGGTCTTCCGGTTCAACGGCGAGAAGGTCCTGATCGTCGACGACGACATCCGTAACGTCTTCGCGCTCACCAGCGTGCTGGAGCAGCACGGGCTCTCGGTGCTGTACGCGGAGAACGGGCGCGAGGGCATCGAAGTCCTGGAACAGCACGACGATGTGACGATCGTGCTGATGGACATCATGATGCCGGAGATGGACGGCTATGCGACGACGACGGCGATCCGCAGGATGCCGCAGTTCGCCGGGCTGCCCATCATCGCGCTGACCGCGAAGGCGATGAAGGGGGACCGGGAGAAGGCCATCGACTCCGGTGCTTCCGACTATGTCACCAAGCCTGCCGATCCTGATCATCTGCTCTCCGTCATGGAGCAGTGGATGCGCGGAGAGTGATCGCCGCTTGAGCGAATCGCGAAAGTTGCTGATCGACTGTGCTCGAAGGGGTGTGAGAACGCGGTGGACGGGGAACCTTCTTGTCTCCCACCGCGTTTTCCGTACGTGCACAGTGACATCGCGGTGACAGGGTGTGGTGACGGGCGGGGTGCGGTTACCATGACCGGCACAAGGACGGACGGCGTAAGGGAGTCGTCCCCTGGGGCGGCGCCCGGTGCAATTCCGGGGCGAGGAGGACGGGCCATGGTGCAGAAGGCCAAGATCCTCCTGGTCGATGACCGGCCGGAGAATCTGCTGGCGCTGGAGGCCATCCTCTCTGCGCTCGATCAGACGCTGGTACGGGCATCGTCAGGGGAGGAAGCGCTCAAAGCGCTGCTCACGGACGATTTCGCGGTCATTCTGCTGGACGTTCAGATGCCGGGCATGGACGGTTTCGAAACCGCCGCGCACATCAAGCGGCGGGAGCGGACCCGGGACATCCCGATCATCTTCCTCACCGCGATCAACCATGGCCCGCATCACACCTTCCGGGGTTACGCGGCCGGCGCGGTGGACTACATCTCGAAGCCGTTCGACCCCTGGGTGCTGCGCGCCAAGGTCTCGGTCTTCGTCGAGCTGTACATGAAGAACTGCCAGTTGCGTGAGCAGGCGGCACTGTTGCGGCTGCAGCTGGAGAGCGGCGGCCACCCCGGCGCGGACCGGGAGAAGGAGCCCGCCGCTCTGCTGGCCGAGCTCTCGGCGCGCCTCGCGGCCGGCGAGGAGCAGGCGGAGGCGCTCTCCAAGCAGCTCGACGACGAGTCGGCGGACGTCGCCGCAGTCGCCACCGCGGCTCATCTCGAACGGAAACTGACCGGGCTGCGGCGCGCGCTCGATGCGCTGGAGCCCGGCGCCGGAACCGGCACGGCGGCGCTTCCCTCATAACGAGGCCGCTCGCCGAACTCCCCGTCCCAAAAACCGGGTTCGGGGCCCCGCTCGATCCAGCCCGGGTGAGAGCGCGTCAGTTTCCGGCCTCTGTAAGGCGACACGGTCGGGTGAACCAAGAGGCGCACGTGTTCACGGCGGCCGACACCGGTAACCTCGGCACCATGGCCTCACGTACGTCCGGCAAGGGTTCCCAGGGCACGGCGGGCACCGCGAAGCGCCCCGGCCGTACCGGGGGCCCGGTGAAGAAAGCCGCGCCCGCCAAGAAGACCGCCGCGAAGAAGACCGCACCCGCGAAGAAGGCCTCGGCCAAGAAGGCGGCTGCGCCCAGGCCCGCACCGTCTCCCACCGGGGGTGTGTACCGGTTGGTGCGCGCCGTCTGGCTCGGTGCGGCGCATGCCGTCGGCGCGATGTTCCGAGGTATGGGGCGCGGTGCCAAGGGACTCGATCCCGCACACCGCAAGGACGGCGTCGCACTGCTGCTGCTCGGCCTCGCACTGGTGGTGGCCGCAGGCACGTGGTCGAATCTGCGGGGTCCCGTCGGCGACCTCGTCGAGATGCTTGTCACCGGCGCCTTCGGGCGGCTCGATCTGCTCGTGCCGATACTGCTCGGCGCCATCGCCGTACGGTTGATCCTCCACCCCGAGAAGCCCGAGGCCAACGGCCGAATCGTCATCGGCCTCTCCGCCCTGGTCATCGGTGTGCTCGGGCAGGTTCACATCGCGTGCGGATCGCCCGGCCGGGGGGACGGCACCGAGGCGATGCAGGACGCCGGCGGACTCATCGGCTGGGCCGCCTCCCAACCGCTGGTCTTCACCATGGGCGACGTCCTCGCCGTACCGCTGCTCCTGCTGCTCACCGTCTTCGGCCTGCTCGTCGTCACCGCGACCCCGGTGAACGCGATTCCGCAGCGGTTGCGGCTGCTCGGCTCCAGGCTGGGAATCGTCGACCCGGTGTACGTCCCGGAGGCGGAGGACGAGAGTGACGACGAGCGGTACGACGAGCAGTGGCGCGACGCGCTTCCCGCCCGCTCGCGGCGCTCCTCCGTACGCCGCTCCGAGGTGCCCGAGGAGTACGCCCCCGAGCAGGCGGAGGCCGAGGCGCTCTCCAAGCGCCGCAGGCCTCGCAGGCCGTCCGTGCAGCCTGCGATGAACCGGACCATGGATGCGGTGGATGTCGCCGCGGCCGCGGCGGCTGCGCTCGACGGCGCCGTGCTCAACGGCATGCCGCCCTCGGCGGTCGTCGCCGACCTCACCCAGGGCGTCTCCGTCGAGCGTGACCGCGAGCGCTCCGCCAACCCGGTGCCCGGCGCGCGGGAGGCGGAGCCGGGCACCGGGGCGGGGAGGGGCGCGGCGGCTTCCGGTGGTGTACCCGATCTGACGAAGCCCGCCCCGGATCCGTCGCAGTCCCAGCCGTTGCCGGCCCGCGCCGAGCAGCTGCAGCTCTCCGGCGACATCACGTACGCGCTGCCCTCGCTCGATCTGCTGGAACGCGGCGGTCCGGGCAAGACCCGGAGCGCCGCCAACGACGCGATCGTCGCCTCCCTGACCAACGTCTTCACCGAGTTCAAGGTCGACGCCGCTGTCACCGGCTTCACCCGCGGGCCGACGGTGACGCGGTACGAGGTGGAGCTCGGCCCGGCCGTGAAGGTCGAGCGGATCACCGCGCTGGCCAAGAACATCGCGTACGCCGTCGCCAGCCCGGACGTCCGGATCATCTCGCCGATCCCGGGGAAGTCCGCCGTCGGCATCGAGATCCCCAACACCGACCGTGAGATGGTCAACCTCGGCGACGTGCTGCGTCTCGCGGACGCGGCCGAGGACGACCACCCGATGCTGGTCGCGCTCGGCAAGGACGTCGAGGGCGGCTATGTGACGGCCAACCTCGCGAAGATGCCGCACGTGCTGGTGGCCGGTGCGACGGGTTCCGGCAAGTCGTCCTGCATCAACTGCCTGATCACCTCGGTCATGGTGCGGGCGACCCCGGACGATGTGCGGATGGTGCTGGTCGACCCCAAGCGCGTCGAACTGACTGCGTACGAGGGCATCCCGCACCTGATCACGCCGATCATCACCAACCCGAAGCGCGCCGCCGAGGCCCTCCAATGGGTCGTACGGGAGATGGACCTCCGGTACGACGACCTCGCCGCGTTCGGCTACCGGCACATCGACGACTTCAACCAGGCCGTGCGCAACGGCAAGGTCAAGCCGCCGGAAGGCAGCGAGCGCGAACTCTCGCCGTACCCGTATCTCCTGGTGATCGTCGACGAGCTCGCGGACCTGATGATGGTTGCTCCGCGCGACGTCGAGGACGCCATCGTCCGCATCACCCAGCTGGCGCGCGCCGCCGGTATCCACCTGGTGCTTGCGACCCAGCGGCCCTCGGTCGACGTCGTCACCGGTCTGATCAAGGCGAACGTGCCCTCCCGGCTCGCCTTCGCGACCTCGTCGCTCGCCGACAGCCGCGTGATCCTGGACCAGCCCGGCGCCGAGAAGCTCATCGGAAAGGGTGACGGACTGTTCCTGCCTATGGGCGCCAACAAGCCCACGCGCATGCAGGGCGCCTTCGTCACCGAGGGCGAGGTCGCGGCCATCGTCCAGCACTGCAAGGATCAGATGGCGCCGGTCTTCCGTGAGGACGTGGTGGTCGGCACCGGGAAGAAGAAGGAGATCGACGAGGATATCGGCGACGACCTCGATCTGCTCTGCCAGGCCGCCGAACTGGTCGTCTCCACCCAGTTCGGGTCCACCTCGATGCTCCAGCGCAAGCTGCGGGTCGGCTTCGCCAAGGCAGGCCGGCTGATGGACCTCATGGAGTCGCGGAACATCGTTGGGCCGAGCGAGGGATCCAAGGCGCGCGACGTCATGGTGAAACCGGACGAGCTGGACGGGGTGTTGGCCCAGATCCGCGGGGAAACCGCTTCGTAAGGGTGGGAAGAGCAACCGTTTCGTCGGGTCGTACGTCAATTTGACTGGAGGGACAGCAGAATGTACTTCCACGGAGCGGTCCGGTGAATAGGACTGTGTTCGAATCTGATGGCGTACAAAGTCCTCCCTCCCGGTTGCCCCATCCTTTCGTACCCCCCCTAGACTGAACATCCAGCAGGTGGCTCACGCTCGAAAGGCGCCCCCGTGTCCATCGGCAACTCCCCCGAAGACGACCGGCCTTCGATCGGTCGAGTGCTCCAGCAGGCTCGAATCGCCGCAGGTCTCACGGTCGAAGAGGTCAGCTCGTCCACCCGGGTGCGCATCCCCATCGTGCACGCGATCGAAGAGGACGACTTCACCCGCTGCGGCGGCGACGTGTACGCCCGCGGCCATATCCGAACGTTGGCGCGTGCCGTCGGCATCGATCCGGAACCGCTCGTTTCGCAGTACGACGGCGAGCACGGCGGCCGTCCCGCGCCCACACCGGCGGCGCCGCTGTTCGAAGCCGAACGGATCCGTTCCGATCCCCGTCGGCCCAATTGGACCGCGGCCATGGTCGCGGCGATCGTCGTCGTCGTCGGCTTCGTCGGCTTCACCTTCTTCAAGGGCGACGACGGCGGTGCGACCACCCGGGTCGCGGAGGGCTCGACGCCCAACACGACCAGTCCCAAGCCCAAGCCCACCAAGACCACCGACCCCAAGCCCGTACCCTCCGACAGCGCCATCGCCGCGGCCCCGCGGGACAAGGTGACCGTCAAGCTCAGCGCCACTCAGGGCAAGAGCTGGATCTCCGCCAAGGACCACAACGGGCGGATGCTCTTCGACGGTCTGCTGCAGAAGGGCGAGTCCAAGACCTTCCAGGACAAGGAGCGCGTCGACCTCGTCCTCGGAGACGCCGGTTCGATCGAGCTCTTCGTCAACGGCAAGAAGGTCGAGGACAAGTTCCAGCCGGGTCAGGTCGAACGGCTCACGTACACGAAGGGCGACCCCGAGGTCGGCTGACCGACAGCACTTAGTGACACGAGCGCCCGGCTGTCCAGCCGGGCGCTCGTCCCGTTGTTACTCGCTGTCACAGGGGAACCCTGCTCGGCGGGGCCAGTGCCAGGACAAAGTAGTCTTGAGCCCATGCCCGAACGCCGTACCGTCGCCCTTGTCACTCTTGGCTGCGCCCGTAACGAGGTGGACTCGGAGGAGCTCGCAGGCCGCTTGGCAGCGGACGGCTGGGAGCTCGTCGAGGACGCCTCCGACGCTGATGTCGCCGTCGTCAACACCTGTGGATTCGTCGAGGCCGCCAAGAAGGACTCCGTCGACGCTCTTCTCGAAGCCAACGATCTGAAGGACCACGGCCGGACCCAGGCCGTGGTCGCCGTCGGCTGCATGGCCGAGCGCTACGGCAAGGACCTTGCCGAAGCCCTGCCGGAAGCCGACGGAGTCCTCGGATTCGACGACTACGCCGACATCTCCGACCGCCTCCAGACCATCCTCAACGGGGGCATCCACGCCTCCCACACGCCGCGTGACCGGCGCAAGTTGCTGCCGATCAGCCCGGCCGAGCGGCAGGACGCCGCCGTCGCGCTGCCCGGACACGCGCAGGAGGCCGCCCCGGCCCCCGCGGACCTCCCGGACGGGGTTGCTCCGGTCTCCGGGCCGCGCGCGCCCTTGCGCCGCCGGCTGGGCACCAGTCCGGTCGCTTCGGTGAAGCTCGCTTCCGGCTGCGACCGCCGCTGTTCCTTCTGCGCCATCCCCTCCTTCCGCGGCTCCTTCATTTCGCGGCGCCCCTCGGACGTCCTGCAGGAGACCCGATGGCTGGCCGAGCAGGGCGTCAAGGAGGTCATGCTGGTCTCCGAGAACAACACCTCGTACGGCAAGGACCTCGGCGACATCCGGCTGCTGGAGACGCTGCTGCCGGAGCTCGCCGACGTCGACGGGATCGAGCGGATCCGGGTCAGCTACCTGCAGCCCGCCGAGATGCGGCCCGGTCTGATCGACGTACTGACCTCGACGCCGAAGGTCGCCCCGTACTTCGACCTCTCCTTCCAGCACTCCGCCCCCGGCGTGCTGCGCGCGATGCGCCGCTTCGGGGACACCGACCGCTTCCTGGAGCTCCTGGAGACCATCCGCAGCAAGGCGCCGCAGGCCGGTGCGCGGTCGAACTTCATCGTGGGCTTCCCCGGGGAGACCGAGGCGGACCTCGCCGAGCTGGAACGCTTCCTCACAGGTGCGCGGCTCGACGCGATCGGCGTCTTCGGGTACTCCGACGAGGAGGGCACCGAGGCGGTCGGTTACGACAACAAGCTGGACGCCGACGTCATTGCGGAGCGGCTCTCGCACATCTCGCAGCTGGCCGAGGAGCTGACCTCGCAGCGCGCCGAGGAGCGGCTCGGGGAGTCCCTGCAGGTGCTGGTCGAGTCCGTAGACCCCACCGAGGACGAGCCGCGCGCGGTGGGGCGTGCTGCGCACCAGGCACCCGAAACGGACGGCCAGGTGCTCTTCACCGCACGCGAGGGTCTCGTGCCGGGCCGTATGGTCGAGGCAAAGGTGGTGGGCACCGAAGGAGTGGACCTGGTGGCCGAGTGCTCCGAGCTTGCGGAGGCAGCCAGATGACGGGAGTCCCGGCATCCGCGCCGGGCGGTTCCGGCGCGAAGCCGGTCCGTGGCGGCAAGCTGGGCGCTGCGGCCGTCAACCAGGCCAGCCTGTGGAACATCGCCAATATCCTCACCATGGCGCGGTTGCTGCTGGTGCCGGGCTTCGTCGTGCTGCTGCTCCACAACGGTGGCTACGACCCCGCATGGCGGTCCTTCGCCTGGGCGGCGTTCGCCATCGCCATGATCACCGACCTCTTCGACGGTCATCTGGCGCGCACGTACAACTTGGTCACCGACTTCGGGAAGATCGCCGACCCGATCGCCGACAAGGCGATCATGGGGGCCGCGCTGATCTGCCTGTCGTACCTCGGTGATCTGCCGTGGTGGGTCACCGGAGTGATTCTCTTCCGCGAGATCGGCATCACGCTGATGCGGTTCTGGGTGATCCGGCATGCGGTGATCCCGGCCAGTCGCGGCGGGAAGATGAAGACACTGGCGCAGGGGACCGCCGTCGGGATGTACGTCCTGGCGCTGACCGGCCCGCTCGCCACACTGCGCTTCTGGGTGATGGCGGTGGCCGTCGTGCTGACGGTCGTCACCGGACTCGACTACGTGCGTCAGGCCGTCGTGCTGCGACGCCAGGGGCTGGCGGCCGAACGGGCCGCAGCGGCGGCTGTCGAGACGTCCGGAGCCCGTGGTCCGGCGGAGGCCGAGCGGTGACTGCCGCGGCCCGGGTGCTGCGGCAGCTCGTACGGCGAGGGGAGACCCTCGCCGTCGCCGAGTCGCTGACCGGCGGCCTGGTCGCGGCGGAACTCACCTCCGTACCCGGCGCCTCGCGCTCCTTCCGCGGGTCCGTGACGGCGTACGCGACGCCCCTGAAGCGGGATGTGCTGACCGTGGACGGGGCCCTGCTGGCAGCGCGCGGTGCAGTGGATCCGGAGGTTGCACGGCAGATGGCGATCGGTGTCCGACGGCTTCTCGGTGCAGACTGGGGGGTGGCGACCACCGGCGTCGCGGGACCCGATGCACAGGACGGAAAACCGGTGGGAACGGTCTACGTCGCCGTGGCAGGGCCGGACGGCGTGGAGAAAGTGGCCGCGCTCAGGTTGAACGGTGACCGGGCGGACATCCGTAGAGAGAGCGTACGGAGCCTGCTCGAACTGCTCTCCGGAGAACTCGGCGACAATGCGAGCGCACAGGATACGGAACAGAACGGGGGGAATTGATGTTTGCAGCCCTGAGTGAACACGACATCGCTCCCCGCACGGCCGCAGCGCGAGGCGGTACGGTGGGGCGTGAAGGATGCGGCTACGCGGTCCGAGGAGGGAGCCACCGATGATTCTGCTCCGTCGCCTGCTTGGTGACGTGCTGCGTCGGCAGCGCCAGCGCCAAGGCCGTACTCTGCGCGAAGTCTCCTCGTCCGCCCGAGTCTCGCTCGGCTATCTCTCCGAGGTGGAGCGGGGGCAGAAGGAGGCATCCTCCGAGCTGCTCTCCGCCATTTGCGACGCGCTTGACGTACGGATGTCCGAACTCATGCGTGAAGTGAGCGATGAGCTGTCGCTGGCTGAGCTGGCCGAGTCGGCAGCAGCCAGCGATCCGGTGACAGTGCCGGTGCGCCCGATGCTCAATTCCGTCTCCGTGACGTCGGTGGCAGGTGTGCCGACGGGACGGGTGACGATCAAGGCACCTGCGGAAGCGGTGGATGTCGTCGCCGCCTGACCCGCGCGGTCCGGTGTGAATCAGAGCCCCGGTCGGCCCCTTCGCGGGGCGGCCGGGGCTTTGGTGTGTGCGGACGCCGCCGTCAGGGACTTGCGCACCGTTCCGGATGTGTGCGCCGGTCAACGAAGCTTGCGTCCTCAGGACGCCCTGCGTCCGAAGCACCGCTTCAGCTCATCCACTGCGGAGAAGTGGCTGCCGTTCGACGGCCGCACCGGAGGTTCTGGATGCGGCTCCGGTGGTCCCGGGCGAGACTGCAGAGAGGAACACCACGGTCACCGAGATCGCGCAGTGCCTGAGCGGTATCGGTTCCGGAGTGCTGTTCCGTGCGCAGCTCGGGCCGTGAACCTGCGGCAACACGCCTGGACGAGTCAGACGGAGAGCGCGTAACGGTGTCCGCCCCGGACATGCGCGCCGGTACTGCGCCGGTACGCCCTCCCGCTGGGCGATCGGGCCGGACTAGGTTCGGCCGGAGGAGGCAGCCATGGTAGGGAGATGGGTGCCCGCGCTCGTTCTCGGTGGGGTGTGGTGGTGGGCCGTGCTCCGGCTGGTCCTTCAGCCGGAACGTGCCGGGCTGGTCGAGGGCGCGGTGACGGCCGGCGGATGGGGGCTCAGCCTCCTGCCCGTCCATGTGGCCGCGAGCGTCCGGCCTGTGGGAACGATCAGGGCCCGTGCGGAGACGATCGGTGCCGCCGCGGGCGCGTGGTGCGTGGCCGGGGTGCGCGGTGTCGAGACGGCCTGGCGTACTACCAGGGCATGGCGACGCCGCCGTTCGGACGGAGGATCTGACCGGTCATGAAGGCCGAAGCGTCGGATGCGAGATGCAGGACGTGGGGCCCGATTGGCAGCGGGGGCACCAGTAGGCGGGGCGGGTCTCCTGATCCGCTGTGCGGATGGGGGTGCCGCAGCGCAGACAGGGGCGGTGTGTCCTGCCGTAGACCCAGAGACGCTCACGGGGGCCGTAGCCGTTGGGCTGTGCGCGGGTGGTCGTGCGGACCGGGCGGTCGCGGTTGGCTTCGAGGAGCTGCTTGGCCGTGGTGACCAGACGGGCGGCGGTGGCGGCGGGCAGCTCACCGACGGGGAGCCAGGGGGTGGCGCGCGCGAGGAAACAGAGCTCGGCCTTGTAGATGTTGCCGATACCGGCCAGGTTGCGCTGGTCGAGGAGGGCCTCGCCGAGGGGGCGGGCGGGGTCGGCCAGCAGGTTGCGCAGGGCGGTGTCGGGGTCCCAGCCGGGGCCCAGCAGATCGGGCCCGAGATGGCCGACCGTCTTCTCCTCGTCGGGTGTGCGCAGGAGTTCGAGAACCGGGAGCCGGTAGCCGACCGCAGTGTGGTGAGCGGTGGAGAGGACCGCGCGGATCTGGTGGGCCGGGCCGCCGCGCCAGCGCTCGCGCGGAGCGTAGAGGCGCCAGGCGCCGTCCATTCCGAGATGGCTGTGCAGGGTGAGGCCACCCTCGATCCGGGTGAGGAGATGCTTGCCGCGCGGGGTGACGTCGAGAACGGTCCGGCCCGTGAGGTCCGCGGTGGCGAAACGGGGGACGCGCAGGTCGGAGTGGGTGAGGGTCTGACCGGCCAGCGCGTTGTGCAGACGCTCGGCGGTCTGCAGGACGGTATCTCCTTCGGGCATACCTCCATGATGCGCGGTGCGGGGTGGGCATGCGGGCGAGCGTCGGTGGGTGTGTGCGTGGCGGTGTGGGTTGCGGGGCTCACGCGCGCAGGCGGAGGCCTCGTGGAGTGGCGTGGAATCCCGCTGTCTCCAGCGTGCGGCCCAGCGGCGAGGTCAGGGACGAGGCGCCGTTGGTGCGCTCCACCGTGACCGTGCCGAGTGCCCCCGCGCGCGCTGCACCGGCCAGTGCCTCGGCCGCTGCCCGGAGCGTGGGGTCCTCCGGGTCGGTGGGCCAGGCGAGCAGCGTCTTGCCGCCGCGTTCCATGTACAGCGTCAGTTCGCCGTCGACCAGGACCACCAGAGCACCTGCCTTGCGCCCCGGTCTGTGTCCGGCGCCGTCCGGTGGTTCGGGCCAGGACAGGGCCGCGCCGTACGCATTGGCCGGGTCGGCGGCCGCGAGAACCAGGGCGCGGGGCGCCGAGCCCGGTTCAGTGCGGTCGCGGGCGGTGGAGACGGCACGGAGCCGGTCGACCGCGCCGTCCATCGCGAACTGGGCCGCCCCCAACCCCTCGACGACATAGCCGCGGCGGGCCTGCCCGTTGTCCTCGAAGGCTGCAAGGATGCGATACGTCGCGGCAAAGCCGCCCTCGACGCCTTCGGCCTGGACCGCGCCACGGGTCACCACGCCGTGCCGGTCGAGGAGGGTGCGGGCCAGGGCGTGGGCGCGGTGCGTGGGATCGGGCTCGGTCCGGGGCAGCAGGGACCAACGGCCCGAGACGGTGGGCGGACCGGTGCGCGATGCGGGGCGGGCCGTGACGGTGAGCGAGCCGTAACGGCCGCGTGGGACGCTGCGCTTGGCGCGGTGGGCCGTCGATCCCGCCGTACGTCCGGAGCCGAGGAGCGAGCGCAGCGGGGCCAGCGTGTCGTTGGTCAGCCGGCCGCACCAGGTCAGGTCCCAGAGGGCGTCGGCGAGTTGCGGATCGGTGCAGTCCGGGTGCGTGGTGGCGCGGACCTGATCCGCGATCTGCCGGAAGAACAGCCCGTATCCGCCGTTCAGCGCGGTCAGGACGGACTCGTGCAGCGCGCTGAGTTCGAGAGGGTGCGGGGTCGGGAGGAGCAGGGGCGCGCTGTCGGCGAGATAGAGGGACAGCCAGCCGTCCTTGCCGGGAAGAGCACCCGCACCGGCCCAGATCACTTCGCCGGTGGTGGTGAGTTCGTCGAGCAGGGCCGGGGTGTATCCCGTGACGCGTCCCGGAAGGATCAGCTTCTCCAGCGCCGACGCGGGGACAGGAGCGCCCTGCAACTGCTCGATGGCGCGGGCCAGTCCGTCGATTCCTCGCAGGCTGTTGTTCCCGAGATGCTGCCACTGCGGAAGGAAGCCGGCGAGGGCGGCGGGCGGGACCGGCTCCAGCTCCTGGCGAAGGGCGGCGAGCGAGCGGCGGCGGAGCCGGCGCAGCACCGTGGCGTCACACCACTCCTGGCCGATGCCGGCTGGGTGGAACTCGCCCTGCACGATCCGGCCCGACGCGGCGAGCCGCTGCAGCGCGCCGTCCGTGACGGCAGTACCGAGACCGAAGCGGGCAGCCGCCTGGGTGGAGGTGAACGGGCCGTGCGTGCGGGCGTAGCGGGCGAGCAGATCGCCGAGCGGGTCCTTCACCGGTTCGGTGAACGCCTCCGGGACGCCGACGGGGAGGGCCGTGCCCAGTGCGTCCCGCAGCCGGCCGGCGTCCTCGATCGCCGCCCAGTGATCGGCTCCGCCGATCCGGACCCGGATGGCCCGGCGGGCCGAGGCCAGCTCCGCCGCCCAGGGCTGCTCGGCGCCGCGCTCGGCCAACTCGGCGTCGGTGAGCGGGCCGAGGACGCGCAGCAGATCGGCGACGCCTTCGATGTCCTTGATCCGGCGGTCCTCGGTCAGCCACTGGAGCTCCTGCTGCAGCTCGCCCAGCACCTCGGCGTCGAGCAGCTCGCGCAGTTCCGCTTGGCCGAGGAGCTCGGCGAGGAGACGAGAGTCCAGCGAGAGCGCGGCCGCCCGCCGCTCGGCCAGCGGCGAGTCGCCCTCGTACAGGAACTGCGCGACATAGCCGAAGAGGAGCGAGCGGGCGAAGGGCGAGGGCTCCTGGGTGGTCACCTCGACCAGGCGGACGCGGCGCGCTTCGAGGTCGCCCATCAGTTCCACGAGCCCGGGGACGTCGAAGACGTCCTGAAGGCATTCGCGGACCGCTTCGAGAACAATCGGGAAGGAGCCGAACTCGGAGGCCACCTGGAGAAGCTGGGCAGCACGCTGGCGCTGCTGCCAGAGCGGGGTGCGCTTGCCGGGGCTGCGACGGGGCAGCAGCAGGGCGCGCGCCGCGCACTCGCGGAAGCGGGAGGCGAACAGGGCCGACCCGCCGACCTGGTCGGTGACGATCTGGTTGATCTCGCCCTGGTCGAAGGCGACATCGGCGGCGCCGACCGGAGGTTGGTCGCTGTCGTATGCCGCGGCGGGCGGGGGAGCCGACTCCCGGACCGGGTCCTCGGACGGATCGAAGGACGGATCGAAATCCAGGAGGTCCAGGCCCATCATGTCGGCGTCGGGGAGCCGCAGCACGATGCCGTCGTCGGCATGCATCACCTGGGCATCCATGCCGTACCGCTCGGCGAGGCGCGCACTCAGAGCCAGCGCCCACGGGGCATGGACCTGCGCGCCGAACGGGGAGTGCACGACGACCCGCCAGTCGCCCAGCTCGTCGCGGAAGCGCTCGACGAGGATGGTCCGGTCGTCGGGGACGTGACCGCAGGCGGCGCGCTGTTCGTCGATGTACGACAGGACGTTGTCCGCGGCCCAGGTGTCGAGACCGGCAGCGAGCAGCCGCGATCTGGCGTCCTCGGGCGACAGCCCGCCGATCTCGCGGAGGAACGCGCCCAGCGCGCGGCCGAGCTCCAGCGGGCGGCCCAGCTGGTCGCCCTTCCAGAACGGCAGCCGTCCCGGAACGCCCGGGGCGGGCGACACCAGGACCCGGTCGCGAGTGATGTCCTCGATCCGCCAGGATGTGGTGCCCAGGGTGAAGACATCGCCGACCCGGGACTCGTACACCATCTCCTCGTCCAGCTCGCCGACCCGACCGCCGCCCTTCTTGGGATCGGCCCCGGCGAGGAAGACCCCGAAGAGCCCGCGGTCGGGGATCGTGCCGCCGGAAGTGACGGCGAGCCGCTGGGCGCCGGGGCGGCCCGTGACCGTACCTGCGACGCGGTCCCAGACCACGCGCGGACGCAGCTCCGCGAAGGCATCGGAGGGATAGCGGCCCGCCAGCATGTCCAGCACGGCCGTGAACGCCGACTCCGGGAGCGAGGCGAAGGGGGCCGCGCGGCGGGTCACGGCCAGCAGGTCGTCCACCTGCCAGGTGTCCAGGGCGACCATGGCGACGAGCTGCTGGGCCAGCACGTCCAGCGGGTTCGCCGGAATCCGGAGCGCCTCGATCGAGCCCGTGCGCATCCGCTCGGTGACCACCGCCGCCTGCACCAGATCGCCCCGGTACTTCGGGAACACCACTCCGGTGGAGACCGCGCCGACCTGGTGGCCGGCACGGCCGACCCGCTGCAGCCCGGAGGCGACCGACGGCGGCGACTCCACCTGGACCACCAGATCGACCGCGCCCATGTCGATGCCCAGCTCCAGGCTGGAGGTGGCGACCACGGCGGGCAGCCGGCCCGCCTTGAGGTCCTCCTCGACCTGGGCGCGCTGCTCCTTGGAGACGGAACCGTGGTGGGCACGGGCGAGCAGCGCGGGGGCGCCCTTCGCCGCACCGGACTCGGCCATGATCTCGGCGGGGGAGTGGGCCTCCGGCATCGTCTCGCCGGTGGCCCGCTCGTACGCGATCTCGTTGAGCCGGTTGCACAACCGCTCCGCGAGACGGCGGGAGTTGGCGAAGACGATGGTCGAGCGATGTGCCTGGACGAGATCGGCGATCCGCTCCTCGACATGAGGCCAGATCGACGGCTTCTCCGCCTGGCCCGCCTGGTCCGGGTCCGTGGCGGGGGAACCGCCGAGCTCGCCCAGATCCTCCACCGGCACGACCACCGAGAGATCGAACCGCTTGGTGGACGGCGGCTGGACGATCTCCACCTTCCGCTGCGGGGAGAGGAACCGCGCGACCTCGTCGACCGGACGGACCGTTGCCGACAGACCGATCCGCCGCGCGGGACGCGGCAGCAGCTCGTCGAGGCGCTCCAGCGATACGGCGAGATGGGCGCCCCGCTTCGTACCGGCGACGGCATGCACCTCGTCCAGAATCACCGTCTCGATCCCCGACAGGGCCTCGCGCGCCGACGACGTCAGCATCAGAAACAGCGACTCGGGAGTGGTGATCAGGATGTCCGGCGGGCGGGTCGCCATGGCACGGCGCTCGGCGGGCGGGGTGTCGCCGGACCGGATGCCCACCCGGACGTCGGGCTCGGGGAGCCCGAGGCGTACCGATTCCTGGCGGATGCCGGTCAGCGGCGAGCGGAGGTTGCGCTCCACATCGACCGCGAGGGCCTTGAGCGGCGATACGTACAGCACGCGGCAGCGCTTCTTCGTCTCGGCGGGCGGCGGGACGGCTGCCAACCGGTCAAGTGCGGCGAGAAACGCGGCGAGCGTCTTGCCCGATCCGGTGGGCGCGACGACCAGCACGTCCGAGCCCTCGCCGATCGCCCGCCAGGCGCCCTCCTGCGCGGACGTCGGCGCGCTGAAGGCACCCGCGAACCAGCTGCGGGTGGCGGGGGAGAACGAATCGAGTGCAGAGCCGGCCATGTCCCCCATCGTGCACCCGACCACTGACATTGATACTCGTAAGTGGGTTCCGGTGGTCGTGGCTCCACCACTGACTGACGCCCTGCTGGGCTGTCCTCCGGTTGTTCTGTCC
>NZ_JBFAJH010000077.1:0-25123 GCF_040655115.1 Streptomyces atratus | reverse complement strand
AACCCCCTGACGAATTCGAGGCCAACGAGGGGGAATGCCAGGAGTCCAAGCATCTGCGCTGGCACGTGGTCCACCGCAGGGAGTCCCAGGAACCGCGCACCCCGGCCGCCCGCCACGCCGCCCCGGCAGTGGCAGAATCGAGCCCGACGGGCGCCGTCCGTCGCCGGGAGCACCACCACCCGGCCCCCCAGACCCCGCAGGGACGATGAGCACGTACCGCGACTTCACACACCGCGGCTCCGCCCGCGCCACCGTCCTGCGGACCGTCGGCACCCGTGAGCGGCGCTCGCACCTCACCGCGCCCCGGGTACCCACCGTCGGCATCGACATCGGGGGTACGAAGGTGATGGCCGGCGTCGTCGACGCCGACGGCAACATCCTGGAGCAGCTGCGTACCGAGACGCCCGACAAGTCCAAGAGCCCCAAGGTCGTCGAGGACACCATTGTCGAGCTGGTCCTCGATCTCTCCGACCGGCACGATGTGCACGCCGTCGGCATCGGCGCGGCGGGCTGGGTCGACGCGGACCGCTCCAAGGTGCTCTTCGCCCCGCACCTCGCCTGGCGCGACGAACCCCTCAGGGACGCCCTGGCCTCGCGTCTCGTCGTCCCCGTCATGGTCGACAACGACGCGAACACCGCCGCCTGGGCGGAGTGGCGCTTCGGCGCCGGGCGCGGCGAGGATCATCTGGTCATGATCACACTCGGCACGGGCATCGGCGGCGCGATCCTGGAGGACGGTCAGGTCAAGCGCGGCAAGTACGGCGTCGCCGGTGAGTTCGGCCACATGCAGGTGGTGCCCGGCGGACACCGCTGCCCGTGCGGGAACCGAGGCTGCTGGGAGCAGTACAGCTCCGGCAACGCCCTGGTCCGCGAGGCCCGGGAGCTGGCCGCCGCGGACTCCCCGGTCGCCCACGGCATCATCGAGCGCGTGAAGGGGAACATCCCCGAGATCACCGGGCCTCTCATCACCGAACTGGCCCGGGAGGGCGATGCGATGTGCATCGAGCTCCTCCAGGACATCGGTCAGTGGCTCGGCGTCGGCATCGCCAATCTGGCCGCCGCGCTCGACCCCTCCTGCTTCGTCATCGGCGGCGGTGTGAGCGCCGCGGACGATCTGCTGATCGGCCCTGCCAGGGACGCCTTCAGGCGCCACCTCACCGGCCGCGGCTACCGCCCCGAGGCCCGGATCGCCAAGGCGCAGCTCGGCCCGGAGGCAGGTATGGTCGGCGCCGCCGACCTGGCCCGGCTGGTCGCGCGAAGGTTCCGGCGTACCAACCGCCGTCGCGTCGAGCGGTACGAGCGGTACGCGCAGTTCTACGACCAGGCCGCGAACACCATCCGCTCCACACGCAACACCCGCACCTCCTAGGGATTTCCAGAACATGACCACAGCCGAGCACCCCGTCGTGCCGCGCCAGTCCTCGCCGCCCGACGAGGGCGGCGGCAGGCCCCCACAGGACCGGCGCCGGACGATCCGCCGGCGTCTGATCACGGCGACCATCATCGTGCTGCTGATCGGCGTCCCGGCCGGCTATCTGCTGATCTCCGCAGGGCAGAGCCGCCGCTCCGGTCAGGACAAGGAGGCCGAGGCCGCCGCGCAGGGGATGCGCGAAGGCTGGCCGTCCCGGATGCAGCGCCGGATCTTCGAACTGCCGATCCCCGGCAACGCCCTGGACGTCCAGTACTACGAGACCAACAACTGGAAGGCCAGCCGGATGTACGTGCAGTTCCGCACGTCGTCCGCCGGCCTCGACCGGTTCCTGAGCCGTCTCGGCAGCGGTCGCGCGGCCCTGAAGGACGGCGAGGTCACCATCGGTGCCCGCGACACCGAGATCGCCGGCTGGTACTTCGGCCCCGGCGCCGACTGGGCGGGCATCACGCACACCAACAAGGACCCGCGTCCCACCCAGAACATCACCGTCGACATGACCGATCCGGCATCCCCTGTCGTCTATGTCGTGTCCGCGGCCACCCCCTGACCGGAGGGCGGCAGGGCGCTCACCAACCTGGAGCGAGCCTGGAGCGAGTGAGCGAGGTGAGTGAGACGAACACCCCGCAGTCCGCGCAGCCCTTCCCGGGGCCGCCGGCCCAGCAGGCGCCGCCCATGCAGCCCGTGCCGCCGACGCAGTCCGCCCCACCCCCGCAGGCGTCCCGGTGCTGGTGCCGCTGACGGCGTTGGCGTTCGTCGTCTGTGCGCGGTGGCCTTCGGTAGCCCGTCGGCTCAGCTGGGTGCTGCCGGTACTGGGGCTGATCACTCTTGCTCTGGTGGTACTGACCACCGAATCCGGCGAGTGGCTGGAGGAGCGGGTGCAGGAGAGTGCGCTACTGGAAAAGCACGCCGAGACGGGCTCCGGTCTCACTCCGTGGGCGATCACCCTGTTCGTCCTGACGGTCGCCGTCTGGTTGCTCGGCCGCGCCGGCCCTCGCCGGGAGCGTGAGCGCAGCGGTGCGGCCGACAGCCCCGCCGAGGGCAGGGCGTCCGCCGTGGCCCGGCCGGCCTCTTCCGTTCCGGTGCGTGTGGCGGCGCTGGTGATCGTCCTGGTCGTGGCCGTCGGTGCGGTCGTTGACGTGGATCGGATCGTTGAATCGGGTGCGAAGGCGGTCTGGCATGGCGGTTTCTCAACAAGCGGGTCCGGCGGCAGGGGGTGACGCGGCAGCAGTCGCACCAGTGGCAGCCCGGTCGGCCCATGTGACGTGTCGACCGGCCGGACGTTCTTGCCTTGTGTCCGGCCGGTCTCGCGGCTCAGCCCGGGCGGTCAGTGCAGTTGGTTGAGTGCCTGCTGGAAGGCGGCTGCGTGCTTGGCCTCGTCGGCGGCGGTGTCGCGGAAGTAGCGGGCGGCGGCGGTGTCGCCGACGGCGGTGGCCCGCTTGGCGAACCCCGGGTACAGGTTGGTCGCTTCGTTGCGCTCCCCGGTGATGGCCTTGCCCAGGTTGTCCTTCGTCGTGCGGACCAGGCCGGCCAGGACCGCTTCGCCGGCGAAGTGTTCGTGCAGTTCCACCCCGGCTGTGCCCTCGAACAGGCGGGCCAGTGCGGGGTTGCCGGTCTGCTGCGCGCGGGCGGCGAAGAGCATGTACTTGGCGTGGGCGAGCGCCTCGCCGTGCATGGCGGTGTCGAGGTTGGTCTTCGTGCGGGCGGCCTTCACCTTGGGCAGGCCGGCGGGCACCGACACCGTGTCGGCCTTCGGCGGCGCCGGGACGGTGCCGCGGCCGGTGGTCACGACCGTGAGCGCGGTGCGGTAGGCGTCGCGGTGGCGGCCCTCGTCCGCGGCGATCTCGGTGAACAGCTTGGCGGCCTCAGAGTCTCCGTCCTTGCGGGCCTGGTCGGCGAAGCCGCGGTACATGACCCGGTGCTCGTAGGTCTCGCCGTTGATGGACTGGCGCAGGTTGGCCGCGTTCGTGCCGGCCACGCCACCCAGGGTGGCCGCCTGCTTCAGGTGCTCGTTCAGTTCGGTCTGCGCCGTGGTGCGGAACAGCTTGCCGACGGCAGGGTGGGCCTCGCGGTCGGCTTGAGCGCCGAAGAGGCTGTAGGAGGCGTAGGCGAACGCCTCACCCTTCATAGCGGTGGTGAGGTCGGAACGAGTCTGCTGGCGCAGTGCCTGGGCGGCGGGCGCCGCCGTGCGAGGTTCGGCCGGTACGGCAAGGGCCACGGCTGTGGCGGCCTGCGAAACTGCGGTGAGCGTGCACACGCCGACCAGAAGCGTGCGTATCGAGTGGCGGAACATGATGTCCTCCTCTGGGGGCCTCTTGGGGGAAGCGCCCCTCCCATACGACCCGTGCGCGTGCACCCCTGCCCCTTCACATCACCCTTTCGAGTGGTTACGCAGCGTGTCATCGCCGCTGATCGCCCGGCACTCACCCGCACCGTCCCGGAATGGCCGGTCCCGCCCGGCACCTCGACCACGCAGAGGAACTCCTGGCCCGAACCACCGCCACCGCACCCTCCTGGGCAACCTGCTTCGACGCCGCCGAGAACGCCGGAGCCCGGGCCGGTAGCGCCCGAGACCTGACCCACCAAGGCCACCGCGGACACCCCGCCGGCCCCCATTTCGAGGCAGCTTTGCGCCTACGCGCCCCCGGCTTCGACCGCGTCCGCGCGATGGACCGGATCGGTCTCGCCGCCGCTCTGTTCGATGAAGGCGAACTTGAACAAGCAGCCGCTGCCGGACACAAGGCACTCGACAGCGCGGCCGTGCACTCCTCCCTCGTTGGCTCGCGCGTGAACACACTGAGAGCGCGTGAGACGAAAGGAGCCCCGCCGGAGTGCTCCGGTGGGGCTTCTGCGCGTGGCGGGGGATCTGCGCGCTCGCGCATCCTGGCGGCCGACTCGGGGATCGGTCGTGGGGGCTTCGGCGTTGTCGGCTCCGTGGGGGCGGGTGGTTGTCGGCTCAATCGAGGGTGGCGAGATGATCGGCGTCGCCGCCCCGCCACTCGATGAGGAAGATGGTTGCGTCGTCGCTGGTGAGGCCGCCTCGTTCCTGTTTCAGGGTGTGGGAGAGTGCTCGCACCACCGCCCGCACCGCGGTGTGGTCGCGGATGACGCGGTTGGTCCACTCGATGAGTTGCTCCTCACCGAACTGTTCCCCACCGACATGGTGCTCCTCGATCAGGCCGTCGGTGAAACACAGCAACCGGTCCCCGGGTTGCAGCATCCGCTCGCTCACTTCCGGCTGCTCACCGCCGAAGCCGACCGGCAAGGTGGTCGGGCTCTCCAGCCGGTCCGCCACGGCGCGGTCACGGATCAGCAGCGGTGCCGGGTGGCCGGCGTTGACCCATTGCAGCCGGCCCGTAGCGATGTTCAGACACATCATCTGTGCGGTGACGAAGTGGTCGGGGCCGAACTGCTCGTTGATGGCCTTGTCCATGAACGCATACACCTGGGACAGACTGGTGTTGGCCCGTCGCGTGTGGCGATAGGCGCCGATGGCCACCGTCGCCATGGTCGCCGCGTCCAGGCCGTGGCCCATCGCGTCGATCATGGCCACATGAAGGATGTCGCCGTTGAGGGCGTAGTCGAAACTGTCGCCGGCCACGTCGTACGCGGGCTCCAGGATTCCGGCCACCTCAACCTGCGGGACGGTCATCGACAGCGGGGGCAGCAACGACCACTGGATCTCCGCGGCCACGCTCATCGGGGCGCTGCGTCGGGCCTGGAAGAACAGGTCGGTGTAGGCGTCCTTGGTGACGATCATGTCTGCGACCAAGCCGGCGAGTCTGCGCAGCAACCGCCGGTCATCGTCATCGACGCTGTCCAGGGTGACGGCCATCGCCCCGATCTGGTCACTGCCGTCCAGTAGTGGCAGATACATGCGCACATGGCCGTCCTGCGGCACCTCTACCGTTTTGCGGCTCAGGAACGCCTCGCCGGCGGGGGAGTCCTTGACCGGTTCGGGTTCACTGACCGTCAGCCGCCGTCCCGGCAGAGGTACCAGCAGCATCTGTTCGTAGTCCTGCAAGAGGATCGAGAGGTCCCGGCCACCGACCCTGGCCACTTCTTCCGCGACGAGCGGGGCGATCAACTGTGGCGGCATCTCGTGAGCCCGGTCGAGCAGCACACCCAGCAACCGCTCACCAAAGCCCTCCGACCGGTCCACCCCAAACTTGCTTCGGTTCCGCCCGCCTTCGGCCATCGCTGCTTGCATCCCTTCGTCCCGCTGCCTCGGAGAACTCACTGGGCGGCTGTCTCCCCGAGGTGTTCGCCAGGTGGGGCAGGGCGCGGCCCACGTCGGTCCGGGTGACTACCTGGTCCGGCCGGTGGAGCCGGAGGGGTCACGCTCTTGTGGGGGCGTGCTCAGTTCTTGCCGCGTCCGGTCACCAGGTCCCGGGCCCGGTCGGCCAGTCCGGTGCCGGGACCGAGCAGCTTGTTGCAGGGCGGGGTGTCCGGGGCGGAGGGGTGCGGGCGAGTGGGGGCCATCTTCTTGGCCGTGCGGACCTTGTCGCCCGGTTCGTCCAAGCCTTCGGGCGTACAAGCCGCGGCGAGGAGGGCGAACAGCCCGCTCTCTTCATCGCGTACGTGCTCGCTCACCTCGAGTTTCAGCTTCGCCGCCAGGTGGTCGAACTGCGGGTCATCCGCTTCGAGACCCTCCAACTCCTTGAGACGCTGTTCCACCGCTGCGTGATCGGAGAGTTCCTTGTCCGCGATCCCGTCCCCGCCCTCGACGTGCTCCCGCACCGCCGGGTACAGGTACATCTCCTCAGCGACGGAGTGGCGTACCAGCTCGATGGTCACTTCATCGGCCGGCTTCCGGCGCTGCTTGTCGCCGACCGGCAGGGCCTCGACCCTCTCGAACAGGCCGTCGACCTCACGGTGGCCGGTGGTGAGTTCCGCGATCACATTCCCGCCGTGTCCCATAAGGAAGAATCCCTCCACTTGTCTGGCATGGGCCGAAGCCAGCTCACCGTTCCACACGCGTACACCCGAAGCTCTTCAACACGCGCAGCAGCGCGGCACGCTGGGGCGCCTGGCGTAACCTTGCATCCCCGGGCAGACCGGATAGCAACGGATCCGAGCCCTGACGCACGAATCCCGCCCCAGCGAGTGTGTCGCGGGGCGGGCGTCGTGCGTCAGGGCTCAGGCAGGGGTGATGTTCTCCGCCTGAGGTCCCTTCTGGCCCTGGGTGATGTCGAAGTTCACCCTCTGGCCTTCCTGGAGCTCACGGAAACCCTGAGCGGCGATGTTCGAGTAGTGGGCGAAGACGTCCGGGCCGCCGCCGTCCTGCTCGATAAAGCCGAAGCCCTTTTCCGCGTTGAACCACTTGACGGTTCCGCTGGCCATTGTGTCCTCCAAGGGGACTCGAAGCCGGCCCCGCACCCTGCGGGGCCGGAGGTGATCGCCCTGGCCCTCGGTGACTCTGAACAGCAGGGCCGCCCGTGAACTCGCGCTCACGGGCGACGGGTACTTCGGAACCATGACAGCTGGCCCTGACGCTACACCGGCCCCTCCGCCCGCACCGCGAGAACGCACGGGCGGAAAGGAGCACGAATCCTCCGTTCGGCGGTGTGACCCCGACCAGCAGCGGGTTGCCGCAGGAGCGTTGAGCGCCCCGACCCTGGCCTCCGCAGCGTAGGCCTGCCCGGTCCCGGCAGATGACCTCCACCTCCGCATGCCCAGCCAGGCGGCAAGGGGATCAGCTTCCCCTCGACCGGTCGCCGGGTCTCCAGGTCCACCAGGACGGTGGCGTACGAATCGCCTCTGCGCAGCGTGAAGTCATCCACGCCCAGGACACGTACTGGTGCTTCTGGAGGATCGGGCACGGTTCGCAGCAGGTGCGGCAAGGTGTCCTTCGCGACGCGGATGCCCAGCGTCGCGGCCAGGCGAGCGCCGGGTCGACCGGCGAGGGTGCGATCGATGGACAAAAGGATCGACCTGGGTGCATCAGGTCGCGATGATGTCGCACACCGTATTGGTCGCGGCCTCGCCCTTGCCGGGGGGCTTACGCACGGTGATGTTCCGGGATGCGGGGGTGATCGAGCCCTGGTTGTCTGATGGGGCCCGCTCTTCCCTACAGTTCAAGGAGTGACATGAGCGTCGCAGGCGAGTCCGGCAGCCGAGCACAGCAGATGCGCGAGAAGGTTCAGCAGCTGACCGAAGCCGCGGATCGTACGACCGACCCCCAGGAACGTCAGAAGCTTCAGGAGCAGGCCCGCCACCTGCTGGAGCAGAGCAAGCAGCAGGGCCAGAACGCCGGTGAGAACAGGTCCAAGGGCGCTGGCCGCGGGCGGGGTCAGCAGCCGCCTGAATGACGCACGGCCACTCGATGAGCGATGGTCTCCGCCCCCGGGCGGATCGTTGGAGGCCCTCTGCGGACGACTTGGGGCGAGAGCACGCGCCGCCGGACACTCGATTCCGCCCCCTTCCCCGAAGGGGGCGGAATTGCCGACCGGTCACGGTCAGCCGCTAACAGATGCGCAGACCGGACGGCAGCCGCAGCTAACCACCTTGCACCGTCCCGTCCAAAAAGCCGCTCGGCCACATGGGTGTACGGCGCTCAGCGGAAACGTCGCCTCGAACCTTCCCGGCGGGCACTTCCGCGGCGCCCAGGTCATCGTGATGCGAGAACGGCGGGGTCGGTGATCGGGATGGTCGGTTCTCGATGCTCAGAGCCGGAGTGTGAGGAGCGCCATGTGGCACGATCTGCTGTCTGTTCAGGTCCCTGTCGCGGAGAAGGTGCTGCGTACTGTCGGTGTCTACGCACTCATCGTGATTCTGTTCCGGTTGAGTGGCAAGCGCGGCCTGGCAAACCTGAACACCTTCGACTTCGTTGTGATCTTCCTGCTGTCCAACGTCGTCCAGAACGCAATCATCGGCAACGACAACAGCCTGCTCGGTGGCGCGATCGGCGCCACCACCCTGGTCACGGTCAACGCGGCACTGAACCGGTGGCTGGCCGTCGACGAGCGTGCTGTACGCCTGGTGGAGGGAAAGCCGACAACAATCATCGAGGACGGCCGGCTGCTCACGAAGGCGCTCAGGCACCTGGCACTGCGCCCCACAGAAGTCGACCACGCGGTACGTCTGCAGAACGGCGACGACATCAGCATGGTCGCCGTGGGGCGCCTTGAGCCGGACGGCCAATTGGTGATCGTGCTCAAGCCGTCCGAACAGAACTCCACGCGCGCGGATGTCCAAAGGCTGGAGACACGCCTCGTGGCGATCGAGAACCTCCTGGCATCGCCGGCTGCTGATCCTGGTCACCATCCGACCGAATCGTGAGACAGGTCTCCTCTTGATACCAGCACGGTTCAGCCGAAGGCTGCGGCCATCTCCTGGCAGGCCAGTGGCCCTTGACCGAGTCGGGACCGGTCCGCGAGAGCTTGCAGGATGCGCTGGTGGTCCGCCGACAGCACCGACCAGGCCAGCCCCTGGCGCCCCGGCACCTGCGACTTCGGCTTCGCCGCATCCCGGGGCGCGGGCTGCGTGTCCTCATGCCGCGGATGCGGCGTGGCCTGCGTGCCGGCGGTGGTGCCGCCGTCCGGAGCCAGTACCGTGTCGACCCGCCTGCAGGTGATCGCCCAGTCGACCCTTCCGCCGGGCGATGCTGCATTGACAGGGTCATGACTATTGTCTAGTTTCCTCTGCGGCTGCGGTGTCACACAGACCCCCGCCCCCCGGGAGGATGCACATGGTCGCATCGTTCGTCACTCATCGCGCCCTCGACGGCGGGACGTATCACCTGGAGGGCGACTTCGACCTCGAGTCGCCGTGTACTTCGGCCGTCGAGGTGGTGGTCGGTGGCCGACTGGTCGAGTTCACCGCCGGGCCAGCCTCTTTGGGGGACGATGTCGCCGCTTCCTTGGGCATCGCGTCACCCGACTCCGAGCTCACCTTCCAGAAGGGCACGCTGCGCATCTTCGAGTCGATCGAGCGCGAGCCGCGCTCAGGGCTCGTGGAGCGGCCGTCGCTCGTCGTGTGGCGCGGCGAGCGCCACGCACTCGTGACCCGGCTGTACGGCCTGAGCGTGGCCGAGGTGCTCGGGCTGCTCCGGTCGGTGCGAATCGCGGAGAGCGAGTACGGGCTCACACTCCAGCCGGATCCGTCGGCCGGAAGCGCCTTCGCGCGGCCCGCGACGGTGATCAAGGAGGTGCCCGGACTCGGGCTGCTGGAGCTGTCCCGGCGGACGAAGGAGCACACCGCCCAGCTTCCGCCCTGGAAGGGGGTGGCGGTCGCGTCCGGTGAGCTGTTCCGCGACACGCTCTCCGACGGCAGTCCGTTCTTCGTGCTCTCCTCCACCGAGATCTGGGCCACGGTGGTGCCGCTGGCGTCGACTCCCGTCGAGCGGGTGCCCGAGCTCGTCGGGCGGCTCGCGCTGCGGCACACCGGGTGAGCCGGCGGTGATCGGCTTCTACGGCGGGCTGACCGCCTCGATCGTCATACTGAGCCTGCTCATGGGTGCGGGCTCCCACGCCGCCCGTCCGGCTGCCCTGGGTGAGGCGCTGCGGGTGCACGGCGTGCTGGGCCCGCGGTTCCGCCGGTTCGCGGCCGCCGTCCTGCCCTTCGCGGAGGGCGTCTTGGGGGCGGTCGGCGCGGCCGCGCTGCTGACGGGTCACCAGCGGGGGCTACAGGCCGTACTCGCCGTGGGGACCGCCCTCTTCGGGCTCTACGCCGGCTACACGCGGCACGTCCTCGCCCTCGGCCGCGGGGGGCCGTGCGGCTGTTCACACCAGGATGTGCCCGTGAGCCGCTGGGTGACCCGGCGGGCCGCGGCCCTCGCCGGGCTCGCGTCGGCCGGCGCGGTCATCGCCGGGGCCGGCCCCGTACAGCTCTCCGCGGCGGAGCTGATCACACTGCTGCTCGCAGCTCCTGCCTGCACCGTGCTGCTGTGGTCCCTGCCCGCTGCCATGCACGAGCCGACCGCAGCATCCGTTCACCTGCCGACCAGGGCCGCTGTTCACCAGCCGACCGAGACCACCGTGCACCGGACTGCCGAAGGAGTGTCGACGCGATGGACTTCACCACCAGCGCTGTGATCGCCTCGTGGGCGGCGATCGCGCTGCTCGCGCTGGTCGTCTCGGGATTGATCAGGCAGGTGCACCAGCTGTCACGAACGCAGCCGCACCACCCCGGGCGGGTGGGCATCACACCCGGCGCATCGGCGCCCGGGCTCGATGCGGCCCGGCTCGATCCGGCCGGGCTCGACGGCCTCCTGGCGCCGGGCCGCGCCGCGCTGCTGCTCTTCCTCGACGCCGACTGCCGCACCTGCAGCCAGGTGCTCGCCGAGGCCGGCGCCTGGACGGTCCGCCAGGACGCTGCCGCCGCCCCGCAGGTGCTCGGGCTCTACGCGGGCGCCGGGCCGCAGGCTGAGGAAGGCGCCGTCCCGGTCAGGGATCACCGTCCGGAGTTGTTCACGGCCTACGACATCCCCGCCACCCCCTATGCGGTGGCCATCGATCCGGAGGGCCGGATCGCGCGTTCGGAGCCGCTCGGTTCACCCACCGCGCTGCTGCGGTTGCTCGACGACATCCAACCCGCAACGCCGAGGAGCCTGCCGTGACTTCATTGGACGACGTGCCCACGCTGCGCGGCTCCGGGAGCAGTGGCCGCCGATCCCGGACCAGGCGCGGGGCCCTGCCATCCTTCGCGCCGTCCAGGCGCACGGTGCTGCAGGCGGCGACCGCCGCGGGCTTTGCCGCGCTGGGGGTGTTCACCGCCGCCCGGCAGGCGTATGCCGACGGCTACGACATCTGGACCGGTGCGTGCCCGAGTTACGCCGAGGACCACAACTGCTCCCCGGGCTGCGGGCCCAGCACCATCTATGCCGACGCGTGCGTGACATCGGGGACGAACACCGGCTTCCACCGGTCGGACGGTGTCACCTGGACACTGCGGCCCAACCAGTGCTACGCCGGTACCTACGACGGCTGGCTGTGGCGCTACAGCGCGGCCTGCGGCAGTTGCGGCTGCGGTATCGAGCGGCGCTGCCACGACGGGTACCGCAACACAGGCTCCGGCTGGGTGAAGTCCATCTGCCGCTGGACCACCGACTGCGACTGCCCTGGCTCCATCAGCTGGCCGACCCTCGGCCGCGGCGCCACCGGGCCCGACGTCCACACCATTCAGCACCTGCTCACCTACCACGGTCATCCGACGGGCACCGACGGCATCTTCGGGCCGGACACCGAGGCGCAGGTCGAGGAGTTCCAGTCGGCGAATGGACTCAGCCCCACGGGCAGCGTCGGCCCGGCCACCTGGCCGGTACTGGTCGTCACCGTGCGCCAAGGAGACGTGAACGATGCCGTACGCGGCGCGCAGCGGCAGCTCAACAAGCACGGCTCCGCACTGACGGTCGACGGCAACTTCGGTTCGCTCACACGGCAGGCCGTCGTCTCGTTCCAGTCCCTGCACGGCCTGACCGCCGACGGCGTGGTCGGCCAGAACACCTGGCTCACGCTGACCGGGACGGCATAGATGAGCGAGTCCGGCCGTCCCGCGGCCCGGCCGAGCGGCGCGCGTGCCGTACGGGTGCTGCTCACCGATCCCGCCCTGCCCGTGGCGGCCCTGGGGATCGCGGCGATCGCCGCCGCCCTCTACGCCCCCATGCTGACCTGGGCGATCACCGGCGGTCTGGCCGGCTACTCGCTCTCCGGTTCCGTTTGAACGCGTAACAGCGCGTTCGCGCTGGCCTCGCCAGGTTGGCGGGCAACGTACAGACAGGCGCTGGTCCTCGGCGTGTTCACCGTCGGCCTGCTGGCCGGCGGGGTGCTGACGGCCGGGGTGTTGTGGCTCCTGTCCGGTCTCTTCACACCGCTCCCGGCCGGCGTGCGGCAAGGGCTGACCGTGGCCGTCGCGCTGCTTGCCGCGCTGCGCGACGCGGGCAGGCTGCCGCTACGCCTGCCGCAGAACGCCCGGCAGATACCGCAGGACGTGCTGCGCCGCCATCTGGCGCGCGGCGCCCTGCAGTTCGGCTTCGAGCTCGGTACGGGCGTGCGTACCTATGTCTCGGCGAGTGCGCCGTACGCGATGGCGGTCGCGGTGCTGCTGTCCGGGGGCTCCTACGCGCCTGCCCTGGCCGCCGGGCTCGGCTTCGGAGCGGGCCGGGCACTCACCCCGGCTCTGCGCAGGCTCTCCGGAAACGGGGGGCGCTGGGACGACCTGCTTGCGCGGCGGCTGAGCGGCATGACCGTCCTGTGCTCCGTGCTGATCGCCGCTGTCGCCTGCGCGGTCTTCCGATAGCGTCATCGCCCGATGTCGCGACAGGGCACGGAGGTTGTACGAACCTGCCCCGCCGTCATGGTGGTCATGGCGCTGGTGGTGGTCGTGCGCATGCGCCCGTGCCACACCGCTCCCTCCCGCAGGCCGGCCCTGGCCCGGGCCGTGGCGCTGCCATCTCCCGGGCCGGGAGCGGAGCTTTCTTGAGCAGGAATCCGCATCGGGGCCGAACGCCGCGTCACACCAGATGGCGCAACAACCGTGGCCTGCAGGCCGGTTGTGCCGGAGGTCTGGTCTTGTGGCAGATGGAGGCGGTGTGGACACGCAACGGTCAAGGAGGTCAAACTCGCCTCAGCCCCCTAGCGGGGAATCGGGAAGGACTCATGACGGAGGCTCAATGCTGAGGCGTGCAATGCAACTTGTTCTTACTATTGTCATGATCATGTCAGCCACCGCCGGTGGCATGCTGGCCACGGCCGCCCCGGCCCAGGCCGACGAGTGCTACACCTGGGGCCGCACCCTGTCCGAGGGCATGTCGGGCGCCGACGTGACCCAGCTGCAGATCCGGGTGGCCGGGCATGTCGACTACGGCGAGATCCTCTCCGTCGACGGCAGCTTCGGCCCGCGGACCACGGCCGCGGTCACCAAGTTCCAGCAGGCATACGGGCTGGCAGCGGACGGCGTCGCGGGTTCCCAGACGTTCAGCAAGATCTACGCACTGCAGGACCCGGACTGCACCCCCATCCACTTCACCTACGCCGAACTGAACAAGTGCAACTCCGACTGGTCCGGTGGCGCGGTCAGTGCCGCGACGGCCAAGTCCAACGGCCTGCGCACGATGTGGAAGCTGGAGGCCATGCGGCACGCCATGGGCGACGTGCCGCTCACCGTGACCAGCGGATTCCGGTCGACGGCCTGCAACAACGCGGTGGGCGGCGCATCGAACAGCCGGCACCTGTACGGTGACGCCGCCGATCTCGTCGGCAGCCCGACGCTCTGCCAGCTCGCCCAGCGGGCCCGCTATCAGGGCTTCGGCGGCATCTTCGGCCCTGGCTACCCCGACCACAACGACCACACCCACGTGGACGGACGCACCAGCCGCTCCTGGTCCGCGCCCAATTGCGGCGTCTGACCGGCAAGTCCCCACGCGCACAGCAGTCCACCTTCCCCGGGCCGGCCTGCGGCCCGGGGAAGGTGGGCCTGCCCTGTCCGTAAGGCGCGCGGCCGGACAGGCTTCGGCCACGGGCGGGCACCGCTCGTGGCCGAAGCGGAGCAGACCTGCCGCGCCGCTCCCCCCTCACTCTTTCCCCCACATTCGAGTAGGAGTGCCCTGATGTCGTCCCGCTTCCCCTGGCGCGCCCGCGCCGGAACGGCCCTGCTGGCGGTGCTCGCCGGTATCGGCGCGTTCGCCGTCCCCGGCCCCGCCCTGGCCGATTCCCGGCCCGAGAGCCGGCAGACCGTCACCTACCACGGCTACCGCATCGAGGTGCCCGCCGAATGGCAGGTGGTCGATCTGGCCGAGAACCCGCGCGCCTGCCTCCGGTTCGACAGACCCGCCGTCTACCTGGGTGAGCCCGCCGACCAGAACGACTGCCCCGCCGGAGTCGTCGGCCGTGCGGCGGGCATCGTCGTGGAGCCCATCACCGCCCGCTCCGCCGGCCAGGCGACGGCGGCGACCGCGCGGACCCAGCGCGGCCAGGCCACCGCCCCGACCGCCGCGTCCAGCAACGACACCATCCAGATCGCGGTCGAGGACGCCGGCGTCCTCGTGACCGCCGCCCACACCCCGGAAACCGAGAGCCTGGTGCGCGGCGTTCTCGCCTCGGCCGACCTCACCAAGGGCGCCGAGCGCACCGAGCTGCCGCGCGCGGCTCAGCGGTCCGACGCCACCCTCCTGGCCGCGGCCGGGCCGCAGCCGGGCAGCTACCTGGGCAAGGGCTTCGACGCCTGTGCCGCGCCCTCGCAAGCCGCCATGAACGCCTGGCAGGCGAGCTCGCCGTACAGCGCGGTCGGCGTCTACATCAGCGGCTCCTTCCGCGGCTGCGCCCAGCCGAATCTGACGGCGACCTGGGTGACCAACCAGACCAACAACGGATGGCGTCTGTTCCCCATCGACGTCGGCCGCCAGGCACCGTGCACCGGCTACTCGCTGACGATGTCCACCGATCCGGCCACGGCCAAGTCCCAGGGTGTCACCGCCGCGGCCGGCGCCGTCACCGCCGCGTCGAACCTCGGTATCCCGGCGGGCAGCGCCATCTACAGCGACATCGAGGCGTACAACTCCACGGCCTCCTGCAAGGCGGCCGTGCTGTCGTACCTGTCCGGCTGGACCGAGCGGCTGCACAGCAGCGGCTATCTGTCGGGCCTCTACTCCAGCGCCGCCTCCGGCATCAAGGACGCCGCCGGCGAGTACAACAACAGCGCCTACACGCGGGTCGACCACCTTTTCTACGCGTGGTGGAACGGCGCCGCCGACACCAACACCGGTTCCTACGTGCCGTCCACCTACTGGTCCAACCACCAGCGGATCCACCAGTACGCGGGTGAGGTCGCGGAGTCCTACGGCGGCTACTCGATCAACATCGACCGCGACTACCTGGACGTGGGCACCGGCACCCCGCCCCCGCCCACCTGCACCGGGGTGAACTTCGACTTCACCGCGTACACCACCGTCCAGAGCGGCTCGACCGGAGACCAGGTCAAGGCAGCCCAGTGCCTGCTCAAGGCCGCCGGCTTCGACCCGGGCACCCCGGACGGGATCTTCGGGTCCGCCACCACCACCGCCGCCAGGAACTTCCAGACCAGCAAGGGGCTCACGGCGGACGGTGTGGTCGGCGCGAAGACCTGGACGGCCCTGCTGTCCCGCGGATCCACCCCGATCATCCAGAACGGCTCGACGGGAGAGGCCGTCACCCGGCTGCAGCGCGCCCTGACCGCCGCGCTCGGGCGGACCGTGGCCATCGACGGTGCCTTCGGCCCGGGCACCGACCAGGCCGTACGCGACTACCAGTCCTCGCGCGGGCTGGGCGCCGACGGCATCGTCGGCCCCGCCACCTGGGGCGCCCTCCAGTCGGGGAAGTGAGCAGGAAGGTGAGCCGAGAAGCGAACAGGAACGTGAGGCAGGAACCGTGAGACGACTCGCACGCATCATCACGCTGTTCACCGCGGTGGCGGGCCTGCTCTTCGGACTGGGCGTCCCCGCGCAGGCTTTCCCGCAGGCCGCGTTCCCGCTGACGAGCAACGGCAACCGGGGCTCCGACGTTGTCGCGCTGCAGCACCTGCTCGCCGCGCACGGCCGCTCCGTGGCGGTGGACGGCGTCTTCAGCTCGGGCACGCAGAGCGCCGTGGTGGGCTTCCAGCAGTCCAAGGGCCTGGCCGCGGACGGCATCGTCGGGCCCGCCACCTGGGGCGCGCTCGTCATCACCGTACGACAGGGCGACAACGGGCCGGCGGTGACGGCCGTTCAGTCGCTGCTCAATGCCAAGCGGGGCGCCGGTCTCTCGGTCGACGGGGCCTTCGGACCCGCCACCAACTCCGCCGTCCGCACCTTCCAGTCCCATGCGGGAATCGGCGCGGACGGCGTCGTCGGGCCGGCCACCTGGCAGAACCTGCTGTGGCACTACGAGAACATCGACTTCGGCGCCGGCACGATGTGCGCACAGAGCCCCGACGGCAACGCAGGCGCCCACTGGGCGACAGCCGGCGCCGTCGGTCAACTGGAGGCCGCCGCCGCCACGTTCGCCACCACCGGGAACGGCAGACTGCCGGTCGGCGACGCGGGCTTCGAGCACGGTGGGGACATACCCGGACACGCCAGCCACGATGTCGGGATGGACATCGACGTGTGGCCGGTCCGCACCGACTCGGCGCAGTGCACCGCGGGGCGCATCACCTGGCAGTCGAGCACCTACGACCGCGCGGCCACCCGCAGGCTCGTGCAGGAAATCCGGGCGAAGGCGCCCGGCCACGTCCAGCTGATCTTCTTCAACGATCCGCAGCTGATCTCGGAAGGGCTGACCACGAGCTACCCGAACCACGACAACCACCTGCACATCCGCTACCAGTAGCGGGCCGGCCGCGGGCCCGGGGGCCTCGCCCGCGGACCCGCGGCCGTCCGCAGCGCTCAGCGGATCACCAGCGTGGTGCCGGCCATGGCGGGCACCAGTTCCCCGATGACCGGATGTCCGGGTATCTCCCCGGCGACCAGCAGCCCGCCGGAGGTCTGCGCGTCGGCAAGCAGGTGCAGCTGGTCGTCACTCGCCCGTCCCGCGTCCAGGTGCGGACGCACCCAGTCGAGATTGCGCCGGGTGCCGCCGCTGACGTACCCGGCCCGCAGGGACTCCCAGGCGCCGTCGAGCACAGGGACTGCGGCGGCGTCCACCACGGCCGTGACGCCGCTGGCCCGGGCCAGCTTGTGCAGATGGCCGAGCAGCCCGAATCCGGTCACATCGGTGGCGCACACGGCGCCGGCCTCCAGGGCGGCGGCACTGGCCTTGTCGTTGAGCGCCGCCATACCGGCGACGGCGTGCGCAAAGACCTCGCCCGTCCGCTTGTGGCGGTTGTTGAGTATCCCGACACCCAGCGGTTTGGTCAGAGTCAGCGGCACACCCGGCCGGCCGGCGTCGTTGCGCAGCAGCCGGTCCGGATCCACCAGGCCGGTCACGGCCATTCCGTAGAGCGGTTCCGGGCTGTCGATGCTGTGGCCGCCGCCGACGAGGCAGCCGGCGCTCCGGGCGACGTCGAGCGCTCCCGCCAGGACCTCCCGGGCCAGCTCCGCGGGCAGTACGTCACGGGGCCAGCCCAGCAGGTTGAGCCCGACGAGGGGCCGGCCGCCCATCGCGTAGACGTCGGACAGGGCGTTGGCCGCGGCGATCCGGCCCCAGTCGCGGGCGTCGTCGACGACGGGCGTGAAGAAGTCGGCCGTCGACACCAGAGCGGTGCCGTCACCGGTGCGCACCACCGCGGCGTCGTCGCCGTCGTCGAGTCCGACCAGCAGCCGGTCCTCGTCGCTGCCCAGGGCCTGTCCGGGGTTCCGGGGCGGCAACAGTCCCGCGACCATCGCCTCCAGCTCCCCCGGAGGGATCTTGCAGGCGCAGCCGCCGCCGTGTGCGTACCGGGTCAGGCGTACGGGCGCGGCTGGTCCGGCAGCGGGGCCAACAGTCGTCATACGACGATCATTTCACCTCTTGCCCCAGCAGCGTGCGGGGATCACAATCTTGCTCCGGAGGCGTTGGGCGGGCTGGTGCCCCTCCCGATCTTCAAAATCGGTGTGGTCCGGAAACCGGGCCAGGCGGGTTCGATTCCCGTCCGCCTCCGCTGACTTCGATCGGGGTGGCGCGGGTGGCGGACAAGATGCGGCAGCCGCCGGCGGACACCCGGCGGCAGGTGCCGAGCACCACGGTGCTGCTCGGAGATCCCCGGCTGAGCGAGGCGTCCGCACGGCTGGGCAGGCCCATCGTCAAGGCCGCGGTCGCCATCGCCCAGCAGGCCGTACGCGACGGACGGATCGCCCCGGGCGACGCGGTCCATGCCGCTCTTGCCGCGCTCCCCGCACGCGCGGCCGGGCTGAGCCCCGTGCACAACGCCACCGGCGTGGTGCTGCACACCAATCTGGGACGGGCCCCGCTGTCGCGGTCCGCACTGGAGGCGATGGCGGCGGCCGGCGGATACACGGACGTCGAGCTGGACCTGAGAACCGGCAGACGGGCGTCGCGCGGCCGCAGCACCATGGCGGCCCTTCGCGAAGCGGTGCCGGCCGCAGAGGCCGTGCACGTGGTCAACAACGGAGCCGCCGCACTGGCCCTGGCGGCGGTGACGCTGGCCCCGGGGCGCGACATCCTGCTCAGCCGGGGCGAGTTCGTGGAGATCGGCGACAGCTTCCGGATACCCGAACTGCTGGCCTCCTGCGGCGCCCGGATACGCGAGGTCGGCACCACCAACCGGACCCGTCTCGGCGACTACACGGACGCCGTCGGCCCGGACACCGGCTTCATCCTCAAGGTCCACCCGTCGAACTTCACGGTGAGCGGCTTCACCCGGGGAGTGGACGCCGGGAAACTGGCGTCGCTGGGCCTGCCCGTGGTGGTCGACATCGGCTCCGGCCTCCTCACCCCCGACCCGGTGCTACCGGACGAGCCGGACGCGGCCACGGCCCTGCGCGCCGGGGCCACGCTGGTCACCGCCAGCGGGGACAAGCTGCTCGGCGGTCCGCAGGCGGGGCTGGTCCTCGGCAGGGCCGCCGTCGTGGAGCGGATGCGCCGCCATCCGCTGGCCCGCGCCCTGCGCGTGGACAAGTTCACCCTGGCCGCGCTGGAAGCGACACTGCGCGGTCCCGAGCCACCCGTGCACGCAGCCGTGCACCTGCCGCTGCCGCAGCTGCGCATCCGCACGCTGCGACTGGCCGAGGACGTGGCGCGCCGAGGTCTGGACGCGCGCGTCGTGCCCTGCGAGGCGGTGGTCGGAGGAGGCGGCGCCCCCGGGACCGCCCTGCCGTCCTGTGCGCTCAGCCTCCCCGACGACCTGGCGACGCCGCTGCGCACCGGTGAACCGGCCGTGCTCGGCCGGGTGGTGCGTGGTCGGCTGCTGCTGGACCTGCGGTGCGTACCGCAGGCGTGCGACGGTGACATCCTTGCCGCGGTGCTGCGCGCGGCGGGGCGGTGATCATGCGGGTCATCGCGACGGCGGGGCATGTCGACCACGGCAAGAGCACACTGATCCACGCGCTGACCGGCAACCACCCCGACCGGCTGGCAGAGGAGCGGCGCCGTGGTCTGACCATCGACCTGGGCTTCGCATGGACGGAGCTGCCATCGGGCGAACGGCTCGCGTTCGTCGACGTCCCGGGACACGAGAGGTTCGTCCCCACCATGCTGGCCGGCGTGGGGCCCGTGCCCGCCGTGCTGTTCGTCGTCGCCGCCGACGAAGGCTGGAAGCCGCAGTCCGCCGAGCACCTCGCCGCCGTGGACGCCCTGGGTGTACGGCACGGACTGCTCGCCGTCACCCGCTGCGATCTGGCCGACCCCGGCCCCGCCACGGCGCAGGCACGGGACCGGATCAGG
This sequence comes from Streptomyces atratus, assembly GCF_040655115.1. Taxonomy (GTDB): domain Bacteria; phylum Actinomycetota; class Actinomycetes; order Streptomycetales; family Streptomycetaceae; genus Streptomyces; species Streptomyces atratus_D. The sequence goes on along the minus strand of NZ_JBFAJH010000077.1, from coordinate 5,422 downwards.
TCCAGCACCCTCGGCAGCGTCGAGGCCGTGGCCGTCAGCGCCCGCACCGGCGCGGGCCTCGCGGAGTTGCGCGCCGCCCTCGGCCGGCTGGCCGCGCGGCTGCCGGACGGGGACGCCGACTCCCCGGTGCGGCTGTGGATCGACCGGTCCTTCACCGTGCGCGGCAGCGGGCTGGTGGTCACCGGCACGCTCGGTGCGGGGCGGATCCACCGGGGCGACGTCCTGGTGACAGCCCGGACCGGCCGTCCCGTGCGCGTCAGGGCTTTGCAGGCCCTCGGCGAGGAGACCGATCTGGTGCGGGCCACCGCCCGGGTCGCCGTCAACCTCAGGGACCTCGACAAGGAGTTGACGGGCCGCGGCGACGCCCTGCTCACCCCCGACAGCTTCCTCCCCTGCCTGCGCTGCGACGTGCGCGTACATGGCGGAACACCGGCCGCGGCGCTGCCCCGCACCGCTGTCGCCCACATCGGCTCGGCGGCCGTGCCCGTACGCGTACGGCCGCTCGGTGCGGATATCGTCCGGCTGACTCTGCCGACGCCACTGCCGCTCCGTATCGGTGACCGCGCGGTGCTGCGCGATCCCGGTATGCGACGTGTGCTGGCCGGCCTGAAGGTGCTCGACCCCCAGCCACCGGAACTGCGGCGCCGCGGCTCCGCGGCACGGCGTGCGGCAGAGCTCGGCGACGCTCGCGGCACTCCGGGCGAGGCGGCCGAGCTACGGCGTCGGCTGCTGGTCAGGCGCGGGGAGCTGACCGCGATGGGGGTGGCCGTCCACACCACACCGGTCGCGGACGACTGGCTTGCAGACCCCGCCCACTGGACCGCCCTGGGCGCCCGGCTGGCCGAACTGGTCGCCGCGTACCGCTCCCAGCGGCCCACCGAGGAGGGCATCCCGGTGGAGGCCGCTCGGCACCGTCTGGGGCTGCCGGCCGTCTCCCTGGTGGAGGCACTGGTCACGCCGCCCTTGCGGATGAGCCGCGGGCGTGTGACCACCGGGCCCGCGGCACTGCCCGCCGCTGTGGCGGACGCGGTGCACCGTCTCACCACCGAGCTCGCCCGTCGGCCCTTCGCCGCGCCCCACGCCCAGCGGCTCGCGGAACTCGGCCTCGGCCGCCGCGAGCTCGCCACGGCGGTCCGCCACGGAGCGGTACTGCGACTCGCGGAGCACGTGGTGCTGCTACCGGACGCCCCCCGGCTGGCGGCCGACCGGCTGAGCGAACTCGACCAGCCGTTCGCCGTGGGAACGGCGAGCCGCGCCCTGGACACCACCCGACGCGTCACCGTTCCCCTGCTGGAGCACTGCGACGGTCAGGGCATCACCCAGCTGCTTCCCGACAAGCGCCGCCGGTGCGCGCCCCGCAGTCTGCCGGCGTCGGTCACCGCACCACCCTGAACCGAACTGTCGTCAAGACTTGTGGATCACCGATCAGAACCAGTTGATCGTGTTGTTCAGGAGGCGGGCGACCTTCGCGCGGATTGTCGCGTTCGCTCGCCAGGTTTACTCGACTTGAACGCCGGCGTTTGTGACTCCGGCCCGGCCGGCCGGGTTCTCCGCCGGTGTCAGGTGGCCTGCGGATACGCGCTGATCGCCGTCCAGCGCGTCACCGTCCACGCGCTGCAGCAGGCAGCGCGCGGTTGCGGCGTGCGGCACCGGCCGCAGACCGGTAAGTGGATCGGCAGCGAAGCCGAGGACGCCCAGCACATGCTGCGGGGCATCCGTGATCCACTCGCTGATCGCGACGAGCGAGCGAGCCCCGGTCAGCACCGCCGGGACGGCTGCGCACAGCAACGCGAGAGCCGGATACCGCAGTCCTCGCGCATCGCGGGGATCGGCGACCTGGATCAGGAAACGCCGCAGGTCAGCGACATCGCTTGAGGTGAGGGGATCGGTCGGGGAGTCCAGTTGCTCCAGTGCGCAGGGGATGGGCGATGATGTTCGGGCAGGCACGGTCTCGCTCGGTTCTCATGGGTCTCGACAACCACATGATCACCAGCACCGTGCCTGCTCTGCCCTCCCGGGCCACTTGCCACACAACGGACATGACGCCACGTCACTCACAGGGCCGGCGAACCGGACCAATCCCAGTCACGCAATGCCCCTGCGTCCCGACCCCCTCGCTTGAGAAGATGTGAGATATGGGAGCGTGAGCGGGTGAGCAAGACGACGACTAAAACCCTGCAATACCGCTTTGACGGGCCAGAAGACGCCCCGGTCCTGATCTTGGGGGCGCCCCTCGGTACTACACAGCACATGTGGGACCGGCAGATACCCGAGCTCTCCCAGCGCTGGCGGATCTTCCGTTTCGACCTGCCGGGCCACGGCGGCGCCCCCGCCCACCCGGCCACCGCCGTCGGCGAGCTCTCCGACCGGCTGCTGGCCACCCTCGACAGTCTCGGCGTCCAGCGCTTCGGGTACGCGGGCTGCTCCATCGGCGGCGCGATCGGCGCCGACCTCGCGCTGCGCCATCCGAACCGGGTCGCCTCGCTGGCCCTGGTGGCCGCCTCGCCGCGGTTCGGCAGCGCCGACGAGTTCCGGCAGCGCGGTGTGGTCGTCCGCACCAACGGCCTGGAGCCCATGGCCCGCAGCGCGCCGGAGCGCTGGTTCACCCCCGGCTTCGCCGCCGCCCAGGCCGCCATCGTCGAGTGGGCCGTCCAGATGGTCCGCACCACCGACCCCGGCTGTTACATCGCCGCATGCGAAGCGCTCGCCGCCTTCGACATCCGTACCGAACTCGGCCGCATCGGCGTCCCGACCCTCGTGCTGGTCGGCGCCGAGGACCAGGTCACCGGGCCCGCCGAGGCCCGGACCCTGGTCGCGGGCATACCCGACGCCCGGCTCGCCCTCGTCCCCGGGGCCTCGCACCTCGCCCCGGTCGAGCAGCCCGCCGCCGTCACCGACCTGCTCGTCACCCACTTCTCGACGAGCTGGCAGGACACCGTCGCCGCCATCCCCGTCCCGGGCGCCGGCCCCGCGCTGTCCGCCCCCGTGCTGCCCATCGCGGAGATCGCCCCCGCTATTGATCAGCCGGAGGCTGTGACCAACGGCCGCGCCGACCCGTTCGAACCGGGCATGAGGGTACGCCGCGAGGTGCTCGGCAACGCCCATGTCGACCGGGTTCTGGCCGCCTCCGACGAGTTCACCGGCGAGTTCCAGGAGCTCGTCACGCGCTACGCCTGGGGCGAGACCTGGACCCGCGAGGGCCTGGACCGCCGCACCCGCAGCTGCATCACGCTCACCGCGCTGATCACCTCCGGCCATCTGGAGAGCCTGGCCCCGCACATCAGGGCCGCCCTGCGCAACGGGCTGACGCCCGCGGAGATCAAGGAGGTGCTGCTGCAGACCGCCGTCTACTGCGGCATACCGGCCGCGGGCGCCGCGTTCACGATCGCCCAGACCGTGATTCAGGAAGAAACGAGGCCCCGCCCGTAGCAGGATGGTGACCATGAACGCTGCGAACCCCGTGCACCTGACACTGACGAAGAAGACGCACTCCTGCATCCGCCTGGAGAAGGACGGGCAGACGCTCGTCATCGACCCGGGCGGCTTCTCGGAGGAGGACGCGGCACTCGGCGCCGACGCGCTGCTGGTGACGCACGAGCACGCCGACCACTTCGACGAGAACCGGCTGCGGGCCGGCATGGAGGCCAACCCGGCCGCGCAGATCTGGACCCTGCGCAGCGTGGCCGACCAGCTCTCCGCGGCGTTCCCCGGGCGCGTCCACACCGTCGGGCACGGGGACACGTTCTCCGCGGCCGGCTTCGACGTACAGGTGCACGGCGAACTGCACGCGGTGATCCATCCCGACATTCCGCGGATCACCAACATCGGCTTCCTGGTCGACGGTTCGCTCTTCCACCCGGGCGACGCGCTCACCGTGCCCGACCACCCCGTCGACACCCTGATGCTCCCGGTGATGGCCCCCTGGAACAAGATCTCCGAGGTCATCGACTACGTACGCGAGGTCAAGCCGCGGCGCGCCATCGACATCCACGACGCGCTGCTCACCGATCTTGCCCGCCCGATCTACGACCGGCAGATCGGCAGTCTCGGCGGCGCCGACCACGGCCGGCTGGCCCCGGGTGACTCGACCGGCCTGTGACCGGCGCCGGTCCGGCGACTGTCAGTGGGAGCCGCTAGGTTTACGTACATGCGCATCGCCACGTGGAACGTCAATTCGATCACCGCCCGCCTCCCGCGGCTGCTGGCCTGGCTGGAGAGCACCGGCACGGACGTGCTGTGCATCCAGGAGACCAAGTGCGCGGCCGAGCAGTTCCCGGCGGACGAGCTGCGCGAGCTCGGGTACGAGTCCGCGGTCAATGCCACCGGCCGGTGGAACGGGGTCGCGCTGGTCTCCCGGGCCGGCCTGGCCGACGTCGTCACGGGGCTGCCCGGCGGCCCCGATTACGAGGGCGTGCAGGAGCCCCGGGCGATCTCGGCGACCTGCGGCCCGGTCCGTCTCTGGTCGGTGTACGTGCCGAACGGCCGCGAGGTCGCCCACGAGCACTACGCGTACAAGCTGCGCTGGTTCGAGGCCCTGCAGAAGGCGGTCGGCGCCGACGCCGCAGGCTCCCAGCCGTTCGCGGTCCTCGGTGATTTCAACGTGGCGCCGACCGACGAGGACGTCTGGGACCCCGCCCTGTTCGAGGGCGCCACGCACGTCACCCCCGCCGAGCGTGCCGCCCTCGCCACCCTCCGTGAGGAGGGCCTCTCGGACGTGATGCCGCGCCCGCTCAAGTACGACCGCCCGTACACCTTCTGGGACTACCGCGAGCTGCGCTTCCCGAAGAACAAGGGCATGCGGATCGACCTGGTCTACGGCAACGCCCCGTTCACGGCGGCGGTCAAGGACAGCTATGTGGACCGCGAGGAGCGCAAGGGCAAGGGTGCGTCCGACCATGCGCCGGTGGTCGTCGATCTGGATCTGTGACCGCCGTCCGGTGACGTCCCGCTGATCCTGGCGCACAGTGGCGCCTTGTCCCGACCGGCCGATCCGGGGCTACGACGCGTCCTGTTGCGGCGCATGGGCCTCCCGGACCGCGTCGCGCACCTGCCGCTCGGACGGATTGACCATCGCGTGCCCGGCCACGGGCACCGTCGGCACGGTCTCGTTCCCGTCGGCGACCGAGCGGATGAACGCCGCCGCCTCGGGGTCCCGCCAGATGTTCACCTCGGTGTACCTGAGGCGGGTGAACCGGAGCCGCAGGCGGAGCTTCATGCGGTACGGGCAGCCGGGCCGCCTGTAGACGACCATGCCGTCGCGGTCTTCGGCCATGCGATCCCCTGTTCGCCCCTGTGCGAGGGAGAGCACCTCAGATCGACCCGGGTCGGTTGATGCTCCTATTGGCTGTCAAGCGGCGGTTAGCCAGTCGCGGTAGGCGTTGGCGAGAGTGTCGTCACGGCGGGTGCCGCGTTCAATGCAGGA
>NZ_JBFAJH010000076.1:0-26116 GCF_040655115.1 Streptomyces atratus | reverse complement strand
CTGGCCGGTTGGGGCTGGTGGGGTCTGCTGGGGCCCCCTCTCAGCCGGCCCCACCGCTGTGACAGTCGGCGGGGCCGTGGGGACGACGGCGGGCTCCCGGTCAGGAGGTTGAGCGAACCAGGTGTCCCAGCAGAACGAGAACGCGCAGGTGACCAGGGTCTGGTGGCGGCGGATGGCGGTATCGGAACGGACCTGGAAGTCGGCCCAGCCCAGTTCGTCCTTGATCTGCTTGTAGCTCTGCTCGATCCAGTGTCGGATGCCGTAGATCCGGACGACTTCATGCAGGTCGGCGGCAGGTTCGGGGCTGTCGGCCTCGCGGGGTCCGCCGGGGCGGGGCAGGTCGGTGGCCAGGTACCAGGTGGTTTGCGGGGGAAGGGTGGCCGGGTCGGTGGTGGCCACGACGAGACGGACGTTTCCGTCGGGTCCCCACCAGCCGAGGGTCGCGTCGGCGGCCCACCAGGTCTCGGTGTGTCCGTCGCGGAAGGTGCGCTCGACGGCGGTCCAGTCCCCGGGGCGCTCGGGGTCCGTCCAGGTCAAGGCGTGGGCGGCATGGACGGGGGTGTAGGCGTCCTTGCCGTAGGCCCAGGTGCCGTGGCTCGGTTTGAGGGCCATGACGAACGGCAGTCCCGTCGCGTCGAGTTGTCTGCGGAAGCCGTCCTGGTCGCCGTAGGCGCAGTCGGCGGCCACGGCGCGGAAGGCTACCCCGGTAGCCTTCGCGGTGCGGGCCAGTTCTGCGGCGATCTGCAGCTTGGTGCGGAAGCCGGGGTCGCTCTTGCCCTTGGGGAAGTGATGGGCGGGGCTGTAGGGCACAGCGTGCAGCGGTTAGTAGAGGTTCTCGTCGGCCCAGCAGGTGGTCACGGTGACTATGCCGTTGGGCGTTTCCCCTTGATCGTGGACACCCTGATCATTGGATCGTGAAGATCCATAGGACAGGAGTTCCCGTTGGGGACATCGAAGTACTCGCCTGAGTTCCGGGCCGATGCCGTCGCGCTGTACCACGCCAGTCCGGGTGGGACGTATGCGTCGGTGGCCAAGGACGTGGGCGTCAACCACGAGACGCTGCGCACGTGGGTGCGGGACGCCGAGCAGGCCGCCCGGCCCGGGGCCGTGGAGGCCACCGCGATGGAGAAGGAGAACCGGCAGCTGCGGGCACGGGTGAAGGAACTCGAGCTCGAGCGGGAGATCCTGCGGAGAGCCGCGAAGTATTTTGCGGCGGAGACCAGCTGGTGAGCAGCCGCTTCCAGTTCGTCGACGATCACCGTGGCGCCTTCGGCGTCAAGCGGCTGTGCCGGATGCTGCATGTCTCGCGTTCCGGCTTCTACCGGTGGCTGGCCGGCGCGGACGCGCGGGCTGCCCGGGCCCAGGCAGATGCAGAGCTCGCCGAACGTATCGCTGAAATCCACCGGGAATCGGACGGCACCTACGGGGTCCCGCGCGTCACCGCTGAGCTGAAGGACGCCGGGAGGCGGGTCAATCACAAGCGCGTCGAGCGCGTCATGCGCACGTTCCGCATCGTCGGGCTGCACCTGCGCAAGAAGGTCCGCACCACCATTCCCGAGCCATCGGCGACGCCGGTGCCAGACCTGCTGCGGCGCGACTTCGCCGCCCAGGCGCCGAACACCAAGTACGTGGGCGACATAACCTATCTCCCGATCGGAGGCGGCCAATTCCTCTATCTGGCAACGGTGTTGGACCTGCACTCGAAGCGGCTGGCGGCCTGGTCGATCGCCGACCACATGCGCACGGAGCTGGTCACCGACGCACTCAGGGCCGCCGCAGCGGCCCGCGGCGCCGACGGCCTGCACGGGGCGATTTTCCGCAGCGACAACGGAGCCCAGTACGCGTCGAGGGAGTTCGCCCAGGTCTGCTCGGAACTCGGCGTTACCAGATCACGCGGCGCGGCGGGCACGAGCGCGGACAACGCCACCGCGGAGAGTCTGAACGCGACCATGAAACGCGAGACGCTCCAGGGACGGAAACGGTGGGACGGGGCCCGTGAGGCCCGCCTCGCGGTCTTCCGATGGGCAACCCGCTACAACACCCGCCGACGGCACTCCCGCCTCGGCCAGATCAGCCCGATCGCCTACGAACAACGATCAACTACGCTGGCCACCGCCGCATGACAACCGGTGTCCACGATCAAGGGGAAAGCCCCGTTGTCGGTCCTGCCCAGTCGGCCCAGCCACTGGCGGCCGATGTGCGCGGTCGCCTTGCCGTCCTTGCGGTCGCCCGAGTCGTCGATCACCAGCACCCCGCCGGGGTGCGGGGCGGTCGCGGGATCGGTCAGCAGCAGTTCCAGTCGGCGGGCGTTGACCTGCTCGTGGTCCCAGGTCGACTCGGACAGGAAGAACTGCAGCCGCTGTACCGAGGCGTGCTGGGCCCCGACGACGGGTTCGGCGCCGGCCAGGCAGGTCAGGGTCTTGTTCCGGTCCCGCGGCAGCAGCAGCCCCGCGAGGTACTCGCGGAACCCGCGGTGCTGTGCCAACGTCGAGAGCAGGTCATCGAAGCGCGCGGCGTAGGCTTCCAGCGGGCCCGGCGCGGGCGGACACGGCAGACGGCGAGTCATCACAGCCCCCAGGCGGCGAGGCGACGTTCCTCTGCTACCGGCCTACTACGGCCCTGACCCGCCGTCAACAAACCACCGCTAGACGATCAAGTCCGATGTGTTCGGTCGCACGTTGTGGCCGACTGGAAGGTGGGCGTGCTGGTTTCTCGCGACGCTGGTGGCGGCGTGCCGCAGCAGTGGCATGCTCCTCGCTATGTATGAAGATCCGTATGACAAGACAACGTTGAGGTTGTGGGGACGCATAGCGTGTGCTTGGGCGGTCGCTTTCGCCGTGCTCCATTTTTACTGGGCGCTGGGCGGCAGTTGGGGCCTCAGTGTCTCGGCGGGGTCCTTGGCCGAGGAACGCCCTGGGTGGTTCGTGGTGGTGGGCTTGTGGGGCGTGGGTTCGCTGTGCCTTGTCGGTGGTGTGCTGGGATGGCTTCTCGCCAGGCCGCGGCCTCGTGGTCTGGCAGGACAGGTGGTCAAGGCCCTGGGGTGGTGTGCCTGCGCTGTGCTGCTAATACGTGGCATCGCCGTCGAGGTGCTGCTGCTGATCGACGCTGCGGGCTCGGAAATAAACGTAAGCCCGGAACAGCGGCTGTGGACGCTGCTGCTGTGGAATCCCTGGTTCCTGGTCGGTGGTCTCGTCTTTGGTTTGGCCGCACGGAGGTCCCGGACGCACGGATAGCCCGAGTAGCGGCGTCGCCTGACGGCGCGTTGGGAAATGCGAACAGGGTGTCCAAGATCGTGGCGTGAACGACGAACTGGACACCCTGCTGACCGCGCTGTACGTGAAGATCGACGACGAACTGGAGACCAGCCGATGGATGGGCAGGCCGCCGAAGCTCACTGATGCCGAGGTGGTCACGCTCGTTCCACTCCGAGGCACGCTGGCTGCGGTACGCAAGGAAGCGACTCGCGCCAATGTTCCCGTACCTGCCACAGCAGTCGGGGTGCAACAAGCGCCTCAAGACAGCATTGCCGCTGGTCAAGAAGGCAATACGGATGCTGGCGGTGGATACGGACTTCTGGTTCGACAACCACTGGACCGTCGACTCGACGCCGGTGCAGTGCGGGATGTCGCGGTCGACGGTGAAACGCTCGGAGGTGGCGGGCTGGGCCGGATACGGGTACTGCGCCTCCCACTCGCGGTTCTTCTGGGGCCTGCGCCTTTACCTGGTCTGCAACCCCACCGGCATGCCGATCCTGTGGGCGCTCGCCAAGCCAAGGACGGACGAGCGCGAGGTCTTGCAGGCCATGCTCGACGTCGAGGCGGGACTGGTCGCCGAGCGGCCCGGGCTGCTGCTGATCTCCGACAAGGGCTTCGCCTCCAAGGAGTTCCAGAACGACCTGGCCATGCACGGCATCGAGCTGCTGCGTCCCTCGTTCAAGCGGGAGAAGAAGCGCAAGGGCGAGTCCTTCCTCAAGTCCGTACGGCAGCTCATCGAGTCCGTGAACGACACACTCAAGGGCCGGCTGGACCTCGAACAGCACGGCGGGCGCACCCACGAGGGCGTTGCCGTCCGCGTCGCCCAGCGCGTCCTCGCCATGGCCGTCGCCGCGATCTGGCGCAACCACAAGACCGGCGCGCCGACCATGCGATCGCTTGTCGCTTTCGATCACTGAACCATCGGACTTATTCGTGCGGGCTGCTGTGCTTCGCCTTCGGTCGGCTCCGGGAGTTCCTTGCCCTCCGACCGGCCGCTGGGCGCCGTGGGTGGTGCCCTGCCCGATCAGCGATGAGGAGATCAGCAAGGCCAAGGACCGCAAACACCACAAGGCCCGGATGGACCAGCGCACCCGCGAACGGCTTCCCGTCCTGCCGGTGCTGGCCGACACCGTCGACCGCAGGCGACGCGCCGCGGCCGAATTACTGGCTGCCGCCGAGCAAACCCGGCCCGGGGATCTGATCCCCGACACCGCCGGAGCCTTGCGCGGAGCCGTCGCGCCCAAGGCCGCTGGGCACCTGACCTGGGCCGAGGAGACCTCGACCGGGCGGCGGCGGAACCTCACCTACGAGGAGAGCGAAGCCTTCTGGGCCTTCACCGCGATCGAGGTCCTGCGCCTGACCGGCATCCGCAACGAGGAGCTCCTGGAGCTGACCCACAACAGCATCACCGAGTACCGGCTCCCCAGCACCGGCGAAGTCGTGCCCCTGCTGCAGGTCGCCCCGTCCAAGACCGACAGCGAACGGCTCCTGCTCGTCAGCCCGGAACTGGCGGACATCCTCTCGACCATGGTCCGCCGCCTGCGAGTAGGCAGCGGTGCGATCCCGCTGGTGACGTCCTACGACGTCCACGAGCGCGTCTGGAACTCGCCGATGCCGCTACTGTTCCAGCGCGATATCGGCACCGAACACCGCACTTTCACCCCGACCGCGCTCCGCAAGCTTCTCATCAACGCGCTGGCCGGCCACGGGCCTGACCGATTCCGCCGCCACTGCCGGCGGCGCGGCACCCGCGGCAGCGGATTTCTTCGGCCTCTTCACCGTGCCAGCCGCGGCGATTGGCTCGACGAGGTCGTCCATGCTGCGACGGCCGGTACGGCTGGGTGCCCGCGACCGCGCGGGCCGGGTTGGGACAGATCGGCCCGTCGGGCGTCCGGGTGCTGACCATGCGTCGCTTGCCGCAGACGATGCAGGTCTCCAGGTTGGCAGGGTCCGTGATCAGGCACTTCGGACACAGAGGCCGACCTTGGGCGTCGCGCGTGGCGGGTTCGCGCCGGGTGCCGCAGCGTGAGCACTCCTCGATGCGGGACTTGGCGATGCGGTTGCGGCAAACCCGCTGTCCCTCGAGGGGCTTGTCGATCCGGACCACGCGTCGGCAATGGGGGCAGGCAGGACGGACGACGCCTGCGACATCGTGCCCGACACCGCCGGAGGGTTGTCCGGGCCGTGGTGGTCAGCGTCGCCGGTGGCCGCGCGAAGTCGCGCCGGCTTGCCGAAGCCCTGGCGGTTCGGCCCGAGGTCCTGCTCGATGGCCGGTCTCCGGCGCCCCGGCGCAGGAAGCCGGCCCAGGTGCCGGAGCTCCGTTCGGGTGCCGGGTGGATCCCGGCCTCCTTCAGGATCTCCCACACCGTGGAGGCGGCCGCCTCCACCCCCAGCACGAGCAGCTCGCCGTGCACCCTCCTGTAGCCCCAGCTGGGATTTTCACGCGCCAGGCGCAGCACCAGGGCCCTGATCGAGTGCACGGTGTGTGGCCGTCCCGGGCGCCTGGGCCTGGACTTGGCGGCGTAGCGGCGTGCGAGGAGGTCTCGGTGCCAGCGAAGGACGGTGTCCGGGCGCACCAGCAGCCGCACCCTGCGGAGCACATCCCGTGGCAGCCGGTGCACCAGCGCCGCCAGGAATGCCCGATCGCTCGGGGCGAACCGCACTCATTTCTTGCCGAGTTGGCGCTCCAGCACCGCAATCTGACGGCGCAGGGCGAGGATCTCTACCTCCCTCTCCCGATCGCTCATCGACAGCAGCCGTAACATTGCGAACGCGTTCGTCACGCCGAGGCAGGCCAGTCGCAGCAGCATGGTCGATCATGTTGCCGCGTGGTCGGCAGCCACGCGAGAGCTCCGACTCCAGCGACCACGGCCGCCATCCGCGAAACCCCGGAACGCCCGCTCCCACCAGGGCGGATGAGGTATTCGGCAAGGGCGGGCGGGTTCCGGATTCGGCGACGGTCCGCCGGTCGCCGTTCGGAAGAGCGCGGAAACCAAGAGTCCCAACAGCGTCAAGTACTCAGTCCCGTTCGACATCCACCTCGGTGAGTTGCGCGTACCGCCCGGGGTCGGTGCGGCGGATGCGCAGGGCCACCACGAACCCGGCTACGAGCACCACCGGCAGCGGCACCAGCAGCGCCGCGTTGACCGCCCCCGTGCTTCCGGTGAGCAGATCGAAGTGGAGCGTGGCGAGCACCGACAGGACGGCGAGACCCACGAAGGCGATCAGCGGTGCGACCACGACCCGCCAGACCGACATGCCGCACCGGTCACGGCGGAAGAAGAAGCAGACGGCGAGCGCGGCCAGCGCCTGCATGATCATGATGCCGAGGACGCCGGTGCTGTTGGTCCACAGGAAGATCTCGGAGTACGGATCCGCGCCGATCAGCGCACCGCCCACCACGATCACCAGGCCGAAGACGGTCTGCACCACGACTGCTGTCACCGGTGAGCCCTGCCGGGCCGACACCCGGCCCAGCCGGCGCGGCAGCAGGCCCTCGCGGCCCAGGGCGTAGAGGTAGCGGGCCGCGGCATTGTGGAAGGCGAGGGTGGCGGCGAACGCGCTGACCACGATCAGCACATGCATGGAGTCGGCGAGCCAGGGGCCGACGAACTGGTCGGCCGCGTGGAATGTCAACTGTGGGCCGTCCGACGACCGGGCCATCGCGACCGACTCGTCCGTGCCGAAGCTGCCCATCAGGATCCACACCCCGACGGCGTAGAACAGCGCCAGGAACCCGATCGCGACAAAGGTGGCGCGCGGCACCGTGCGCTCCGGGTCGAGTGCCTCCTCGGCGTAGATCGCGGTCGCCTCGAAGCCCGTGAACGCGCCGATGACCAGGACGAACATCCCGGCCATGCCGCCGGAGGAGGCCAGCACGGACGGATCGAAGGACGTGAGGTCCAGGGCGTCGGTTCCCCGGCCCGCCAGCACCCCGATATCCATCACCAGCAGCACCAGGACCTCCAGGACCAGTGCCACCCCCAACACCTTCGCGCTCAGCGTGACCCGCAGCCAGCCCAGCACCCCGGTGCCCAGCACGCAGAGGGTCGACAGCGGCCACCAGGGCAGCTCCGCACCGGTGAGATCGCTCAGCGTCGTCGAGGCGAAGTAGCCGAACCCGGCGGCGACACCCGGGGCGACCAGGTTGTACGAGAGCGTCGCCAGGTAGGCGGTGGCGACGCCGAGCGTCCGGCCGAGTCCTCGGGCGACGTACGCGTAGAAGGCTCCGGCATTGCGTACGTAGCGGCTCATCGCAGTGAACCCGGCGGCGAACAGCACCAGCAGCGCACCGGAGACCAGATAGCCGAGCGGGGTGCCCGGACCGCCGATACCGATGGCGAACGGCGCGACACCGGCCAGCACGGTCAGCGGCGCGGCCGCCGCCACGACGAAGAAGACCAGATCGAAGGTGCCGATCTGCCCCTTGGCGAGGCGCCCCGCCGGGCTGCCGGACGGCGGGGCGGTGTTCGGGAGGTCGGAGGAGGTGGAGGTGGGCGGCGGGACGGCCGTCGAGGTTTGCGTCATCGGTGGTTCCTCAAGTGCGAACGGGCGGCAGGACGCCGAAATTGATGCCTGCACCAGGCATGGGTCAGCGGAAAAGACCAGTTCAGAGCGGGCCGGATTAGGCGCGGCGCTCAAGCTATCTGGTATACCGAATACCAAGCAAGGGTCTGCGAAACCTTTCCGGAATCTGCGATGATCACGGCATGGGAGCCGGAAGAGACCGGCTCAGACGGGCAGGAAGCGAGTCCATGAGCAGCAGCCGAACCGCCGGCCTCACCGCCACCGGCACCATCGGTGCGGCACATCAGTCTCTGCGCGACCGGGTCTATGTGGAACTGCGCGAGAGGATCATCGACGGCCGCTACCCCTCCGGGCACCGGATCGTCGAGCGGGAACTCGCGGACGAGCTGGGGGTGTCCCGCATCCCCGTACGGGAAGCCATCCAGCGACTGGAGACCGAGGGATTCATCGCCGCCCAGGCACGAAAGGGCGCGTTCGTCGCCCCGCTCGGCCCGGCCGAGGCCGCGGACTTCTTCGACATCCGGGAACACCTGGAGGCGCTGGCGGCCTCACTGGCCGCCCGGCGCGCCGACCGGGACGGCCTGCGCACCCTGGAAAGACTCCTGGACCGCGCCCGCCGCGTCGCGGACTCCTCCCGCCGGACCCGCGAACTGGGCTCGGTCCATGCCGACTTCCATCAGCAGATCGTCGTCATGTCCGGCAATCCACTGCTCCAGGGCCTGATGGCACCGCTCGACGGCCGGTTGCGCCGGCTCTTCAGCCTCACCTCCGAGCCGGGCGACGGGCCCGTGATGTGCGGCGAGCACGAACTGCTCTACGAGGCGATTCGGAGCGGCGACGCGGAGGCGGCGGAACGGATCGCCCGCAGCCATGTGGCCGGGACACGCGAGACCGCGATGCAGATGCTCGCCGCCACCGAGGCCACCGACGAACCGACGGATCCCGGCCCCCGTCGGCGGCCCTGATCAAGACGACCGTCCCGCGCACGACGTCCCGCACCACGAAGGAGAGCCCGCCCCATGGCGACGCCCGCCCCCGCCTGCCCCCATGTCCTGTTCACCGCCGTCCGTTCCCTCGACGGGCGCGCCCGTGACCTGCTGGTCTCCGACGGCCGGATCGCCGCGTACGACCCGGCGGAGTTGCCCGACGGCTGCGTGACCGTGGACGCCGCAGGAGCCCTTGCCCTGCCCTCGCCCGTCGACGCGCACATCCACCCCGACAAGTCGACCTGGGGCGGGCCCTGGCTGAGCCGCGAACCCGCCGGCACGCTCCGGGACCTGATCGACGGCGATGTGCGGGCCAGGACGGCCTTCACGACTCCGGTGGAGGAGCGGGCCGGGGCACTCATGGACCGGGCCATCGCCCATGGCACCCGCGCCATGCGGGCCCATGTGGATGTCGCCCCCGTCCACGGCCTCTCCGGGGTGCACGGGGTGCGGGCGGCGGCCGATGCCCGCAAGGACCTCGTCGACGTCCAGATCGTCGCCTTCCCCCAGCTCGGCCTGTTGAGCGAGCCCGGAACCGCCGAACTCATGGAGCAGGCCCTGTCCGAGGGGGCCGACGTGGTCGGCGGCCTCGACCCGATCGGCATCGACGGCGACATGGACGGCCAGTTGGACTTTGTGTTCGGGCTGGCCGCCCGCAAGGGCGTACCGGTCGACATCCATCTGCACGACGGCGGGCCCGTCGGCCTGCGCCAGGTCACCGAGATCGCCCGGCGTACCGTCGCCGCCGGAATGCAGGGATGCGTCACCCTCGGCCACGCCTTCGCCGTGGCCGAGCTCGGGGGTGACGAACGCGACGCCGCAGCGGTGCGGTTGGCCGATGCCGGCGTCTCCCTGGTCACCTGTGCCCTGGGCGGTGACCCGGTCCTGGACCCCGCACGGCTCGCCCCGCACGGCGTGCGGGTGGCCGTCGGCTCGGACGGCGTGCGCGATGCCTGGACGCCGTTCGGTGACGGCGACATGCTCGCCCGGGCCCATCTGCTCGCCTACCGCACGGATGCCCGCACCGATGCCGAACTCGCTTCCTGCTACGAGGCGGTGGCCCAGGGCGGCGCCTCTCTGCTCGGTCTGCCCGCCTCCCGGCTGGAGACCGGGGACCCGGCCGACTTCGTCCTGGTGGCCGCCGGTTCGCTGCCCGAGGTAGTCGTGGACCGCCCGATTCCGTCCATGGTCGTACGGGCCGGCCGGGTCATCGCCCGCGAGGGCCGGCTGACTTAGGGGCTACCGGGCCGGTCAGCCGCGGTCGAGCTCGCGGTCGGTGAGGGAGCCCGCGCATCCGGTGTACCGGGCGGGGTCAGTCAGTTCGCCCAGATCGAGACCGGCGAGTTCGGGCTCCTCGTCCAGCACGTCGGCGAGGACGTCGGCCAGATCCGTGGTCTCCGCGGGGGCCCGGGCGGCGGCGTTCACCAGGACCTCCTTGGCACGCTTGCGGCCGATCCGCTCGGCGAACACGGCGGCCAGCCGCTCCGCGACGATCAGCCCGTCGGTGAGCTGCAGATTTTCCCGCATGGCGTACGGGACGACCCGCAGCCCGTGGGTGAGTTCGGCCGCCGCGTACGCGGCCCCGCCGACGAGCCGCAGCAGTTCGCGCAGCGGCTCCCATTCCGCGTGCCACGCCCCGGCCGGCCGCTCGTCCTCGGCGACCAGCGAGCCGTACAGCGTCGCAGCCAGGCCCGGAGCGCGACGGGCGGCCGCCACGATGAGGGTGGCGCGCACCGGGTTGGCCTTCTGCGGCATGGTGGACGAACCACCGGCCTGCCCCTCACCCAACCGAACCCACCCTGAAAACCTCAGTAACCGAGAGGTGCCCCGTATGCGCTCTGGCTGAATGACGGTCCTGAGCAGGCCCGGAAAGTTCAGCGCAACGGAGCCGTCTGGACAGTCGCACATGCAGAGGCCGAGTCTGCGCGTCGGCAGGCCGCCCGGCCACTCACCCGAAGGATCGCTGCCTGAGGTCGTCGGACGCGGGACGTTCAACGCTGTCGCTTCAGGGCCGGCTTCAGCAAAGACGAGTCGTGAGTTCGTGGTCAAGGATCTGCCCGGCAGCGGGGCCGTCCGCCCCAATTGTCCCGCCAGGCTTCTTGTGGTCGATGCGCCTGCCTGGCCTGGAGCAGCAGCCGACGAGGTGCTCACCGCGCCGGCTGAGGACGATCATCTGAACGTCGCCCCTTTCCGATTCAGGCGTGGTTGTCTGCGCATATCCGCTGATGCCGCGGTGCCAGGAGCCCGCCCCGTACGGTCGGCACCCCGTCCGCGCTCGGCCGGTCCACGGAACACCCTGCCGCGTCACCAGCTCGAGGCGCAGTCTCCGACGGGCTGTGCGGCAACTTTTGCAGGTGGTTTAGACGAGCAGATTCATCGGATGTATTAGTTCCTCGGGCAGGATTCCAGAGAGCGGGCCCCAACTTTCCAGACATTCATGAATGAGGCCTTGATGAGTCATCCAATGTTTGGTTCACGTAGGCCGTCAGCGACTCCCCGCGCGTCCAGGGGCTCGAGATGGCGCAGTGGGGCGATCGGCAGTGCACCGCCCCGGAGGCGTACTCCCTGTCGTACTTGCGCCGCCCCTTGCAGATCCTCGCCTCGACCGCTTGGGGTAGCCCGCGCGTGGCGAGCTATCTCGACTACGAGGTGATGGCCGACGCGGTGGGGACGGCGCCCGGAGTGCCAGAGGCTGCCGATCCCGACGCGCGATCGGTGACCGCCACCGCGTACGGGCCTGACGGAGCGAACGCCGTGGCCGACGGAGACCCGGCGACCGCGTTCGCCGCGTCGACCGCCGGGGTCGCCGTGGGCCTCGACCTCGGAGAGGGTGGCGCGGTGCAGCCCGCCGCCGCGCGCCTGCTGCCGCGCAGCCGGTCGACGGCGGACCTGGCCTCGCTCGTGGGCGCCAGGATCGAAGGCCGCGCCGACGGCCCGGATCGCGGCTGTACGACCCTGACCGGGATGGAGTGGACGCCGACGCGTGACTGGCAGACGCTCCCCCTCGACACGGCCCGGAGCTGTCGGTGGCTGCGTCTCGTCGGCGCGGACAAGGCGAAACCCGTCGTGGCCGAACTCCAGGTGCTGGCCGCCCCGCAGGACACCCAGGTCGCCGTGCGCGTGCCGAAGTCCCTGCCCGCCGGGCGCGAAACCACCGTGGAGGTCGAGGTGACCAACACCACCGGTCGCCCCTGCCGGACGCGGAAGTGCGGCTGACCGCCCTCAACACCTGTGACAACACCGCCCTTTCACGCCCGCTGCCGGTGCGGCACGTCACCGTTCCGCCGCACGACCACCGCACGGTCCGGTTCACCGTGACACCCGACGACCTCGCCCGCGCGGGCCCGTACCGTCTCGTCGCAGCGGTTGGCCACCCCGCCGCCGGCAGCGCCCAGGCAGGCGGCTCGGCACTGTCCACCGTGCCGCTGCGCGAACTCGCCCAGGCCTACGACAACATCGGCATCACCCAGAACGGGAACCCGCAGCCGGGCGACATCGACGGAGCCCAGTCGAGCCTGGCCGCCGAAGGCCTCGCAGCCGCGGGCGTGCGGCGCGGAGGCACGGTTACGGCCGGCGGATTTACGTTCGCGCTGCCCGAGCCCCAACAGACCGACCGGGACAATGCCGTGGCCGACGGGCAGACCTCCCGCTGGCCGGCCGGGCGTCCCGCCTGGGCCTGCTGGTAACCGGCACGTACGGCCCGGCCGCCGGAATCAGCGGAAACGTGACGCTCAGCTACGCCGACGGCACCACCTCGACCGGCACCGTCGCCGTGCCCGACTGGGCGGTGGCCAACCCGCCCGCCACGACGGTCGTCGCGGCCGGTGCCGGCCGAGTCAACGGCAGCGCGCGCAGCACGACGACCTCGGACTGACGCCGACAGCGTCCGAGGTCGTTGTACCGGTCGGTCCGCGCATGGCGGACGACGGCCCGCTATGACGCTCAGAGTGGCCAACCAGCGTGCCCAGTCACAGTGTGATGGCCCGCCGTAGAAGCGCTCTGGGCGGCGGGCCGTCCTCTTTCCCGATATCGAATGCGAGGCCCTGATGAGCTGGCCCCGGTCGGGCATGGGGCCCTGACGCTTTTGGTGATGATGCAGGTCAGTTGGTTGCCGGTCGGTATGGCGTGTCCGGTTTCACCGCCCTGCTGCGGCTGCTACGCCCAGCTCCCGCAGCGCGTCCAGCTGTTCGAGGGCGAGCTTGTCACGGCGGCTCTTGGTGTTCGAAACCCATACGCCCAGCTTCACGGTCACCGGCTCCGTCTCGCCGTCGACCGTGATCTCCTCAGCGTGGCCGCGCGGTACCGGCCGGTCCGCGCCTTCCCGCTCCACCCACTGTGCGAGGGCCGCCAGACTCCGTGGAACGCCTGCTGCGCCTTGGTCGGGCACTTCCGCGCGCGGGCCGGCCGGGGCGGGAGACGGAGCCTCAGCGGGCTGTACGCCCAGCGTGGACAGCCGCTCCTGCTGCTCGGTCGACAGCTGCGCCCAAGTGTCTGGAGCCTTCTGCCGAGGTGGTCGCCGCACAGCCACGCTGACCACACCCGGTCCGGGGGTACGTGGCGGCCGGCCTCCAGCTCGTAGAACTCCGCGTCGATCGACGATTTCGGCAGCGGGTCCGCGGCCGCCAGGTCGTCGTCGGAGGCGTCGTGACGTACAGCTCGGCAGCGGTCTCCGGCAGCCTCTCCGCGAACGCGGCGGCCTCCTCCGCCTTCTGGTGGAACGTCATCACGGTGCGCAGGTTGTACGCCGCCGCGTGCTCCAGGAGCGCCGTCTGCAGGAGCGCAAGGCGCCGGCCCCGCCGCGCCTCCTCCGACTCCCCGAGGACGGGGGAGGGGTCGCGGATCTCCAGCACGTCGATCTCGAATCCGGCGAGGATCTCGCGCTCGATCGCCTCCGAGAGCCCCCCAGTTCGGCCAGCCACGCGCCGTACGTGCCGTCCGGGTCGTCCAGGGAGCTGTCGATAAATAACTACTCGCCCTGGCGCGGGTGCCCGTCACCCGATACCGCCACCGAGGCAGCAAGATTCCCAGCCCCTGGCGTTGACCTGCAAGAACACAGCCTGACGGCAGATTCCCGCGGGTTCGGAGAGCGGCCTGAGGAAACGGACCGGGAGCAATCCCGGCACCGCGCCTCAGGTCGACTCACCGACTTCACTGGCCGACGTGCTCCTGGGCTCCCGCTTCAGGTTCCAGTTTCTGAGGGCCTGCCGGGCAGCGGAACCCCCGGGTCACCGCCCTCCGAGGGGCGGTGACCCGGGGTTCACCGCGGTGGTGCCGTCGTCAGCAGGTGTTGCACTGCTGGGGGAGAGTGTCCCAGAAGGAGGTGTCCGCCTGGTCGATCGAGCCGTCGGCGACCGCCTGGACAGTGGCCTCCATGGTGACCACCGACTGCCGGATCAGGTAGCCGTTGGACTTCTGGCCGAGTACATACGGTGCGTACTCGTGGTCGCTCATCCCGCGCATCTCGAACAGCAGCGTGGCGATGCCGTACTCGGCCGCCATGCCGTTACGGCCGATGGTGTTGGCCGAGCCCCCGTCGTACCGGCCGATGTGGCCCCAGCCGGTGCGGTCGACGTTGTGGTACACCACGGAGCCGAGCCGCTTGGACTTCTCGACCAGTTCGGGCGAGACGTCCGGGGTCGTCGGGTACAGGATCGAACCGGACACCAGATCCCCGTTCACGCGGGACTGGGTGCCCTGGTGGTGCAGGTCGATCGCGTAGTCCACGTCGTAGGCGCGCAGCACGTTCTCGTGCAGGGCCTGCGTCTCGGGCTGCTCCTTGGCCACGTGGTCGCGGTTGAGGTCGACCTCGTTGGCGTTGTAGCGGGTCAGGTGGCGTTCGCCTTTGGCGAGGTAGCCGTCGAGGGGGAAGTTCACGTCGCCCATTGCGCCGTCGGCGTTGAACATCGGGATGAAGAGGACGTTCACCTTCTTGAGCAGCGAGGCCTTGGACGGCGAGCCGAGGGACTTGATGGTGTGCAGCATGGCCTCGGTGGTCAGCTGCTCGTTGCCGTGCTGCTGCGCCAGGTACAGGATCGTCGGGTTGTCCGGGTTGCTGACGTACTTGACCAGGTGGATGTCGCGGCCCTTGACGGTCTGCCCGATCACCTCGAGCTTCATGGCGTCCTGCTTGGCGTCCTGGTCCTTCAGGAAGCGGGCCACGTCGTCGTAGGTGGACAGGATCGAGGTGTTGATCGTCTCGTTGCCCCGGTAGTCGGGGCCTTCCCCGACCGCAGCGGCGGTGCCGTTGAACAGGGCACCGGTCAGCAGGAGTGCGCCGGTGAGGGCGGCGGTAGTAGTACGGGCGGATCTGGCGAAAGCACTGGACCTACGCATGTGTTTCTCCCTGGTGTCGCGAGCAGCGTCTGACGGCGGGCGAGCCTATGATCTTGGTGAAATCCCGTCAATGCCCTTGTCTCTAAGCGGCGTTACTGCAGATCAGAGCATTTGGCGGGAAAATATCGCGAAGTGCATGGCCGTTGCAGGCAGGACGGCCGCCCGCCGGGCCAGGCGCGTATGCGACAGGAGCAAGACCCCCATTCACAGATGTCTCTCGGCCGCCTAGAGTGGCGCACGCCCCCCTCGGAAAGCGCCTTACGAAACCTGAGGAGCAGTGAATGTCCGCTCGGAGTTGGGTCGCCACACTGGCGAGCACCGCCCTGATCGCCGGCCTCTCCACCGTCGCCGCCAACGCCACCGGCAACCCCACCAACGGCGCGATCCCTCCGGTGTCCCACTGCGGCACCGAGGCCTCCGGATCCGGCAACGAAGGCTTCGTCGACTACGCGCAACTGACCACCGCTCTCCAGCAGCTGGAGACCAGCACCGGCGGTACCGTCGATGTGGAGGTGGCCGGGTACTCCAACCAGGGCCGCGCCATCCACACCGCGCGCGTCGGCGAGGGCGACAAGGTCGTGTACGTGCAGACGCAGATCCACGGCAATGAGATGCACGGCACCGAGGCGGCCCTGGAGCTGCTCAAGCAGTGGGGCTCTAACAGCCCGGCGGCCAAGAAGCTGCGGAAGAACGTCACCGTGGTGGTCATCCCCCGGCTGAACGTCGACGGAGGCGAGCTCGACCAGCGGCAGAATGACATGACCTGGGACGAGGTCGTCGCCGACTTCCCGCAGCTGGCGGGTGCGTCCCCGTCGTGGAACTACAACTCCCGGGTCGGCGGTTTCGACATCAATCGTGACTTCCACCCGAACCTGGACTACGTTCCCGCCGCCGAGGACTTCCCGGGCGACAGCGCCGACACCGGCTGGTACATCACTCCCGAGGCGCAGACCTCCCGCGATGTCTACCGTTCGCTGGAGCAGGAGTTCGGCACCGTCGACTACTTCGTCGACCTGCACAACCAGTGGTCCTGCTACGCCACCGATGACATGGAGAGCATGTCGCCGCTGTCCATCTCGGCCAAGTTCATCGACAACCCGGCCGAGTTCGGCAGCTGGCCCAAGTTCGACATGGACGCCTCCAAGCGGGCCAACGTCGCCGTCTACCAGGCACTCCAGAAGCGGGGCGAGTCCTCCTACGGCGACCTGACCCTCTACCCCCAGTCCACCAACCTGCCGGGCACCGCGCTCGGTTCGTACCAGCTGCGCGGCTCTGCGGCGATTCTCTTCGAGACGTCCTCGCAGACCCAGTACGACGGCATGAAGCGCAACGGCATGCTCGCCAAGATGGTCGAGACCGGGCTCGGCGGCCTGGTCGACGCCGTCGCGGACGGCTCGGTGAACTCCCTCGACACGGGCGTCTACGACGCCATCCCGAAGCGCGTCACGCTGCCTTCCGACGGCCCCGGCGTCTGACGGAGCGGACGGCCCGCGGCATCGCCCGGCAGTCCGGCTCTCCCCTGGCTCCGCACCGACACTTCGGTCCGGAGCCAGGGGATCCGCCGCCGTGCCGGGAGGTGCCGCTTCACGCCTGCCGGACCGCGGACCCGCCCTGTGCCGCGGCGAGCGCCGCGTCGGTATCGGCGGCAGCGTGTGGGGCTCAGAAACACGAATCGTCGCCCCGCTTGAAGCCCGTCGCCGCAAAGAACCGGGAGCACAGGACCCTGAGCAGCGGCTCTGCCGCGTCTGGGATCATGCTTTCGTGATCCTGTCCACGGTGTACGCCGTCACCCGCCGCCTGGTGTCGCTGCCCGCGTTGCTACTGCGGCGTGACGTCACGAAGGACGCGGAGTTGCTGGTGCTGCGCCACGAGAACGCGGTCCTGCGCCTACACGTCCCACGCCTACGCTACGAACCAGCCGACCGCCTGTGGTTCGCCGCGCTCTCACACCTGATAACGCGCCGCCGCTGGGCCCAGGTCTTCCCGATGACCCCGGCCACGCTGCTGGCCTGGCACCGCAAACTCGTCGCGAAGAAGTGGGACTACAGCCAGCGTCGCCGCCCCGGACGCCCGCCCGCGGGCCCCGCAGTCAGAGTCCTGGTCTTGCGCGTGGCGGCCGAGAACTCGGGATGGGGCCATCGGCGCATCCGCAAGGCCGTCCGCTCCCGCGGACATTTCCCGAACGGGCAGGCAGCGATCAAGTGCGTCTACATGGCCGTCATGAGCCTGGATCCGACGGGGCAGGGCCGCAAACGCTGGTCACGGCGATGGAAAGCCGCACTCAACGCCTTCGAGATCACCTTCGACGGTCGGCTCTCCGCCGCCCGCCGCTGACCCGCTAACAACTCCAGAACCACCGTTAACTTTACAGACCCGCCGTCAGCTGCGTTCGCCTGGCTGCGCCCTCGCGCTGGGGTCGCTCGGTCCTACTCGATCGCCCGGAGCAGGGTGCGAAGGGCATGGTCGAGGGTTTCGCGTTCGTCGGGGGTGAGGGCGGAGAGGAGGCGGGATTCGTTGGCGACGTGGTCGGTTACCGCGGCGTCGACGACTGTGTGTCCGCGGCCGGTGAGCGCGACATGGAGGCTGCGGCGGTCGGTGGGATCGAGACGGCGTTCCACCAGGCCGTCCGCCTCCAGGCGGTCCAGGCGGTTGGTCATGCCGGCACGGGAGAGCATCAGGGTCTTCGCGAGGGCGGACGGGATCAGGGTGTAAGGGGGCCCGGATCGGCGCAGTGCGGCCAGGACGTCGAACTCGCCGCGGCGCAGGCCATGCTGGGCGAAGACTCCTTCGAGTGCCGGGGTGAGGATGAGCGAAAGCTGACCCAGCCGTCCGAAGACCCCCATCGCCGACAGGTCCAGATCCGGCCGTTCCTTGCGCCACTGGTCGAGGATCTGGTCGACCGCGTCGCTGGGGTTCCGGAGCGTCTCGGCAGTCGCACTCTGTGTGGTCACGTCTTCCTTGGTCACGCCGCCATCTTATTCGACGGCTGATAGTTAGCTGTCGTACTATTCGAGGGAGAATTACTTCTGTCGATCTCGATCCCGACTCGTGGCCGGGGCCGGATGCGGCTCTACGAATGGAGGGGCGTATGTCCTTGATCACTCCCGATGCCCAAGGCGGAATTCTGGTCCGGGATGCCGAGGCCGAGGTGCTGGGCAGCGCTGAGAGCACCGTGCGGCTCTTTGCCGACGCCAGTACCACCGGTGGGGCCCTGAGCGCCCAACGGGTGACCCTGACCGCGGGCGCCGACGGAGCCTCACCGCACCACCACACCGGATCCGCCGAGCTCTTCTTCGTGCTCGGCGGTCGGCTCCAAGCGCTGGCCGGGGACAGTGTGATCACTGCGGACGAAGGGGACTTCCTCCTCGTGCCGCCAGGGCTGCCGCACGCTTTCGCCGCCGAACCCGGTGCGGACGCCGACGTACTGATCGTCATCACCCCGGGCGTCGAGCGCTTCGACTACTTCCGGCTGCTGGACCGTGTTCGCAAGGGCAAGGCCGATCCGCAGGAAGTCCTTGATTCGCAAGAGCGCTTCGACAACTTCTTCGTGGAGAGTGCCGCGTGGCGGCGGGCCCGTCAGCGTGACTGATCACCCGATCGTCTCGGAGTGAGACGCCGTTCGCCGAGGGCGACGACGGCACCCTGCCCCGCGGGTTCTTCACAAAGGCCCACGGTGTCATGGTGCAAGGCGACGATCACGGTAGCTGCGGCGTCGCGAAGGTCCTGCCGGGCGCCAACATAAAGATGGCCGTCACGGTTGCCGTGCTCGTCACCCTGGAACAGGGGCTGCCGTTCCTGATCCGCAAGCACTGCAACACCGTCGGCGTCGTCGCCCTAATCGTCGAATAGCGCCTATGACAGGGGCGGCCCACGACTGTCCTTCCTGCCACCGCTCACCGCGGCTGGCCCAGTGTCCGCAGCCGAGCATGGGGTCCGTCCATCCCACTCCCAAGGGCGTATGAGGATCAGTGGATCGGCGCCGGGACCGCGCGGGACGCGGAAGGCGTCGTCCGACCGGTGCTGGCGACCGCGCCGCGGTGGACGCAGGCGCCACAGGCGAAGGCGCCTGTGGGGGCGCCCGGCCAGGACGAGGACTGGGACGAGCGGCTCATCGGCATCACCGGCTGGACCCCGCCCCCACGACGGCCGAACGTCGGCTGGGGCGCGAGCAATCGTCAAGACCTGTGGACAGCATCTGCTGGATGACGGGTTCCTGTCCTTTCCGGCACGTCACCAATCGGGTGCGGAGACCCGTCCCCGTCCCGGAAGCCCGGGCCTTCCCGCCTGTATACGCTCGCATCGACAGGGGAAGACGAGGGAGAAGAGGCTCATGGATACGGAAGAAATCTTGGTCGTTGGCGCCGGTGTGGTGGGGGCTTCGGTGGCTTATCACCTCGCCGAGCTGGGGCACGATCGGGTGACGGTGCTCGACACTCGTGACCGCGGTGCGCTCCCCGGTTCGACCGGCCTTGCCCCCGGTTTCGTCGGTCAGCTCAGCGCCACCCCGGAACTGGCCGTGCTGGCCAAGGACAGTGTCGCCACGTACCGCGCGCTATCGCAGGCCGCGCCGACGCCAGTTTTCTGGCAGGTCGGCTGCCTGGAGATTGCGACCAGCCCCGCCCGCCTGGAACAGGCCCGTCAGGATGTCGAGGACGGCCGCGGCCTGGGCATCGAGGCACGGGTGCTCGACGCGGCCGAAGCCGTTGCGCTGGCCCCCGCGCTGGTCAATGCCGAGCGGACACTGGGCGCACTGCACATCCCCTCCGACGGAGCCGCTGACCCGGCCGCGCTCACCCACGCTCTGGTCGACGCGGCCGAACGGAGCGGGGCCCGTTTTCGCTGGAATACACCAGTCCTGGCTCTGGAGACCGCACAAGGCGGGGTCATCGGCGTCCGAGCGGGCAAGGATGGCGAGCTGCTGAGAGCCGACCAGGTCGTGCTGGCCACCGGCATCTGGGGCCCGGTCCTGGCAGCGCATGCCGGAGTGCGGCTGCCCATGGTCGACGTCCAGCACCCTTACGTGTTCACCGCCGAACTGCCCGGACTGGACGAGACCCCCATCGACACACCGATCGTCCGCTACCCCGACCACGCGGTCTACACCCGCCGCCACGGCCGCCGCTACGGACTGGGCAGCTACGCCCACGCCGCGCTCCCGCTGACTCCGTCCCCGACGCTCACATCGGCCGAACTTCCCTTCCGGGAAGCAGCCTTCGGCACCGCCATCGCTGAGGCCACCGCCCTCGTCCCGGCCTTCCGACAGGTACCCCAGGGACGGAGGCTCAACGGTGTGTTCGCCCTGACCCCTGATGAACTCCCCCTGGTCGGCCCCGCTGCCGGGGTATCCGGCCTGTGGTTCGCGGAAGCTTCCTGGGTCACCCATGCCGGCGGCGTCGGCCGACAACTCGCGAACATGCTCCTGGAAACCGGCAACCTCCTCGTCGCCCCCGATCGCCTGTCACCCGGCCGCTTCGCCCCCTGGAGCGACGAGAAGATCCGCGAGACCGCGCTCGGCCACTACCGGGGCATCTACGACGCACACTGATGCACGCCTTGGAACAAGAGGCCGAGTAGATGTCCACACCTGTAGAGGGGTTGAGTTCGTTCATGCCGTGAGGGGCTCGGGGCGTGCGATGAGGTGGCCGCTTCGAAGCGGGCTCCGGCGCGGACGAGGGCGACGAGGTGAGGTGCGTTCACGGCTCGCCGGCGGGCCTGGGCGGACTCGATCAGCTTGAAGACCATGGCCGGGGGCGTTGTGATGCGCCGCGCGAGGATCGTCTCCGAGCCGGTCACCGACTACATCCGGTGGGAGCACGCCGTGACCCCGCTGAATCTGGACGCGGGTGAACAGATCTGCTGGCTGCCCAGGCGCCGCGCCTCCGACCTTCCGCTGCCGGAGAACGACTTCTGGGTGGTCGACGGCCGACTGGCGATGTTCCACTTCTTCACCGGTGACGGGGACTGGGCCGACCCGGGGTTCGAGATCACCAAGGACCCCGCAGCCGTGCAGCTGTGCGCCTCGGCCTTCGAGACCGCCTGGGAACGCGGTGTTCCCCACGAGAAGTACGCCGTCTGATCCCCCCGGGCTGTCCCCGAACATGACCACCTCTCCCTCATCCAGTGCCCAAGGTGCCCGTGAAGCGCTCGCGGTGCGCCTTCAGCATCTGCGTAAGGACGCCGACCGTACCGGGCGGGAACTCTCCGCCCGGTACGGCCGGCACCCCGCGAAGACCACCCGCATCCAAAAAGGCGAGGCACCGCCCTCCGACTCCGACATCCGTACCTGGTGCGCAGCCTGCGACGCCGACGACCAGACGGACGACCTGATCGCCACTGCCCGCGCGGTCGACTCGATGTACCTGGAGTGGCGCCGCCTGCACCGCCACGGCATGCGCAAGGTCCAAGAGGACTGGTACGCCCTCCACGAGCGCACCCGGGTATGCCGGGCGTACCTCTCCAATCGGATGCGGCACCGAGCCCGTCGGTAACAGTTAGCGTCCCGCCTCATGAGCCCGACGCACCTGTCTCCTGCTGAGTACGACGCCTCCCTGCCCAGGCACATCGCCGGTGCCGGGGCAATCATTCATGACATCGCTGGCCGCATTCTTCTGGTCCGGCCGTCCTACGGCGACGGCACCTGGGAGATCCCCGGCGGCGCACTGGACACGGGGGAGAACCCCCTGCAAGCGGTCCGACGTGAGGTCAGGGAAGAGCTCGGCATCGATCTCCCACCGGGTCGGCTGCTGGCCGTCGACCGGGTACCCGAACAAGCTGACGGCCGCCCGCCGCTGGCCAACTACCTCTTCGACGGCGGCCTGGTCACCGAGGACGAGACGCAGACAAGGATCCGCCTCGGTCACGATGAGCTCACCGCATGGCAGCTGGCCACCCCCGACCAGTGGGACACCCTCCTCGCCCCGCACATGGCCCGACGCCTGCACGCCTGCTCCCGCGCCCTGACCGAGGGCACCACCGTCTACCGAAGGAGTCGTCGCACGGATCCGGGTCGATGCCGCACAGGGCCGTGACCGGGACGACGATCCGCTCGGCGACGTCCACGAGCAACGCAGGCATCCGCGGATCGGCGCCGGCGAACCCGGCAGCCGCCTCGGTGTCACCGCCCTCCACGGCCCGCAAGTAGTTGAAAGCGCTGATCGCCGCGTCCGGCGTTATCGGGGCGAGCGGCACAGTGGGGTTCTGGAACATGGACGGCTCCTCACGTACGGGCCGCCCCGCTGATCGCGGCGGCCTCGAAACCGATGTTCGGCGCGCTGCCCTGTGGACAGAGTCCGCGCACCGACGGTGAACGGGAGCCCCCGGTGCTGCGTTGCGTTGTCCCTAGACCGGGTTCGCTACGTGCGACATACCGCCCATTCCGGCAGGGGGAAATCTCCGTCCCGGCACGCTGCGCGACGACTGGGGAAAGCCGCTGCCGCCGGGGGAGGGCGGCTGCGAGATTTCCGGGATGACCACGCAGCGGCTGCCGTTCCCGGTCCCGGACGAGCGAGCCCACCTCTTCGTCGACAGCTACGCCGACATGCACGACCTCGTTGAGGACCTGGTCGTGCCCACCGGCGTACCCGAGGCTGCGGCGACGGTCCTGCGCACGGCCCGCGAGTTGCTGCGCCAGTCGTACTACTGCTACGGGTTCTCCACCGTGGCGGTCATGTACTCCCTGATCGCGGTGGAGATCGTGCTGCGCGACCGCATTCCGGACGCGGGCACCAAGCCGCTGTTCCAGCTCATCAAGCAGGGCGCCGACGCGGGCATCCTGACGGCCCGGCAGGCGGAGTTCCTCGACTACGGCCGGCAGATCCGCAAGGGCATGGCGCACGGCAAGACCACGCACGCGGTGATGCCGCCGGCCATGGCGGTGCCGATGGTGACCACCTCGTTCGCGATCGTCACCGAGCTGTGCGCCGCTGTCCCCCGACAATGAACCTGGACCGTTTGCCACCGATGTTGGATCAAGGCTCAGTGGGGTGTGTGCCCGGTGCGATCTCCGCTCCGGCAGCCGGCGCCGCCGATATAGTACGCGTTGAGATAGTTCGGACCTGCGCCCGGTAGCTGAGTGCGGCCGGGGCTGACGCAGAGGTGGTAGTCATTCGTGCTACCGCCCCCTCTGACGTCGACGTGTACCCGCACCGTCGTCGGGCCGCAGTGGTTGTATGCGGCGAACTGGGACTCGCGGACGCTGTACCGGAAGAAGCCACACGGGGCGAGGGAGCTCGCACCCGCCTGACGCACTTCCGGACCGCGCTCAAACTCGGCGTGAGCCGGACCCGGAAACGCCATCATGGCCAGCGCGGCACTTGACGCTGCCGCCAAGACGGCTCGAACAGGACGGGGGGAGAGCTTCACGAACACTCCTTGGGGGTGAGTCATGACGATTGACGACCAGATGATCGGCTCTGCCTGACACCACGACACCTCTTGCGCGTCGCACTGGTACCGCAATCGTAACTTCGTGTTCATGCGACATGACTGTATGTCACTGGATTGAGTGGTGGGTGAGATTGAAACGGGAATGAGGGCGGCGGATCTCAGGGTGGTCGTCCGGCTCTGCTTCGGGCGACCGGCGAAGGCGCCGGCTCCGCCCGGCAAGACGGGACGGCTTCGGACGGACCGCTCAACCCGTGATGAGAAATAGGCGGAGGTCGCGGGCTGGCTCCACGGTCTCGAACGGTGTCCTCCAGGCCTGACCCAACGGCTGGAGACGCCGACGACCGGGCTCGCACAAGTCCAGCTCAAAGGCCGATAGCGCGGCGTCCCCGAACGCAGAAGTCGGTGCCCCCTGCCCCAGCCCTCCCGGTCCAACTTCAGTGGCGGGAACGCAGTGGCGGTCCAACTTCCGTGACAAACGGTTCAGGTTCAGCGTCAGAGGACACCCGTGACCTCTCGCGGTGAAGATTGAGCGATCTCACTGAAGTCCCATCTCTCTGGGTTCGTGATCGCTCGTTCGTGTGACTGGTTGCCGTTCGGGGCGGCGATTGGGCATGTGCATGCTCGAATATCGGCATGGAGCGTGGCGTATCCGAGCGGGACATGTGGTCCGGTGCTGTGATGCTACGACACCTCCGGCCAGGGGAGGACGAGAAGCGGCGGCCGCACATCTGGTTCCTCACCGACGCCGGCCTCGCGGAGGCCCGCCGCGCGGGGCTGGCCGAGCACCGGACCACGTCCGTGACCGGTGAGCACGTCGCTGCCTCCCGGCCTTCGCGCACGCCCTGGCCGTCACTTCCACTGCCATCGCCACCTCCCGCGACCTTCAGCCCGGCAGCGAGCTCGGCACGGCACTGGGCCAGGTCGGTGACTGGGAGGTCGAAGTCGCCCACCCGCTCGGTGCGGGTGCTCCCAGCGTGCTGGGAGGTACCTGGGAGCCTGGTAGCCCGAACACCCTGTATGCCTGGAATGCCTGGGAGGTGGGGCCCGCGTTTGCCCAGGTGATGACGTTCCTGGGAGGCGACCTGGGAGTTTGGCAGGTGATCCGGCGGAACCTCACGGCCCGTGATCAGCGGCAGCGTCAGCATGAGAGTCAGCAGTGGCAGCGTCCCCGGTCCGGCTCCCCGTGCGAGCCGCCCTCTACAGTTCATCGGCGAAGGCCCCGGCCAGCTCACGCCATTCGGCCCGCGGCAGGCCGGCGCCGCCGTCGTCGGCGGTGAGTACCTGGAGCGCGACGTGGTCGGCGCCGGCGTCGAGGTACTCCCGCGTCCGGGCCCTCACGCGCTCGGCGTCGCCCAGGGCGAAGAGGGCGTCGAGGAGACGGACGCTGCCGCCGCCCTCGAAGTCGCTCTCCGAGAACCCCAGGCGCAGCAGGTTGTCGGTGTAGTTGGGCAGCCGGAGGTACATTCCCAGCATGTTCCGCGCAGTGGTGCGGGCCCGGTCGAGGTCGGTGTCGAGCACTACCGACAGCTCCGGGGCGAGCAGCGCGTCGGGGCCGAGCGCCTCGCGTGCCTCCACGGTGTGCTCGGTGGTGACGAGATAGGGGTGTGCGCCCAGCGCCCGGCTGGTCGCGAGCTTCAGCATCCTCGGGCCGAGCGCCGCCAGGACCCGACGTCCGGAATGCACGGGCGGGGTGGCGGCGTCGAGTGCGTCGAGGTAGGCGACCATTGCGCTGTACGGCTTCGCGTACTGCGGCACCATCGGGCCATGGCTGACGCCCAGGCCAAGGACGAATCGCCCGCGCGTGCTCGCGTCGATCGCCGCGATCCGCGCCGCCACCTCCTCGGCGGTGTGGTCCCAGATGCTCAGGATGCCGGTGGCCACGGTGACTGTGCGGGTGGCGGCGACGACAGCCGCAGCGTCGTCGGGTGAGGGACTGCCCCCGATCCAGAGAGTGCCGTACCCCAGCTCTTCGAGCTCGGCGACCGCCTCCGCGATCGCCCCCTTGCCCGCGTCGTCCGCCCGCGCCCCGTGCAGGGCACTGCTCCAGATGCCGACCCGTCCGAATGCCTCGCGCGTCTCAGAAGTCATGGTGTGATCAACAGCGACCCGTGCCCGCTATTCCCGGCTGGGCGGGGACTCATCCGTACGGGTACAGCAATCGCGCGTGTAGCCCTGTCGGGCAGTCGGCATTGATGCTTGGCCGCAAGGCAGCAGGTCAGCCCGCCCACCCGATGTCACGGACCTCGATCGCTCCGGCGTGCGGCATGTACTGGATCCAGCAACGCAGCCCGAACGCCTCCCGGATCTCCTCCACGGAGCCCGGGTCGCGGACATCGGGCCAGGCCCGCGGATCCATCCGCGCGACCTCCACGAGGGGGCGACACCCGCGCCGTCCGTGCCGTGCGGCGGGATGGGTCCGCTGCGCTTCCCCGTCCCGCACCGCGTGCCGGGCGGCCGCTTCGCGCCTGCCCGGACCGAGCGCTGCGCGCTCTTAGCCTCAATACCGTTCAGTTAAGAGCTTTTGGGTTATTGTGGGGGGATGCCGCGTTCTGGTTGGGTGAAGCCGTCTTCTGATGTCCGGTTGTCGGATTTGGTGTCTGTGGGGTTGCTGACGCGGGTGTTTCCCGCGGA
>NZ_JBFAJH010000075.1:0-27066 GCF_040655115.1 Streptomyces atratus | reverse complement strand
AGCGTGAAGAACTCCCATCATCGCAGGTCACAGGGCACTTCCTCGTTTTCGGAGAAGCTATCCACAGGCATCAAGCCGGTGGATCCGGGCTCAGTGGACACAGAACTAGGAAGGTACCCACAGGCCCCCAGGAGGCCACACAGCTGCCTTGACGGGGGCGGAACAAGGTATTGAGTCGTTGCCACTCCTCTCCACCAATAATTGGTGGTGTCTCACCGGTAGCTCCCGAAAGAGCTACCTGGTTCGTCTGATCCCTCACTCCGTTCAGTCCCTGCCTTGGTGTCTGAGATCCCAAAAGATCGAAGACAGGACTACTTACTCAAAAGATCTCGGTAAGTCCCTTGGCTCATCAGATCGCCAAGGAACCTTCTTACTAGTAGTAGTTCTAAAGCTTCCCTACCTCTTTAAGGAGGTAGGGAAGTTAAGTTAGAAGTTAGTGTGCAAGTTCATGCATACACCCCATGCAAGTACGTGCACATAGGTATATGCAAGTACGTGCATACACCCCACCTGACAAGGGGGGTTACTGCGAGCCCCCTTGGTTCCGGGTAGTCCCAAGCTTGTACGTGACAGGCCCGTTGAACACTCGGCTCTGCTCCCGGATGAGATCTGCCTTCCTCAGATCGGCTACACCTTCGGCTACGGTCCTACGCTGCCGCGGGACCATCTCGGCCAAGGTGTCAATGGTGGGAAATACGTCCTTGGTGTTCCCTCCCCCACCAAAGCTAGCCAAGGCAACTGCAACCCGGACGGCACGATCCGGGATGTCCTGTCGGTTGACAATCTGAATCCATTCGTTAGGTCGCTTGGTCATGTCCTCCCAATTATCATCCGATGCCGCGGCAGTGTCATTAGCAATGACCTCGGGCGCCTCTTCTGTCTGCTCTGCCTCGGCATCCATCTCCGCATGGAATTCTGCAAGCGCCTGGGCCTCTTCCTCCGCGGTCATGCCAGAAGGGCGTACCTCTGCCGGCTCCTTCTCCTTTGCCCGAGTGTCACTGTCAGAAAATCCAGGGATGCACCTATCCCACGGGCTCCCAGCAAACCAGGGGCTGTCCGTCATCGTGTCACTGCTCATCTGCTCAGTTGCCATTTGTTTCCCCAATACGAATAAGGTTCGTGTCTACTTCTGATGCCATGGCCGCAACCATGGCGTTTGCCACCAAGTTCTCTGCCTCGGGATAGTCCACCTGCAAAAGACCGGCCACAAACCACACCGCGGCCTGTACGGTCATGACGCCACCCCATGCCATCGAGCCAACGCGTTCAATGGCAAGTGCCCTATCTGCCTTTGTCACTTGTCCTGTCCTCTCAGTCATCGGACATGAAAAGGGCCCTGCCGGTGACAGGGCCCTTCTGGTACTGCTTATTCAGTTACGTCGCAGAGCGACTACCCGGCGTACACGGTCAGAAGGTCGAAACTCTGGCTGCCAGGGAAGAAGCGGTGAGGATTATCGTGGTGCTCCTTCTCGATGATGCAGTTTCCGAGAGGCTGACCCAACTCAGACTCAAGTCGGTGCAGTTCCTCGATGTCGTCTGCGTCCACATCATTCGTGATAACGAGGATGTAGTACCTACCGAAAGGAGTACCCAGGCACTCCGTCACCACCATGGAACTACTCTCAACCCATGTTCGAGTCGTGTCGATGGCGCCAGTGCTGATCATCTCCAGTGCCTCGGAGAGATCCGCACCCGGTTCCCACGCCCTGATCTTGTCCAGCATCCTGTCCCCCTCGCTACGCACAACAACAGGTGTGCCGTGGTTATTCCCTGACGGGTCGTTGGCTGATGTGCCGTGGCTCACTTCATGTAGCCAAGGCGCTTGAGCCTGGCTGTCCGCTCCTGTGGTGTCTCAGGTTCCGGTGTGATGGTGAACGTCTTCCGCCCAACGAGAACCTTGTATCCAGACTTGATCAGTTGAAGTCTCTGTCCCTCCAAGTCCAAGCCGGCCCAGAGCTCTTGGAACGTCTGGCCGGTAGCCTTCTCAGACCAGTGACCTTCCACTACAGGTTCTGCTGACAGCTCTGTCTCTCGTGTCCTCAGAGCGTGCATACGGTCCTTGTACTCCTTGGGGCTGTCGTCGAACTCCCCTTCCACGTAGAGGTTCCGCAGACGAGAGATGCGCTTACGTACTCCCTCAAGTTCCTTGGTGTTGTCCGAACCAGGGACCCAGATCCGTTCGGTCACCGGTTCCATGCCGTACCTCTGGAGGAACTCAATCTCGATGAACTCCTCTGGTTCCTCGGCACGTACCGAGATGCCACGGCAACGGTTCTCCTTGGGCCAGGCACCACAGACGTAATAGCGGTAGTCCACACCGGACGGAGTGTGGTGGGAAGACTTATGGATAGCCTTGCTGCCACACTCCCCGCAGAACACAACCCCATACAGTGGTGCCGTGCCGTTGACCCGTCGCACTGTGGTCCGGGTACGGGCTTCAACCGCGGTCTGTAGGGTCGACCATTCGTCGTCAGTGAAGACGGGGTCTGCCACCTGGACAGGCAGACCCTGACTGTCGTAGAGCACTTCCCCCTTGTGCTTCTTATGGCCGAGCAAGGCAGGGTCACGTAGCAGAGACTTGATGGTTGTTTCACTCCACTGCTCCGGTACGCCTTCTTCTGCGCCCCGTCGGTGTACGGGCTTGCCCTTACGGATACGGGCCCGGTCCCGTGCCGTGTGCTCGCCCTTCTCGTTCAGAGACTTGGCCACAGAGAAGAAGGACTGACCGGCAACGATCTGACGTCGCATCTCCTGCAACACCTCGACCATTTCAGGGTCACGTTCGAGGTAGGTGACTGTCTTGCCGTCCACGTACCTCTGTACGGGGCGGTAGCCGAACGGGGGGATGCCGCCTGTCCACCGTGTGGTGAACCTACGCCGTTCGTGACTGTCCTTGATACGAGTCCTGATCCTGTCCAGTTCCATGGCGGGTCCGATGGACTGGACATAGGCAATGGCTCTACCGGCAGGAGAGTTGAAGTCAAGGTTAGGGTTGTCCAGGATGACAACCTTCTTACCCCAGTCCCGGAACAGACGTGCCATAAAGGCATGTGCGTGCATGTCGTTACGAGACAAACGATCCTGCGTGGTGACCCACAACTCATCCCACTTACCGCGGCCCTCTTCTGTCAGCCAGGGACCAAGCCCCTTCCTGGCAAATGGGTCAACGTCACCCGACACTGACAGATCCTGTGCCACGCCAACAACCGTGACTCCCTCTGTCTCCGCACGTTGGCGCAGCTTCTCGTCCTGAGCTTCAACGCTCTCCGAACGTTCTCCCCTGTCAGAGCTAATGCGCTCTGCGAACAGGACCCGTCTCACTGGCTGTTCCCCTCCCCCGGAGACTCCCTGTCCCCCTGGTCAAGGGTAGCTCAGTTTTGTCATTCAGCCTGGATCTGTTTGTCGACCCATGATTCGAAGCTGACACCCGGGGGTTTGCGCTCGGTCACCGTACGCCCCTCTCGGAGAACCCGTGATGTCGTCCTCCCACGATACCGAGGGCCGGTCTCTCAGTGCTGGTGCCCACCGTCCGCCCCGGTCGGGGCTTTCGCCGAGGGCTCCACCGCGACAGTGAAGGCGGCGGTGCGGACCTTCCCCTCGTGCTGGAAGTCGAGGAACAGGCGGTACGTCCCCGCGCTGGGCGCCGTCGCCATGAAGGAGACCGTCGGTCCGGGGCCCCCGTCGTTCGGGTGGACGTGCAGATAGGCGAGGTCGCCCGCACGCAGGGCGACAAGGTGCCCGTACGCGCCGAGATAGGGCTGCAGATCGGTGACCGCCTTTCCGCTGCGGCTGATGGTCAGTTCGAGTTCGCTCTCCCGACCGGCCCGGAGTTCGCCGCCGAGGGCTACCCGATAGCCGTCCACCTCGGCCGTGGTACGGGCGGCGGGCAAAGCGGCGGGGCGGTAGGTGCCGGAGACCGGGAGATCGGCGCCCAGCGTGAGGTTCTCGGCGCCTTCGGTGGCCGGGGTGAAGTCCGCGAATGCCCGGTAGTCACCGGCTTTCGGCAGGTCGACGGAGGTCGACCAGGTGCCGTCGGCCGCGCGGACGGGATGCAGATGCCGGTACTCGGCGAGGTCGCGCGAGGCGAGGATGAAATGCAGCTCCTTGCCGTGTTCGCGCTGGAAGGCGGTGACCTTGCGGCCGGCGTCGTCCTCGATCGCGAACCGGATCCCGGTTCGGCCGCCCGGGGCGACCGTGGGTGTTTCGAGCGCCAGCGTGTAGCCGTCCTCGGACATCTGCAGCCCGCCGGGCGCATGACCGGCCGCGCCGTCCCGCCCGGTGGCGTTGTGACCGCTGTGCTGTTGTGGCGCGTGAGCGCCGGTGGAGACCAGCGGCTCCACTCCCTTGCCGACGCCGTACGCCGTCCCGAAGGTCGCGGCGAGCGCGGTGGCAAAGACGGTGATCTTCAGTCCGTTGTTCATGACGGCCCTCCATCGACGGGAAGCAGGAGCTTCCAACGAGTCATCAACATACCCCCTAGGGGTATTAAGTCAACCCGTGTATCCCATCGACGGCCGGTTCGGGATCAGGCAGAGACCACGAGTCGGGTCCGCAGCCGCTCCACCACGGACTCGGGGATCCGCAGCCCGTCGCGCACATATCCGTCGAGCCCGCCCCACCGCTCGTCCATGGCATCCAGCGCGATGTCGAGATAGCGGGGGCGGACCTCGATGATCGCGGCGGCGATCTCCGGGTCGCCACCTGCGTCCAGGAAGCCCTGCACGTATGGGCGGAAGGCGGCCCGCACCACTGGATTCACGGCAAGGAACTCCGCACGGACGACCTCGCGCGACGCCCCGACCATCAGCAGGAGCAACGCGGTGGCCCAGCCGGTGCGGTCCTTGCCCGCCGTGCAGTGGAAGAGCACCGGACGGGCCCCGTCGTCCGCGGCCGTCTCGACGAAGGCCCGGTACGCAGCCGAGGCGCCCGGCGACAGCACCATCTGCCGGTATGTCCGCGCGAACAGCTCCTCGGCCTTTCCGCCCCCGAGCAGCTCGTCCGCAGCTACCGGGTCGGCGAGCAGCGCGCGCAGCCGGGCGGGGGCCACGCCCGGATTGTCGCCGAGGACGTCGGCGACGAACAGCCGGGCCCCCGGCGGCAGCCGGTCCGGGGCCGCCGTGCGCTCATCCGCGGTCCGCAGGTCGACAACCGTACGGATGCCGAGGTCGGTCACCGCTTGGTCGTGCACTGTGTCGAGCTCATTGAGCTGCCCGGAGCGCACCACCGCACCAGGCCGGACGCTGCGGTCGCGGCCCAGCGAAATACCGCCCAGGTCGCGCATATTGATGACGGTGGCTGCCGGAACGGGTCTGGCGGTCTGCACGATGCACTTCCCCTTATTCCGGACACGGCTGATGAATTGACGCGGCTCGACCGAATCAACTCGCAGGCTGCCGGGAGATCGACAAAAGAAAACGCCGGGAGCGGGGCGGTGGGCGGCGGCCGGGTCAGCCTGCCAGGATCTTCGCCTTCTGCTCCTCGAACTCGGCCTCGGTCAGAATGCCCTGCTTCTTCAGCTCGGCCAGACGCTCCAGTCGGCCGAGGAGATCGTCCGCCGCAGGCCCGGACGGCGCCGCCTGCTGCTGTACGGCCCGCTGCTCCTGCACCTGTTGCTGTGCGGCCGCCTCCTGGGCTCCCCACTTTTCCTGCTGACGCCTCTGGACCCGTCCGCCGACCGCCGATGCGGTTCCGGCGACGACGGCTGTGCGCGCCACGGTGCCCAGCAGTCCCGGTCCGCGGCGATTCATGCCCGGTCCTCGGAAAATCGGCATGCTGTGCACCCCTTCCAGTGCGATGCGGTGATGGCGACGGCCATGGCGGGGCGGGTTCAGCCGGTGGAACCGGACGCGGCCACTGCCGCCTCCGCGACGTCGGCCGGGATC
This sequence comes from Streptomyces atratus, assembly GCF_040655115.1. Taxonomy (GTDB): domain Bacteria; phylum Actinomycetota; class Actinomycetes; order Streptomycetales; family Streptomycetaceae; genus Streptomyces; species Streptomyces atratus_D. The sequence goes on along the minus strand of NZ_JBFAJH010000075.1, from coordinate 21,184 downwards.
CGCTCATGGACCACCAGCCGGCCGCCCGAGGCGCGGACGGCCTCCGTGAGCGGTACAGCCCACAGGTCCTCCCACACGATCAGCGCGGCAGAGCTGCCCCGCGGGACCCTCTCCCCGAGGGCCTGGATGTCCTCGCTGTTCAACAGGCCGCTGACCACTCCTTCGACCGGCTCGAACGACACCAGGTCATCAGGGTCGAGGTCTTCCAGTTCGACCATGTCGAGCGTGCCGTCCTCTGCGCGGTACACAAACGTGAGGTCGAGAATCCGCACCGCCCTCGAGGCGACCGCGTCCGCCAGCGCCGGCGCGATGGCCCCGGTGAAATGACTGCCGGGGAAAGCGACGACGAGGTACTCCACAGGTCCCACAGTCACGGGCGTTTCCTCTCCTGAGGGATGGAATGTCAGCAGCATAACTTTGGTCATTTACTGCCGCACTGTGACAATCCGCCCATGACGGCGACCTCCGTGGCCGCCACGGTCAGAGGACGACAGCGGGTGACCTCAGTGGCCTTGGCGCGGGTCCACACGGCCGTTCCTTCGGTGAGCCCCGGTTCGGCCGCGGCTCAGGGGGTGATCTCGGCGACGAGACCCGACGCCCAGGCGGAGACGATCACCACCCGGAACCCGCTGCCGACGGCGGTCACCTCGCTGCCCCTGCCCGGCCGGACGTCACGGGGGCCGCCCTGGGCTTGTCGCGGTGTACGGAGACGGCTTCCGGGACGATGATCGCGAGGCCCTGTGCCCCTTCCGCTACGGAGTCGGCGCACCGAGGCCTCGACGGCTCTCCGGTTACGCCACCGTCCGTACCGGATCAAGTGCATGGAGAGAGGGCAAGGTCACAGGCGGTCCCCCTGCTGCTCATCTGAGCCTTCGCCTAGCATCCAGGCATGACGGTCCTGCCTGCTGACGGGCTTTCGTTGGCCGCCGAGTTCCCTCATCCAGCCCATGAGCAGTGGCAGAGCCTTGTCGAAGGTGTGCTGCGCAAGTCGGGCAGGGATGTTGCGGGTTCGGCCGCCGAGGAAGCGCTGTCCACCACGGTGGAGGACGGGCTCATCACCCGCCCTCTCTACACCTCGCGCGATGACGCGCCCGATGCCGGATATCCGGGCTTCGCCCCCTTCACCCGCGGCAGCAAGGCCACGGGGAACGCGACGGGCGGCTGGGACGTACGGCAGCGGCACAGCCTGACGGATCCGGTCCGGCTGAACGAGGCCGTGCTCGCGGATCTGGAGAACGGTGTCACGTCGCTGTGGCTGACCGTCGGCGGTACCGCGGGCGTACCGGTGTCCAATCTGGCGCGGGCGCTGGACGGTGTCTATCTCGATCTGGCTCCCCTCGCGATCGACGCGGGCGGTGAACTCGACGCCGCGGCAACGGAATTGCTCCGGCTCCACCAGGAGCGCGGGGTTGCCGCGGCATCCGTGCGCGGCGGTCTCGGCGCGGATCCGCTGGGGCAGGCGGCGCGCAGCGGCGGTGCACCTGATCTGGCGACCGCCGTGCACTGGGCCGAGCGGTGCGCGATGGAGTACCCCGGGCTGCGGGCGCTGACGGTGGACGCGCTGCCGTACCACGAGGCCGGCGGCTCGGCCGCCCAGGAGCTGGGCAGTTCGCTGGCCACGGGTGTGGCCTACCTGCGGGCGCTGACCGGGGCGGGGCTCTCCGTCGAGGCGGCCTGCGCGCAGGTGGAGTTCCGGTACGCGGCAACCGCCGACCAGTTCCTGACCATCGCCAAGCTGCGGGCGGCACGTCGGCTGTGGGCGCGGGTGGCCGAGGTGTGCGGGGCTCCGCGCGCCGGTGCGCAGCGTCAGCACGCGGTGACGTCGCCGGTGATGATGACGCGGCGCGATCCGTGGGTGAACATGTTGCGGACGACGCTGGCATGTCTCGGCGCGGGGGTCGGCGGGGCCGACTCCGTCACCGTGCTGCCGTTCGATCACGCGTTGGGTCTGCCGGACGCGTTCGCCCGGCGCATCGCACGTAATACGTCGACGATCCTGCTGGAGGAGTCGCATCTGGCCCGGGTCATCGACCCGGCGGGAGGATCCTGGTACGTGGAGCGGCTGACCGCCGAACTCGCCGACGCGGCCTGGGCTTTCTTCCAGGAGATCGAGCGGGCGGGTGGCCAGGCCGCGGCGCTGGGCTCCGGCCTGGTGGGTGAACGGCTGGCGGCCACCTGGGCGGCGCGCAGCAAGGATCTGGCGCGGCGCAAGGAGCCGATCACCGGGGTCAGTGAGTTCCCGCAGCTGGCGGAGCGACCGGTGGAGCGCGAGGCGGCTCCCGGCGCCGGTGGCATGTCGGGCGCTCTGCCCGTGGTCCGGCGTGACGAGGCGTTCGAGGCGCTGCGCGCGCGGTCGGACGCTCATCTGGCGGCGACGGGCAGCCGTCCGCGGGTGTTCCTCGCCGCGCTCGGACCCGCGTCGGCGCACACCGCGCGGGCCACGTTCGCCTCGAACCTGTTCCAGGCAGGCGGGATCGAGCCCGTGCACGACCCGGTGCCGGTGGAGGCTTCGACGGCCGCCGGCGCCTTCGCCGCCAGTGGGGCGGGTGTGGCTGTGCTGTGTTCCAGCGACGCGCTCTACGCCGAGCAGGCCGACGCCGTGGCCGCGGCGCTGCGCGCGGCCGGTGCGCAGCGGGTGTTCCTCGCAGGCCGGCCTGCCGAGTATCCCGATGTCGACGCATACGTCTTCGCGGGCTGCGATGTAGTGGCCGTGCTCTCCTCCGTTCTCGACCGTATGGGTGTGGCGTAATGCGGATCCCCGACTTCTCCGGCATCGAACTCGGGCCGGACGCCGGCGCCGAGGGGTCCGAGGACCAGTGGCGCGCAGCGGTGAAGGAGTCCACCGGCGACCCCGAAGGCGATCTGCTGTGGGAGACGCCGGAGGGCATCTCGGTCAAGCCGCTGTACACCGGGCGTGACCTGGAAGGGGTCGACTTCCTCGGTACGTACCCGGGGATGGCCCCGTATCTGCGCGGCCCCTACCCGACGATGTACGTCAACCAGCCGTGGACGATCCGCCAGTACGCGGGCTTCTCCACGGCCGAGGAGTCCAACGCCTTCTACCGCCGCAACCTCGCGGCCGGGCAGAAGGGACTCTCCGTCGCCTTCGACCTGCCGACCCACCGCGGCTACGACAGCGACCACCCGCGGGTGACCGGCGATGTCGGCATGGCGGGCGTCGCGATCGACTCGATCTACGACATGCGCCAGCTGTTCGACGGCATACCACTGGACCGTATGACGGTGTCGATGACGATGAACGGCGCGGTGCTCCCCGTACTCGCGCTGTACATCGTGGCCGCCGAGGAGCAGGGCGTGGCGCCCGAGAAGCTGGCCGGGACCATTCAGAACGACATCCTCAAGGAGTTCATGGTCCGCAACACCTACATCTATCCGCCGAAGCCCTCGATGCGGATCATCTCCGACATCTTCGCGTACACCTCGCAGAAGATGCCGCGCTACAACTCGATCTCCATCTCCGGCTATCACATCCAGGAGGCGGGTGCGACGGCCGATCTGGAGCTGGCGTACACCCTCGCGGACGGGGTGGAGTATCTGCGGGCCGGGCGGGACGCCGGTCTCGATGTCGACGCGTTCGCGCCGCGGCTGTCGTTCTTCTGGGCGATCGGCATGAACTTCTTCATGGAGGTCGCGAAGCTGCGGGCGGCCCGTCTGCTCTGGGCCAAGCTGGTCAAGGAGTTCGAGCCGAAGAACGCCAAGTCCCTCTCTCTGCGTACCCATTCGCAGACATCGGGATGGTCACTTACCGCGCAGGACGTGTTCAACAACGTCACGCGGACCTGCGTGGAGGCGATGGCCGCCACCCAGGGGCACACCCAGTCGCTGCACACCAACGCCCTCGACGAGGCCCTCGCGCTGCCGACGGACTTCTCGGCGCGGATCGCCCGGAACACCCAACTGCTGCTGCAGCAGGAGTCGGGGACCGGCCGCGTCATCGACCCGTGGGGCGGCAGCGCGTACGTGGAGAAGCTGACGTACGACCTGGCGCGACGGGCCTGGCAGCACATCGAGGAGGTCGAGGCGGCGGGCGGGATGGCGCAGGCCATCGACGCGGGCATCCCGAAGCTCCGGGTGGAGGAGGCCGCGGCCCGTACGCAGGCGCGGATCGACTCCGGGCGGCAGCCGGTGATCGGGGTCAACAAGTACCGGGTGGAGACCGATGAGCGGATCGACGTGCTCAAGGTCGACAACTCCTCGGTGCGCGCCCAGCAGATCGAGAAGCTGCGGCGGCTGCGCGCGGAGCGCGACGAGGCGGCCTGCCAGGCGTCGCTGCGAGCACTGACGGCGGCTGCCGAGCGCGGTCCCGGCCCGGGCCTCGAAGGCAATCTGCTGGCGCTCGCGGTCGACGCGGCCCGCGCGATGGCCACGGTCGGCGAGATCTCGGACGCCCTGGAGAAGGTGTACGGGAGGCACGCGGGCCAGATCCGTACGATCTCCGGTGTGTACCGCAACGAGGCTGGGGAGTCACCTTCCGTGGACCGTACCCGGACGCTGGTCGACCGGTTCGAGGAGGCGGAAGGGCGCCGTCCGCGGATCCTGGTCGCCAAGATGGGTCAGGACGGCCATGACCGGGGTCAGAAGGTGATCTCGACGGCCTTCGCCGACCTGGGCTTCGACGTCGACGTCGGCCCGCTGTTCCAGACGCCGGCGGAGGTGGCGCGGCAGGCGGTCGAGGCGGATGTGCACATCGTGGGTGTCTCCTCGCTGGCGGCCGGACACCTCACCCTCGTACCGGCGCTCCGTGAGGAGCTGGCCGCCGAGGGCCGCGACGACATCATGATCGTCGTGGGTGGGGTGATCCCGCCGCAGGACGTCGAGGCGCTGCACGATGCGGGTGCGGCGGCCGTGTTCCCGCCCGGCACGGTGATCCCCGACGCCGCCTTCGATCTGGTGACGCGGCTCGGTGCCGCGCTCGGTCATGAGCTGTGAGCCGCTGACCCGATGGCTCCGACGATCGATATCGACAGCTATGTGAAGGGGGTGCTCGACGGGAAGCGGGCGTACATCGCGCGCTCCATCACTCTCGTCGAGTCCACCCGCCCCGATCACCGGGCGCTGGCGCAGCAGTTGCTCCGCGCGCTGCTGCCGCGTTCCGGCAATGCCCGGCGCATCGGCATCAGCGGGGTGCCGGGGGTCGGGAAGTCCACTTTCATCGACGCGCTCGGCACGATGCTCACCGGGCTCGGGTACCGGGTCGCGGTGCTGGCGGTCGATCCGTCCTCCAGCCGTACCGGCGGCTCCATCCTGGGCGACAAGACCAGGATGGAGCGGCTGGCGGTCGATCCGGCGGCGTTCGTACGCCCCTCCCCCACCGCCGGGACACTGGGCGGGGTGGCCAGAGCGACCCGGGAGTCCATCGTGGTGATGGAGGCCGCGGGTTACGACGTGGTGCTGGTGGAGACGGTCGGCGTGGGGCAGTCGGAGACGGCCGTGGCCCAGATGGTCGACACGTTCCTGCTGCTCACGCTGGCCCGTACCGGCGACCAGCTGCAGGGCATCAAGAAGGGTGTCCTGGAGTTGGCGGACGCCATCGCGGTGAACAAGGCCGACGGTCCGCACGAGCGGGACGCGCGTGCGGCGGCCCGCGAACTGGCGGGCGCCCTGCGGCTGATGCACCCGGCCGATGCGGCGTGGACTCCCCCGGTGCTGACCTGCAGCGCCCGTGAGTCGACCGGCCTCGACACGTTGTGGGAGCGGCTGGAGGAGCACCGTGCGCTGCTGGACTCGACGGGGCGGCTCGCCGCGAAACGGCGCGAGCAGCAGGTCGACTGGACCTGGACGATGGTGCGGGACGAGCTGCTGGACAGTCTGCGCAGCCATCCGGAGGTCCGCGCCCTCACGCCTGCTCTCGAACAGCGCGTGCGCGACGGCGAGTTGACGGCGACACTCGCCGCCGAGGAAATCCTCGCCGCGTTCCGGAGCGAGGACCGCAACGACTGATCCGTAGCTCTTCGGCCCTCACCCCGCTGTGCGGTGCTTGGTGAGGGCCAAGTGGACCCGGAGCCCGTGGTCGCCGTGGGGCCACTGCGGGCCGGGGAGCGCCGAGAACGAGGACGCTGCCGCGCGGCACCTCGGCGAGCGTCGTGGCCAGTCCCGTCGGTCCGTCGCCGTCGAGGGCGACGGCGGTGAGCCGTTCATGGACGGCGGCGGTCTTGCGGACCTCCAGCGCTCAGCGGCTGAGAGCCTGTCGGGTGACCTTCGATCGAAGAGCGGACGCGGCATGGTGCGTGCGATTCCGAGGCGCCGGGATGGCCTCGGACGGGGTCTCCCCTGCTCGAACGAAGTCGAGAGCTTGAGGAAGGAGCTACCAGGGCGTTTCGGCAACGCCGGAAGCGTGCGTGCCAGGGCGTGGCAGCCCGATCAGAGGTCACCCGACAGGCTCTGAGCCCGGCCGGCACGGGCGAGCGGGTCAAGGGTGGTGGCTGCGGGGCGGCCACCACGCCTCTCCCGTATACCCGGCGCGTCTCGCGTCCGGCAGGTGGTACAGTGCGCGGCGGCACGTGTGTACGCCCTCCGTTTCTGGGCGCCGGTGCCGGTTTTCCCTCCTGACGCTGTTCCGCCCGTCCTTCCCCGGCCGGCGACGCAGCTTCCGCACCACCTTCTTCTCAGTCCGGTACGGACTTTCCTGCCCGCCGTCCGGGGCGTGGTCACACCGCCCCTCACACCCGCCGGGCCCCTCGTTCGCCATGTCCGCGAAAGGACCACCCCGCATGACCACCACACTCGAACGCCCCGTCGACCCGCAACTGATCCTCACCACCGCCACCGGTGTCCTGGACATCACGCGCCAGGGACACGGTGCCCTGCGCACCGACGGCGGCCACCCGTCCCACGGCGACGTGCAGGTGTCCGCCGCCCTCGTCCGCCGGTACGGCCTGCGCAGGGGCGATCTCGTCGAGGGCACCTGCGACCGGGCCCGCTCCCTGACAGCCGTCGAGCGCGTGAACGGACGCACCCCGCAGGCGCTGCGCGACCGGCCGCACTTCGCCGATCTCACCCCACTCCACCCCCGGCGGCGGCTGCGTCTGGAGACACCCGGCGGCAGTCCGGCGACGCGCGTCGTCGATCTCGTCGCCCCGGTCGGCAAGGGGCAGCGCGGGCTGATCGTCGCCCCGCCCCGGACCGGAAAGACCGTGCTGCTGCAGCAGATCGCCGCCGCCGTCGCGGCCAATCACCCCGAGTGCCATCTGATGGTGGTGCTGCTCGACGAACGTCCCGAGGAGGTCACCGACATGCGACGTTCCGTGCGAGGTGACGTGTTCGCGTCGACCTTCGACCGGCCCACGAAGGAGCACATCGCACTCGCCGGAATCGCGGTGGAGCGCGCGAAGCGGCTCGTCGAGCAAGGGCAGGACGTCGTGATCCTGCTCGACTCGCTGACCCGGCTCTGCCGGGCCCACAACAACGCCGCCACCGCCGGTGGCCGCACCCTCAGCGGTGGCGTCGACGCCACCGCGCTGCTCGGCCCCAAGCAGCTGTTCGGCGCCGCCCGGCTCACCGAGGAGGGCGGCTCGCTGACCATCCTCGCCACCGCACTGGTGGATACCGGTTCCCGCGCCGACGACTTCTTCTTCGAAGAACTCAAGAGCACCGGCAACATGGAACTCCGGCTGGACCGCACACTGGCGGACAAGCGGGTCTACCCGGCCGTGCACATTCCGCAGTCCGGGACCCGCCGCGAGGAACTACTGCTCCCTGCCGCCGAACTGGCCGCCGTCCGAGGTCTCCGGCGCGCACTGCACACCCGGGACGCGCAGGCGACGCTCGAAGTGCTGCTGGACAGGATCCGGCAGACCCCCGACAACGCGACGTTCCTCCGGCGCATCCACGGCACCGTCCCCCCTGCCTGAACCTTCCCGCCGGAACAGAACCCGTCCGCATAGCATGACGTGCTCACGTATCAGCACAGGGAGAGCAGGCACATGGAATTCCGCCGACTCGGCCGCAGCGGCCTGACGATCAGTGAGATCGCCTACGGGAATTGGATCACCCACGGCTCCCAGGTGGAGGAGGACGCGGCCGTCGCCTGTATCCGCGCCGCCCTGGACGCCGGAATCACCACCTTCGACACGGCCGACGTCTACGCCGAGACCCGCGCCGAGGCCGTCCTCGGCCGGGCGCTCAAGGACCAGCGCCGCGAGAGCATCGAGGTGTTCACCAAGGTCTACTTCCCGACCGGCCCGGGGCACAACGACCGCGGCCTGGGCCGCAAGCACATCCTCGAATCGGTCGACAACTCCCTGCGCCGGCTGCAGACCGACTACGTGGACCTGTACCAGGCGCACCGCTACGACCACTCCACGCCGCTGGAGGAGACCATGGAGGCGTTCGCCGACGTCGTCCGCTCCGGCAAGGCCCTCTACATCGGCGTCTCCGAGTGGACCGCCGACCAGTTGCGCGCCGGACACCGGCTGGCCCGCGAGCTGAACGTTCCGTTCATCTCCAACCAGCCGCAGTACTCGGCGCTGTGGCGGGTCATCGAGGCCGAAGTGGTGCCCGCCTCCGAAGAGCTCGGCATCGGTCAGATCGTCTGGTCGCCCATCGCCCAGGGCGTGCTGACGGGCAAGTACAAGCCGGGGGCGCAGCCTCCGGCCGGTTCACGAGCGACCGACGAGAAGGGTGGTGCGGACTTCGTCTCCGGGTGGCTCCGCGACGACGTCCTGGAGCGGGTCCAGCAGTTGCGGCCGCTGGCCGACGAAGCCGGTCTGAGCCTTGCCCAGCTGGCCGTCGCCTGGGTGCTGCAGAACTCCAACGTCTCCGCCGCGATCATCGGCGCCTCCCGGCCCGAGCAGGTCACGGAGAACGCGAAGGCGGCGGGCGTGACGTTCGACGCGGATCTCCTCAAGGCCATCGACGACGTACTGGAGCCGGTGGTGGAACGGAACCCGGCGCTGACCGCGGGCCACGGGGGCAACGACTGAGTCGGCCGTCAGCCATCAGTCGTCGACGGACAGGGCGGGGCGCAGCGTCAAGGTGGCCCCTGCCCTCCCCGTTCGGGCTGTTTCGACGGCGTGTCGGCGTGCGCCCACGATCACAAAGTGCTGGTCCCATGGGTCACTCGTACGACACTGCGCGACGGAGGAACGTGACCGATGGACGAACAAGAAGTTCTGGCGGGCCGCTTCGAGCAGCACCGGTCCCGGCTCAGGGCGGTGGCCTACCGGATGCTCGGATCGGCGGCCGAGGCGGACGACGCCGTCCAGGAAACCTGGCTGCGGCTCACCCGCACCGACGCCGACGCGGTGGAGAACCTCTGTGGGTGGCTCACGACGGTGGTCGCCCGCGTGTCGTTCCATATGCTGCGCGCCCGCGACACCCGGCGTGAGGACCCGTGGGAGACGCACCGGCCGGAACCGGCCGCGGGGCACCAGGACGGCACCGGTCCCGAGCAGCAGGCGGAGCTCACCGAGTCGGTCGGTCTGGCGATGCTCGTGGTGCTCGACACGCTGCCGCCGGCGGAGCGCCTGGCGTTCGTGCTGCACGACATGTTCGCCGTGCCGTTCGACGAGATCGCCCCCATCGTGGAACGCACCCCCGCCGCGACCCGCCAGCTCGCCAGCCGTGCGCGCCGACGCGTCCAGAGCACCGTGCCGATGCCGGCTCCCGGGTCGGATCCCGTCCGCCGTCGCGAAGTCGTCGACGCGTTCCTGACCGCGTCGCGCGAGGGCGACTTCGAGGCGCTGCTGGCCCTGCTCGACCCGGACGTCGTCCTGCGCGTCGACACCGCGGCCGCTCTGTCGGGCGCGGCCGCGGCCGTCGGGGCCCAGGCGGTCGCCGACACGTTCTCGGGGCGTGCCAGGGCGGCGCAGCCGGCGCTGATCGACGGTGTTCCGGGCGCCGTCCGGACTTCGGGCGGGAAGCCGCGGGTGGTCTTCGGCTTCACCGTCGAGGACGGCAGGATCGTCTCGATCGATCTCCTCGCCGACGCCGATCACCTCGGCCGGATGGATGTGCGGATCCTCGAAGCGTGAGCGCCCGGCCGGCCCGGACCGCTGCTCCGTCGGAACAGCGGTCCAGGGCCTCTCTTTCGGCAGGCGGGCTGGATGAGGCCGATCGCGTTGCCGTCCGCGCCCTTGAGCGACGCGATGAGCTTGCCGCCGCCGACGTCCTGGATCGCCTGCACGGTCTCCGCACCCGCTTCGAGGAGCTTCTTCACGCTTGCCTCGATGTCGTCCACGTGCCAGTGGCCGAGCGGACCGGTCATCCCCTTGCCGTGACCGTGGGGCTCCGGACCGATGTCCTGACCGGCGACCCGGTAGCCGGCGTAGTACGGCTCGTCCATCACGGGCTCCGCCTCCAGCAAGATGTTGAACAGGGTCTTTGCCCCGGCCAGGTCCTTGACGGGGTAGGTGATCGTCTTGATGCCCGCGGTCATGGATTGCTCCTCGTGTCGCCTGTCCTGCTGCCTGTCACAGCGACGGAACTCCGTCCGTCGGTGCCATGACACGCACCGCCGGAGGAATGTGACCGGACCCGATGAGGAATTCCGGATCAGCCGCGGGCCGTCATCGACGCCGTGTGCTCACGGACCTGTGCCGGCGTGAGGTAGGCGTCCGTGTGCTCGAAGTCGCGGAGCGTGCCAGGATGTCTGGCCTGGAATCCGGTGCGTACGAAGTCGTCACCGGCGATCGCGTTGAGCATCCAGTTGGTCATGACCCGGGCCTTGGCCACATTGGTGCGCAGCGCCGACCAGTGGTAGCCACGGGCCACGGCCTGCGCGGCGATGCCGTGCATCTCGATGCCGAGCGGCTTGGAGACCGCGTCCTTGCCGCCGAGGTCCACGACGAGCCCGAGGTCCCTGTGGACGTACGGCTTCAGCGGCTGGTGGCGCAGTGTCGCGATCAGGTTGTCGGCGAGCCTGCGTCCCTGGCGCCCGGCGTGCTGCGCGGTGGGCGGGCAGACCGCGCCGTCGCCCTTGACCAGGTCCGGTACGGCGGCGGCGTCGCCGAGCGCGAAGACGCCGTCGAAGCCCGGCAGGGTCATCTCGGGTGTCACTGCCAGCCGGCCTCGTACCGTTTCGGCGTCGAAGGTGGCGACCAGTGGGCTCGCGGTGACACCGGCCGTCCAGATCAGTGTGCGGCACGGCAGTACGCGGCCGTCGGTGAGCGTCACCTGGTCCGGTCCGGCCTCGGCGACGGAGACGCCGAGCGACACTTCGATGCCACGCTCGCGCAGGACTGCCAGGGCGCTGAGTCCGAGCTTGTCCCCCAGCTCGGGCATCAGCTTCGGGGCGATGTCGACCAGGTGCCACTTGATGAGCTTCGGGTCGAGCCGGGGGTATTGCCCGACGGCGCTCGTGGTGAGTCGCTGCAGACACGCCGCGGTCTCGGTGCCCGCGTAGCCGCCGCCGACCACTACGAACTGCAGCCTGGAGGCCCGTTCGTCCTCGTCGTGGCTGGCGTCCGCCAGGTCGAGCTGGGCGATCACATGGTCGCGTACGTACGCGGCCTCGGCCAGCGTCTTCATGCCGCGGGCGTTGTCGAGCAGTCCCGGGATGTCGAAGGTACGGGTGACGCTGCCGGGGGCGAGGACGATGTAGTCGTACGGTTCGTCGACGATCTCGTCGGTGATCTTGCGGATGACGCAGACCTTCGCCTTCGGGTCCACGCCGATCGCTCCGCCGGGGATGATCCGGGTGCGGTACCGACGACTGCGGCGCAGCGACACCGCGACCGACTGCGGGGTGAGGACGCCCGCGGCCACCTGGGGCAGCAGTGGCAGGTAGAGCTGGTAGGAGAACGGGGAGACGAGCGCGATGTCCGCCTCGCCGAGGTTGAGTCCGCGCTCCAGACGGCGTACGCACTCGACCCCGGCAAATCCGGCGCCGACGACGAGAATCCTGGGTCGTGCCACAGTGTTCGTCCCTTCTCGGGTCTGCGCGGGCGCCCGTACTCCTGCCCCGGTCACACGCGCCCATCACCCCTCATCCTCACGAACCGCGTCCGACTTCGCCCGTTGAGGACGGCGGAACGGCGTCAGCGGGTCAGCAGGATGAGGGCGGTGCAGGTGCCGCTGACCGCGCCCGCGGTGACGACGGCGGTCGCGACGCAGCGTGCTCTGAGCGCGCGGTAGCGGTCGTTGTACTCGCCGCGCATTTCGGTGGAGCGGGCCGAGATCCGGGACAGCATCGCCCGGGACGCGGCGACCCGGTCCGCCGTGTAGACGCGTTCCACGTCCTCACGCTGGGCCGTGGTGAGCCAGGGCAGCTCGCCGGTGAACCGGGCGGCCCGTCTGCGTGCCTCCTCGACCTCGGCGTTCCACAGCAGATAGCCCTCCATCCGTGCCAGACCGTGGGCGACGCAGTCCTTGTCGGCGTCCATTCGTCCTCCTTCACCGGGGCATCTCCGTCACGCCTGGTTACGCCCCTGGGGCCCCGGGGGCGGTGTGCGGGCGGTTCCGCGCCTCCTCGAGAGTGCGTACGGCGGGGTGGTGCAGGTCGAACGCCGGGGATTCGGAGCGGATCCGCGGCATGGTCAGGAAGTTGTGCCGCGGCGGCGGGCAGGAGGTCGCCCATTCCAGCGAACGGCCGTACCCCCACGGGTCGTCGACCTCGACCGGCTTGCCGTACTTGGCGGTCTTCCACACGTTGTAGAAGAACGGCAGCATCGACAGTCCGAGGAGGAACGAGGAGATCGTCGAGATCGTGTTCAGCAGGGTGAAGCCGTCGGCGGCGAGGTAGTCCGCGTAACGACGCGGCATGCCCTCGGCACCGAGCCAGTGCTGCACCAGGAACGTGCCGTGGAAGCCCACGAACAGTGTCCAGAACGTGATCTTGCCGAGCCGCTCGTCCAGCATCTTGCCGGTGAACTTCGGCCACCAGAAGTGGAATCCGGCGAACATCGCGAAGACCACGGTACCGAAGACGACGTAGTGGAAGTGCGCGACGACGAAGTACGAGTCCGAGACATGGAAGTCCAACGGCGGCGAGGCCAGGATGACGCCGGTCAGACCACCGAAAAGGAAGGTCACCAGAAAACCGATGGACCACAGCATCGGTGTCTCGAAGGACAGCGAGCCCTTCCACATCGTGCCGATCCAGTTGAAGAACTTCACCCCGGTCGGCACCGCGATGAGGAACGTCATGAACGAGAAGAACGGCAACAGCACACCGCCGGTGACGAACATGTGGTGCGCCCACACGGTTGCCGAGAGGCCGGCGATGGAGATGGTGGCGCTGATCAGACCGATGTACCCGAAGACCGGTTTACGGCTGAAGACGGGGATGATCTCGGTGACGATGCCGAAGAACGGCAGAGCGATGATGTACACCTCCGGATGCCCGAAGAACCAGAAGAGGTGTTGCCAGAGCAGTGCGCCGCCATTGGCCGCCTCGAAGACCCGCGCCCCGAACTTGCGGTCCGCCTCCAGCACCAGAAGGGCCGCTGCCAGCACCGGGAAGGCCAGCAGGACCAGCACAGCGGTCAGCAGGACGTTCCACACGAAGATCGGCATCCGGAACATCGTCATGCCCGGTGCGCGCAGGCAGATGATCGTGGTGATGAAATTGACCGAACCAAGGATCGTGCCGAATCCGGAGAAGGCCAGGCCCATGATCCACATATCGCCGCCGATGTTGGGCGAATGGACTGCGTCGGTCAGCGGGGAGTAGGCGAACCAGCCGAAGTCCGCCGCACCCTGCGGGGTGAGGAAGCCGGCCACCGCGATGATCGAGCCGAAGAGGTACAGCCAGTACGCGAACATGTTCAGCCGGGGGAACGCCACGTCGGGCGCGCCGATCTGCAGCGGCATGATCCAGTTCGTGAACCCGGCGAACAGCGGCGTGGCGAACATCAGCAGCATGATCGTGCCGTGCATCGTGAACGCCTGGTTGAACTGCTCGTTCGAGATGAGCTGGATGCCGGGGCGGGCCAGCTCGGCGCGCATGATGAGTGCCATCACGCCACCGACGACGAAGAACGCGAACGAGGTGACCAGGTACAACGTTCCGATCGTCTTGTGATCGGTGGTGGTCATCCACTTGATGACCACATTGCCCGGTTCCTTGCTCCGTACCGGCAGCTCGTTCGCGTACGACTCCTCCACCTCGTCCGCCCCAGCTGTGCCCATCGTCGCCACAACGGCGCTCCTTCGGTCGGTCCTTCGCGGGTGGACTCGGCACCCGGCGGGGCGCCGCTCCCACCGGAGCGGCCAGCAGGTCCCCCCGGCGCGTCGCGCCAGTTTCCTGGTGCAGCAAACCAGCCACGGGACCGACGTGGGCTGCCCGGCACCCGCCATGGCGTGACATTCACCCGTCAGGGCGTGCCGACCGACCGGGAAGTCCGGTCCGGATCAGCCATGGGCTCGGCGGTGCCAAGGGGCGGGGCGTTCCCTGCCGTGCGCGCTCCGGCATCCGGCGGCACGGGCGTCACCGTCGACGAGGCAACCGGTGCCGTCGATGTCACGCCTCCCCAACTCGGCTTCTGAGGTTCCCCTCGTAGCGTGGAGTCCGTGACAGCATGGGATGTTGGTTGTGTCAATCCCCCTCGAACTGTGGAGTCCTTCCTATGAAGCCAGTCCCATGGTGAGGCTGGCCCCGTACTCGTTCTCGTAGTCGATCGGGCTCTTGAACCCGCACACGCTGGGTAGTCGGCGGACGTCGACTTCGAGCGCGGCCTCATCCGCGTACGCCGCCAGGTCCAACTCCTCAACGGTCGCTTGTACTTCGCGCTGCCCAAGGGCGGGAAGACCAGTGTCGTCGACATGCCCCGGTCCGTCGCGACCGAGTTGGCGGCCTACTCCCTCCCTCCAGCACCCGGCCGCCGACGTCGAGCTGCCGTGGGGTGGACCGGAGCCCGAGCGGGAGAAGCAGACCTTCCCGCTCGTCCTGACCACGACGTACGGCAACGCGATCCGCGCCAACATCTTCAACGTCGAGGTCTGGAAGCCCACGCTCGCGAAGGCCGGCGTCATCCCCATGCGGGAAAAGGGGCATCGCTGGAAGGCATCCCGCAAGGACGGCTTTCACGTCCTCCGGCACACTGATGCCTCGATCACCCTCGAAGCCGGTGAGTCCGTCGTCACCCTCGCCCGATGGCTCGGCCACTCCAGCCCGACCATCACCCTCGACCACTACGCCCACTTCATGCCCGAGGCCGGCGGCAAGGGGGCGTAGCGCCATCGACACCCTGCTCGGTACGGGCCCCAGGGTCGCCGCGAATGGCGTGAGTCGCTCAGATCCGCCATCTCGAAGCTGACCTGCCCGTTCGTGCACGTGCACAAGAGACGGGCCCGCACTCCCGGGCGGCGGCCCATGGCCTGACCGGCCCGGTCCCCGGATCATGGGGCCCACCCCGCACCCGCCTCGCCAACCGCTCCAGGAGACGTACACCGATGGCACTCGCGCCCACACAGCCCGCAGCGGCGGCGGACAGCACCCCACTCGACCCCGTGCTGACGGCGCGGCTCACCGCGGGCATCGCCGCCACCGGTGCCACGGTCACGACGCTCGCACCCTTCACCGGCGCCCCGCTCGCCGAGCTGCGGCAGTCGACGGCCTCCGACGTGGATGCCGCGTACGCCGCGGCGCGCGAGGCGCAGCGCGCTTGGGCGGCGCGCTCACCCCGGGAGCGCGCGAAGCCTTTCCTGAAGCTGTACGGCGCGATGCTCGACCGGCAGGACGAGATCCTGGACCTGATCCAGCTGGAGACCGGCAAGGCCCGCCACCACGCCTTCGAGGAGCTGCTGGACGCCGCCACCTCCACCCTGTACGCGGCCCGCCAGGCGCCGAAGGTACTGCACCCCAGGCGCCGGGCCGGGGCCCTGCCACTGCTCACCCGGACCGTGGAGACCCCGCACCCCAAGGGGGTGGTCGGGGTCATCACGCCGTGGAACTACCCCTTTGCGCTCACCATGGACGTGGTGCCGGCGCTGCTGGCCGGCAACGCCGTGGTGCACAAGCCGGACAGCCAGACCGTCCTCTCCAGCCTGTGGCCCCGGATGCTCCTGACGGAGCTGGGGCTGCCCGCCGAGTTGTGGCAGGTGGTGAACGGTGACCCGGCGGAGGTCGGCCGGCCGCTGCTCGACCAGGCCGACTACATCGGCTTCACCGGCTCCACCGCGGCAGGCCGCGCCATCGCCGAGCACGCCTCGCGTCGGCTCATCGGATGTTCCTTGGAGCTCGGCGGCAAGAACCCGATGCTCGTGCTCGCCGACGCCGACCTGGACAAAGCAGTGCCGACCGCGGTTCGTGCCTGCTTCGCCAACGCGGGCCAGCTGTGCGTGTCCATCGAGCGGATCTATGTCCACGAGTCGCGCTTCGACGAGTTCGTGCGCCGCTTCGGCGCGCACGTCGGGCAGCTGACGCTGGGCGCCGGCCTGGGCTTCGACGCCGACATGGGCTCGCTCACCTCGCAGCGGCAACTGGAGCGGGTCACGGAGCAGGTGGAGGCGGCGCGGGCCGCCGGCGCCACCGTCGTCACCGGCGGGCGTCCACGCCCGGACCTCGGCCCGTATTTCTACGAGCCCACCGTCCTCACCGGCGTCACGGAGTCCATGCCGCCGTGGCGGGAGGAGACCTTCGGCCCGGTGGCGTCCGTCTACGCGTTCCGCGACGATGACGAGGCCGTGCAGGCCGCCAACGACACCGTGTACGGGCTGAACGCCTCCGTCTTCAGCCGCGACACGCGCCGCGCCCGCCACGTCGCCGGCCGCATCCAGGCCGGCACGGTCAACATCAACGAGGGCTACGCCGCCGCCTACGCCTCGCAGGCCGCGCCCATGGGCGGGATGAAGGCGTCCGGCATCGGCCGCCGCCACGGCACCGCCGGGCTGTTGAAGTACACCGAACCGCAGACCGTCGCCAGCCAGCACCTGCTGGGCTTCGACCCGGCTTTCGGGCTGTCCAGGGCACAGCACGTGCGGCTCTTCACCCGGGCCCTGCGGCTGCTGAAGGCGCTGCGCATCCGCTGACCCCTGGCCCACGCCACGCCCCCACATACGCGCCCCGGTCGTGCGCCCGCACAATCCGGTGCGTTGTCCACCGTGCGGCCGCCCATGGAAAGACCGGGCCGATGCCACGGATCATGAGCGGACCGAAACAGCGGAAAGGGTCGACGATGACCAACCTCGCCCACAATCTGACGCGCACCGCGGCCACGCACCACGACGGCCCGGCGATCCTGCTGGACGGCACCACGGTCGGCTACCGGACACTCGACGCCCACAGCGCCCGCGTCGCGGGCTGGCTCGCCGCGCAAGGCGTCGGGGTCGGCGACCGGGTGGCGATCCTGCTGCCGAACATCCCGCACTTCGCGGTTGTCTATTACGGCGTGCTGCGCGCCGGCGCGGTCGCCGTGCCGATGAACCCGCTGCTGAAGTCGGGCGAGATCGGCTACGCAGCCGGCGACTGCGGCGCCCGCGCGATTCTGGCCTGGGGCGCGGCGATGCCCGAGGCGCGAAAGGCCGCCGCCGAGCTGGGCATCGGCTGCACCGACGTCACCGCGGAGGACTTCACCACCGCACTGGCCGCCACCGAGCCGAGCGCCGAGGTCGTGGACCGGAACACCGACGACGTCGCCGTGCTGCTCTACGCCTCGGGCGCCACCGGCCGCCCCAAGGGTGCCCGCCTCACCCACGGCAACCTGGGCAGCAACACCGAGACGGTGGCGCGGATGCTGGGCTTGTCGGCCGCCGACACCGTCTTCGGCGGTCTGCCGTTCTTCCACGTCTTCGGCCAGACCTGCGGCCTCAACGCCGCCGTCCTCACCGGCGCGTGCATCACCCTGCTGCCGCGCTTCGACGCGGCGAAGGCGCTGGAGATGCTGTCCCGGGACGAGGTCACGGTCGTGGAAGGGGTGCCCACCATATTCCTCGGCCTGCTCGCCGCCGCCGACGTCGCCGGCGCGACCGGCGCCACGGACGGCCTGCGCTTCTGCGTCACGGGCGGTGCGGCGATGCCGGTGGAGGTGCTGCACCGCTTCGAGTCCGTCTTCGGCTGCCCCGTCCTGGAGGGCTACGGCCTGTCGGAGACCTCGCCGGTGGTCATGTTCGGCTCCCTCGACGGGCCGCGCAAGCCCGGCTCGATCGGTACCCCGATCGCTGGCGTCCGGGTGCGGCTCATCGACGACGAAGGCAGGGACGTCGCCGAGGGCGCGGTGGGCGAACTGGCCGTGTCGGGACCGAACGTGATGGCCGGTACCGGAACCGTCCGGAGGCCGACGAGGCCGCCTTCACCGACGGCTGGTTCCGCACCGGAGACCTCGCGCGGCGCGACGAGGACGGCTTCCCTGGCGGCCGAGTACCGGCACGGCTTGCACCCGCTCACCGTCGGCGAGACCGGGGCCGGCGCGGCACGGTTCGCGGGCGGCGCGGGCCGGCACGGTTCGTTCGAGGACTGACGTCAGGGGAGACACCCCCGAGCCAAGGACACAAAGCGGCGGCCGGCCCCATCAGGCCGGCCGCCCTCCGGTTCAGCGGCGGGAACAGCCTTCCGCCTCGAACCGGTCCGTGCTCATGTACGTGACGTTCGGCAGGTAGTCGCCCATCGTCGCGAGCTCGTCCCCGGGGCTCTTCGTGTCCTGCACCGCGTGGTGGAAGCCGGTGTCGGGGATCATGTTGCGAATCTGGAACCAGGCGAAGTCCTTGTCCTTGTAGCCGTCCCCGCGCGGCGAGCGCTCGATGTACGTGACACCGCACGCCGTGCGCGCGTTGTGGGGCTTGTCCTTGTCCAGGCTGACGACGATGGTGTAGAAGCCGTCCTTGTCCACGGGCACCTGCTCGTCGTACGCACAGCCCATGACCCGGGTCGTGTACACGGACTCGTTCACGCAGAACGACGTGTAGCGGACCTGGCCGGAGCCCATCACGGGATTGTGGTCGTAGGTGGCGGCGAAGGTGGGCAGCTTGCCCCTGAGGACCGCGACCTGGCCGAACTTGCCGCTCAGGACCGTGCGCACGTAGTTGTTGTGGATGTTCGGGAAGAACCCGCCGCCCGTCCGCTGGGGCGCCGGGTTCGCGCCGACGGCGTCGTCGCCGGTCCAGTTCTGCAGCAGGTACGAGCGGTTGTGCTGGGACGACCACTTCGTGGTCCGCGAGGTCCGCGGATCCGCGTCAGGGTCGTACGCGGCCGGGAAGGCGGGGTCCACCTTGCGCTTGGTCTGGAACAGCACCCCGGGCGGTGGACTCGCGTACGTCGTGGGCGTCTTCGGGCCGATCGGCGGGTACACCTGGACCTGGACGCCCGGCGTGTCCGGCAGCATGTCGGCGCTGTCGGGGATCTGGTCCGGGTAGCGCAGGGTCTTGTAGTTGGCCTCGCTCAGCGTGAGCGCGGACGCCTCCGGCAGACGGGTGGCGCCGCCGTTCCGACGCCCGTAGTCCTTCGACTCGGAGTCTGTCGCGTCGCAGGCGGCCTGGCCGGTCAGTTCGGTGCCGTCCGCGAGCCTCAGGGTCGGCTGGGGCAGCCCGACGCCGCCGGTGAGGTCCATGCCGCGGTCGGGGATGTACACCCGCATGAGTACCAGGTCGGTCTCGTACGTCACCCCGTCCGGGCCCGTCTCGGTGCCCAGGGGCGTCTGGCCGAGCGAGGCCGTGGGGATGGTGTGCAGGTCGTTGCGCACCGGTTCGTCGTTGCGCGGGTCGCGGATGGTGTGCGCGGCCTCGCCCGTCGACGTGTCGTAGTTGGCCGTGTGGTCGAACGACACCGTGTAGCCGCGATGCTTCGCGGGGGTGTTGCGCCTGGCACCCGGAAGGTACGGGTTGGCGGAGCCGCGGTCCGGGGCGATCTGGTAGTCCGCGAGGCCGTCCACCGGCTGGCCCAGTCGGTCGTAGGAGATGAAGGAGAAGTACCGAGCGTGCGGGTAGCTCCCCTTCAGCGTGAGCGTCGACCCGGCGGGGCGGCGGTAGTAGGCGGCCCAGTAGACGGCACCGGCGTCGGGGTAGGCGATGTTGTAGAGGGGGTCGGCACCGATTCCGCCGTAGTACCAGAAGCAGTCGCTGCCCGGCCCCTGCACGAGTGAGGTACTGCCTTCCGCCGCCCGGCCCGTTTCCGTCGCGGCCGGTGCGGTCTCCGCCGATGCCACGGGCAATCCGGAGCTCAGCACCCCGGCGAGGGCCGCGGCCAGTGCCGGGAGGATCCATTTCCTGTGCGGTCGATTGCGCATGCGGGTCTCCTGACTTCGTCGTCGGCCCAAAGCCTGGTCGAAGCCGGCGCACCGCCCAAGGGAGCGGCCCGCCCCATGGGAGTTCGGTTTTCTGGCGTCCTTTCTCGCGCCTTCTGCGCGGGGTCGACCCTGGCGATCCGGGTCAGATGCCCTGGGGCCCGTCGAGCGGGACGCTGCCGTGCACGTCCGTCCCCCGCCCCGGTAGGCCGGTGATGGTGACCTCGCCGCCGCAGCCCGCCATGCGGGCGCGCATATGAGCCAGGCCCGCTCCCGTCCGACCCTCGCCCCCGGCCGCACCGGCGGGCAGGCGGCCATGACCATCGTCCCGGACGGAGAACGACAGCCGTCGCCCGTCGTCCGTGAGCTCGATCCCGACCGTGCTGCCCGGGCCCGCGTACTTGGCGGCGTTCTGCACGGCCTCCCTGCACGTGAAGTACACCGCGCTCTCCACGGCGGCCCGGTAGCGGCCGAGCCCGTCGGTGCGGAGCGACGTCACGCCCGGGACCTGCCGGAACGCGTCGGCGAGTGCGGCGGCGAGACCCTCGTCGTGCAGCAGACGTGGGCCTTCGCCATGGGCGACGTCCCGGATCTCCGCCAGGGCCGCCTCCACGTCGGGGCCGAGCTCCTCGGCCAGCTGGGAGGCCCGCCGCGCGTCCTGCGGCAGCAGCCGGCCGAGGACGGCCACCTTCATCCGCAAGGCGATCAGTCGCTGCTGGGCGCCGTCGTGCAGATCGCGCTCTATGGCCCGGCGGGCGCTGCTGTGCGCGTCGGCGATACGTGCCCCGGAGAGGGCCAACTCCGCCGCGACCCTGTTGGTCTCCAGCGCCATCCGGACGCTCTGCGTCACGGCCGTCAGCAGAGCGGGCTGGTCCAGAAGCACCTCGTCGTGGACGACACAGGCCAGTGGCTCACCGTCGAGGTCGTGCACCAGGGTCACCGTCTGCCCGGGGCGCTCCACCGGCACCCGCCGGTGGCGCCGCCTTGCCGTTCTGCGCGTCCTCGACGAGCTTCGCCATCCGCGCCAGCTGTGTGTCGGCGCCGATCCGCGTCGCCTCGACGACGAGCCG
>NZ_JBFAJH010000074.1:0-27488 GCF_040655115.1 Streptomyces atratus | reverse complement strand
GGCAGCTGCATCGGTCATCGGAACGACACGAGCATGCTTGTTGACCATGCCGCCGCACAGCGAAACTCCAAGATCCCCGACAGAGTCAAGCTGAGGCCACGGCAGAGCGAGGTGACCGTCTACGTCGCCTTCGCCACCCCGCGTGAACACGCGGCGATCGGCAGGGAACTGTACGTCCCGCGCTCATGGACCCAGGACGCAGCCCGCTGCCAGGCCGCGGGGATTCCCTCCACCGTCGACTTCGACACGAAACTCGTCCATCTGCTCAGAAGAAACACCCTGCCAAGCCTTCGGAACCAAGTCACCTCAGGTGAAACCAACAGAATCACGAGACACTGTCTTCTCGCCCATGTCGGCCCACTCCACGAGGGACGACCGCGACGCGGCCTTGCCCACTGGAAGCAGCCGCAGCCCACGGCATGTCATCATCGTGACTCCTCCCCCACCTGAAGGTGGGGGCTTCTCGCTAGGCCGGTTGGGCTTCGCGACGGACCAGCCCGGCCCGTAGAACGTTCAGGGCGCCCACCGTGTCCGCGTGTGCCTGGTGACCGCACGAGACGCAGTGGAACTTCTCCTGGGTGGGCCGGTTCTCCTTGGCGGTGTACCCGCATACGGGGCACCGCCGGGAGGTGTTGCGGGGGTCCACGGCCATCACTTCCCGTCCGGCGCATTCTGCCTTGGCGGTGAGGATCGTCAGGAACACCCCCCATCCGGCATCAGCGATCGAACGGTTCAGCCCGGCCTTGGCGACGGCCCCGTTGGGCAGGAAGGTGCCCGGCGTGGCGGGGTCCGGCTTCGGAGCCGGGACCTTGCTCATGTTGCGGATCCTGAGGTCTTCGTGCGCGATGAAATCGTGGTCACGCACCAGGTTCAGCGCGGTCTTGTGCGCGTGGTCCAGGCGCTGACGGCGGACCTTGCGGTGCAGCCGCGCCACAACCTCCACGGCCTTGCGTCGGCGCTTCGAGCCGCGCTTGCACCGGACGAGGGCCTGCTGCGCGGCTTCGAGCTTCGCGGCGGCCTTCGCCCCGTGATGGGGGTTGGGTACGAACTCGCCGTGGGAGTCGGCGAGGAAGTTCGCTATGCCCAGGTCGATGCCGACCATGCTGCCGGTCGCCGGTAGGGGCTCGGGCTGTTCCTGGTCGGCGGTGAGGATGACGTACCAGCGCCGCCCTTCGCGCTTGACGCTGATCGTCTTGACCTTCCCGGCCACCGGCCGGTGCTGGTGCACCTTGACGTGTCCGACGCCCTGGAGGCGGACGCGGGTGACGGGGTCGTGCGGGGTGGCATCCCAGCGGCAGCCGTCGCCGTCCTTCGGGAAGTCCACGGTGTCGAACCGCTTGGCCGAACGAAAGCGCGGATACCCCGGTGCCTCTGAGGCCTTGACCCGACGGAAGAACGCGGCGAACGCCTTGTCCAGCCGTCGCAACGTCGCCTGCTGAGAAGAGAACGACCAACGTCCCTGGCGTTCCGGGTCGAAGGCCCGGATGTCCTTGAGCTGGGCGGACTGCTGCCCGTACCGGACCGTCGTCTTCGAGCTGTGCCGGTAGGCATCGCGGCGTTCTTGCAACGCGCCGTTGTAGAGCGAGCAGTGATCCCGCAGCATCTCGGCGAGCGCGCCCTGCTGGCCCACGGTGGGCCGCATCAGGAACTTGTACGCACGGATCATCCGGCCCACCCCCTTCCTGGCCCGCTTCGGAGATCATACTACGCTTGGCGTATGTCACCACGATGGGAACCAAACCCCGATATTCGTACCGGTCGCCACGTCGCCCACCACCTCCATGCCCACTTGGTGTTCGTCACCAAGTACCGGCGCGGCGTGTTCGATGACGACATGCTGAAGCGGTGCGAAGAGATCATGCGCGAGGTCTGCGGCAAGTTCGAGGCGGAGCTGCGGGAGTTCAACGGCGAAGCCGACCACGTGCACCTGCTGGTGCACTACCCGCCGAAGGTCGCCCTGTCGAAGCTGATCAACAGCCTCAAGGGCGTCAGCTCCAGGTACCTGCGAGCGGAGTACACCGGGCGAATCAACCGGATCGGCATGGGATCGGTGTTCTGGTCCCGCTCCTACTTCGCGGGATCCTGCGGCGGCGCACCGCTGACCGTGATCCGCCAGTACATCGAAGGGCAGAAGCGACCTGCCTGACCATCCCCCAGGCACAGCGAACTCCGGCGCTTCGCGCCTCCGGACCAAGGACGCGTTTCCCTCCCCGGCTGAAGCCGGGGATACCCACGCAAGATCAGGGATGGGCCGTTGAGCTGGACCAAGATCCGGACCACGCGCGGACCAGTACTCCACATCGGGACACGATGGCCAGCAACCCTGGTCGTCACCAGCAGAGCCGTGTGCGAGCGAGTTGAAGGCGGAGGGATGTGCCGGGCTCGGAGCCGGGCGTTTCTCTTGGTGAGAAGGCCCAGCGATCGCCCCCAGGATCTATTCCACATGACTCGCAGGCATCACGACACCCCAGACACCGCGGGCTCCGAACGGTCGTTCGGAACCCGCGGCCATGAGCAGGCAGAGTCAACGACCGACGGTTCGAGTTCGGATCACCACATGCGACGGGCCTCGTGAAGTGGGTCGGGGCGTGAACTGCTGTGGCATCACCAGGCGTTCTCGTAGCAGGGGCTCGTCGATGGCCCTCCCTATGCGGTCCTGATCGCGCGACATGCCACCCAACATCCGCTCCGGCTTCGCAAGATCCCCATGCCTGAGATCACCGTTCGCCCGCAAGGTCGACCTCTTCCCGGTGCACCAGTGCGGTATGCGCCCCCTTGGAGCGGCGCCACGGGTGCGCAATAGGCGCGGACACCGCGCGCCACCAGGGGTCCGTGGGGAGTATCCCCGCCGGCTCGAAGGGTTCGCCGGGCCGGGGGAACGCCACCGCCTGCCCGACCTCCGCAGCAGCATCCTTCGTCCACTCCCCCGGCTCGGCCCACGGGTGCGGGGCCAGATTGAACGTGGCCCAGTGGATCGGCAGCATCGCGCCGAGCGGCTCCCCGCCCTGGAGGTCCAGATGGGCACGCATGCCCTCCGCCGGTGTCATGTGGATGTCCGGCCAGTACTCGGAGTAGGCACCGATCTGGATCATCGTCGCGTCGAACGGGCCGTGCTCGGCTCCGATGTCCTTGAAACCGGGGAAGTAGCCGGTGTCCCCGCTGTGGTAGATCCGGTGCTCCGGGCCCGCGACGGCCCAGGACGCCCAGAGGGTGTGCTGCTGGTTGCGCAGGCCGCGTCCGCAGAAGTGCCGGGCGGGGGTCGCGGTCAGGCTGATCCCCGCGATGTGCGTGGTCTCGTTCCAGTCGAACTCGCGCAACCGGTCGGCGGACACGCCCCAGCGCTCCAGGTGGGCGCCGACGCCGAGCGGCACCGCGAAGGCCGTGTCCGTACCCACCAGGGAGCGGATCGTCGGCAGGTCGAGGTGGTCGTAGTGGTCGTGGGAGATGACCACCACGTCGACCGGGCCGAGCGCGGCGAGCGGCAGCGGGACGGGGTGCAGCCGTTTGGGCCCCGCAAAAGCGAAGGGCGAGCATCGCTCGCCCCACACCGGGTCGAAGAGCACCCGGCGGCCGTCGATCTCGGCCAGCACGCTCGAATGACCCATCCAGGTGAGCCGCAGACCCGTGGCGGGTGGCGCGGCAAGGTCGGCGAGCGTGGTGGCGTGGACGGGTACCGTTCCGGTCGGCGTCCTGCGGGCCCGCTCCTCCTTGCGGAAGAAGACCTTCGCGAACTCCAGCATGGAGCCGGACGGCCTGCTCCGCGCCCCCATGGGGTTCTGGAAGACGCCGTCGGCGAAGTTGGGTGAGCGCCGGATGCGCTCCATGCGGTCGCCGTCGGGGTCGGCGCCGAATGCGGCGGGTCGCAGCGTACGGAGCCGGGTGCGGAGCGGGTGCAAGGAGTCAGCGCCGGTCACAACATCTCCTGAGGGAGTCGGTGTCGTTTCATTATGAGCAGGGGGTACGACCGTGCGAGTACGGGACGGCCAACGGAATGAGGGCCGGACACCGCCGCCTCAGCCACGCGGCTGCCCGTACACATGCTCCACGTGCAGTCGCAGGACGATCCGCCCGTCGCGGACCATGGCACTGCGGTAGTCGTCCCAGTCGGGGTGCTCGCCCTGCACGTCGCGGTAGAGCGTGATCAGCTCCTCCACGGTCGCGTCGTGCGGGTCGGTGGCGACCGGCGACAGCTCGGCGGTCCCGTCCGCGACCGTCCAGGCCCAGCGGTCCTTGCTGGTGACGTGGTAGCTCGCCCTCGGATCGCGCCGAAGGTTCCGTGTCTTCGCCCGGCCCTCGGTGATCGAGACACGGATGATGTGCTCCTCGGGGGAGTAGAAGTGATTGACATTGGACAGCTGGGGCCGGCCGTCCCGCTTCAGCGTCACGAGCACCCCGCCGTCCTCCTCGGCGATCAGTCGGAGAAGCGCGTCCTGGTCTGCATCGAATCCCGTCATGCCGGAACCAACGTCCGTACCCGTCGCAGGATTCCGCGATCGGCCGCTCTCCGGTGTCACATCCGGCAGCCCTCGCCCGTCTCATCCCTGACAGCAGCCGCCGCCGGCACCCCCGGGGGACCGCGCGGCGGACTCGGAGCCGAACCGAAGGAGACCCGCCATGACCGCCCGTATCTCGCTCGACCCGCCCCGCAGCCTCCTCCTCCGCGCCGTGTCGTGGTACTCGAACCGTACGTACGGGAAGGTCATCGATCCCGTTCGGGCCACGGCCCACCACACCAGGGTGCTGTGGGCCGGGCTCCGCTTCGTGCTGGCCGTGGGCCGGTGGAAGGCGCTGGACCCGCAGCTCAAGGCACTCGCGGTGATGACATCCGCGGCGACCGTGGGCTGCAGCTGGTGCATGGACTTCGGCTACTGGGAGAACCACCGGCAGGGGATGGACCCCCGCAAGCTGCGCGAGGTGCCGGTGTGGCGGGAGAGTGAGGCATACACACCACTGGAGCGTGACGTCATGGCGTACGCGGAGGCGATGAGCGTCACCCCGCCGGAGGTCACGGACGAGCTGGTGGACCGGCTCAGAACCGCGCTCGGCGAGAAGGCACTGGTGGAGCTGACGACCATGGTCGCCGTGGAGAACATGCGCTCACGGACGAACTCCGCACTGGGCCTGACCAGCCAGGGCTTCAAGGACCAGTGCGAGGTGCCGCGCCCCGCCACCCCCTGACGGTCGCGCTTCCACCACTGAACCTCGATTCAGTAAAGATCACATTGACAGGACGCTCCCACCTCCCAATACTGACTGGCGATTCAGTAATTCGACCTGTTGGTGGAGGGAGACAGCGTGTCCGAGCAGCCGAGGCCGACCTCGCTGACCGGCGGCGAAGCCGTGGTCCGCGCGCTGGCGGAGCACGGTGTGACGCAGGCGTTCGGGATTCCGGGAACGCACAACCTGGAGATCTACCGGCATCTGGACCCGTATGGCATCGCGCATGTCACCCCGCGCCACGAGCAGGGCGCGGGGTACGCCGCCGATGCGTACGCGCGGGCCACCGGACGCCCCGGGGTGGCGATCACCACCACCGGTCCGGCGCTGCTGAACATCGCGGCGGCGGTCGGTCAGGCGTACTCGGACAGTGTGCCGCTGCTGGTCGTCTCGCCCGGCATGCCACTGCGCCACCCGCGCCGGTCGACCGGTCTGCTCCACGAGATGCGCAGCCAGACCGACGCACTGCGAGGAGTCTCGGAGTTCAGCCACCGGGTGTCGACGGTCGAGGAGATCTTCTCCGCGGTGGCGCGCGCCTTCACGCTGTTCCGTGCGGGGCGTCCGCGCCCGGCCCACATCGAGGTGCCACTCGATGTGCTGGAGACGGTGGAAGCGGCGGGTCCGGTGCGGCTCGCCCCGCCGATGCCCGCGACCTGTCCGCCCGGGCCCACGCTGCGGGACGCGGCGCGGGCACTGCGGTCGGCCCGGCAGCCCGCACTGGTCCTCGGCGGCGGCGCCAGGAACGCCGCGGCGCAGTGCCTCGCGCTGGCCGAGGAGTTGGGTGCGCCGGTGGTCACCACCGCCAACGGCAAGGGGATCGTCGACGAGGCGCACCCGCTGTCGCTCGGGGTGTCGCTGCACAGCCCGTCCGTACAGCAATGGCTGGCCGGGTGCGACGCGCTGCTGGCCGTGGGCACGGAACTGGCCGAGTCCGATCTCTGGTCCGCGCCGCCCGCGCTGCGCGCCGCCTTGATCCGGGTCGATGTCGACCCGGGTCAGATGTACGCGGGACTGCCCGCGCAGCTGCCGCTCGTCGGCGACGCCCGCACCACCCTGGAAGCCCTGCGGCGGCAACTCGCCGAACCCCACGGCGCACCGGTCTCCGGCGCTCCGGACCGGACCGGTGCCGTACGGGCGCTGCGCGCCGGGCGGGACGCGGAGACCGCGGAGCGCGATGCCCGCTGGCTGCCGTATCTGCAGGCCGTACGCACCGTGCTGGACGCGGACGCGATCCTGACCTCGGACAGCGCGCAGTGCTGCTACTACGGCGCGATCCCGCATCTGCCCGTGGGTCCCGGGGGGCGCTATCTCCATCCGACCGGCTTCGGCACGCTCGGCTACGCCCTGCCCGCCGCGATCGGCGCGAAGACCGCGTATCCCGCCCGTCAGGTGGTGGCGCTGAGCGGTGACGGCGGGCTGCAGTTCTCCGTGCAGGAGCTCGCCACCGCCGCCCAGCTGCGACTGCCGCTGCCCGTCGTGGTGTTCGACAACGGCGGTTACGGCGAGATCCGTGACGAAATGGCGGCGCGCGGCGACACCCCCACGGCGGTCGATCTGCCGTCCGTCGACCTCCCGGCGCTGGCCCGCGCGTACGGCGGCCACGGTGTCCACGCCGATTCACCCGAGGCGCTCACCCGCGCCCTGTCCCTGGCCCTGACCACCCCTGGGCCCACCCTGATCACTGTGACCGAGGAGACCTCCCGATGACGAC
This sequence comes from Streptomyces atratus, assembly GCF_040655115.1. Lineage (GTDB taxonomy): Bacteria > Actinomycetota > Actinomycetes > Streptomycetales > Streptomycetaceae > Streptomyces > Streptomyces atratus_D. Next base: position 20,560 of record NZ_JBFAJH010000074.1, on the reverse strand, counting down.
GCCGACGACGACCGCGTCCCCGACCGCCGCGTCGGCTCCGCTGATCTCGCTGACCTGGACGGACCATGTCACCGGACGTCAGGGCCATCTGGTCGTCGACCGGCTGGTGCGCGGTGTGTCCAGCGGCGGGCTGCGGATGCGGGAGGGCTGCACGCTCGACGAGGTGGCCGGACTCGCCCGTGGCATGACGATGAAGGAGGCCCTGCACTTCGACGCCGACGACGCACAGGCCCGCTACATACCGCTCGGCGGCGCCAAGGGCGGCATCGACTGCGACCCGCGCGCCCCGGAGGCGTACGGGGTACTGGTGCGCTATCTGCGGGCCGTACGCCCGTACATCGAGAACATCTGGACAACCGGTGAGGATCTCGGGCTGACGCAGGACCTCGTCGACCGGGCGGCCGCCGAGGCCGGGCTCGTCTCCTCGATCCAGGCCGTCTATCCCCTGCTCGACGACGAGACGGCGGCGCGGCAACGGCTCGCCGACGCGTTCGCCGTCGAGGTGGACGGCATCGGGCTCGACGAACTGGTCGGCGGCTGCGGGGTCGCCGAGTCGGCGCTCGCCGCGCTGGACCGGGCGGGGGTGGCGTACCCGGAGGCGCGCGTCTCCCTGCAGGGGCTCGGCACGATGGGCGGGGCGACGGCGCGGTTCCTGGCGCGGGCCGGACTGAAGGTCGTCGCCGTCGCGGACATCAAGGGCACCATCGCCAACCCGGCGGGCCTCGACGTGGAGGCTCTGCTCACCGCCCGGGACGCGTACGGAACGGTGGACCGCGGCGCGCTGCGGGACGGGGACCGCGAGCTGCCCGCCGACGCCTGGCTGGCCCAGGATGCGGAGGTGCTCGTCCCGGCAGCGGTCTCGTACGCCATCGACGCCACGAACCAGGCCCTGATCTCTGCCCGTTGGGTGGTCGAGGCGGCGAACATGCCGGTGCTGCCGGAGGCGGAGGCACTGCTCACCGTGCGCGGGATCACCGTACTGCCCGATGTGGTCGTCAACTCCGGTACGAACGCCTGGTGGTGGTGGACCCTGTTCGGCGACATCGGCGCCGACGCCGAGGAGGCGTTCGGGCACACCCGTCGCTCGATGCGCGCCCTGATCGACCGGATGCTGGCCCGCGCGGAGGCCGACGGCTCCACGCCCCGCGCGGCGGCCCACGCGCTCGTCAGCGAACGGCTGCCGGTGATGGCCGAACGCTTCGGCTGGTACCGGTGACGCTCCGCGGGCGTGCGTGCTCGGTCAGGCGGGCGTGCTTGCCCAACTCCCGCTGATCGAAAGGGTTTACGGCGAATAGCTGCCATGGCGGCTTCCCGCCAGCACCGACCGCCCTCGCGCCGTCATGCTCCTGACATTCCGCTGGACGACGCGGCCGTCACCGAGCAGTACGCCTCGCTCTCCGGTACGTCGATGGCCAGCCCATATGTCGCGGTAGCCGCAGCCCTGCTGGCCCAGCGTCACCCCGATCGGACGGGGGCGCAGCTGAAGTCCGCGCTGGTCGGCAGCGCAGCCCCGGTGGCGGGTGCGACGGTGAGCGACACGGGCGCCGGTCTCACCGACGTACCGGCCGCACTGGACACCACGGTGGTCGCCGAACCCGCCGCGCTGGCTGCCCACGCCACGTACCCGAACGCCTCTGCCGCGCCGCAGAGCCATGACGTGACCTGGGCGAACACCACGGACAAGCCCGTGACGCTGCGGCTGTCCGCCGCGCCCGGCCGGGCGATCAGGGTGGGTGCGGAGACGGTGACCGTGCCCGCTCGGTCGTCCGCGGTCATGGAGGTCGTCCTCGATCCGTCACAGGTCGAGGCGGGGACGACGTACAGCGGAGCGGTCACCGCGACCTGGCCGAGACGCGGCAGGGCGACGGTGTCCGTTTCCGTCCAGGCCGATCCGGAGACGTACGCCCTCACCCTGACCGGTCCCGCACCGCGCGAAGGCGCCGAGCGCAACTCGACGGGCGCGGTCCTGCAGAACGAGAAGACGGTCGTGTCCCAGCTGGTCGGGCTGGACGGCACCAAGCCGAGGACGGTGACCCTGCCGCGCGGCAGCTACCGCATCCTGGGGCACACCTGCCGGTGTCCGCCCCCGGCGCCGTCAGGTGGAAGGTGACGGTGCCCGCGGTGGGCACCGCGAAGGTCGACCTGCGCACCACCGTCACGGACATCTCAGGTGCCTCGCCGACGGAGACCCTGATCGACGCGTACAACTCCGGCTGCGCCGATATCTGGTGCTGAACGGCGCCGGAGCCTTGAGGTGACCGGTGGTGAGCAGGGGGCGGGGCCGGCTGCGGTCCCGCCCCCGACCTGTCCGGCATCGGCGCATTGGTTAGGGTGACGCCGTGGCAAGAGTGCGGTTGAGCGTGGCCGAACGACGCGAGGAGCTGCTCCGTGCTGCCGTCGAGCAGATCGAGGTGCGAGGTGTCGCGGCGGTACGGATCGCCGATGTGGCGTCCGTGCTCGGCGTGAGCAACGCCCTGGTGCTTTACCACTTCTCGACGAAGGAGAAGCTGGTCGCAGCCGCCTTCGCGCATGCAGCCGAGGCGGACCTCGCCCATCTGCGCAAGCTCCTGAGCCGCCGTACGAGTGCGGTACGGCGGTTGCGCGCCGCCGTCCGCTGGTACGCACCGACCGGGCAGGCCAAGGGCTGGCGGCTGTGGATCGAGGGCTGGGCGGCCTCGCTGCGCGACCCGGCGCTGCGCAATGTGGCCGGCGATCTCGATCAGCAGTGGAAGGCGGAGCTGGCCGAGGTCATCGAAGAGGGTGCCGCCGCGGGTGAGTTCCGCTGCGACGACCCTATGTCCGTGGCCTGGCGGCTGACTGCCCTGCTGGACGGCCTGGCCGTCCAGATGACGTCCTACGCCGGTCCGCTCTCCCGGGCCACGATGCTGGCGTGGACCGACGAGGCGCTCGCCCGCGAACTGGGCATCGACCACGCGACGCTGACGGCCTGACCCGGCCGACCGCTCCGCCGCCCCCGCTTCCTTCCGCCCTGTCGACCGATCAGGTCTGGCGCAGAGGCGCGTACGCGTCTGCGTCCAGTCCGAAGGTCCAGGCGACGCCTTCCTTCGCCGTCCTGGTCGAGGGCGGTACCCGCAGCCAGTACGTGCGATGGGTCCCATCGGGCTCCGGGGTGGAGTTGACCACCTCGACCATCACCACGTCCTCGTCGCCGTCCAGCGCGATCCACCACAGGATGCCCGTCTCGTCCCGGTGCACCGGCTCGGCGCCCGACTCGGTGAGGTAGCGGTCGTAGCCGTAGAACTCCAGCATCACGCGGCGCAGTTCCGCGTTCTCCTCCTCGCGTATCCGCTCGGGGGTCAAGGCCGAGAGTTCCGCGAGGAATTCGGCGGGAACGGGCATTCCGCGCCAGGCGTGCAGCGCGAACCCGTCACGGTAAGCGAGGGCAGGGCCGTCGCCGCGGTCGAGCCGACCCGCCTCGTCCCGGTGGAGCGTCTCCGGGCGTTCGCTGATCACCACAGCGCGCTCGTACGGCCACCACCAACCCGCGTGCCTGGCCACCTCCGCCAGGCCGTCGAGCCGGTCCCCGCGGCCGTCGAACGCGGCGAGCCACGCCGCGTCATGCTGGCCGAGGACCGCGTCGAGGAGCACCAGGCGTACATCCGACTCGTCCTCGGGGCTCTCGGCGAGGGCCGCGACGACACCGGTCCGTATCCGCTCGGCGAGCGCGGCCGTGGTCTCCCAGAGCCGGGCGCCTGTGGCCGACCAGAGGGAGGACCAGCCGGCCGGGCCCAATGCGTCGTACATCCGGCGCCGTTCCTCCGCCCACGGGTGGGTCCGCACCTCGTCACGGACCGAGCGGCCCGCGTCGACGAGCTTCTCGACCGCCTCGACGGCCGCCTTCGGCGAGTCGGTCCAGACAATCTGCTCCGGCTCGGCCAGTCCCGCGCTGCGGTAGGCGAGGCGGATCCCGTCCTCGGCCGCTCGCCGGTCCGCCGCACCGGTCGCCGCTGCCACGGCCCGCCATGAGTCCACGTACTGCATCGGTTGTCCCCGTCCCCTGTTCACTCTCTTGGATCTCTGTTGTTCGCTGTCTGTCCGTGTGTGTTCGCCGTGCCGCCCGGTGCCCGTCCGCCCCGTCGCGCGCTGCCGGCCCGGACCGGTCGGCTCAGTCCGCGACGATGCGGACCGCACCCGGTGCGTACTCCCGCTGGCGCATCACGCGGTACCAGCCCTTCGACAGCGGTATCGCCGCATGCTCCTCGTGCACCACCCGCCCGCCGTCGGGGAGATGGAGCACCATCGGGCCGAAGGCGCCCGCCTCACGCATCAGCCGGCCGGGCCCCTGGACGGCATGCGCGTGACCGGTGACCTCGCCCAGCGCGAGCACCATCCGCCCGCGGGCGTCCCGCGGCTCCCCCGGCGCGTCCACCAGGTGCGCAGGCACCTCGGACTCGTCCAACGACACGATCAGTACATCGCCCTGCCGGTACACGGACGCCTCCCCTCAAGGGCGGCACCCGCTGTGCCGGCCCTGGAGAAAACGCTAAGGGGAGGGTCTGACAATCGGTCACAACCGATCCCGCCCGCAGCATTGTCAGTGGGCCTTGATAAACCTTGCGGACATCAGCCGTCCCCCAGTCTCAGGAGCTCAGGGTCATGTCCGGTGTGGATCATCTGCACGAGTTGCTCGGCCTGCCGGCCGTCGACTTCCGGCACGCGACGAACGAGGCCCCGGCGCAGGCCGCCGATGCCGTGGCCTGGCGTATCGCGGTCGACCCGTACGACGACGAGTCCGAGATGACCTGGGAGCAGGCGTTCCAGGGATTTCTCGCTGCTGTCGACCCTGCGGGCGTACGGGCCCTGATCATCGGTCAATGGGGCGAGTCGTACGAGGAAGCGTCGTCCTACCCGATCGATCTCGTGATCGCCGCCGCCGACCGGCTGACCTCGCTGGAAGCCGTCTTCGTCGGCGACATGACGGCCGAGGAGAACGAGATCTCCTGGATCGAGCAGTCCGACGTCACCGCGCTGCTGAGGGCCTTCCCCGGCCTGCTGGAACTGGGTGTGCGCGGCGGGACGGACCTGGAGTTCCCCCCGTCGAAGCACGAGCGGCTGCGTACGCTGACCATCGAGACGGGCGGGCTGCCGGCCGATGTGATCCGCGGCATTCTGGAAAGCGAACTGCCCGCGCTGGAGCGGCTCGATCTCTGGCTCGGCGTCGCCGAGTACGGCGGCGACGCCGATGTCGCGGACCTGGCCCCGCTGCTCTCCGGCTCGCGCTTCCCCCGCCTGCACCACCTCGGTCTGCGCAACAGCGAGGTGCAGAACGAGATCGCGACGGCCGTCGCGGGCGCCCCGGTCGTCGCCCAGCTGCGCACACTCGATCTGTCGCACGGGACGCTGGGCGACGAGGGCGCAGCCGCGCTGCTCGACGGCCAGCCACTGACCCATCTCGAACGGCTCGATCTGCACCATCACTTCCTCACCGCGCCGATGGAGCGCCGGATCAAGGAGGCGCTGGAACCGCACGGTGTGGGGGTCGATGTGTCCGAACGCGAGGAACCATGGGACGGTCGCGGGGCCGAGGGACGCTACACCGCGGTTTCGGAGTGACGTCCCATGACTGACATCGACCATCCCGAGACGTTCCACGGCCTGCCGGTCCTCACGCTGCCCGGCCCCGGCCTGCCGCGCACCGGTCCGCTTCCGGCGGCGGACGCGGTCGCCTGGCGGCTGGAGAGCGCCTGGCAGGGCAGTCTGACATTCGCCACCCTGTGGCAGCACTTTCTCGACACGGTCGACACCACCCAGGTGCGAGCCCTGCTGATCGGTCCGTGGTGGCAGGAGGAGTACGAGCCGTTCGCCCCCGTCGTCGACCTGCTGGCGGGCCATGCGGACCGGTTCCCTTCCCTGCGGGCGCTCTTCCTCGCCGATGTCGTCGGCGAGGAGTGCGAGCTCTCCTGGCTGGAGATGGCCGACATCACTCCGGTGATCGAGGCATTCGGACAGCTGCGGGAGCTGACGGTGCGCGGTTGCGGTGAGCCGATCGCCGGCAAGCAGACCCTTGATCTGCGGCCGGTGCGGCACGAGGCGCTCACGTCGCTGCGGTTCGAGTCCGGCGGGCTTCCGTCGGCCGTCGTACGGGCGGTCGGCGCGTCGGAGCTGCCCGCGCTGAAGCACCTCGAACTCTGGCTCGGCGTCGCCGAGTACGGCGGGGGCGCGACGGTCGAGGACCTGGCGCCGCTGCTCTCCGGTGCCGCGTTCCCGAACCTGCGCCATCTGGGTCTGCAGAACAGCGAGATCCAGGACGAGATCGCGGCCGCGGTGGCATCCGCCGCGGTGGTCGCCCAGCTGGAGTCGCTCTCCCTCGCCATGGGCACGCTCGGGGACCTCGGAGCGGAGGCGCTGCTCGCGGGCCAGCCGCTCACCCACCTGACCTCGCTGGATCTGCACCACCACTACATCAGTGCCCCCTTGGTGGACCGCCTCGAAGGACTGCTCGGCGCCGACCGGATGAACGGCAAACCGGACGAGGTGGAGTACTGGGATCCGGAAGAAGACGACGAGCGCTATGTCGCAGTCACCGAGTAGGGCGGTCGGTCCGGCGGTGCGCTTCGCCGTCGTGGGAGTTCCCGGCAACCGCCGGGTCACACTCTTCCGGGACGCCGTACGCGCCGCCGGGCTGCCGGCCGCGCGCGTGGTGCCGTGGCTGGACGTACTGGGCGGCAAGGCCGTTTTCCGGGCCGGTGAGACCGTGCGGATGGACTCGCCCGGTGAGGACGCCGAGGTCGAGCGGTTGCTGCGGTCGGTGGACGATCCGACGAGGGTCGAGGGCACCGCCCTCTGGTACACCCGGTTCACCGGTGCGGTGCGGACGGTCGCGCAGGCGGCCGACGCGGCCGGAGCGGTGCTTCTCGACGCCCCGGGCGATGTCGCGGTGCTGTTCGACAAGCGGCTGTGCCATGCGGTGCTGGACGGCGCCGGGGTCCCTGTACCGGCTTCGCCGACCTCCGGCGCCGCGGCGCCCGTGGTGCGCGACTGGGCGGATGTGCGCGAGCGGATGGCTCAGCATCGCATGCCACGGGCCTTCGTGAAGCTCGCGCACGGCTCGTCCGCCTCGGGGGTACTGGCCGTGGAGACGGCGGGTCCCGGCCGGGTGCGGGCGACCACGTCGGTCGAGCGCGACACGTCCGGACGGCTCTTCAACTCGCTGCGGGTGCGCCGCTGTACGACGGAGCGCGAGGTGGCGTCGATCGTCGACGCGCTCGCACCGGACGGGCTGCACATCGAGCGCTGGCTGCCCAAGGCATCACACCGAGGACGCTCGGCGGACCTGCGGGTCCTGGTGGTGGCGGGCCGCGCCACCCATGCCGTCGTACGGACCAGCCACTCCCCCATGACCAATCTTCATCTCGGCGGCGAGCGCGGAAACCTCGACGAGGTCCGCGCGGCCGTCGAGGCGGCGGGTGGCAGCTGGGCCGAGGCCCTGGCCGTGTGCGAGCGCGCCGCTGCCTGCTTCCCGGCCACGCTGTGTGTGGCCGTCGATCTGCTGCCCGCGACCGGCTGGCGACGCTTCGCCGTCGGCGAGGTCAACGCCTTCGGTGACCTGCTGCCGCGTCTGACCGGGCTGCCCGGCAGCGGCTTCGAGGGACTGGACACCTATGCGACGCAGGTCGTCGCCGTACTGAACAGAGCAAGGAACCACCATGCAAGCGCCACCGCCTGACGCCGGACACGCCGTCGCCGCCATCCGCGACGCGGTCGCCCCTCCCTCGGAACTCGCCGGGAATCCGGACATGAGCGAGATCGTCGGCAGTCACGATCTGCTGCTCATCACCCTCGACACCCTGCGCTACGACGTGGCGGCGGAGCTGGCCGCCGCCGGGCGCATCCCGCACCTGGCCCGCCATCTCCCTGGCGGCGTCTGGGAGAAGCGGCATGCTCCGGGCAGCTTCACCTACGCCTCGCACCAGGCGATCTTCGCGGGATTCCTGCCGACGCCCGCCGCCCCGGGCCCGCATCCCCGGCTGTTCGCGGCACGATTCGCGGGCAGTGAGACCACTGCTTCCCAGACCTTCGTCTTCGACACCCCCGACCTGGTGTCCGCTCTCTCCGGAGCCGGCTACCGCACGGTCTGCATCGGCGGCGTCGGCTTCTTCAACCGGCAGGGCCCCCTCGGTTCCGTGCTGCCGGGCATGTTCCAGGAAAGCCACTGGGAGCCCGAGTTCGGCGTCGCGTCACCCACCTCCTTCGAGGCCCAGGTGACGCGGGCCGAGCAGGTCGTCGCGGGGCTCCCCGCCGAACAACGGCTGTTCCTCTTCGTCAACGTGTCGGCACTGCACCAGCCCAACTGGTTCCACCAGCCGGGCGCCACCCCCGAATCGGGTGACTCCCGCGCCACGCACGCCGCCGCCCTGGAATACGTCGACGCACACGTCGGCCGACTCCTTGCCGCCGTGAGCAGTCGCCGCCGCTGCTTCGCCATCATCTGCTCCGACCACGGCACGGCGTACGGGGACGACGGCTACACCGGTCACCGGCTCGGCCACGAGTCCGTCTGGACCGTTCCGTACGCGCACTTCTTCCTGGAACCGGGGGCCACCATACGATGACCAGTCCGCAGACCGTCCGCCCGTACCAGAGCTACGTCTACGCCTACCCGCACAAGACGGCGTACCGCCCGCTCACCGGCCGGCCCGCGCTGCGCGAGCTGTGGGCCGGGGAGCCCAAGGACGCGCTCTCGCTCTATCTCCACATACCGTTCTGCGAGGTCCGCTGCGGTTTCTGCAACCTCTTCACCCGGATCGGCGCCCCCGACGAGCTGACGACCCGCTATCTCGACGCACTGGACCGGCAGGCCACCGCCGTCCGGGACACACTGGGTGACGACGAGCCGGTGCGGTTCGCCGCGGCTGCGTTCGGCGGCGGCACTCCCACCTTCCTGACGGCCGCCGAGCTGGAGCGGCTCTGCGACATCGCGGAGAAACGGATGGGCGCCGATCTGCGGTCCGTGCCGCTGTCGGTCGAGACCTCGCCCTCGACCGCGACGGCGGACCGGCTGGCCGTCCTCGCCGACCGCGGGACGACCCGGATCAGCATCGGCGTGCAGAGTTTCGTCGACGCCGAGGCGCGCGCGGCGGTCCGCCCGCAGCGCCGCGCCGATGTGGAGTCGGCGCTCGGCCGGATCCGCGACGCTCGCATCCCGGTCCTCAACATCGACCTGATCTACGGCATCGACGGACAGACCGAGAACAGCTGGCGTTCCTCTCTCGACGCGGCACTGGGCTGGCAGCCGGAGGAGCTGTATCTCTATCCGCTGTACGTGCGTCCGCTGACCGGCCTGGGCCGGCTCGGCGCCGACGCCGAAGCGGCGGCGGACGCGGTCTGGGACGAGCAGCGGCTGCGGCTGTACCGGGCGGGCCGGGACCATCTCCTCGCCCACGGCTACGAGCAGGTGTCGATGCGGATGTTCCGCCGCGGCGACGCCCCGCAGGAGGGCCCCGCCGACTACGCGTGCCAGACGGACGGCATGATCGGGCTGGGCTGCGGCGCGCGCTCGTACACCAGTCGGCTGCACTACTCCTTCGACTACGCGGTGGAGATGCGGGAGGTGCGGGCGATCATCGACGGCTACACCGCCACCGAGGACTTCTCCCACGCCGAAGTAGGGCGGTACATCGACGGCGACGAGGTGCGCAGGCGCCACCTCCTGCAGTCGCTCCTCCAGGCCGAGGGGCTGTACCTGGCGGACTACCATGAGCGGTTCGGCGCCGCTCCCGGTGACGACTTCCGGGGTGAGCTGGGCCGGTTCGAGGCGCGCGGCTGGCTGGACGGGTCCGCCGTGGCTTCCGGGCTGCTGCGGCTCTCGCCCGAGGGGCTCGCCCACTCCGACGCGCTGGGTCCCGAACTGTTCTCCCCCGCTGTACGGGCCGCGATGGCCGCGTACGAACTGAAGTGAGCACTCCCATGGATCTGACGATCCTCTACCGGGGCCCCCTGGCGTCGTGCGACTACGACTGCCCGTACTGTCCGTTCGCCAAGCGGCGCGACAGCCCGGAGCAGCTCCGTGCCGACCGCGCCGCGCTGGAGCGGTTCAGCGCGTGGGCGTCGGCGCAGACCGGTGACAGGATCTCGGTGCTGTTCACGCCGTGGGGCGAGGGTCTGGTCCGTTCCTGGTACCGCCGCGCGTTGGTGGAACTGGCGCAGCTGCCACACATCGGCCGGGTCGCGATCCAGACCAATCTCAGCGGTCGTACGCGGTGGCTGGCGGAGGCCTGTGGAGCCGACCGCGACAAGATCGCCCTGTGGTGCACGTACCACCCGGGGCAGACGCCGTACGACCGTTTCCTCGCCAGGTGCCGGGAGTTGTCCGCTCTCGGTGTCCGGTACAGCGTCGGTGTCGTCGGTCTCGACGAGCATCTCGACGAGGCGCGGCGGCTCCGTGCCGACCTGCCCGACGAGATCTATCTCTGGGTCAACGCCGCCGAGGGGCACAGTTACACGGACGAGGAGGCGGACGGCTGGACGGCCCTCGACCCCCTCTTCCCGTACAGTCGGCACCCGCACCGCTCGGCCGGCATGCCGTGCCGGACCGGCGAGTCCGTCATCTCGGTGGACGGGGACGGCACAGTGCGCCGCTGCCACTTCGTCCCGGCCGAACTGGGCAACCTGTACGACGGCAGCTACCGTCGTGCGCTCGGTCCGCGGGCCTGTCCGCTCGCCGTCTGCGACTGCCACATCGGCTACGTGCATCTGGAGACGCTGCCGTTGTACGACGTCTTCGCGGGCGGCGTCCTGGAGCGCATACCGGCCCGTCACCTGGGCATACCGGCGCCTTCGGGGCGCCGGTTCCTGCCGCTGCCCCCCGTCGCCGGACAGGCCCGAAGCCCCCGAGAGGCAGAAAGGGAGCAAGCCCGTCCGGCAGATGAGGCCGAAGAGAGGCCCTAGAGCGGCAGGAGATCCGGCCGCTTCGCCTCGACGTGGTCTCCGGAGGACTCGCCGCGCAGCCGCCGCCCTATCCACGGCACCAGGTACTCACGCGCCCAGTGGATGTCGTCGCGCCGAACCTCCAGCGTGCCGCGCTGTGCTTGCGGGGGCCACTCCTGGTCGGGGTCGGCCGGTACATCGAAGCCGAGGACCTGGGCGGCGCGCAGCGCGACCCGGGTGTGCCCCTCGGGCGACAGGTGGAGCCGGTCGTCGTCCCAGGCGCGCCTGTCCTGCACGGACTTCAGCGACCACAGGTCGAGGACCGGGCAGTCGTAGCGGTCGGCGATGGAGCGCACGTGGGCGGTGTACGTGGCGATCTTGCCGCGCAGATGGCGCAGGACGGGAACGTCGCGGGTGTCGAAGCCGGTGGTCACCATGACGGTGCCGACCGAGTCGGTCAGCTCGGCGACCGCGCGCTCGAAGCGCTCGGCCACGTCGTCGGGGTCGGTGCCGGGCCGGATGATGTCGTTGCCGCCCGCGCAGAAGCTCACCAGATCGGGTGCGAGCTCCTTGGCGCGCGGTACCTGCTCCTCGACGATCTGGTCGAGGAGGCGTCCGCGTACGGCGAGATTGGCGTACCGGAAATTTCCGTGCGCGGAGCCCTCGGGGCTCGTCGCCGCATCGGTGTCCGGGAGTTGGTCCGCGAGAAGTACCGCGAAACGGTCCGCCCAGCCGACGAAGGTTCCGTCCGGACCGGGGTCTCCGACTCCCTCGGTGAAGCTGTCGCCAATCGCTGCGTACGACCCGATGGCGCCATGTCGGTTGGTGACGCCACGTTGATTGTTTCTCGAATCGTCTGCCACAAGCGCATATCCTGCACCGCCGAATGTGACCTACGCGACCGTAATAAGGGGTTGACGGGTGGTGAGATAGACCACCCGGTCAGATTTTGGTAAAGGGGGAATAAGTGAAGGGGCGGTGCGCCGCCGCGCACCGCCCCTTCACCGAGCCGACCGGATCAGCAGTGGATCAGACGTAGATCCCGTGCGAGGCCAGGTAGGCGATCGGGTCGATGTCCGACCCGTATGCCGGGCCGGTGCGGACCTCGAAGTGCAGGTGCGGGCCGGTGGCGTTGCCGGTGGCACCGGAGAGGCCGACCTGCTGACCGGCGGTCACGGTCTGGCCCGCCGAGACGGAGAGCGAGGACATGTGACCGTACTGCGAGTAGCGGCCGTCGGCGTGCTTGATGACGACCTGGTTGCCGTAAGCGCCACCCCAGCCGGCGGTGACGACGGTGCCGGAGGTGATCGCCTTCACGCTGGTGCCGGTGGCGACCGGGAAGTCGATACCCGTGTGGCTGCCGCTGGACCAGTTGGAGCCTGAGGCACGGTAGGCGGTGGTGTGGTTGCCCGGGACCGGGTGGACGTAGCCGGAGCTGTTGCTCTGACCGGCCGAGGCGGAGGCCGTGGTGGTCTTGACGGACTCCGAAGTCTTGGACTGCGACGCGGACTTGTCGGCCGAGGAGGTCGACGGAGCGGGGGCGGACTGCGTGGCGCCCGTGGTCGCGGCGGAATCGGCCGACTTGCCGCCGAGCGTCAGCTTCATGCCCGGGAGGATCAGGCTCGGGTTCTCACCGACGACCGCGCGGTTGTCCTGGTACAGCTTCTGCCAGCCGCCCTCGACCTGCTGTTCGGCGGCGATCTTCGACAGGTAGTCGCCGGAGACGACGGAGTACGTCCGGGTCTCGGCCTGCTTCTTCACGACCGGCGCGACCTCGACGGCGGCGTGCGTGGCTGCCGACTGCGCGGTGGGCGCGGCCTGCTCCGCGGCGTGGGCACCGGTGGCACCGAGCAGCGGAAGGGCGATGACGGCCCCACCGGCACCGACGGCGGCGACGCCACGGGCGATGGTGCTGGACTTGGTACGGCGGTACTTACCCGATGTGGGCATGAAGAATTTCCTCTCCGGCGCCTACGAGGTGAGCTGTCGGGTTCGGGCTGGAGATGCCCGGTCGCGGTTCGCGACTTCACCCCGAGCCGGCCGGATCTCTCCGGGCGGCGGCTTACCTGGTTCCCCCGCTCCTGCCACACGTGGGTGGGTGCGAATTCCGAACGGCGGCAGGATTAGGCGGTCCGTCCGGATTGAGGGTGACCGTAGGCGAGTGAGGACGGCGGAAACAAGCCATCGATTACTCGAGAGAATCCGCACCGGGAAATCGGCACGGAATTCCGGTCACCCTCCGTGGATTACGGATCTTGGCTTTCCGCGCGACGCCCGGAATACCCATCCGCGGCATCACCACACACCGTCACGGATATGATCCCGCTCACGAGGAGGGCACCATCTCCCATAGAAATAGGGCATGTTCCACTAAATACACCAATACGGACATGTCATGAGCATCCTCTACGCCGAAGCCTCAGCACCTTCGCGTCCAGGTCTCCCCGCAGCCCGGTGTGCAGACCCTGATGCAGCAGCACGGCACCGTGGTGGACCTCCCCGGTGCCCAGGTCGGTGTAGGTCGCCGCGGGGTCGAGCCCGCGCAGCCGCAGAGTCGGCGGCCGCTCCCCGTACCGCTGCGCCTCCAGCCACATCAGCACCACGGCCTCGTCGCCGTGCACGTACTGCACGGCACTGAGCCCACCACGCCGGGCACGCAGCCGGTACAGCGCGCCATGCTGCACCGCCGGACGGATCTCCTTGTAGAGAGCCACCCAGTCCCGCGCCTCGGTCAGCTCCTCGTCACTCCACTCGGTGAGATCCCCTCCGACGCCGAGCACCCCGGCCATCGCGCTCACGAAGCGGAAGCGCAGCGAAAGCGACGCCGGGGTGGGCGGCCCGCAGCCGGTCGATCAGCGCGTACAGCGGGTCGACATGCTCGATCCAGAGCTTCTGCGGATAGTCCTCGCCCGGCCAGCCCGCATCGGTGAAGCAGCGGTTGAAGTCCCATTTCACATAGTCGATCGGTGCGCTGGAGAGCAGCGTGTCGAACTGCTCCCACAGATAGTTCCGCACATCGGTCCGGGCCAGATTGAGCACCGGCTGGTGACGGAATTCGGTCCGGGTCCGCCCGGGGAAGTGCTGCACCCAGTCGGGGTGCGCGCGATACAGATCGCTGTCGGCGTTCACCATCTCCGGCTCGACCCAGATGCCGAACTGCATGCCGAGTCCGTGCACTTCGTCGGCGAGCGGCTTCAGCCCGCCGGGGAATCGCTCGGGGTTGGGGGTCCAGTCGCCGAGCCCGGCCCGGTCGCTGGTGCGCTGCCCGAACCACGCGTCGTCCACGACGAACAGTTCAACGCCCATCGCCGCGGCGCGCTCGGCGAGGGCGCGCTGCTGGTCCTCGGCGATGTCGAAGCCGGTCGCCTCCCACGAGTTGTAGAGCACCGGCCGCAGGCTCTCGGAGTCCGGGACGACATGGGCCAGTTGCCAGGCGTGCCAGGCCCGGCTCGCCCCGCCGAACCCTTCGGCGCTCCACAGTCCGGCGAAGACGGGTGTGGTGTACGACTCCCCCGGCGCGAGCCGCAGCAGCCCGGAGTCGTCGTATCCGGCGCCTCCGGTGATCTGCACGAGCCCGTCGGGGAGCTGCTGCACCGCGATGCGCCATGAGCCGGACCAGCCGAGCGCGCAGCTGTACACGTCGCCGCCCTCCTCGGTGGCGGCGCCGTCCGCGTCGAGCGCGACCCACGGCAGGAACTGGTGCCCGGTGTGGCCGCGCCTGCTGGAGAGGACCTTCTCGCCGTACGTCAGCTCCGACCGTACGAGCTGTGTCTCCGCCGCCCAGCGGCCGTGCAACTGGCTCAGCCGCCAGCTGTCGCGGGCGGGCAGCGCCCAGGCCGCCGCATCGGCGCGCAGCAGCTCCAGCGGCGGACCGCCGGGACCGGCGTGGGTGACGGTGGCCCAGCGCTCGACGACATCGGAGTCGTCCCGCATCCGGTAGTGCAGCGTGAGAGCGAGCCGCTGGAGTCGGCGAGCGCGACACGGAGTTCGTCACCGTCCACGGAGGCCCCGGCGAACACCCATTCGGTGCCACGGACCTCGGGGGTGCATACGGAGAGGGCGGGCCGGACGAAGCGGGGGCCACCCTCGACCGGGTACTCCTCGCGCCCGTCCAGCTGCGATTCGAAGCCCCGGAAGGGCGGCTCGGGCGCGGCGGCGAGGGCCTCGGCGGCCGCGAGGGAGATCCGTGGCCCCCAGTGCAGATGCAGCAGTTCGTCCCGATCGGTGAGGTGAAGCGCGTAGCTGCCGCTCGCACCGGTCAGCAGCCAGGTCCGACCCTGGTCACCCGTCTCGATCATCTCATCCCCACATTCCCACAGTTCCGCACATCATCGACCGCCGACCGAGGGCCGGGCAACGCCCGTGCGAGGGGAATTCCATGGGGTGTTCCGCAGGAAACGGCCGAAATGATTGCGTGAGGAATCAATGTCGTATCGTCGCAGGAGCTGACCTCGCCGGCGAGCCGCGCCGACGCCAGACACTCCAGGAGACACCGTGACGCAGCAGGTGCCGCAGGTCCCGTCGACGGAACCCGAGCTGGCAGGTGTGCGCAACTTCCGCGACGTGGGCGGACTGCCCACCGTGGACGGCCGCCGGGTGCGGTCCGGACGGCTCTTCCGCAGCGGTCACCTCGCGCACGCCACCGACGAGGACGCCGCATTCCTCGGCGGCCTGGGGCTGCACACGATCTTCGACTTCCGCAACGCTGCGGACCACAGGCTCGAGGGCCCGGACGTGGACCTGCCGGGCGTACGAAATGTGAATATTCCGCTCTCCGACCCGGCCGACGGCGCCGAGTTCTGGCGGATGGTCCGCGACGGCGACATCACTCAGCTGCGCTCGATCCTTGCCGACGGCAAGGGAGCGGCGCGGATGACCGCCTCGTACAAGTCGATCATCAGGGACCGTACCGCCGAGCACAGCCGGGTGCTGCACGCCCTGGCCGAGGACAGCGTTCCCGCTCTGATGCACTGTGCGGCGGGCAAGGACCGTGCCGGTCTCTCGATCGCGGTTTCGCTGCTCGCGGTGGGCGTCGAGCGCGAGGCCATCGAGGACGACTACCTGAAGTCCAACGACCCGCACCGCCGGTACAAGGTCCGCCGTACCGACACCTCGGCGGCCGGGATGTCGCCCGAGGTGATGGAGCTGCTCAGCCCGCTCTTCGACGCCCGCGCCGAGTACCTCGCCCAGGCCTTCACCACCATCGAGGAGACCTGGGGCAGCACGGACCGCTATCTCGCCGAGGGCCTGAAGCTGACTCCGGAGATCCTGGAGCGACTGCGCGGACGGCTCCTCGACGAGGCGTAGCCGGACGGCGCCGACCGGGGTCAGCCCTTTCCGGCCACCGCGAAGAGCAGGTAGAGGAAGGCCGCGAAGATATGTCCGGCGATGAGATAGGCGAACAGCCTGATCACCACGCCGCGCGGAAACTTCCGCTCCTGCGCCTCGTAGTTCTTCCTCGGGGTGAGCGGGTCGAAGTGCTCTGAATCGGACATGACAGTCCTCTCTGGTGACCGGTCGGGCCGGTCTCAGCGACGGTGGATACCGCTGCCGAGGCACAGCTCGGCGGCGGGGCTCTGCAACAGGGTGTGGACGAAGAGCAGCTCGGATCCGTCGCGGTCCACGGCGGCGATCCGGTGCGGGGTGAGCGAGTCGAAGTGGGCACTGTCGCCCGGGTCGAGATCGTGCACGGTGTCACCGAGGCTCACCCGCAGGTGCCCGGCAAGGACGTACAACCACTCCTCGCCGGGATGGACCCGTACGAGATCTCCCTGGGCACCGTACGGAACCCGGACGCGGAGGGCCTGCATCGCCCGGCCGGACCCGCCTGCCTGCTGGTACATCCACCCATCGGCCTCGGCCCCCTCGAACCGGCCACCGCGGACGATCGCGTCACGTTCGGGGGCGATCTCGCCGAGCAGCTCGGAAACCGTCGTACCGTAGATCCTGGCAAGTCCGAGGAGCATGGGCAGCGACGGTTGCCTCCGGCCCGTTTCGAGCCGGGACAGGTGGGCCGGGGAGAGCCCGGCGTGCTGGGCGGCGGCCTCCAGGGTCAGACCACGGCGGCGGCGCAGATCGCGCAGGCGTGGCGCGACCCCGGGCAGCTCGTCGGCCACCCCTCCATCGGGAGAGTTCATATACCTATTGGGCCAGGATCCTGCCTTAGAGGCAAATGTCTTGCCTCTAAGGCAAAGTCCAGGGCTCAGCGGTTGGCGATGGCCTGTTTGACCAGTGTTCTGCCGAAGTCCCACATCAGCCCGCCGCCGCTGTGCGCGTCATCCATCACCGCCATGAACGCGGTCACGAACCGGTCCACCTCCGGCTCCCCGATGACCAGCGGCGGAATCAACTTGATCACTTCCAGATGGTCGCCGGAGACCTGGGTGAGGATCCGGTGCTTCTGCAGGAGCGGCACGACGACCATCTGCGCGAAGAGACCCTTGCGGGCCGCCTGCAGCATGGCCCAGCGGGTGCGCAGCTTCAACGAGCTCGGCCGACCGAACTCGATGCCGATCATCAGCCCGCGACCACGGACCTCGTGCAGCAGTTCGTAGCGGCCGGTGAGCGCGGCGAGCCGCTCGCGCAGCAGATCACCGGTGCGGCGAGCGTTCGCGACGGTCTCCTCGTCCTCCATCACCGCCAGAACCGCGAGCCCCGCCGCCATCGCCTGGGCATTGGATCCGAAGCTCGCCGAGTGGACCAGGACCCGGTCCATCGACGAATAGACGCGTCTGAAGATCCAGTCCTTCCCGAGGGTCGCCCCGACCGGCACATAGCCGCCGGAGAGCGCCTTGGCGACACAGACCAGATCGGGTTCGACGCCCTCCTCGTGCTGGTACGCGTAGAAGTCGCCGGTCCTGCCGAGACCGGTCTGCACCTCGTCGGCGATGAGCAGCGCCTTGTGCCGGTGCAACAGCTCCTGTGCGACGCGCAGGTAGCCGGGCGGCGCCTCGTGGACGCCCTTCCCCTGGATCGGCTCGACGACGAGCGCCGCCACATCGCCCCGTCTCAGTTCGCGCCGCAGTGCGTCGAGGTCGCCGAGCCCGACGGCGGTGTCGGGGAGCAGCGGTGCGAAGCCGTCCCGGAAGCCCGATTCCCCGTTGACCGAGAGCGAGCCGGCGGTCAGGCCGTGGAAGGCGTGGGTGCAGTAGAGAATGCGGGGCTTACCGGTGGCGTACCGGGCGAACTTCAGTGCGGTCTCGACGGCTTCCGTACCGCTGTTGCCGAAGAAGACCCGGTCCAGATGCGGACTGTGCGTGAGCAGTTTCTCGGCCAGCAGTCCGGGCAGCGGCTGGCAGTCGAAGCGGGTGAGGTCGGCGAGCGAGGCGTCCATGACGTCGTGGAGTGCCTTGCGGACGACCGGATGGTGGCGGCCCAGACCCATCACGCCGAAGCCGGCGAGCATGTCGAGGTAGTCGTTGCCGTCCGCGTCCCAGAAGTGGGCACCCTCGGCCCGCTCGTACACCTTGTCGAAGCCGATGGTGTGCAGCATCCGCGGAAGCTGGTGGTTGAGGTATTTCGAGTGCAGCTCGTAGCGTTCGGCCCCGCGTTCCGCGAGGAGCTGCGCCAGATCGAAGCCCTTGGGCCCGCCGTCCTTCATGCTCCGCTCTCCTCCATCCCCCGGACTCCTTCCCTGGCGGCCAGCGCGCCGCTGATCCGGCCGGCGATCTCGACCGGTGTGAGCCCGATGTCGGCCAGCACCTCCGCACGCTTGCCGTGCGCGAGGAACTGGTCGGGGATACCGAAGGTCCGCAGGGGTACGTCGACACCGGCATCGCGCAACGCCTGCCCGACCGCCGAACCGACGCCTCCCGCCCGGCTGTTGTCCTCGACGACGGCGACCATCCGGTGGCGTGCGGCGAGCGGGGCGAGCTGTTCGTCGACCGGCTTCACCCAGCGCGGGTCGACGACCGTGCAGCGGATGCCGCCGCCCGAGAGCAGGTCGGCGGCCTGCAGACAGACGGAGGCGAGCACACCGATCGCGACGATGAGGACATGCGGGTCGTCGGCGCGGTGCAGCACGTCCATGGCGCCGACGCGGCCCACCGCCGGTACCGGCTCCCCCACCGACTCCTTGGGAAAGCGCAACACGGTCGGTGCGTCGTCGACGGCCACGGCCTCGCGCAGCTCCTCCCGCAGCCGTTCGGCGTCACGCGGGGCGGCGATCCGGAGCCCGGGCACCGCCTGGAGCACGGACATGTCCCACATGCCGTTGTGCGAGGCGCCGTCGGGGCCGGTGACCCCGGCCCGGTCGAGGACGAACGTCACCCCGCACCGGTGCAGGGCGACGTCCATCAGCAGTTGGTCGAAGGCGCGGTTGAGGAACGTGGCATAGACAGCGACGACCGGGTGCAGCCCTCCGGTGGCGAGCCCCGCCGCGGAGACCGTCGCGTGCTGCTCGGCGATCCCGACGTCCCAGACCCGCTCGGGGAACGCCTCGGCGAACTTCGTCAGCCCGACGGGGTGCAGCATCGCCGCTGTGATGGCGACGACGTCCGGCCGCTCGGCGCCGATCGCGGCGATCTCGTCCCCGAACACCGAGGTCCACGACGGACCGACCATCGGGACGAGCGGTGCGCAGGTCAGCGGGTCCATCGCGCCGACGGTGTGGAACCGGTCGGCCTCGTCCCGCAGTGCGGGCGCGTAGCCGCGGCCCTTCTCGGTGAGGCAGTGCACCAGCACCGGGCCGTGGAAGCGTTTGGCGCGGCGCAGTGCGGATTCGACGGCCGCGATGTCGTGCCCGTCTATCGGCCCGACGTACTTGAGCCCCAGGTCCTCGAACAAGCCCTGCGGGGCGAAGGCGTCCTTGAACCCCTTCTTGGCGCCGTGCAGCGAACCGTACAGCGGCCGTCCGAGGACCGGCGTGCGCTGGAGGACGTCCTTGGCCCACGTCAGAAAGCGTTCGTACCCGTCGGTGGTACGGAGGGTGGCCAGGTGGTCGGCGAGCCCGCCGATCGTCGGGCCGTACGAGCGCTCGTTGTCGTTCACCACGATGATGAGCGGCCGGTCCCGGGCCGCCGCGATGTTGTTGAGTGCCTCCCAGGCCATGCCGCCGGTGAGCGCCCCGTCCCCGATGACGGCGACGACGTGGTCGGGGCGGCCGAGCACCTCGTTCGCCTTGGCCAGGCCGTCCGCCCAGCCGAGCACGGTCGAGGCGTGCGAGTTCTCGATGATGTCGTGCACGGACTCCTCGCGGGAGGGGTAGCCGGACAGGCCGCCCTTGACGCGCAGCTTGGAGAAGTCCTGCCGCCCGGTGAGCAGTTTGTGCACGTAGCTCTGGTGCCCGGTGTCCCACAGAATGCGGTCCACCGGTGAGTCGAAGGCCCGGTGCAGGGCGATGGACAGCTCCACCACCCCGAGGTTGGGCCCCAGATGTCCGCCGGTCCTGGCCACCGCCTCGACCAGGAACCTCCTGGTCTCCTCGGCGAGTTCGTCGAGTTCCGGTCCGCTCAGCGCCTTCAGGTCGTGCGGTCCCCTGATGGTCTCCAGAATGGTCACGCTCGGGCCCCCTCTCCGGTCCTGTCTCAGCTCACGGTGACGGCGGGGACCCCCGACGGTGTCCCCGCGTCGTCCATGCCCTCGGCGATCTTCAGGGCTTCTTCGATGAGCGTCTCGACGATCTTCGACTCGGGAACGGTCTTGATGATCTCGCCCTTGACGAAGATCTGCCCCT
>NZ_JBFAJH010000073.1:0-28264 GCF_040655115.1 Streptomyces atratus | reverse complement strand
AGTGAACGTGCTGTGGGCCCTGATACGTGACGGAAGGTGTTTCCAACATGAACTCCCTGCCACATCCGCAGCTTGACAACGTCATTAGGAGGTGAGCACTCCGGAGGCCAGCAGGCCGAAGAGCAGTGTGCCCACGATGATTCGGTAGATCACGAAGGCGTTGAAGGAGTGGCGGGCAACGAACTTCAGCAGCCACGCGATCGAGGCGTACGCGACCACGAACGAGACGGCCGTGCCTACAACGAGTGGTGCGGCGCCGACCCCGGCGCCGACAGCGTCCTTCAGCTCGTACAACCCCGCGCCGGTGAGGGCGGGAATGCCGAGGAAGAAGGAGAGCCGGGTGGCCGCGACGCGGTCCAGGTCGAGGATGAGCGCGGTGGACATCGTGGCGCCGGAGCGCGAGAAACCCGGGAAGAGCAGGGCAAGGATCTGCGAACTGCCCACCATCATCGTGTCCTTGAATGAGGTGTCGTCCTCTCCGCGCTTGTGCCGGCCCATCTGATCGGCCGCCCACATCACACCGCTGCCAACGATCAGCGAGGCCGCCACCACCCAGAGCGAACCGAGCGGGCCCTCGACGAGGGGTTTGGCCGCAAGGCCGACGACGACGATCGGAACGGTCGCGTAGATGACCCACCAGGCGAACTTGTAGTCGTGGTGGTAGCGCTCCTCGCGATCGCGCAGTCCGCGGCCCCAGGCGGAGACGATCCGCACGATGTCCTTGAAGAAGTACACGAGCACGGCGGCGATCGCGCCGACCTGGATGACGGCGGTGAAGCCGACCACGGACGTATCGTCAACGGGGATACCCATGATCCCCTCGGTGATCTTGAGGTGGCCGGTGGAGGAGATGGGCAGGAATTCCGTGACTCCCTCGACGATTCCGAGGACGACGGCCTGGCCGACGCTGATAGCACTCATCGGGGTCCATATCTGCGGTGGGTGGGGCGGTGAAGTGACGTTGCGGGGTGGTGCGCGAGTGGTCCGTGAGGGGCGCTGTGTCATTCAGCGTGGTGCGGTTCGTCCCGTGGACGCCGTGGATCGGGAAGGGTGTTCAGTGGGTGAGCTCCTGCGTTTCCTGGCTCACGGGTGCGTGTGCGCTGCGAAGACCGCGCGTCGGCAGGGCTGGTCGGGACAGTGTATTTCCGCTTTTACCGTTGCGACAGGAAGGTTCGGAGTCGCTGGCTCAATGCTGCGGCATCATGACGAAAGAGGCGTTGCTTGGCGGCCGTCGCTCGCTCACGGGAGCCCGGTGCACGCCATCCTGCCCGCCACTTCTGCACACGCCTGCGCGGGGCGCGGCTTCGATGCGGCCAGCATGGGACTGCTGCCGCCGGCATTCGACCTTCCGGCGTAGGTGGCGAGCAGTTCGTTCGGTCCTGATCTGATCGAGACATTGCGAGTGCCTTCGGCCTGCGTTCGCACTTCGGCCCAGACCGCGGCACACGAGGGGCTGTAGCGAAGTCGTACGGTATATGCGGCGTCGGCGACGGTACTCTCGGTCCGTGCGTCCTTTTCGCAACCTGAGCGGTTTGCGTAATGCCCCTCGCAGGTCTCTCCTCGGCAGGAGGTATCCGCCTCCTGCCGAGGACGGGCGGTCGCCGGGGTGAGGATCTCCTCAGCAAAGGCCGCGTGCACCGAAATAGCGCCTAAGGCGGCCAGCACGATGGTCATTTTCTTCGCTCGCGGGATCCGGCCGATGGGAGCCGTCGCCTGGATCACGGGGGGCGACTGCGGTTCGGCTCGATTCGGTTCGGTTCGATTCGGTTCGGTTTGCTTGGGTTCGGTCTCGGCTTGGAACGCCGTGTCCCACAGGGTGAGGAGACGGGTCAGGTCCGCCCCTGCGAGTGGGCCGATCGCCTCGATCGCCGTACGCGGCGGAAATTGGTCACCATTGAGATATCGGTGCCAAGAGGATTTGCTGTGAGCCGTGCGTGCGGCCAGTCCTTCCAGGCTCAGCCCGGTCTGCTGTTTGATGATGCGCAACTGACTCACCAGAAGGCGGAAGTCCGGGCTGAGTGAGTCGGGCAGCGGCTGCCAACGGGCCATCCCTATTGTCTCCCTGTCCGTCTTCGGGACCTCGCCGTGAGGTTCCCGCGATTGCCAGGACTGCCGGCTCGTCCCGGGCACGGGAATGCGTACCCCTATAGAGCGACCAGCAATACACGGCGCGCCGGAAACCGGGCGATGGGGTGACCCATGAGCCGTTTACGACGTCATCAGACAATCGCTTTGTAGTAGAGGGAGAAGCCGCGGCCTCCCGATGGCCCCTGAGTGAAGCCCATACACAGCCAAGGGCCACCTTCGCGGAGTACGGCCAGCCCCTCGGGCTCACGCGGATACAGTCCGGGAGCCGTACGGTCGAGCGACTGCTGCTCGACTCGGCCGGTTCGCCAATCGATACCGAACAGACAGGTGTTGCCGGCAGAGGACCGAGGATTTTCCGGACCGTAGCCGGTGCCGAACATCTGATACGCGTGGTCGCCGTGCAGGGTCATACCCTGGAAGGGCAGGCCCAGGCCGGTGCCGGGCTGCGGGAAGTCGGCGAGCGGGCGGAAATCGTGTGCTGCGAACCGCTGGAAGTCGTGTACCGCGAAGCGTGGCACGCCGCGCACCTTGTACCGCAGCAACAGTCTGCGGTTGGCCTGGTCCAGGGCCACGTGGTTACTAGTCGAGCCAGGAACGGGCCGGTAGGTGGCAAGATCGCCACTGCTGCGGGTCAATACGCGGCCGTCCACGAACCGGAAGCGGCAGATGCCGCGGCCGTAGCCGGAGGCGGGATTGGCGTCCCACTCCGTCCACAGCATGCCGGAGCCGCGCTGAGACGCCTCGACGCCGAGTGCGCCACCGTGGCCAAAGCCCTTGAGATACATGTAGCCGGTAAGCACACCCGACATCGTGAGTCGGTTGAGGCACAGATCACCGCGTGCGGCGCGCTCCGCACGCCCGTAGATGCGTTTCTCACCCGGCAGTTGAGTGCCGCCCTGCATGACCTGGAGCGCGTAGACATGACCTCGCCGCTCGTCGAACGCGAACGACTGCAGCACGGTGACGTGGTGCAGTCGACCGTTACGGATCCAGGGTTTGCCCGCCGCGGCAAGGGAAGCGCGTTCGGTCAAGGCCGGACTGGCCGGTCTCTCACTTTGCTGCGCCCAGGCCGACGAGGCCGGCACAGTGGCCCCCAGAACTGCCGCGGTGCCGAGCCCGAGCAGAGTTCTGCGACTCGGTGCGCCTTGAGTGGAAGGTGTCATGGGATGCTCCTTGCTTCCAGGGTGTGTGCCGGAAGTCCCGCCGTCCGCCCGAAGGGCGGGCCCGGCGGCGTCCGGTGCGTGCGATAGCAAGGCGGAGAGTCGTCCTCGTACCGGACGTACGTGGACGACCCCGACAACGCAGCGAGCGTGCGTGCCAGGCGTCGCGGGGCAGGCGGGACTTCCGACACACGCCCTGGCCCGGGGGCGGGCCCGCCCCGCAGAGCCTGCGAGGCGGGCCGGCTTATGCGCTCAGCACCAGGGAACGGCGCCGAGGTTGCGGACGAAGCGGGCGGAGACGTACGCCTTCCGGTCCGCGAGCTTGTACCAGCGGTTGTTGCCCAGGACGTTGGTTCCCTGCTTCTTGCAGGCGAGGATCACCAGGCTGCCGGGACGCGATGCGCCGATGACCCGGTAGCGGGTGCCTGGGCCCGAGCGCACATTGAGGTACATGCGGCGCGTCACCACACGACTCTTCACGTGGGCATGGCATGCCGAGGGTCGGTCCGGATGCGTCGTGTTCCGGTGGCTGGGGGTTGTGGTCCCGAGAGACGTGGAGTGCTGGGCGGGCGCCGATACCCGCGGGCACGTCGTGGGCCGGCCGGCGGCCGAGGGGATAGCGTCGGCCGCCACGGCCACGGTGGGGAGGAATGCGAGCGTTGCCACAGCGGCCACGAGGCCGCGCTGCACCATGCGTCGAATCACGGATTCTCCTACGCGTTGCGTTCCGGGTTCTGCCGGACCGGCCCCGGGAGCGGGGCCGTCCGCGATGGAGCGTTTCCTGCGCTGAGTGCAAAGATGCCGTCCCTGTTGATCCTGGGAGGAAGAGGGACGTCCCGCGGGTCCGGTGGAACGGCGCATCTCACCGGCACTGGCCGCCCACCTGCGCGATCTTCGGCGGCGACCGCATCAGCCGCTCAAGCTCCCGGTTGAGGGGAATTCCCCTCCCGGGATGGAAGAGCGACCGGGGAGGGTGATCGTGCCGCCGGCGATCGGCGGGGTCGGGGTTGAGGTTGTCCAGGACCTGTTGGCCCCGCCGGCCGCCGGCCAACTCCGTTGCCGCTTCCTCACCCCGTCGAGCAGCCGGCTCCGCTGGGCCTGCGACGCCGCCAGACCAGCACCGGTCAGAGCGAGCGCGGTCGCCCCGTCGAGCACCGCCCGGTCGGCTCCCGGGCTCTTGCCGTACGCGATGAACTCGGGAGTGTGCTGCTTGGCACCGTCTGTGTCATAGCCGATCGTGGGGTGGATCGTGGAGATCAGCTGCGAGACGTTGCCCATGTCCGTCGACGCCATCGTCTCGCCGTGCCGTGACATCACCGTACGGCCCAGTCCGCCGAGTGCCCTGACGTAGGCCTCCGTCAAGTCAGGGTCCTGACGCGGATCGGCGACGTCCCTTCCGTGCGAGCACAGTTCGAGCTCGGCGCCGGTGGCGAGCGCCCCGGCCTCGAAGCAGGCGCGCACCCGCTGCCACGCCTCGGCGAGTTGCTCGACGATCAGCGCTCTGACCTCGCAGCGCGCGCGGGTGCGGGCCGGTATGACCTTCACGGCCTGGCCGCCATCGGTGACGATGCCATGCACGACCACACCGGACGGCAGTTGCTGGCGGAGCAGTCCGACGGCGGTGTGGGCGACGGTCATCGCGTCGATCGCGTTCGCCTCGCGTGGGCTGCGATGGCGCAGCGCGAGCGCCATGCCGACAAGGGCCGCGCAGGCGCACGCGCCCCAGCCCCACAGGTAGCCGGACTCGGCGATGTGCGTGGTGCCGCGAACAGGCGTGGGCCGCGAAGAACGCGCCGATCACGGCGGCGCCGATGGCCGCGCCGAGGGAGAGGACACGTTCGTTGAGGCCGACGGCGAGAGCGGTCTCCTGTTCCTCGACGACCTCCGCCGACAGGGTCCGGGTGATCGACTCGAAGAGTCCGGTCGCGAGCCCCACGACGAGGGCGCAGGCCACATACTGGGCGAGAGTGTCGTGGAAGACGGCCATCCCCAGGAAGCCGAGCGCGATGAGGCCGCCGCCCGAGGTGAGCACGGCGCGGTCGCCGAGCCGCCGGGCGAGGCGCGGGGTCAGGCCCTGGCGGAAGCCCCTGCCGTCGGTGAAGCGCTCCGAACGTGCGCTTCACCCTGGGAGTGCTGTCTGCGTTCCGGCTGTGGATCTTCCAGTCTCCAGATCTCTGCCCTGCCTTTGCCAAGCGCCTGTGACGGACGTGGTGTGGGGCGCGCGAAAACCTGTACGAGCAGAGCGCCCGGTGGCACCAGAATGGCCGGCATGCCCATCGAGCCCCGAGACCCCCGCGCAGCCGTCGACCACCTCTACGCCGTCCTCGACCCGCTCGCGTACCCCGCCCGGATGCGCGCACTCGCCACGTGGACGAGGAGCCTGGTTCGAAACGGCGACAGCCGCGACGCGGGTCGGCTCCGGTCACTGCTCGACGAGTTGGACACGCGCGGGCTGCATGGACGCAGGCTCGCCGTCCTCGCCGCAGCCATCGGAGGGGACGTCGCTTTCCTGGAGGCCCGGCTCGCGGACCCCGACGGCACTGTCCGCGGTCATGCGCTGAAGTCCTCGCTCCGGCTGCCCATCAGCGACACCGCCCTCGAACGGGCGGTGGACGACGCCCCGGCGGCCGTGCGCCGGCAGCTGGCCACCGCCGTCGTCGCCGGCGGGCGCACCGCCCTGGCCGAGCGGCTGATCCTGTCCGTAAAGAAGTTGTGGGGCGACGAGGCCGCACAGCTGCTGCCCGGGTGCGGACCCGAGGCCGTGGAACGGCTGCTGCCAGGGCTCTTCCGGGCCGTGACCCGCTGGCACGCTCTCGGCCGCCGCTACCCGGACCTGGTACTCGACGAGGTCGCGCGCCAGCTCGCCGAACTGCCCGAGCAGTCACGCGCGCCCTGGTGGTACCGCAACGCGGACGTCTTCGCGGCAACTGTCGAAGCCCGCCCGCTGCGCGTCCTGGACCTGTTGGAGCTGCACTGCCCGGCTCAGCTTCCCGGACCCGTACGCGCCGGCCTGGGCGTCCTGCTCAAGGCCGCGCCGGGACGGACGATCCGTCTGATCACGGCACCGGAACGCCTCGTCGGTCCCCTTCGCGGCTTGGTGTCCCGTACGGCCCTGAGCCGTGTCGCCCAACTGGAGCCGCCGGAGTTGACTGACCTCGGCCGGGCCTGGAGCCATTCCCCGGAGTCCCTCGCGCTGCTGCTCCGCGCGCTGCCGCCGTCCCGGCGCGACGCCTTCTACGATGCCGCGACCGCCGGCCAGGACCTCAGCCGCAGCAGCCTGGCCGGCAGCCTCCTCGACGTACTGCCCCGCCACCGCGCGCAGGCCGAGGCGCGGCGGATGGCCACGCAGGCCGCCGAACGTGGCGCGCCCTGGGACACCGTGCTGGCCGCCGTCGCCTACCTGCCGACCGCCGAGGCCCGGCCGCGGCTGCTCGCCGCCACCCGCCGACCGGCTGCGGAGGACCGAGCGTTGGCGTACCCTCTGCTGGTCCGCAACGCTGCCAGGTCCGGCGAGGCCACCGCCGTCGCCGAACTGCTCGTCGACCTGCAACGGCTCCGCAACGAGCAGGAGCCGGTGCGGTCAGCCGCGCTCGCCGCCCTCGCCCGGACCTCGCCAGGGCTGTTCACCGGCGCGGACGCCACCTTGCTCGACCGCATCACGACCGATGCCATCGAGGCGCGCGACAGCTCCGGACGAACCTGGCAGGCCCTCTCCTCGCTGGCGCTCACGCTGCTGCGAGAACACGCTGCGAGCGGCGAACGCCCCCTGGTGGAGTGGGCGTTGGCCACCCTGCAGCGGCTCTCCGGGCACACCGGCGGCGCCAACCTGGGCCGCCTCGACACCTCCCTGCGCCGTGGACAGGAGTTCCAGGTCTTCGAGGCCCTCCGGCCATGGCTGGAAGCAGGCGCGGACAAGGTCGACCACTCACTGACCTTCGCCGTGGCCCGCGCCCTCGGCCGCCGCGCCCACCACATGCGCGAACTGCAGGAACTCCTCTGGCAGGCCATCCAGTTCGGAGACAACGCGACCATGAGTCAGGCCGTGGACCTGTGGCTCGACAAACCCTCTACCCGAGACGAACGGGCCGTTCAGGTGCTGGAACTCGAACCGTCGGCTGCCGTACTGGACCCGGTACTACGAGTTCTGACGCACCGCCGCACGGACCTCCTGCACACCGTTCTCGCTGACAAGCCGCCGTACGGTCGATTCCTGACGCCGGGCGCCCGCTGGCTGCCGCCCATCGACGGCATCGGCACCTGGCTGCCCCGTCAGCAGGCCGCCGCCGCCCGCTTGCTGACCAGGGTGGCGGGCGACGCCTCGCTGCCCAAGCACGTGCGGGCCGGACACATACGCGTCGCGGTCACCATCCCCGAACTGGGCTTCCCTATCGCCCGCCGGTATCTCGACTCCCCCGACACGGTCCTCGCCGAGGCCGCCCTGGGGGCGCTGGTGTGGACGGACCGTCCCGCCGAAGCACTGCCACTCCTGCTCGCCCACGCCGCGGACGACAAGGCGAGGGTCGCGCTCTACGCGGCCGCCCGGGCGGCCAGGTTCGTCGCCCCGTCCCAGCTGGAGGCGGTTCTACGCGCCGCGCTGCTCCCCGCCGACGACGGCGCGCTCGCCCCGGCGGCCAAGGTCACCAGCCGCAAGGAGCTCGTCCGGCTGGCCGCCTCCCGGTTGCCCGTCGGCACCGCCGCCGCGATTCTCGCCGAGGCATTCGACCTGCCCGGGCAGCACCGCGACGTTCAGGCGGCCTGTGTGCCCGTTGCCGCCGAACTGCTGCGTTCGCCCGCGGCCTGGCGCCTGCTGAAACGTGCCGCCGACGGCCTGCCGGTCAGCCAGGCCGCAGTCCTGCGCACCCAGCCGTACGAGCTCCAGGCAGAGGACCGACCCCACTACGCGCGGCTGGTGGGGCAGGTGTCGTGCAGCAGCGACGTGGAGACCGCTGGTGCTGCCATGGGCCTGCTCGCGCGCTGGTCGCCGTGGTACCCCGAGGCCGAGCGGCTGCTGCTGGAGGCCACCGTCGACCTGGACAACCGCTCGTCCTGGCGCGCGGCAGCGGACGGACTGGTGGCGCTGACCGCTTCGACCGACGGCGCGGGCCCGCTGCTGGAGGCGCTGGGGCAGCTCATCAGGGCCGAGGCAACAGCCCCCACACGCCACCTGGACGCGGAGGGCGAACGGGACCGCCCCGCCCGGCAGCGGATCGGCCACCTGGTCGCGCGACTCGCGACCGTGGTCACAACGGGAGCGTCGAAGGGACCGCGAGCAGCGGCCCTGCGCGCATCCGAACTCCTCAGCGCGGCAACCGACTTCCTGCCGGAGAGCACCCATCTGTTCGCCAAGGCCCTCGACCTCGACGCGGAACCGGCGCAGCTGCTCGCCGCACTGGAACGTCTGGAGGCCCTCCATACCAACCGCCCCGTCCTGGCCGCCCGCACTGCAGATACCCTCCGCAACCGGCTCAACGCCGCCCGTCGCCCAGGAGACCCGCTCGTGCTGCTGTGCGCGACCGAGCGGCTCACGGCGAACGCCGGCTGCGCCGGCGGGCTGCTTGCCGTCGCGCTCACCCAGGCGCTGGGTGCCCGCACCGGCTGGACACTGGACTGGCGCACCCACCTCCGCACCCTCCGACGCCACCCCCACCCCGACGTACGGGAGGCAGCCCTGGCGCTGACCACGGCAGCCGAGTAGCACCAGGAAACATCGGAGCAGACCGCGGCGGCTGGCAGGGTCCACCGGCCGGGGACCGGCCGTCCCCTGGCGTCTGCACAGTGTGGATCAACGGTCCGGCGTCGCAGCTCGCTCACCGGACCGTGGTCCTGGAAACAGGACCCGTCTGCTGGGCCGCTCCCCCTCTGCAAGGGTGTGGGGCAAGCGCCGGTGGTCACGCTCGTTGGCTTCGGTCACCTCTTCCGACAGCGGACGTCGACGGGTTGTAGTGGCAGTCCGCGAGCGACGAGGCCGTGGTTCGTCGTGAGTTTTGACCGCCTGGTCACTCAGATCAAGGGCCCCGCGGCATTCCTGAAGCGACTACTGTTTGTAAGCACTTTTTTTGTGTTCTGGCGCACTTTCCGTGAAGCGTGCACCGTGGGTGACGGTTGGAGGCCATCCTGGCCGTCGGGAAGTTGCCTGAAAATCATCAGTGGAGATCTTGGATGGGCTCAGAGTTCGGGTCCGTGGGGGAGACGGTGCTCCGGCTGGAGGAGCTGCTGTTCCCGTCGATCGCCGATATCGCGGTGCTGTCGGTCGACGTGAACGATGAGGCGGTAGGCATCGAGGCCCGGTGCACGATAGCCGGGTCCAACTGCGCTGGGTGCAGAGGCTGGTCGGAGCGGGTTCACAGCTCCTATGAGGTTCCCCTCGTAGCACGGAGTCCGTGACAGCAGGGGATGTTGGTTGTCATGGCGGAGAAGCGCCGAGTGCTCACGGCGGAGTTTCGTGAGGGGGCGGTACGCATCATGGCGGAGACCGGGACGCCGTCATCGCTGGCCTCACCTTGCCCTGGAGTTCGGGCGTGGTCGAAGGACACGTCAACCGGATCAAGATCCTCAAACGCCAGCGTGTCCTGCTCTACACGTAGGGCAACGCTTGCGAGCCTGCCGCAGGTGCTGGCAGACGATCCTCAGGTCGCTATGTGTCGGGTGAGCTCGCGTGACTTCTGCTGCAATGCGGCTGTCCACTCCTTTGCATGGGGATCCGAAGCCATCTTGAGATAGCCGCTCTCGGCGCGCTTGGCCGCCTGCCAGTTCACCTCGATGTTCGCTTTCTCAGCCAAGGCCAGCACCGTGGCAACGAACCCTTCGGACAGGGTGGCCATGACGGCGTGCCTGGTTTTGCTATGCCAGGCGAGCAGGGCGTCGACGAACTCTGCGAATACGATGGGGTCGATCTGACACTCGTCAGCTTCCATGGGGCCGATGCCGGATGGCAGACCCACTTCGGCTTGATAGACGGTGACCTGGCTCATGAACAGCCGGGACGCCCCGTTGCACGGGTTCCACAGGGTTTGGTCGCCCAAGTCGTAGTACTGGCTCACGTCAGCCTCTCACTGCTGGTCACAGGGGGTCGACATTACGGTCAGTCAGCCCTGCACGGAAAGTGAGCCAGAGCCTCTTTTGGGTCTGGCGCAAGTTCCGTGACCCGGTTGTTGACCGTGACGTCAGTGGCATGTGTTGAGATGACGGGACTCTGTTCGCCGACTTGCTGGGAGATCATCTCGATGCCCGGTACGTACCCCTCCTTGACGCGAGCTCTGGCCGAGGCTCTGGTCGATGTCCTCTGGTTCGTTGAAGGCTATGAAGACGAGCAAATGGATCCAGACGACGCCGTCAAGGTCCTGGAGGGCGTCGCTCACGTCGTGAGCAAGATGTCGCATGAGCAGCAGGACGACTTCCTCGGCCTGCTCGCCACCATGGCCCGCGAGGAGTCTGATCCGTCGCGGCGAGCGTTTCTGGAGGAGTTTCCGGACGGCTTCGGACTGGTGGAGGACGCGGTCTGACCGCACCCTCAGGAGAGAAGGACCCGCTTGCGCAGCAGGCCGAAGCCGGCGCGGCCGAGCATCTGCCGCTTGAGCATCTTGATCCGGTTGACTGCCCCTTCGACCGGGCCTGAGTTCCAGTGGGTGGTCAGTCCGGCGGTCACGGCGTCGTAGTCGCTGTTCAGGCCAGTGGCGAAGCTACTGATGCCGGGGAGGTTCGCGGCGGCAGCTTGGTTGATCCGGGCGGGCAGGTCGGTGCCGGAGAGCGTGGTGAGCATCTCGCCGAAGGAGCTGACCAGGTCGGCTGCAGTGACGAGTTCAGGGCAGTGGGCCAGCACGGCCTTGCGGAGAAGCTTGTCATCCTCGGGGAGGGTTCCGGGGTGCCGCGTAAGCAGGCCGGTGACCTGCCGGACTGACGGAGTCGGTGAGGGTGGAGGCGCCTTCTCGTAGGCCGGGAGGGCACGGCGGATCCAGTCGCGGACGAGGGAGTAGTGCCCGCGCCAGCCGTGTTCGGTGATCTCACGGTGGAGGTCGAGGATGGTCACTTGGCCTCGTTCCTCCGTCCAGCGGTGTTCCAGGTAGGGCTTGAACGGGTCGAGTTTGGTGCGGCGGGGTGGTTTCCGGCCCTTGACCATGTCCTGCCAGCGGGCGGCTCGGGCGTATCGCTGGACGGTGTGTCGGCCCCAGCCCAGGTGCTGAGCGACTCCCCGCAGGCTCATACCCTGGGCGAGGGTCCTCCATCCGGATCGAATCTCCTCGATCCTCTCGACATCGACCGTGCCTCGTCTCAGGCGCTGGAGTTCACGGCGAAGTCGACGTCGGCGGTGTTGACCGTGCCTGCGGTCCGGCCGGGAGCCGTGTGGTACCGCCAGTACAGGTTCGTGTGGGCAATGACCATGTCGGGCGTCGGCGCTCCGTACTGCGACAAGTCCTCCGTGGTGTGGGCGTCGCCGACCAGCGTCGCATCGTAGCCGCGGGTGATCGCGCCATGGAGCGTCGAGCGTATGCACTCGTCGGTCTGCGCGCCCGCGACAAAGAGCCGGCCGATGCTGCGCGCGGCGAACACCGACTCCAGGTCGGTCTCTTCGAAGGAGTCGGCATACGCCTTCTGCACCAGGGGCTCGGAATCGCGCCGCACGAGCTCGGGGACGTACTGCCAGCTCTCGCTGTCCCGAGGCAGATCGTCGCCATTGTGCTGAACCCACACAACGTCGATGTCGGCGGCGCGCGCCTTGTCAACCAGAGTACCGATGTTGGCAACGACGTTGTCCCGCGCGTACGCCTCCCTCACGATGCCGTTCTGCACGTCGATGACGAGCAGGGCGGTGTTCGGCCGGTTGACAAGCGTGCTCAAGGCGCCTCCTGATTCATGAGGATCGAAGTCTCCACAATGCTATGCCAGTTCGGGCTTGCAGCGGCCACCATCAAACTTCCCTGCGTTCTCCCCGAGAGGAGGGCAGACGGGTGAGCGGGGCGTTGAGCGCCCGCACGCCGCGGGCGTGCTGAAGTACGCGGACGGGATCGAGCAACAGGACATCGGGCCGCCTGAGCAGTTGCGCGGCGAGCCCGAGGGAGACGGCTTGGCCTCCGCTGAGGGTGTGCAGGTGCCGGGTGAAGGGGATGCCCCCGAGGCCCCGCCGGTCTGGCGGCATCCCCTGCCAGGGGACATCCGGGCCTGGCGGCAGCAGGTTGCAGGCGCTCCTACGCGAAACCGGGCGACAGTGGCCAGGGCCGGTCAGAGCGTACGAGCGAGGAGGTCCAGAAGCGCCGTCCAGTGGCGTTCGGCTGCATCGGGGTTGTAGGCGGCGGTGTCGGCTTGGGTGTAACCGTGGTGCGTGCCTGGGTAAACCTCGCCGTGGTGGCGGACGCCTGCTGCCGTGAGTGCCTTCTCGAGACGGTCGATCTGCTCGGGGGGCATTGCCTGGTCCTGATCGGCGTGCCCGAAGTACACCTCGGCGGTGATGCGGTCGGCGAGTACGTGCGGGCTGTCGGGGGTATCGGGGGCAAGATGCCCGCCGTGGAACCCGGCGATGGCGGCAACGCGGTCCGGATAGGTGCCGGCGGTACGCAGGGCCAGGGCTGCACCCATGCAGTAGCCGGTGATGCCGACCGGGCCGTCAGTGACCTGTGGGCAGGCGGCCAACCAGCGCAGGTACGCGTCGGCGTCACGCATCGCCGGCTCAGGAGTGAGCGACCGCACGAGGGGGACGATGCGCTGGAAGAGTTCGGGGCGCTGGGCGGGGTCGATGAAGTCGGGAAGCTCCACCACCGGGGCGCGGCCATGGCGGTAGAAGACGTTGGGGACCAGCACGGTGTACCCGGCCCCGGCAAGGCGGTCAGCCATCTTCTTCAGGTGCGGGCGCAACCCGAAGGCGTCCATGTAGAGCAGGACCGCGGCATGGCGGCCACCGTCGTCAGGATGGGCGAGGTACGCGTCGGCCACGCCATCCGGGGTGGGAATGTTCACCGCTGTTCCGTGCACGCCAGTCATCGGTTTTCCTCTTCCTTCCGTCTCGATTTCGGCAGGGGTGATCCTGCGGTTTGGGCACGCCTCGATGTCCGTCTCAGTCGACCAGGCCAATGATCGCATCGTGAACGGATGGGAGCGGGCCGCAAGTCGTCGACGCGCGGGGCGGTGAAGCGTCCGCCTCAGCAGGTTGAATCACGAGACGAAGGTGGATCTGCAACCCTCGGACGGTCCTGGAGCAAAACCGTACGGACCGACCACTCCGTGTCCCTGTGTCCGGTGGCGATCCGGACCGCGTCGGTCAGCACCGTCGGGATACCCAGGCGGTCGCCGAGAGCGAGCGTGTGGGCGGCGAGCCGTGCCCCAAGCCCTGCAGCCTCCACCACAGGACCTCCATGCGCAGGTCGTCCCGCGCACCTCCCGCCACGGGACCAGGAGCTGCCCGGCGTTGTCCGGTCACCCGGACGACAGCACCCGCGCGTGCTCGGAGGCCGGGCCGAACAGAATCGTCAGACCGTGCTGCCGCGACACCGGCCACACAGCGGCCGGCGGCCCGCAGGCCCGGACAACGACAAAGCCGGCCGCGCGACGCAGTACCTGACGACGCGGCTGCCGGCGCCGGTAGGACCGGCCAGGCCCGGGGGGTCCGGGCGAAGCCAGTGGGCCTCCGTGGTCCAGCCCAGGAAGCGGCATCCCCCACCTGAGTCCGGCGTTCCGCCGGCCGCGACCTGGCTCAGGCCGGTCAGCGCCGGGGCGAGCCGGGCCGCGACATGACCCGGATATCGGCCCTTCAGCAGTCACCCCTGCCCATCTGCGAAGTCTTGGACGGATGTCGAGCGGGAAGCGGTCAACGCACTCTGCGGTCGAGCCATGCCCGTCGTCGGCCGGGCTCGGACCGGGCCGGACGGCCGCGAGCTTCTGTGCCGACCGCTCGCGTCACCCGTGCGTCTGCGTCCTGAGCACCCAGCAGGCCCAGATGACCACGGCAACCGGAACGGCGACAGCCGCCGAGCCGAGCATGATCCCGGCCCGAGCGCGGCGCCGGTCGGCCGATTCCTCTTCCCGCATCGCGCGCAGATCCCCCATACCGGAGACAATCGCGCACACCCCGACGGGCACGATGAAGTAGACCGGCAGGAACCGGAACCATGGCGAGAAGGCGGCCGGCAGCCAGGGGCATCCGAACATCGCCACGGCCAGGATCCCGAGAATCAGAGACCCCGTGCCGACCTGCCATTGAGCGGTCCCCGCTTTGCCCTTCGTTCCAACTCGTCGTTCAGGAAAGAGCGCAGCCCAGGGTGCTCGGGTGAGGTGATCTTTCGGCATCTCCGCCCCCTACGCAGGCGCCGCGGCGGCCGCAGGCGAGAGTCGGACCATGACGCATGACCGGAGGGCGCAGGTGACAGGCTGAGAAGCACTCATGTCGCCGAGCGTAGATCCTCCGGGAGACACACCACGTGGGTGTGGCTACTCAGATCGAGACAGGTACCCGAGGAGTCCGCCGCCGTACTCGCGCTCCTACTGGCCACACCGACCACCTGCGCGGGGCTCAGACACAGTTGTTGAGACCTGCACGATGGTACGGAGGTCGCTTCGCCTCGACTGGCGGCCGCCGTTGCCGCGTTCACCTGCTGATGCGGGCGGTAGCCCAGCAGCCCGTGGATCTCTGGATTGCCGGTCCCAGCGGTGAGAGCGCGCGTGTCGGCGATCGGCCTCGAATCCTGCAGGGTGCGAGGCCGATCGCGTGATCGGTGCGGGCGTCGGCTGGTGGTCAGGCGATGGGGGACGTTTCCGGCTTGGGATGCGCGGGCCGCTGCTTGGTGCGCAGTGTGGCGTGGGCGAGGACGGCTCCGGCGGCGGCGATGGCGGCGGAGCCGAGGAAGGCTGCGGAGAATCCGTCGGCCAGGGCGGATGCGTTACCGAGCTGGTCGGCGCCCTGGGAGGCGGCGACCGCGGTCATCGCGGCCAGGCCGAGGGCGGAGCCGATCTGGTAGCTGGTGTTGACGATGCCGGAGGCGAGACCGCCCTCTTCCGGGCGGGCGCTGGAGATGGCCGTACCGAGGGAGGGGATGAAGGCGAGCGACATGCCGACAGCAGCGAGCAGTGAGGCGGGCAGGACGTCGACCGCGTAGGAGCCGTCGGAGCGGACGAAGGACAGCCACAGCATGCCGGTGGCGAGCGCCACCATGCCGGAGACGATCATTGTGCGTGGACCGAAGCGGTTCATGAGCCGGGGCGCGAACACAATCATGATCAGCATCACCGCGCCGGTCATCGGCAGAAGGGCAGCTCCGGAGGCGAAGGCCCCCAGGTCGAGGACCTGCTGGAGGTAGAGGTTCAGAAAGAACCACATCGGGATCCACGCCCCGGCCAGCAGCAGCTGCGCGAGGTTGGCGCCGGCGAGGTTGGGCGTGCGCAGGATACTCAGCCGCATCAAGGGTGCACGACTCTTGGCCTGACGAGCGACGAATAGCCCGGTCAGGGCGATTCCTGCGGCCATCACCAGCCAGGTCTCTCTCGCTGCCCAGCCCACCTCTGGGGCGCGGACCACCGCGTAGACGATGGCGCCGAGGCCGACGGTGACGGTGAGCGCGCCGAGAATGTCGATCGAGCCGCGGGCAGGAGGGGCGGAGGGCATCAGACCCGGGGTGGCCAGCAGGGCGAGTACAGCCACGGGGACGTTGAGGTAGAAGACCCATGGCCAGTTCGTGTACTGGGTGATGACGCCGCCCAGGAAGACACCTGCCGTGCCGCCGGCCGGTGCGGCCGCACCGTAGAGAGCGAACGCCTTCGACAGCTCCTTCGGGCTGGATCCGAACAGCATCATCAGCAAGGTCAGCGCGGAGGGTGCGATCAGCGCCGATCCGGCGCCCTGCACGGCGCGCCCGGCCAGCTCGATCCACATCTCGTTCGCGAGCCCCGCCATCAACGATCCGACGGCTAGAACCGCCCAGCCGACGCCGAACACCCTCTTGGCGCCCAGGAGATCCGACAGGCGTCCGCCGAGCAGCAGCAGTCCGCCGAAGGCGACGACGTAGGCGTTGAACACCCAGGACAGGTTGCCCTGGGTGAACCCCAGGTCAGTCTGCATCTCGGGCAGGGCAACGCCGATGATGGACGTATCCATGATCACCATGAACTGCGCCATGGCGATCAATGCCAGCGCCCACCATCTGCGCGGGGACGACTGCGGTGATATCGCGGACATCTCACTCACCTCACATACTCCGGGGGGGTATCTATGACCGCTATGGAACGTACCCCCAAGGGGTATAAAGCACAAGGAAGAGAGGGCGTGACCACAAGGGCGGGTCGCGTCGGCCGCCCACGTCGGCAGCCGCACGCCCGAAGGCCCAATGGCGTCCTGCGGACCGTGGTTGAGGCGGCCGCCCGTTGTACCGTCCCTGGTACGAGCCCCAGGTTTCCGCCGCCTACCCCTCCCCACGGCCGCCGTCACACCGGTTGCACCAGGCCGTTGGCTCACAGCTCCTGACACAGCGGGCCGACGGCGACTCCTGCCATCGGTCGACAAGGCGCCGTCCGGCCCTGAGCAGGCGGGGTCTGTGCCCCAGCGACCGGCTGGCGGCAAGCGCAGGACTGCTCCGTGCATCGGCGTACGGACGGCGGCTGGGAACAGCGTCCGGGTCCAGCGCCGCGACAGCGGTCTTGAACTGGCGCGTGCGGATCAGATGCCGTGTACAGATGGAGGCGCTCACCTGACCACGGTGCTGGCGACTTCCGTTCGGGCCGTGTGGGATGCTCGGGCCGTGTGGGATGGCGACGAGGTGCGTGAGCGGGTTCGGATGATGGCCGCAGCCGACCCCGAATGCCGGGGCTTCGGTGCACGCAGGCACCAGTGGGTGTTGGCTCCGCCGGTTTCCGAGGCTGTCGTGGCCCGATTCGAGCAGGAGCACGGTTTCGAATTCCCGGCCTCCTACCGCTCGTTCGTCACCACAGTTGGCAGCGGAGGCGCCGGGCCGGCCTACGGCCTGTACGAGTTCGGCAGCAAACGGTGGGGCGACTGGCAAGGCGACCTGGGCAAGGACTGGGCTGACCTGCTGGCCGTCCCTTTCCCGCACACCGCCCGGTTCGAGCCCTCGGACGAGCGGTCCGTCTGCGCGGAGCATGCCCCAGGGGAGGAGGACTTCTCGCCGTGCTGGTTCACCGGCTCGCTCGTCATCGCCGAGATCGGCTGTGGCTCCTTCTACCGTCTGGTGGTCACCGGCCAGGGCCGCGGCCAGGTGTGGACGGACGACCTCGGCTGCGGCCACGCCTTGAGCCCCGGGCCGGACTTCCGTGACTGGTACACACAGTGGCTGGCACAGGGCCGCTGACAGGCCGTGAGGGGCCCTGTCACTGAGCTTGTGACGTTGGCGTGCGGCTGTTCCTCGGCGCCTGAGGTCAGCACCGGGTTGTACTGATCGCCCACCCACGCCGCTGCTACACATACTGAGGCTTTTCCAACCTGATGCGACGCGAGGCAGCTCTCCTGCTCAACCAGGTCATGCACCTCCGGCGTCCAGACGCTCAGATGACTCGAGTAGGTACTCGGGCAGCTTGGAGCTGGCCGCCAATACCTCGATGCCGATGAGGCGCCCTTGCTCGTCGAAATCAAGGTTGATCATGCCGCCGACCTCCACCGGATCGCAGGGATACATGCGCGAGGACTTGGTGCGAACCTGCGGATCGGTGAGGTACACGTACGCTGCGTTCACAGTCTTGTCGTAGGTGACTCTGACGTCTGCCACGGCTGGCATGCTCCCTTGGTGTGGTTGGTGTCGTTTCGCCTGTACGACGGCACTTCGGCCGGACCGCCGAACAAGCCGGCCGCCGCGGCGCCCGCGGAAGGCAGTCGTGTCAGGGCATGTCCCAGGCAGGGGTGTCCGCGTACCTGGATGCCAGCGGAACGGCAAACGTGTCGAGCGGTTCGGTGAACCACGAAGGGTGGACCGTGCTGCCCATCACTCGCTCCATCAGCGCGAAGATCTTCACGCCCCAGATCTCCGTCTCGTCGTCCACGTCGATCAGCCCCTGGCACCACTCGGCATCCCAGCGTGGGTCTCCCGCCCGCAGCGGGTTGACCGGCCCCCAGTGCTCTTCGAAAACCACGAACTCGCCGTCCACGGCGTAGTGGACGCTGTCTCCCCCATTGATATCGATCTGCACGCTGAAGCACCGGCCGCCGCGCGACAGATCGCGAAGAACCCCCGGAACCGATGTCGTGTGGCCACTTGCCTCCACCACGAACACCAAGTCACCGACGGTACCGACAGCGACCAGATCCTCGTCACATCCAGCACGAACTGTCGCGTCGGCGGCCTGCCGCGCCGTCAAGCGCCGGCCGGCCTCCGGGCTGCCGTTCAGCCGACGGATCACCTCATCCCGCCTCACACCGGCGACCACCGCAACGGTGGGCAGGATGTAGTCCTCTGCCAGCTCGTCGATCCAGGCGAAACGCTCCTCGGCGGTTTCAGTAACCGTCAACCCATCCATGACGACCTCCGGTCCAAGGCCCACTCCGGATCGCGGACAGCCCGAGCCGGCTCGGCGGATGTCAGCAAGTACTCCCCGATCATGTTCATGCGGCAGACTACTCAGGTCGGCGAGGATGGGGCTGGGAAGGTCAGCGGCGAGGGCGGAGTTGCGGGCCGCGCGGACCGAGATCCCGTGTCGGTTGAGCTTCTGCGTCATGGCGTGTGTCGCGATTGGCTTCCCTGGGACCAGTCCTGGGAACAGTAGCCGGGGGCCTGGGGTGGCCTGGGTGAATAGGGCTCTGCCGGGTTGCTCTTCAGTCAGCCGCTGCAGGAGCCCGGCCAGCCGTGGGGGTGGTAGGACGGGGTGGCGGCCGAGCATCAGATGGGTGTGCTTGTCGCCGAGTTGCAGGTGGTCCGGCGTCAGATTGCAGAGCCGCTCGGTGGACGGGCCGAAGAGCAGGGTGATCGCGCCGGCGGCCCGGACGTCCAGGGGCAGGGCATCGTCGGTGAGGCAGCGTGGGAGCAGGTTCCAGCGGTCGTCCTCGTCGAGCAGGGCCTGGGGCTCTTGATGCGGGATGGAGGGGATAGCAAGCTTGCGGGTGAGCTGGCGGCTCGTGGTCCAGTTCAGGGTGGCCGCGGTGCGGGCATGGTCCGGGTCGGTGATCGTCTGGTGCCGGGCCCAGCTGCGCGGGTGGCGTGCCACGACCGCCCCGCCGGGCGTGAGGGTGACGATGACCTCCGTCGTACTGGTGGCGACGTGGACCCGTTTACCGATGGCCAGGGGATGTACCGAGTAGTCGCAGGTGTCGACGCGGATGTAGTGGTCGCGGCCGATGCGGGTGTGGAAGCGGAACCAGCGGGGCGGATCGACCGGCGGCAGCGCGAGCATGCCGGCCCGGTCCGCCTCCCACCGCTCGGCGGGACGGGCGCCCAGAGTGCGGTGGACTCGCCGGTTGGCGATGTTCAGCCAGTTGGTCAGCTGGGTGTTGAAGTCGTCGGGGCCGGTGAAGGTGCGGCCTGGCTGGAAGCTCGTCTCCAGGTAGCCGTTGGCCCGCTCCACGAGCCCCTTCGCTTCTGGATCGCGGGGGCGGCAGAGGAAGACCTTGACGGCCAGCATCCCGGCGAACGCCGCGAATTCCGCGGTGAGCTTGCCCTGGCCGATGCCCGACTCGTTGTCCCAGACCAGCATCCTCGGCACCGCGTTCCACTGTTTCAACAGCTGCCAGTGGCCGTCGATCAGGTCGCCCGTCATCCTCGACGGCAGCATCGTCGCGGCGATCACGCGGGAGTATCCCGAGACCATGACCAGCACCGGCGGCCGGCCCCACTGACCGTAGCCGAGCGGGATGTCGACCGGCGGGAACCACAGGTCGCACTGGGCCAGCTCGCCAGGCTGATACGTCGTGCGCGAGACAGGGTCAACGGGAAGGTAGGCGGGCCGCAGCTCACGGACGCGGTCCTTGAGGATCGTCATGCCCATCTCCCAGCCGATCCGCTCCGCGATCGCCGTCGTCGGCATCGTCGGGGTCTGCTTCAAGAGCTCACGAATCCGCGGTTCGACCGCGTCGACCGACGAGCCCTTCAGCGGCCGGGAGTACACCGGCGGCCGGTCCGTGGCCAGCGCCCGCTTCACCGTGTTCTTCGAGATGCCCAGATGCCGGGCGATCGCCCGGATCGGCATCTCCTCGGCCCGGTGCAGCCTGCGGATCTCTGCCCAGTCCTCCACTTGGATCACCCTCTCCTCCCGATCTCAAATCAAGATCAGGTTGATATGGATGCCACGGAATGGGTCAGTTTTGATCCGCCGTCAGAGGGTCACGGTTCAAGCGACGCCGACATTACGGGCGCGACGGCCTTCGCGAGCTCCTCAGGCCACGGCTTCGGCCGGCCGAGACAGGGTTCCACGTCGTGGCCACCAAGGGGTTCGACTCGACGACCGATCTCGGAGCGATCGAAGGGATCTTGGCTGGGGTCGACTTCGACGAGTTCTTGGCACGGCCCCGGACCTCCCACGTCGTCGCCGAACGCGACGGGGGTGAGCGTCTGGTGCTCACTATCAGCGATGAGCTTCAAGGCGTCCTGGCGAGAGTGGAGACCGCCGAATTGACTGTGGCAGCACGGCATTGGGTCGAAGAGCAGGGGTCTGGTGATACCGACGCGATCGGCGGCCTGCTGCACGAGTTGGCGGAACTCGCCCGCGGGGCACAGCGGCGCGGGGAACGGCTGTACTGCTGGATCTGCGTCTGATCGATCCGAGTTCCGCACTACCCCAGAGGACTGACGCGTCGGGCTGTGCTGGTGGGACCGTCTCTCCAAAGGAGCGACACCTAAATGGCTTCGCCGGTGGACCCTGGTCCCGGCATGATTCCCAGCCTCCACGGCTCGCCGAACTCCTTCGGTGCCTTGCCGAACAGCCTCAGCCACGGTCGCAGCTCTCGCGAGTCCACCCAGGCCCTCGGCGGCTCTTCCCAGGCATGGTCCCGGGCAAGTCGATCTCGACGCACGGCATGACCCAGAAGTTCGGCCGCCATGGCATCCCGGTTCACACCGCCCGCAACGCGGCACCGGCCGCCCTCGCTGCCGACTCGAACGCCAGCGGGACGATGCAGCCGCCAAGGGCCAGGTGGCCCGCGAGCAGATCTTCGACGGACTCCTCAGCCGACTCGACGGAGAAGCCTCCTGAGGTCCTGTTCCCGGTGATGGGGCCAGGCCATCAGCTCTGTGACCAGGGCAGGAGGTGAACCAGACCCACCCAGGTTTCCTCGTTTGCCGAGGTGTGGACGGCGCGGACTGTCCAGCGGCCGGGCGGTATCGGGACGGGCGCCTGCTCCGGCAGTCCTGCGCCGTTGGGGTACTCGACGTCCAGCTCGTTCCCGGCGGTGACAGAGTCCATGAGCACCGCCGGCCCGTCCGTCTCCCAGACACCGCACTCTTCCCACTCGGTCGTGGGGTCGGTGAGGACGGCCCGGGCTGCGGCGATCAGATCGGCCTCCGATTTGGCTCCGAGCCAACGGACGAAGACTTGGTGTTCCGGCAGATAGCAGGTGGTGGCGGGTTCGTCCGCCAGGACAAGCCCTCGCGGGCCGTCTCCACCGACAGCAATCACTCCCGCCAGACCGTCCACCTCGCAGGCGCGGTCGTAGTCGTCCGGGACGTCACCATCGCCGATGACCAGCCCTGACTCCGTGCAACCACGCCATCCGTCCAATACGGAAACTGGTACGGCGATCAGAGGGCCGCCCATCGACTCGACCCAGGTGAAGGAATGCTCGACCGAACTGGCTGCGGTGGATGAGGAAGTCTTCATGGCGCCAGTGTCTCCCCCGCCACTGACAACGCTTCGTCGGGCGCGAAGCAACGTCCTTGATGCCTCGCCGCGGGCCGGCTCAACATTGATCGCATCGGAGCGGACCACGTGAGACGGGGCCCCTGCCCCGGGCTCAGCACGACCAGTGGCTTGACATCGAGACCCGCATATTAGAGGGGTGCCGATGACGAACGTCTACGATCGCACTCGAACACACGCACCATTCACGCGTGACCATGTATGGCTTTCCCGAGGACCTGCGCGACTCCCAGCTCGCGTTGCACCGGACGGGGAGTTCAACGCCCTGCCCGGAAACAGTCAGCGGGCACGCGACCGTTCCGGGGCACCGACGTCCTGGAGCGGCCCCCTGCCGATGCGCCTCCGTCAGAGCTTGGCAGCGGGCTCGGTGGTCACGGCATTGGCCGCCTCACCGTCCTGCGCAGCGGCTGACCGGGCAACGCCCGGGATGGCCGTGGCCACCGCGGCGGCCGCGAGCGCGACGCCGTCGCCGATCAGCAGGCCGACGCGGAAGCCGTCCTCGGAGGCGAACGTGAAGCCGCCCATGGTGACCGTCATCTGCGAGAGGACGACCCCGATCACGGCGGCGCCGATCGAGGTGCCGAGCGAGCGCATCAGCGTGTTGAAGCCGTTCGCGGCGGCCGTCTCGGACACCGGAACCGCACTCATGATCAGGGCGGGCATCGCGCCGTAGGCGAGACCGACGCCACCGCTGATCACGACGGTGACGATCAGCAGGCCCCAGGTCGAGCCCATCAGCGCCATCGACAGGCCATAGCCGGCCGCGATGACGAGGGAGCCGGATACGAGGGTGAACTTCGGGCCGCGCGCGTTGGTCAGCTTCCCGCCGAACGGCGAGACGACCATCATGACGAGGCCGGC
Source organism: Streptomyces atratus (assembly GCF_040655115.1). Classification (GTDB taxonomy): domain Bacteria; phylum Actinomycetota; class Actinomycetes; order Streptomycetales; family Streptomycetaceae; genus Streptomyces; species Streptomyces atratus_D. The sequence goes on along the minus strand of NZ_JBFAJH010000073.1, from coordinate 5,387 downwards.
AGGTGCCATCCACAGGCCCATCGCCAGCATCGACTGGCCGAGGCCGTAGCCGGTCGCCTCGGGGAACTGCAGCAGTTGGGGAACGATCAGCATCTGCGTGTACATGCCGACGCCGATCAGGACCGAGGCGGCGTTGGTCAGCAGCACCCGAGGGCGGGCGGTGGTGCGCAGGTCGATCAGTGGGTCGCGGGTGCGCAGCTCCCAGAAACCCCAGACCAGCAGGACCACGACCGCGGCGGCAAGAAGGCCGAGCGTGCTGCCCGAGCCCCAGCCCCAGTCCGCACCCTTGGAGATCGCGAGCAGCAGACAGACCAGGCCCACACCGAGGCCGAGCGCGCCGGCCAGGTCGAAGCGCTGCCCCTTCGCCGCGGCCGGCACGTCGGGGACGAAGGACCAGATCATCACGGCGATCAGCGCGGCAAGGGCGGCCGAACCCCAGAACAGTGCCCGCCAGTTCGTGTACTCCGCGACCGCGGCGGCGATCGGCAGCCCGAGGCCGCCGCCGATGCCCATGGAGGCGCTCACCAGTGCGATGGAGGAACTGAGCTTCTCGGCCGGCAGCAGGTCACGCAGCAGGCTGATGCCGAGCGGCACCACGCCCATGCCCATGCCCTGCATCCCGCGCCCAGCGATCATCATGCCGACGGACGAGGTCAGGGCGCACACCACCGAGCCCGCGAGCAGCGGCAGGCAGGAGGCGAGCAGCATCTTGCGCTTGCCCAGCAGGTCGCCGAGGCGGCCGGCAACCGGGACACAGACCGCGGCCGACAGCAGCGTGACGGTGATCACCCACGTGGCATTGGAGGACGTGGTGTGCAGAATCTGCGGCAGATCCGCGATCAGCGGCGTCACCAGGGTCTGCATGACCGCGGCGACGGTACCGGCGAGTGCGAGCGTGGCGACGACGCCGCCCGATCGGGAGGCCTGGCGGCCGTCCATCAAGGACTGCTCTACGTGTTCGAGTTTCGCTATGCATCATACACATTTCATGCATCAACCACGTCGCATGTATCACGCATGTAGATGGTTCGCATGGATCATTGGGACATCGCATGCGCCGTCCGGTGTATACGGGACCGTGGAGGAGATCCGATGAACAGGGCCACGCGCCAGGTGGAGTACGAGCAGATGCTGCAAAGTCGCTACCTTCACCTGCACAAGTCGAAGGGACGGCGCGAGGGCAGCACCCTGGAGCGCAGCGCGTACATCCTGCTCAGCCGCATCCGGGTGCAGGGCCCGATGTCCATCGGCCAACTCGGTGACGCCTTCGGCCTCGACGCGTCCACCCTCAACCGGCAGACCGCAGCCGCCATGCGCGCCGGACTCGTCGAGCGCATCCCGGATCCCGAAGGTGGCATGGCCCGCAAGTTCCGTATCACCGCGGAAGGCGAGCGGCGCCTCGACGAGGAGCGCGAGGGCGCCATCCACACCTTGGAACAGATCATGGCCGACTGGTCCGACGAAGACATCGCCGCCTTCGCCGACTACCTCAAGCGCTTCAACACCGACATCGAGCGCCTGGACGGAAGGCCCTGGCCGCGGCCGTGAGACGGTAGCGCGGGTGCCTTCCGGGCGGGCCCGGCGCGGCGCTCAGTCCCGCTCGCGCCGATCCTGCACGTTCGCTCTCCCCCCGAAGACCGGTGGTCTGCCGGCGCGGGTCAGTAGACCACCGACCCCGCCACTGAAGTGAGGATCCCACCGGTCTGTCGCCGAAATGTGCCAAGGCACCGATGCCGTGCGGCCCCCGTGGTCTGGGCCGCTGGCGTCGCATCCCGTGACCACGACGAATACCGCCCCCGCCGACAGCCCCGGCACGTCGCGATAGCGCGCCCAGGGACTCCTCCAACCGCGCTCACGCGACCGAAGCAGAACTGGCCTTCTGTGAGGCGCGGCCCCTTCGGAGGCAGATCAGGCCCGCATCTTCGCGCAGCCCACGCTCGGCTGGACAGAAGGTAGTTGGCCCTTCAGGGATTGAGGCCGTTCGGTTGGATCACCTGATCGTTGGTCCGCCGTACCTTTGGCTGATGCGTAGGGGGCGCGGATTGAACCGCTGCTTGCGGGCTGGTAGCGGAGCAGCAGTACCTCTACCCGGCGGTCCTTCGGCATGCCGAGGGCGGGATGACCTCGCGGACAAGGAGATCGCAGATCACGCCATGGCGAGGGGGACAAGATCCGCCGGGCCAAAGCGAGGGCTTCCACCCCGGCCGCACCGCTCCGCGCCGGATAAGCCACTCGTCAACAAGCAGCTGGCTCCCGGCGCCGTGCTCATGGACCGCGCGCGTGACTTCGTCACCGGCCGTGATCTGCGCGGCCGTGGGCGGCGACGAGCACCCCGGCTGTGAGATACGTCCTGTCGCCGCCCAGGCGGCCGCCTTACGCTTGCCTGCCACGCGCGCCCCAGGCACGCGAGTGCTCGCGACCGGATCGCGCACAGGTACACAACCGTGGCGGGCACGTGTGAAGGACGGTTCACCATGCCCAGTGATCTCTCGCCAGTCATAGCTGCCGCCACTCGCTGGTTGCTGTCGGCATTCCCGCCGGCACCTGGCCCGCTGAACGATGCCCTGGCCGAAGCCCAGGCGTGGCAGGCGGCCACCATCGCCGCCGCCCTCCGCTACCCCACCGTGCTGGACGCCGAACTGCTGAACATGCTCGGACCCGGCGGCTCCGACCGGCTGGACGCCGTCACCGGCGCCGATGCCCACCCGCTGGAGGGAGCCGAATATGGCTGGCGCACCTGGGTGGACGAAACCGTCGTCAGCTGGGCGGCCTGCCTACTGGCCGACGCCGATCTCGCCGCCGTGGCAGCGGCCTGCCTGGCCGCGACCCACCACGGCGCGGGCAGCGTAGGCGATGCGCGTCGGCTGACAATTCCCAGCCCTCGCGATCACCGTGCGGCGCCGCTGTTGCGCCACCCGGACCTTGTCAGCCCGATCGCAGACCTCCACCGCGAGACACTGCTTGCCCTCCTCGATATCGCCCCGGCCAGCAGCTCACCCGAGCGAAGGTAGCCACGAAGCCTGCACACCGGGATGGCCGTCGCAGCAGGCACTCACTGGCCAGTCGGCCCGGCCGCGCGTCGTAGGTGGCCGGGTTGGCGCTGGCTGCGAGAACGGGTCCGGCTCAACTTCTGTGTTGCGTCCACGCTTAGTGACCACTGGGCCATCCGCTCCCCCTCCGGATTAGTCCGCCGACCGCGTCGAACTCCCCCATGACCGGGCTCTCCTGCGCTTGCCGCAGACGTTGAGCGGCGTTGCAAGACCTGAGGGTGAGCGTTCTCGGACGGGCGAGAAGCGCCCCGGGCCGACGGCATCAGCACCAGGCATTCCGGCCCTGGCCGGACCTTCCGCGGCGCCGTTCGGGCCACATGGTCGAAGCGGGATGCACCAGGGTCCCCGGAGCAGATGCTCCGGGGACCCTGGTGTCCGGCGTCGGATCAAGCGACGGTGATGTTCTCCGCCTGCGGCCCCTTCTGACCCTGGGTGATGTCGAAGGTAACCGCCTGGCCTTCCTGGAGTTCACGGAAACCGGAGGAGTTGATGTTGGAGTAGTGCGCGAAGACGTCGGGTCCACCGCCGTCCTGGGCGATGAAGCCGAAGCCCTTTTCCGAGTTGAACCACTTGACGGTTCCGCTGGCCATGCCGGTGCCTTTCAGTCGAAAGCGGACCCGCACCGCGCGGACCCGAAAATGATCGTCCTGGTCCTCAGGCACTGCACAGCAAGAAGCCCACGCCGGAGCGCGGGCAGGTACTGCGAACCACGACATCTGACAGAGACGCTACACGCAGAGACCGCCCTTCACCAGAGAGCAATGGCCCTTCAATAGTCTCGAGTCGACCATGCGACTGCCGGGCGGGCATCCCGCGCGTAGGACGAGGCCCAGTGGTGAACCTGTCTGGATTCCTGGAGAGGCTTCAGGCGGGCAGGGAGTCGAGCCAGTCGGTCAGAAGCCGGTTGGTCTCGGTGGGGCGCTCCTGCTGGATCCAGTGGCCGCAGCCGTCGAGGATGTGGGAGGAGAGCAGGCCGGGCAGCGTGATGGGGTACGCCGTGATGGCATCGGCCAGCCAGGTGGTAGAGGCGTCAAGGGAGCCCGTGATGAACAGGGACGGCTGGGTGATGGGGGCGCCGTCGAACTCGGCGAGGTCTTCCCAGTCCCGGTCCATGTTGCGGTAGCGGTTGAGTGCCCCGCTCATGCCGGCCCGCTCGAACTCGGCGGCGTAGACGTCGAGGTCGTCCTCGCTGAGCCAGGCGGGCCTTCGGTCGTCGGGGAACCGGTCGCGCAGCGTGCCGCCCCGGCTCGCGAAGTGCGGGTCGGGTGCGCCGGGTGCGGACATTGTGTCGGCGGACAACGCGGCGAAGAAGCCGGCGAGCCAGCCGCGCACGTCCGGCTCGATCTCGGCCTCGGCCCGGCCGGGCTGCTGGAAGTAGGAGACGTAGAACTCCTCCTCCCCGCCCATCCGGGCGAAGACCTCGCTGGGTCGCGGTCCGCCCCGCGGGGTATAGGGAACGCTCAGCAGCCCGACCGCGCGGAAGACGTCCGGCCTGACCAAGGCGGAGTTGGCAGCGATGGTCGAGCCCCAGTCGTGGCCGACGATCACCGCGGATTGTTCGCCCAGGGCTTGTACCACTGCGGCGTTGTCCTCGACCATGTCGAGCATCCGGTACGCGTCCGTATCGCCGGGCTTGGAGGAGCGCCCGTAGCCGCGGACATCGATGGCGACCGCGCGGTATCCAGCTGCGGCCAGTACCGGCAGCTGGTGACGCCAGGAGTACCAGGACTCCGGAAAGCCGTGCACGAGCAACACGAGCGGTCCGTCGCCCTGCTCCACCAGATGAATTCGGCCTACGGGCGAGGAGACCAGCCGGTGAGTGGCGACCGTTGCTTGCTGTGGCATACATCCTCCAGTGCTGTTCATCTGTCATGCGTCAAGACCGGTGGCGGCCGGCCGTTCAACGGCTCAATAGCAATCATGTGGCGGATGGCGTGGGCGTAGCCATACTTGTTGCCGTTTCGGCAATACGCCTCTGGGCACTAGCCTCCCCCGCGTTCCGACGTTCCTACGCCCCGAGAGCACGAAGGCCGGACGGGTACCGCCCGTTCAACCGGTGAAGACTGGTCAACCTACGCGAGCGCGGTAGCTGGGCGGCGACAGCTCGGGGTCCTGCTACCGACCGGGGAAGTCCGCCTGCTCAAGGCCGTGGTGGGCAGCCTCATAGACTGCACCGACGAACAACCCGTCACTGCCTGCGGGAATGGGTGATCTCGCATCGACCGCTGACGATGACGTCACGTTGAAGCTTCCCCTTGATCATGGACACCTGGAGACTGGGACCTGAGTGGTTCCAGAGGAAGCAGTGACCAGGTGGGTAGCAAGTACACGAAGCGG
>NZ_JBFAJH010000072.1:0-29715 GCF_040655115.1 Streptomyces atratus | reverse complement strand
AGCGGGGCTGGGGTGCGTGCATCGCAAGGCGGAGGATTGAGCCATGGCGGAGCCCTGGTGATTGACGACAACGCCGCGAGGTGCGTGCCCCGGCCCCGTGACGCCGCCCCCCAATTGCCGGCCGGGCTGAATGGCAAGGTTTTCCAGGCCGGAACGGGACTGCGTCAAAGCGGCCTCCAGGACTGATCCCAGAGGCAGGGGCGAAGGCGTCGCCGGGAACGGCATCGGCGCGGCTCGTCGCGGTGCCAGAGCCTTTCGCGGCCGGCGGCCCGCAGCGACGTCCACCGTCCGCTGTGGGCCGGGTCGGTCTCGCTGCCGAGAGGGGTCACCGTGCTCACCACTCGGCGAAGGCGCCGTCGTCGTGCCGCCACACCGGATTGCGCCAGGCGCGTCCGGTCCGGTCGGCCGCGCGCACGGCGTTCTCGTCGACGGTGATGGCGAGCCCCGGCAGGAGCGTGCGCCGCGCCCGTCCGACGACGAAGCGGAACGGGTCGGTGTCGACGACGTACGACAGCAGGTCGGCGTCCTTGTTGTAGTGGATGCCCCAGCTCAGCTCCTGGATGAGGAAGTTCCGGGCGGAGAACACGATCTGGAGACTGGCGGCGAGTGCGATGGGGCCGAGGGGACAGTGCGGGGCGAGCTGCACCCCATAGGTCTCGGCGAGCGGGGCGATGCGGTTGACCTCGGAGATGCCCCGGCGTGCGGGAGATCCGGCTGGGCGACCGCGATGCCGGCTGCGGGCGCGGGCAGGAACTCGGCACGCCCGTACCGCCGTTCGCCGGTGGCGATGGGTACGGAGATGGCGCCGACGAGCGCGGGCAGCAGGTGTCCTTGTTCGGGAAGGAGGGGTTCCTCCACGAACAGCGGGTGCAGGTGTTCGATGGCGTGCAGGACCCGGCGGGCGCCGGCCGGTCCGAACCTGCCGTGCATGTCGATGGCGACCTCGCGGCTGGGGCCGAGCATCTCGCGGGCGGCGGCCACCCGGTCGACGACGGCGGCGGACTCGGCGGGGGTGGCGAGGGGTGAGGTGCGGCCCGCCGCGTTCATCTTCACGGCCGTGAACCGGGCCTCGACCTGGCCGGTGATCTCCTCGGCGAGCTGGGCGGGTTCGTCGCCGCCGACCCAAGCGCAGACCCGGACCTCGTCGCGGACCGGGCCGCCGAGCAGAGCGTGCACGGGTGCGCCGTACGCCTTTCCGGCGATGTCCCACAGGGCCTGATCGATGCCGGCGACAGCGCTGGAGAGTATCGGACCGCCCCGGTAGAAGCCGCCCTTGCTGAGCACCTGCCAGTGGTCCTGGATGCGCAACGGGTCCTGGCCGACCAGGTATTCGGCGAGGACGTCGACGGCAGCGCGGACGACCTCGGCCCGCCCCTCGACCACGGGGTCGCTCCAGCCGACGACTCCTTCGCCGGTCTCGATCCGGCAGAACAGCCAGCGGGGCGGTACGGGAAAGGTCTCGATGCGAGTGATCTTCACCAGGCCCCGGCCCCCTCGTCGTTGGCCGGTACGGTGCCGTGGGCCCGGTCCAGGTCGCGTACGGCCTGGTCGAGCAGGGCCCGCATGGCGCGTTCGGCGGCAGCCTGGTCCTGGTCGCGTACGGCGTCCAGTACCGCACGGTGGCTGGGAACGGGGTCCTCTCCGTGCAGCGAGCTGTGCACGATCTCGTCGCGGTGCGCGAGGCCGGACTCGATGACCATCTCCATGCGTTCGAGCAGCTCGTTGTGGCCGGCCGCGAGGAGCACGCGGTGGAAGGCGAGGTCCGCCTCGACCTGCCCGGGCAAGGTGCCCTTGCCGAGCTTGACGCCGACGTCCTTGGCCGGGACCGGCTCCGACACCGCGGACACGATCTTCACGATCGCCTGGTAGTCGGCGGGCAGCGCGCTCTCGGTCACGCCCGGCTCGCGGTGCGGGACCAGCAGCATGCCGCCCGCGCCCGGAGCGGTCGTGACCCGTTCCAGCTCCTCGGCCATGGCCGGGTCGTCGGCCTGCCCACTCTGCTCGGCCTCAATGAACTGCGCGATCACTACCTCGGCGTCCTCCAGCCGGGCCACCTCGGCATCGATCTCGGCGAGCTTCTTGCGCAGCCGCTCGGCACGGTCTGCCGGCACGACCCGGCGCCGCATCACCCACACCAGCACATCCGCCACCAGCAGCACATGCACGGTGGTCATCACCGGCGGCACCGAGAAGGGCCATACTTCCGGCACCTACGGCCCCCGCAACGGCTACAAGGTCGACGTCCCGCAACCATCGGGGGGCGGGCCTCTCGCCGTGGAGCGGTTGGCGGTGAGGGGAGCGCAGTCCGAGCCCTCGGCAGACGGATGATCACCGAAGCCACGCCAGGGGCCGAGCCGCTGGGAGCCCCGGTTCTTGCCCGGTCCGTCAGTCGGTGCCGGGCTCGTTGTCGCGTACGTACAGCTCCGGCAGATTGACGACGACGGCCTCCTGAGCGCTGCGGCGAATCACCACGATCGCTTCGTCATCCAGGTTCGGGTTCTCCTCGCGGCGCGGCACGTAAGGCGGTACGAAGATGTAGTCACCGGGCGATGTCCGGATGCGGGGCCGCCACCCTCCTCAACCTCGGCGTGCAGGACGTGTATCGCGTCAACCGCCTCTGGTCCCCGCACATATGCGCTGGTGCCAACTCTCCTCTGCGGGTGAAAATGCCACCATGGACAACACGCATCTCACACACATCACGGCTCCGGAGGGCGTCACCCCGGGAGTCGGGTACACCCACGTCGTCACCGGCTCCGGCCGTCTCGTCGCCGTCTCCGGGCAGGTGGCTCTCGACGCGAACGGCCACGTCGTGGGAGCGGGTGATGCCGCTGCGCAGGCACGGCAGGTGTTCGAGAACCTGCGTCGTTGCCTGGCGGCCGCCGGTGCGTCCTTCGACGACATCGTCAAGCTCACGTACTACGTTACGGACATCGCCCATCTGCCCGCCGTCCGCACGGTACGCGACCTGTACGTCGACGCCGAACGCCCGCCCGCGAGCTCCGCCGTCCAAGTGGCTGCGCTGTTCCGCCCCGAACTGCTGCTGGAGATCGAGGCATTCGCTCTCGTCCCGGAGGCCACGCGGTAGCAGCGCCGGACCTCACCCGCCGGTTCAGGCGAGTGCGGCCAGTGGATCGTCGAGGACGGGCTGCCACGCCAGTTCCGCCGCGCCCACGAGGCTGTTGTGGTCGAGAGTGCACGGCAGGATCGGCACGCTGCCGCTGCGCCCCCAGAGGCTGCGGTCGGCGACCACCGCGCGCAGTCGCTCCGGGTCTGCGTCGAGCAGTGCACGGTGCAGCCCGCCGAGAATGATGCGGTCCGGGTTGAGGATGTTCACCAGACCGGCCAGACCGCGGCCGAGCCGGTCGATGAGCTCCTCGGCCGCGGTCCGTACCGCCACGTCCCCGTACCCCGTGCGCAGCAGGTTGCTCGCCTGCTTGAGCAGGGACTCCTCGGGGCCCGGCTCGCGGCGAGCGGCGGTCAGGAAGGCGAGCGGGTCGGTTTCGACGTCGAGGCAGCCTCGCCCGCCGCAGTGGCAGGGACGCCCCTCCGGGTTCACGGTGAGATGGCCGACCTCCAGCGCCAGTCCCGAACTGCCGGTGTGCAGGCGGCCGTCGAGAACAAGGGCGCCGCCGACTCCACGGTGGCCCGTGGCCACGCAGAGCAGGTGCTGGGCTCCGCGGCCGGCTCCGTGCCGGTGTTCGGCGAGCGCGGCGAGGTTGACGTCGTTGCCTGTGAAAGCGGGGCCGGGGATACCTGCTTCCCGTACACACGTGGCGAAGATCTCGCGGACCGGGGCGCCTGCCGGCCAGGCGATGTGCAGTGGGTTGAGCGCGGTGCCCTCCGGTTCGGCCACGGCGGAGGGGACCGCGAGTCCCGCCCCGACGCAGCGCAGTCCGCTGTCGCGCAGCAACCGGGCGCATGCGTCGACGACTTCACCCACGACCTGCGCCGGGTCCGAAGTGACCGTGACACAGCCGGGGGCAGTGGCGACGAGCCGCCCGCCGAGCCCGACCAGCGCGGCGCGGAACCCGTCGGCGTGCACCTGCGCGGCGACGGCGACCGGACCGGACTCCCGGACTGCCAGTCGGTGCGAGGGGCGGCCCTGTGAGCCCGCTGCGGAACCGGGGCTGGAGTCGACGCGGATGAGACCGAGTGCCTCCAGCTCCGCGGCGACCGCACCGGCGGTCGCGCGGGTGACGCCGAGCTCGGAGGTGAGCACGGCGCGAGTGGGCGCGCGTCCGGTGTGGACCAGCTCCAGCGCGGGCCCGAGCGCGCTCCGGCCTCTCTCCAACTTCGTCCGGGTGGTGGTCGCCTTGCCGTTCATGGGGCCGAGTCTCCCATGATCCGGAGCCGCCGCCGACGCCTTGGTGGCGGACTTCTGCCCGCTTCCGGTCACAGAGGCCGCCCTGCTCCACCGTGCCGGATACCGCCGCCTGCTCCGGGGGAGACCGTCTTGCATCGGTCGTTCGTGGGCCTCTATGCTGAGTTTGTGCCGCAACTAAACAAACTGCGGACGGCCCTACCGGGGGGACCAGGCGGAGACACCGCCCCACCCTCGTCGGCCCGCCTCCGTACCGCACTGACCGTGTTCTTCGCCGTCGACGGCTTCCTCTTCGCCGGCTGGGTGGTCCGGATCCCGGCCATCAAGCACCAGACCGGCGCCTCCGCCTCCACCCTCGGCCTCGCACTGCTCGGCGTCTCCGCCGGGGCGGTCATCACCATGATGCTCGCCGGCGGGCTCTGCCGGCGGTTCGGCAGCCACCCCGTGACCGTGGTCTGCGGGGTGCTTCTCTCCCTCGCCATCGCCCTGCCCGCACAGACGCATTCGGCGCTCACGCTCGGTTCGGTGCTGCTGGTCTTCGGTGCGGCATACGGTGCGATGAACGTGGCGATGAACAGCGCCGCGGTCGATCTCGTCGCCGCCCTGCGGCGCCCCGTGATGCCCAGCTTCCACGCCGCGTTCAGCCTCGGCGGCATGCTCGGCGCCGGCCTCGGCGGACTGGTCGCCGGCGGGCTCTCCCCCGCCACCCATCTCTTCGTCCTCACCGGGGTGGGACTGCTCGTCACCGCCGCCGCCGGACCCACCCTTCTGCGGCACCGGGTTCCCCGACCCGCATCCGTGGCCGACCGCACCGAGCAGCCGCGCCGGATGACCGGGCGCGCCCGCAAGGTGGTGTTGCTCTTCGGCGTGATCGCGCTCTGCACCGCGTACGGGGAAGGCGCACTGGCCGACTGGAGCGCGCTCCACCTGGAACAGGACCTGCACGCCCGCCCGGGTATCGCCGCCGCCGGATACTCCTTGTTCGCCCTGGCCATGACCGCGGGCCGGCTCTCCGGCACCGCGCTGCTGGAACGGCTCGGGCAGACCCGCACGCTCGTCGCGGGCGGCGCCATCGGTGCGGCCGGCATGCTCCTCGGCTCGCTCGCCCCGACCGCCTGGCTCGCCCTGCTCGGCTTCGCCGTCGCCGGTCTCGGGCTGGCCAACATCTTCCCCGTCGCCGTCGGCCGGGCCGGCGAGCTGGCCGGACCGAGCGGAGTGGCCGCCGCGTCGACGATCGGCTACGGCGGGATGCTGCTGGGGCCGCCCGCTATCGGGTTCCTGGCCGACGGGTTCTCGCTGCCCGTCGCTCTGACGACGGTGGCGGTGCTGGCGGGAGCAGCGTCCGTGCTGGGCTATGCGGCGCGCCATGCGGTACCCCGCGCCTGATCGACGTACGCACGTCTCCCGTACTGCTGCCCGATTGAGTAGGCGTACTCAGGCAGGTCCCGCTCCCCGGCCGCACCATGGAGGTGTCGACCACCTACGGGGAGCAGGCCATGAACAAGCCGGTGATGAACAAGCAGCACCTCCGCGCGCTCGCACGACTGACCTTCGGAAATCCCGCCTCGCTGATCTACCTCGGCGTGGTTCTGGCGACAGCGGTGTTCGTCGCCGTGGACACCCTGTTCATCTCGCACGAGGACGCGTCGTTCGCGGGCGTGTGGCTGTTCCTGCTCGCGGCGCCGACGGTGTTCGTGTTCTTCGTCGCCGGCACGCTGTGGGGAACGGACGCGGCCGGCCCGGCCTGGTTCGTCTATCTCGCCCTCGTCGTGTCCGTACTGGTGCAGGCCCTCGCCCTCGGCTGGTTCGTACGACTGGTGCGCCGCGGCGGGCGGTCCCGCTCCGCCCACCCCCAAGGCGTCTGAGCCGCTGTCACAACCGTGCGGCTCTCGGCGGAGCCCCCGCAGGCCGCCCGCACGACGGCGGCAGGGGTCCCCGAAGAGGAGGCCGTGGACTGCGAGTTGAGCGGAACGGCCGAAGGGCTCTATCTCACGCTCTGGAACCGGCTGCCGCTCACGGCGGTGACGGTATCGGGCGACCGGGGGCTCGCGCGCCTGTGGTGCGAGAACTCGGACATCACCTGGTCCTGACCGGTGCACGGGCAGGTGAGGACCGTTCCTGCCATGGTCCGCACCGGACTAGCCGGTCGCGCCGTCCAGCATCCGGGCGAGTACCGAGCGCTGCAACGGCTTCACCTCGGCATGGCGCGCCCGGCCCTTCGCCGTCAGCTCGACACGGACGCCGCGGCGGTCCTCGCTGCACATCCCGCGGCAGACGAGGTCGTCCTTCTCCAGCCGTGCGACCAGGCGCGACAGCGCACTCTGGCTGAGATGGACCCGGGACGCCAGTTCCTGTACGCGATAAGCGGCGCCGCCGTCCTCCGACGCGCCCTCCGCGAGGACGTCGAGCACCTCGAAGTCGCTGGCGCCGAGGCCGTACCGATGCAGCTCGCGATCGAGTTCGCACAACGTCCTGGCGTGCAGCGCAAGAATGTCCCGCCATTCGTCGACGAGTACGTGCTCGGGCTTGTTCGCGGCCATGTCCGCACGTTAGCAGAGAAGAAGCCGGTTGTTGCGTCGGAATTAAATGCACTTGCATTCAATGCATATGCATGTACTGTCCTCGCCATGACCACTCCGCTCAACGTCCCCGATTTCCAAGAGCGTTGGAGCCCGCGCCTGTGGGGCACCCTGCTCGTGCTCTGCGCCGCGATGTTCCTGGACGCGCTCGACGTCTCCATGGTCGGCGTCGCTCTGCCGTCCATCGCCGACGATCTCGGTCTGACCACCTCGACCCTGCAGTGGATCGTCAGCGGATACATCCTCGGCTACGGCGGCCTGCTGCTCCTCGGCGGGCGTGCGGCCGATCTCCTCGGCAGGCGCCAGGTCTTCCTGATCGCCCTCGGCGTCTTCGCCCTCGCCTCGCTGCTCGGCGGATTCGTCGACTCCGGACCGCTCCTGATCGCCAGCCGCTTCATCAAGGGTCTGAGCGCCGCATTCACCGCACCGGCCGGGCTCTCCATCATCACCACGACATTCAAGGAGGGACCCCAGCGCAACCGCGCCCTGTCCATCTACACCACCTGCGCGGCCACCGGCTTCTCCATGGGCCTGGTGCTGTCCGGGCTCCTCACCCAGCTGTCGTGGCGCTGGACCATGCTGCTGCCCGCCCCCATCGCACTGCTCGCTCTGGTCGCGGGTCTGAAGCTGATCCCGCACAGCGGCCGCGAGAACACCCGTCGCGGGTACGACCTCCCGGGTGCCGTCACCGGCACGGCCTCCATGCTGTTGCTGGTGTTCACCGTCGTGCAGGCCCCGGAGGCCGGCTGGACGTCCCTCCGCACGCTGCTTTCGTTCCTCGCCGTCGCCGTGCTGCTCACCGTCTTCGTCGCCATCGAACGGCGTACCGCGAACCCGCTGATCCGGCTCGGTGTGCTCCGTTCCGGCAGCCAGGTCAGGGCCCAGCTCGGCGCCGCGGCGTTCTTCGGCAGCTATGTCGGCTTCCAGTTCCTGGTCACCCAGTACATGCAGTCACTCCTCGGCTGGTCCGCCCTGGAGACAGCGCTGGCCTTCCTGCCCGCCGGCGTGCTGGTCGCACTGTCGTCGACGAAGATCGGCGATGTGGTGGACCGGTTCGGGACGCCGCGCGTGATCGCCGCCGGCTTCACCTTCCTCGTCGTCGGCTACGCGCTCTTCCTGCGGATCACCCTCACCCCGTCGTACGCGGCGGTCATCCTGCCGTCCATGCTGCTGCTCGGGGCGGCCTGCGCGCTGACCTTCCCGTCGCTCAACATCCAGGCCACCAACGGAGTGGACGACGACGAGCAGGGCATGGTCTCCGGTCTGCTGAACACCTCGATCCAGGTCGGCGGGGCGATCTTCCTGGCCGTCGTCACCGCGGTGATCACGGCGCACGGCAGCGGTGACGGTTCCCCGCAGGCGGTCCTCGACAGCTACCGTCCCGGCCTGCTGGTGGTGACGGTGATCGCGTTCATCGGGCTGCTGATCACCCTGACCGGCCTGCGCCGCAGCCGGCCCGCTCAGCACACGGTGCTGGTCGCGTCGTCCGCCGGCGTCCGGGCGGCCGCGGAGGCGGCAGCCGCCGAGAAGGTGGGGGTCCGGGACTGACCGGCCGGTCCGCCGCCCCCATGACCAACCGGCACGGGGGAACGGGGCGGTGGGCGGCGAGGCGTCCTTGCCCGCGGCCCACCGCCCCTGTGAAACTTCGGACATGGGGCGACGAAGCCAGGAAGACCGGGACGCGATGACCGTCGAGATCGTCTTCGCCCTGGTCAGCGGGACTGTTCTGGCCGCGGTCGCGTTCTTCGCCGTCGGCGCGACCACCGTGTACCTCGATCTGTCGCGCGTGGCGGAGCGAGTGGTGCTCCTCAGCGGGGCCATCGTCTCCGCCGTCGTCTTCGTCGCCCGCCTCGTCGACGTGTTGTGGGGATTCCCCCGCCGGGGGCGCGGTCGCCCGATGGACACGCTCCGCCCGCAGGCTCCGTCTCAGCCGAGCCAGCCGGGCCGTACGAGGCCCGACTCATAGGCGAGAACGACCAGTTGGGCCCGGTCGCGTGCGCCGAGCTTCACCATGGCCCGGCTGACATGGGTCTTGGCAGTGAGCGGGCTGACGACCAGCCGATGGGCGATCTCCTCGTTGGACAGACCGATGCCGACCAGCGCCATCACTTCCCTTTCCCGTTCGGTCAGATCGCCCAGGCCCGCCGCGGCCGCAGGCTCCTTGGAACGGGCCGCGAACTCGGCGATCAGGCGACGCGTCACCCCCGGCGAGAGAAGGGCGTCACCGGCCACGACAGCCCGTACCGCCCGCAGAAGCTCCTCGGGTTCAGTGTCCTTGACCAGAAAACCGGAGGCACCGGACCGGATCGCCTCGAAGACGTACTCGTCGAGCTCGAAGGTGGTGAGCATGACCACCTTGACCTCCTTCAGCTCCGGGTCGCCGGTGATGGTGCGGGTTGCGGCGAGACCGTCGAGATGCGGCATGCGGATGTCCATCAGCACGGTGTCCGGGCGCAGTTCACGCACCAGACGCACGGCTTCCGCCCCGTCGGCGGCCTCGCCCGCCACCTCGATGTCCGGCTGGGCGTCCAGCAGGGCGCGGAATCCTGCGCGGACCAGCAGCTGGTCGTCGGCGAGCAGTACGCGGATCACGCTCTCTCCCCCGTCGTGTCCTGCACAGTGTCCATGGCCGACGCGGCGTCCACGCTCGACGCCGGGTGCAGGGGAATCTCGGCCCGTACCCGGAAACCGCCGTCGGCCCGGGATCCCGCCTCGATCGTGCCGCCCAGTGCGGTGGCCCGCTCCCGCATACCGGCCAGCCCGTTGCCGCTGCCGCCCGCCTCGCTGCCGGTGGCGGGGCCGTCGTCGTCGATACCGAGCCGCACGCGGCCGGTCCCGTAACCGATCCGGACCCGTGCGGTGCGCGAGCACGAATGCCGCACCACGTTCGTCAGCGCCTCCTGCACTATCCGGAAGGCGGCCAGATCCGCACCGGGCGGGACGGCGCCGCGTACGCCTTCCGTCTCCACCGTGACGGTCAGTCCGGCGCTCGCCGCCTGGTCGACGAGCTCGGGCAGCCGCTCGAGCCCGGGGGCCGGGGCCCTGGGGGCGTCTCCCGGGGCACGGAGCGTGTCGAGGACCTGGCGGACCTCGCCGAGCGCCTCCTTGCTGGCCGCCTTGATCGTGGTGAGGGCCGTACGGGCCTGCTCCAGGTCGGAGTCGAGCAGGGCGAGTCCGACACCCGCCTGGACATTGATGACGGAGATGCTGTGGGCGAGCACGTCATGGAGCTCCCGGGCCATCCGGAGCCGTTCCTCGTCGGCCCGCCGCTTCTCGGCAGCCTCCCGCTGGGCACGCTGGGCGGCCCACTGCTCGCGGCGTACGCGTACGAACTCCGCTGCCGCGACGATCGCCACCACCCAGGCGGCGACGCCCAGTTCCTGCCCCCAGGGTGCAGCCGAGTCGCTGCTCGGCGGCAGCCAGCGGTAGAACCAGTGCGTCATCAGCAGATGCCCCAGCCACACCATTCCCACGGCCGACCAGGCCGCCCGCCGGCGCCCTGCGACAACCGCGCTGAAGCAGCCGACGGCGACCGCCAGGAAAACCGGGCCGTACGGATACCCGGCGCCCAGATAGACCATGGCCGCGGCCGCACTGACGAAGACCGCCAGGACGGGACGGCGGTGGCGCAGCAGCAGTACGGCGACGGCGGTGAAGAGCAGGACCCGGGCGAAGAGGTCCAACGGGGCGCGCTCACCGAGCTGGGCGCGGGCCGCGACGGAAGAGCCGACCATGACGAATACGCCGAGGAGGATGGTGGACGGCCAGGGCAGCCGAGTGGCGGAGCGCTCGCGCATCCCCGTCAGCCAGCGCGACGGCCCGTCGTGTCCCCAGGGGCCCCACGGTCCCCGGGGGCCCTCGGGGCCGGCGTGCGCCCAGGGCCGCCGGTGCGGCGGTCCGCCCTGCTCCCAGGGCCTGCCGCCGCTTCCGTGTGAGTACTGCTCTTCCATACCGGCCAACGCTAGACCGCGGGCTTCGGCGGCGGCGTCAGCCGGGCGTGGTGATCACACGTACTCCCTGTGGAGTACCCGGCCGACGCAGGCGAGGCATCCGGCCGGGCGGGCATCCGGCCGGGCGGGCATCCGGCCGGGCGGGCAGGCGGCCGGGCGGGCAGGCGGACAGAGTCAGGCTCCTGCGTCGGCATCGGCGCTGCTGGTGGCCGTGCGGTCGGTCCGGTCGTCGAGCACTCCGACGTTACGGGCGAGGTCGGCGACCGCCTGCCGGAAGAAGACCTCCCGGGCCTCGACGATCCGGTTGAACTGCCCGAAGATCTCGAAGGAGATCAGCCCGACGAACTGCGACCACGCGGCCACGAGAGCGGCGACAACTGCCGGAGGAAGATCGGGTGCGAGGTCGGCGGCCATTCGTTCGGCCTCGGGCCGCAGTTCCGCGGCAAGCGGCGGCACGGCGAGACCGTCCGTGCGTCGGGCGTCTTCGACGATCCCGATGAGAACGAGGCCGACGCGCGAGGCGGGGCCGATGGTCGCCTGGGGTGCCGAGTACCCGGGCACGGGCGAGCCGTAGATGAGGGCGTACTCATGGGGGTGGGCAAGGGCCCACTCGCGTACGGCGCAGGCGACCGCGATCCAGCGGGCGAGAGGGGAGGCCGGTCCTGCCGGGGCGTCGCACGAGGCCCGGTGGGCGGTCTCGGCGGCCTCGCCCACGGCGTCGTACGCATCGACGATCAGGGCCGTGAGCAGATCGTCGCGGCTGGGGAAGTAGCGGTACAGCGCGGACGAGACCATGCCCAGCTCACGTGCGACGGCGCGCAGCGAGAGTTTCGCGGCGCCTTCGGCCGCGAGCTGCTTTCTCGCCTCGTCCTTGATGGCTGCGGTGACTTCGATACGGGCCCGTTCCCTGGCTCCTCGAATGGTGGTCATGGAGCTCAGTCTGCCACAATTCGGAGCACTGACCAATTACGAGAGCAGCGCTCTTGCATTTGAGCACCAAGCTCGTGCACACTGATCTCAAGCGAGAGCAGTGCTCACACCTTCCACTCAGGGGAATCTCATGTCCGTGCATGTTCAGAAGCCCGGCTGGTTCACGGTCAACATCTTCAACCGCACCGTCGCCTGGATCACCCGGCGCGGCATCAGCGTCTGGGGATCGAGAGTCCTGGCCGTCCGCGGGCGAAAGAGCGGCGAGTGGCGCCGCACCCCGGTCAACCTCCTGACCGTGGACGGGCAGCAGTATCTCGTCGCGCCGCGTGGCCATGTCCAGTGGACACACAACATGCGTGCGGCCGGCGGCGGCGAGCTCCACCTCGGCAAGAAGACCGACGTCTTCACCGCCGTCGAGGTCCCCGACGACGAGAAGCCGGAACTGCTGCGCGCCTACCTCAAGCGCTGGAAGGCGGAGGTAGGGGCGTTCTTCGGCGGCGTCGGCCCGGATTCGTCCGTCGAGGAGCTGCGCCGCATCGCCCCCGACCACCCGATCTTCCGGATCACGGTCACGTCCTGACCCGGACCGGCACGCCCCCACACCCGCGCCTCGGCACGCGGTCGTCACGGGCATACGACTGCCAGGCAGGTCGATCCGGGCCTCTTCCCGGACCGTTCTCTCCCACGAGCCGACGTGGCATTCGAGCAGTGGTCCCCCAGCCCGCGGATCAGGTCGCCGCCGCAGGTGTCGCGGCCGGGCCTGCGGCAGGCCACCGGGAGTCGACGGGCTCGCCCACCACGGCCGCAGCACCCTCCGGACGGTGCGCATCAACCGTTGCCGTCGACGGCGGGGCCCAGGCCGCGCGCTACGACGTAACCGCCACCCACCGGCCCGGAGTCCGGCCCACCGGCGTCTTGATCCGGTCGGCAGGATGATCGTCGGGAAACGGCCTAACGGTCCATCGCCGACAGGGCCCGCTGCGCCAGCGGGTGGGTACGGACCAGTTCGGCCAGCGAGGTCGTCCCGCGGGTGATGCCGGCGAACGCCTTCCAGGCCGGCCGGAATCCGGTCAGCACGGCATGCAGAATTCCGGGGCGGCGCTCGAACAGCTTCAGCATGCGCCGACCGACGCCCATCTCGACGCCCAGCCCGGCCTTGATGGCAAAGGCGTAGTTGAGCGCCTGGCGACGGGCATCCACCGCGTCGTGCGATTCCGCGATCCGGACCGCCCACTCACCGGCGAGCCGCCCGGAACGCAGGGCGAACGAGATGCCTTCGCGGGTCCACGGCTCCAGCAGCCCCGCCGCGTCGCCGCAGACGAGCACCCGCCCGCGCGACAGCGGCGAGTCGTCGCTGCGGCAGCGGGTGAGATGACCGGA
This sequence comes from Streptomyces atratus, assembly GCF_040655115.1. Taxonomy (GTDB): domain Bacteria; phylum Actinomycetota; class Actinomycetes; order Streptomycetales; family Streptomycetaceae; genus Streptomyces; species Streptomyces atratus_D. The sequence goes on along the minus strand of NZ_JBFAJH010000072.1, from coordinate 16,552 downwards.
GGAGATCTTCGGCTCGAACCCGGCAAGACCGAGCCGGGCGATGAAGTCCTCCAGATACCGCTTGGTCCCCGCGCCGTCACCGCGCGCCGAAATCACACCGACCGTCAGGGTGTCGCCCTTCGGGAACACCCACCCGTAACTGCCGGGCATCGGACCCCAGTCGATCAGCACCCGTCCGGCCCAGTCCTCCGCGACGGTGGCCGGGACCGGGATCTCCGACTCCAGGCCCAGGTCCACCTGGTCGAGCTTCACCCCGACATGGGCCCCTATGCGTCCCGCGCTGCCGTCGGCGCCGACGACCGCGCGGGCCAGGACGGTCTCGCCGCCGGACAGTACCAGGGCGACCGTGCGCCGGTCCGGCACCGAGACGCCGTGCTGCTCGACCCGGGTCACCGACGCCCCGGTGCGGAGTTCGGCGCCCGCCTTCTGCGCCTCCTCGACCAGACCCGCGTCGAACTCGGGCCGGTTGATGAGCCCGAAGAGCATCCGCCTGGACCTGCGGGTCCGCGCCAGCCTGCCGTTGAGCGAGAACGTCACCGCGTGGATCCTGTCCTGCAAAGGCAGTTCGAATCCGGGCGGCAGCGCGTCACGGGAGTACCCGATGATGCCGCCGCCACAGGTCTTGTAGCGGGGCAGTTCCGCCTTCTCCAGCAGCAACACCCGCCGCCCGGCGACCGCCGCCGCATAGGCCGCGGAGGCTCCCGCCGGTCCGGCGCCGACTACGACGACATCCCACACGGACGACTCTTCAAGCTCACGTCCGGCGTCTGCGTTCTCGCTGCTCACGATGTGCTTCTGCTCCCGATCCCGACCAGTGGCCCAAGCTGCTCACGGCATCCTACGGCGCCTTGCGACCGGTCCCCGCTGTGGGAGGATCGACCGTGCGTTCGTCATACATGCAGCGCCGCACACACGGCGTTCACGCAGACGGATTCGTACACATAACGTCGCACCCACGAGGAGCGTGCCCATGACCGCCCATCCGATTTCCGAGACCATTGCCTCGCTGATGCCCCGTGCCAAGGCGGAGCTGACCGAGCTGGTGGCCTTCCAGTCGGTGGCGGATCCCGCGCAGTTCCCGAAGAGCGAGTGCGAGGCGGCCGCATCCTGGGTCGCCGACGCTCTGCGCACCGAGGACTTCCAGGACGTCGCCCTGCTCGACACTCCCGACGGCACCCAGTCGGTCTACGGTTTTCTGCCCGGCCCGGCCGGCGCCCCGACCGTACTGCTCTACGCGCACTACGACGTGCAGCCGCCGCTCGACGAGTCCGCCTGGCTCTCCCCGCCGTTCGAGCTGACGGAGCGCGACGGCCGCTGGTTCGGCCGCGGCGCGGCCGACTGCAAGGGCGGCTTCATCATGCATCTCCTCGCCCTGCGCGCGCTCAAGGCGAACGGCGGCATCCCGGTCTCCGTCAAGGTGATCGCCGAAGGTTCGGAGGAGCAGGGCACCGGTGGTCTGGAGCGGTACGCGGAGGCGCACCCCGAGCTGCTGACCGCCGACACCATCGTCATCGGCGACACCGGCAACTTCAGGGTCGGTCTGCCGACTGTCACCGCGACACTGCGCGGCATGACGATGCTGCGGGTCACGCTCGACACCCTCGAAGGGAACCTGCACTCCGGGCAGTTCGGCGGCGCGGCGCCCGACGCGCTGGCCGCAATGATCCAGCTGCTGGCGTCGCTGCGCGCCGAGGACGGCACCACGACCGTCGACGGGCTCACCACGGACGCCGTCTGGGACGGGCTGCAGTACCCGGAATCCGACTTCCGCAAGGACGCGAAGGTCCTCGACGGTGTGGAGCTGATCGGTACGGGCACGGTCGCCGACCGGATCTGGGCCCGGCCCGCCGTCACCGTCATCGGGATCGACTGCCCGCCGGTGGTCGGCGCGACGCCGTCGCTGCAGGCGAGCGCGCGGGCACAGATCAGCCTGCGGGTGCCGCCGGGCCAGGACGCGGCCGAGGCGACGAAGCTGCTGACCGCTCATCTGAAGGCGCACGCCCCGTGGGGGGCGAGGGTCTCGGTGGAGCAGGTCGGCCAGGGCCAGGCGTTCCGCGCGGACACCTCCAGCCCGGCGTACACGTCGATGGCGCAGGCGATGGAGGCCGCGTACCCCGGCGAGAAGATGCAGACGTCCGGAATGGGCGGCTCGATCCCGCTCTGCAACACCCTCGCCGCGCTCTACCCGGAGGCGGAGATCCTGCTGATCGGTCTGAGCGAGCCGGAGGCGCAGATCCACGCGGTGAACGAGAGCGTGTCGCCCGAGGAGCTGGAGCGGCTGTCGGTCGCCGAGGCACTGTTCCTGCAGAACTACGCGGAATCCAAGCGCGCCTGACGTCGCATCACCTGTTTCCGGGCGGACGCACTTCTCACACGCGGGGTGCGGCCGCCCGAGGGGTGGACGACCGTCCCCGGATCCGACTGTCCGCACCCGGTCCGCGGGTTTCGCCGCGCGGGGTTCCTGCCCGAGGGGGGCGCGGGCGTCCACCGACCCGTCCCCCGGCGCGCCCGCGCCACCTGCTGCGACGCACCCTCCGGTACGGACCCGGTCGGTGCGGATTCCGGCCCGCACGCACACGGCCCACACCTGCTCCGTGCTACGCGTTGAGCGAAGCTCGCCCAGAGCGTAGATCCATGCGGCGGACGGCCGCGTCTGCGTACCTTCAGGACATGGATCCCGTAGAGGTGCTCCCCCAGCTGCACATGTTCCGTTTCCCGATCGGCCAGGCGTATCTCTGGCGCGACGGCGCGGACCTGACCCTGATCGACGCAGGCGCCATCGATGCCGCGGCCGCCATCGAGGACGCTGTGCACGACCTGGGCCTGGACCCGGCCGGGATCAGCCGGATCGTCATCACCCACGGCCACCGCGACCACTACGGCGCCGCTCAGGAGCTCGCCGACCGGTACGGGGCCGAGATCCTGGCGCACCGGCTCGACGCCCCGGCGATCCGTGGCGAGGAGCGGATCCCCGACCCCGTACTGCTCGACTGGGAACGTCCGCTGTACGAGCATGCGCTGACCGTGCCCTCGGCCCCGCCGACCCGGGTCGACCATGAGCTGGCCGACGGCGACGAACTCCCCTTCGGCGGCGGGGCACGCGTGGTCCACTCCCCCGGGCACACACCGGGGTCCGTCGCCGTCCATCTGCCGCACCATGGTGTGCTGTTCACGGGCGACTGCGTGGCCGCGGTGGGCCAGGTGATGCTGGGCGTCTTCAACACGGACCGGGCCGAGGCACTGGTCTCGTTCCGGCGGCTGGCGGCCCTGGCCCCGTCCACGGTCTGTTTCGGGCACGGCGATCCCCTCACCGTCGACGCCGCCGCCGTACTGCGGGAGTCAGCCGACCGGGACTCCGGCCTCCAGGTTGAGCACGGTTGACCGCTCGCGGGCCCGCAGCGCCCAGCGGAGCCGTTCGTACCGGCGGGGCGGCAGCATCGTTGCGGCCTCCGTCTCGGTGACGAACCGCCAGCCGCGCAGTTCGGAGCCGGGCAGCAGCAGCCGTTCGGCGTCCTGGCAGTGCAGCAGCCCGCCGTCGAAGAGCAGCCGCAGCCCGCCGAACCCGGGCGGGTCCGGCGGCTCCCAGTCGACGACCAGCAGGCTCGGGATCCGGTCGAGCTGAATCCCTATCTCCTCGGCCACCTCCCGTATCCCGGCCTGTGCCGGTGCCTCGCCGGGCTCCACCACCCCGCCGGGGAACTCCCAGCCGGGTTTGTACGTGGGGTCGACGAGCAGGACCCGGTCGTTTTCGTCGAAGAGGAGCACCCCTGCGGCGATGGTCTCCGCGGTCGGCGCGGGCGTCTGCACGATCTCGCACACGCCGGCGGCCCCCGTGCGTACGGCGTCGGCGATGCGCCCGGCCGTCTCGTACGGGGTCAGCGCACTGGTGTCGATGGCGTGCGCGTCCGCGGTGATCCAGCCGAGCGCCGTCCGGTAGGGCTCGATGTGTTCGTACGCCCACTGCCGCACCCGCTCGCCGGTTTCCGGGTCGTCCGGTACGTCCTCACGTTCGGCGATCCGCTGCCGCAGGATCGTTTCCTCAGGTGAGAGCAGTACATGTCGCACGGGAATGCGCCTGGAGGCGAACCCTCCGAATATCTCGTCGCGGTACTCCTGTCGCAGCAGCGTCATCGGCACCACAAGCACCCCGGGCACCTCGGCGAGCAGAGCGGCAGCCGTGTCCACCACCAGTCGCCGCCAGATCGGCAGGTCCTGGTAGTCGGTCACCTCGGCGAGCCTTTTCTGGGGCAGCAGGTATCTCAGTCCCCCGCCGATCAGTTCGGGGTCGTAGAAGGTGCTGTTCGGGATCATATCGACCAGTTCGCGCGCGGCGCACGTCTTGCCCGCGCCGAACGCACCGTTGATCCAGACGATCACGGTTCCCCCCTCTTCCGTAGCCCCCTGTGGCTTGCCCGCAACACCCTGCCGCGAAAACCCTGCTGTGGCGATGTTGTTGCACGAAAGCAGGTACCGGACGCCCGTCGGCAGGCATCGGACCGTACAAGCCAGGCGTCCGGGCGGCCGTAACGGGGACGGCGGGGTGTCGTTGGAGCCGACGAGGCAAGGGGGTGCATGGTGCAGCGCACAGTGCTGGAGCGGTTTCCCGCGGGAGGTCCGCGAGGCAGCTGGCCCGCGGAGGAGTTCGCGGCCGCGCGCCGGGGCGAGGGTGTGGCGGCCGAGGTCGTGATGGACCTGGAGGAGGACGCGTTCCTGGTGGTCGTGCCGCAACAGGCGGCGGACCGGGGCCAGTGACGCCACCCCGCGCCCTCCACCACGGCCCACGGCCGGAATCCGGTCACGGTGTCAGAGCCTGCCGGTGACCTTGACGGGGGTGACCCGCACGACGACGCGCCGGCGGGTCCTCGTGCACCACGCATCCGGACCAGTCAGATGCGCGCCCACCGGCAGCACGCGCCACCCTGGAACCATGGCGACTCCACCGATCATCGTTCACGCGCCCACACCGTCCGGCGCAAGGCTCGTCACCGTCCACATCAACGGCCGTGACGAAAGGCTCGGGCTGGCGCACAGCGACCACGACATCATTGTGTTCCTCGCCGACGCCGGAATGGCAGACCCGGAGCGGGCCCTTGACACCCCCGCCCTGGTGGAATGGCAAGGCGCCGCAGCACACCAGTACGAGGCCACCTGACTCAGGGGGTGTCTCCCTGCCAATCCCACTTCAGCGGATCGTCTGCCCGCGGCCCGTACTCCGACCTGCCACCCGGCCCGTGCATGCCGATCTCAGTGACCAGTGCGGCCCCGTCGGCGAGTGCCACCTCCGACCGGCCCGTCACGTCGAGGAGCAGCCCGTCGAGCGGGCCGCCGACCAGCTCGCGGTATGCATGCCCGGGCTGCGGGCCCGGATCAGGATCGTCGTGGTCGGCGCCGTACACCCGACGTCGCATGATTTCGTCCATGCGTGCAGCATCGCAGCCGCCACTGACACTGCCCGCGCCTCATCGGCGGTGAAGTGCGGCCCCCTCTGCAGCGAGAGGGTGCCCACGCGGGCGCCGTGCTGCGGGGCCGGCACCTGCCCGTCCCGGGATCAGGCCGCCAGGCAGCGCGGTGCCGTACCGCCCGTACCCCAGGATACCGGTACCGCGCGAGGCGGACGGGACTCTCCGTGTGGTCTCACCGCCTCTTGGCGTCCGCAGATCTGCCCGCCCTGCCCCCTCCCCTCGCACGTCGATCCCCCACGTCACGCTGTCGACGTGGGGGATCGCTGCACCGTCCTCGGCGAAACACAGCAGGGAGTGCGAGACGGGACTCGCTGAACTGTGCGCCACCGTCGGCGCCCGGGTGGTGCAGCCTCCCGCGCAGTCGGCCGGAACCGGGGGGATCGCACGAGCCCCACCTACGCCAGGGGCTCCAGCCGATGAAGCCCAGGGGCATCGGGCGGATGACGAAGTTCCGCCTCATGACGCGCTGCACCGGTGGTGTGCCGGCGTCCAGGAACGCCACCGACTCGGCCGGGAGTGGGCGTTCGTCCGGCCGACGTCAGGAGCTCGTGAGGATGACGAGTTGCTGGGTCGCTCGGGTCATCGCGACATAACGGTCGACCGCTCCTTCGATGCCCTTGCCGAACGCCTCTGGGTCGATGAGGACGACCAGGTCGAACTCGAGCCCCTTCGACAGCTCCGGGGTCAGTGACCGGACGCGGGCCGTCGTCCGGAACGTGGGATCGCCGATGACGCAGGCGATCCCGTCGGCATGTGCGGCGAGCCAGGTGTCGAGGATCGAGCTCAGATCCGCAGCAGATCCGTGGACGACGGGGACGTCGCCACTGCGGACAGAGGTCGGCACGTTGGCGTCCGGGAGCACGGCCCGGATGACCGGCTCGGCTTCCGCCATGATTTCTTCCGGCGTCCGGTAGTTGATGCTCAGGGAGGCCAGGTTGATCCGGTCGAGCCCGATCCGCTCGAGCCGTTGCTGCCACGATTCCGTGAACCCGTGCCTGGCCTGGGCGCGATCCCCGACGATGGTGAAGCTCCGGGACGGACACCGGAGCAGCAACATCTGCCACTCCGCGTCGGTCAGTTCCTGAGCCTCGTCCACGACGATGTGCGCGAACGGGCCGGCGAGCAGGTCCGGTTCGGTGCCGGGCGGTGCGGTCTCGTCGACCAGGGTGTCCTGCATGTCCTGTCCGCGCAGCATCGTGACCACACCTTCACCGTCGTCAGCGGCCTCGAGCAGGGCGTCGACGACCTTGGCCATGTGCGCGCGTTCGGCGACGACGGAGGCGTTGTGCCGACGCTTACGTCGCGACGCCTCCGGGTCGCCGAGCCGCTGCCGTGCTGCGTCCAGGAGCGGCAGGTCGGACACCGTCCAGGCCTGGGCGTCCCCGCGCTGCAGCTGCGACACGTCATCGGGGCTGAGCCAGGGAGCGCACTTCCGCAGATAGGCGGGTACCGACCACAGGTCTCCGACGAGGTCGGCCGCTTCGAGCAGCGGCCACGCGCGGTCGAAGGTCGTGAGCAGCTCCCTGTTCTGCAGCAGCGACTTGCGGAGCTGGTCGTCCGAGGCGTCGCCGTCGTGCTTGTCCACCAGGATCGTGAGCAGCTCCTCCCAGATCTGGTCACGCGCCTCGTTGTGCGGAGTACCGGGTTCTGCTGCTTCGAACGCCATGGCCCAATCGTCGGCGCTCAGCCGGACGTCGGACCACTGAGTCGTGATCGTCATCCCCCTGGTGGGCGGCTCCTCGTAGAACCTGACGGCCGTCTCGATCGCCTTCACCAGGTTCGCGGACGACTTCAGGAGGGCCACGTTCGGGTCGGCCTCGATCGCTGCTGCGGCCCCCTCGGCGACGAGGTCGCGCAGGGTGCACGTCTGCACGCCCTCCTCTCCGAGGCTGGGGAGGACGTCGGCTACGTAGCCCAGGTAGGGCTGGTGCGGACCGACGAACAGCACCCCGCCCCGGCGGTGACCGAGGCGAGGGTCGGAGTGGAGGAGGTAGGCGGAGCGGTGCAGAGCGACGACGGTCTTCCCCGTACCCGGACCGCCGTCGACGACGAGAGCACCGCGGGATCCCGCGCGGATGATGGCGTCCTGGTCGGCCTGGATGGTGCCGAGCACGTCTCGCATCCGTGCCGACCGGTTGCTGCCCAGGCTGGCGATGAAGGCGGACTGGTCGTCGAGCGCGGCGTGCCCGGCAAACCCGTCCGAGGCGAACACCTCGTCCCAGTAGTCGCTGATCCGGCCGCGGGTCCAGCGATACCTGCGGCGGCTTGCCAGGCCCATCGGGTTGGCGTGGGTGGCTCCGAAGAACGGCTCAGCCGCGGGGGAGCGCCAGTCGAGCAGCAGCCGGCGACCCGCGCTGTCCGTAAGGCCGAGGCGTCCGACGTACACGGGCTCGGAGTTGTCCGCGCTGACCATGTGTCCGAGGCACAGGTCCAGACCGAAGCGACGCAGTGCGCGCAGGCGAGCGGTCAGCCGGTGGATCTCCAAGTCCCGGTCCATCGCCTGCCGGCCTTTGCCGCCGGGCGCCTTGCGCTCGGCATCGAGGCGGTCGGACAGATCGTTGATCGACTGCGCGAGGCACTCCGCGACGGCCGCGAAGTGCTGCTCATCGCCGGCGATCAGCGCCGGGTCGGACTTGGGGGAGAGGTGGTCGGGAAGGTCAAACGCGCTGGTGGTCAGGGCGTTCACGTCATGAGCTCCGATCTGAGGTCGGGTGCGACCATCGCGTGCAGCCAGGCGTCCGGACCGGCGCGACGAACCCGGTGGCCATGACGAGCAACGCTCCGCCTGATGTGGACCCCGTGGCCGTTGTCGGTTCAGGTCGCCAGGTTTTGCAGGTTCTCGTGTTCTGGGTCCTGGCTCGGTGATCGCGTGTGGTTCACGCGGACACGGGCGGCCTTACTCGGGTGATCGCGTCGAGCAGCAGTTCGCGGCCACCGTTGTCCCGTCGGCGCGGATCGTGCCGGCCACGGCGGTTGCTCGCGCGCTGGTCCCGGGGGTCGGGGTGGTCCTGAGCGCTGCCGGAAGGGACTCGGTGGTCGGAGTCGGACCGTCGTGTGCCGTGCCGATGCCCAGGCCGGCCACCCGACCGGCCCAGTACGGCTGGTCCACCCCCTGGGGTACCACGACCTGGGGCGCGCCGGCCCGGGCGGCCGTCGTCGTCGTGCCCGCGCCACCGTGGTGCACGACGGCGGCCACCCGACGGAACAGTGCCTGGTGGTTGACCTCGCCGACGGCGAAGCAGTCGTCCAGCGCGCGCACCGACTGGCCGACAGGCACCAGCGGCACGCCGACACCGGCCGGCCGCTCCGCGAACTCCTCGTCCGGTGGCGTGCACACCTCCACGCCGAAGTCCCGCAACCGCACCGCACGTCCCACCAGCGGTTCGACGCCCCCACGCGAGTCGTACCCCGCCAACAACACACGCATTTTCGCGTCTCACATTTCCGCAGATTCTGGCTTCGGCCGTTGATTCTGCGGCACGACCCGGGTCTTGCCGCAAGCCCCCCTGTGCGCTATAAGTTGAGAGTGGAAAGGAGTGGGTACTCCCCTTTCCCTTGATCGTCCGCTGCGGGCGCACCCCTCCCCGCGAAGCGGCGGCGCGCCGCGCACCAGCCGTCCGACGCTGTTCGGCGACCTCCCAGCGAGGCGTCAGCAACCGGTGCCTCTCATGACCCTCGCGCCGTCGGTGCGGCTTCGCCGCATACGGATTCAGCGGTCCGTCCACATCCACCGACAACACTGGGCGCACCAGCTCACCCCCTGGTCCTGCCTCGCGAGGCACCGGTTGACGACGAGACCGCCGAGCGAAAATCCGGCAGGCAGCGATACACGTGGAGTGACACGACAGCGCCCCCGCGCCGGTTGATCCGGGCGGGGGCGTGTGCGTCGATATCCGACGGACGTTCAGCGAGGGGCGGAGTGAGCCGCGTCGACTCCGGCCGTCACGACGGCTTTGGGGCGAAGTCGCGCGCCTTGATCTTTGCCATCCTTCCGTCGGGATGGTGCCAGACGATTCCCTCGCACCGCTCTGATGCCGCCAGTGCCAGCACGGTGCTGCGGATACCCTCGAACGTCAGCTCCGGCACGACGACGTTCTGCGCATCGGCGTGCTCGACGAGGAGGTGGACTTTGCTGTGCTCCGGGTTTCCGTTGATCTTCGGGCCGATCAGTTCGTACGTCCCAGTGATCCCGTCGCTGGGTCCGTGGTTCTGAACCGCTTCTGCGTGGAACTTCGCGAATGACGACTGATCGATCGGCTCCCAGCCGACGGTCTTGGCGGTTTCCTCGTCGGTGGAGATCACCACATAGTTCGGCGGCGGCGTCTTGCCGGGCTTCACCTCGCGTCGCGCCCACCACTTGCCGGCCTCGTCGAGCATCACGCATGTGCCGTCGTACTTGCGGGTTGCCTGCCCTTCCCCGGCGAGCACCCAATCACAGCCGGGCGTCACCTCGGGCAGGACGTGCGCGGGACGATTGTCGAAGTCGCGGACGAACATGGTGGGAATCTTCTTCATGCCGGAAGTCTTCCGGTCGGCTTGCCGGATTGCATGGGAATTTCACTCACACGGCGATCCGTCCCTCCGCGAGGGGCAGTTGACATGCCTCGGCGCTCCCGACTCATCGGTCCGCCGCCGCGAGACCGGAGCACCGAGGCCGTACGACCTCCCTCACGACAGGTCTGTTGGACACGTCGTGGGCGACATGACTGCCCGCCTGTTCGACGTTGTCGACCTCCGGGCGAAACTCGCCAGGTCCCGTGCTTCGTCCTGCTGCCGCGCATCCTCGCTGCAGGCGACCGTGAGGGGTCCGTCGCCGCGCTGGACTTGACCGGCGTTATCCCGTGCCAACTGCCGTCCGAGCAGCCACACACGACAACGCCCCCGACCACCGTGGTGGGACCGCTGTGCATGCACTGGCTACGGCTGCGCAGCAGGCTGATCGCTGTGTGTCCTTACGTGTCGTCGCGCATGTTTACCCAGGTCGGACCTATCCCTTGCTCGACCCCAGTGTGAGCCCCGCGATGAAGTGCCGCTGCAGCAGCAGGAAGACCACAAGCGTCGGCAGAGCGACGATCACCGAGCCCGCGGCGAGAAGGTTGTAGTCCGTGAAGAACTGCCCGCGCAGATTGTTGAGGGCGGAGGTGATGGGCAGCTTGTCGCCGTCGGAGACGAAGACCAGGGCCCAGAGGAAGTCGTTGTACATCCAGGTGAATTGAAGTGTGCCGAGGGCAGCGAGGGCCGGGCGGCACAGCGGCAGTGTGATCCGCCAGTACTGCGTCCAGACGCCCGCGCCGTCGACGACGGCGGCTTCCAGGATCTCCTGCGGCAGGGTCCGCATGAAATTGGCGAGGACGAAGACGCAGAAGCCGATCTTGTACGTCGTGTGCTGCCACAGGTCCGCCGCCGACAGCAAGTGGGCAGCGTACCCGCCGGCCGTGGAACTCGGTCTGACCGGCAGCCCGTTGGTTGAGGCCGACCGCAGCGCACCGCTGACGACGACGTTCACGGATCTGGGCCGTACGCCTGCCAAGAGCGTCTCCGCGACGCTCACCGGCCCGTCGGGATGACAGATCGAGGCGCTGTCGCCGACCGGCACCGACGTCGTGCCCACCGGCCGTGCGCTGACCACACACTGGCAGGTGACGCCTCCTGCGGGCACGGCCACCGGTACGTACGATCTGAAGCTCAGCGCCCAGTACCGGTCATCGACCGGGACGCGCGTGCGTTCCTCGGTGCCGTTCCAGGCGCATGTGGTGGTGGCGCCCCCGGCGGGCAGCAGTTATCTGAGCGATCTGCCGCAACTCTCCGCGTCCAACGGCTGGGGTCCGGTCGAGAAGGACACCAGCAACGGTGAGAGCAAGGCGGGCGATGGCAATCCCCTGACCATCGGCGGCACCGTCCTCGCCAAGGGACTCGGGGTACACGCGGACAGCGCCGTCGAGTTCTACGCGGGCGACGCGTGCAGCGCCGTGACCGCCCAGGTCGGAGTCGACGACGAGAAGGGCGCCAAGGGCACGGTGGCGTTCGAGATCTGGGCGGACGGCGTGAAGGTGGCGTCCACCGGGGTCCTGACCAACGCGACGGCCGCACAGCCGATCACCGCGGATGTGAGCGGCGCGCAGGTGGTACGTCTGGTGGTCACCGACGGCGGTGACGGGATCGACTCCGACCACGCCGACTGGGCGGACCTGCGGATCGGGTGCTGAGTCCGGCACCGGGTCCGGTATGGGGTGCCAGGTCCGGTACGGCTGCCCCGCATGGTATGAGCGCCACGTCCGGCACGCCTGCCCGGCCGGCACCCGGTCCGGAACAGGGCTGAGTCCGGCATGGGTGCCAGGTCCCGTACGAGTGCCCGCCCGGTCCGGGGCCGGGCGGGCACGGAGTACGAGGAGTCGCTTTTGGCACAGTTCCGGTCATGGGCACGGCCATCGGGCGGGCTCGACTGCCGGACATCGCTCGGCTGCCGGACGGGACAGGTCGGCGGACACTGGTCGGAGGCGGACCCGCTCCGCGACCGAACCCGGTTCAGCCGCTCAGTACAGCCGCGGCCGTCGCCCCGCCCGGCCTGACAGCCGAGGCGGCGGCCGCGGCGCCCACCAGGCCCGCGTCCGTACCCATCACCGCGGGTGCCACCGTGAGCTGTTGGACGAACGAGAGGGTGGCGTAGCTGCGCAGGGCGCGGCGCAGCGGGGCGAAGAGGACCTCGCCCGCACCGGCCACTCCCCCGCCGATCACGGCGATGTCGATCTCGACCAGTGTGGCGGTGGCGGCGATTCCGGCGGCCAGCGCCTGCGCGGCGCGCTCGAACGAGGCGACCGCCACCGGATGTCCGGCCCGCGCGGCGGCGGCCACAGCGGCGGCCGTGGCATCGCCGTCGGGGCCGGGGTGCCAGCCGCCCTGCAGGGCGCGGCGGGCGATGTTCGGCCCGCTGGCGATCCGTTCCACACAGCCGCGCGAGCCGCACGGACACGGGTCCCCGTCCAGGTCCACGCTGATGTGACCGATGTGACCGGCGTTGCCGGTGGGACCGGGGTGCAGCTTGCCGCCGAGGACCAGACCGCCGCCGACCCCTGTCGACACGACCAGGCACAGCGCGTTGTCGTAACCGCGGGCCGCACCGAGCCAGTGCTCGGCCGCGGTCATCGCGACCCCGTCACCGACCAGCTCCACGGGAAGCCCCCCGGCGGCCCTCCGTACCCGGTCCACCAGCGGGAAGTCACGCCAGCCGGGAACGTTGACCGGGCTGACCGTCCCCGCCGAGGCATCCACCGGACCTGCGCTGCCGATACCGACGGCGGTCGCCCTTCCCCACAGCGGCGAGGCCGTCAGCTCGGCCAGCGCGTCCGTCACCGCGCCCATCACCGTCTCGCCGCTCTCCTGGGCGGGCGTCGGCCGCTGCGCCCGCGCGAGGAGCGTGCCGCTGCCGTCCACCAGAGCGCCGGCGATCTTGGTGCCGCCGATGTCGAGCGCGGCGACGAGGTCGGTATGCATCGGTGTGGGCTCCGGATGAGTGAGGGGGCGGGGACCTGCAGCTTCAGTAAATAGTCTGCATAGTCTCTATTCAGTTGACAACGTTGTCCAGGGCCTATGCTCGACGGCACAGCCTCCGGCACCTCCGCAGCACCCGTCTGCGACCGGCCGGACAGCCCGCACCCGACGACAGGACAGCGCATCGTGGCAGAGACCGCCCGTCACTCCGAGCCCCGCTACGGCAACCGGCCGACCATGAAGGATGTGGCCGCCCGGGCGGGAGTAGGACTCAAGACGGTCTCCCGCGTGGTCAACAGCGAGCCGGGGGTCACAGCGGACACCGAGCGCCGGGTCCAGGAGGCGATCGATGCACTCGGCTTCCGCCGCAACGACAGCGCGCGGGTGCTCCGCAAGGGCCGTACCGCCTCCATCGGCCTGGTCCTGGAGGATCTCGCCGACCCGTTCTACGGGCCGCTGAGCCGCGCCGTCGAGGAGGTCGCCCGCGCGCACGGTGCCCTGCTCATCAACGGATCGAGCGCCGAGGACCCGGAGCGCGAGCAGGAGCTCGTGCTCGCGCTGTGCGCCCGCCGGGTGGACGGGCTGATCGTGATTCCGGCCGGCGACGACCACCGCTACCTGGAGCCGGAGATGAAGGCGGGGATCGCCACCGTCTTCGTGGACCGCCCGGCGGGCCGGATCGACGCCGACATCGTCCTTTCCGACAGCTTCGGCGGCGCCCGGCAGGGTGTCGCCCATCTGATCGCGCACGGACACCGCAGGATCGGCTTCATCGGTGACCAACCGCGTATCCACACGGCCACCGAGCGTCTGCGTGGGTATCACGCCGCCATGACGGACGCCGGGATCACCGTCGAGGACTCCTGGGTCTCTCTCGGCTCCACCGACCCGGCGCGGGTCAGGGCGGCCGCCGAGGCGATGCTCTCGGGCCCCGAACCGGTCACCGCGCTCTTCGCGGGCAACAACCGGGTGACGGTGACCGCGGTGCGCGTGCTGGCGGAGCGGGAGCGGCCGGTCGCCCTGGTCGGGTTCGACGACATCGAACTGGCTGACCTGCTGGGCATCACGGTCATCTCCCAGGACGCCGCGGCCGTGGGCCGGACGGCGGCCGAGCACCTCTTCCGCCGGCTGGACGGCGCGGACGACGCCCCGGCACGGGTGGAACTGCCGACGTCCCTCATCGCCCGCGGCTCGGGCGAACTGCCGCCTGCCTGACCCGGAGCGGCCCGGTCAGCTTCCGGCGGGCGTCAGCAGGGCGTCCGCCACGGAGGTGCGTGCGTAGAGGACCGAGCGTCCGGCCCGGCGGGCGGTCACCAGGCCCGCGTCGCGCAGGGCCGTGAGGTGCTGGGAGACGCCGGCCGCGGACAGTCCGGAACGCCGGGCGAGCGCGGTGGTCGACGCGGGGGTGTCGAAGTCGGTCAGAAGCAGGGTGCGGGAGCGGCCCAGCACAGCGGCGACCGCGGCAGGCCTTCGCCCCCGCCGCGGCCCGCGAGGCCGTTGCCGCGCTGGACGCCCGGGTCCTGGTCCTCGCGGGCGAGCTGGACAGCGGTCCGCTTCCTCGCGTCGCGGCCACCGTCGCAGGCTTGTTCCCCAGGGCCGAACTGACCGTCCAGCCGGGCGCAGGCCACTTCCCCTGGCTCGACGATCCCCCCCCGCTTCAGCGGGACCGTCGAGACCTTCCTGCGGGGCTGAGACGGTACGGGCCGGGGCCCGTGACCTACGGTGCCGTCACCGTCAGTCCCCCGCGCCGAGGCGAGGCGAACGCGTCGAGGTCCGCCCGCGCCAGCCCCGTCAGGCGCGCGACCTCGGTGGTGTCGAGTGCGCCGCAGTCGATGCCGCGCAGCAGGTATCCGCTGAGGGCCTTGGCGGTGGCGGGCTCGTCCATGACGTCGCCGCCGGCCTTGGCGACGTACGCGGCGAGGCGGGCGGCGGCCTGTTCCAGGCCCTCGCGATAGAAGGTGTAGACGGCCGCGTAACGGGTCGGCAGGTGGCCCGGGTGCATGTCCCAGCCCTGGTAGTAGGCGCGGGCCAGCGCACGGCGGGTGAGCCCGAAGTGGAGCCGCCACGCCTCGTGGACCTGGTGGGTGGGGCCGACCGGGAGGACGTTGGTCGAACCGTCGGAGACACGTACCCCGGTGCCCGCGGCGGCCACCTGCATGACGGCCTTGGCGTGGTCGGCGGCCGGGTGGTCACTGGCCTGGTACGCGGGGCTGACGCCGACGCAGGCGCTGTAGTCGAAGGTGCCGTAGTGCAGGCCGGTCGCGCGGCCCCCGGCGGCGTCGATCATGCGAGCCACGGCGGCGGTGCCGTCGGCGGCGAGGATGGACTGGCTGGTCTCGATCTGGATCTCGAAGCCGAGCCGGCCCGACGGCAGGCCGTGGGCCTGCTCGAAGGCGTCGAGGAGCCGGACGAAGGCGGTGACCTGTTCGGGGTACGTCACCTTGGGAAGGGTGAGCACCAGGCCCTCGGGAAGCCCGCCCGCCTGCATCAGACCGGTGAGGAAGATGTCCGTGGTGCGGATGCCCCGGTCGCGTACGGCGGCCTCCATGCACTTCATCCGGATGCCCATGTACGGGGCCGCCGTGCCGTTCTGGTACGCCTCCGAGACCAGCCGCGCGGCGCGGGCGGCGGCCTCGTCCTCCTCGGCGTCGGGGCGGGGGCCGTAGCCGTCCTCGAAGTCGATGCGCAGGTCTTCGACGGGCTCGCGCTCCAGCTTGGCGCGGACGCGGTCGTGAACGGGCACGGCGAGCTCCTCCGGGATGCCGAGGACAGCGGCGAACGAGGCCGCGTCGGGGGCATGCTCGTCGAGGGCGCGGAGCGCCTGATCGCCCCAGGAGCGGATGGTCTCTGCGGCAAAGGTGTCGCCGGGGACGTAGACCGTGTGGACGGGCTGACGGGTGCCGGGGTCTCCCGGGTAGCGGCGGGCGAGTTCGGCGTCCACCGCGGTGAGGGAGGCGCTGATCTCCTCGCTGACCGCACCGGCGAGGCTCGTTGCCACCTTCTCCTGCTGACCCATGTCCACACCCTCCACAGTGCCACTGTTTCCGCTTCTCGGAATCAACAATCCGTATAGTGAAGTTATAAGGCCACCGGACCTGCGTCAATGGTGATCAGAAACGACCCGGGGCCGCGCGGTGAGAACACCACGCGGCCCCGGACCATCGAGAAGGGGTTGCGAGCTGCGGTCGGTTTACTGAGCCGAGGTGAGTGGTGGCGTGCGGGAGTGATTCCTGGCGGTGCATTCGCGGGGGGCGGGAACGGGGGTTCTGGGGCCGAATGGGTGACCTTGGTGGCTGCTGCTCGTTGGGTCGGGTGGCAGGTGTCCGGCCTGGGCGGGGGCGATGTGGTGGGTGGTCTGCGGAAGTTGGCCGTGCCCTTCGTGGTGCCCGGGTCTTGCGGGGTGGCGATCCGTGACCGGTTCAAGCACCTCACCCCCCACGACGAGATGGTGCTGCGCGCGGTCGGCGAGCACCAGGGTGCGCTGGCTTCCGGTGATCTCAGGGCTCACTGTGCGGATGGTCTGGAGCACAGCACGGACGCGTGGGCGGCGCGTAAGCGGGAGCTGACGGCACGGTCGTCGTCGCGGATCGCGGGTGCGATCA
>NZ_JBFAJH010000071.1:0-29925 GCF_040655115.1 Streptomyces atratus | reverse complement strand
CTTGCTCATGTTGCTCTTGCCACTCAACCTGGACTGCTTCCTCCGGGACCCATCCGTCCCAGTATCAGGCTGTCCACTTCAGAGGGGGAACTTCACTCAACGACGCCTGAGGAGCCATGCGGAGAGTAACCGGCCTCCCCGGGCACGGGAGGATGCGTGCCGCTACAGCCGGGTCGATCAGGAAGCCTTGGTCGACCCGGACGGGTTGCACTGCCGATCGGATGACGGGATCCGCACGCGAGCTGAGCGAATTGCCTGCGTCCTCGTTCCCACCGTCTGGAGGCCCCAGCTGCTACGCCGCCCACTCCAGTCCGAGGTCGGCGAGCTGCTTGAGCTTGCCAGCGGTGAGCTTCGCGCCTGCTTTTGCTGTTCGACAGGAACACCCCGAGCTTGACCTCGGTGCCGTCCTCCAGCCGCTCTACGTGGGCACTGGGGACCGTCATGACCGATCTCTGCGGGCGGCCCAGGCCTTGATGCGGGCGGACGTCTTCGCGAACGGAAATCCAGGCCTGGCCGTTGTTGTCCATGACGCACTGACGGCTGCTGAAGCGCCGGCCCCTCGGGGGTCCGGCCGCCGAGCGCTTCCGGGAAGGAGTCGGAGGGGGCGTCCGTGAGCAGCGCGGTGTGGTCCCTGATCCGCGGCGTCGTTGAGTTCGGGCACCAGTGGGGCGCAACCGGATGGTCCGAGAGTGCCCCGGCCCGGCGTCGTGATCACCTCACCTGTACTGAGAGCTGCACATCACACCCGGTAATTCCTGAATTTGGAGGCGGAAATGCGCACATCACTCATGGGTTGCGAGGGCGCGACCACTCTCTTCCATGAGCCGGACGGACTCCTCCTGCGCTCCTGTCTGATCCCCAAAGACCGGCAGCACCGAGAACATCTACTCACGTTCCAGCTCGGGTATTTGGGACCCGGTGAGATCACGGTGCACGTCGGCCTCGAAGGAGGTTCTTCCCGAGGTGGGCGGATCGTGGGGAGTCTCGGTGTCAGCACGGTGGTGCTCAACGGCGTCGAGGCGGCCGAAGAATTCCCTGAGAGATCACGTCAGCGAATACCGAGCGTGCAGCTGACGTACGTGACGTTACTGGACAGGTACGTGGTGTGGGGGCAGGCCGGAAGCAGTGATGACGATCTTTGCGGCGAGATTTCTACCGTGGTGTCGGGAAGTGCGCCCATGTTGGCCACGACGACTCGGGTCGGTGCCACGCGCAAGGCGATTTCGGATGCCGATCCCCTGGTGGAGGACTCCTGCGGCGTGCCCCAGAGCCAAGGGTTCTACTGCGAGGTGAACCCGGTTGTGTGCCCGTGATTCGGTGCCGGCCCATCCGTCATGGCCCAGGAACGGCTGAACCAGAGCCGTGTTCTTTTCGAGGTGCCCCGGAAGAACTGAGCGCCTGGACGGTGTGCCTGGCGTCGAGAGTGCGGTGCGACAGGGAGGCAGCGCCGATTCGGTTGTGGCGCTGCCTCCATAGCGCGTCAGGACCGTGCGGTGGCGGTCATACGGAACAACCGGACGTAATTGCCGCGCCAGTAGCCCAGAGGGAACCTGGTGGTGTCGGTTCCCCCGCCCACCAGCCGGCCGAGGACGATGACGTGGTCGCCGGCATCGATGAGGTCGTGCACCTCGCACTCGGCGTGGGTCAGCGTGCGGTCGAGGATGGGCATCCGGGCGGTGTCACCGGGGCTCCACTGCACGGCGGCGAACTTGTCCGGGGTGCGGCTGGCGAACAGATCCGAGAGGTCCCGGGCCTGGGAGTCGAGGAAGTTCACGGCGAACTGCCCGCGTTTACGGACCGTGTCGAGGGTGCTGCTGGGTGTCCGTACACAGGCGAGGAGCAGGGGCGGGTCCGCGGAGACGCTGCACACGGCGGAGCAGGTCATACCGCACGGCTGATTGTCGTCGTCGAGGGTTGTCACCACGCTGATGCCGCTCGCGAACGAGCCCATGATGTTGCGGAACTCCGCGTACCCGATGCCCTCGAGCTCGGATTCTGTTGTCGTGTCTGTCATGCCGTTCACAAGGTCCCCCTTCTATCGCCGCTACCAGCGCGGGTCGGTTGGTCTTGCCGTTCGGTGTCAGGGGCAGGCTGCCCACCACATGCAGAGCGTCGAAGAGCATGTACGTGGGCAGGTGCCGCGCGCAGTGCTGCTTGAGGCCGAGCAGGCGCGGGCGCTCGGCCCCGGCGGGGACGACCACGGCGTGCAGCCGGCATTCCAGCGCGTCTCCTGTGACGACCACGACCGCGGCCGCCACCGAGGGGTGGCGGGCGAGCACGGCCTCGATCTCGCCGAGTTCGACGCGGTGGCCGCGGACCTTGACCATGTGGTCGATACGGCCCACGTACTCCAGTTCACCGTCCGGGCCGATCCGTCCGATGTCCCCGGTCCGGTAAGGGCCGGCCTGCCGGGCGCGTCCCCAGTAGCCGAGCATCACCGTGGGCCCCGTCACCACGATCTCGCCTTCCTTGCCGGAGGGGTCGAGGGCGATCGAGTCCCCGGAGGCCGGGCTGCCGATGGGCAGCGGGCCTGTCCGTTGCAGATCGGCCTCCGTCACCTCGTAGGAGGTACACACGTTCGTCTCGGTGGGCCCGTACCAGTTGAGCAGCCGTACGTCGGGCCAGCTTCTGCGCATCGCCTGGGCCTGCGTGATGGCGAACGGTTCGCCGGCGAAGACGCAGGCGCGCAACTCGGCGGGCCTCGGTCCCTTGAGCAGTTCTCCCTCCCGCATCATCAGGGTCAGTGCGGAAGGCACCGAGTACCAGACGGAGATACGCCGCTCCCGGACGAACGCGACGAGTTGGGCGGGCGCGTAGGCCATCTCGGGCGGGATCAGGTGCACGGACGCCCCGGCACGGAACGCGCCGTACAGATCGAAGACCGACAGGTCGAAGTTGAAGGGGGCGTGGTTGGACAGGCGGTCTTCCGGACCGAGTCCGAGACTCTGAACCGCCCAGTCGACGAAAGCCAGCGCGTTGCGATGGCTGAGACAGACGCCCTTGGGCGTGCCGGTCGACCCGGAGGTGTAGAGGATGTACGCCATGTCGTCGGGGCGGTTGTCGAAGATCTCCGGCGCGGCGTCCTCGGGCGCTTCGGCCAGCATGGTGTCCAGGGTGACGACGGCGGCACCGCCCAGCTCGCCGGGGGCCGGCACGGAGGAGAGCGTGTAAGCGGTCGCCCCGTCCGCCACGACCAGGACGGCGTCGCTGTCGGAGGCGATGCGAGCCACCCGGTCGGGGGGATTGGCGGAGGCGACCGGCGCATACGCGGCTCCGATGCGCAGCGCCCCTTGCATGAAGGCCACGGCCAGGGCGCTCTTTCCGCCCCAGAGGATCACCCGGTCGCCGGGGCGTACCCCCCGGCCGCTCATGGCCACGGCGAACCGGTCCGCCAGACGGTCGAGTTCCGCGTAGGTCAGGTCCGCGTCCTGCGCCGAGACTGCGAGGGCGTCCGGCGTGCGCTGGGCGGCTTCGATGACGAGTGCGTGGAGTTTCACAGTCCGAGCTCCTCCGCGACGAGGAGCCGCTGTATGTCCGAGGTGCCGGAGAAGATCGTGCTGGGGACGGTGTCGCGCAGGAACGCCTCGATCCCGTGATCCCGCAGGTAGCCTCGGCCGCCGAATATCTGGATGGCGTCGAGCGCGGCGGCGACCGCTGTCTCGGAGACGGCGAGCTTGGACAGCGTGATGCTGAGCGTGGAGGCCTGTCCCTGGTCCATCTCCCAGCAGGCGCGGTACAGCAGCAGGCGGGCGCTCTCCGTCCGCAGCTTCATCCCCTCACCCTGCACACCGTCAACGCCGCCCGCCTGACCGGCGAGGACCACGTGCGCGGCACCCTCACCCCCGGCCGCCTCGCCGACCTCACCGTCTGGGACCGGGACCCCGCTCAGTGCCCCGGCGACGCCCTGCGCGACCTGAACCCCACGCACACCTTCGTCGGCGGCCTCCTGGTCACACCCAACGGCACGCGGTAAGCGGGACGTGGCGGGTGTCGGGACCGAACGCGCGGCTACCCCAGGCGCTTGCGCCTGGGGTAGCCGAATTCAAGTGGCTCGCCCCTGGACCACTACGGGTGTACGCCTCGTCCTCAATTCAGGGTTCAATCAGTCCACTTTGTTGTGACTGGCCCTGTCCTGGCCGTCCGGGCGCCCGTTGGGATGGACCTGCTTCCGCCGACGGCTGGGACGCGCAGAATCCGCTGCAGCCGCTACCGAAAGGTCCTCGATGGCCATGCCGCGTACACGCTCCTTCGTGCAGGTGGACGTGTTTTCCACGGGCCCCTACTCCGGCAATCCGGTCGCGGTCGTCCTGGACGGGACGGACCTGAGCGATGGGGAGATGCAGCGTCTGGCGCGTTGGACGAATCTGTCCGAGACCACGTTCGTCCTGCCTCCCACTGTCCCGGAGACGGACTACCGGCTGCGGATCTTCACCCCGGGAGGCGAGCTGCCGTTCGCCGGGCACCCCACCCTCGGCTCCGCCCGCGCCTGGCTGGACGGCGGCGGCATGCCGCGCCACGCCGATCGTGTTGTGCAGGAGTGCGCCGCGGGCCTGGTCACCGTGCGCCGCGGTGAGGACACTCTGTCCTTCGCCGCCCCGCCTCGTGTGCGTGACGGCGCGCTCGACGACGACTATCTGAACCGGATCGTGGCCGCATTCGGCATCACGCGCGACCGGGTCGTGGCCCATCAGTGGGTCGACAACGGGCCCGGCTGGGCCGTGCTCCAACTGGCCACGGCCGAGGAAGTCCTCGCCCTCGAACCCGACCTGACCCTCATCCCGGACGCGATGGTCGGCGCGATCGGCACCTACCCCGAGGGATCCGAGTACGCCTTCGAAATGCGTACCTTCGCCCCGGGCGCCGACGTGCCCGAGGACCCCGCGTGCGGCAGTATGAACGCCGCCGTCGGGCAGTGGCTCACCTCCACCGGCGCCGCACCTGCCGCCTACTGGGTCTCCCAGGGCACGCGGCTGGGACGGGCCGCGAGCATCGAGATCGCCGCCGATGCCGACAGCACCGTCTGGGTCAGCGGCGCCGCCGTCATCTGCATCCGCGGCACCATCACTCTCTGACCAGCGGGGCCGGGACCGTCATGTGGTGTCGGCGGAGAGTGTCTTCATGGTGACGTAGCTGGTCACCGTGGCCACGCCGGGCAGGCTGGCCAACTGGTTGGCGTGGAAGTCCTCGTAGGCGGGCAGGTCGGCGACCTCGACCTGGAGCAGGTAGTCGAAGTTGCCGGTGATGTGGTGGCAATGGACGACTTCCGGCAGTTGCGTGACTCCACGCTCGAACGTGACCACGTCCGCGCGGGTGTGCCGCATCAGCCGTACCCCGGCGAACACCCGCAGGCTGCGGCCGACCGCGGCGGGATCGATCAGCGTCCGGTAACCGCGGATGACCCCGGCTTCCTCCAGTTGCCGCACGCGCCGCAGGCACGGTGACGGCGACAGCCCGACCCGTGCGGCGAGCTCGTTGTTGCTGATCCGACCGTTCTTCTCGAGCACGGCCAGAATCGACTGGTCCACCTCATCCATGGTGGCAGATTATTGCTCCCACGGACTGAGTACCACAATCAGCTGCCTGCTCCTCGCGCAATTTGCTGCCAAAGTTGCCAAGATCCGCCCGCATCGGAGCGATGGTCGGCCACGCTTCATGGCGTCACACCGAGGTTCACGGAAGGGCAGCCATGCCGGGCAACAGCACCATCACCGTCCACGCCGACCGCGAAATCCACCCCAGCCGCGCCGTGGCACCGCCCATCTACCAGACGGCGACGTTCTCGGCCGAGGACGGGGAAACGTTCGCGCAGGGCGCCGTCGAACCGCGGGGCAAGGACTTCTACACCCGCTTCGGCAACCCGAACCACGCACAGGTCGCGGCCGTCGTCGCCGAACTGGAGGGCACCGAGGCGGCCATGGTCACCGCCTCCGGGATGGCCGCGCTCACCACCGCCGTACTGGCCCTGGTATCCGCCGGTGACCACGTCATCGGGCAGAAGTCCACCTACGGCGGCACCGGCTCGGTACTACTGAACCTGCTGCCACGCCTCGGCGTGTCGACCACTCAGGTGGACCAGACCGACCCGGAGGCGTTCGCGAAGGCACTGACCCCGCAGACCCGCCTGATCCTGGTGGAATCCCCGAGCAATCCGCTGCTGCAGATCACCGACCTGCGCGCCGTCGCGGACCTCGCCCGCGCGCACGACGTGCTCACCCTGGCGGACAACACCTTCGCCACCCCGCTGAACCAGCGGCCAGCCGACCTCGGCATCGATCTGGTCTGGCACAGCGCGACCAAGTACCTCAACGGCCACTCCGACGTCTCCGCCGGAGTGATAGCCGGGTCGGCCGAGCTCCTGAACCGGATCTGGGACGTCGGCCTGCTCACCGGTGCCACCCTCGGCCCCATCGACGCATGGCTGCTGCTGCGAGGCATGCGCACCCTGCCCCTGCGGGTGCCACGGCACAACGCCAACGGCCAGGCGCTCGCCCAGGCGTTGAACGAGCACCCGGCCGTGGCGAAGGTGCACTATCCCGGTCTGGCGAGTCACCCGCAGCACCAGCTGGCGGCCAGTCAGATGAGCGGTTTCGGCGGGGTGCTCGGCATCGAGTTCACCGGCGGTTTCGAGGTGGCCGACGCGTTCCTCGGCAAGCTGCGCTACTCCCTCCGGTCGGCCAGCCTCGGCGGCGTGGAATCGCTGGCCGTGCATCCGGCGTCCATGTGGCGCGGAATGCTCAGCGAGGAACAGATCGCCGAATCGGTTCCGCCGGGCCTGGTCCGGCTGGCCGCGGGCACAGAGGACACGGCCGACCTGGTCGCCGACGCGCTGGCCGCGGCCGACGCCGTGCACATCACGACGGCGAGTGCCTGAACCACCCAGAGAGCGCCGGTCGCACGGAGCGGCGACGCCATCCGCCCGTGTGCACACACGTGACCGGCGCGGTTCTCGACCCAACCAGCCACTGAGAGTCCAGCAGCTCAACGAAGAGGTGCGTCTCCTTGTCCCACCTGCAGAATCAGCGCCTCGCCAGCCACACACCCGCCCACGACACCGCCGGCGACACACCCCGCAGCGGCACCCCGCATGCTCGTGGGCTCAAGCAGCGCCACCTGTCGATGATCGCCCTCAGCGGTGTCATCGGCGCGGGACTGTTCGTCGGCTCCGGCGCGGGCATCGCGGCCGCCGGTCCGTCGATCGTCGTCGCCTATGCCCTCTCCGGCGTGCTCGTCATGCTGGTGATGCGCATGCTCGGCGAGATGTCGGCGGCGAACCCGGACTCCGGGTCGTTCTCGGTGCACGCCGAGCGGGCCATCGGGCCCTGGGCGGGCTTCACCGCCGGCTGGATGTTCTGGACGCTGCTCTGCGTGGGCGTCGCCGCCGAGGCGATCGGCGCCGCGAGCATCATGACCAGCTGGTTCCCGGGTACCCCGTCCTGGATATGGGTCCTGCTGTTCATGACCGCCTTCTGCGGCACGAACTTCGCGGCAGTGGGGAACTTCGGTGAGTTCGAGTTCTGGTTCGCGGCCCTGAAGGTCGGCGCGATCTCGCTCTTCCTGGTGCTCGGCGGCCTCGCGATCCTCGGCATACTGCCCGACACGCACGCCCCGGGCACCGCCAACCTCACCGGTGACGGCGGCTTCCTGCCCCACGGCACGAACGGCCTGGTCGTCGGCCTGCTCACCTCGGTATTCGCCTACGGCGGCCTGGAGACGGTCACCATCGCCGCCGAGTCCGAACACCCGGTCCGGGGCGTCGTCACAGCCGTACGCACCGCGATGTGGCGGATCGCCGTCTTCTACGTCGGTTCGATGCTGGTCATCGTCACGCTGATCCCCTGGAGCGACTCCGCCATCACCGCCAGCGGCCCGTACGTGGCGGTCCTCGACCACCTCGACATCCCCGCCGCCGGCCAGCTCATGAACGTGATCGTGCTGGTCGCCCTGATGTCGGCGATGAACGCCAACATCCACGGCTCCTCCCGCATGGCGTACTCCCTGATCGCCCGCGGACAGGGCCCGAAAGCCCTCGGCAAGGTCTCCGGGGGAGTGCCGCGGCTCGCGGTGATCGCCTCCTCAGGTTTCGGCTTCGTGGCGGTACTGCTCAGTTACCGGTGGCCGGAGACCGTCTTCGCCTGGCTGCTCACCATGGTCGGCGCGGCCGTGCTGGTGGTGTGGGGCTTCATCGCCGCCGCCCAGCTGCGGATGCGCCGGCGGCTGGAGCGGGAGGCGCCCGAGAAGCTGGTCGTGAAGATGTGGGCCTTCCCGGTACTGACCTGGGTGGCACTGGCCGGAGTGCTGGCGATCCTGGGCCTCATGGCCCGCCAGCCCGACACCCGCGTGCAGCTGTACTTCACCGGCGGCCTGACGCTGGCCCTCTCCCTCATCGGCTACCTGCGCCAGAGAGCCCTGACCGCCCGCGGCTGATCTGCGCGGCCGCGAGCAGAGCGGCGGCGGCCGCCACAACATGATCTTGAACAATCCGAAAGCGTCTGTGAAGGAGTTCA
The DNA here is from genome assembly GCF_040655115.1 of Streptomyces atratus. Lineage (GTDB taxonomy): Bacteria > Actinomycetota > Actinomycetes > Streptomycetales > Streptomycetaceae > Streptomyces > Streptomyces atratus_D. The sequence continues at coordinate 21,421 of NZ_JBFAJH010000071.1, read as the reverse complement.
TCCGATGAAGACCCTGCTCACTGGCGGCACCGTGGTCAGCATGGACCCGGCTGTCGGCGATCTCGACCGCGGCGACGTGCTGATCGAGGACGGCGTGATCGTCGAGGTGGCCGAGCGCGTCGACGCGCCGGACGCCGAGGTGATCGACGCGACCGACCGGATCGTCATGCCCGGCTTCGTGGACAACCACCGCCACACCTGGCAGACGGCGTTCCGAGGCATCGGCGCGGACTGGACGTTCCCCGAGTGGGCGGTGGCCATGCACGGCACGGTCAAACCCCACTACCGGCCCGAGGACGTCTATTCGGGCACCCTGCTCGGCCGGCTGGAGGCCCTGCACTCCGGCGTGACCACGATGCTGGACTGGTACCACGTCGCGCAGGGCCACGAGCACGAGGACGCCGCCGTCGCCGCGCTGCGAGACGCGCCGGGACGGTCGATCTTCTGCCTCGGCGCCGGATGGGGCACCCCCGACCCCGTCGACGCCGACATCCGCCGCGTCCGCTCCGACCTGGCCGGGGACGGCCTGGTCACCATGGCGCTGGGGCTGCGCGGCCCCAAGGACACCAGCATGGACACCGTTGCCCGGGAGCTGAAGCTGGCGGCCGAACTCGGCCTGCGCACCAGCCTGCATATCGACGCCAGCGGGACGCGGCGCCCGGTCGCCGAGCTGCGCGAGCACGGTCTGCTGCGGGACACCACCACGTTCGTGCACGGCAACGGGATGAGCGACGAAGAGCTGCGGATGCTCGCCGACGCGGGCAGTTCGCTGTCGATCAGCCCGGACGTCGAGCTGAAGATGGGGTTCGGATGGCCGATGACCGGCCGGGCGCTGGCCGCTGGCCTGCGCCCGACGCTGTCCATCGACGACGTCCCGTCGGTCGGCGGCGACATGTTCTCCACGATGCGTACCGCCTTCGCCGTGCAGCGCGGCCTGGACGGTGGCCTGCGCTCCCGGGACCTGCTGGAGTTCACCACCATCGATGCCGCCCGGTCGTGCGGGCTCGACGCCCGAACGGGCAGTATCACGCCCGGCAAGGACGCCGACGTCATCCTTCTGCGCGCCGACGACCTGACCGTGTTCCCGGTCACCGACCCGGTCGCCACCGTCGTCAGCGCCGGCCATCCCGGCCTGGTCGACACCGTCCTCGTCGCCGGCCGCGTCGTCAAACGCGACGGCGCGCTGGTCGGCGTGGACCTGCCGGCGCTGAGGACCCGACTGCTCGAATCACGCAACCGGATCGCGGCAGCCGCCGGCATTCCGCTCGACGGCACATGGCGCCCACGGCCGGCATCGGAGTAAGCGCACTCGGCTTCGAGAACATCTGCGTCCCATCCGCTTCCACACCGGTGGGGTCAGGTCCGTGGACGCAGCGCGCACCGCTTCGCGCGTGGCCCCGGTAGTTGTCGGCGTAGAGGTTGGCGCCCTGGGCGGCGTTGAAGTCGAGGTCGACGGTCTTGATGCGGTGGCCGGCCTGGGCCGCCTGCTCGGCGGTCAGGCCCACGGCGGCCGCCTCGGGGTCGGTGAAGAAGACCTGGGGTACGGCGTGCTGGTCGGCGGTGGCGGCGTGGTCTCCCCATGAGCTGTCGTCCACGGAGAGGCCTGCGGCGCGGGCGCCGATGGTGTCGCCCGCGGTCCGCGCTTGGTACTTGCCCTGGTGGGTGAGCAGGGCCCGGTGGTTGACGTCGCCGACGGCGTACAGCCATGTGCCGTCAACCCTGCGGACCAGGCACGCGGTGTCCACCTCCAGCCACGTGCCGGGGGTGAGGCCGACCGTGTCCAGGCCGATGTCGTCGGTGCTGGAGGTCCGGCCGGTGGCGAGCATGACCTCGTCGGCCTGCAGGTCGCTGCCGTCGTCGAGGGTGAGGGTGACGGGTCCGATGGGGTCCGGGCGGCGCAGGGCGGTGACCTGGGTGCCGATCCGCACGTCCACGCCCGCCTCGTAAGGCTGTGTGCGACGAGCTCGCCCGCGAAGGGTTCCATGCGGGGAATCAAGCGGCGGCGGGCAAGCAGGGTGACCTGGGAGCCCAGGCCCTGCCAGAGGGTGGCCATCTCGATGGCCACTCCGCCGCCTCCGATGATGGCGAGCCGGCCGGGGACGGTGCTGGAGTCGGTGCCGGTTCGTCCAGGGCCGGGCATCCTGGATGCCGGGGATGCCGGGGATGCCGGGGATGCCGGGGATGCCGGGGATGCCGGGGATGCCGGGGATGCCGGGGATGCCGGGGATGCCGGGGATGCCGGGCAGCAGCGGCCGGCTGCCGGTGGCGATGGCCACCGCGTGCCGGGCGGTGAGGGTGAGGCGTACGCCGTCGTCCCCGGTGACCGTGACGCGGCGGGGCCGCCGATGCGGCCGTGGCCGCGGAAGAGGTCGGCGCCGATGGACTTGACCGTCTCGGCCTGTCCGGTGTCGTCCCAGTCGGTGACGTAGTGGTTGCGGCGGGCGAAGACCCGGTCGGTGTCGAGCTGGCCGGCGACCGACCAGCTCACGCTCCACGACGGTGACGGTGAGGCCGGCGGCGCGGGCGCGGTCGGCGACGTTCTGGCCGACCGGGCCGGCGCCCAGCACGACCACGTCGTAGGCGCTGCTCTGCTGGTTCTCGCGTGCTTCGCGCATGGCTCCCTCGCGTCTGATCGGGGCTGACGGGGTACATCCCCAGCTCATGTAACCGGGCGGGGCGCGCACGGCCTCATCCTTGGCCGTAGGAGTCGCCAAGAGCGGCCATCCGTGCCCCTTATGGCCGCATGCACGCCGTGACCGGCCTCGGGTTTACGAGCTCGGGAACAGGGGCCCGCCCGCCATGAGGCCGCCGTCGACCAGGAGGATGTGCCCGGTGACGTAACTCGCCTTGTCCGAACCCAGGAACTGGACGGCTTCGGCGATCTCCTCCGGGGTGCCCGCCCGGTGCATGGGCAGCACCGAATCGACCGCGTCACGCGCCGTGTCGTCGCCGGTGAACCGCTCGTACATAGCGGTCCGGGTGTAGCCGGGCGCGACCGCGTTGACCCGGATACCGTGAGCGGCGCCTTCGAGTGCGGCCGCCTTGGTGATGCCGACGACGGCGTGCTTGCTCCCGACGTACAAGGTCGCTCCGGGATAACCCATCAGGCCGAAGGTGGAGCTGACGTTGACGATGCTGCCGCCGCCTTGTTCTCTCATGACCCGGAACTCGTGCTTCAGGCACAGCAGCGTTCCCTTGACGTTGGTGTCGAAGGTGGCCTGGTAACCCTCGTCGGTCACCTCGGTGACAGGGCCGGGTGTTCCCTCGGTGCCGGCGTTGTTGAAGGCGACATCGATCCGCCCGAACCGTGCCACCGCGCGGTCGACGAGGTCCTTCACATCGGCGTCGAAGCGGACGTCGGCGCGCACGAACTCGGTCGGGGCACCGAGGTCGGAGAGCTCCCTTGCAAACTGCTCACCCACGTCCTCGTGGCGGCCGGAGACCACAAGGTTCGCGCCTTGACGGGCGTAAGCGAAGGTGGTGGCGCGGCCGATACCGGTGAGCGCGCCCGTGATGAGGACGACGGGATCAGACACGTCGCGGGTCCTTCCTACAACCACACAGGTGAACGACGGGCAAGCGGTTCGGAACCCGCACGACACCGGGTTCCTCTTCGGGCAGAGGCGTATCCCCCCGTACCGCCACAAGGAACGTGTCCCAGTCGGCCGACCGCCGCATCGGACCCGACCGCCGTATCCATCGAACGGCGGCATTTGATGGCTCGTACGGCTCACGGACGGCGGCCTGGACAGACTGACGACCCGAAGGCGGTCATGCGGACGGGAGACGTACCGTGGCTTCGGACGGGAGGGACGGCACGGTCACCGGGCCGTCCACTCGTACTCTTCGTCCCAGGCGCCGCCGTCGTCCCCGGCCCGTTCGTCGAGCAGATCGGCGATCTCTTCCGCGGTCAGCTCCCGCTCGTCCATGTCCTTCATGATGCCGAGTCGACCGACCGGGCCACGCGTCGTTTGCGGTGGGCGGCCTGGCGACCGTCGCCCAGGACGTCCTGGGCGACGGTGACCGGGGCGACCGGTCATGGGGCGACTTGGTCCGGTGGCCGGGAGCCTGATCAACCCGGCTCCGGCCGATGCCAGGCGATCAACGAGGGGTGTTCAGGAGAGGGTCGCGCGCGACAGCAGTGGGGCGAGTTCGCGGCGTGCCTGTTCGGGGGTGACTACGTCTTCCGGGGCCAGCTTCTCGTAGCGGTAGCTCGCCGAGTCCACATAGATGCGTTCGCCGATGAGCTTGGCGTCGTCGGTGTAGGCGAACATCTGGAAGATGTTGTAGTTCATCAGGTAGTGCGCGTCGGGGTCGGCGTCGACGTCGTGATCGTGCAGGAACTCGCCGGGCACGACGTGTGCCCAGTAGGCCTCGGTGGTCACACCGAAGTCCTCGACGCACATGTTCATCGTCCGGGCACCCATGACGTTGGACTGCGATTCGTAGGTTTCCCGGTAGAAGTTCTCGACGGCGGCCCTGCCGGACAGGACCTGTACCGTGCCCCGGTCGCCGACGCGGTACTCGGGTACGTCGACGGTGAGTTCGGGGACCAGGATCTGGTCCCAGTATCCGGAGACTTCGAGGAGCAGGTGCCGGAGGTAGTTCTTCAGGATGGCCCGGTGAAGCGGTTTCTCTGTCCGCGCGAGGTACTTCTCGACGCTGATCGGCCAGTGGGTGACGTCGAATGTGGTGGGGACGTCCATGGTGGTCATGGCGTCGTGGGTGGATGTCGACACGTTGGGGGACATCGGCGCACTCCATGTTCATTGCTCGCTTGGGCGATGAGGAGCGTGCGGCCACAACCAGGGCGTGTGTCGGCAACGGGCGCGGTCGCTCGCTCGTACGTTGGGGGTGTCCCTCCGGGTGAGCCGACGGGACAGGTCTCTCCCATGCCAGATGCGCGGCCGGGCCCGAGTCGTCGGCCCGGCCGGCATCAGGTCGGCGATCGGCGTCTGCCGTGGGGTCAGGTGTGCCGCGCCGAACTTCTCGTACAGGGAGTGGAGCTTCTGGGCGCTCTGCACCGGCTGAGCACCTATGCGGCACCCGGCAGGGCGCCGAACTGCTGCATCAGCGAGAAGAGGTTCGCGACGCCCCAGTGCTCAGTGATCTTCCCGTTGCGCACCCGCATGGCGTCCACGGTTTCGAAGCTGATCTGCTTGCCGGTGGGCGCGATGCCGAAGAACTTGCCCTTGTGGGTGCCGCGATAGGTCTTGTACGTGGTCACCAGGTCGCCGTCGGCGGCCTGCCAGTGGATGACGGCGTGGAAGTCGGGGAAAGCCTCGCGGAGCACCTGGTAGAACGCGCGTGCGCCCGCCTTGTCGGGAGTACGTCCCGGCTGCGGCGTGTGGTCCAGAAAGTCGTCGGCGAACAGCTCGTCGAAGAGGGCGAAATCGCCGCCGCCCTGTACCTCCTCTGTGTTGCGACGGACGACCGCCTTGGCAGCCTCGCTCAGGCGTTGTCACGTTGTCGAGAGTGTTGGCGCTTGGCGGGGCGTCGGGGCGTGCTGGGGTCGGTTCCGGCTCCGCACTCAGGCCGTGGCGGGCAGGCCGACGATGCCGGTGATCTGCTCCCAGATCGTGAAGCGGACGGTCATTTCGGCGCGGTGGTCGGTGGCGGTCATCAGGTGACGTCGGGGTCGGAAGTGGGGTGAGATGCCGCTGAAGGCGGACAGGAACCGTTGGGCTCCGCCGACGCTGCGGAAGCCCTTCATGGCGCGTTCTCGTTGCCGGGTCGGCTGGTGGGAGTTCTCGGCCCGGTTGTTGAGGCCCTTGTGGGAGCGGTGCTCGACGGAAGGCATCATCTCGCGGTGGGCGGCCCCGTAACTGCGGAGCTTGCCCGTGACCACCACCCGCGGCACCGAGCGCGTCTTCTTGAGGAGCTTGCGGAAGAAACGCCTGGCCGCGGCCTTGTCGCGTCTGTTCTGCACGAGGATGTCCAGCGCGTTGCCGTCCTGGTCCACCGCGCGCCACAGGTACTTCAGCTCACCGTTGATCTTGATGAAGACCTCGTCCAGGTGCCATTTGTCGCCGGGCCGGGGACGCCGGCGACGCGGCGCGTTGGCGTAGGCCTGACCGAACTTCAGGCACCACCGCCGGACGGTTTCGTAGGAGACGACCACGCCGCGCTCGAGCATCAGTTCCTCGACCTCCCGGAACGACAGCGGGAACCGGTGGTACAGCCACACGCAGTAGGAAATGATCCCGCCGTCGTACCGGTGCCCCCGGTACGACGGCAACACGGACGACACGAGCAGTCCCCTCCCCGATACGACCTCCACGAAGATCATCCCACGCCGGTCAACCAACGTGACAACGCCCGGTAGATAGGTCTACACCTGCGGGTAGGGTCCTTCGGCATGAGCACAACACCGCCCGACATACGCCGGGTCAGCCTCCGCGCCGCCCTTGGAATCGGGGCGGCCTTCACCGCCGCCGCGTTCGGCGCCGGGTTCACCCTCGCCGCCGACCAGAGCGGCAGCGCGGACCCGGACAACATCGTCGTCGAGCACTCGGTCGGCCCCCGCCACGGCACCGGGAACCAGTCCATGACCGGGGACCCGTTGCCCGTCGTGTGCACCGGCTATTCCGCGACCATGGGGAATGAGGCCGCCATGCGGGAGGAGGCGCTCTCGATCCTCTCGTGCGGCAGGCGCAGACAGAGCATCCCGGACGCCTTGGCCACATCGATCGCGGCGACCCTTTCCACGAGCTCCGTCTCCTGGTCGACAGCCTCGGTCTTATCCATCCACATCCCCTCCATCGCGCGGATCAGCAGGGCAGTGGCCGCCCGCAGGGCTGTGAGAGGAAGCGAGAATCTGAACGGCGTGCTCGAAGCGACAGTGCGTGACCCCTCCGGCCGGCCCCGGCGCCAGACTCTGTCCCGGGCTCAGGGTCCCAAAGAGGGAGCGACGTCGACGGGCGGCCACCACAAACCGTTTTCACGCCTGCGAGGCGTCCCTGGAAGGAATATTCCGCGTTGATTCTCAACGCGGGTTCTCGACAGTGCCGACCTGCGGTTTCGCGCCGCCGCCCGCATGACAACGGCTGACGTTCTCCTCGACCCAACAATGACCTCGGCGTCATCCTCGTGGCATATGTGTGTAGACCTGACGGAGGGGAGCCGGAACGTGCTGGTGCAGGATTTGAGCACCGAGGTGGTGGCGGCGAAGGAACGGTTCGCTCTGTGGGAGGAGTTCTCGCGGGAGTCGTACATGCCGCACCTGCTGCGCAGCGAGCACCAGGACGACTTCCGGGCGGCCATGCGCGTGGCGGGTATGGGTGGGGTGCAGGTATCCGTGTCGTCCTTCCCGCACCTGGAGGTGGTGCGCACGCCCAAGCTGGTCCGGCGGTGCGACCCGGAGATGTACCAGGTCGACTGCGTCCTGAGCGGGGAGATAGTGCTAGAACTGGACGGCCGGGAGAACATGTGCCGGGCCGGTGACATTGTGCTGGTCGACAGTGGGCGTCCCTTCCGGGGGCAGTTCCACGCCACGCGGGGCAAGGGGTCGCATCTCATCGCGCAGTTCCCCCGCACCTTGCTGCCGCTTCCCAGGTCGACGGTCCAGGGGGCGCTCGCCGCGCCGATCTCCGCACGCCATGGAATGGGTGCCACGTTCTTCCGCTGGCTCAGCGATCTGAGTGCCCGTGCGGAGGAGTTCACTGCGGCCGAGGCCCCGACGCTGGCCTCGGTCACCGTGGATCTCCTCGCGTCGCTACTTGGGCACTGCCTCGACGCAGAGAAGAAGCTGACCCCTGAGTCCCGTCGCCAGGCCCTCCGGGTGCGAATTTGCGACTTTGTTGAGCAGCACCTTGGCGACCCGGACCTCACGCCTGGAGCGATAGCCGCTGCGCACGGCATCTCTGTCAGTCATCTGCACGCGGTCTTCGCGGATCAGGACTGCACAGTCGCAGCCTGGATCCGCAACCGTCGTCTGGAGCGGTGCCGCCGTGACCTGGCCGACCCTCTCCTGCTCGCCCGCCCCGTTCAGGCTGTCGCCGCCTGCTGGGGCTTCACCGGCCCCGCCCACTTCAGCCGCGCCTTCCGCGCCACCTACGGCATGTCACCCCGCGAGTACCGGCACGCGGCCGTGACCGGGGAGGCCGCGTACGCATCGTCAACAAGCTTGGACTGAGAGTCAAGGACAAGCGGACGACGGACCGGCATGCTCATGCCTACTGGGTCCCGATGCAGAGGTGACCAGCCTTTGCGTGGCCCACTCACGGGGGGAGCATCTATGACCAAGTTGCTAGTCGGCACGGAGGCGAAATGACCGACCGGCAGAAGGCTCCGGAGCGATGGATTCTGACGTTCGACGTGTCGTGCGGCAGGTGTTCAGCGATCTCGACAAGCGTGGCCGGGGCCAGCGACGGCAAACTCGACGTACTGCCCCTGACCGACCCCGACGTGCAGCAGTGGCGTCGGCTCGGCATGGGCCCTGCGCCCAAGTGGGCCCCGGCCCTGCTCCGCGTCCGTGGAGACGACGTTCGCGCCTGGACCGGGCCGACCATGGGGCTCGCGATGGCCGGGCATCTCGGACCCCGAGGAACGGTCCGGGTTCTGCGCGCCCTTGGGCAGCTCCGGGAAGCCGAGCGGCGCGACTCGTCCCGTGAGAGCGGCACCGCGATGGGCCGCAAGCAGTTCATACGCCTTCTCGGCGGTACGGCCACTGCGATCGGCCTCACGGTGGCGGGTCAGACGCCCGCGTTCGCCCGCTCGGAGCACGCCCGTGCCAGCGCCTGGGTGGAAGCGAATCTGGAGAATCTGCCCCGCGAATACGCGGAGATCGTCCGTCACCCGATCTCGTATCGCCAGGCGATCTTCCGGGTTCTGTCGCCGCGGGAACAGGCCGATGTCTGGCTGGAGCATCTCAAGCGGTACCGCGCCGGGCATCCCGACCTGTCGGCCGCTCAGAACCAGGTCGTGGACGAGGCTGCCGCTCTGCTGGGCCGGGGGCTCGCCTCGCGGACCAGTCTCAATGAGGAGCTACGCCGCCTCGAGGAGTCGGCCAAGATAGAATTCGGCCAGGACGAGGCTGCCGCCCTGCTCGCGACGCTGGGCCCCGCGCCCGGCCCGGTCGCGGCAGCACGACCCCAAGCACTGGCGGCCGACTGCGTCTGCTCCACCGTGAGCCAGTACTGTTCCTGGCTCTACGACTGCCATACGTCCTCCTGCACGCGCGTGGGCGGCTGTGGAACGCTCTACCAATACACCTGCAACGGCATCTGCTACTAGGAGCTGTCCGGTCGATCATGTGACTGTCGGGTCGGATCGTTATCCCGCGCATGGGGCGGGGCGAACGTGGTGATCTGTCGGACGCGGAGTGGGAGCGGCTGCGGCCGTTCCTGCCGGTGAGCAAACGGTCGGTGCGGACGGTGGCGCGATCACCGGCAGGTGATCGACGGCTTCACCTCCGGGCCGGCCAGCTCGCCACAGACCGTCACCAACCGGATGACCCGCCACTTTGTCAGGCCTTGACCACTGACCGCCCTCGGCATCATGCGATAAACCACGTCACCTGAACCACGCGGCCCTGAAATGTCATCTGCGGCCCCTCTAGCACGGGGCGTCAAACGCACAATCCGAAACCTACAGTTCTCGGCTCTTATTGATCGAGAAGAAGGAGAAACGTGATATCGAGAATTTCGCGCAAAGCAGCCCTCGCCGCCTCCGGCGTAACTCTTGCGCTGGCGGGGACGTTGGCCAGCGCCAATCCCGCCTTTGCAGCTACGAACTGGACCGCAACTGGCACCCAGGCCGACGTCGTAGGGGCATATGCACACGGAAGCTTCGACTACGGCGCCCCGGGCGGGACCTCAGTCGCGACCGTTACAATCAGAGACTCTGTGTCGGACGGTGCCAGCGCACGAGTCTACTTCCGTTGGCGTTTCATCGACGGCAGTACGAGCGGGTCGGCCGTATTCGGCGCTTCTGGATATCTCAACGAGACGACACGGACTTTCTCCCAGCCTCGCAATAATCTCGATACCTATCAGCCATTCGAGGTGCGGGAGTGCCGGGTGGACAACGGGCTCGAAGTAGAGTGCGGCTGGGACTACGACGTTCCGCACCCCTACAACTGACAGAACGGCAGAGTCGTGCCGTGCGGACATCAGCGCCCCGCCGATCTGGGATGGTGACCAGTCTCAGTGCTCGTCAGGACCGCAACCAGATGACGAGCGATGCGACGGTGACGGTCCCGAGGAAGACGTAGCCGCGCTTGTCATAGCGGGTCGCGACGGCGCGGGAGTTCTTCAGCTTGTTGATGGCCCTCTCGACGGTGTTGCGCTTCTTGTACCGGTTCTCGTCGAAGCCCGGTGGCCGTCCGCCGCGCGATCCTTTGCGCAGGCGGGCGGCCCGACTGTCGGCCTTCTCCGGGATCGTGTGTCGGATGCCGCGCCGCCGCAGGTACTCACGGCAGGGACCGTTGCTGTAGGCCTTGTCGGCCGCGATGCTGTCGGGCTTCTTGCGGGGCCCGCCCGACCCGAGCCGGGGAACCCGGATCTTCTCCAGCACCGGAACGAACTGGGTGCAGTCCGCCCGCTGCCCCGGTGTGACGATCAGGGACAGCGGGCGGCAGAAGCCGTCCGCGCTCAGGTGGATCTTGCTGGTGAAGCCGCCGCGCGAGCGGCCCAGGCCCTCGCCTCCCGCACCACCTCCACCAGTCGGCCGACGAGGCTCTGCCACGGAGTTTTGTCCTGGTGTTCCAGCGACTCGTCCCCTTTTGAGTCGGTGAGCGTCGGCGGCGGCCCGGTGCGGGCGCCAGCCGCGTGCTGGTGGGCACGCACGGTGGTGGAGTCCACCGAGATGTCCCAGTCCTTCTCACCGGCTGCGTCGGCCACGGCCTGGACTCGCTGCAGTAGCCGTTCCCAAGTACCGTCGGCCGACCACAGCCGATGGCGCTCGTACACAGTCTTCCACGGCCCGAACCGCTCCGGCAGATCGCGCCAATGAACCCCGGTCCTCACGCGGTGCAGAATCCCGTCGATCACCTTGATGATCTGCGGGTTTTTGTCGGTGGTGGTTCGGCGTTGTGATGTCAGTGAGTGAGTAGCGGGCTCTTTGCTGTTCAGTGGGTTGTCGTGGGTGGCTCGACTGCTGTCATGGATGCCGATCTGGTGCTGACGTTTTTGGTGATGGTGCGGGTCAGTTGGTTGCCGGTCGGTATGGCGCGGGGTGTGTTGTCGCTGGTCGGGGCTGTGGTGGCAGGGGCTGGGTGCCGATGGTTGGGGATGGTGCGGCTGGTGTCGCCTTCTACGGTGTGGGCTTCAGGCGGTAGCGGATTCCTGTTGCGGTGAGGCGGAGTTGTTCGCCTTTCTGGACGGTGATGAGGGGGAAGAGTGGGCTGTCCGGCGCTCGGTCCTTCAAGCGACCGTGGATGCGGGCGGCGTGTACGAGGGGTTGTGTCCAGGCGGGGAGGGGATAGAGCTGGCATCGGCGGTGGGCTGTGACAAATCCGTTAGTGATCATTAGCTAGATCTTTCACGGAATGTGTGCCAGAACCTCGCCCGGTGTCTGCGGGCCTGTGGGGTCATTTCTCATGGCTGCGTTTGCTTCGGCAAGGTGAGGATTTCGGCTCCGTCGTCGGTGATAGCGATCGTGTGCTCGCTGTGTGCTGTCCGGCAGCCTGTCGCACTTCGGAGCGTCCACCCGTCAGCATCAGTGACCAGTTCAGCGGTGTCCGCCATGACCCACGGCTCCAGTGCCAGCAGCAGCCCAGGGCGCAGTTTGTATCCACGGCCAGGCCGTCCGGTGTTCGCAACGTGCGGGTCCTGGTGCATCGTTGATCCGATGCCATGCCCTCCGAACTCGGTGTTGATCGGGTACCCGGCCTCGCTGAGGACTGTGCCGATGGCATGGGAGATGTCGCCGATGCGGGCCCTGGGCCCGGCAGCGGCGATCCCAGCGGCCAGTGCGCGTTCGGTTGCACTGATCATCGCGACGCTCTCTGGGGGATGTGCATCGCCCACGATGAAGCTGATGGCAGCGTCGGCAGCGACTCCGCCCTTGGAGACGGCGAGGTCGAGTGTCAGCAGATCGCCGTTGGTAAGCGTGTAGTCGTACGGGCGTCCGTGGAGCACGGCGTCGTTGAGGGCCGTGCAGATGTAGTGGCCGAACGGGCCGCGTCCGAAGGAGGGCTCATAGTCGACGTAGCAGGACGACGCTCCCGCCTCGACGATCATTTTCTCGGCCCACCGGTCGATGTCCAGAAGGTTCGTGCCGATCGTGCTACGGCTCTTCAGTGTCTGCAGGATGTCACCGACCAGGGCGCCGGTGGTTTTTGCCCGGACCAGCAGGGTGGGGTTAAGGATTTCGATCATGCGATGCCCTTCTCACGCAACCAATAACTATACCGGCCTTACTATACCGGTATTAGAATTGGCGTCGCCGGCCGGACGAAGCCCGGGTCGTGTGGGGCTCGTAAAGTCATTGCTGCAGGTGGGAGCTCGCGTGCAAGGCCCCTCGGCGGTGGCTGGGATGCTGCACCAGTGATCATCTCGCTGCTATACCGGGCCACCCGGGCGTTGCTGTCCGTGCCTGTGGTCCTGCTGCGCCGAGACACGGCCAAGGACGCCGAACTGCTGGTGCTGCGGCACGAGAACACGGTGCTGCGACGGCAACTCGCCGGTCCGGTCCGTTACGAGCCCGCGGACCGGTTCTGGCTGGCCGCGCTGTCGTCGCTGATACGCCGCTGGAGCTGTGTCTTCCCGGTCACACCGGGGACGCTGCTGGCCTGGCACCGCAGGCCGATCGCCAAGAAGTGGGACCACGCCGACCGACGCCGCACCGGCCGTCCTCCCACGGCCGCCGCGCTCAAGAAGCTGGTTCTGCGTCTGGCAAAGGAGAACCCGCGGCGGGCCACCGGCGGATCCAGGGCGAGCCGGCCCGGCTGGGGCATCCGATCGCACCGTCCACGGTCTGGGAAATCCTGCACGCGGCCGGCATCAGCTCGGCCCGGCGCCGCACCGGCCCGAGCTGGCGCGAATTGCGGCATCACCGGTCCGGCCGGCGGCCGGCTCCCCGCTCCGGCGATGCCGCAGGCGGCCCAGAAACCCCGGGGTCGGGTGCGCTGATCTGGGGTGATGCGCTCGACCGTGGGTCCCGTCGCGTGTCCTCGCGGTGTTCCCCCTCCAGCACGGCGGGGGATACCAGCCCGGTGGCCGGGGGATCGTGTTTTACCCGAACCACGGTGCAATTCCCTGACGCACACCGGTGGACCCGCCGCGAATCCTCGCTGTTCGCGGCGGAACTTGCCCTGACCCGGCGGCGACTCTCCACACGGCGTGCGATGCTCGATGTTCCTGCGTGGACGGGGCATGTGCCAGGGAGGTAGGTGCTCCCTCGACGTCCTTTGCCGTCACAGCCGCGGCGCTACGAGCGGAAGGCCGTCCCCCGATCCCCTCCCGCTCGTTCGTAGGCCGCCTCGGTGGTCTGGAACGCGCGGATCCGGTCGATGTCGAACTTCGGCTTTCGGTCGAAGTCGTAGAGGCCGTTCTCCTCCTGGAAGGTGTCGGCCAGCTGCGTGTAGCAGTAGCCGAACATGTCGGGGTTGTCGAGAAGGACGCGGGTCAGGCCCTCGAAGCGCTCGTGCCATGCTTCGACGCTCTCGACCCGCTGGCCGTACCCCCATGAGTCGGCCCGGCCCGGGTCGTCCGCGGACTGCTGGTCCTCGCCGAGGCGCTGCGGGTTCCACCAGATGCCGCCGTACTCGGACACGAAGAACGGCTGGCCCGCGTAGGAATAGGACATGGCCACACCGTCCAGTTCGTTGAGGTATGGACGGCCGTCCCGCAGGCCGGACTGTTCGCGGCGGAAGGCTTCCGGGTCCTGTTCGTAGGAGTGGGAGTCGTAGACATCGGCACCGCGTACGCGGTGGGCGTAGCCGGACGCGTCGACGACCGGGCGGCTCGGGTCGGCGGCCTTGGTGGCCAAGTACATCGCGAGGGTCACGTCGTCGAGTTGAGTGAGTCGGTCGTGGAGGAGCTGGTGGGTCTCGTTGAGTGGGCACCAGCCGATGATCGACGGGTGGCTGCGGTCGCGGCGCAGCACTTCGAGCCACTGAGCGACGAAGGAGGCGGTGGGTTGCTGGTTGTTGCCTGCCGGTCCCTGTCCGGATGTGCCCCAGTCCCCGAACTCGCCCCAGACGAGGTAGCCCAGGCGGTCGGCGTGGTAGTAGAAGCGCTCCTCGAAGACCTTCTGGTGGAGTCGCGCTCCGTTGAAGCCGGCGGCCATGGCGAGTTCGATGTCCCGGCGCAGGGCGTCGTCGCTGGGCGAGGTCATCAGGGTGTCGGGCCAGTAGCCCTGGTCGAGGACGAGACGCTGGAACACGGGTTGGCCGTTGAGGAGGATTCGGTTGCCGTTGATCGCGACCGATCGGAGGCCTGCGTACGAGCCGACCTCGTCGATCACCTCGCCGTCTTGGGTGAGGCGAAGGCGCAGCCCGTACAGGTGGGGGTCCTGCGGTGACCACAGGCGGACCCGGCCGGCCGGGACCGGCAGGGTGAGGCCAGGTGCGAGGTCGTCCGCGGGCACGGCGGCCACGCACACGTCGCCGGCCTCGTCGGTCAGTACGGCTTCGAGCGTGAGGCCAGCGGTGCGGTGCGAGAGCTCGGCGGTGATGTGGAAGCTGCTGGCGGCGCGTTGGGGGACGATGTTCAGCGAGCTGATGTGCGCGCGGGGCACTGGCTCCAGCCATACGGTCTGCCAGATGCCTGTGGTGCGGGTGTAGTGGCAGCCCGTGTTGCCGTACCAGGTGGCCTGCTTGCCGCGGGCCTGCGGCTCCGACGGGGTGTCGCGGGCCCGGACGACGATGGTCGCCGTCTCGCCCGCCGCCGCGACTCCCCTGAGTGAGGCGGTGAACGAGCTGAAGCCGCCGCGGTGGCGTGCGACCTCGACGTCGTTCACCCAGACCGTCGCATCGTGGTCCACGGCTCCCAGGTGCAGGAGTACGTCGCGGCCGGCCCAGGCGTCGGGGACGATCACGTCGCGGCGATACCAAACGGCATGCAGGAAGTCGGTGTCCTCGATGCCCGAGGCCCGTGACTCCGGTGCGAAGGGCACGACGATGCGGTCGGTGAGCTCCCGGGTCCGCAGGCCGCGCTCCAGTCCCGAATCGCCGCGGTCGATCTCGAACTGCCACTCACCGTTGAGGTTCAGCCAGTCGGGGCGAACGCACTGCGGGCGCGGGTACTCCGGCTTGGGCGACTGGTGCATGTTCATCCTTCACAGCAGGTGGTGCGAGTGGGGTGCTCAGGGTTCACGGGGCGGGAACTGAGCTGGTGGCGAAGTAGGGCTTGCAGACGGAGCCGGCCCAGTCCGTGGCGATCTGGAGCAGGCGGGTGCCGTCGGGGGAGGGCAGCAGGCTGGAGCTGTAATTGGGGCAGTAGTCGACGGTCGTCGACTCGACCGTGACCGGCGCGGGCATCGCACGCCAACTTCCCGAGGCGCCAGCGCTGTTGACCCAGACCGTGCGTCCGCTTCCCTCGGCCCGGCTGCCGTCACGGTTGTACATGACCTGGCCGACGAGGAAGAGCCGGCCCTTTGGGTTGCCCGCCTCGGGCGCCCAGGCCAGGTTCGGCGCGTGCTTGAAGTACTTGCCGTCGGTGGTCTCCGGGCGGATGCCCAGGTAGGCGGGGTCGCCCCAGTTCCAGCCGTCGGGGGAGGTGCGGTAATGCACGACGCAGACGTACCGGCCCGCGGCCGCGCAGATCTCGTACGACATCACATATGTGCCGTCGCCGATCCTGCGGACTACCGCCATGCCGGGGCGGTCGGAGGCGAGTGTGCTGGCGATGGTGTCGTGGCGCCCGGTCCAGTGCAGCCCGTCGGCGGTGCGGGCTGCCACCAGCTTCTGGCTGTGGGCAGGGTCGGTCTCGTCGGAGTAGTGCGCGACCAGGGCGCCTGAGGCGGCGACGGAGAATTCCGGCTCCCACAGACCCTTGGTATCCGGCGCCGTGGCGATTGTCGAGAGGTAGTTCCAGCTGCGGCCGATGTCGTTGCTCTTGAAGACGCGCAGCGCCATGCGCCGGTTCGGCTCGTCCTGGCCGACCGATGCGGCCCACAGCAAGGTGCCCGCGGGCAGGGAGCCGATCCGCTGCGGGAGTTCGTACAGGGTCGAGCAACACAGACCCTGCCCGGCCGCGGCCTCGGGGTCACTGACCGTGCCGACCTCGCGGAACGAGGCGCCGCCGTCGGTGCTCTCGTGGACGGCGCCGAGGCCGTTGTTGCCGGAGAAAGCGACGACCGAGGCCAGGACGCGGCCGTTGGCGTCGCCGCTGTGAGCGAGTCGGATGGCGCGGGGGTACAGACCCGTGCCGTCGCGCAGGAGGGTCCCGGTCGCGGCGGCGGCCGGGGTGCCGGTCTGCGCGACGACCAGCCCGGCCAGGAGAGCGAGCAGCAGAGGCAGCAGGGTGGCAGTGCGGAGCGAGGCCGGTCGTGCGGAGTGATGCGCCGACATAGATCTCTCCTGAAGGGTGGACAACTGGGGCTGATCGGGCCGGTGGTGGGGGGCAGCGGGTCACTTGAGGCCGGTGCCGGCGATGCCCTCGACGATGCGGCGCTGGAAGAGTGCGAACACCGCGAGCAGCGGGATCGCGCCGAGCACGGCGGAGGCCATGAGCTGGGCGTAGGGGACGCCGAACACGTCCTGGACGGAGGTCAGTCCGACGGGCAGCGTCATCATCTCCGGGTCGGTGACGACGAGCAGCGGCCACAGGAAGTTGTTCCACACGCCGACGAACACGAAGATCGTCACAGCGGAGACGGCTGGCCGGGAGACTGGCATCACGATCTGCGCGTAAGTACGCAGCCAGCCCGCGCCGTCTGCACGCGCCGCGTCGATCAGCTCGCGCGGGATCCCGTCGAAGAACTGCTTGAAGACGAAGACGGCGACGACGTTCGGGACCTGGGGCAGGATCACACCCCAGTAGGTGTTGAGCAGCCCCGCCGACTGCAGCGCGAGGAACTGCGGGATCATCAGAACCTGCCCCGGGACCATGATCCCGGCGAGCAGCAGGACGAACGCGGCCCGGCGCGCCCGGAACCGGGTCTGCGACAGCGCGAACGCCGCCAGCGAGGCAAGTACGACCGTGAACAGTGTGGTCAGGACCGAAGTGATGAAGCTGTTCGCGTACCAGTAGGGCAGCTTGCCCGCGTCGAAGATCTCCCCGTACGCGGCGAGCGTCGGATGCGCAGTGAACCACCCAGTTGGGTCGGTAACGACCTCCTGCGCGGGCCGTATCGAGGTGGCGAGCGCCCAGGCCAGCGGCACCAGCCACAGCAGCGCAAAAGCGATCAGCACGCCGAGCGCCACCCGGTTGAACAGACGCTCCACGTCGTAGCGCCGCTTCGGCGGGTCGGTGGCAGCCGGGAGGCGGTCCGTCACGGGGCGGTCGGCGATCGAGGTCATGGTCAGTTCTCCTTCTCGGCGCGGCGGACCAAGGCGAACCAGACGAGGGAGACGAACAGGATCACCATGAACAGCAGCAGCGACACGGTCGAGGCATAGCCCACGCGGCCCTCGACGAAGCCGGTGTCGTAGATCAGCTGGAGCGAGGGGCGGGTGCTGCCGTCGGGGCCGCCGCCCGTCATCATGTAGATCTGGTCGAAGACCTTCAGCGAGGCGATCACCTGCAGGACCGTGACCAGCGTCGTCGTACGGCCCAGCATTGGGACAACGACCAGGCGGATGCGCTGCCAGGGTCCGGCCCCGTCGACTGCGGCGGCCTCGTGCACCTCGCGCGGCACCTCCTGCAGACCGGCCAGGTACAGCACGAAGTTGAAGCCGATTGTCCACCACACGGTGGCTACCGTGATGGACACCATCGCCCAGTCCGGATCGCCCAGCCAGGACGGCGGGGAGTCCACGCCGAGCGAGGTGGCCACCGACTGGGCCAGGCCCACCTGGTCGGCGTAGATGAACATGAACAGCAGCGACACCACCGCGGACGGCAGCACGAACGGCGCGAAGAAGGCGAACCGGAAGAACCACCGGCCGCGCATGAAACGGTCCGCGAGCAGCGCGAGTACGAGACTGAGCAGCACCAGCGGCACGGTCGTCAGGACCGTGAACCGCAGGGTGTTGCGCAGGGTCCGCCAGAACTCGGAATCACCGAGAACCGAGGCGTAGTTGGACCAGCCGGCGAAGTCTCCGAGGCCGCTCTTGAGCAGGCTCGTTTCGAAGAACCCGGCGATTACGGCATAGACCAGCGGGCCCACCAGGAACACCAGATAGAAGAGGGCAAAGGGCAGCAGCATCCCCGGGCCCGCCCAGCGGTCGCCTCGGCTGGATGGCGGGGGAAGAGCGGTCGTCGTGGCCACGGGCCGGCCTTTCGGTCAAGACGTACGGAATCCAGGGGCGGGTGGAGCGGAGCTGAATTGAGGCGGCGCGATCCGGCCGGTCGCGCCGACGAGGACCGCACGGATGGGTCAGACCGGCGCGGGCCGTGCTGCCAGTTCACGCAGTTCGCGGCGGATCCGTTCGGCGCCCGCCGTGGGGCCGGTGGCCCCGGTGAACACGGAGGTCGCCGCGTCCCCCACCACCTGCTGCAGGGTGCTGCCCGCGCCGCCGTACCAGGCGGCCGGATCGTAGACCGCGCCGTCGGCGGCCGTGGCGTAGTGCGACTGCGGCATCAGCTCCTGGTAGGTGCGCGAACGCTGCGTCGGCAGCCAGGCGGGCACATGGCCGCCCTCGGCCCACAGGTTGCTGGAGTGCAGCATCGAGGCGATGAACTCCAGTGACATGTCGAGGCGTTGGGCCTTCTCGGAAGGCGCCTTCGGCAGCACCAGGGCGTGCGAGTCCGCAGCGCAGGCGTAGGGGGCGTCCTTGAAGATCCGGGGCAGCGGCCGCATGTCGAACTTCACCTTCGCGGACTTCACCGCGAGGACCTGCCAGACGCCGTCCATCAGGAAGCCGGCCTTGCCGGTGTTGAGGAGGGTGATGGCGCCGCCCTGTCCGTCGGCGGCAGGCGGCACCACCTTCTCCTTGGTGAGACGGCGCATATAGGAGAGCGCCTCGGCGGCGGCCGCCGTGTCGACGACGACCCGTCGGCCCCGGTCGGCGACGAGATCTCCACCGCCGAGCTGCCGGTACAGTGACCAGAACAGGCGAAACTGGGTCGAGGCGTCCTTCACCGAGGCGATCGAACCGCCCCAGGCGCCGGTTACTTCCTTCGCCGCGCGCATTGCTTCGATGAAGGCGTCGGGGCCGTCCAGGTCCGTCAATCGGCCCTGTCCGTCGAGGAGTCCAGCCTTCTCGGCGATGTCCGTACGGAAGTACAGCACGAACGGATGCGTGTCGATCGGCACGGCGTGCAGCACGCCGTCGACCTGCGACTTCCTCCAGGGGCGCGCGTCGAACCGGTCGGGGGTGAGTCCGTGCCGAGCCAGGTCGGCGCTGTGCAACTCGGTGAGCAGACCCGCCTCGACGAGCGTGGGTACCTTCGACAGATGGGTGACCGCGACCTGCGGAGGGCGGCCTCCGAGCGTGGCGAGGGTCAGCTTCGTGTAATAGGGGTTGCCCCACAGGAAGGTCGCCGATCTTAGGTCGACCGATCGGTGTGTGGTGCGGAAGAACTCCTGCATGGCCAGCATCCGCTCGCCGTCACCGCCGGTGAACGGATTCCAGAAGTTCAGCCGGGACGGCTCGGGTGCGCCGCCGGTGAACCCCTGCGCCAGCGTGCTGCCGCAGCCGGCGGCGAGCGCGCTGGCGCCCGTCGCGCCGAGCGCCAGCGTCCCGCGCAGCACGCGGCGGCGGGACGGGACGGGGGACGGAGGGGGCGGTATGCGGTCCCGCATGGGCAGGTGTCCTTCCGCGGCAGATGTGGAGTACAACGTTGGAATAGGGGGCATTGGCAGCCGCGCTGCTGGGCTATCCGTTGCGGTTACAACGTTGTATCGGGCGTGTAATGCGGCGTCAACACCCCGGCGCGAACTTCCTGCGGTGGATGGCCCGGGCGAGTTCGGCATTCGATGATTGCAACGTTGGAACATGGCGTACACTCCAGGTGTCGAGGGAGGGGGGACCGCGTGGCAGGCAGTCGCCTGAAGGACGTCGCGGAGCGCGCCGGGGTGTCGATCAAAACGGTGTCGAACGTCGTCCGCGGCGAGGCGAAAGTCGCCGACCGGACCCGCGAGAGGGTCCTGCGCGTCATCGCGGAGCTGGACTACCAGCCGAACGCCTCCGCCCGCCACTTGCGCACCGGACGCAGCGGAATCATCGCGCTCGCCGTCCCGGAGCTCGTGTCGCCCTACTTCGCGGAGCTGGCCGCGCAGGTCATCGCAGCCGCGAAGAAGCGGGGCTGCACCGTACTCATCGAGGACACCGGCGGCGACCCGGCGGAGGAGTTGCGCATCGCCTGCGGGCTCAGTGATCCGCTCATCGACGGGGTCCTGCTCAGCCCGCTCCGGCTCGACGAGCAGGTTCTCGGCGCCCGTGAACGTCGCGTTCCACTGGTCCTGTTGGGTGAGCGGTCCTACGAGATCCCCGCCGACCACGTACTGATCGACAATGCGGCCGCTGCCCGCGAGGCCACCGACCACCTGCTTTCCCTCGGCCGTCGCCGTGTCGCCGCCATCGGGCAGCCCGCGGGGCTCGCCCATGCGACCACGGTCCAGCGCATGCACGGTTACCTGACCGCGCTGCATGCGGCCGGAGTCCCGCACGACCCTCGACTGGCCCCGGACACCAGGGAGTTCACGCGCAGAGCAGGGGCCGAAGCGATGCATGCGCTGCTCGCTCTCGACGACCCGCCGGACGCCGTCTTCTGCTTCAACGACCTGCTGGCCTCGGGCGCGCTGCGCGCCGCGCACGACCACGGCGTACGGGTGCCGCAGGACCTGGCTGTGGTCGGCTTCGACGACGTGGAGGAGTCCCGCTACAGCGTGCCGTCCCTGACCACCGTCGCCCCCGACAAGGGGGGCATCGCGGAGCTGGCCGTGGACGCGCTGATGCGCAGGATCGACGCGGGCGCGCTGGCGCCGCACTCGCGGCTCACCGCGGGGTACGAGCTAGTAGTGCGGGAGAGCACGCGCCCGGCACTCTGACCGTCAACTGCCTCCGCCCGCAGCTGCCGTGGTCATTCGCGGTGTGGCTGGTTCGGCCGGTGAGGGCGAGTGGTGCCTGTGGGGCTCCAAAACACGAATCGTCGCCCTGCTTGAAGCCCGTCGCTGCAAAGAACCGGGAGCACAGGACCCTGAGCAGCGGCTCTGCGTCTGGGATCATGTTTCGTGATCCTGTCCACGGTGTACGCCGTCACCCGCCGCCTGCTGTCGCTGCCCGCGTTGCTGCTGCGGCGTGACGTCACGAAGGACGCGGAGTTGCTGGTGCTGCGCCACGAGAACGCGGTCCTGCGCCGACACGTCCCACGCCTACGCTACGAACCAGCCGACCGCCTGTGGTTCGCCGCGCTCTCACACCTGATAA
>NZ_JBFAJH010000070.1:0-30992 GCF_040655115.1 Streptomyces atratus | reverse complement strand
GCGGCGCCGACGGCGACGGCCACGCCGGCCCACGCCAGTGGGCCCAGCGGCGTGCACCCGAAGAAGTGGCTGACGACGGGCGTCTGGACAAGGGCGATGAGCACGGCAGCGGTGCCGAGGACGGTGGCCAGGACCAGTGGGCTGTGGCGGCGTCCGACGACGGTCTGGGTGAGCTGGGCGCCGACCACACCGCACAGGGCCATCGTGCTGGTACGCCGCGCCGAGCCCGGAGTGAGGCTGCCGATCAGCCATGCGATGGCTGCGCCGATTCCGGTGATCAGGCCACGATGGCGGATGCGGCGGTTCAGTGGCCGGCCGAGGACGGCGAGGCCCACGGGTGCGTCGTCGGCTTCGGCGGGCTCACCGGTGGGTTCCGTCTCGTGCGGGGTGACCGCGACCGCCATCGCCGGGAACATGTCGGTGAGCAGGTTGACCAGCAGCAGCTGACGCGTCGACAGTGGCGACGTACCGGACAGCAAGGTGCCCAGTACGGAGAAGCCGACCTCGCCGGCGTTCCCGCCGAGCAGAATGCTGATCGCGTCGGCCACGCTGCGCCACAGGGCACGGCCCTCGCCGATGGCGTCGATAAGGACCGACAGTTCGTCGTTGGTGATCACGAGGTCCGCGGCGTTGCGCGCGGCGGCCGATCCGCGCGCCGCGATGCCGACCCCGACATCGGCGGCGCGGATGGCGGCGGCGTCATTGGCGCCGTCCCCGACCATGCCCACGACGCGTCCCGCCTCCCGGAGCGCCTCGACCACCTGCAGCTTCTGCTCGGGTGCGACGCGAGCCACGACGCCGCAGTCCCGGAGCAGGCGCGCCCGCCCCGCCCGGTCGAGTGCGGCCAGTTCGTCACCGGTGACGACCGTGACATCCGAGGGCCAGCCCAGAGCGACCGCCACGGAACGGGCGGTCTGAGGGTGGTCGCCGGTGAGCATGACGGGTCGTACGCCGATCTCGCCGAGACCGGCCACGAGCGGGGCCGAACTGGCGCGAGGGGTGTCGGCCAGTGCCACGAACCCGATGAGCTCCAGCAGTTCGAGGGGCTTGTCCAGTGCCTCCGCCGCCTCGTCCGCCGCGAGGCGGCGCTGGGCGACGGCCAGCAGCCGCAGGCCCTGGGCGGCAAGGGCATGCGCCGTGTCGACGGCTGTCGGATCCGCATCGGGGCAGCAGGACAGCATGACTTCAGGCGCCCCCTTGACGACCAGCATGTCCTCGCCGTCGGCGTCCCTTCCGATGGCGGCCGCGTAGCCCCGGCTCGCCTCGAAGGGCCGGGCCCGCACGGAGGTCCACCCGGTCTCGCGCGGGGCGGCTGCCAGGACGGCCTCGTCGGTGGCATGGGCGTGGACGCCCGGCTGCTCGGCGACGAGAGGGCAGGCCCGGGCGGCGATGCGAAGGATCGGTTCCGCTTCGGGGCCGAACGGCGGGTGCTCGACCCCGGCGGCAGTGACCAGGCGGACGACCCGCAACCGGTTCTCGGTGAGGGTCCCGGTCTTGTCGAAGCACATGGTGTCCACGCGTCCCAGGGCCTCCAGGCTGCGCGGCGTGCGGACCAGGACACCCAGCCTGCTGAGCCGCCGCGCCGCGGCCATCTGCGCCACCGTCGCCACCAGGGGCATGCCTTCGGGGACGGCGGCCACCGCGACTGCCAGCCCGCCCTGGAGCGCGGTGCGCACCGGGCGGCCGCGCAGCAGGGACAGACCGGCCACCGCGGCGCCGCCGGCGAGGGTGAGGGGCAGGACCCGGCGGGTCAGCTTGTGCAGTCGTGCCTGGACCCCCGCCGACGTGGGGACCCGGGCGGCGAGGGACGCCGCGCGGCCGGCTTCGGTCTGGTCACCGGTGCCCACCACCACGGCGCGGGCGTGGCCGGCCACCACCGTGGTGCCCTCGAATGCCATGCAACTGCGGTCGGCGACGGACGCCTGTGGTACGGCGGCCACTTGTTTACGGGTGGGCAGCGACTCGCCGGTCAACGAGGACTCGTCGACCTCGAAGCCACTGACCTCCAGCAGGCGTGCGTCGGCCGGCACGACGTCATTGGTGCGCAGCTCGATCACCTCGCCGGGCGCCAGTCGTTCGGCCTCGACGAGGGACGCCTCATCCGCTGACACGTCGGGGAGGCGCCGGGCTGTCCGCTGTTGCCCGGTGACGAGTTCGGACAGTGCCTGCTCCGCGCGCAGCCGCTGGACTCCGCCGATGAAGGCGTTCCCCGCGACGGCGCCGATGACGAGGAATGCGTCCACTGCGGATCCCAGCAGTGCCGACGCGGTGGCACCGACCAGCAGGATGGGGGTGAACGGGTCGTCGAGTTCGGCCCCCACGGCGCCTGCCAGACGTGCGCCGACCCGCACCGGCGCGAGGGCCGGGTGAGCGGCTGCGGCGCCCACGACGCGGCCGGCCCGGGTCCGTACCACCGTCCATGCGGTGGGCTCGGCCCGCGGCGCCCTCGCCAGCCGGGCCATGACCTCCTTCGGATGCAGGGCGTGCCAAGGCACCCGCGGCCCGGGGTGCGGGGTCGTACGGGCGGCGACACCCAGCGCGGTGAACCAGCCCGACACCAGAGCCGCGGCGGTGGCGATGTTGACAGGGCTGATCCGCAGTTCGAGGGGGAAAGGGACCCGTTGCGTCCGGGCCCCGCGGGTGAGTACCAGGAGCTCGGCGAGCGTGGCGCCCGCCTCGGCGAGGAACTTGGCCCGTCGGGCGGCCGCCCGTGCAGCGGGCACGGCGGACAGCAACCGCCACGTGCCCTCCAGCCCGCGCAGCGGCAGAATGTCCGCGCCCCAGACGACAGCGCTGCGCTCGTCGGCGACGGCGACGGCGATGTCACTGCGGAGCAGCCCGCTGAGTACGTCGCGGGCGGCCGTGGTCAACGCCCGTTCCGCTGCCGCTCGGTCGTCCGGCACGCGCGCCACCGTGAGGACCGTCCGCCCGTCGCTCTGCAGGCCGGCCACCACCTCGGCCAACGGGATCCCGGCAGGTGCGAGTTGGTCGGCCAGGGTCCCGAACTCGCCGAGCGAGTGGTCGTCCAGCACAACCACGTGCAGGCCGGCCCGGCGCGCCGCGTCCAGCGCGGCCTCGGCCATCGGGTCGACCTCCCGGCCGACCAGGACGGTACCGACATCTTCGCCGCGCACCGACGCGATCATCAGTCCCGTTTCCGACCGTCCCGCGTCGGACGTCAACTCGTCGGGCACCGGTCGCAGGCCGAGTCCGGGCTCCCCGGACGGCACCGCCCCGTCCCCGGGCGCGCTCAGGGCTGCGGTGGACTCCCGCCACAGCCGACGGTGGTCCCAGCCGGCCATGCTGGGGTGGACTTCGAGCACGGCGCGCCGGGTGCCGCGCAGCGCTTCAGGATGCAGGACCACGGTGTCCACAAGTTCCAGTCGGCGCAGCCGCTCCGGGTTGCGGACCAGCACGTCCTCGCGCGCCAGGGCAGTGCCGAGCGCCGCGGTGAAGGCCGCCGGGCCGTAGCGCGCAGCCTTGGGCGAACCGGCCAGTACGGTCTCGGCCGCCTCATCGAGGTTGCGGGTGAACAGGAGCGTGGCGAGGGCCCCGCCCAGCATGCCGTTGACCGCGGCGTCGGCATACTCCTCGCCAGGGCACGAACGCAGCGGCGGGCGTACGACGTCGCCTCCGGCCACGGTCAGCCTGCCCGGAGCGCACAGCGTGTCGTGCAGGGCGTCGAACGTCGCGAGCTGGGCAACGGACTCCACCAACTGGGCGGTCCGCAATGCCGCGTCGAGCAGCAGCGGACTCGGCGACTGCCCGATCCCACAGACAGCCGCATGGGCCGCGGCGAGCACCAGGTCCGCCACGTCCGGGCCCAGCGCGTGGCTCAGCACCGTCCGTACCCGGGAGTCCTCACGCATCACGACGACCGCGGCCACGACGACCTCCGGCACGGGCTTCAGAAGGACCGCCCGTGCCGCGAGGGAGGTGGCGATGCCCGCCGCGTCGCACGCCACGGCGACAGCATTGGCACGTACGCCCCCGGCTGCACCCGGGTGCGCGTGTTCCAGCGTCTGGTCACCGACGTGCACCAGCCCGTGTCCGGCGGCAAGTTCGGACACCCAGTTCACCACGCACTCGCTGAGCGCATCCTCGGTGGTCTGCGTGACCAGCCGTCCCAGGCCGCCGTCCCAGTAGGCGAACAGCACCTCAGGGTGCTCGGCCAGCTCGACGGCCACTTTCTCGGCGGCGGCCTCGAGCCGCTCCGCGGTGGGTTCCTGCGAGTCCGGATGGTGCCGCAGTGCGAGGTGCATGCGGGAGCCGGCGCGCCAGTAACCGACGTGAGGGGTCACGGCGTTGCGAGCGACCCTGCCGACCCGCAGCGCGGTCGCCGACACCGCCGCCGCGCCGCTCACAGCGCCGCGCGCACCGGCGCTCACAAGCTCAGCGACCATTCGCGCCGTGTCGGTGGCCGGCGGGGTGATCCGGCGCGTGGCCTCGACGGGGGCAGCCAAGGCGTTCTGGAGGACCGCGGCGGGCAGCCCGGTCAGCAAGCGGAGCAGCATGTCTCACCTTCGCGGGCTTGCCCCACGGGTCGGGGGCGGAACGGTCGTCAGAGCGGGTGGAAGGCCGGCGTCAAGGCTTCTTCCCGCCGCCCGCCTCGGTGCGTGAGGTGCTCGTGGCGGCGCGCTTGGACGAGCGGGCCTTGGCCGTTCCCGAGGTGCTCGTCTTCTTGGGCGCGCGGGTTTTCGCCGTGCCGGAGGTGCTCGTCTTCTTGGGCGCGCGGGATTTCGCCGTCCCCGACGTGGCCTTGCCCGGGCGGGACTTCGCCTTCCCGGTGGCCGTCGACGCCTTGGCCGACCCGGCGGCCTGCTTTGCCTGCAATGCTTCGGCGCGGGCCTCGTCGGCCGTCTTGGCTGCCGCGACATCCTTGGGGCGCGGCTGCGTGAGCCACACCACGGCGGCGCCCGCCGCGACCACCGGCCACTCGACCACACCGGCCACGCCGAGCAGCCCGGCACCGGTGTACGCCGCGACGCGCCGTGCATGGGGTGAGACGACCCCGACGGAGTCCAGAACACCGTCGACGATCCCCTTGACCCTCTCGGCGCCAGGGACCTTCTCGATTGCCGTCGTCATCGTCTGCATGGGGTGCGCCAGCGTCTCCTGGACGGGATGCTGCACCTTCGTGCCCCCTCCATGCGCACGGGAACTGTCAGTCATGGTCGCTCTCCCTCCGTAGGGCAGGTGAGGCATGCGGCGCCGAGGGCGTGACGTTTCTCACCTTTCCGGCAACCTTGACCAGATCGGGCTACTTCGGCAAGTCTGGACATGTCCGTGTGCCGCCGTTCGGTGTAGTCGGCGGTGAAGTCCACTGCGGATCGCTGACCGACACCCCGCGCGTGTCCCGGGCCGTGAGGAGGTGACGGCATGAGCGCCCGGCTCAGAGCCTGTCGGGTGACCTCTGACCGAGTCGTCATCCCGAACGCCCACCGCAGTCATCAGGCCCAACCTCCTGTGGAGGCCGCTTCATGCGCATCGAACTCACCTGGCCGCGCCCCGACGCCGACGACCGGACCCTGACCCTCTCGCTCCCCGACCTGTCCGCCCTGCGGCACGCGAGCCGACTGACTCCTGCCGTCCTCCTGCGCGCCGTCGCATGCGCAGAGCCCGTAGTCGCCGCCACAGCCATCGCCGCCGGTGCCGGCCCGCTCACCCGGGCCGCACTGCCGTACGCCTTCCGGTTTGCCCGGCAGGCACTCGACATCGGCACACCCGCGGCCATCGCGAACCGGACAGCGCGGGCCCTGCCTCACGGATCGTCCTCGCCGACTCCTCGGCCGCCTGAGCCCTGAGCGACGTACCGACGTACCGGGCAACGGCCGTGGGGCCAGGTCGAGCTCCCCGGAGCGAGTGCCTCACCTGCACCCCCGACGACCGCTCGCTGCGGCGGCGCAGCGTGGATCTGGGCCGGCCCGCACGGGACCGGGCGGTGGAGAAGGGCGTCAGCATCTCGGAGCACGAGCGGGAGCTCGCCGGGGCTCAGCGGGAGCACTGGCAGCAGACATACGGCGCGCACCCCGGTATGTACGGCGAGGAGCCGTCCGAGCCGGCCGTCCACGCCTCCCGGGTGTTCCGGGTGGCCGGGGCACGCCAGGTGCTGGAGCTGGGGGCCGGGCACGGCCGCGACACCCTGTACTTCGCCCGTGAGGGCTTCACCGTCCAGGCCGGCCGACTTCAGTCCGGTCGGCCTGGAGCAGTCGCACCCGGCGGCCGGCGCCCAGGGCGTGGCCGAGCAGGTTGCCACCGCGGTGCACGACGTACGCGAGCCGCTGCCGCTGGCGGACGGCTCGGTGGACGGGCTCGGCGGACGCGGTGTTCGCGCACATGCTGCTGTGCATGGCCCTGTCCACGAAGGAGATCCACGCCCTGGTCGGCGAGGTGCGCCGGGTGCTGCGGCCGGGCGGCGTCTTCGTCCACGCCTTCCCCCATACCGGGGATGCCCACTACGGGGCCGGTACGGGCACGGCGATGACATGCTCCGTCTGCGGTCCCGCACCGCCGGCGCCGAGCCGGGCACGGTCGTGTACCTCATCGCCATCGACCCGGCCGCACCGCTCGACCTGCCGGCCTGGTGCCACATGGTCGGGCACGACCACCTCGGCACCGTGTCCGGCGCCGACCCGGCGGCGTACGCGCTCAGGCTCGCTGCGGACGCGCGCCCCACCCAGCCCGGCGCCCCCCGGCACCCGGCCGAGCCGGTCCGCTGACCGGCGCCGCGAGCGCCACGCCCCTCGCTGTCGTCCACGGACGGGGCACGACGGCCGTGGCCGCACTGCCCTCATACGCCCTCGCGAAGCGTGAGGCCGATCCCGATCGGTGGGGGCGCCTCACCGTTCTTGTTCCACCAACTCCTTGAAGTGCTCGAGGTCGTCCCGTACAAGCCGTTCGATCGCGGTCGCCTGGGCGAATCCCTTCGGCCCGCCGAACGCCTCCTTGACGGTGCCCGGGTCGTACTCGATCCGGGCCTGGACCCGGGTGTGCTCCCGGTCGATGGGCAGCAGTGAGAAGGTTCCCGCCAGGTCGGGACCGCTCGTGGTCTGCCACTCCAGCATGTGTTCCTTGCCGCGGTCGGTGATCTCGGCTTCGAACTCCTGAGCCCGGCCGCCCGCGTCGACGTCCAGGCGCGCCCGGTGCCCGTCCTCCGAACGAGCCTCGCGTACCCCTTCGACGAATCGCGGATAGGTCTCCACCTGGTGGAGGTGTTCCCAGGCCACAGCGATCGGAACAGCAACGTCGATCTGTTCTTCGAGAGTGCTCATCGGCCACCTCAAAACTCGGTTCACCGTTTATGCGGCCATGACTCCAGTGTCGCCCCCGGAGGATCGATGGGGGCCGGGAGCCGGTGTCCGCGGGCCGGTGCTGCCCGTCCTCGGCGTCCCGGGGCGCGGGCAGCCGGACCGCGGCGGCTTCAGGCGTGCCCGACTCCGAGTTCGCGGCCGCGGTAGAAGCCTTCCCGCTCCTCGACGATGTAAGGGGCCATGGCCTCACGCCGCTGCGTCTCCGCCGCGGAGGCCCGCCAGGAGTCGCATGCTTCCTTGGTGTCCCAGAACGACACCCCGGTGATCTCTTGCCCGTCCTCGGACCAGTACGCGTAGGCGCGTCGCAGCGCCTGCGGGTACTGGTCCGGGCGCCAGGCCCTCTCGAACTCCTCCAACGCGCCCGGCTTGATGCGGCGTGTCGTCACCCAGACAAAGTGCTCCACCATCGCGGCCTCCTCTGGAACGCCGGTTCGACTTGATGGCGCCTTCTCGAGCCATCGTAGGTTTGTGGCACGGCTTCCGCCCCTGCTGCGGGGGAGCGTGGTCGGTGCGCCGTTGCGGTATCTGACCGACCGGGCGGTGCAGAAGCGGCACGACACGGTCTGCCCCTGGGGCACCTTCACCGTGGATGTCGTGGGCTGCCTGATATCGGGCCTGCTCACCGGGGCCGTGGTGGCGGGGGCGTCGCCGTCGCGGGTGCAACTGTTGCTGGGCACCGGGCTGTGCGGGGCACTGACGACGTATTCGACGTTCTCGTACGAGACGCTGCGGCCGGCCGGGGACGGGGCGAGGTTCTTCGCCGTCGCCGATGTCGTCGCCGGTGTGGTGGCGGGTCTGGGCGCGGTATTCGTCGGTGTCACGATCGCTGAGGCGCTCCGGGCATGAGGATGGTGAGGGAATCGAAGACGATACGTCCGTCGGGCATGGGGCCGTGGCGGTTCGTGCTGTGGTTCGGCACGGTCAGCCTGCTCGCCGACTTCGTGTACGAGGGTGCCCGGTCGGTCACGGGACCGCTGCTGGCCTCGCTGGGGGCGTCCTCCCTGGTCGTGGGTGTGGTGACGGGCGCCGGTGAGGCGGCGGCGCTGGGGCTGCGGCTGGTCTCAGGGCCGTTGGCCGACCGCACCCGCAGGTTCTGGGGGCTGGCGATCGGCGGGTATGCGCTGACGGTCGTCTCGGTGCCGCTGCTGGGTGTGGCCGGTGTCCTGTGGGCGGCGTGCGTGCTGGTGATCGCCGAGCGGGTCGGCAAGGCGGTGCGCTCCCCGGCGAAGGACACCCTGCTGTCGCATGCCACGGCGGCGACGGGCCGCGGGCGGGGCTTCGCCGTGCACGAGGCCATGGACCAGGTCGGCGCCGTGGTCGGTCCTCTCCTCGTGGCGGGTGTGCTGGCGCTGACCGGGGGCGACTACGGGCCGGCGCTCGGCGTGCTCGCCGTGCCCGGTCTCGCGGTGCTGGGGCTCCTGTTCCGGCTGCGGGCCCGGGTACCGGACCCGGAAGCCTACGAACGCGCGGCGGCAGCCGCGGCCACGCCGGAGCAGGAGCCGGACAGCCGGGGCGGACCTCTGCCGAGGGCGTTCTGGACCTATGCCGCCTTCACGACCGCCACCACGACCGGCCTCGCCACCTTCGGCGTCCTCTCCTACCACCTGGTCGAACGGCACCTCCTGTCCGCCGCGTGGGTGCCGGTGCTGTACGCGGCGGCGATGGCCACGGATGCCGTCGCGGCGCTGGCCACCGGCTGGCTGTACGACCGTCACGGCGCCCGCGTCCTGATCGCCCTGCCCGTGTTGACCGCGGGCGTCGTGACGCTGGCGTTCACCGACACCGTCGCCATCGCGGTCGCCGGATCGCTGGTGTGGGGTGCGGCCATGGGCATCCAGGAGTCCACCCTGCGCGCCACGGTGGCGGACCTGGTGCCCAGCGGTCGGCGGGCGACCGCGTACGGGCTGTTCGCCGGAGTGGTCGGCGCGGCGAGCCTGGCCGGCGGCGCGCTGATCGGCGGCCTGTACGGCTACTCGATCCCCGTACTGATCACCGTGGTCGTCGCCGTTCAGGTTCTCGCTGTGCTGCTGCTGGCCGCCACGCGCACTCCACGGCGCTGACGCCGGGCCGGATCGCCGTGGGCCTGCTGCTGTTCGGCCTGCTCGCGACGGGGGACGGTCACCGCGTGACGACACGGCCCACTCGCCGGCGCGACGGCACCGGGGAGGCGTTGAGGCGAGCGCGTCGGCGCGGGACACTGGACGCGTACGGCGATGGGGCTCGCCGCCAACCGCACCTCGACGGTGCTGATGGCCTCTACGTGACGCAGGACCCCGGCAGCACGGAGGTGGTGCGGATGTCCAGGATCGCCATCGCGGTCGACGCGACCGTCGGCAGCACGGTCGGACGCGACGACGAGTCGGCCACGTTCGAGCCGGACGCGCCGCCGGCGGGCCACGGGGCCGGCGGCCGGCCGGTGGGTCACGGTCGGGTGCCGGACACGCTCGGCGACGACGGCCGCCCACTCGAAGCACTGGTGCTGATGCGTGAGCCGGCCGTGCCCGGGGCCGACATCCCTGCCCGGCCGGTCGGGGTGCTCCACCTCGCCGCACAGGGGCGCACGGTCGACGAGATGCTGTGTGTGGCAGAGGACGAGTGCTTCACCGGCATCGTCGACCTCGCCGATCTGCCGCGCCGGCACGCGGAACCGGGCGGGTGGGCGGCGGCTCTCGCCCGGATCGCCCCGGCGAGCGCCTACCGCATCGAGGGGTGCGGGCCGGCCCGGGAAGCCGACGAGCTGCTCGACAGGGCACGTCACGCCTGCCTTCAGCTCACCGGGTGCCTGGAGTGAACACCGCTCCGGGAGGTCCGGACAGGCCGGCGGCCGGGGCCGTGGCCATGCTGCGCGTCACGGACGGACGAACCCTCCGCCCGACCGGCATCCCGGCCGGGCACCGGCGGGGCATGCTGACCATGCGGATCCATCTGGCCCGCGCGGACACGACCGTGGACGCGACCGACATGCGAGCCCTGCTGGTCGGCGACGTCCTGGCGCGGGCCCTGGAGGCCAGAGGGGTGCAGGTCTTCCACACGCTCGCCGGACCGGCACTGCCCCGCGAGCCCGCCGTGCGCCTGCGGCACGCCATGGACGGCCTCGGGATCCATCCACCCACCGGTGAGAGCACGGGGACGGGGGACCGGGCGGATCTCCACGTGTCCGCCGCCGCCCTCCGGGCCACCACGACGGGGCTGTGGCTTCAGGTGGGACGGGTACGGCAGGACGCCCCGCCTCTCCAGCTCGTACGGGCGGAGAGCGCGGACGGTGTGGACCCGCTGGCGGTCCGCCTGACGCTCCTGGCCTTCCCCTACCGCCGGCCCATCGGCCTGACCTCCGACCTGGTCTCCGACGCCGGGCGCCGGCTCGCGGCGTGGCGCCGGCAAGTGGCGACCTGGGCGGACTCGCCGTCCAAGCCGGTCCCGCCCGACATCGTCACCCGGGCGGACGCCGCGCTCGCCGACGACCTGGGCACACCTGGGATGCTGGATCTGCTGCGCCACGTCGAAACCGCGGACACGATCGCGGACGGCGCCAAGTTCGAGACCTTCGCGCTCCTCGACCGGGTCCTCGGCCTGGAACTCACCCGGGAGATCGGCCGTGTGTAACGTCCCTCTCCCGGCGGCGTCATGACCGGGCCCCAGGCGGCCCGGCTGATCGTCCTCCGGCACGCCAAATCCGCCTGGCCCGACGGCGTCCCGGACCTGGACCGGCCGCTGTCCGGTCGTGGCCGCAGGGACGCGCCGGCCGCGGGACGCCGGTTGCGCGAGGCCGGCCGCGTACCGGACGCCGTCGTCTGTTCACCGGCCCTCCGCACGAGACAGACCTGGGACCTGGTCTCGCCCGAACTGGGTGCCACGCCCACGGTGGTCCACGACCCGAGGCTGTACGAGGCGAGCGCCGCCGAACTCCTTCACGTCGTACGCGAGATGGACGAGTCGTGCCGCACGCTTCTGCTGATCGGACACAGCCCCGGGGTTCAGGACCTGGTGGTGGCCCTCGCCGGAGAGGCGGCCGTTGACTGCCTCGCTCGCGCCCGGCGGAAGTTCCCGACCTCCGCGATCGCGGTGCTGACACTGCCCGGCACCTGGAAGCGACTGGCGCCCGGCAGCTGTGCGCTCGTCGATTTCGCCGTGCCTCGCGGCGGGAAGCGAGGAGGCGGGAAGCACGGGAGCAGTGCGTGACAGGTGCCCCCGCGGACAAGGGGGCGCAGCGAGGCGTAGCGGGGGCGGCACGCGGTCACGCCGGCGGGGCTTACCGCAGCGGGGCGGGTCAGCTGTCATTCACGCTGTCCGGTCGCCGCGTCCGCGGCGCGGGCGCGTGAGGCGTCGATCTCCGCGTACGTCTGTTCCCTGCCCTCCCAGTGAGAGCCTTCGACGGACTTGCCGGGTTCGAGGTCCTTGTAGACCTCGCGGTACGGCGATCGCGGCAAGCGTGAAGATCAGCGTGGTCTGGATGCTGCCGAGAAGGACGAAGGCGTATCGGTGCCAAACCGTGGAGCGGGTGACGAGAACCGAACTCGCGCTCTGAGCTTGGGAATCAACGGTGCCTGCGGTGGTCCAATATGCTCTGACCTGGTGAAACGCCGCTCTGAAGGTGCTCCTGGCGCGGTCTCTCGGTGCACCTGTTCACCGCTGTTGACCGCTCGGATGGGCACGGATGAGGCACGAGCGGCGGGGCGTTGTGCACGTCCACCCCGGTCGCACACCGAAGATCATTCCGATGAGGACGCGCCGAGGTGCATCTTCGCGAAGCCAGAGGCGCAGGTACGGGTCATCGATGCGAAAACGGTCTCATGGCCGGTCACTGCGTCGGGCCCGACACCGCTGCTCGGTGTCGGGCCCGACGGGTGGCCGGCGCGTGGGGTGGGGTGCCCGGTCGGCACCCCACCTCATGCGTCAGGCGTGGGAGCCGGCCCTGCGACGGCGTGCGAGGAACACCGCGCCCCCGCCGATCGCTACGGCCGCGCCGCTCGCGAGGGCAAGCTGCGACGTCGCGGAGGACGAGCCCGTGGCAGCGAGGCTGCCGCTCACCGGACGGGCCGACGCGCCGCTCTGCGCCTTGAGGTCCGAGGTGTTCGGCTCGGTCGTGCTGGGCTTGGCGTCGTCGACCTTGCCGGGCTTGCTGCCCGCGGCGGCGATCAGGAACTCGTAGCCCTCGAGGTCCGGGTTCCCGCCGCAGGTGCCGTTGTCGTTGAAGTAGTCACCGGCGACGAAGGTGACGCCGTTGCCTGCGGGGGCCGAGGCGTCGACCGTGAGGCGCATCTTGATGTCGGCGTGGGCGCCGGCCTTCAGCGGGCTGATGGCGTCCATGTAGTGCTCGTTGTCGACGGTCTTCCACTTCGAGGACGAGGCGGAGGACCACTGCAGGTGCACCAGGTCGTCGATGTTGTTGAGCCCGCTCCGGTCGGTCGCGTGGACGTAGGCGAACGGAAGCACCTCGTCCATCGTCTTGTCGGTGCCGTTGGTCACCCGGAGATTGAAGTTGACCTTCGTGCCGGCGACGACGGTGGACGGCAGACCCGTGACGACTGTGGTGAGCTCGGCCTCGGGGACGCAGGCCTCACCGTCCTCACCGTCCTCGCCGCCCTCCTCCTTCGCCTTGGCCAGCGCCTCGTCGGCGGCGTTCTTGTCAGCGAGCGCCGCCTTGGTGGCCTTCTGTGCCTGGTCCAGCTTCCGGGCCGCGGCGACCCGCTCGTCGTCCCGCGCGTCCAGGGCTTCCACGGCCTCGGCGTCGGCGGCGGCCTTGGCCTTGTCGGCGGCCTCGGCGTCGGCCTTCGCTTCGGTGAGCTTGGTCGCGGCGGCGGTCTTCTCCTCCTCGGTGGCCGTCTCCGGGAGGGCGTCGACCGCGGCCTGGGCGTCGAGGACCGCCTGGTCGGCGACGATCTTCGCGGTGGCGGCCTCCGCCGCCACGGCCTCGGCGGCCTTGGCGGCCACGGCCAGAGGACTGGTGTCGGACAGGACCGCGTTCAAAGCCGCCTTGGCGGCATTCTCGGCCTCTACGGCG
This sequence comes from Streptomyces atratus, assembly GCF_040655115.1. Taxonomy (GTDB): domain Bacteria; phylum Actinomycetota; class Actinomycetes; order Streptomycetales; family Streptomycetaceae; genus Streptomyces; species Streptomyces atratus_D. The sequence continues at coordinate 17,681 of NZ_JBFAJH010000070.1, read as the reverse complement.
TCGTCGTACGCTGCCTTCGCGGTGGCGGCGGCCTTTTCCAGCTCCGCGATGGACGGCTTGTGCTGTGTCTGCGCTGTCGGCTTGTCGTCGGCGAACGCGGGGGTGACCGACAGCAGGAGGGCAGGCGTGGTCACTGTGGCGGCAACAGCTGTGGCAAGAATCCGGCGAATCTTCACAAGAGCCCTTCGGTGTCCGAAAAAGAGAAGAAGGGGTCGCAGTGGAATGGGGCACGCAGATGCGACTCGAGGTGATCGTATGACCGGGGCAACGGTTGACCATCACGAGTTCTTCACCTGTTCCGGCCAATACCACAGCACCGTGGCCGACAGAAAAGACGAAAGGGTGCAGTTGTATTCACTGCCTGCGCTTTCGCTGTGATCAATGCCACAGGGCCCTGGGCGCGGTGTTCTGTGCTTCTTCGGCGCCGCCCGCCCCGCGAGCGCCTGCACCTCTGCCTACGCGTAGCCTCCCCGCTCACCGGCCGCCCCGCGCGTGGTCATGCCGACCGAGTAGGAAGGCCATGGGCCCTGCTTCGCGAGCCATTCGACGCATGCGTGGGTGCCTCCGCCGGAATCCGTGAGGATCAGCGCCTGCCGTTCTCGTCGGCGCCTTTTCGAGGCCGTTGCGCGCCCTCATCTGTCGCGGGGCTCCTGCGTTTGTCGCCGGTTGTCTGCGGATTCTTCCGCGATCGGTAACAGAGGGATCCCGTAGGGGCGTTCGTATGTCTTCATGAGCGCACGGCATCGGCGGGGACAGCAAAGGGGCGGGCGGACATGGCAAGGCACAAGGGAAGGGGATGGCACGGCCGGCTTCTCGCGGCGGCGCTCGGGGTGACAGCGGTGGCCGCTGCCACCTCGGTGTGGACCGCGCAGGCCGACACCGCCGGAGGGCAGCAGCCGCAAGCGCGTGTCTCAGCGCCGGACGCCCGGCCTCAGGACCGGACCGTGGCCAAGGTGGCGGCGGACATTGCGCACGCCTCGGACCGCGGCGCCCGGGGCGTCAACATCACCATCGACGACGGACCGGACCCGGTCTGGACGCCGCAGGTGCTGCGACTGCTGAAGGACAGCGGTGTGAAGGCTACGTTCTGCATGGTGGGCACGCAGGCCCAGGCGCACCCGGACCTGGTCAAAGAGGTCGTGGCGGCCGGGCACCGGCTGTGCGACCACGCGGTCTCGCACGACACCACCATGGACACCAAGTCCGAGGCATACCAGTCCCAGCAGATCCTGGATGCCGAAAGCATGATCACCAAGGCGTCCGGGGGCGTCCGGCCGCAGTATTACCGGGCCCCGGGCGGTGCCTTCACCCCGTACAGCCGGCAGCTCGCCGCGTCCCGGGGGATGCGGCCGCTGGGCTGGAACGTCGACTCCAAAGACTTCGAGCGTCCCGGTGTGGACACCATGGTCGCCACCGTCAAGAGGGAGATCTCCAACGGGCCGACCGTCCTCTTCCACGACGCGGGAGGGGATCGCTCCCAGACCTTGGCCGCTCTGCGCGAGATCCTGCCCTGGCTGAAGCAGCAGGGGTACTCCTTCGGCTTCCCCGTGCGGTGAGTGAGGCTCGCCCGCACTGACATCCAGACCCGCCCCCCGGCACCGGCAGACAGGCATGAACACGTTGGTCCTCGCAACTTCCGACCAGCCTCGGGGCTGGCCGTGGCGGCTGTGTCCAGCGCGATCAGTGCCGCAAGTCCGCAGACTGCGGCGAGCAGCGCGAAGAGGAGTGGGAGCCGCCGAGTGGTGAGGCCGGCGCTGCGCCGGCGAAGGGGGAGAGCGCTGACGGAGCCTGCGGTCATGACGGTGTGCGGGCCCCGGTGGCCGATGATCCGGCCGACCCGGATTCCGGCGAAGGCGGAGACGAGCAGGGCGGCGGAGAACGCGGCTGTCGTTGCTCCGGTTGGCCAGCCGGTGTCGGCGGTGATGGCTGGGTTGAGCACGGGGAAGGCGTAGTAGACGATTCCCCAACTGGTGATCTGTGTGATGCACAGGGCCGGGAGTACTGCGCGGGGCCGCGACCGGTCCCCTGTTCCGGTCGCGGCCCCGTTGGCGTCGAGTTCGGTCACGGGCAGCAGCCACCGGCCTTGTCCGGTGTGGTCGGGTCTGCTTCGGTGACGGCCGGGTCCGCGCAGCAGGCGCTGCCCTTCTGCTTGGCCATCGAGTCGGCGTCGGCCTTGACGACATACACCTCCCACGGTTCCTGGCCGGGGCCATGGACCCAGACCTTGTCCTGGAGGGCGTAGCAGCAGGTGGTGTCGTTCTCGACGTCGGTCGCCAGACCCTGGTCCGCGAGGCGGGTGGTGGCGGCACGGACAGCTTCGGTGGTGTCGACTTCGACGCCGAGGTGGTCCATGCGCGTCTCCTCGTCCGGCGTGCCCTGGACGAGGATGAGTTTGAGTGGGGGGTCGGCGATGGCGAAGTTGGCGTAGCCGTCGCGCAGTTTGGCCGGCTCGGCGCCGAAGAGCTTGCTGTAGAAGGCGATCGAGGCGGGAAGGTCGGGGACGCGCAGGGCGAGCTGTACTCGGGACATGACGATCCTCCTGACGCAGGGTGGAAGCGCCCCGGCTGTTGACCGGGGCGCTGGGGTTTCAGGTCAGCAGCAGCCGCCGGACGACGATGATTCCTCAGAGCCTGTCGGGTGACCTTCGATCGGAGAGCGGACGCGGCGTGGTGCGTGCGATTCCAAGGCGCCGGGATGGCTTCCGATGGGGTCTCCCCTGCTCGCCCGAAGCTGAGAGCTTGGGGAAGGAGCTACCAGGGCGTTTCGGCAACGCCGGAAGCGTGCGTGCCAGGGCGGGGCCGCCCGATCAGAGGTCACTCGACAGGCTCTCAGTGGCCGCGACCGGCAATGGGGTACCGACGCCGATCTGCACGAGAGCGGGTGCCGGAGCGGCGCAGCAGCCTCCGCCGTCGGCCTGGCCTGCTGCCGGGTCGTCGAAGAGTCCGGCGCCGCCGCACACTCCGGTCTCGGGGAGGGTGAGTTCGACCCGGTCGGCGGATTCGGTGTCCCCGGCGATGGCGGCGGTGACGGAGCGGACCTGCTCGTAGCCGGTCATGGCCAGGAAGGTCGGGGCGCGGCCGTAGGACTTCATGCCGACCAGGTAGATGCCGGGTTCGGGGTGGGAGAGCTCGCGGTGGCCGTGGGGGTGGACGGTGCCACAGGAGTGCTGGTTCGGGTCGATGAGCGGGGCGAGCTCGGTGGGAGCCTGGAGGCGCTCGTCGAGGCCGAGTCGGATCTCGGAGAGGAAGGACAGGTCGGGACGGAAGCCGGTCGACACGATCACCTCGTCCACCGGGTCGACGCGGCGTCCGTCCTCGCCGAACAGGATCAGGCGGCCGTCACCGTCACGCTCGATGGCCTCGGTACGGAAGCCGGTGACCGCGTCCGCGTGGCCGTTGTCGACCGCGGCCTTCGCGGCCAGACCGAGAGCGCCGCGGGCGGGGAGCTGGTCGGCGGTGCCACCGCCGAAGGTGGAGCCACTGATGCCACGGCGCAGGATCCACACCGCGTGCGTGCCGGGCTCGTCCTTCGCGACGTCGGCGAGAGCGGCCAGGGCGGTGAACGCGGAGGCGCCGGAGCCGATCACAGCAGTCCGCCTGCCGGCGTAGCGGGCACGGACGGCCGGGTCCTTCAAGTCCGGGACGTGGTAGGTGATGCGGTCGGCCGCCGTCTTCTCGCCGAGGGCGGGCAGGCCGCTGGCCCCGGCCGGGCTCGGGTTGGTCCAGGTGCCGGAGGCGTCGATGACCGCGCGGGCGAAGACGCGCTCCTCGCTGCCGTCGGCACTGGTGAAGTGGACGACGAAGGGCTGGGCTTCGCGGTCGGCGTCGACGATGCGGTCGCGGCCGGTGCGCGAGACCCCGGTGACGGTGGCGTTGTAGCGGACGCGGTCACCCAGGACATCGCCCAGCGGCTGGAGGTACTGCTCGGCCCAGTCCCCACCGGACGGGTATGTCGCGGCGTCGGGCTTGGACCAGCCGGTCGGTGCCAGGAGCTTCTCGGCGGCCGGGTCGGTGACCTCGCCCCAGGTCGAGAACAGCCGCACATGTGACCAGCCGCGTACCGCAGAAGCGGCGGCCGGGCCGGCTTCCAGGACCAGCGGTTCGATGCCGCGCTCGACCAGGTGGGCGGCGGCGGCCAGCCCGGCGGGGCCGGCGCCGATGACGACAACCGGAAGGTCTGCAGTGGTGGTCATGGCGGTGATGTCCTCCGAGATGGGCGGCCGGCCCGGCCGCTGTTTCGATTGCTGTCGATGTCCGGAGCTTGCCACTCGGTATCGATGAGTGTCAACATAGACACATGTCAAAGTCGGAGGTTGTGGAGCTGTCGGTCCTGGATGCGGGGACTGTGGCGCCGTGCTGCCCGCCGATCACCGCTGGGGAGCTGTCGCAGGACGACGCGGAGAAGATGGCCGTGATGTTCAAGGCCCTGTCCGACCCGGTGCGGCTCCGCCTGTTCTCCAAGGTCGCCTCGCACGCGGGCGGCGAGGCATGCGTCTGCGAGATCTCCGACGTCGGCGTCTCCCAGCCGACCGTCTCCCACCACCTGAAGAAACTGCGCGAGGCCGGACTCCTGACCTCGGAGCGGCGTGGGACCTGGGTCTACTACCAGGTCGCCCCGTCCGTTGTGGCGGCCATGTCCGCCATGCTCGACCTGCGCTCCTGACCACAGCCAGCGCCGTCGGGGCTGATCAGCCGGTGCATTGGGCGGGCAGCAGCGCGCCAGGTACGCCTGGAGTGCGGAGACGCGCTCGGCCATCGTGGCACCGTCGGCCCGGTAGCAGACCTGCTTGCCTTCTTTGCGGGAGATCGCCAGGCCACTACGGCGCAGCAGGCTCAGGTGTTCCGAGGCGGTCGACGGCTTCCGTGCGCACCGTTCGGCGATCTCGCCGACCGTCAGCCCGGCACCGTCCGTGCTTGGGCCTCACCGGGGATGCCGATCGGGCTGCCCACGCTCCGGGTCGCGATGCGGGGCATGCGCCGCGCAGACTCCGGCTCCGCAGCCCTGGCAGACGCCAACGGTGGGGCTGTTCGTTCCCGCGGTGCGGCAGTCGAGGCAGTGCGTCAGTCGTCCTTTCCGGCGGTCGTCAGTGCTGTGGGCATGAACGTCTTGCGCCAGGCCAGTGCGACGTACACGAGTCCGATCAGGACGGGCACTTCGATGAGCGGTCCGACGACCCCGGAGAGTGCCTGGCCAGAGGTGACGCCGAAGGTGGCGATGGCGACGGCGATGGCCAGTTCGAAGTTGTTGCCCGCCGCGGTGAACGCCAGTGTGGCCGTGCGGTCGTAGGCGAGTCCGAGGGCCTTGCCGAGCAGGAAGGTGCCGAAGAACATGATCGCGAAGTAGACGAGCAGCGGCAGCGCGATCCGGACCACGTCCAGGGGCTGCGAGGTGATCGTCTTCCCCTGCAGGGCGAACAGGATGACGATCGTGAAGAGCAGTCCGTACAGCGCCCAGGGGCCGATCTTCGGCAGGAAGCGCTGTTCGTAGCCTTCGCGGCCCATCTTCTGCTCGCCGATGCGGCGGGTGAGGAAGCCGGCCAGCAGCGGGATGCCGAGGAACACGATGACGTTGAGGGCGATGTGCCACACCGAGACGTCCAGGCCCTGGCCGTCACCGAGGTTCAGCCAGCGCGGCAGCAGGTCGAGGTAGAACCAGCCCAGTAGGCCGAAGGCGATGACCTGGAACACGCTGTTGAGCGCGACGAGGACGGCGGCCGCTTCGCGGTCGCCGCAGGCGAGGTCGTTCCAGATGATGACCATGGCGATGCAGCGGGCCAGGCCGACGATGATCAGTCCGGTGCGGTACTCGGGCAGGTCGGGAAGGAAGATCCACGCCAGGGCGAACATGACCGCCGGGCCGACGATCCAGTTGATGACCAGCGAGGACACCATCAGCTTCTTGTCGCCGGTGACGGTGTCGAGCCTGTCGTAGCGGACCTTGGCCAGCACCGGGTACATCATGACGAGCAGACCGAGTGCGATCGGCAGGGAGATCCCGCCGATCTCGATCTTCGCCAGTGCGTCGTTCATCCCGGGGATCAGCCGCCCCAGGCCCAGGCCGACGGCCATGGCGAGCAGGATCCACACCGCGAGATAGCGGTCGAGGGTGGAGAGCTTCTTGACGATCGAGTCGTCCCCGCCCGCGGCCTGATCGGCAGCGGGGGCCGTCGTGGTGCGCTCGGTGGTCACGGGCAGGCCCTCTTGTTCTCGGCGGCGCTGCAGGCGGACTCGGCCAGCGCGGCGAACTGCTCGGAGAGGCCGGCCAGGACCTCGGGGCGCAGCTTGTAGTAGGTGAAGCGGCCGCACGGCTCGGTCTCCACCACGCCGGCCTCGCGCAGGACCTTCATGTGATTGGAGAGGTTGGTCTGCTTCGCGCCGGTCTCCTCGACCAGGTGTGTCGTACAAAGCGTCTCGCGGGCAAGCAGGGTCACGATCTGGAGGCGGAGCGGATCGCCCAGCACCCGGATCAGATCAGGATCGACTGAAGTCAGCATGTACTGATACTTTCACATCATTGCCTGCTGATACCAGCGGGGGCTGAAGTCATTGGCGGCTGGTCCCGCCATGCGACGAGAGAGAACGATCAACATGGCCGAGTCTTCCGGCAAGCCGTCCGTCCTGTTCGTCTGCGTCCACAACGCCGGCCGCTCCCAGATGGCCGCCGCCTGGCTGACCCACCTGGCCGGGGACCGAGTAGAAGTCCGCTCCGCAGGCTCGAACCCCGGCGACGCCGTGAACCCGGCGGCCGTCGAGGCGATGGCCGAGGTCGGCATCGACATCTCCGCCGAGACCCCGAAGATCCTCACGATCGACGCCGTCCGTGAGTCCGACGTGTGCATCACCATGGGCTGCGGCGACACCTGCCCCGTCTTCCCCGGCAAGCGCTACCTCGACTGGAAGCTCGACGACCCGGCCGGACAGGGCGTCGAAGCCGTCCGCCCCATCCGCGACGAGATCAAGAACCTCGTCGCGGGCCTCATCGCAGAGATCGCCCCGGAGGCCACGGCGTGAGCGAGATACGCGACGTCGTCATCATCGGCTCCGGCCCCACGGATACACCGCTGCCCTCTACACGGCCCGCGCCCAGCTCAAGCCCGTACTGTTCGGCAGCAGCAGCATCTTCGTCGGCGGCTCCCTGACCACCACCACCGAGGTCGACAACTTCCCCGCCTTCCCCGATGGCGTCGACGGCCCCGACCTGACGTGCCGAGTGTCCCCGGCGTCTTCGGCGCGGGCGATGTCGTCGACCACACCTACCGGCAGGCCATCACCGCCGCCGGCAGTGGGGCGACAGCACCTGCCTGACCCGCCACTCAGAAGCGGCGGCTGTACGAATGGCAGGAGTGGGCGGGGGTGTACGCCTCATGGAAGTCGCGCGAGGGCATGGGCGTGCACTGGGACGACCGCGACATGGTCGTCGTTCAGGTGGACGGGCGACGCTGGAAGATCTACGGACCGACCCGCGTCGCTCCCATGTACCGCGATGTGGCCGAGACCGATCCGCCGCCCGAGGAGCCCGTTGCCGAGTTCGTCCTCACTCCGGGAGAGGTCCTCTCTCTGCCCCCCGGCTGGTGGCACGCCGTCTCTGCCTCCGAGGGGGAGCGGTCACCTCACCTGACGTGTGGGCTCAGCTCCACGACCAGCATCGACTTCGTGTCCTGGGTTCTGGACACCCTGCGCTCGGAACAGATGGTCCGGGCTTCGGATCTTGTCGAGGCACCGGAGGCAGCGCCCCGGAGATTCGCCGCAAGGGGGGTTCTCGTAAGTTGGACCCTCAGATACGACACGTCGCGCGGTGCGGGTGGCGGGATGAAGGGTGGGACATGCGCGGGAGAGACGCGGTGGCGGCACTTGCCGAACTCATGCCGGTGGCCCACGGGGTGGACGAGCGCATCGACTGGAGCGAGGTCGAGGCGATCTGGGGGACTCGGTTCCCCACGGACTACGTCCGGTTCATGGAGGTCTACGGGGCGGGGGCGATCAGCGACACGATCAGCATCCTGCTGCCGGCGCCGCATGCCGACGGGTGGCCGTACCGGGATGGCCCAGGCTTGCAGGACGAGACGGAGAACGCCCGCTCCACCTGGGAGATGTGCCGCGACGAGGCCGACTTCGACGTGGACCCCGAGTCCATCGTGGCGTGGGCCGCCACGTCGGGGGCGGACATCTACTGCTGGGTGACCACGGACGACGACCCGGATCGATGGCCTGTCCTGATCTGCGGGAGGCACACCAGCCCCGAGATGCAGTTGCACCCCCTCGGGATGGCCGAGTTCCTTCGCAGGCTCCTGGGCGACAAGGCGTTTCGGCAGCAGAAGATCAGCGCGGTCCTGGAGGACGAGGTGTCCTTCGTCAACTGGAGGAATCGCTAGGCCGTCCTCTCTCGGATCACGTGGCTCCTCTCTGTCAGCCGCAGGGCCGCGTGGGTCGTGTGGTCAGCTGAGGAAAGACAGCCGGACTTGGCGTTCGGGACTGTCCCGGTCGGTGTTCACCAGTACGACGGACTGCGAGGTCCCCAGCTCCAGCGCACCGTCGACCACGGGCAATGTGGCGTGTGGTGGGACCAGAGCCGGGAGCATGTGGGCCCTGCCGTGGCCAGGACTGCCGTGGCGGTCTTGCCAGCGGTCGTCCGCGGGAAGAATGTCGCGGAGGGCCGTCAACAGGTCATCGTCACTGCCCGCGCCGGTCTCGATGATGGCCAGGCCGGACGTCGCGTGGAGGGTGAAGATGTTCAGCAGTCCGTTTCGCCCGTGAGCGACCTCTCGGAGGAACGCGGAGCATGCGTTCGTGAGGTCGTGCAGGGTCTCCGTGGAGCCGGTTGTGATGTTGATCGTGCGGGTGGTGAAGGTGCCAGCCATGGTTCACCGATACCCGTTGCGGAGCCCGAGCACTGACGGCCGGATGGGTTGTTCCACCGGGACTCCGCCGGTAAGGGCACGCGCTCCCGTGCCTGGACAGGTCCTTCATGCCGTCTCATCCGAGTCCCGCAAGCGAGACCTGGACCGCGACTTCCTCGCCTGCCCGGCCCCAGACGCGTCCCGCCGACGAAACCGCCACGAGCGCGGCCTGCTGGGTGCCCTCGGACGGCCCAGAGGCAGCCTGGCTGAAGCCTCACGTCGCTTCATAGGGTGAGGTGCCCGCCTTTTTGGGGTGACACGGCCGTAGCGTTACCGGGCGGGTTGTCCACGGAGGGGGAGCTTGGTGAGCGCCGAGCGGTGGCCAACGATCATTTACGTCGCTCTTGGGGTGGTGTCCGCTGCAGTGTGGGTACGGTTGATGATTGCCCTATTTTAGCCGGGAGTTGCTTCGGCGCGAGTGATCACGGTTCCTTACACCGGCCCGCCCCGGTCCGTTGTCTCCTGGATAAGGTTCCGGAGCTCGCCGGGCGTGGGCCACGGCGTGCCTCGGCCAGAATGCGCGGCATGAGCATCGAGATGCAGCTGCGCGCCATGCCGGAGTCCGAGATCCGAGAGGACTGGGCCTGGCTGGAGGAGTTCATGGGGGACGCCGGGGACTTCGACCGCTTCCAGGCCGAACGCCGGGCCGGAATCGCCGAAGTCGTGGAGTACCACTTCCCCGCCCTCCATGAGGTCTACAGGGCGGCGTGCACCCCGCAGGGCTCTCATGACTGGGAGCTCCCGGTCTTCGGGGGCAGCCCGGTGTACCACGCCACTCACAACCAGCCGCCGTTTCTGATCCTCCGCCCCGTCCAGGTGCGCGAGGTGGCGGCCTTCCTGGCGGCGGTCTCCTTCGACGATCTTTGGGAGGCGGCCCGGCCGAAGGTGCTGCCCCCCTTCTCCGCCTTCGACGAGGCTGCGGTCAAGGGCTGGTTCCTCACCCACCACACCGACCTGCGGGCCTTCTACAACCGGACCGTCCCCACGGGGCACGCCGTCGTCAAGGCCCTCTGGTACTGAGCCGCAGTCTTCTCCTCGGCTCGCGGCTACCTCAGCCCACCACTTACCCAAGCTCCCATCCCGTCCCCCGTCGACCCACACACCGTGGAGCGGGCGTGTGGGTCGACGGCGGACGGGATGGGAGCTCTCCACGCACGCCACGACGGACCCGCGGGCGGGAACGGCGTCCCCTCCATCCCGGTGCCGGCCGATCCCCCGCCGGAGGCATTGCCTTGACCGTGGGCCGCTCTATCGGGCCTCCCGCGATTGGTCGTGAGGCGTGTTGGCCTGGCTCCTGAGGCAAGGGACCGCTACGCGGAGCCGCGCTAGTAATAGCCCTTCGTGCCGTCGAGCAGCTCTCGGACGATGTCCGCGTGCCCCGCGTGCCGCCCCGTCTCCTCGACGAGGTGGATCAGCATCCAGCGGAGGTTGGCGCTGCCGGAGCGGAAGCCGGGGTGTCGGCCGACGTCGTCCGGGGAAGCCGCGGCGACGATCTCGTTGCTGCGGGCGCACTGGGCCTCGTACTCCACGAGGAGCTCGGCGAGGGGGCGGCCGTCGGTGTGCCAGTCGGCGTCCTCGCTCGACTCGTCGAACGACGGGTTCTGCTTCTCGTCGCCGCCGAGGAACAGCACCTCCAGCCACATGTGCTCGGTCCAGCGCATGTGGGAGATGAGACCGGCCATCGTCATGACCGGTGAGGTCGGGACGACCGAGCGGTGCGCGTCCTCGTCGCTCAGCCCCTCGCATTTCCAGCGCAGGATCTGCCGCTGCAGGTCCAGCCAGCCGATGAGCGCGGTGCGTTCGTCCGCTTGGAGCGGGGGCGTTCCAGTTCCGATGTCATGCCGGCGCACGCTACCGGGGCGGTCGGGAGGGGACACCTGGATTTACGGGCTCTTCCGCGATTGATGATCTTCGTCACGGTTGGGGACATCGAGGTGTCGGTGCGAGTTATCCGGGTTGTGATGGCTCGTCAAATCCGTGCGGTGATGGCGCATCCCGCGTTCTGCGGTGTCCCGGAGTGGCTCTTGGGCGAGCGGGTCACGGAGCTTGCTGCGCGCTGGGAGGCCCGCGGTGGACGACGGCTACCGGGGCCTTGCGAACGAGTTCCCCAACCAGATCTCCGCCCCGTCACGAACGACCGAAGGACCTGGACGACCTGCCGGTCACCGAGTACTACGGCTGGCGCGAGCGCAAACGCCGCGAGTCCTCACGCCGGATCTGAGTCGAACACGCCAACGCCGAACACCGCCAGTGGCATCCGCTCCAGAGATACACCGGGCGACGTGACACCTACGGCGAAACCCACGCAGCGATCGCCGGTCTGGTCTCCGACCGCGCTGCCACGCGCACCACCCAGCGCCGGGCGAGCACCGAACTCGTGCCCGTCCGCCCGATGACCTGCTGAACCAACCACCAGCCGAACCTCCAGGCCAACACGCCTCACGACCAATCGCGGGAGAGCCCGTATGTGGTGATCGACTCATGGCCCCTGGCCTTACCCACATGTGGGCGCGCATCGGCGCAGCGCGGGCGGAGCGGGCCGAAGGCAGGAGCGGCGCCCGCAGCGGAGCCGGGGCTTGATGGCGAAGAAGAAGCGGCGCTTCGGCCGCATCCGAAAGCTACCGTCAGGCCGGTACCAGGCTCGCTACCTCGGCCCCGATGGCATCGACCGTCCGGCCCCGCACACCTTCGAGACCAGACGGGACGCTGACGATTGGCTCGCGGAGCAGCAGACCGACGTTCGGCGGGGGACTGGCGGGCCCCGGACGCCGGGGCAGTCAACTTCAAGAACTACGCGCTGCAATGGGTAAAGGAGCGCCGTCTCTCCGCCACGACCGACGAGCTGTATCGGCGACTCCTCCGACTGCACATCCTGCTCACCTTCGAGGACCTGGACCTGGACGAGATCACCCCGCCGCGCGTCCGCTCGTGGTGCTCTGAACGGCTCGACAGCACCGGGGCGGAGACCACGATCGCCAAGGCGTACCGGCTCCTGAAGACCATCATGGAAACCGCTGCCGATGATGAGCTGATCCGCCGTAACCCCTGCCGCATCAGGGGCGCTGGCAGGGAAACCGCGGAAGAACGCCCGACCGCCGCTGTCGCCCGGGTTGACGCGCTCGCCGACGCCATGGGCCCGCGCTGGGGGACCGCCGCGGTTCGCTCGGTTGGGTCACGAGGATCTGGCCCATGGCGATGGGAGCGCAAGCACAGCGCAATGCCGAGCATCAAGGCGCCTCCTGTCTGCTTGTTTCCATTCTGCTGAGTTTGCTTGCATTCCACTTGACGACCGACTTGGTTGCCGACAACACCGTTGAAGCGAGTAGGTAACCTCTTGAATCTCGCAGCATTTCTCTACGCTTGCCGCGTTTCGCCGGTGACGTGCGAGGATTCTTCTGCTGTTCTCCCAGAAGGAATTGAACGGGAACTGACTGATCGTTTTCGTGGTAGAGTTTCAATGAATTCACAGGACGCCACGAAAAAAGGGGAATGGCGTGAATACCGAGAAGGCTACGGCTCGACGTCTTACGGCCGAAGAGGTTTCGGAGTTGGGTCTCCAGGACGGAATCTTCGTCTCGGCAGAGATGGATGGCCTTCCTCTCGACTGCTACGCCCCGGCTTTCCTTACAAAGCCGGGTAAGAATTTTGAGGGAGGGTCCTTTATCGCGAAGACAGTCTTCGGTGAGGAAATCCGCGTTCTCCCGGACAATGCAGAAGAGCGCGGGATCTGGGTTGCCGACAAGGCAGGGGAGGAAATCGAGGTTCTTCAGAGTGCTGGCGTCCTCCTGAATCTCGCCCTCTTCGTGCCCAACGGGAACGAGGAATCTCTGGAGTCGCTCTACTCCGCCGCCCGGGACGCCTTCGGCGCGGGGATCGTTCAGCGCTGGAGCGAGGAAGTCGTCGCGGTGCCGGATGTCAAGGTCGACCTGTTCGAGGAGCCGGCCCGGGGGCGGAAGAACGCGAGCAGCCAGAACCGTGACCGCCGCGCCTTGGACATCTACCCGACCCGAGTGCGATTCCTGGAGCCCAGCGATGGCTGGAGGTTCATTGTCGAACCACACAAGGAGGTCGTCGATGACACACCGACGATCTGACCTGATGGCAGGTTAGCCTCGATCTTTCGTGGGAGCCCGTCAGCTTGCTGACGGGCTCTTCTCGCTTGTTGGGGCGTGTGGGCCGAACGCAGGCCGTTGGCGTCGCTGAAGCGCAACTGGGCGCCGAGTTACGGCCGTTCCTCGCGGTTCCCCGATGTCGTCCGCCCATGTCTGTGCCCACTGCCGCAGCGCGGTGATTGCTCGCTCGTCGAGTCCGTAGGCGGCGAATTCCGTGTCGTCGATCCAGTCGGCTCCGCCCAGTCGCGCTTGAAGCTCGCTCAGGTCGAAGGAGTCGCGGGCACGGCGCCGCCCGAGCTCTTCGAGTTCGACGTGGCTTCAGCGGTTCGCGGCGGCCTGTACGTCGATCAGGTCCCTGGCGAGTCCGCGGTCGGCCAGCGCGCGAACCTTGGTTCCGACGACATCTTCGAGGGACAGAACCAAGCCGTGCTCGGTGTGCACGGGCGGCCTCCAGAGTGCTTCCTTGAGGATGTCGACCTCGCACTCCTCACGGCTGGTGGGATCCGTGACGATCAGACGCGCGGACAACGGGTCTGTCTCCAGAGCTCTTACCCGTCATCCGCGCTGCTCCGGGCCGGTGCGCACGGCAGTAGCGATGTCCTCCATGCGTTGCGGGTTCTCGGTCGCGACGCCGAGGTCCTGGCTGAGCCGGTTGACCAGTCCGTGCGCTTGAACCGCGTAGCCACGCTGTAAGCGTCAGAGGGTAAGCACCGCCCAGGGCGAGCACGTCTGCCACCGTCCGATACTCGCTCCGAGCCATGGTGGTGTTTACCGTCGCTGACCGTGGTTCTCCGCCGCAGATGGTGCGGAGGTGGTGCGACGTGGTGCGCGTTCTTGAGAGAGGGAAGGCGCCTCCGGCGCCCGCGATCTACGAGGGGTGGCTTCGCCACCGGGCTGCAACATCCGGGGATGTTGCAGTCGTCTGCAACCGGACACCCTGGACAGCTCCAGCATTGACTGTTCGGCCCGTTCTTGCTGGTCACAGCCTTAACCGGACAGACGGACAGCTGGGACACCCGTAGTCGCGCTGTTCGTCGTGCTGTTCATAGACGCCGTCTTCTTGTGGTGGGGCGACGGTGGGTGAACCGGTGAATTCCTTGCTTGGGGACGGGCTGGTGGTGCAAGGTTCGTCAGCCGCCAGGTCACGGGGATCAGGGGCTTGGCCTGTGGGGTTGTTGTGGCTGGTGCGGACAGACCGATGAACCTGCTGGGCAGGGGTACAGGGAACAGGCGCGCGTGGGCTAGTGCGGTCGCGGCCGTGCTGATCACGCTGGGAACGGTCGGCTGCGGTCACAGGGGTGGTGGTGTGTCGACGGCCGGGCCGGAGATCGTTGTTCATGACGCAGCGATCACGAAACAGGATCGCAGTCGGGTGGAGACGTACTGGACCGGCACGGGCGTCGCGGACGTGGCCCACGGGGACGCCATTGGCGACCCCGTGCAGCCCGAATGGACGGAGGGCGGTGTCATCGCCCGTACTGTCGGCCGCCTGTACTCCTCCCAGGGCGCAGGGGCCGGCTTGGGTGCCTGTACGGCGACTGTGGTCGGCACGAACACGGTGATAACCGCCGCGCACTGTGTCAGAACGTCGGATGCCGGAGAGCCCTCCCGGTCGGCGACGTGGGACCAGCAGCTCTACTTCGTGCCTGGGTACCACGACGGCAAGAGCCCCTACGGCGGCTTCACTGTGCGCCGGGTGCGGATGGCCGAGGAGTGGCAGGACGAGGGCCTGGACGTCGCCGTGCTGGAGATGAACTCCGGCCACGACGGGCGGAGTATTTCCGAGGTGACCGGCGTCCAGCGGATCTCGTTCACGGCTGAATCGGGTACTCGCACCCACTTTTTCGGCTACCCGTACACGAACCGGCTCCTGCACTGCGAAGGCCGCAATTCGCGCGAATACCGCGGTAGTGCCCTGCTGCGGATCCCCTGCGTCATGGGCGTCGGGTCGAGCGGGGGCCCCTACATCGTCGACCTCGACGCAGCCGAGGCCGGCAGTGTCGTCGCGGTGAACATCAGTGGCGACGAGAGCTTCAGTTACGGAACAGCCCTAGGCTCGTTCGCCCGACGCCTCTACGCGCAGTCTGAGCACTGCTCGCGAGACTGTTGAGCGATGTCGCCCGGAGCGTGCAGTTCCTATACCGCCAGATTGTGCGACGCGGCTTGCGACGGCAGGAATCCAGGCGCGGCCTGTCCGAGGTCGCGCAGAGGGGCCCTGCCGCGGCCCCTGGAGTGCACGCTCACCGTGAATCAGAGCTTATTCAAGGTCGCCACTGCGTGCGGCGGTCACCCCGAGAGTCACCCGCGCTTCGGCATTGCGCATCGAAGACGGTCAAAGTGGTGTGCGACGCTCAGTCCGGTCAAGACAACAAAGAAGCCCCGGGGAGATGATCCGGACCTGATTGCCACAAAGCTTTGTCATGTCGTCCCTGTCGGACGTCAGCAGCGCGACCGGCTGTGGCTGGCGCAGTGCCACTGCGGCCACAGTCGCGTCGATGGCGTACTTGTGGCCATGCAGTCCGGCTCCCTTGAGGAGTTCCGCAGCTGCCTTTGCCGCCTGTTCCGTGACTGGCTCCACCTTGATCCGCGACAGGGCCCAGTTGAGGCGCGGAAGGTTGATACGCGAGTGGCTGACCTCAATGATGGTGTTCGCGCCGATGACGAGGTCGGCGCCCATCTCGTGGAACACCTGGAGCAGCGCGAGGAACTTGCGGTCCTGCGCGATCCAGGCGGAAAGCCCCTCCGAGTCCAGGACAACGGTCTCGATGCGCTCGCTCATGCGGCGTCCGCGTTCTCGGAGGTGGCATGGGCACCAAAGATCTTCGAGCGGGCCTCCGCCAGCTCCTCGTCGCTGAACTTCCCGTGCTCGTCTTCATGGTGTCGCAGGTCGTCGCCCAGCAGCTGGTGCCGGATCTGGCGGGCGACTGCTTCCGCCACGTAGCCGGAGACGTTGTCCGTGAGCTTGCGGAGCTCTGCCACCTGGTCGCTCGGCAGCGTGACGGTGATGCGAGTCGTCGAAGACATACGTCAAGCATACCGGAGTATGCGTCGGCGTAGTCTCTACTTCGCTGCCGCCGACGCCTCGGCCAGGGGTTCGAACGTCTCGTTGAGTATCGCGCTGCGTTCGTCCTTGTACGCGAGCTTCGGCTCCAGGCCGTCGATCGTCCGCTCCCGCACAGCCAGGAACTTCTCCTGCCAGGTCCGGATCATCTCGGGCGACGGGAGGATCGCGCCCACCCATCCCTGCCGGGCCAGGACGAGCAGCAGTTCCAGGTTGCAGGGGACGGCCACACCCCGGTACTCGTCCGGTTCGAACTCCACCGGATCGCCGGACATCGCCTCCGTAACCTCGGTCACCAACCGGTCGGCCGGCGCCGCGAGGTGATCCGCCGCCGTGTCGCTGTCGAAGTTGCCCGCGCCCCACGTGCCCACTGTTCGGCCTTCGTATTGTGCGCCGTCGATTCCGTTCGTCATCACAGAAGAGAGCACTGACAGTTGGAGCCGCAGCGGGTCGGCCGTGGGGCGGTCGGGTGGTCAGAACAGGCTCTCCGGCATGAAGACCTTGGCCATCGCGTCGGAGGCGTCGGTGGCACGGATCAACGTCATTCGCTGTAGGAGCATGCGATGTCCTGGTCGGTGTACGCAGTGCCTCCAGCAGGGAAGAAGCCGTCTGCCGAACGCCGGATCGCCGCCGTCGCGCGGGTCGACGCGCTCGTTTCGTCCACGGGCCTCGTCGGCAGTTGATGTTCTTCATCGGTGCGACGTACGTCCCATGAGGTCGGAAGAGCAAGCACCGGCTCCCGCGCTCCTGGCAACACCAACGCGGAGGTAGAAAAGCGGGTCGTGCTCCTGTCGACCGTTCTCCGGACCGACCTTCGGGGACGCCTGGATTTTGATCCTGCGCAACGTCCCCGGCTGCGAGGCTGACGGCTGGTACCCCGAATACGCCCTGTCGGAGCGGGACCTGCTCCCCGCCGAACAAGCCTGGTCCAACCTGATGGACCCTCGCGAGGCCGCCCGACTCCTCGACACAGAGCTGTAGCACTCGGAAACAAAAACGGCGGGGCCTCCCCCTTGACCGTGGACACCATCCGAGACTGGACCATGAGGATCCAGAGAAAGATGGTCACGCATGGTGATGAAGGTGTACTCCGCCGAGTTCAAGGCGGACGCCGTCCAGATGTACAAGTCACGGCCGGGAGCCACGCTCCGGGAGATCGCCCAGGACCTGGGCGTGAACCGCTCCACGCTGCGCAACTGGATCGAAGCCGAGCGACGTCGCGCCGCCGGCGGGAAGCCGGGCGGGAGCTCAAAGACGGCCCCCTCGGCCGCTTCCGCGACGGGCCCGGTTTCGTCCGATGACATGCTGGAAGCGGAAAACAAGCAGCTCAGGGCACGTGTGCGGGAGCTGGAGCAGGAGCGCGAGATCCTGCGGAGGGCTGCGAAGTATTTCGCGGGCGAGACGAATTGGTGAGTCGCTTCCAATTTGTTGATGATCATCGCGGCGCCTTCGGTGTCAAGCGACTGTGCAGGGTCCTGGAAGTCCCCCGTTCCGGGTTCTACCGCTGGGCGGCCGGTATCCAGGCCCGGATGGCGCGCGCCCGCGCGGATACGGACCTCGTGGAACGGATCCGGGCGATCCACACGGACTCCGACGCGACCTACGGTGCGCC
>NZ_JBFAJH010000069.1:0-31401 GCF_040655115.1 Streptomyces atratus | reverse complement strand
AACAACCCGCACAGAGCAGCACCCACCCAACACCCCGACACCCCCCGAAAACCCAGCCCAGCAAAAAACACCCCAACCAACAAAAAACACACCCTAACCCACACACACCACACCGACCCCACACCACACCACACCGACCACTCATCAACTCGTCAACCATCTCGAACAAAACAACCCTGACCAGCCACCAACCCGCCCCAGCACGAACACCCCAACCACCACCCCAACCACCCTCGTCACGACAGCCCGCTCTGTTGGCCAACGCGGAAAATGCCGACAGGTCCGGCACTGAAGGAGCCGATCACCGAGAACAAGACCGCCCCACTGGGGTGGTCCCAGCGAGGCGTTTGCCGGCGAGGTGTCGCGGTTCGTCGGCAAGGCGCCGAGGCACAATCAGTCGAACTTCACCGGTCTTCGAATTTAGTGGGGGTGCGCCTCCCGTCGGCTTCGCCGAGTGGTTGCACAGCGTGAGTGTAGGCGTTGGTTCTCTCGGTTCCTGAAGCCGAAGGCGTTACGATCGGTTGCCTGGAGAACAACCATGATTACGAAGGCCCGCGGGCTACTTGATGATGTAGGGAAACTTCCACCGCAGGGGCTCCGGGTGCCTAATGCCGCATGAGCGCACCTCTGCCCTGTTGTTGTGCGACGCGCTGATCGGGAACGAGGCTCGGTCAGCGCGTCGCGGACTATAGGCGGCGGTAATAGCCGAGGTGCCGGGCGAAGAACCGCAGCGTGCTGTCCAGCTCGAATGTCGGGATCTCCGCATGCTTGCCGGGGTTGGCGTGCGGTGTCTTCTCGGCTGAGGCCAGTGCGCCGAACAGTGCCAAGCTCTGGACCCGCGGCACCCGCTCATCGTCGCGGCGGCGGCGTAGAAGCCTGCGCCAGGCCCCTACAAGTACCAGAGGTCACCAGGACCCACCGCCACCGCCGCCGTCACCCCCACCGACGTCTCCGCCGCCACCGGACCCTCCGCCGCCACCTCCGCCACCGCTGGAGGGAGGGGCGGCGCTGGACGTCGAGGCGGCGGTGATCAGGCCGAGGGCGAAGCCTGGGGCGAACCCAGCCACGAGGGTCGAGCGGTGCACGGGAGCGGCCGTCGAGTCGGCGATCGCTCCTTCCCAGGCGTAGGCCACGTCCAGGGCCACCGCCCACGCGGTGTACAGCTTCAGTCGTATCTCGTCGGGGGGCTCGTCTTGCTGGGGGGAGGAGGGGTCCATGAGATAGTGCCGGAACGCCTCCGTCCGGAGCCAGAGGGCGGTGCCGCGCGGGGTGCGGGTGTGCAACTCCCAAGAGCGCAGCCGCAGCGCGAAGCCGACGCCCACGGCGATCAGGCCCACCACGAGGACCGGCCAGCCGGCCGCGTTCCGGTGGCCGCTGAGCCAGGCCCCGACGGCCGTCGTGACGAAGCCGAGCAGGGTGGCGGCGGTGCCGATGGTGCGTCCGATGCGGGCGCGACGCGCGGCGGCCGCGTCCCACAGATCGCTGTCTGCCTGCCACTGTGTCAGCCCGCGGTTGAGGCTCTCCCATGCCGACCGGAATTGCGGGTCGCGCAGGCCCAGGGTGACCGAGTCGCGTCCCGAGAAAATGCTGCCGAAGACGACCCTGGCGAGCGGGTCCGCGGGTGCGTCGGCCGGATCGCGGCGCGTGAGGGTGGGATGCCGGTCAGTCCCCTCGATGCCGACGTGTCCGTCGATCGCCGCGCCGAGGAGCCAGGCCACCTGGTGGTGGTTCTCGACCCGTTCATCGAGCAGGATCCCGCCCTGTGCCGGGGTCAATTCCGCTGGGGGCACGGGCGACGGCGTGAGCGAGGCGGCGAGCCGGTCGAGGGCGACGCGCCGCGTCCGGCCGGGCGTGCCGTCGGGTCCTTCCTCGACGATCCGGTCACGGCCGAGGAAACGCAGCAGCAAGAGCGTCACGGCGGCGCAGACCAGCGTGAAACCGAACGCGAGCAGACCCACCCGCAGCGGGCTTTCCACAGTCGTGCCGACGGCCTTTCCGGAGGGCGGCGCGGGCAGGGCCACCTTCGCTCCGGTCAGCTTCTGCCCGCGGGAGGCGTAGACGGTGACGCCCTCTTGCCCCTTCAGCTTGTCGAGGGTGACGTCCAGCCGCCCAGGACCGCTCCCGCGGGCGGTGCAGGCGTCCTCGGAACCGTTGGTGCCGTGCACGCAGCGTGCGCCGGTGAGTTCGTACGGGGCCACGACGTGGATCTCCACGTCCGAGCGGTCGACCCGCCAACCGGTGCCGACAGCGTCCCAGGCGATCTTGCCCTTCTTCACAACGTCCGTGAGCGTGTACCGGATGCGGTACCGGTGCACGCCGGTGACCGAGCCGCCGGGGTCGCCCACCTTGATCCGAGTGGCTATCTCCCGCTGGCCGTTCGGCTTCTCGTAGTAGTCCCCGACGGTGAGTTCCCACGGGACCCGGGCGCCGTCCAAGGTGGCGCTGACCTTGGCGTATTCCTCGTCGTACCTCAGGTCCGGCAGGTCGCGGTAGATGCCGTGCCGGGTGCCGTCAGGCTCTCCGAAGTCGTAGTCGATGACCTCGGTGACGCGGATGCTGCCGTCGGCGGCGACCTCGGCGCCCACCCACATCGTGTTGACGCGCTCCACGTTCCCGCCCATCCGGAAGAGCACGACGAGACCGCTGAGCAGCAGGACGAGGAAGAAGATCTTGATCGAGGCGCCGTCCCTGCGTCTCCGGTTCAGGGTCCCCGCCGCTCTCGGTCCCTTGTCCTTCGCGGTGTTCAAGGAGACACCCCCTGTTGTCACGGGGGCCTCCCCTGCCCCCATGAAGATCGCAAGGGTATCCCGGCGGCGGGCCAACAACAAGGGCCTTGGAATTTAGGGGTGCGCCTCCCGTCGGCTTCGCCGAGTGGCTGCACAGCGTGAGCGCAGGCGTTGGTTCTCTCGGTTCCTGAAGCCGAAGGCGTTACGCGCTTCGAGCTTGATGAGGCGGTTGTTGCCTTCGGAGGCGGCGTTGGTGATCCCGGTGGTCGGGTAAATCTCGATGCCGTCCCACCACTGCTCGACGGTCTCGGCAAGGGTGACGAGTTCGGGCAGGTGAGCGTGGTCGGCGACGTAGGCGAAGAAGCGGTGGCGGGCGGCGGAGATCCTGGAGCGGTCGGGGGTGACGTGGGTACTGCTGACGGCCAGGCCGAGGAGGTCTCGCAGCAGTTCCTTGGCCTTCCACGCCGCGAAGATCTGTCGGCCGTAGGTGCCCATGTGATCCAACTCGACCTTGAGGAGGGTGCGTTGATCCTCGGTGAGGTCTTCCTTGTTCCGGCGCAGGAGTTTGCGGACGGTGTAGATGCTGTCGCCCTTGCGGGCCCGGCGGCCGTGCTGCTTCCAGGTGCGACGGCGGCGCAGGTCGGCGAGGTGGCGCTGGGCGAGCTGCACGATATGAAAGCAGTCCACGACCACGGCCGCGTGGGGCAGCGCGCGGTGGACGGCGGCGTGGAAGGTGGCGCACAGGTCGATGGCAACGTAGCGGACCTGCTCACGCCAGGAGGCGGGCTGGGAGGTGAGCCAGTCGGCGACCGACGCCGCGTTGCGGCCCTCGACCTGGCCGAACAGGCCGCGTCCGCCGATCGCGTCGACGAAGCCGATGTGCCAGGCGTCCGCGACGAGTTCCCACTTGCCGGTGGAGGGGTTCTGCTTCCACACCGGCTTGCCCCGCCGGGTCTCGTCGATCCCGATCGCCGAGGTCGCGGGCGGGTCCTCGGACAGGACCTTCGCTGCGTAGTCCTCGAGGCAGCGCTGCACGATCGGCCAGGACAGGCCCAGATCCCGGCCGGCCTGCACCACCGTGCGCCCGCCGTCACAGACCGCGGCCCCGCCGCCTGGCGCAGGGCCTTGGTGGTACGCATCCGTGGCGGCACCTGGCCTATCGCGTCGGTGAACGGGCCGCGAGGGCAAGCGGGTTCGGTGCAGTACCAGCGTGCCTTGCGCCACTGGATGCTCACGGGGCGTCCGCCGCAGGGCAGGTGCCGGGGCCGGGTGGTGCGGTAGTCCTTCATCCGGGTGGCGAAGACCCCGCAGCCGGGGCAGGACCGGGCGGAGTCCTCGCTTGTCACCACGCACACCGACGGGCCGCCCGTCCCGTCGTCCTTGACCCTGCGTCACACTCACCCCCTCCAGCCCCAGCAGTCGTGTCGCAGCCTCGTTGATCCCGGTATCGTCGATGTTCAAGCCCGTGATTTTTCATGATCGGTTGCCTAGGGAACAACCATGATCACGAAGGCCCGCGGGCTACTTACGCCCGGGGCACTCGCACCCCAACCACCTCACACGGCGTGACCGGCGAGCCCGCCCCCACCGCCGCACCCCCATCAAGTTCGAAGACCCAACTTCATGCCGAAGTATGGGTCGGGTTCGCCTGTGTAGGGGTCGACGCCGGACTCCCACCGTCGTCGTTCCTCGCGCCAGTGGACGAAGTGCGGAGACGGCTCTCCCCAAAGGGAGGCGTCGCTGAGTGGGCACTCGTCGAAGCCCTTGGCGAACAGGCGCCGAAGGAACTCCGCCATCCCGCAGTCGTAGATTTTCCAGTAGGGCCGGCCGTGCCGTTCCCACACGACAACGGGCCACTTGTTGGGGTCGTGGTCAACGGTGAGCCAGCCGAGGATGTCGGCTCCGCAGCTGACGCCCCAAGCGACGACAGAATCAGGGCCGGCATCGACCTCGCCCGGTCCTCCTTCGGACTCCCACATGTGCCGCATGTTGGCTGTCTCGGCCGCCATGCCCCCAAGGTCAGGGCTGTCGGCCGGCTGCATGCTCGCTTCGGGGAGCACGACGCTCAGCGCGCCGTCGATGCCGCCGGCTCCGTACGTGCTCATGAAGGCGATGTAGTCGGAGGGGAAACAGACTCCCCAAGCCCGCCGGACCGCATCCCAGTCCACCTGCTCATCGGCCCCGTCATGTGGCGGCATCACCACCGTGAGCGCGGCAAGAACTGTTCCTTGAGACGGCATGTCCCCTCCAGTGGTGCGCATCGTCTGATGCAAGGTATCCGGTGCCACCGACATCGAGATTCGAGGGTGCGCCACGCGCCCGCGCCCGCCAGCCCGACGGAGGTGTTACGCAGTGCCTGGGCGACCTGCCCGGCCAGGTCTCCGGGCTCGACCGAAGCTGGCACACCGTGGTCGAAGCCGCCCCCGCGGTCGACGCCGCGTCGTTCGACGAGGCCAACCTCACAGCGTGGTACGGCTTCCTGGCCGACGGCGTCGACCTGCTCGCGGCGGCACTCGCCGTCACCCCGCGCCTGGACACCCTGCAGGCAACCACTCTCGCCTCCGTCGAGCACGACCGGTCGCTGCGCACATCGGGCGTCTACACCGCCGACCGCGCGATCAACGCCACCACCCGCGCCATGGCGGATCTCTTCACCCGATACGACATGCTGCTCACCCCGACCACCTGCGCACCCAACACGCCGCTCAGCCAGCTGGACGCCAACGTAGCGGGGCTCCACGCGCGCGGCTGGTACCACCGCATCCTCTCCTCCGCCGGATTCACCGCCGTGGCCAACGCGACGGCCACGCCGACCATCTCCCTTCCGCTCGACTGGTCGTCGGAGGGCTGGCCCATCGGCGACCTGCGCTTCTACGGGGCCGAGATCCCAGACGTTCTCATCGCTGATTCAGGGAGCGTCCACCGATTGGTTCTCGCACCCACGGGCGCAGCCGCAAGCGAACTGCTCCCGGACTGAGCAGGGAAGACGTCATCTCATATGGTGATTCCGCGGCAGCAGATGAGGGTGCAGGGGATGCCGGTGAAGGCCACGAAGTGGTCGGCTTTGCGTTCGTGGCGGCGATGGAGTCGACGGCAGCCGACGGGCCAGGCCATTGACCGCTCGACGACCCAGCAGTGGCGGCCCAGCGGGGTGGGGGATGCGATTCCCCGTCGAGCCAGGCGGACCCCGGCCCGTTGGCCCCACGTGAATCCGAACGGTGCAGGCCTTCCGTCGACGATCCAGATACCTGATCATCTCCTTCCATGCGCATGCCAACCATTGAGCGAAGATTCCGCCATCGGGCCCTGCTCTGGGCCGTCGCCGCAAGCCTGGCCCTGACAGCCGCCTCAGGAGCGTCGGCCGGGGCCGACTCCCCGGCGCCCGGCCTGTCGGACACCCTTGACCACATTCTCAGCGACGCCCGGCTGGACGGCGCCCAGGTCGGAGTCGTCGTCAGCGACGCCCAGACCGGGCAGACGCTCTATCAACGCAACGGCGACCGCCGCCTCGTACCAGCATCCAGTACCAAGCTTCTGACGTCGGCCGCGGCCATGGCGCTGCTCGGCCCCGATTACCGGTTCAGCACCGATGTATTCGCGGACGGCTCCCGCCACGGGTCTGTGCTCCAGGGCGACCTGTACCTTCGCGGCACCGGCGACCCCACGATGCTGGCCAAGGACTACGACCGGCTGGCCGCCGCGGTCGCCGACACGGGGATCCACCAGGTCACCGGCCGGTTGATCGCCGACGACACCCGGTTCGACAGCAGCCGCCTCGGCGCGTCCTGGGCAGCCGACGACGAGTCCGCCTATTACTCGTCGCAGATCTCTCCGCTGACGGTGGCCCCGGACACCGACTACGACGCCGGCACCGTCTCTCTCACAGTGACCCCGGGTTCCGCGCCCGGCGATGCGCCCGCGGTGAAGGTCACCCCGCCCAACGACTATGTCCGCGTCAACAACAGCGCCGCCACGGTCGCCGCCGGCGAGAGCCGTGCAATCACCGTCGATCGCCTGCACGGCAGCAACACCATCGTGGTCAGCGGCAAGATCCCTGTCGAGAGCACACCCGCAACTTCGTGGATCAGTGTCTGGGAACCCACAGGCTATGCGGCCGCCGTCTTCGCGGACGCGCTGGCCGCACACGGAGTAAAGGTGACTGGAGGGCCGGTGCTGGGCAAGGCCGTCCCGCAGGGTGCCACGATGCTGGCCTCCCACCCGTCGATGCCGCTGAAGGATCTGCTGACGCCGTTTCTGAAGCTCTCCAACAACAACCATGCCGAGGTGCTGGTCAAGACCATCGGTTACGAAGTCAAGGGCAGCGGCACCTGGTCGGCCGGGCTGTCGGCGAGCGCTGACTACCTGCGTACCCTCGGGGTGGATCCCACTGTCCTGCGTCAAGTGGACGGCTCGGGCCTGTCGAGGATGGACATGGTGTCCACCAAGCAGTTCACCGAGCTGCTGGCCGCCGTACGGCAACAACCGTGGTTCCAGGACTGGTACGACGCCCTGCCGATCGCCTGCGTGTCCGACCGGATGACCGGCGGAACGCTGCGCTCCCGCATGTGCGGGACCACGGCCGCGGGCAACCTGCACGGCAAGACCGGCTCACTGACCGGCGTGTCGGGGCTCTCCGGCTATGTGACAGACGCCGACGGCCGGGAGCTCGCCTTCAGCTTCGTCAGCAACAACTACGTCGCGAGCTCGGTCAAGAGCATCGAGGATGCGGTCGGAGCGGCGCTCGCCGCCTACAGCGTCAAGGGCGCAGAGCAGCCGCACGGTACGGCCCGAACCGTCCGCCCCACGACCGATGGGCCCGCCGCAAGGGATGAGCCGTCCCGGCGCACCGACCTCGAGTGCTCCTGGATGAAGCCTGCGAGCTGCTGAGCGACGATCGCGGACCTCGAGGACAGCGCACGGAACCGCAACGCACTGATCCGGCCGAAGGCCGGCCGGATCAGTGAGCGGCGGAAACCGACCTCACCCCTCACCTGTGGCCGATGCCGGCCTGCCGGCATCGGCCCCGCTCGCGGCCTGCCCACGGAGATGACGCCCGTTCATGTGCGCCGGCTCCCTCACGCTCAACTCGATCCGCCCGCCGCCGGCCACGCGGGCAAGGCCCGGACAAACGGCATCTGCGACGCCAGAAGCCGCGTTGCCTGATCGGCACCAGAATCTGACAACGCTCGCGTGGCAGCCACCCATCTGCAACTGCCCTGGCAAAGAACCGGACCTGAACATGTGGCCCGGATACCCCGCAGCCCCCGCCGTCGAATCTTCGGTGAAGTTCAGGCGTTGGGGCGTTTGCCGTGATTCGCCCTCTTCTTCTTACGGGCACGTCGCTTGTTCCCTCGCTTGGCCATAGCCTACTTCTCCCAGATTCGGTGCATTTCGGGCGATCGCCAGTCTAGGTTCGACCGGACGCTTCCGCATCAGGAGCGCTGCGAGTACGCCAGCCCCCGCCCAGGCATCCCCGTACACTTGTCTCCGCCGACCCCTCTCACGACCACGGGATCACCGAAGTCGATCCCGGTCGCCCCCACCCGGTGCCCCAGCCTGATCACATCCACCACGCCGCAGACCGGCCCGGACAACACCCCGTTGACCTCCACCCTGCGGTACGGCGGGTCGCCCGGCACGACGCCGAGGACAACCTCGGGGGTGGGTTGGAACACCTCTCCAGCATCATGGGTCATGCTTACAGCGTGTGGCAGGGGCGCCCCGCGCACATGTCGAACGGACCAACCATCCCCAGCGAGGGCCCTGCCCTACCTACCGGCCCGCGGGCCTCACGCGCGGGACGGCGACGACTTCACGCTCGGGCGCAGTCCTGCAAGCCCTGCTGCGTCAATGGGGCGTCCGGGTCGCAGTGGTGACCCCTGACGCCGCTACTACCTCACGCACGGCAATCACCCTCGAGAGGCGCAGGCGGAGCAGGGGCGGCTGGCCGGCGACGCTGAGCAGGCCGTCCTTGCCGCCAGCCGACGGAGCCGAAGCGCTCGGCGTGGACAGTATTGCCAGACAGCGGTCCGGCCCCACCGGTGGCCGATGCTGCGGCCTGCTCCAGCAGCTGCCGCAGCTCAGCGCCGGCTCGGTCGCATTCCTGCTTCTCGTCGTCCAGTCGGGCCAGTCATCAACGGCGAACGGGTGCGCGTCGACTGCGCCGACCGCCCCTCGCGTTCCCGGGAGCCGATCGCGCAGATCGACCAGGAGCTGATCAGATGTCCGCGGTGCTGCGGGCGCACCGGCAGCTCGGATTCCTTCTGCGCGTACTGTGACAGCTCTCGCGCGGCGAAGTCGCGACGCAGTGCCTGACAGCTCCTGGTTTTCGCCGCGCGCGGGTCAGGGAGCGCCGTGTTCCAGAGATGCACCCTGGATCCGCTCGTTGTGGCGAGCGTGCGGCGTCGAGGGCTGAAGGCTCCGGAGCCGAAACCGAGACGGGCCCAGGTGAGCGAGCGACGCTCGGTCTCCGTCGCCACGTCCCGGATCCACACCGTGTCCTCGTAGCCGGCGGTGGCCGGAGTGCGTCCGTCGGTGCTGAATGCCACGAACCAGCTCTCCTCCCCGGGCCCGGTGAGGACACGGGGTGGCGCATCGGTCGATATGTTGCACAGCCGGACCGTGCCGTCGTCACTGCCGCTGGTGAGGAGGCGGCCGTCGCGGCTGAACGAGATCGACGGCACGGGGCCCTTGTACCCCTTGAGTACGCGGATGGCCTTACCTGTCGCGGCATCCCGCAAACGCACCGTGCCGTCGCCGCCAGCGCTGGCGAGTATCCCTCCGTCCGGGCTGAACGCCACCGTCCATACAACGGAGTTGTGCCCGGTGGGACCCGCGTCGTGGCCGGAGAGGGTACGTCGTAGGTCTCCTGTCGTGCCCTCTCAGGCCAACCCGCCGAAGCGAGGCATCTCACCAAAGGCTGACAGAGAGGGCCCGGTCGGCGTCGTGATGGCCGCATCAGGAGCCGCTGCGCTGGTCTCCTTCGTGGTTGCGCGCAGAGCCTGACCGTGTCGCGTCTGTCGCCGTGACCGTCGTGAACGGCAGCACGAGCCGGGACGGGTGCGCGGCGTCGCGGTAGATCTTGTGGGTGACGGGGCGGCCCACCGGTAGGTGAAAGGCATCCGGCGGCAGCAGCGCGTTGTGCGCGTCGACCAGCGGCTCGTCGTTCGACAACTCCACCACCAATCGGTGTCCTGGCTTGAACGTGGCTGCGAACGGGTAGAGCCGCAGCACGTACTCCTCGATCTTCCCTGGCTCCACCGGCACCGCGCGGGTGTGCGGGTGGTAGGGGTTGCCCTCGGTGGTGCGCCCCTCGTCGAGCTCGCGGTGGGAGGCCTTGAGGTAACCGGTGGTGATCAGCTGCCGACCGCCGCCAGGAGCCTCGTCCCACAGGCGCAGGATGAAGTTGGTGTCGTCCTGATCGATCTCCGCGAACAGGTGCGCCGCGCCGGTGCCGATCAGCTCGGTGGGCTCCTCGAACGACTCGGTGCTCCACTTGAGCACCTGCACCCGGTCGGTGACGGTGAGCGGTGCCTGGTAGAAGCCGTCGGGGGCGGCGTATTCGACGCCCATGAGCTCGGGCTCGAAGGAGAGTTTGTGCCGCGGGCGCAGGTGGAGCGACGTGTACTCGATCTCCTTCGGCGGCCACTGCGCCGCGGCGACCACCTCGCGCGAGCCCTCCACGAAGACGCTCACGGCCGGCTCGTCCATGATGCCGTTGTCGATGCCCTTGAGCCAGTACTCGTACCAGCGGAACATCTTGTCGTGCTCTTCGATCCAGGGACGCGACTGCATCGGCGGGTAGGAGCCGATGTCCAGCTTCTTGGGCCCCTTCAGGACGTTGAACAACTCGACGTGGCCGTCCAGGGTCCAGCCGCGTCCCTGGTCGATCTGAAGGTAGACCGGGATGTCGATGTTCTCGGCCAGCGTGATCGGGTTGCGTTCCTCGTACCAGTCGCCGTCGAGGTGGTTCATCACGATGTCGAACCAGAACTCGCGGTTCTTCGGGTACTTGAGTACGTGAACGAGGTTCGGCCAGGCTGCCACGTCCGGGTCCTTCAGCCGCTCCTCGACGAGCTTGTTCAGCTCCTCGGGCGAGTGTGCCTCCACCATGCGGGACTTGACGTTGGCGTGCGCGATGCCGGAGTCACCGCCGCGGCCCTCGCGGGCAGCACGCGGCATGAACCACATGATGCCGCCGTGGTAGGTGGTCTCGTAGAAGTCGTAGTGACCGCCGCTGACGAAGATCGCCTTGAGGTGCGGCGGACGCTCGGCGGCGGCGAGCACCTGCATGGAGCCGAAGTAGGAGATGCCGATCATGCCGACGTTGCCGTCGCACCACGGCTGCGCGGCGACCCACTCGATGAGGTCGTACAGGTCCTGCCCCTGGGGAACCCCGCCGAAGTTGTAGTTGCCGATCATGACGCCGCCGGAATCACCGGTGCCGCGCATGTCGCCGATGACGTGGACGTAGCCCTCCCGGACGACGCGCGCGATGTCACCGGCCTCGATGCAGCCGTCCCACATCGGGCTGGGCCGGCGCTGCGCCGGCGTGGTGAGGGCGAGGGCCTGCAGCTCCTTGCCGTAGGCGCTCATCGCGATCAGTGCCGGCCGCGGCGTGTCGTCCACGCCGTGGTAGGCGTCCGCGGCGAGCTCGACGCCGTCCCGCATCGGTACCCGGAGGTCCTTGCGGACGGCGATGCTCTGCTCGCCCGCCCGGATGGTCTGGAAGTCAGTCATGAGTGCGAAGCTCCTGTGGGGGTCCGGGGGTCATCCCCCGGGACAATGCGGTACGAGTTCTGGTTGAGCTGTGCGCGGTAGCCGTGCATCGATGTGAAGAACGGCGACGGCTCAAGCGTGGGGTCGCCGGTGTAGCCGAGCTCCTCGGCGACGCGGGCGAACGGGGAGTAGGGCGAATCCGTCTCCTGCAGGCCGGCCTGCAGGAAGTCGCAGGCGGCCTTGGTGACCCTGCCCTCGATGGCGAGGCTCTGGGCGATGGCCTCCTGGGCCTGGGCGGCGTCGAGCTCGACGCCGTACGGCGTGCCGTCGGAGCGGCGGTACGGGTGTCCGAGGTACAGGTGCTGCGGACGGATCTCGTCACGCAGGTACTCCAGGCTGGTGCGGTAGGCAACCGGGTCCATGTAGCCGGGGAAGCCGTTGGCGGCCCCGTGGACCTGCACGGCGTCGCCGACGAAGACCGAACGCGAGCCGTCGACGACGTAGGCGACCGACCCGGGCGTGTGACCTGGGATCGCGTGCACCGAGACGGTGACGTCGCCGCCGAGGGAGATGGTCTCGCCGCCTTTGACCAGCATGGAGGGCTCCATCTCGCCGGCAATGACGGCGTTCGCGGCGACCGTCACCTTCGCCTCGCCCTCGGGGTCGCCCAGGTACTGGCCCCGTCCCGCGAGGTACTCCTCCACGTGGGCCCGCCGCGAGCGGAGCATCGGTGCGTCGGCCTCGTGGATCACCACCTGTGCGCGCCGCCCGGTGAGCTCCCACAGGGCGTGCGCCCCGCCGAGGTGGTCGATGTGACCGTGGGTCAGCAGGATCCAGCGCACGTCCTGGATGCGGCGCCCGATCGCCTCGAGCGCGGGAACCATCCCTTCGGCAGGCGAGGAGGCGATTCCGGTGTCGACGATGGCCGGCTCAGGTGCGTCGACGAAGAAGCTGTAGAGACCGAACCGGCCCCACGGCGAGACCAGGGGATGGACGTTGACTGCGTGCGTCATGGCTTTCTTTCTGAACTCGTACGCGGGTCGGCCAGGTCAGCGCCGACTGAGGAAGTCGCGCGTCTGGGCGAAGACCCTGTGGTACTCGGGGATCCAGGAGAAGTGCTGGACGAATCCATGGCCCGCGCCCTCGTACCGGCTCACCGTCGCCGCCACGCCGGCCTCCCGCAGCCGCCGGCCGTAGAGCTCGCCCTCGTCGCGCAGCGGGTCGTACTCCCCGGTGACGATGAGGGCCGGCGGCAGCCCTGTGAGGTCCGCCCGCTTGACCGGCGAGACGAGCGGGTCCGCGGGATCGGCGCCGCTGTCGATGTAGAAGGCGTTGAAGGGCTTCAGCCCGGCCGTCTCCAGGCCGTAGCCCACGGCGTTCTCCCGCAGCGAGGCATAACGGTCGACGTCGAAGTCCAGGTCGAGCGAGGGGTAGTAGAGGACCTGGTGCGTGATCCGGTCGAAGCCGTCGTCGTGCGCCCTGGCCGCGACCGCCGCGACGAAGGTGCCACCGGAACTGTCGCCGGCGATGGCGAGGGTCCTGCCGTCCCAGGCAAGGCTCTCACCTTCCTCGGCAGCCCAGCGCACGACCGCGTAGCAGTCGTCGAGACCGGCCGGAAAGGCGGCCTCGGGCGCCAGGCGGTAGCCGACGGAGACGACCTTGAGCCCCGTCTCCTTGGCCAGCGAGCGCGCGACGTGGTCGTGCGTCTCCAGGCTGCCGAGGAAGAACGCACCGCCGTGGAAGTAGACCAGCAGGCCGTGGCTGTCGGCCTCGACCGGCGTGTAGATCCGCACCGGTAGCTCGCCCGACACCGTCCGCGCGGTCACGTCCTCGACCGCGTGGAGCGGAAGGCGCTCCTCGAGGGGAGCGATGTGCACCTCGTCCGCGGCGCGCATGGCGACCGGGTCGAGCGGCCCCTCGGGCGGGGCCGGCAGGCCGGCGAGGAGCTTGGCGATCTCAGGATGCAGTGTCATGACGTCACTCCTGCGGGGCAGCGGTTGCGGGCTTCTGACCGGGGAAGACGTCATTGATCTCTTCCTCGGTCCACCCCTGACGCGAGATGCGCTGCAGTTCGTCGGTCACGGGCTTGCGGGTGGCTTGGTACAGGGCCAGCCCCTGCTTCAGGGAGTCCGCCTGCCGCAGGGCGTCGGCGAGTGCTCCGGCGTCCTCGATGGCCGAGTTCGCGCCCTGGCCCTGGTGGTGCAGCATCGAGTGGGCCGCGTCGCCCACGAGGACGACGGAGTCCGAGTGCCACGTGTCGACCGGGTCGATGTCGTAGACCGCGCGGATGTTCACGGTGTCCATGTCGAGGTCGCGCGTGATGTTCACGAGGCGCTCGTCGAAGCCTTGCACCGTCGCCAGGAGGTCGTCCTTGGTGACCTGCGGCGCCCAGGTGCTGTCCGGGCACAGGGCGGTGATGTCGAACGACACCTGGTTGCGGTGGCGCAGCGGCAGCAGGTAGACCTTCGTGCCCCGGCCGATGTACATCCGGAGGTTGTCGTCGGTGACCGTCCCGTAGGCGTCGTCGACGGAGATCACCGCGCGGTAGGCGTGCTCACCCGAGAACACCGGGCCCTTGTCGCTGAACAACAGCCGGCGCACCACCGATTTGATGCCGTCGGCGCCGACGACCAGGTCTGCCTCGACGGTCCTGCCGCCTGCGAAGGTGAGGACGGAGCGGTCGCCCTTGTCGTGGACGGTCTCCAGCTTGTGGCCGAGCTGCACCATGCCCTCGGGCAGTACGCCCAGGAGAGCGTCGATGAAGTCTCCGCGGTGGATCAGATGGGTCTTGGTCTCTGCGGTGAAGTCGTGGATCCCCGGCCACGTCTCCTTCATGATCGGGTCGGCGGTGGCCGTGAGGATCTCGAAGTAGTCGCTCGGCGAGCTCACCTTCGCGATCGCGTCGAAGATCCCCCACTGGCGGAACCGGTTCATGGTGGAAGGACGCAGGCCGATGCCGGCGCCGACCTCGCGGATCTGGCTCGCCTGTTCGTAGACGTCGACGCGGGCGCCGAGCAGGCTCAGCGCCTTGGCTGCCGCCGCGCCGCCGTACCCCGCGCCGACGACGGCGATCTTGAGGTTTTTCAGGTCTGAGAGCTGCATAGTGGTTCTCTCTACTTCTGGAGGGTCAGGAAGTCAGCGGGGTTGTCGACGAAGATCGTCTTGATCGCGGCCTCGTCGAGGCCGGCAGCGCGGAGGTCCGGGATGAGGTCCTCGAAGATGTAGTTGACGGTGTGGCCCTTCACACCTGGCCAGCCCAGCGGGCTGCAGTTGGCGTCGGCGGAGGCGAGGACCTGCTTCAGCCGGCCTTCGCCGATGAACCGGAGGAAGTGGTCCAGCCGCTCCTTGCGGGGGCGGGCCCAGAACGGCGGGTCCGGCAGCTCCGTCTCGTAGCCGAAGGTGTCGAAGCCGATACGACCGCCCTGCTCCGCGATCCAGACATCGCGCGTCTTGTCGGCGTTCACACCGTCGTCGACGTGCCCGAACAGAACGCGGTCCAGGGGAAGGCCCTCTTCGTCGAAGATCGCGATCGCGTTCTCGGCGTCGATCGCGAGGTGGGTCAGGATCGGCACGCCCGTGGTGAGCGAGGCGCGGGCCGCGGCGCGGTAGATGTGCTTGTCCAGATCGGTCATACGGCCACCGCGGCTCACCCCGACCTTGATGACACCGGCGAGGCTGCCGGTGTTGCCGATGCCGACGGTGATCTCGTGGACGAACTGCTGGGTCAGATAGTCCACGCCTGCCCGGGCGAAGTGCGGCAGGGCGGTGTCGCCGCCGACGAAGCCGGTGCAGGCGACGATGTGGACGCCGGTCTTCGCGGACAGCGACTTGTAGTGGTCGACGTCACGGCCGTTGCAGATCCCGGTCGCATCGACGAAGGTGCCGCCGCCGTACTCGTGGAACGTGCGCAGCTTGGGGACGGTCTCCTCGTACCGCTGTTCGGGGGCCTTCCACCACTTCGTGTCCAGCTCGGAGCCGGGCATGCCGTAGCCGATGTGCTCGTGGATGGCCACGAGACCCAGCTCCTCGGCCGGGATCGGCCCCAGGACGGTGTTCACTCTCGACACAACACTCACCTTTGAAGAAAGAAACTTGATGGTCGTTCATGCTGACGCTCAGCGCACCGACAGCAGGTCGCGCGGGTTCTCCACGAGAATCCGCCGCGCGTCCTCGTCGCTGAGGCCCTGTGCCTTCAGGAGCGGGACGAAGGTGGTCAAGACGTAGCTGTACGGCAGGTCGTTGCCGGGGTGGCCCTTCGCCACCCCGGTCGCGTTGCTCGAGAGCAGGATCCGGTCGCCGAAACCGGCCTGCACAAGGTCGGTGACCAGGGCGACACGCTCGGCATCCGTGATGTGGGCCACGCCCTCCACGCCGACGTGGTCGAGTGCGACGTAGGCGCCGCGGCGGGCGATCTCGAGGGGCGCGCCGGTAGCGACGGCGCTCGTGCGGTCGAGTCCGCCGACGACGACGCGGTCGGCCGGCAGCTTCTCGTCCAGGACGACGTCGAGATCGTGGACGGCGTCGCTCCCGTAGCGGATGGAGACCGCGACGCCGGTGCTCAGGGCGGTTTTGGCCGCACCGCGAAACAGGCTCTCGTCGGTCGGGGTCATGCCCTCTAGGGTCGCGGTGGTGGCCACCAGGCCGGCGGCGCCGCGTCGCTCCACGCGCGGGACCACCATGCCCTCGGTGATCTCCTCGGTGAAGAGGCCGGCGAACTTCTCGGCCGGCCACGGCGTCGGCGGGTTGGTCTGCGGTGTGAGGAAGTAGCCGCCGAGCAGTTCCTCCGGGCCCTGTCCCGTCGAGGCGACGATGTGCACGCCGGTCGTGCGGGAGAGGGTCTCGTACAGCCGGACATCCCGGCCGTGGAACATGCCGGTGCTGTCGACGATCGTGCCGCCGCCGCTGACGCGGAAGTCCTTCAGCTTCGCGGCGAGGGTCTCGAAGATCTCGGCACGGTCGATGGTGATGTCGAAGGCGTACTCCGCGCCCGGAACCACCGACAGCAGCGCCTCGTGGACCGAAACGACGCCCAACTCCTCAGCCGGCACCGGGCCCAGGACGGTGTTCACGGTGTTGCTCTTGACGCTCATGCCTGCCTCACGTCTCCGGGGTGGGGTGCACAGCACCCTGTGGCTGCAGTCACGGTAGCCATTCGGTTTACATGATGTCAATGAAACGAACATCAAGAAAAAACAATGCACGCGAGGTAGGACGGTTAATTCGGGACCGGCCGCTTGACGGCTGCCGTCAGACCGTGGCCGAGACTCCGCGCGATGCCCTGGGCCGCCACTTGTTGGCTGATACCAGACGGGCTTGCGGCGCAGGTCCGGCGCTACGCCGACCGGGACAACGACCTCGTCGACGACCGTGATGCGCACAACCGCCCGGGCGCGTCCGAGGCCCCGAGCAGCGCGTGCCGCAACACGGGGACCTGCACGGCCGCGCCGGCCTGGCCGCGGGTCGCGTCAATGGCCGTGGAAGCCCCAGGCGTCCCCGAATTCGGGACACCCTCGCGATCCGTAGCCGTGGCGGACTGCGCGTCCTTCGGCGAAAGCATGAACGGCATGCATGTAACAGCATGTAAATCATTCACTTGCTGTGTGTGAGGCCAGCCACTTCACTGTCGGCATGACCACCCCACCTGCCTCCGACATCGACCTCTTCGCCGACGAGGTCGTGCTCGACCCCTACCCCGTTTACGCCGAATTGCGGGAGCAGGGCTCCGTCGTCCACCTCCGGAAGAACGACGTCTACGCGTTGACGCGGTACGACGTCATCCGTGGCGCACTCGCCGACTGGGAGTCGTTCTCCTCGACCTCGATCGGGTTCAACCCGATGGCCAACGAGGCGCTCACCGGAACGTCGCTCGCGTCCGATCCGCCGGTGCACACCCGACTGCGCGCCACACTCACCGAGAATCTCTCACCGCGTGCGCTGCGCGGTCTCAAGGGTCGGATCGAGGCGAAGGCCGACGCTCTCGTCGCAGAGCTTGCCGAGAAGGGCTCCTTCGAGGCGATCGACGCCCTCGCTCGAGCATTCCCGCTGGAGGTCGTCGCGGACCTGATCGGCTTCACAGGCCACGTGCGCGACAACATGTTGCGCTGGGGGCAGGCCGCCATGCAGGTCATCGGTCCGATGAACCAGCGCACGGCCGAGAGCTTCCCGATCGCCGGCGAGCTCTACAGCTGGTGCTCCCAGGTCAAGGCCGCTGACCTGGCCGAAGGGTCCGTGGGTCGAGGCATCTTCGACGCCGAGGCACGGGGCGCCATCCCGCCGGACACGGCCGGCCACATCATCCACCAGTACCTGGGTGCCGGCGTCGACACCACCGTGGCGGCGATCGGCAACGTCATCGCCCTCTTCGGCGCGCACCCCGACCAGCTCGGCCTGGTCCGCAAGGATCCGTCGCGGGTGCCTGGGGCGTTCAACGAGGTGCTGCGCTTCTGGGCTCCCGTCCACGCCTGGGGCCGACGCGCCACCAGGGCCGTCGACATCGACGGGATCGTCATCCCCGCAGGCGCGCAGATCGCGATCCTGTTCGGCGCCGGCAACCGCGACCCCCGGCACTACGAGAACCCGGATGCCTTCCACGTTGAGCGCAATCCGATCGACCATCTCTCGTTCGGCTACGGCCCTCACGGCTGCGCGGGCCAAGGACTCGCCCGCCTGGAGGCTCACGCTGTGATCGAAGCGCTTTCCCGGCGCGTCAAGCGCCTCGTCGTCGGGCCCGAGGTCCGTCTTCCCAGCAACATCACCCGGAGCATCGAGGAGCTCCCCGTCCTGGAAGTGATCCCCGCATGAAGATCGTTCTTGACCGCCCCCGCTGCGAAGGGCACGGCCTGTGTGAGGAGGCTGCCCCCCAGCTCATGCACCTCGACGACGATGGCGAGCTCGTGCTGGACCGCGAGGAGGTCGGTGAAGCCGACGCCGCCCTGGCGAACGCCGCTGTCCGGGTGTGCCCGGTCGCGGCGCTGAGGATCGTATGAACGGCGGCACGATGGACCGCGTCGTCGTTGTCGGCAACGGGATTGCCGGGCTCACCGCGGCCGACACGCTCCGTGAGGCCGGCTTCGATGGCGAGCTGACCATCGTCGGCGACGAACCGCATCCGGCGTACAGCCGCCCAGCCCTGTCGAAAGCGCTCCTGCTGGACGGCGATGACATGTCGTCGCACGAGCTTCCGCCGACCGGTCACGGGGCGACCGAACTTCTGGGCGTCCGTGCGACCGGACTCGATATCGATCGTCGGCTCGTCACTCTCGACGACGGTACGGCTCTGCCGTACGACCGCGTCGTCCTTGCCACTGGCTCCCGGGCGCGACGGTTGTCCGGCCTTCCCGAGGAGCTCACCCTGCGTGGACTCGATGACGCGCTGTCCCTGCGAAGCCGGTTGGCGGGCCGGCCGTCGGTCATCGTGGTCGGCGGAGGCCCGCTCGGAATGGAGATCGCCTCGGGGTGCTTGGCCGCCGGCTGTCGGGTCACCCTCGTCTCCCAAGGGGTGCCACTGATGGTCCAGCTCGGTTCGTACCTCGCTGACGTCTTCGTCAAGGCCGCGCTGGACGTGGGGCTCACCATCGTCGACACCGGGTCGGCACGGCTCGAACGGCGTGAGGGGAGCGCTCGGGTCGTACTTGACGATGGCGCGCTCCTTGAGGCAGAGGTTCTGATGACCGCCGTCGGCGACGTGCCCAACACGGAGTGGCTCGCGGACACGGGACTTGCGGCGAAGGGTGCCATCCCGGTCGACTCGCGTGGGCTCGTTCGCCCCGACGTCGCTGCCGTCGGTGACCTCGCGGCCTTCCCCACCCCGTACGGCCTGCGCCGCATCCCCCTCTGGAGCAGTGCGATCGAGCAGGCGAAGGTCGCCGCCAGGGCACTTGTCCGCGGCGACGACGCGCCGCCGCTCCAGTTTCAGCCGTACTTCTGGACCGAGCAGTTCGGGCTGAGCCTCAAGGCGGTGGGCCATCTGCCGCTGGAAGGGGAACCGATGTACGTCGACGGAGGGCCCGGTGGTGGGCCGGCGTTGATGCGCTGGTCACACGATGACGGCACCGGCGTGGCTGCGGCGCTCAACTACCGGATCCCGATCCCCCGACTGCGTCGTATGACCCAGCCGGCCTCGTAGGATTTGCTCCATGGGCGACGACGGAGAGGGAACCACGGGTTCGGGGCTGGATCGACTGGCATCGGTCAACCTCAACCTGTTGGTGCCCCTCCTCGCGCTCCTCGAGGAGCGTTCGGTGACCAAGGCGGCGGAACGAGTCGGTCTGTCACAGCCGGCGATGAGTCACGCCCTCACGAGAATGCGGCGTCTGCTGGGTGACGACCTCGTCGTCCGGCAGGGGACGGGCGTCACGCTGACCCCGAGGGCGCTGGAGCTGATCGCGCCGCTGCGCAGTGCCCTGCAACAGACCGCGCAGATCGTGAACTTCCCCGTCTTCGACCCCGCCAAGGACCAGCGCGTTGTCACCGTCGCCATGACGAACAGCACGGCCTTCGTCGTCGGCCCCCGGCTGATGCGGCTCGTCGCCGAGCGCGCTCCGCATGTCACGTTGCGGGTGCGTACGATCACGGTGCCGAACGAGGCCACCTTCACCGACAAGGGAGTCGACGTCGCGCTGATCTCCGAGGGACACTTCTCGCCCTACCCGCGCGAGCGCCTGTACAACGACCGCTGTGTGGTGGTGGCCTCGCCGGACGCACCGCCGGAAGCGAGCGCGCTCGACCTCCTGACCACCCAGCCGCACATCGTCGTGGACACCGATCGGCGCGTCTTCCCGTATCCGGTGCTGGAGGAGCAGGGGATCCCCTACCGCGTCGGCCTGTGGATCTCCGATTTCCTGCTGGTGCCGTTCCTGGTCGCACGCGCGAACGGCGTCGCCCTCATGCGCCACCAGGTCGCCGCCACCATGCGGACGCTTGCCGATCTGCGGATCGAGGAGTTCCCGTTCCCGCTTCCCGGGCTGGGGATCGACATGGTCTGGAACCCCCGACTGTCTGATCACCACTTCATCGAGTGGCTCCGGGCGCTGCTGTTCGACGCGGCGCCGAAACAGGGCTGACGCCCACCGCCCGGACCGTGTCGGTCAGGTCCGCAGAGCCATGTCAGGTCAGGTCAGGTCAGGTCAGCAGATCCACCCAGCTGACACTGAGCTCGTCCAGCATCTGCTCATGGGTGATCTTCCAGTCGGCGCGGCGCCAGTTCTGGGCGACGAAGTCGAGCTGTGCCATCGCGAGAACGCCCCGGAAGTGACGCTGATGAGGCTCGAATCGCCCGGCCGCCGTCAGCCCGTCCTCGATGTCACTGATGGCCTCCTCCAGCCATCGCTCGACCAGGTCGGCCAGTTCCGGCTCGATCACCGCGGCATCGCGGCCGATGCGGATGATCGGCCGGATGGCCGGCCAGTTGTCGGCGGTTCGCCGCAGCCACGCCTTGATCGCTTCCGGTGTTCCGTCGACGACGGTGGCGACGAGGTCCTGCGCCGTCGAGCCGTGCTCGTGGGAGCGGACGCGCTGCAACGCCTCGTTGAGCTGCTCGTCGATGAGTGCCTTCATCAGGTCGCCGCGGGAGGGGAAGTACGCGTAGAACGTGACGCGTGTGGTGCCCGCCGCGGTCGCGATGTCGTCGACCGTGGTGGCGGCATACCCCTTCGTCTTGAACAGCTCAAGTCCTGACTCCAGCAGCAGACGGCGCGTCATCTGCTTCTGCGCCTCACGAAGGTTCGCCATGACCGGATCCTAACGCGCCACCGCACGGCGAGCATACACACCGGCTCCATGTTATACGCATCGTAAAGTTATCTAACGTAACATACGCCTAGCTCGCTCAGGGGAGCAGGTCGACGGAGAGCCGCTCCCGCAACTCCGTGACCGTGGTGCCGTACGTCTCCAGGACGCGGACACCGTCCGGGCCGGTGGCGAAGACGCCGTGGTCGGTGTAGACGCGGCCGACGCAGGCGGTACCGGTGAGCGGGTACGTGCACGCGGGGACGAGCTTGGGGGTGCCGTCCCGGGTGAACAGCTTCATCATCACCAGCACCTGCCGCGCTCCGACGGCGAGATCCATCGCGCCGCCCACGGCGGGGATGGCGTCGGGGTCGCCGGTGTGCCAGTTGGCCAGGTCACCGGCTTGCGAGACCTGGAACGCGCCGAGGACGCACACGTCGAGGTGGCCACCGCGCATCATCGCGAAGGAGTCGGCGTGGTGGAAGTACGCCGCCCCGGGCAGCTCGGTGACCGGTACCTTTCCGGCGTTCGTGAGGTCGGGGTCCACCTCGTCGCCGGTCGCGGCCGGCCCCATGCCCAGCATGCCGTTCTCCGTGTGCAGCACGATCCCCGCGTCCGCCGACAGGTGCTCGGCGACCCTGGTCGGCTGCCCGATGCCGAGGTTGACGTAGGAACCGGGCGGGATGTCACGGGCGATGCGGGCCGCGAGCTCGTCGGTGCTCAGCGGGCCCCGGTCCGTGTGTTCCACGGGCTGTGTGGTCGTTGCCGTCATCAGCGGGCTCCTTGCACGGTGAGCCGGCGGGCCTCGGCCCGCACGAGGCGGTCGACGTAGATGCCCGGGGTGATCACGTTCTCCGGATCGATCTCCCCGGCGGGCACCACGTCGGTGACCTGGGCGACGACCGTCGTGGCCGCCGTGGCCATGACGGGGCCGAAGTTCCGGGCGGTCTTGCGGTAGACGAGGTTGCCCATGGTGTCCGCGCGGTGCGCCGAGATCAGGGCCACGTCCCCCTTGATCGGGTACTCCAGGACGTGAGCACGTCCGTCGATCTCCCGGATCTCCTTGCCCTCCGCCAAGGGGGTGCCGACGCCGACGGGGCAGTAGAAGGCCCCGATGCCCGCCCCGGCGGCCCGCATCCGTTCGGCGAGGGTGCCCTGCGGCACCACCTCGAGCTCCACCCGCCCGGCCCGGTACAGCTCGTCGAACACATAGGAGTCGCTCTGCCGGGGGAAGGAGCAGACGACCTTGCGCACCCGGCCCGCCTTGAGCAGTGCGGCCAGGCCCACGTCCCCGTTGCCGGCGTTGTTGGACACGACGGTCAGGTCACCGGCGCCCTGCCGGATCAGCGCGTCGATGAGGTCGAACGGCATGCCCGCCAGACCGAATCCGCCCACCAGGACCGTCGCACCGTCCTCGACGCCCACCACGGCCTCGTCGGCCGTCGCCGCGATGGTCACGCCCATCAGCCGCTCACCTCGTCGGTGACGTTCTCCAGGACCACGGCGAGGGCCTGGCCCACGCCGATACAGATGGCCGCGACGCCCCAGCGTTCGCGCCGCTCGCGCAGCACCTTCGCCAGGGTGCCCAGCAGCCGGCCGCCCGAGGCGCCCAGCGGATGGCCGAGGGCGATGGCGCCACCCCGGGTGTTGACGATCTCCGGGTCGATGCCCCAGGTGTCCACGCAGGCGAGCGACTGCACCGCGAACGCCTCGTTCAGCTCCACCGCGCCCACGTCGCTCCAGCGGATACCGGCCCGGCGCAGCGCCTGCTCCGCGGCCTCCACCGGGGCGAAGCCGAACATCTGCGGGTCGGCCGCGTACACCCCGCGCCCGGCGATGCGGGCGACGGGGTCCGGCCCGATCCGGTCGGCCGCCGCCGCGGTACCCAGGAGCACGGCCGACGCCCCGTCGCTGAGCGGGGAGGCGTTGCCGGCCGTGATCGTCCCGTCCGGGCGGAACGACGGCTTCAGGGCAGCCAGTTTGGCGGGGTCGGTGCCGGGGCGGATGCCCTCGTCTCGGGCGAGCGCCTCCAGCGGCAGGACCAGGCCGTCGTAGAAACCGTCGTCCCAGGCCCGGGCCGCAAGCCGGTGGGAGCGCACTGCGAACGCGTCCTGCCGCTCCCTGGAGATCGAGAACTTCTCCTGGAGCAGTTCGTTGCACTCCCCCAGCGAAACCGTCCACTCCTTCGGCATCGCGGGGTTGACCAGCCGCCAGCCCAGGGTCGTGGAGACGGCCGTGACATGGCCGGCGGGGAAGGCCCGGTCCGGCTTGGGCAGCACCCAGGGCGCGCGGGTCATGGACTCCACACCGCCGGCGACGACGATGTCCGCGTCGCCGGACTCCAGGGTGCGCGAGGCGATGATCGCCGCGTCCAGGCTGGAGCCGCACAGCCGGTTCACAGTGGTGGCGGGCACACTCACCGGCAGCCCGGCCAGCAGCACCGCCATCCGGCCGACGTTGCGGTTGTCCTCGCCGGCACCGTTCGCGTTGCCCCACACCACGTCGCCGATCGCGGCGTGATCCAGGTCCGGTGTCTTGGCCAGCAGGCCGGTCAGCACGGTGGCGGCGAGATCGTCGGGGCGTACGCCGGCCAGGGCGCCGTTGAACCGGCCGAAGGGGGTGCGGGCGGCCGCGTAGAGATAGGCGTCGCTCACTGGGAGTGTCCTCCCACCAGGGCGGGGGACTCAGGCTCGTCGACACGGGCCGAGGACAGCGGGATCGGCGTGAACATGGGGGGCTCCTCGTCCGGCGTCAGCGCGGTCGGGCCGTACAGCCAGTCCACGAAGGCGTAGTCGTAGGTGTCGCGGGCACGCAGCAGCACATTGCGCTGCTCGCGGGCGACACCGTCGAGGTGCCACAGCTCGCCCCACTTGCGGGACGTGGTCAGCACGCGGCGGCAGTGCTCCGGGCGGACGGCCTCGTAGGCGGCGAGCGCGGCACTCCAGTCGATCGTGCCGTCCTCGGCGCGGTTGCGGGCGACGTGCTCGCCCAGCACCCAGCCGTCCTCGATGGCCATGATCGCGCCCTGCGCGATGTACTGCAGCGGCGGGTGCGCGGAGTCGCCGAGCAGCGCGATCCGGCCGTGGACCCAGTTCATGACCGGCTCGCGGTCGAACATCCGCCACCACTTTTCCCGCCACATGAACGGCAGGCCGTCCTGGACGAAGCCGCAGGTCTCGGCGAAGGCGTTGTCGAGCTCGTCCGGGGTGCCCCAGTCCTCCTGGCCGGCAAGGGCCTTGGGGGACTCGAAGACGGCGACCTGGTTGAGGAGTACGCCGCCACGCAGGCCGTAGTGGACGAAGTGGCAGCGCGGGCCGACGTGGACCACGACCTCGCTGAGGTCGATGCCCTGGACACGGGGCGTTTCGGTGGGCACGGTGCCCCGGTAGGCGACGTACGCGGAGGAGACGGGCCGGTCGTCGACGAGGAGCTTGCGTGCGACGGAGTGCAGACCGTCGGCGGCGATGACCAGGCCGGCCTCGTGGACCTCGCCGGAGGCGAGGGTGACGCGGGCGCCGCCGTCGGCGTTCTCGTACGAGGTGACGCGGGAGTCGGTGACCAGCTCGACGCCGGCCTGCCCGCAGGCGCGCAGCAGCAGGCCGTGCAGGTCGCTGCGGTGGATCACCATGTACGGATAGCCGTACCGCTTCTCCAGGTCGCGCAGGTCCAGGCGGGTCAATTCGCCGCCGTCGACCGCGTCGCGCATGACCATGGAGTCCGGAACGACGCCGAGGCTCTTGGCCTCCTCCAGGAGGCCGTAGTCGTCGAGGATGCGGGTGCAGTTGGGGGCGAGCTGGATGCCGGCGCCGACCTCGCCGAAGACGGGGGCGCTCTCCAGCAGACGCACGTTCAGGCCCTGGCGGGTCAGCGAGAACGCCGCGCCCAGGCCGCCGATACCGCCGCCGACGACGATCACATCAGGGTTCGTCATGGAACTTCCTCAACTCTCAGAGCCACGGGCCGAGCTCGGGAGCGTCGGCAAGCGTGTGGGGCCGCCCGGCCAGCCAGGCGGCGACCTCGGGGAGAGGGCCGTCGGGCAGCTCGGTGAGCCCGCGTTTGGTGCTGATCTCGTCGACCAGGGCGGACAGGAAGCCCGCCGGGAGGTCGGCGAAGGTGACGCCGGTGCCGAAGTCGACCGCGTGGACGCAGGCCTCCCGGGACCGCATCCAGGGCAACTCGGTGGCGGGGACGGTACGGCCCTGAGCGGTGACGACCTTGTTCTGCCACTGCTCGTCGGTCAGTTCGTCCAGATCCGTGCCGAGCCGACGGGCCGAGTCGGCCAGCCAGGCGCGCAGTTCGCCGGCGGAGAGGGCCGGGCCCTTGCCGATGCCGGCGGCACGCTCCTCGGGGGAGGCGTACATCGGCGTCTCCTCGCCGGTTGCCGCCCAGTGCACGAGGTTGCACAGGGCGTCGCCGTTGGCGGCGACGTGCGCGGCCAGGTGCTTGCGGGTCCAGCCCGGCAGCAGACTGTCGGCGGCGAAGCCGGCCTCGTCGAGATCCTCGACGGCGGCCAGTACCAGCTCGGTGCCGGTACGGGCCCACTCGCGCGCGTCGGCGAACGTCCGCGGGGCGTCGGTCATTCCGCGACCACCTTGTTGGTGCAGGCGCCCAGGCCCGCGATCTCGGTGACCACGGTCTGGTCCGGAAGCAGGAAGACCTTGGGGTCGCGGGCGTTGCCCACGCCGGCCGGGGTGCCGGTGGCGATGATGTCGCCCGGGCGCAGGGTGATGACGGTGGAGATGTACTGCACCAGGAAGACCGGGTCGAACAGCAGCGTGCCGGTGTCGTCCTGCTGCATGACCTGCCCGTCGACGACGGTCTTGACCTCGAGCGCGGGGCGGACGCCGCCGACCTCGTCGGGGGTGACGACGTAGGGGCCGACCGGGGTGGAGGCCTCCCAGATCTTGCCCTGGGTCCACTCAATGGTGCGGAACTGCCAGTCGCGCACCGAGATGTCGTTCATGACGGTGAAGCCGGCGATGGCGTCGGCGGCCTGCT
The DNA here is from genome assembly GCF_040655115.1 of Streptomyces atratus. Lineage (GTDB taxonomy): Bacteria > Actinomycetota > Actinomycetes > Streptomycetales > Streptomycetaceae > Streptomyces > Streptomyces atratus_D. The sequence continues at coordinate 5,233 of NZ_JBFAJH010000069.1, read as the reverse complement.
GCTCGTCGGCGCGGCGCACCTGCTTGCCGATCACGACGGCCAGTTCGACCTCCCAGTCGAGCGCGTCGGTCTCGGCCGGCTTGGCGATGTCGTCGCCCGCGCCGATCAGGGTCTCGGCGAACTTCGGGAAGAGGGTCGGGTAGTTCGGCAGCTCCCGGCCCATCTCCTTGATGTGGTTGGTGTAGTTGTGGCCGACGCAGACGACCTTGGAGGGGTTCGGGACGACCGGCGCGAAGTCCGCGCCCTCGACCGGATAGGTGGTGCCGGAGGCGGCGGCCCTGGCCTGCCAGTCGGCCTCGGCGAACAGCTCACCGAGGTCGGCGTACCCGAGGTCGACGAGGACCTCGCCGTCGAGGCGGACCGCCCGGGTGCCGTCGGCGGTGCGGATGGTGGCGAGCTTCATGGTCAGGCGTCCTTCTGGGTTCGGTCGAGCTTGAGCGCCTCGAAGACGGGCGCGTCGGAGAAGCGGAACAGGTCGAGGCCGCCCTCGTCGGAGTCGGTGGCTCCGGCTTCGGACTTGGCGGAGAACGGCTGCCAGGACGGGACGACGAACAGGTCGCCGCGGGTCACCGTCCAGGACGTGTCGCCGACGGTCACCACTCCGGAGCCGTCGAAGACCTGGTAGACCGACGAGCCGGTCTCGCGGACCGGCGCGGTCTCGGCGTCGCGGGCGATGCGGTGGAACTCGGCACGGATGGTCGGCAGGACGTCGGAGCCGTCGTGCGGGTTGGAGTAGCGCACCGCGGCGTGGCCGGGCTCGACGGTGCCGCCGAGGCCCTCCTTCTCCAGCAGGAGCTGGTCCTTCAGGGCGGCGTTGGTGTACTCCCACTTGTAGGACAGCAGCGGGCTGCCCGGTGTGGCCGGGACGGCCGACAGCGGGCGCAGGCCCGGGTGGCCCCACAGGCGCTCGGAGCGCGACCGCTCCGGGGTGATCCGCTCGGCGTCGCTGATCTCGTCCCGGCCGAACTCGAAGAACTGCGCCTCGGTGGCGTACTGGAAGGGGATGTCCAGTCCGTCGATCCAGGCCATGGGCTCGGCGGTGGCGTTGTGGTGGGCGTGCCAGTTCCAGCCCGCCTGCGGGAGGAAGTCGCCGCGCCGCATGGCCACCGGGTCGCGCCCGACGACCGTCCACACGCCCTCGCCCTCGACGACGAAGCGGAAGGCGTGCTGGGTGTGCCGGTGCTCCGGGGCGTCCTCGCCGGGCATGAGGTACTGGATGGCCGCCCACAGCGTCGGGGTGGCGAAGGGTCGGCCGCCGAGGGAGGGGTTGGCCAGCGCGATGGCCCGGCGCTCACCGCCACGGCCGACGGGGACCAGATCGCCGGCCCGGTCCGCCAGGTCCCGCAGTCGCTCCCAGCGCCACACGTGCGGCACGGCGCGCGAGCGCGGGTGGGCCGGCATCAGGTCGCCGATCTCGGTCCACAGCGGTACGAGCAGTTCCTGTTCGAAGCCCCGGTACAGCTCTTCGAGCGCCGGGGTGACCTCGGGTTGCCCCTCCGCGGAGACGGCCTGGAGCCGGACCGGGGAACCCGTGGCGATGTCTTGGACGATGGAGGACTGAGTCACAGGACCAGCGTGCACCGTGTCTTCCAGGAGAACATGGAGATTCTGGAGAGCAGAATCTGAAGGGACATGTCATGGACAAACCGCTCAAGACACCGCCGCCGTACCCCATCGCCAGCGTGGACCACGCACTGCGAGCGGCGACCATCCTGCAGATGGAGGGCGGCGCGACCGTGTCGCAGATCGCCGAGCGGCTGGGCGTCGCCAGGTCGACCGCCCACCGGGTCCTGGCGATGCTCGTCTACCGGGACTTCGCCATGCAGGGCGAGGACCGCGTCTACCGTGCGGGGCCGGTGCTGGAGCTCGCCGCGCACTCCCAGTCCCTCGTGTCGCGGCTGCGCGCGGCGGCCCTGCCTCATCTGCACCGGGTCGTCGATCTTCTGGACGAGACCACGAACCTGATCGTGCGCACCGGGGACACGGCCCGGTTCATCGCCAGTGTCGAGTGCCGGCAGGCACTGCGGGTCGGCTCCCGGGAGGGCATGGTGTTCCCGGCTCACCGCACGACGGCGGGGCTGCTCCTGCTCGCCGACCTCACCGAAGAGGAACTGGAGGAGGTCTACGCCCCCGAGCGTTACCGCGACCGTCCGGCCGATCGCCCGGATCTCGCCCGGCTGCGGGCGGAGCTGAGGCGTCTGCGCCGCAACGGGTTCGCCGTCAACAAGGAGCGATCCGAACGCGGTCTCGTCGCCGTCGGCGTACCGGTGCGCGACCAAAACGGCACCGCGCTGGCCGGTCTGTCGGTGTCCATGCCCAGCGTGCGCTACGACCCGCACCGCCTCCAGCCCCTGGTCGCCGCCCTGGATGCCACGGCTCACGCCCTGGAGAAGGACCTCGCCGAGCAGCATTGAGCCCCGATCGCACGACAGCGCGGCCGCTGACCTTACGGCAACACTTTTTGCCTTAGATCACGAACACAACATTGACGTGACGTAAAGCGAGTGTCATTCTCCACGGCATCACGCCCGACTCGCGTCGTGCCCCCTCCCCCACCGCGCACGCAGAGCCGAGCCCTTCCACGCTCTTACGGCTCCCGCTTCCGGGACGCCCATCTTTCCCAGCCAGGGAGAACAGCAATGACGCTCAACAACGGGACGACGACGTCCCAGGGCCCAACCGCGGGGGCCGCCCGGACACCGGGCTACGCGGGAACGCTGGCTGCCGCCTGCGGCGCGGTCTTCGTGGCCCAGGTCGCGAACGCGCTGCCGGCCTCGCTCAACGGACTCTTCCAGCAGGACATGAACACGCACGGTTCCCAACTGACTTGGATCACGGCCGCGTTCATGATCGCCGTGGTCTGCTTCGAGTTCACTTTCGGCGTCCTCGGTGACCTCTTCGGGCGCCGCAGGCTGATCATGGCCGGCACAGCGCTGGTCGCCGCAGGCAGTGCCGTGACCGCGTTCGCGCCCACCGTGCAGGTGCTGTGGATCGGCGCCGCCCTGAACGGGCTGGGCGCCGGTGCCGTGTTCCCCAGCTCGCTCACCGCGATCACCTCCGTCACCCGCGCTTCCCGGGAACGGGCGCACGCGGTGGCGGTCTGGAGCGGCTTCCTGTCCGCCGGTGCCGCCGTCTCACCTCTGCTCGGCGGCATGTTCGCCAAGGTCGGGTCGTGGCGCGGTTCGTTCTGGGTGCTCGTCGGACTCGCCCTGGTCAGCATGGCGCTCACCCTGGTGCTGGCCACGGAGTCGAAGGCGCCCGCGGGCCGAAGGCTCGACGTACCCGGTCAGATCACCTTCGCCATCGGTCTCATCCTGGTGCTGTACGGCGCCGTCGAGGGGCCCGAGTCGGGCTGGACCACCCTCCCCGTCATGCTCGCCTTCGCCCTCGGCGCGTGCTTCCTCGCCGGGTTCGTCGTGGTGGAGCTGGGGGCCGAGTCCCCGATCTTCGACCTGAAGCTGTTCCGCAACCGGGCCTTCACCGTGTCGTCCGTCGTCGCGGTCATCGGCATGCTCGCCTTCCTCGGCGCCTGCTTCACGACGAGCATGTGGCTGGGCCCCGTACAGCACCAGGACCCGATTCGCGTCGCGGTCCCCTTCCTGCTTCTGCAGGGGCCTGCCTTCCTGCTCATCCCGATCGTCTCGCGGCTCCTGCACCGGGTCGCCGCGTCCTGGCTGCTGACCTCTGGATTCGTCCTGATGGCGATCGGCTGCCTGCTGTGCACCCGGTTGGACGTCACCGACCCGGGACTCGGCGCGTTCGTCGTGCCCGCCCTGCTGATCGGCATCGGTTTCGCCCTGACCGTCAGCTCCGTGACGGCCGTGGCGCTGAACAGCGTGCCCCCGCACCTGGCGGGCATGGCCAGCGCCACCACCAACATGCTGCGCGACCTCGGCTTCGCCCTCGGCCCCGTCGTCGTCGGCGCGGTCGCCCTCAGCAACGCGGGGTCGGCGTTCGCGGCGAACCTGTCCGGCGCGAACCTGCCGGGCGGTCAGCTGGCAGCGGCACGCGAGATCGCCAAGGCCGGAGGGCCCATCGCCGTGAACAGCCTGCCGCCCGGCGCCCCAGGATCCGCGGCGCACGGTCTCACCCTGGACGCCTTGGGCAGCGGCTTCAGCACCGCGTTCCTGGTGTGTGGTGTGGCGGCCGCCGTCGCCGCAGTGCTGACCGCCGTCGGCATGATCGGTGTCCGCGCCCACCACTCCGCCGAGGACGGGGTTTCCGCACCCCTGCCGCCCGGACGCGACGGCGCGCCGGAACCGGCCCCCATGTAGGCGGCCCGGCCGCAGGGCCCACGAGCGGAGCTGCGCACGCGGCAGGGCACCGGTCACGACGGCCGGTGCCCCTCCACGCCCCCGGCCACAGCAGGTCCCGGCTCCCCACACCGGCACGAGTGCCGCCGTTCACCCTGTCGTTCCCGGCCGTGTCAGGTGTCCGACTCCCCCGGGAACAGCCGGCTCCGGATGGCGCCGAACCGCACCCCGAGAGGCGTCGTCCGGCCTCCGTCGGCTCCAGGTCCCCATCCCGACGGACTCACCGAGGGACGCGTGGCGTTCCTCGAGGTCACGCAAGCACCGTTGCAGTACCAGCCAATGCCGCGCGATCGATCCACCGGACGAGCACAACACGGTGCCCGACGCCTCATCAGGATCAGCGTCACGCGCGCGTCAAAGCGGCTCCCCAGCTGCATTGCGGACTTGAGACAACGCACGCACAGCTCGTCACCCGCGTGATCGAGAATCTGGGCCGACCGCAGGCTTCGCGCCGCTCTACCCGCAGTTTCGCCGTGACGGCCGGTCGCCCAGGAATCCGGCTCGGGCCCGTGGCTGCCGGTGGCCGACAGCTCGCCCCGAGCGCTGGCGGCCACACCTCCGGACCGGACGCTCAGGGCACGCCGACGGGCGCGACCACTGTCCGCCTACGCACCGCCCATTTCAGTCGCGTGGCAAACCGTCGGTGGCGACACTGTCCGACCAAGGAACAGATCGGTGAGTCGCCTACCGCCGCGACCTGCACCGACTCGGCGAGGCCGCAGCCATTCGCTTCGCCCGTGACTGTGGCGTCGACGTCATGGCGGGTCCGGGATGAGCTCGCGCATTGCGGCGTCGACGTGGCGGGCGTCGTTGTCCCACAGCAGTACTAGGGCGTGTTCCAGGTTCGGATCATGTGGGGCGGAGACTCCGGAGCCAGATGATCGATCCGCGTAGGTGGAGTCCGGCGAGGTAGCTGGTAG
>NZ_JBFAJH010000068.1:0-31689 GCF_040655115.1 Streptomyces atratus | reverse complement strand
GCACTGGCAGAAACCAATGGTCGCCCCCCACCGCAAGATGTCCCGTCACGATGCCGCCGGCATCGCGATCGGACGACGCGCCCTCGGACACCCGGTCCGGCGTCGGACGGCACTGCCCCCACACGACCGGAGTGATCGTGCGGGGCATCGGACCGTCCAGGCCGGGCCAGGTGACCGGGGGCGTGAGGGAACCCGCCCACCCGCAACGGACCGGCTCCCTGGAGGACCGTCGCCGAGCGGGAAGCGAAAGCGGGAACCCAGCGCATCCAACACCGTTCGGGATGCGCCCAGTACGCAACAGTGGGTCCAGGACTCACTCATGCGCACTGGTTAGAAACGGTTCCACATGCGCCACCGGAGGATCTGGGGTACTTGTCGAATGAAGAGAACCCGTGCTCGGCGTGTCTGCGCAGACGCACACCCCGTCGATCCCCTGCCGCCGTCCTCCAGCCCCTGGACCGGGGCACAGGTGCAAGCCGTGCGGAAAGGCGGCTCGCACAACCGCCGTTCAGGCTTCTTGCGAGACGGAGGCAGTCGTTCATGGAGCCAGTCGTCACCGTCGGCCTCGACGGGTCACCCGAGAGCCTTTCTGCTGCCCGTTGGGCCGCCGACGAAGCCGAGCGTCGCAAGCTCACGCTGCGCCTGCTGCACGCGTGGCCCCTGCTGGTGCCGGAACCGCCCCGCACTCCTGCCGAGATGGATCAGAACTACTGGGCGAGGCGGATCGTGCACAACACGCGGGCGGAGCTCCAGGCACACCACCCGGGCCTCCCCGTCGTCGGCAGCCTGGTAGCCGACGATGCCGAGCACGCGCTTCTGCGAGCGGCATCGGAGTCCGAGATGCTCGTGCTCGGTTCGCGGGGGCTGGTGCCCATCGAGAGCTATTTCCTCGGCGACATCAGCATGCCCGTCGTGGCACGCGCCGAGCGGCCGGTGGTCCTGGTGCGAGCCGGTACGGGCGAAGACGGCCCACAGCCCGCTCGAACTGCGACAGGCGGCGTGGTGGTGGCGCTCAAACTGCACGGACCCTGCGACGACCTGCTCGAATTCGCCTTCAAGACCGCTGCTGTGCGCGGCATTCCTCTTCGGGCCGTCCACGGCCGAAGCCTGCCGCTGGACGCATACGTGCCCTGGGGCGTGGACCATGACGTGGCGGAAGGAATCGTTCAGGACGCACAGAAGCTCCTCAGCCAGACTCTCCGCCCCTGGCGTGACAGGTTCCCGCTGGTGGACGTCACCGACAGCACCCCACTCGTAAGCCCTGCCAAGGCTGTCGTACGGGCCGCCGAAGGTGCTGATCTGCTGGTCGTCGGCCGACGACAGCACCATCGTGCCCTGGCACCACCCCTGGGCCCCGTAGCCCAGGCCGCCATTCATCACGCACGCTGCCCGGTCGCCGTCGTCCCCCACGATTGACGGGAGAAACCACTCGCCCAGACCGCTCAGGCCGAGTTCGTCAACAGGGGCCGTGGTCCACGATCTCGAGTGCTCCACCGGACGCGCCCTGGGCCCGGTGTCGAGCCTGCGTCCGTTTCGGTGCTACGGGCGCACCAAGAACATGAACGCGATGTCCGTCCATGCCCTCGCCCGCCGCCTGGCGGGTACCCAAATCACAGTGAACGGCGCCCATCCGGAAGTCGTCAGGGGGACGGGGCTCGGCAGGGACGTTCGGGGTGCCCTGAAGATCATGATCTCACTGCTGAGCCCGCTCTCGCCGGGCCCGGACGCCGGAGCCGGCACACCGGCGTGGCCGGCCACGTCTCCGGACGTCGAGGGCGTCACCGGCCGGTTCTTCGTCAAGCGCCGGGAAGTCGAGACCGCGCCGCACACCAGCGACGTCGGACGCTGCGACCGGCTGTGGAACGAGAGCGCGCGCCTCACCGGCCTCCCCCTGACCATGTGGCGATGGTCTCCTCCAGCGCCACGTCGAGCGGGGCGGGCTGTATCCCGAAGGCCTCGGTCGCGGCGGAGGAATCCACCACGAACGGCTTGCGGAACTGGTACTGGGTCTCGCGGAGTTCGCGGACGATCGGATTACTCAGTCCGCCGAGCCAGAGCATTGCCGCGGGCATGGTGGACAACCGCGGCGGGGGCGCGTCGGCCAGTGCACAGGCGCGGGTGGTGATGTCGCGGATGGAGAGCGGGGCGGCGGTCGGCACGTGCCAGGCGCGACCCCACGCGCTTTCGTCCGCCGCGACGGCGCTCAGTGTGCGCGCCACGTCGCCGACGTAGGTCCAACTGTGCGGCGCGTCCAGGTTCGCCGGCACACTCACGCGCGCTCCTGCCAGCGCCTTGGGCAGGACGGCCATGGTGAGCAGCGACTGGGTGCCGGCCCCGAGGTAGTCCGAGGAACGGACCTCCGCGGTGCGGACATGGCCGGCTTCGTGGGCGGCGAGCGCGTCGGCCCATATCCGGGCCCGGACACGGCCCTTCGTGCCGGTCGCCAGCAGCGGATGCCGCTCGGTCATGGTGCCGGTCATCGGACCGTAGCCGTAGAGGTTGCCCGCGGTCACCAGCACGGCGCCGCCGGCGCGGGCGGCTTCGAGGAAGGCCGCCGCCAGCGGCGGCCAGTCGACGGGCCACCGGTGGTAGGGCGGGCCGGCGCAGTTGTAGAGCGCAGTCGCGCCCGCACAGAGCCGGGCGAGTGCCGATGCGTCGGTGGCGTCGGCGGCCACCCGCTCGACGGCCGGATGGTCCGGACCAGTACCGCGCCGGGTTACCACGCGGACCTGTTCCCCTTGGTCGGCGAGCAGGCGCGCCGTGGCTGATCCGACCGGCCCGGCGCCCACGATGACGTGCACAGACATGAGATATCCCCGGATACGTGTACGGCGTTCTCTTGCGAGAACAGTGTTCTCTGAACCTATTTGAGCCGTGTCGGCCCCGCCTGTCAAGAACACTGTTCACTCTCCGGTCGCCCGTTCTCCTCGCTGTGCGAGAATGCGGTCATGTCGGTGCCATCACTGCGGGCCCGGGTCCGCGCCGAGACCGCCGAGGAGATCCGCGCGATCGCCAGGCGGCACCTGGCCACGGACGGCGCGAACCTGTCCCTGCGGGCTGTGGCGAGGGATGCCGGACTGGTCCCCTCGGCGCTCTACCGCTACTTCCCGAACCGTGATGCGTTGCTGACCGCGCTGATCACGGACGCCTACGCGGCGCTCGCCGCGTCCGCGAAGGCTGCGGAAGCCGCCGTGGCCCGCCACGACCTGCCGACTCGGCTCCTGTCGCTCGGCCACGGGGTGCGCTCGTGGGCCCTGGACCACCCCGCCGAGTACGCCCTGATCTACGGCAGCCCGGTACCGAGCTACGCGGCACCGCCGCAGACGGTGGGACCGGCATCAGAGGTCGTGGCGGCCCTGATCGGCATCCTGTTCGACGGCGCCGAGCGTGGGCTGCGCCCGGCGGCCCCGCCCCGGCCGCTGCCCGCCGCGACCCGCGCGGAGCTGCGTCGGTTGATGGACCAAAGCCCCTTGGTGAAGCCCACGTGGATCGAACCGGCACCCGAGGTGGTCATCGCCACCGCGTTCACGCTGTGGACCCAGCTGTTCGGCCTGATCAGCTTCGAGGTCTTCGGGCGGCTCAACGACTTGATCGAGGAACGGCGGGAGTACTTCGAGCACCAGATGCTGGTGATGGCCGACTTCGCAGGGCTCGCCACGGCCGTCCCCTCCCCCGGCGACGGGTGAGGGACATGGATACCGCCCGGCGGTTCTTCCTGGGCCTGTCCGTCGCGACGGGCGCCCGCGGCATGCTGATGGGCCCGGCAGATCGTGGAGTCGACGTTCACTTCCCACGTGATGGGTCCGGCCGCGTCTGCCCGGGCCTGCAGCCTGGTCAGCAGCATCGACCGGACGTTCACCGCGCCCGGACCGTGTCCCGCGGGGGGATGCCGCGGGCGGTTCCGCCGACGGCGACCGAGACGGTCCCGGACGCCGTCGGCCGCGTTCACTCGGCGTGGACCGCCTCCCCCGCGACCAGGGTGAGCACCGAACGGGTGCCGGCCACGTCCGTGTCCGGGGCGAAGAGGTCCCGGTCGAGGACGGCGAGGTCCGCTGCCATGTCCTCGCGTACCAGGCCGACCTCGTCGTCGTTGCCGTTCACCCAGGCCGAGCCCGCCGTGTAGGCGCGCAGGATGTCGGTGAGCTCCAGCCGCTCCCCCGGCCCGAACGGGCGGTCGGCGCCCGGCCAGCCGGCGTGTGCCGAACCGGGCGGTTCGGTGCGGTGGACGGCGACGTGCATGGCCTGCCAGGGGTCGGCCGTGGTGACCGGCCAGTCGCTGCCCCCGGCAAGCCGGGCGCCGCTGTCCAGGAGCCGGCGGAAGGGGTACTGCCGGCCGGCCCGCCCCTCGCCCAGCAGCGGGTTGGTCAGCTCGTCGGTCTGCTGGTGGTGGGTCGCCCACAGCGACTGGACGTTGGCCGCCACCCCCAGCTCGGCGAAGCGGACGATGTCCGCGTCGTCGACCAGTTGCACATGGGCGATGTGGTGGCGCCGGTCGCGCGCCCCGCCCGCCCGGACGGCGGCCTCGACCGCGTCCAGGCACTCGCGCACCGCCCGGTCGCCGATCGCGTGGAAGTGCACCTGGAAGCCGGCCGCGTCCAGCCGGGTCACCGCCTGGACGAGCAGGTCGGCGGGCACGTTGGAGTGGCCGCGGTTGCCGGTGGCGCACCCGCAGGAGTCCAGATACGGCTCCAGCAGGGCGCCGGTGCCGTTCTCCAGCACGCCGTCCTGCATCACCTTCACCGCACCGGCCTGGAACCTGCGGCCGGGCTCGCCGCGCCGGGCCACCAGGTCGTCCAGCTGCTCCAGGCCGCGGTCGCGGTCCCACCACAGGGCGCCGGTGACCCGGGCCTTCAGCAGCCCCTCGGCGTCGGCCCGGCGGTAGGCGGCGAGCGTGTCGCCGGCCCCGCCGTAGGCGCCGACGACGGCGTCCTGCCAGCCGGTGATGCCGTACCGGAAGAGGTGGGCCTGCGCGTGGCGGAGTGCCGCGAGCTGGTCCTCGACGGTGTCCGGCGGCAGCACCCGGGCCACCAGGTCCATCGCGCTCTCGTGCAGCACCCCGGTGGGCCGGCCGGCCGCGTCGCGCTCGATCCGCCCGGCCGCCGGGTCCGGGGTGGCCGCGTCGATCCCGGCGCGGTCCAGCGCCGCCGAGTTGACCCACGCCGAGTGGTGGTCGGCGTTGGGCAGGAAGGCCGGCCGGTCCGGGACGACCGCGTCCAGCAGTTCCCCGGTCGGCCAGCCACCGGGGAAGCAGTCCATGCTCCAGCCGCCGCCGAGGATCCACGGCCGCCCGGGGTGGGCGGCCGCGTACTCCCGGACGGCCGCGACGCAACTCTCGGCGTCGGCGGCGCCGGTGAGGTCGCAGCGCAGTGCCTCCAGAGCGCCCCAGACGGGGTGGATGTGTGCGTCCTGGAGGCCGGGCACCACGGTCCGGCCGGCCAGGTCCACCGCTTCGGCCGGCCGGCCGACGGCCCGGCGCACCTCGGCGTCGGTGCCGACGGCCGTGATCCGGCCGCCGGCCACGGCGACGGCCGTGGCGTGGGGCCGCAGCGGGTCGCTGGTCCACACCCGGCCGCCGTGCAGGACGAGGGTCATGCGCCGGCCCGGTGGGTGCGGACCACGTACACCTTGCGGAGGGTCTCGTGGACCTGCCAGGTGCCGTGCCAGCCGGCCGGCATCGTCAGGGTGGAGCTGGGGCGCAGCTCGACGCTCTCGCCGCCGTCGGTGTGGACGGTGGCGGACCCGGTCAGCACCTGGCATACCTCGTCGTAGCCGTCGCGGGTGGCGGTGAAGTGGCCGGGGTCGCACTCCCAGACGCCGACCTCCACCAGCCCGTCGGGGGACTCCCACAGGGTGCGGTTGGTCTCCTGCTGGCCTGTGGTGCTGGTGGGCTTGGGCCGGGCGGGGGGCAGATCGGCGGTCGCCGCGTCGGTGAGGAAGGTGACGGCGGGGACGGCGGCTTCTCCGGAGTGGGGAGAGACCCCGCAGACGGGAGACACGCCGGAGACGGGGGCGGTGGTGTCCATGGTGGATCGGCTCCTTTCAGCGGCCGCTGATGACGTTGGCGACGCGTGCGATGACGGAGGTGCGCTCCAGGCCGGAGTTCTCGTGCCGGTCGGCGGCGCGGTAGGCGACGTAAAGGCTGCGCACGCCCAGCCAGCGCAGCGGCTCCGGCTCCCAGCCGCGCACCTTGCGGTCGACCCAGGGCAGCCGGGTGAGGTCGGTCTTCTGACGCAGGATCAGGTCGCGCAGAGTGCGTCCGGCGAGGTTGGTGGTGGTCACGCCGTGCCCGACGTAGCCGCCGGCCCAGCCCAGTCCGGTCCGCTCGTCCAGGTGGACGGTGGCGCACCAGTCGCGGGGCACGCCCAGCACACCGGACCAGGTGTGGTCGATCCCGACGCCCTCGGTGGCCGGGAAGTGCTGCCGCAGGATGGCCTGCAGCTGCAGTTGGGTGGCGGCCCGGGTCTCGCCGCGCTGGTCGACGTGGGAGCCGAACATGTACGGGATGCCGCGCCCGCCGATGGCGATGCGGCCGTCGGTGGTGCGCTGGATGTAGCAGTACGAGTTGGCCTCGTCCCCGATCAGTTCGGCGCCGCGCCAGCCGATCTCGTCCCACGCGGAGGCGGGAAGCGGCTCAGTGACGATCATGCTGCTGTTCATCGGCAGCCAGACCCGGCGGTGACCGCGCAGCCCGGCGGTGAACCCCTCCAGCGCCCGGATGACGTACGTCGCCTTGACGGTGCCGTGCGGGGTGACCGCCTCGCGCGGGCGGATCTCGGTGACCTCGGTGCCCTCGTAGATGGCCACGCCCATCCGCTCGACCACGTCGGCCAGGCCCCGCACCAGCTTGGCGGGCTGGATGCGGGCGCAGTGCGGGCTCCACTGGGCGTAGCGGGCGCCGGCCACGCGGACCCGCTCGGCGAGCTGGTCCGCGTCGAGTTCGACCAGGTCGTCCTCGCCCCAGCCCTCGGCGCGCAGCGGCGGCAGCCCTTCGCGCAGCCGCCGCTCCTGCGCGGCGTTGGTGGCGACGTGCAGCAGACCGTCCTTCTGGATGTCGGCCTCGATGCCTTCCTCGGCGGCGACCCGGATGACCTCGTCGACGGAGGAGAACATCTCGCGCTGCAGGGCGACGGCCGGCTCCCGGCCGTGCGACTTGGCGTAGCGGCGCATCTGGCCGGGCGGCTCGGCGCTGAGCCAGCCGCCGTTGCGGCCGGAGGCGCCGAAGCCGGCGAACTCCTTCTCCAGGACGGCGATCCTGAGGTCGGGCTGGGCCTGCTTGAGATAGTAGGCGGTCCACAGGGCGGTGTAGCCGCCGCCGACGAGTGCGACGTCGACGTCCAGGTCACCGGGCAGGGCGGGGCGGCGGGCGGGGATGCCGCCCTCCCGGAACCAGAAGGAGACGGCGCCGTTGACGAAGGTGGGGCTGGTGGCGGGAGTGCCGCTCGGAGTGGTCGTGCTCATCGTCCGCTCTTTTCCGCGGCGGCGACCGGGATCCGGTCACCGGAAGTGGGTGGGTGGGTGGGACCGGAGGCATCGTCGAGCAGGACGCCCCGCTCGACGTCCCAGACCACGGTGACCTCGTCGCCGTGGCGGACGCCGGAGAGCCGGTCGGCCTGTTCTCGGGCGAGCAGCAGGGTGCCGTCGGGCAGGGCGAGTTCGAGCTTGCGGCCGGAGCCCAGGTAGATCTCCTGGGTGACCCGGGCGGGCAGCGCGTTGACCCCGGAGGCCACCGGCGCCCCGGCGGGCTGCACCTTCAGGTGCTCGGGGCGGACCACGACAGCGGCCGCGGTGCCCTCGGCCCTTCGGCCGGCGGCGCGTACCGTGCGGTCGCCGACCCGCAGGCAGGAGTCGTCGCCGTCCGACTCGATACGTCCCCGGACGGTGGAGGACTCGCCGAGGAATTCGGCCACGAACAGGCTGCGGGGCTTCTCGTACAGCTCGCTGGCGGTGCCGACCTGCTGGATGCCCCCGTCGTTGAAGACGGCGATGCGGTCCGAGAGGACCAGCGCCTCCTCCTGGTCGTGGGTGACGAAGACGAAGGTGGAGCCGACCTCCTGGTGCACCCGCTTGATCTCCAGCTGGAGGGATTCCCGCAGCTTCTTGTCGAGCGCGCCGAGCGGCTCGTCCATCAGCAGCACGCTCGGCTCGTACACCACGGCCCGCGCCAGGGCGACCCGCTGCTGCTGGCCGCCGGACAGTTCGCGCGGCCGACGGTGGCCGTAACCCCCGAGCCGCACGGTCTCCAGGGCCGCGTCGACCATCTCGGCGCGGCGGGCCTTGGGCACCTTGCGCTGCTTGAGCGGGAAGGCGACGTTCTCCGCCACGGTCATGTGCGGGAAGAGGGCGTAGTGCTGGAAGACCATGCCGATGTCGCGCCGGTGCGGTGGCAGGTCCTGCATCTGCTTACCACCGATGGTCAGCGTGCCCGAGGTGGCGGCGGTGAAGCCGGCGATGATGTTGAGGGTGGTGGTCTTGCCGGAGCCGCTGGGGCCCAGCAGGGTCATGAACTCGCCCGGTTCGATGACCAGGGAGACGTCGTCGACAGCGACGGAGTCCGCGTATTCCTTGCGCACCTGCGCCAGTTCGATACGGGCTCCGCGCGCCTTGATGAGGCTGGTCTCAGCTGACACGGTTCCTCCTGGCGGTGGCGATGGTGGCGGCCAGCACGAGCACCGTGGTGAAGACGATGATCAAAGTGGCGGCCGCGGCGATGGTGGGGTCGGTGTCCCGGGTCACGCTGGCGAACATCTTGACCGGCAAGGTCTGCAGGTACGGGCTCTGGATGAACAGCGAGACCACGACCTCGTCGAAACTGGTGACGAAGGCGAACAGGGCACCGGAGACGACACCGGGGGCGATCTGCGGCAGCGTCACCTGCCGGATGGCGCCCCATCGGTTGGCACCGCAGATCAGCGCGGCGTCCTCCAGCCGCCGGTCGAACCCGCGCAGGCTCGCCGTCACCGGGATGATGACGAACGGCAGGGCAAGCACGGTGTGGGCGGTGACGAAGCCGAGCAGGGTGCCCAGCAGGTTGTACTGGAGGAAGAGCGCGTATACGCCGATGGCCACCACCACGGTCGGCACGATCATGGGTGCCAGCAGCAGCCCGTACGACGCCTTCACCCAACGCGAGCCGGACCGTGTGAGCGCGATCGCGGCGGCGGTGCCCAGGACGGTGGCGACCAGCGCGACCAGGGCGCCCACCTGGAGCGACGAGAGCAGCGCGTCGATCCACCGGGGATCGGTGAAGAAGTTGGTGTACCAGCGGGTGGACCAGCCGCTCGGCGGGAACACCAGGGACGCCTTGTCGGTGAAGCTGAGCGGGATCACCACCAGCGTCGGCGCGATGAGCCAGCAGCCCACCAGGGCGCTGAACGCCCAGAGCGCGATCCGCGCGGGTCCGGTCCTCATCGGGCACCTCCGCGGTTACGGGTGAATCGCAGGACGCCGCCGACCAGTCCCAGCAGGACCAGCGTCACCGCCAGCAGCACCACGCCCATCGCTCCGCCGCGGCCCCACGCCAGCAGCCCGCTGACCTGGGTGAAGATCTGCTGCGAGATCAGCGCCTGGTCGGGCGAGCCCAGCAGCGCCGGGGTGACGTAGAAGCCGAGCGAGGTGATGAACACGGTCAGCGCGCCTGCGCCCACGCCGGGCAGCGACAGCGGCACGAAGACCCGCAGGAACGCGACGGCCGGGCGTGCGCCCATGCCCTGCGCGGCGTCCAGCAGCCGGCGGTCGATGCCGCTCATCACCGCGTACAGCGGCAGCACCATGAAGGGCATCAGCACCTGGGACATGCCGATCACCACCCCGGCGGGGGTGCGGATCAGCTGCAGTGGGCCCAGCCCAACGGTGCCGAGGAGCTGGTTGACCACGCCGCTGTCCTGGAGCAGCACCACCCAGGCGAAGGTGCGCACCATCAGGCTGGTCCAGAACGGCAGCAGCACCAGCAGGGTGAGCCAGATCCGCCCGCGGGCGCCGACCACGGTCATCAGGTAGGCGTACGGGTAGGAGAGCACCAGCGTCACCAGGGTGACGACGGCGCCGACGGTCAGCGTGCGGACGAGCGTGGCGAGGGCGACGTCACTGGTGAAGAACCAGGAGTAGTTGCCCCAGCCGGGCGTCGGTTCGGTGACGCTGCGCCAGGCCATCAGGCCCAGCGGCACCAGGAAGAGCACGACCAGCAGCGCCAGGGCCGGCAGCAGCAGCCGGCCCCACCGGCCGTCGGCGCCCTTGCGGGGCCGGCCGCCGGTGGCCGGGGAGGCGATCTCGATCAGGGCGGTCATGGGTTACCGCGCCAGCCAGTCGGACCACTTCTGGATGATCTGCTCCTGGTTCTTCGCCCACCAGGCGTTGTCGATCTTGAGCGCCTGGGCCTGCCGCTCGGGGCTGGTGGTCACGTACTGCGAGGCGAGCTCGTCGAGCTTGGGCTTGGCGTCGGAGTTGATCGGCGAGTAGGAGGTCAGCTCGGTGAGCTTGGTCTGCTGGGTGACGCCCAGGTAGTAGTTGATCAGCGCCATGGCGGCCTTGGGGTTCTTCGCGCCGACGGGAACGGCGAGGGAGTCGGAGACCGGCAGGAACTGGTTCCATTGCGGCGCGAAGTGGGCGCCGTTCTTGACCGCGGAGTAGGCGCGGCCGGACCACACCATGGCCATGGAGACCTCGCCGGACTCCAGCAGCTGCTGGGAGCGGGCACCGGTGTCCCAGAAGACCAGCGAGGAGCGGACGCTGGTCAGCTTCTTCAGGGCCCGGTCGACGTCCAGCGGGTACAGCTGATCGGGAGCGACCCCGTCGGCGATCAGCGCCGCCTCCAGCGCACCAGGGGCCGCGTCCGACGCGACGCCGGGTATCGCGCGCTTGCCCGGGTACTTGGCCGTGTCGAGGAAGTCCGCCCAGTCCTTCGGCGGGTTGTCGCCGAACTTCTTCTTGTCGTACATCAGGACCACGCCGTAACTCATGGCCGGCACGGAGCACTTGCTTTCCATGCCCTTGGGCAGCTTGGACGTGTCGACGATGCTGGTGTCGAGCGGCATCAGCAGCTTGCCGCACTGGCGCTCGGCCCAGAGCGTGTCGGTGTCCACCACGTCCCAGGTGACGTTCTTGGCGTCGACCTGGGCCTTGACCTTGGTGTAGTCGGTGGGACCGTCGGAGAGCAGCTTCGCTCCCGACTCGGCGGCGAACGGCTTGACGCCGGCGGCCTCCTGGCCGTCCTGGTAGATCCCGCCGTACGAGGCGAAGGTGAGGGTGACGCCGTCGAGCGCGCCCTTCTTCACCTTGCCCGCCTGGGCCGGGCCGGGGCCGAGGTCGACGTCGGCAGCGGCGGGGCCGGTGCCGGTGCAGCCGGTGAGGGTCAGCAGCAGGGCGCCGGCGGCAGCGGTGCACCCAAGGATCTTTCGGGATATTCCAGGCATTACTGTCTCCAAGCGGGAACGGTGAAGAGACACGGGCACGCGAAGGGGCAGAGCGCGCGGCAAAAGACGCGGGCGCGCTCGGGGGAGTGCGCAGAGAGAGGCGCGGCGGAAAGTGCGCGGTGGGCGCGGGCGACTACTGGTGGGCCTGGGCGCTGATGGACGGGGATGACGCGGCGAGCGGGGTGACGTGGCGGGAAGGATCAGTCCGGCGTCGGCGGGCTGATGATCCAGAGGATTTCGGCGGGTGCTTCGTGGTTGTTGACCACACGGTGCGGCACCGAGGAGCGGTATTCGATGCTGTCGCCGGCCTCCAGGTCCTGGGCACAGCCGTCGAGTTCCACCCGCACCGCACCGCTGAGCACCAGAAGGATCTCCTGCGAGTCCCCATGGGTGTAGGCGTCGTCGCCGGTGGAGGCCCCTGGGTCGAACTCACCCGCGTACACCTCCAGATGACTGAGCGGGCGCTGCGAAATGAGTAATTTGCGACTTCCCGGAGCGGTGTGCAGCATCGGCCGGTCGGCCCGCCGCACCACCCTCGGACCGGGCCTGCTGTCCTGGTCGAACAGGTCGGCCACGGTGACGCCGAGCGCCACGGCGATCCGCCGCAGCATGCCGATGGAGGAGTTCACCTGCCCGCGTTCCAGCTGACTGAGGAACCCGGGGCTGGCCTGGGCCGCCTCCCCCAGGGCTCGCAGCGACATCCGCCGCATCATCCGGTACTCCCGGATGTGGGCCCCCAGAGCCGCGTCGGCGGAGGGGTCCGGCGACGAACGATCAGTCATGAGTGAACACCTGACGCGTCTTCAGCGAACACTTTGTTCGCTGGGGTGATACGGACCGTACGCTGACGTGACCTGCCACACAAGACCCCTCATCCGCCGTCACCGGAACGTGACCACCCGCGTGGCTATGGCTTGTCACACAGCCTTGCCTGGGCACGGTCCAGGACCGGATCGGCGAGTCACGCGCGAACGCCGTCTTCGGTTCGGCGCGGGCTTTGCGCCAGCTGACGTGGCGCATCGGAGCGGGCGTTCACCGCGCTCATCGCCCAGGCCGACGTCGACGAGCCTGAACTGGGGCGTCTCGGTGGACACCACGATCGTGCGTGCTCACCAGCACGCGGCCGGGGCGCGGGCCCTGGAGCAATTCGGCGCCGGCAGGGCCGGCAGACGCCGCCGAGCCGGCGCTCACCGAGCTGATCGCACATGTCGTACGCCATGTGCCCGTCCGGCGCGCCTCGCTGCCGATCCTGCGACGGCCGGAGGGACTGCGGGTCGAGGTGACGGACGAGTGCCCGAAGCCGCCCTCGCCATCACCCGCCCCACCGCCCGCCGGCGAACTCGCCGAGGACGGGCGGGGCCTGCTGCCGGTCGCCGCCGTCACCGACCGCTGGGCGTGGAGGAGCTGCCGGGCGGGGCGGGCAGGACAGTGCGGTTCGAGTGCGACCGCGCGGACGGGTGAGGCGATGCCTGCCGACAGGAGTTGCCGTCAAAGCGCCGGGCCCACATCGGGAGCGATGCGAGGGTGACGGCTGCCTGATCGGAAACCCTGGTCCTGGGCCCGGTGGCCGCCGCGGGCCGCCGCCGGCTGCCGAATACCGGCGACATCGGCCTCGACGAGACCGCACGGATCCTGACGGACCGAATCCGGAGGCCGGTCGGCGCAGAGCCGGCGTGAAGGCGGGCCAGGCGGTGCAAAAGATCCGGCGGTGCCGGAGTACTGCCGCTGCACCACCGTGCGCGGCGGCCAGGACCGGAGGGAGTCACCCGGGCTGTCGGAATCCGGCATGTCAGGAATCCGGCATGTCAGGAACCCGACATCACCGAGGACGTGACATGCACAGGTCGACAATGGCAGGCTCTTGATCGGCCGCACGGGGCCAGGCGTTCCCCACAGGGATCTCGCACCGCTGCGGTCATGTCCTCCTCACCGCACCACCAGCTCTACTCGGGCAGCACCCCCTGCCCGGGCTGTCAACGGCCGCAACCCCGGTCGCCGCAGAAGGAGTTCCGCGTGAGAACGACCCCCCGCAAGGCTGTTGCCGCGAGCGCGCTCATAGCGAGCGCCGCGATGATCGCCGTTGCGCTCCCCACGTCCGCCACCGCCGGCACCCAGGCCGACGCGCCCAAGGCGCAGGTCCGGGCCGGCGCGCTGCAGGTCCAGCTCAGCCCGAGTGAGCGCGCCACACTGCTCGCCGACGCGCAGGCCACCGTCGCCACCACCGCCAGGACCCTGGGCCTGGGCGGCCAGGAGCAACTGCTGGTGAAGTCCGTCCTGAAGGACGCCGACGGCACGGTGCACACCCGCTACGAGCGGACCTTCGCGGGCCTGCCGGTCCTCGGCGGCGACCTCGTCGTCCACGCGGCGGCGAACGGCGCCGTCAAGAGCGTCACCAAGGCGACCAAGGCGACGGTGAAGGTCGCCTCGACCACCGCCGTGAACAGCGCCGGCTCGGCGAAGACCTTCGCGCTCGGCCGCGCCAAGGCCAAGGGCACCACCGCCCCGAAGGCCGACACCGTCCGCAAGGTCGTCTGGGCCGCCTCCGGCAAGCCCGTGCTGGCCTGGGAGTCCGTGATCGGCGGCGTGCAGCACGACGGCACCCCGTCCGAGCTGCACGTCATCACCGACGCCACCACCGGTGCCAAGCTGTTCGAGTACCAGGGCATCGAGACCGGCACCGGCACCGGCCAGTACAACGGCCAGGTCACCCTCGGCACCACGCTGTCGGGCTCGACCTACGAGATGACCGACGGCACCCGCGGCGGCCACAAGACGTACGACCTGAACGGCGGCACGTCCGGCACCGGCACGCTGTTCACCGACGCGGACGACGTCTGGGGCAACGGCCTGCCGAGCGACCGTCAGACCGCCGGTGTCGACGCCGCGTTCGGCGCCCAGGCCACGTGGGACTACTACAAGGACGTCCACGCCCGCAACGGCATCAAGAACGACGGCGTCGGCGCCTACTCCCGCGTGCACTACGGCAACGCCTACGTCAACGCGTTCTGGTCCGACTCCTGCTTCTGCATGACCTACGGCGACGGCTCGGCCAACGCCAAGCCGCTGACCTCCGTCGACGTGGCCGCCCACGAGATGACCCACGGCGTCACCTCCAACACCGCCGGCCTGATCTACAGCGGCGAGTCCGGCGGCCTCAACGAGGCGACCTCGGACATCATGGCCGCGGCCGTCGAGTTCTACGTGAGCTCCGCGACCGACCCGGGTGACTACCTGGTCGGCGAGAAGATCGACATCAACGGCAACGGTACCCCGCTGCGGTACATGGACAAGCCGAGCAAGGACGGCGCGTCCAAGGACGCCTGGTACTCCGGCATCGGCAGCATCGACGTCCACTACTCCTCCGGCCCGGCCAACCACTGGTTCTACCTGGCCTCCGAGGGCAGCGGCGCCAAGGTCGTCAACGGCGTGAGCTACAACAGCCCGACCTCCGACGGCCTGTCCGTCACCGCGATCGGCCGCGACGCCGCCGCGAAGATCTGGTACCGCGCGCTGTCGACCTACATGACCTCCTCCACCAACTACGCCGCCGCCCGCACCGCCACCCTGCAGGCGGCCGCCGACCTGTACGGGCTCGGCAGCGACACCTACAACAACACCGCCAACGCCTGGGCGGCCATCAACGTCGGCAGCCGCATCGTCCAGGGCGTGACGGTCACCGACCCCGGCCTCCAGACCACGCTGGTCAACAAGTCCGCGAGCCTGCAGATCCAGGCCACCAGCACCAACCCGGGCGCGCTGACCTACACGGCCACCGGCCTGCCGGCCGGCCTGTCGCTCAACGCCTCCACCGGCCTGATCTCCGGCACCCCCACCAATCTGGGCACCAGCACGGTCACGGTCACGGTCACGGACTCGACCAACGCCTCCTCCACCGCGACGTTCACCTGGAACGTCGTCAGCGTGATCAAGACCTTCGAGAACACCACCGACGTCGCCATCCCGGACGGGGGCGCCGCGGTCTTCTCGGACGTCAACGTCACCGGGATCGCCGGCAAGGCACCAAGTGCCCTCAAGGTCGACGTGGACATCAAGCACACCTGGCGCGGTGACCTGGCCATCGACCTGGTGGCCCCTGACGGCACGCTGTACCGCCTGAAGGATTCCAACATCAGCGACTCGGCCGACGACGTGCTCGCCACCTACACCGTGAACGCCTCCAAGAAGACCGCCAACGGCACCTGGAAGCTCAAGGTCCAGGACATGTTCCGCGGCGACAGCGGCTTCATCAACAGCTGGAAGCTGACCTTCTGACCTCAGTGACAGCACACTGAGGCGGCGGAACCCTTCCCGCCCGGGCCCGGCCGGCCATGATCGGCCGGGCCCGAACGCTGCTCCGGGGAGCCGGTGGGCGATGGGTGACGGCACCACGGTCACCTGCGCCGGCCCCGGCACGAAGTGCGAGGCGTCGAAGGGTAATGCGCAGTCGCCGGTGGCGCTGACCTGCTGCGGCAGCCGACAGACAACCCGCTTCGGCGCGCCCGCGTGGTGAACCCGACACCGAACCGCTGAAACCCCCCTGCCGATCAGCAGTCAGGAGCCGAGGGTGGCGGCCTGGTCCCGTAGTTCGCGCAGCGCCAGCCGCAGCAGCGGATGGCTCTCGCTGCCGCGTCGGACGGCCGTGAACACCCGCCGTGTCGGACGGTAGTCGCTGACCGGACGTATGACGGCGCCGCCGAAGGCGATCCCGTGCACCGCCGAACGGGGCACCAGCGCCACACCCGCACCAGCGGAGACCAGTGCACACACTGCCCGGGAGTCGTCGGCCAAGCACTCCACCCGAGGTTGGAAACACGCCTCCTCGCAGGCGCGCAGCACGACGTCATGCACCGGGTTGCCGGGCCACGGCGTGATCCACGGATCTTCGGCCAGGTCGGCCAGGTCCACCTTCGAGGCCTCGGCCAGCGGATGGCCGGACGGCAGCACGACGTCGAACGGCTCCGCGTACAAAGGCTCGCGCAACAGCTGCTCGCCGTTCTGGCCGGGGGCGTCCTGATGCGCCACCGTTACGGCGATATCGACCGCGCCGTCGATGAGGAGTCGTCGGCTCGCATGCCCCTCGGCGTCCTTCACCCGGATCCGCACCTGCGGAGCGCGTTCCCGCAGCGCCGCCATCGCCGGGGCCACCACTTCGGTGATCGCGCTTGCGAACGCGGCGATGGTCACCTCGCCGGCCACGCCCTCCGAGCAGGCGGCCATATCTGCCTCCGCCTGCTCCAGCTGTGCGGCGATCTTCGTCGCGTGAGCGGCCAGCACGGTGCCCGTGGCAGTCAGCCGGACGGTGCGGCCGCGCCGCTCCAACAGCGCGTGCCCGACCTCGGCCTCGAGCGCTGCCAGCTGCTGCGAAGCCGCCGACGGGGACAGGTAGAGAGTCTGGGCAGCGGCGGTGACGGTGCCGTGCTCGGCCAGCGCCCGCAGCACCCGGAGCCTACGTGGATCAATCACATGAGGAAGTACACCAGAACAGTACGGCGCTTGTGAAGCAGAGCTTCACAGTGGACCTGGAGATTTGCCGATGGACTTCACGGGGGCAGTGCTCCAGAGTGGTCTTCATGAAGGCATTGGCAAAGACCGCTGTCGGCCCTGGACCTTGAACTGACTGACGTCCCTGCGCCCGAAGGGGCGCCGGACAGGTTCTGATCAAGGCGTGGTGAGGCGGTCACAGGGCATCCAGCCCAGTGCGGGGCGCGCACGCCAAGGGCTGTCCGGCGTGGTGCGGTCCGTTACGGAACCGGCGGAAGCGGTAACTGCCGGGGGAATCACGGCCGTCGCGCAGCGTGGGCGTCCAGTGCCTCTCGTGTGCGCAAACTCCGCTCAGCTGCGATGACGTCGGTCGAAGCGGCCCTTGAGTATTCCCAGCCGAGGAGGACGGGGCAAGAGGCCGATGACCGCTGACCACCGACGTAGCGGTGGCCGCGGTGGACCGGTGCGTCGCCCTGGGAATCCTCACCGGATTCGCCCGCCCTCCGGTCATCGGTAGCGCCGGCGTCAGGAGCCCCGGGCCACCGGCGTGCTCGCGTCATGCGCTCCTCCACCCGAACTCTCACCACCTCCTCATGAAGGAATCTCCGTGTCCATGACTGCCGGCCACCGCCGCGAACACGACCTGCTCGGCGACCGGGACGTGCCCGCCGATGCGTACTGGGGTCTCCACACCCTGCGTGCCGTGGAGAACTTCCCCATCACCGGTACGGCGATATCCGCGTACCCGCACCTGATCAACGCCCTCGCCGCCGTCAAGGAGGCCGCGGCCCGCGCCAACGAGGACCTCGGCCTGCTCTCCCCGGAGAAGGCCGACGCGATCGCCGCTGCCTGCCGGGAGGTCCGGGACGGGCGACTGCACGACCAGTTCGTCGTCGACGTGATCCAGGGCGGCGCCGGGACCTCGACGAACATGAACGCCAACGAGGTGATCGCCAACCGGACCCTGGAGATCCTGGGCCACGCCAAGGGCGACTACCACCGTCTGCACCCGAACGAGGACGTCAACCTCAGCCAGTCCACCAATGACGTCTACCCGACCGCCGTCAAGGTCGCCACGATCATCGCCGTACGCGAACTGCTCGACGCGATGGACGTCCTGCGCAGGGCCTTCGCAGAGAAGGCGGAAGAGTTCCGCGACGTCCTCAAGATGGGGCGCACCCAGCTCCAGGACGCGGTGCCCATGACGCTGGGGCAGGAGTTCTCCGCGTACGCGGTGATGCTGGAGGAGGACCGGAGCCGGCTCGCCGAGGCCGCGCTGCTCGTGCACGAGATCAACCTCGGCGCGACCGCGATCGGCACCGGCCTCAACGCCCCCGCGGGCTACACCGAAGCTGCCCGCCGCCACCTCGCCGCCATCACCGGCCTTCCGCTGGTAACCGCCGCCAACCTTGTCGAGGCCACCCAGGACTGCGGAGCCTTCGTCCACCTCTCCGGCGTGCTCAAGCGTATCGCCGTCAAGCTCTCCAAGAGCTGCAACGACCTGCGCCTGCTCTCCTCCGGCCCGCGTGCCGGCCTCGCGGAGATCAACCTGCCCCCGGTCCAGGCGGGTTCCAGCATCATGCCCGGCAAGGTCAACCCGGTGATCCCCGAGGTCGTCAACCAGGTCGCCTTCGAGGTCATCGGCAACGACGTCACGATCACCATGGCCGCTGAGGCGGGCCAGCTCCAGCTCAACGCCTTCGAACCGGTCATCCTCCACTCCCTCTCCGAGAGCATCACCCACCTGCGGGCCGCATGCCTCACCCTCGCGCAGCGGTGCGTGGCCGGTATCACCGCCAACACCAAGACGCTGCGCGCAACCGTGGAGAACTCCATCGGGCTCGTCACCGCCCTCAACCCGCACATCGGCTACACCGCCGCCACCGGCATCGCCCAGGAAGCCCTCACCACCGGTCGGGGCGTCGCCGAACTCGTCCTGGAAAAGGGCCTGCTCCCCGCCGACCGGCTCGCCGCCCTGCTGCGTCCGGAGGAGGTCGCCGGGACAACTGCCTGATGCCGGTTGCGGGGCCGGGCTCGAAATGATGGCCACGATACGTACCCGCGGTGGAATGTCGGCATGGCAGCGGCGCCCAGAGGAGTGTCATGAATAAGGCTCTGCCAAGATTTTCGTAGCCGTTGATCGACTTTGCGGTTTCGGCCTCGGCAAGTGCCTTGGTGGGGGAGGCTGGTGGCGTGTGATGTCGAGTTGACGGCGCCGCTTCCCCAGCTGGCTTCGGTGTTGGTCGAGGCGGTGGAGGCAGGCGAGGGCCTGGTCAGGATCACGGTGCGGACTGCCGCGAGGGTCTCGGTGGTCTGCCCGGGCTGCGGGCAGGAGTCGGCGTGGGAGCACAGCCGGTACGTGCGGCATGTCGCCGACGAGGCGATCGGCGGGAGACCGGTGGTGATCGACGTGTCGGTGCGCCGCTTGTACTGCGAGAACGCAGGGACCGGCCGGCCTGTTCCTGGGCCATGCGAACGATACGGTCATTGACCTTGGCGTCAGAGTTGACGGTCCAGCCCAGACGCCGCAGCGCCATCCAGGCGTTCGACGGCAACTTCCTGCCGCCCGCGTCCTCACCGGAGGCGAGTACGTCCACATCGAGGTTGTTCCAGTGCTCGGCCGCGAGCACCTGCGTAAACGCCGGCCCGCAGCCCCGCCGCCGCCCCGGCGCCCGCCGCCGCGTCGGCGGGCGGCATGGTCTGGCAGCTTCCGGCCACGCCATTTTTTTGACTGGACATTGACAACAGTTCGGTCGGCTCGCGAGGCTGCGCCCCTGACCGTGTCGTCGTCCGAACAAAGGCCCCCACATGACATCGCGTTCATCCCTGTTGCTCGCGTCCGCCCTGGCCAGCGCCGGCCCAGAGCGCGACACACCCCAGGCCGACTGACTTAAACGACCGGCCGGCCATGTTCCGGAAAGAGAAGTACCCGCCCGGAGTGCTTCAGCCTCAACGTCTCGTACGGCGTGGCGGTGTTCTACCACGCTCTCGCCAACCTGCCCGCCCGGCAGGCCCTCTTGTGCAGAAGGGATACCGCCCATGCTTTCCAAACTGTCCGTGAGAACCACCATCGCCGCCCTCGCCGTCACCGGGCTGCTCGCCACCGCGCCCTCGGCGACGGCGACCTCCCGGCACGCGGCCGCGACCCCGGTGGCCGCTGCCCAGTCGCCGTCCGCCGGTGTCACCGTGAAGGTGCCGGCCGCGGTTGCCGACCGCCTCGGCACCGGCCGCAAAGCACTGATAGACGCCATCTCCACGGACGTCCTGTCCCGGTCTCACGACGCCAAGGGCCTCACCCCGAAGGCCGCCGTCAGCAAGCTCGCCGACGAGGGCCGCAAGGTGGTCGTCGACGTCCGCACCGTCTCGCGCGACTGGGCCCGTGGCGTCGCGTACGTCGAAGCGCCGCGCACGCACCACGGTCAGCCGGAAGGCTGGCTCTACATCGCCCACCGCAAGGACGGGCGCTGGGTCTCAGGCCTCGAAGGCGACCGCGAATTCGCCGACTACGCGGCCGAGTCCCCACTGGTCGGCAAAGCGGAGCGGCAGACCATGACGGCATACGCGCAGCACAAGGCGACGCCGCAGAAGCAGGCGTCGTCGATAGGGACCCTGGCCAACACCAACGGGCTGCTGCTGCCCTGGATGCCCGACTACTACATGACCCTGACCGGTGGCCCGCACTCCAACGACGGCGCGACCGGCTACTGGAGCAGCCTCGACTTCGCCGGTGGCAATGCCAGCGGCCGGGTCCGTTCGTCCGGTGAAGGTACGGCGACCTCGATGTGCGGCGCCGGCGGCGGCTGGACCAGGGTGATCCACCCCGGCGGCTTCTCGACGGACTACTACCACATGTGGAACGCGACCTACTACAACGGGACGTGGGTCCCCAGCAGCGCCCTGCTCGGAACCACCGGCACCGACACCTGCGCCGGCGGTTCCGCGACCGGAGCCCACGTTCACTGGAGCCTGCGCACGTACGACGCCAACTACGTCGGCCAGTACACCTGGCTGCACGGCCGCACCATCGGCGGCTGGAGCTGGTGGAACGGCTCCAGCCAGTACACCGGCTGCGCCACCCGCTCCGGCATCACCGCCTGCCCCGGCACGGCGATCTACAACCGCACCAGCTGACACCGCCCTGCGACTCCGCACTCGGCCCCACCGCCGGGTGCGGAGTCATGCGGTCAGGGCCTCACAGTCGCAGGCCGAGCGGCGGTGGATCATCAGCCGTCCGTGGGTTCGCTCGACGGCCTATCGCTTCGAGATCGGGGTGAAGCCCCTCGCCCCGGGCTTGCGTTGGGTGATCTCCAGATCGATGTCCAGAATCGCGGCGCGGTCGACGAGGCGTCGGCGGTGGCCGCCGTCGTCCGGGCTTCGCGGCCTTCGTGCTCACGATGAGCCAATCCCCGAACACATTCCGTCCCGCCCGTCAGAAGAACGCTCCCGAGACACTCGCTGCGCCCGCCGGGCGCGGCTCCGCGAGCCGCCCGAGCGGACCGGCGGGTCCGCGCGTAGATCTCAACAGGCACCTGGTTCGCGCTCGGGTCAACGCCCCACGCAGTGTTGGGAATACCCGCCAACTGATCCAATTCGGCGTCGACGGAGTTTTGCTCGGCTGCACTGTGAGCGACGGTCTCCGGCGTCCCGCCCGCACTTTCAACCGATGTCGCGGTGGCCTGGTCTGTGACCGCGACTACGAGGCGTCCGTCCTTGTAGTAGTCGCCAGCGGCGTGGTCGTCCCCCAGGCTGGCGGCCGATGCCGCCGTCTTGGCCGGCTCGGTGATCGGCTCCGGAGCCGCAAGGGCGGCGGGCGAGACGAGCACCGAGAACAGGCCCCCATCGCCACACCACAAGCGCGCGATGTATTCGAGGTCTTGACACGCGCTCCTCCCCTACCGGACAAACGGCACGTTGTTGATCAAACGTGCCTGGAGCAGGATGCCGCACTTGATGGTGGCCGGGTGAACGGGAGCAGCCTAGGGACCGTCAACTCCTTTAAGAGGTCGCGCAGATAGGCGGTCGCTAAAAGGTGTCCCATAAATGTTCGACGGTAACTGGTAGTTGCTGGCAGAGGTAAGCAAACCCGTCCGCGGCCGCGTGATGCGGTAACCGTCGTAGAAGCAACGAGCGGATGATCGCTGCGCGCGGCCGGATCTCGAAGATCTGCCAGGGCTACGCCCGGCTGGCGCGCGGGAAGCGAAAGAACGGGGGGCTGCCGCGCATGAACCACTGGCCCGTGCATGGCTGACCCCGTCCCCCGCCGCCCCGGTCAGCATGGGCTACGACACGGGGCCGAGGCTGCCCTTCAGGGTGGTGCGGATGATCAAGGGGCGGTCCCAGCGGGCAAGGATCTCGTTGGCGAGGTCCACGACCGGCAGGGGGTCGACGTCGTTGCGCACCTCGATGCCGGCGGCCAGCAGGCTGCGCGGGACCATGTCGGCGTCCAGGAGCACACGCCAGTCCTGCGGGCAGAGCGCCAGGAACTCCAGGCCGGTGAGCCGGGAGATCTCCAACGGGTCGGCGAGCGTGCCCGGGTAGGCCTGAAGGGTCCGCAGGCGCGGCAGGTCCACGACGGGCTCCAAGCTGAGCGGTTCGCCCTCCCACACGCCGATGCTCAGGACCTCAAGTGCGGGGTGCGTGGCGGCCTCGACGCTCTTCAGGCTGCGGATGTTGACCCGGGCCGCGGCAGGCGGTTCCTCGGTCCGCGGGGCGCTGCGACGCTGTGCGGGCAGGCGGAGCATCAGTTCGGTGAGGGAGTCGGCGACCAGGCCCGCGCCGACGTTCTCCTCGTGGCTGAGCACGATGATCTGCCCCGTGTGCCCGGCTGACCCCGGCGTCAGGTCGACCGCGAGCCGGTCGCCGTCGCTGTTGCCGAAGACGATCCAGCCCGGCGATCCGACCAGCCCCTGCACCGCGGCGCCGGGCGGCGTACCGACCGTCTCCATCGCCGCGAACCGCCATGGGGAGTGCCGGGAGGGCGCGTCGGCGATGTACAGCTCGTCCAGGGGGAACAGTTCGCAGGTCACCGTCTCCATGAGGTGCCACATCGCCTCGTCGTCGGCCAGGTCGTCCCACCAAGCTCGCGTCACCCGGTAGAGCGCCTTGAGCTCGTCGGGCAGCGGTATCCCGAGGCGCGCCTCCGCCGTGGCGATCTCCTCCTCGGTCGCGCCGATGGCGTCGGGGAGGCGTTCGCGCAGGAAGCTCTCCAGTGCTGCCGGATCCGCCGCCGGCGAGGGCTTCGCGTCGGGCACCGGATCGGGCAGCCGGCGCCAGGGCTCGGGTACAGCACCATCGACCAGTACGAGCGCGCCCGGGAGCGGCCCGCTGACCTCGGCCTCCACGGCGGGCCCGAAGTCGAGCAAGTGCAGCACGGCCGGGCCGTCCGGGGACATCCGGGCCACGAAGGAGGCGCCGTCGGCGTCGGCCTCCGCCAGCGCGCCCCGCACCCGCTGCACGGCGTCGAACTCGGGCCGTCTGTCCGCCGCGCCAGACACCTGCCCGTGCATGGTGAACATCGTCCCCCATGGCATCGGCACGCTGTACGCGTGGGTGCCGATCCGTCCGGCGACGTGACCGCCCAGAGCGCCCGGCGTCGCGGTGTGAGCGGATCGCAGGATGTGCAGCAGAGGCTCCCAGGTCGTGAACTCATGCAGCGTGGACAACAGGGCCTCCGATCGGCGCGGTCAACGTGGCGAGGTGATTATCACGGGAGGCACTGACAGGCCCCTTCCCCCAGCGTCACTCGGCCTCGCCGACCGTTTGCCTTGAACGGCGAGGAACCTGCGGAAGCCGCCGACCATGGCCCGCCGGACCCAATCCGGATCCCCGGCGTTCTGCCACTGCACCACTGCTGGAGTCGTCTGGGGCAGCGGTCGAAGTGCTGGCGGTGCGCGACGTTTAGACGTGCGTGGCGGTCATGGTCGGCGGTTCGGGCGTTTGTCCCAGCGGTGAGTCGTCCACGTCCGCCGGATCAGACTGCGCACGGTGATGATCGTGTCGGCGAGGTCGAAGAATGCGTCGACGACGGTGGCGCGCCGCTCGTAACAGCGGGCGAGCCGGTAGAAGGCGTTCTGCCAGGCGTGGGTGCGCTCCACGTGCCACCTCTGACTGGCCTGGATGGGTGCCTTCTCGCCTTTGTGCGCGATGCGGCCGTGGAGGCCGCGTTCATCGAGCAGCGCGCGGGTCTTGTCCGAGTCGTAGCCGGCGTCCAGGTGCACGGTGACGTCGTCGGGCAACGGCCCCCGGTCGTCAAGGCGGTCCAGAGTCGGGGCGAGCAGCGGGGAGTCGTGACGGTTGGCTCCGGCCAGGACACGACCCAGTGGAATGCCGTACCCGTCCGTCATGCCCGAGCGTTTCAGGCCCTGTTTGCCGCGGTCGACCGGGGAACGCCCGGCCACCTCGCCGCCTCCGGGAGCCTTGGTGATGGAGCCGTCCACTGCGATCTAGTCGAGGACGAGGCCGACGATCGCGAGACCCTGCGCGGCGGCCATCGACACCAGCCGGGCCTTGAACTTGCCGGTCGGGATACCGGAGATGAGCTGCCGGAACCGCTTCTTGCGGCCGTGCTTCTCCCGGGTCTTCTCGGGCGTGAAGTCGAGGTCTTCGATGCCGATCGCGGCGATCCCGGCACGCACCGCCCAGTTGATCAGGCGGGTCAGCGCGTGGCGGATCTGTGCGTCGCGGTGATCAGCAGTTCCGGACAGGTCATAGGGGAAGCGGTGCGGGTCACCGACCGGGTTGCCGTGCCGGTCGAGGTGGTAGGCGGCGAAGTGGTCGGCGTTGGTGTCGACGCCGATCATGCCCCGGGCGCGGGCGGTCTCCAACGGGATGGTCTTCACGACGGGGCGTTGCCAGGATGCGGTGAGATACCAGCGGCCTCGCTCCGTATCGAGGTGGATGCGGTAGGCCACGGCCCGGTTCGCTTCGATGCGGTCGGCCCACTCCGCGCCCCGGTGCGCGAACGCCACGGCGGAGGTGAGGGTGTACCGGCCGTGCCTGGCGTTGGCCAGGTGCGCGAGCGGGGCGGGCAGTTTGATGGACACTTCGCCGTCCGGGGTGACGCGGATCGTCTCGTTCCCGAACCGCTTCCCCGACTCACCGTCAGCGGCCAGAAACCAGCGCTCCGCCTCCCACCGTTCCCGCCACTGCTCCTCGGTGAGCTGGGCCCGGGTGAGGTGGTGGCGGGTGTTCAGGAGCCGTTTGCCGCCCCGTACCACCCGGACACGTCCGGCCTGCCAGTCGGAGACAGCAGCAGCGTGCCGCGCCTCCAGTGCCGCGAGGCGACGGGACTTGCGGAACCACTCGTTCTTCGACCGGTAGCCGCCCTCCGCGCGCTTCGTTCCGCGTTCCCCGAGCGGGAGGGACAGGCGGTGCCGCAGCGTCTTGATCCCGGCTGCCAGCTTCTGGATGTGCGTCGTCTGGCCACGGCGCGCGAGCGCCCACTGATCGTGGGTGGCTTTGGTGATCGCCCCGGCGATCCGCGACGACGACACCCCGGTCAGGTCCCGCTTGCGCGCCGCCCAGGTGTCCGCGCTGTGCTCCAGACCATCCGCACAGCGGGCCTTGAGATCACGGGAGGCCAGCGCACCCTGATGCTCACCGACCGCACGCAGCACCTTCTCGTCCTGGGACGTGAGGTGCCCCAGACGGTCCCGGATCGCCACCCCGCAAGGCCCGGGCACCACGAGGGACACGGCCAACTCCCGTAAACCACGCACCACATCACCCCCCATCCTCATGGCTGGACACCTGCAACCCAGCCCAACGAGCAGCAGTCGCCAAGGTCACCCATTCGGCCCCAGAACTTCCGTTCCCACCCCTCGCGACCCACCGGCAGGACTCACTCCCGCTCACCACAACTCACTTCGACTCAGCAAACCAACAGCAGCTCGCAACCCCACCACGGGTCTACAACCCGAAAGGTGGACGACCTCCAAGCACTGCGGCGAGTTCGTCTTCGGTAGCGGCAGGCCATTGCACGCCGGCGGCGGAGTCCGGGGACCTCCTCCAGCGTCCGCACGTCCTGCTCGGCCGGATGGAACGGCAGCGCACACCGTCGTCGACGGCTCGCCGCACCACCGATGGCAAGCGGCCTCTTTCGCCGCCATATCTTCCGTCGGGCACCGGTATAGGCTTCCTGACCATGCGCATAACAGCACGCGGATCCGCCGTCGGCGCCGTCGCTCTCGCCGCTGCCCTTCTGGCTGCGGTCACCGGTTGTTCGTCCGACTCCGACGAGAGTGACAGCGGTTCCAAGTTGCTCGGAGGGCTCGGAACCCTGGCCGACGACAACGGCGCGAAGCAGGTGACCTTTCTCGACGCTGCCAGGGTACGGAAGCTGAGCAAGGGCGACTCGAAGCGGTTCAGCTCCGTCGCGCAGCCGGGCAGCTCCCTGCTGAACTCGTACCAGCCCGGGCCATGGGGGCAGAACCTGAAGGTGACCCAGATCGACACCGCGGTCGACACCGACGAGGCAGGCCACTGGGAGGGCTCGTTCGATGCCACGGCGATCACCAAATCGCTGAAGTCCAACGGCTACACGCAGAGCGAAGGGGATGGCGAGGAAGTCTGGGCGCGTCCTGGGGGCACGGGGGTGTCGTTCCAGGTCTCGGAGGACGAGATCTCCTACTCCTCCAGGGACTCCGACCCCATGTCGGCCGTCACCTCGAAGAAGAGTTCCTCCCTGGCCGGCAACAAGGAGTACCGGCGCGCGGCCGAGTGCCTGGGAGACGTCTACCGCGCGGACTTCAACCCGCTCAGCTCCCCCAATCCGGTGCGCCTGGCCGCTGTCGGCCAGCAGGTGGCCTCCGCCGCGAAGAACATCGAGGTGCTGTGTTTCGTGGTCAAGGACGACGCGACGGCCCAGCGACTGGAGGCGAAACTGCGGTCGGTCGTCCGCGCCGAATCACCGAAGTTCGACGGCACGAAGGTGACCGTGGAGAAGAGCGGCCAGCCCTTGGTGCGAGCGGTCGTCCCGGACACCGCCACTCAGCGACCGGGCCGGCTGATCATCTCCGACGTGGAACTGTGGATGACCGTAAGCGACCTCTGAGCGCGTCAGACCCGGACATGAAGATGGCGACCCTCCGCCAACAGCAGTAGCGGCTCTCGCCGGCCGACAGCAAGATCGGTTCACCCGAAGGGTGACCTGGACCCGCGCCCTTGGCCGGCTGGTGGGCCTTCAGGTGCGCCCGTGCGGCCTGGGCCGAAGTGCTCTCACGGACCGTGTCGTCGAGCGGGCGCCAGCCCCTGCCGAAATGCGCTTCGAAGAGGGAACTGAGCGCGGTGAGCAGTCCGGGGTGGTCGGAAGGCAGGTCCGTCGGGGCTACCACCCCGCTGTTCACACCCGGCGGGTAACCCTGCGGGCGGCGGCAGGCACCAGCGGACGCGACCACGAGAGCGTCCCCCTCTGTCGGCGCCGCAGCGGTCCGTCCGCGCTTGCTGCGACGGTCCTGTGCAGCGATTGCGGTACGGGCCAGTCGCCCGTCTCTTCTCCTTGCCGGCGTATTCGCGGACCGGCTGTGGGGCCGGAAGGGCTGGTCCGCGGCCAGAGCACAAGTCGCGCATTCCCGCCCGAACAGATCTGCCGTCAACCGGTCGGCCCTGTCGCTCGCACCGGAACTGACAGCTGCCCTGACTCATGCCCCGCGGGCATCCTGGACGCGGCGGGACCCTGGGACACCCGTTCGGAGCATCGGTGAACCGGTGAAATTCGAGGTGTCACCGCCAGTCGTACGGGCCGTCCATGGTGGCAGGCTCCACCATCGAGTCAACCTGGCGGGACGGAGAACCGATGGCGCAGGACCTGCGGGAAGCCGCGTCGGCCGAGCCGGCCAACAGGCGCATCAATGCCGGTGTGAGGCTCATGGGCTGGCTGACGACCACGGACCACAAGGTCATCGGCAACCTCTACATGGTCACCGCGTTCGGGTTCTTCCTGCTGGCCGGAGTGATGGCCATGCTCATGCGAGCGGAGCTGGCCCGGCCAGGACTTCAGATCGTCAGCACAGAACAGTACAACCAGCTGTTCACCATTCACGGCACCGTCATGATGCTGCTGTTCGCCACGCCGATGTTCGGCGGCTTCGCGAACGCCATCATGCCGCTGCAGATCGGTGCGCCCGACGTCGCCTTCCCTCGCCTCAACGCGCTCACCTACTGGCTCTTCCTCTTCGGCGGAATCATCGTGGTGTCCGGATTCGTGGTGCCCGGCGGCGCGGCACACTTCGGCTGGTTCGCCTACGCCCCGCTGAACAGTGCCGTCTTTTCGCCCGGCGTCGGCGGAGACCTCTGGACCATGGGCCTGGTGCTGTCGGGGATCAGTACGACCCTGGCATCGGTCAATTTCATCACTACGATCGTCTGTCTGCGCGCCCCGGGTATGACCATGTTCCGGATGCCGATCTTCACCTGGAATATTCTGTTCACCTCGATCCTCGCGCTGCTCGCTTTTCCGGTGCTCGCGGCCACCCTGCTCGCCCTCGAAGCCGACCGGAAGTTCGGGGCGCATGTTTACGACTCCGCCAACGGCGGTGCGTTGCTGTGGCAGCACCTGTTCTGGTTCTTCGGCCATCCCGAGGTCTACATTGTCGCGTTGCCCTTCTTCGGAGTGGTGAGCGAGATCATTCCCACGTTCAGTCGGAAGCCGATGTTCGGGTATTTCGGAATGGTGATGGCCACGGTCAGCATCACCATGCTCTCGGCGGTTGTCTGGGCCCACCACATGTTCGCAACGGGAGCCGTTCTCCTGCCCTTTTTCTCCGCCATGTCGTTCATCATCGCCGTGCCCACCGGCGTCAAGTTTTTCAACTGGATCGGCACCATGTGGCACGGCAGTATCTCGTTCGAGACACCCATGCTCTGGGCGATCGGCTTCCTTGTGACATTTCTCCTCGGCGGCCTCAGCGGAGTGCTGATCGCTTCACCCCCGCTGGACTTCCATCTCACCGATTCATACTTCATCGTCGC
The DNA here is from genome assembly GCF_040655115.1 of Streptomyces atratus. Lineage (GTDB taxonomy): Bacteria > Actinomycetota > Actinomycetes > Streptomycetales > Streptomycetaceae > Streptomyces > Streptomyces atratus_D. The sequence continues at coordinate 2,833 of NZ_JBFAJH010000068.1, read as the reverse complement.
CCACCTCCATTACGTGCTCTTCGGAACAGTGGTCTTCGCGATGTTCGGCGGCTTCTACTTCTGGTGGCCCAAGTTGACCGGACGCATGCTGGATGAACGCCTCGGACGTATCCATTTCTGGGTCTTGTTCGTCGGATTTCAGCTGACCTTCCTGGTCCAGCACTGGCTGGGGGAGGCCGGAATGCCCCGACGTTACGCCGACTATCTCTCGGCGGACGGCTTCACCTTGCTCAATACGATCTCGTCCGTCGGCTCCTTTCTGCTGGGCCTGTCGACCCTGCCGTTCCTGTACAACGTGTGGCGCACCCGCCGTTACGCACCGAGGGTCGAGGTGGACGACCCGTGGGGGTTCGGCCGTTCCCTGGAGTGGGCGACCTCCTGTCCACCCCCGAGGCACAATTTCCGGGCTTTGCCCCGCGTACGTTCCGACTCGCCGGCCTTCGACCTGCACCACCCCCTGAAGGAGAAGCCGGACCTCGACCGAGGCGGGTCCCACTCCATTTCGGGCGCTGAGGAGGAGTCGGGCGAATGAAGACCGAGGCCATTCTCTTCGCCGGAGTCGCGGGGTTCTTTCTTGTGACCGATGTTCTCTACGCCGTGTGGTCCCATGATCCGACAGGCACGGCAGCTCTCACCGTCTCGTTCCTCATGGCGTTGCTGGTCACGTTCTTCTTCGCCACCAACTACCGGAGGAAGGGACTGCGCCCCGAGGACCGCGGGGACGGGCACGTCCATGAGCGGTCCGGTCCGGTGGGCTTCTTTTCTCCGCACAGCATCTGGCCGTCGCTGACAGCCGCGGGGATGGCCCTGCTCGCCCTCGGTGTGGTGTTCGGTCTGTGGCTTTTCCTGATCGGGCTGGGCGTGGTCCTGGCCGGGGTGTTCGGAATGGTCTTCCAGTACGTGCGTGCGCAGGCCTGAGGGCGGTTCTCAGTCCTCGGGCTCGCGGACCGGCTCCGGTGGCGCCGTCCGCTCGGCGATCCGGGACCGTTGCTCGTCCGTGGCGGGCAGGTCGACGAGGTCCCCGTAGTACCAGCCGCTCAGTACGGTCCGAAGCCGTCGCCGACGCGAGATCGGGCCCTCCGCGGGAAGCTCCAGGGGCGTCGGGACATCACGCATCAGGATGCGGTGGCGGGCTGTCGGGCTCAGGCCGCGGTGGCTCTCCGAGAGGTCTCCGTTCACCGACTGGATCACCTGGCCGGTCTCCTCGCCCTCGGTCAGCCGTCGGCGGTCCCGCATCTGAAGGGCGAGACAGAGGCGCTTGGTCAGCGCGAACGCCAGAACCGGGGCGGCGATCAGCGCGATTCTGAGGATCCAGACCATGGCCTCGATCGAAACTCTGAACGAGAAGGCGACGACGTCGTTGCCGCCGGCGACCAGGAGAACGGCGTAGAAGACGATGGCCGCCACGCCGAGCCCCGTACGGGTCGGCCGGTTGCGAGGCCGGTCGCACAGGTGGTGTTCCGTGCGGTCGCCCGTCACCCACTTCTCGAAAAAGGGATAGAGGAACAGCACGGTGAAGACCAAGCCTGGCAGCACGATCGTCGGAATGAACACATTCCACATGATGGTGTGGCCCGCGATGTCGGTCTCCCATGGCGGCATCAGGCGGAGCGCGCCCTCCAGGAATCCGACGTACCAGTCCGGCTGCGCGTTACCGGATACCTGGTTGGCGCGGTAGGGGCCGTAGTTCCATACGGGGTTGATCTGGGCGAGCGCACCCAGAAAGGTCAGTACGCCGAACACCATGAAGAAGAAACCTGTGGTCTTCGCGGTGAAGTGAGGGAACGCCGGTGAGCCGACGGCGTTCTTGTTGGTCTTCCCCTGACCCGCCCAGTGGGTGTGTTTGAGATGGACCACCAGGATGAGATGAGCGGTGATCAGCGCCACGATCAGACCGGGCACGAGCAGGATATGTACGGGGTACAGACGGGGGATCACGGAATCGCCCGGGAACTGTCCTCCGAAGACGAACAGCTCCAGGTACGTTCCGACGACAGGGATCGACCCCACAATGGTGGCCGCCGTCCTCAGGCCCGTGCCGGACAGCAGGTCGTCGGGCAGCGAGTAACCCGCGAATCCTTCGAGGAGCGCGAGTACGAAAAGTGTCACGCCGACGATCCAGTTGGCCTCCCGCGGTTTACGGAAGGCACCGGTGAAGAAGATCCGCAGCATGTGGACGGCGATCGCGGCGACGAAGACCAGGGCCGCCCAGTGGTGGATCTGACGCATCAGCAGGCCTCCGCGCACGGCGAAGCTGATGTCGATGGTGGTGGTGTAGGCCTGCGTCATCCTCTCGCCCCGAAGGGGCACATAGGAACCGGTGTAGACGCTCTCCGTCATGCTCGGGTTGAAGAACAGGGTGAGGTACACGCCGGTGAGGAGCAGGACCACAAAGGAGTAAAGGGCGATCTCGCCGAGGAGAAAAGACCAGTGGTCGGGAAAGGCCTTGCGCAGCAGCGGCCTGGCCAGCTCACTGACGGGCAGGCGCCCATCCACTGCGCCGTATCCACTGACCGCCGGCCCGGCCTGGGCCTTCAGCTGCGCCTTACGTCTCCGCAGGGGCATGCGCCACTCTCCCGTCGATCTTCCTGCCGGCCTGCGCCCCTTATCGTTCCGGTTCGCCCTTTATGGGTAACGCATTACTCGAAGGGGCTACGCAGAATCGCGGTATCGGCACCTGATCGGCCGACTTGGCCTTGACGTGTCAGGTGGGGTTGCGAGCTGCTGTCGGTCTACTGAGCCCGGATCCACCGGCTTGATGCCTGTGGATAGCTTCTCCGAAAACGAGGAAGTGCCCTGTGACCTGCGATGATGGGAGTTCTTCACGCTTCCA
>NZ_JBFAJH010000067.1:0-32135 GCF_040655115.1 Streptomyces atratus | reverse complement strand
CGCTCACCGAACAACGCCTCATGCAGCTGCTCCTCGGTGGCGTTCGCCTCGTGGAGCGCCTTCTCGTACTCGGCGAGTTCGCGGACCAAGGAGTGCCGTCGGTGTCCGGGCGTCCCGGTGACGTGGCCCGCTGCAGCTCGTGGCTGAGCTCCTCGAGCTCGCTGCCGCCCGCCATCTGGCGGGTCAGCTCGTCCAGCGTGATGCCGTCCTTGGCGTGGCTGCCGGACATGGCACCCCGCTTGAGCAGCACGAACCGGTCACCGACCAGATACGCGTGGTGCGGGTTGTGCGTGATGAGAACCACGCCGAGTCCGGCGTCCCGGGCGGCGGCGACGTACTTGAGCACGACACCGGACTGCTTGACTCCGAGCGCCGCCGTGGGCTCGTCGAGCACGAGGACCTTGGCACCGAAGTAGACGGCGCGCGCGATGGCGACGCACTGGCGCTCACCGCCCGACAGGGTGCCGATCGGCTGGTCGACGTCGCGCAGGTCGATGCCCATGCGCAGCAGTTCGGAGCGGGTGGTCTCGCGCATCTTCCGGACGTCGAGCGTCTTGAACGGGCCGACACCCGTCGTCGGCTCGGAGCCGAGGAAGAAGTTCCGCCAGACGGGCATCAGCGGGACGACGGCCAGATCCTGGTAGACGGTGGCGATGCCTCGGTCGAGGGCGTCGCGGGGGTTGGCGAGCGTGGTCTCCTCGCCATCGATGAGGAACGTGCCGGCGTCGTGCCGGTGCAGCCCCGCGATGATCTTGATGAGAGTGGACTTGCCGGCGCCGTTGTCGCCGAGCACGCAGGAGATCTCGCCCGCGTGGACCACCAGTGAGACGTCCTGGAGCGCCTTGATGTTGCCGTAGAACTTGCTGACGTGGTCCAGCTCGATCAGCGCCCGGGGGGCCGGGGTCGTCATTTCGTCGCCTCCGCGCGCTTGCGTACCCATGCGTTGAGCAGGGTGGCCAGGAGCAGCATGGCTCCGAGGAAGAACTTGAACCAGTCCGGGTTCCACTCCGCGTACACGATGCCCTTGCTGGTCATGCCGAAGATGAACGCACCGACCGCCGAGCCGATGGCGGAGCCGTAACCGCCGGTGATCAGGCAGCCGCCGATGACGGCCGCGATGATGTACGTCAGCTCGTTGCCGACGCCCTCACCGGACTGCACCACGTCGTACGAGAAGAGCAGATGCTGCCCGGAGACCCAGGCGGCGAAGGCGACCCCGAGGTACAGCCCGACCTTCGTACGGATCACCGGGACGCCGACCGCGCGGGCCGCGTCGGCCTCCCCGCCGACCGCGAAGATCCAGTTCCCGAAGCGGGTACGCAGCAGGATCCCGGTGGCGATCGCCACGAGCACCGCCCACCACAGGATGGTCACTTTGAACTCGACCCCGCCGACGGTCCACTGCGAGGCGAAGACCTTGCGGGCGGAGTCGAAGCCCTCCATGTCGCCGATGGACTTCGTCGACACGGTGCCGCTGATCAGCTTGGTGAAGCCGAGGTTGAGACCGGTCAGCATCAGGAACGTACCGAGCGTGATGATGAAACTCGGAAGCTTGGTACGGGTCAGCATGAGCCCGTTGAACGCGCCGATGGCCAGGGTCACCAGCAGCGACACGAAGACGCCGACCCAGACGTTGGCCGTCATCTGGTAGCTGAACATCGACGAGACCAGCGCGGAGCTGGTGACCAGCACACCGGCGGAGAGGTCGAACTCGCCGCCGATCATCAACAGCGCAACCGGCGCCGCCATGATCCCGATGGTGGACGCCGCGTACAGCACCGTGCCGAAGCTGGAGGCGCGCAGGAAGCTGTCGGCGACGATCGAGAAGAAGAGGAAAACGGCCGCGGCGCCGACGACCGAACCGAGTTCGGGGCGGCCCAGGAGCCTGCGCAGCGGTGAGGTGCGCAGCAGCCGCTCGTCGGTCCCGGATGGTGCGGGTGGTTGCTCCGTCGTGGTCATCGGGTCCCCCGCTTCGTGTACTCCGCCAGCTGGGCGGCGTCCTTCGAGGTGATGATCTGCGGGCCGGTGAGGACGGGGCGGCCGCCGCCGAGCACATTGCGGTTGTAGCGGTGGAGCCAGAGCAGGTCGACGGCCTCGTACCCCTGGAGGTACGGCTGCTGGTCCACGGCGAAGCCCAGGGTCTTGTCCTGGAGTGCGGTGGCGACCTTGGCATTCAGGTCGAAGGTGTCGATCTCGGCCTTGGAGCCCGCGGTCCGCTTCGCTTTCACGGCGGCGTCGGCGAACGGCGCGCCGAGGGTGACGACCGCGTCGATGCTCTTGTCGGCCTGGAGCTTCGCCTCGATGGACGCCTGGACGTCGGGCATGTTGGTGCCCTCGACGTACAGGTTCTGCATCTGCCCGTCGAAGGTCTTCTTCGCCCCGGCGCAGCGCTGCTCGTGGCCGACGTTGCCCTGCTCGTGCAGGATGCACAGCGCCTTCTTGCGTCCGCGCGCGTTGAGCTCGTCGCCGACGGCCTCGCCCGCGACGGACTCGTCCTGGCCGATGTGGGTGAGCGCGCCGAAAGCCTTGGACTCCGCGGAGCCCGAGTTCACCGTGATCACCGGGATCCCGGCCCGGGTCGCCTTGGCGACGACGGCCTTCAACGCGTCGGGTTTGGCCAGCGTGACGATCAGCCCGTCGACCTTCTGGTCGATGGCGGCCTGGACGAGCTGGGCCTGCTGCTGCGCCTCGTCGTTGTGCGAGTACAGGAACTTGATGTTGTCCTTGACGGCCGCCTGCTTCGCGCCGCTCTGGACGATGTCCCAGAAGGTGTCCCCGTCGCCCGAGTGCGTGACCATGGCGAAGGTCCAGCGGGGTGTGTTCACCGCGGACCGGCCTTCGGCGGCGGCCCGTGCCGCGCGCTCCTCCGCCCGCTTGCCACCGGTGCTGCTGCATCCCACGAGGGAGGCCCCGAGCACCGCCGCAAGCACGGCGCCCATCGCACGTACCCCTGTCCGAACCCTTGCCACGACGTGGTGCCCTTCTTGTGCTGCTCGCTGTGCTGCTTGGTGCCGACCGGGGGTGTTCCCGCCCGGTCCGGCTGGCCAAGTATCCCCGAGCCCGACTCGGCGCCGCCCGGCAGGGCCGGGCCTCTTACGTCGGCACGGGGTGGGCACGGCGGTCCTCACGGGGATCACCGGGTACCGCGCGCGGTGTATTTCTCCAGCTGCGGTACGTCGTCGGCGGTGACGATCGCCGGGCCGGTGAGCACGGGCTTTCCGCCGCCGATGACGTTTCCGTTGGTCCGGTCGAGCCACAGTTCGTCGACGGCGAGATAGCCCTGGAGGTAGGGCTGCTGATCGACGGCGAAGCCGACCTCGGAGGCCTTCAGCCGCTTGACGACCTCGGCGTTGAGATCGAACGTGTCGACCTCGGCCTTGGAGCCGGAGCCCTCCTTGGCCTTGACGGAGGCGGCGGCGAACGGCGCGCCGAGGGTGACGACCGCGTCGATGCTCTTGTCGGCCTGGAGCTTCGCCTCGATGGAGGAGGTGGAGGCGGGCATGTTGGTGCCTTCGATACCGAGGTTCTCGACGCTCCCCCTGAAGGTCTTCTTCACTCCGGCGCAGCGCTCCTCCAGTGACACATTGCCCTGTTCGTGGATGACGCAGACGGCCTTCTTGCGGCCCCGCTTGTTGAGCTCCTCGCCGACGGCCTCGCCGGCGACCTTCTCGTCCTGTCCGATATGGCCGATCGCGCCGACGCCCTTCGAGAACTGCGCGCCCGAGTTGATGGTGACGACGGGGATACCGGCCTTCACGGCCTTGGTGACGGCGTCCGCCACGGCTTCCGGCTTGGCCAGGGTGACGACGATCCCGTCGACCTTCTGGTCGATGGCGGCCTGGACGAGCTGGGCCTGCTCCTTGCCCTCCTTGTTCGCGGAGTACAGGAACTCGACGTTGTCCTTGGCCGCGGCCTGCTTCGCACCGCTCTGGACGATGTCCCAGAAGGTGTCGCCCTCCCCCGAGTGCGTGATCATCGCGATCTTCATCCGGGGTGTGGAGACGCCCTTGGCTCCTTGGCCGCCGCCGGACCTGTCCTCGGAGCTCTTGCCGCCGGAGCTGCTGCATCCGGCGACGACGGCGGTGACGACGAGGCTGATGGTGCAGATGGCGATCAGGGGTGCTGCCTTGCGAGGGGTACGCATGGTGGGTCCGCCTTCTCTCCCGGCCGCCCGAGTGCGGCTTGGGGAGTTGTAGCGAGGAGCGGGGACCCCGTCAACGGGCCGATATGCGGGCGTCAGCGGACAAGCAGCTGAAAATCGAAGGTGTAGCGCGAGGCCCGGTAGATGTGCGAGCCGAATTCGACCGCCCGCCCGGTGTCGTCGTACGTGGTGCGCTCCATGGTCAGCAGCGGAGCGCCCTGGGGCTCGGCGAGCTGTGCCGCCTCCTCGGCCGTGGCGAGGCGGGCGCCGACGGTCTGGCGGGCGCTGTGCAGGGTGACTCCGCCGGCCCGCAGCATCCGGTAGAGGCCGGTCGTCTCCAGCCGTTCGGTGGACAGGTCTACGAGGCCGGCGGGCAGGTGGTTGCGGAGCAGGGCCATCGGTTCGCCGTGCGCGGACCGCAGCCGTTCGACGAGGTGGACCTCGGTGCCTTCCGGGACACCGAGGGCGGCGGCGGTCGCGGCGGTGGCGGGCTCGGTCGTGTTGCGCAGGACGCGGGTGGTGGGGCGCTGCCCGGCCGCCTCCAGGTCGTCGTACAGGCTGCTCAGTTCGAGCGGACGCCGGACCTGGCTGTGGACGACCTGGGTGCCCACCCCCCGGCGACGGACCATCAGTCCCTTGTCGACGAGCGACTGGATGGCCTGGCGGACGGTGGGGCGGGACAGGCCGAGCCGGGCCGCGAGCTCGATCTCGTTGCCGAGGAGGCTGCCGGGGACGAGCCGGCCCTTCTCGACGGCCGCCTCCAGCTGCTGGGACAGCTGGTAGTAGAGCGGGACCGGGCTGCTGCGGTCCACGCCGAGTCCGAGGGCGGCGGGGTCCGCGGTGGGTTTGGGCACGGCAGGAGCGTAGCTGTCGCGTTCGGACCGCCGGTAGTCAGGTCGTCCTGTTGTCCGGACAATAAGGGCGTCCTCGCCTCATCGCGTCGCTCCGCGCGCTCCGTGTTCCTCGGACGGCGTGGGTTCGCCGCCCGGTGACCGTCGACGATCCGAGGTGGCGGTCGATCTGTTGGTGCATGAGGAGGGGTACCGCCTGGTGCGGCTGGTCAGCCAGTGCCCGCAGGAGCTGCGGGTGAAGCCTGCCGTCGAGGCGGGCGCCGCCTCACTGCGCTCGACGGTGAACCGGTGGAGAGCGTGACGCCGGAACCGTACGGGTGTCGGCACTGCGGCTCGGGGCACCGAACACGACCCGCTTTGTCAGGACATATAGTTGACAGCGCAGCCGGTGGACGGCACGTTGGGTCCATGCGTATCGGACTCATCGGCACCGGCCGGATCGGTTCCTTCCACGCGGGCGCGCTGGCCCGCCACCCCGAGGTGGACACCCTGGTGGTGACGGACATCGACGGGGCGCGGGCGGCCGGGATCGCGGACCGCATCGGCCACGCGACGGCCGTCGGGTCCGCGGCCGAGGTGCTGGGCGCGGGGGTGGATGCCGTCGTGATCGCCTCGGCCACCTCGGCACATGCGGAACTGATCGGACTGGCCGCACGGGCCGGCCTGCCGGCGTTCTGCGAGAAGCCCATCGCACTGGATCTGGCGGGGACGCTGGGCGCCCTGCATGAGGTCGAGCGGGCCGGGAGCGTGCTCCAACTGGGCTTCATGCGCCGCTTCGACGCCGGGTACGGGGCGGCGCGCACCGCTGTGCGGAGCGGGGCGCTGGGCAGGCTCCACACCGTACGGGCCACGACCTCCGATCCGGCGCCGCCGCCCGCCGCGTATCTGCCGCACTCCGGCGGCCTGTTCCGGGACTGTCTGGTCCATGACTTCGACATCCTGCGGTGGGTGACGGGCCGTGAAGTGGTGGAGGTGTACGCCACCGGTTCGGACGCCGGTCCCGCGATGTTCCGGGCGGCGGGCGATGTCGACACGGCGGCGGCGCTGCTGACCCTCGACGACTCCACGCTGGCGACGGCGACGGCGACCCGGTGCAACGGCGCCGGGTACGACGTACGGATGGAGCTGGCGGGCGAGCTCGACCAGGTCGCGGTCGGTCTGGACGACCGTACGCCGCTGACGTCGGTGGAACCCCAGGGCCCCGCCGCCCCGGCCAAGCCGTGGCCGGGGTTCCTGGAGCGGTTCGCCGCGGCGTACGAGGCGGAACTGGACGCGTTCGTACGGGTGGTGCGGGGCGAGGCGGCCAACCCGTGCGACGGCCGGGAGGCTCTGCACGCGCTGCGGATCGCGGAGGCGTGCGAGCTGTCGCGGCGCGAGCACCGGCCGGTTGCGGTGGCGGAGATCCGCGCCGACTGACGGTGCGGCCCCCGCTACCGGACGACCGGCAGCCGCTCGGGCTCCGTATCAGCAGGCCCGTACGCCAGGTCAGGGCGGCGGGATGGCGGTCCAGGACCAGGTCGGGGCAGCGCTCCAGCAGGGATCCGATCGCGATCCGGGCCTCGATGCGGGCCAGGGGCGCACCCAGGCAGTAGTGGATGCCGTGACCGAAGGCGACATGACCGCGGGCGTCCCGGCCGATGTCGAAACGGTCGGCCCCTCGAATCGGTCCGGGTCGCGGTTGGCGTCGGCCATCGCGATCAGGACCGGTTCGCCGCGCCGGAAATGACGGTGCCGCCGATGTCCAGCGGCTCGGTGGTGAACCGGTACGTGGGGGTCTCGACCGGCTCCTCGTAGCGCAGCGTCTCCTCCACCGCGTTGTCGATGAGCCCGAAGTCGGCGCGCACGGGTCCGCTTGTCCGGAGCCCGGCGTGGACGGGGTAGGGGTCGCGGGTGAACGTCTCGCCGAGCGCGGCGAGATCGACGACATCCGCGACTTCGGGCGCTTGGGTCGCCCGGCTGGTCAAGGAAGGTCCCTTCAGTGCGTCCGGGCGGAGAGCACGGTTCCCTGGGCGACCGCGCACAGGGCTTCCGCACCGTCGTCCGCCGCGGCGAACAGATCGCAGCGGACCACCGCCTGGCGACGGCCGGTGTGGACGACGGTGGCGCGGGCGATCAGGGTGCGGCCCGTGGCCGGCCGGATGTACTGGATCGAGAAGCCACCGGTCAGCACGGCCGGCCCGAGGGTCGTTCCGGCGGCGAAGGTGATCGAGTTGTCGGCGGCGTATGACAGCACGCCTCCGTGCACAAAGCCGTTCTGCTGCTGGAGTTCCTGCCGGATGTCCACTTCGAGGGTGGCGGCGCCGTCCCCGAAGGCGGTGATCCGTGCCCCGACGAGCCCGCTGAACGGCTGGCTGTCGAGGACCTTCTGCGCCATCTGCATGTCAAGTCCGTTCATGACACGCCTTCTTACCTCACCAGCGCACCGGCAGGTGACGAACCCCTCGGATCAGCATCCCGGGCAGCCAGTCCAGTTCCGCACCGACCGGGTCGAGTACGAGATCCGGGCACCGTTCCAGCAGCGTGCGGATCGCGATCCGGCCCTCCATCCGGGCCAGCGGCGCCCCCATGCAGACGGTTTGCCGATCTCGACCGGCTCCCGGGCGAAGCGGAAGGTGGCGGTCTCCACCGGTCCGTCGTACCGGAGCATCTCCTCGACCGCGCCGTCGACCATACTGAAGAGGGACCCCCGCGAAGATCGAAGTCGACTGCGGACACGGTTCGGTCCCTACCGGCCGGTTCGGTTCGATCGCCTCGGATCGATCCGCTTCAGCCTACGTCGCCCGCGCCGTCGTCCTCCTCGTCGAGCAGCCCCGCGTCGTGCACCAACAGCGCGATCTGGACACGGTTGTTGAAGTCGAACTTCGCAAGAATGCGTGAGACGTGTGTCTTCACGGTGGCCACGCTGAGATAGAGGCTCGCGGCGATCTCCGCGTTGGAACGGCCGCCTCCGACGGCGACCGCGACCTCGCGTTCCCGCTCGGCGAGACCGGCGATCCTCCGGCGTGCCCGGTCGGCCCGGCCCGTGCGGTCGTCGGCGCCGGTCCCCGCGGCCCGGTCCATCAGCTGCCGGGTGACGGCGGGCGACAGCACGGGGTCACCGGCCACGACCCGGCGGACCGAGTCGACGATCTGCGCGGGCGGCGTGTCTTTCAGCACAAATCCCGCGGCTCCGGCGCGGATGGCCCGCAGCACCTGCTCATCGGCGTGGAAGGTGGTGAGGACGACGACCTCCGGGGCGTCGGGGCGGCGGCGCAGCGCCTCGGTCGCGCTCAGTCCGTCCATGGTCGGCATCCTGATGTCCATCAGCACCACGTCGGGGCGGAGCCGGTCGACGAGGTCCGCGGCCTCGGAGCCGTCCGCCCCCTCCCCCACGACGGCGATGTCGTCGGCGCCGCCGAGCATGAGCGTCAGCCCGGCCCGTACGAGCGGGTCGTCGTCGACGATGAGCAGCCGCACGGGCCGCGCCGGGGGATCCACGGGGGTGGTCATGAGGTCCACGGTAGCCAGGCCCGGATCCCGAATCCGCCGTCGGGTTCGGGCCCGTGACCGAGGCGGCCCCCGGCGAGGGTGGCGCGCTCGGTCAGACCGATGAGGCCCTGGCCGGAGCCGGGGACCCGTTCGAAGGGTTCGACGGGCGCCGGGTTGCGCACCTCGGTGGTGATCCCGGCGCCCGGACCCCCGGTGACGGCGACGGTGACCTCGGCTCCGGGGGCGTGTTTGCGGGCGTTGGTCAAGCCCTCCTGCACGATGCGGTACACGGTGCGGCCGGTGGCGGCGGGGGCGGCGGCCGGGTCGGCGATGCGGTTGTCGAGGGCGACCTTCATGCCGGCGAGCCGGGACTCGGCGATCAGCGCGTCGAGGGTGGCGAGGGTGGGCTGCGGCCTGTCGCCCTCCCCGTTGTCGCCGGGGCCGCGGAGGACGCCGATGATCTCGCGGAGGTCCTGGAGCGCCTCGTGCGCGCTGTCCCGGATCACCCCGGCGGCCCGGCCGACCTCGGCGGGGGGCGCGTCGGGACGGAATTCGAGGGCGCCCGCGTGGACGCTGAGGAGGGTGAGGCGGTGGGCGAGGACGTCGTGCATCTCGCGGGCGATGGCCTCGCGGGCCAGCCGCTGCGCCTGTTCGGCGCGGAGCTCTGCCTCGGTCTCGGCCCGATGGGCGCGTTCGCGCAGGGTGACGACGAGCTGGCGCCTGGATCGCACGACCATGCCCCAGCTCAGCACCAGCAGGACCAGCAGCACACCGATGATCGTGGACGCGACGAACGAGGTGTCCGGATCGGGGCGCAGATACGGCTGTACGGGGGCGACGGCCAGGGCCAGCGCACCGACGGCGGCCACCGGTTTGAACGGCCGGTGCACCGCCACGCCGAACAGCGCGACGAGCATCGCCCCGGCGGCGACCGGTTCGACGGTGGCGAGCAGCGTCAGGGTCACGGCGAGTCCGACCGGCCACCGGCGCCGCGTCCACAGCGCGCAGCAGGCCGCGGCGCCGATCAGCGAGTCGACGAAGACGACACCGTCGGGGGTGGTGTGGTCGGCGTCGATCGCGGCGGCCGCGAGCACACCGATGCCGGCCGCACAGAGGAAGGCCGTGATGTCGACGACCCAGTCCCGTACTGTGCGGCGCGCCCGGCGGCCGTGGTCGCCGGGCAGCTCGGGATCGGCCATGGCCGAGGGCAGTAACCAGCGGTACTCCGTACGCGTCATATCGACAAAACTACTCAAGTGACGGGCTGGTACCGGCCGTGCGGGGGACGGGAAGCCACCAAAGTTGCGGGATCGGATACTTTCGGCGCCGTGCCGCAGACCGCCGGCCGACGCCGCGGCCGGACCGGCCCCGCGAGGCTCTCCCCCATGAAGAAACTCTGCGAGTCGGTCGGCTTCATCGTGTTCGTCCAGGGCGTCGCCGGGCTGCTGCACGAATGGACGGGCTGGTTCCGGCTCTGGACGGTGGTGCGGCGGGTGGAGTTACTCGGCGGCTACCCGGTCTTCGTCAACATCGTGCTGGTGGTGGCGGGCTCCGCAGTGATGGTGGCGGCGGACCGGCTCAAGGAGTAGCGGCCTCCCCCACGACAGGGGGTGAATCGGCGAGCGGCGTCATGCGGCCTCGCTGGCAAGGCGGAGCAAGGGTCCACGCGGAGCGTCGGTGACTGACGACGACGCCGCAAGCGGAGTCGCAGGGCGTCGGGAGCCCACTCCCTACCGCGGGGGAGGCCGTAACCGCCCGGCTCAGGGAGCAGCTGCGGCGCGACGCCCCCAGCCCGTCCCGGCGAGGACGAGCACCGCGCCCACCACACCCAGGACGCCGAGCCGTTCTCCTCCGATGGCAATGCCCGCGGCGGCGGCCCACAGCGGTTCCGTACCGAGGAGCAGGCTGACCCGTGACGGCGAGGTGCGGCGTACCGACCACATCTGCACGAAGAACGCGAAGAGCGTGCAGAAGACGGAGAGGAAGAGCAGACCGCCCCACTCCCGGACACCGAACTCCGAGGCCACCGCCCACGGCGACTGCCCGGTACCGGGCACGGCGGCAAGCACGGCGAAGACGGCTACCGCGCTGCCGAGCTGCACGGTGGTGAGCGACAGCGAGTCGGCGTCCTGCACGGACCTGATGCGGGCCATCAGCAGCACGTGGAGGGTACGGGCGAGTGCGGCCACCAGCATCAGCAGATCACCCACCGACGGGCCGGTGAAACCGCCGCCCTGGGTCAGGAGCATCACGCCGGCGACGGACAGTGCGGCGGCGGCGAGAAAGGCCCTGGGCGGCCGGACCCGGGTCACCGCGGCTTCGGCGAGCGGCGTGAAGATCATGGTGAGGCTGATGATGAGGCCGGCGTTGGTCGCCGAGGTGTGCACGACGCCGTACGTCTCCACGAGGAAGATCCCGCTGAGGACCAGCCCCAGCAGCCCCGCGCCGCGCCACTGCGCCGCGCTGAGCTCCCGCAGCCTGCGCCACCCCGTGGCGGCCAGTACGGGCAGCACGATGACGAAGCGCAGGACGAGGACCGCGATGACGGTCTGTGTGGTCGTGATGCCCTTGGCGGCGAGATAGCTGGCGCCCCAGACGACCGCGACGAGCAGCACGGGCAGATCGGTGAGCCAGGCCCGGCGCGGTGGTGCGAGGGCGGGCAGGGCGATCGAGGACACCTGGTTTCTCCTGGCACTCGTGGTTCTCGTGATGCTCCACAGCGGGAACCCCTGGGGAGACCGCACCGGCTCGCCCGCGGAACGATCACGGTACCGGGAGGTCCGCGGCGCCGGGAACACCTGTCTCACCGCTCGGGCGCGCCCGGCGCTCCTGCACGTACGGGCCCGGCTGTCCCATGCCCTCGTCCATGAACGGCACGAGCCCGCCGCCGTACTCGAATCCGCCGCTCGGGGCCCTCCTCCGGGCGACCGGGCGCCTGCATGACGCCGTCGAGTAACAGAAATGTGGTGAGGGTCAGCATCGCCATGGTCCTTCTCCTCCGGGCCGTCCGGCTCCTTCCGGGCCGTCCGGGCTGTCGGGGCTGTCGGGGCTGTCGGGCGATGCCGTCTCGTCCGACCCCGCTCCCACCCGGAACTCATCGGTCCACCCGGCGGATGCCGTGCGCCGCGTAGGCGTCCGTTTCCCGCCGGTCACCGCGCGGCGAACGGACTTTCCTTGTCCCTGTCGACACAGCAGCCCCGACCGGCAAGGAACCCACCATGACCAGCACCGACACCAGGACCGCACTCGTCACCGGCGGCAGCCGCGGCATCGGCGCCGCGACCGCGCTGCGGCTCGCCCAGGACGGCGCCGATGTGGCGCTGACCTATGTACAGGACGAGGACGGCGCCCGTGAGGTCGTCCGGAAGATCGAGGCGTACGGCCGCCGCGCGCTCGCCCTGCGCGCCGACTCGACCGACCCCGAGGCGGTCCCGGCGGCCGTGCACGAGGCCGCGGACACGTTCGGCCGGCTCGACATCCTCGTCAACAACGCGGGCATCGGCGTCCTCGGCCCCATCGGCACACTCACCCCGGCCGATGTGGACCGGGTGCTGGCCGTCAACGTGCGGGCGGTGTTCCTCGCCTGCCGGGCGGCGGCCGCCCGGATGGAGCGCGGCGGCCGCATCATTTCCGTCGGTACGGCCCTGAGCAGGCACGCGGGCGGTCCCGGCGCCACGCTCTACGCGATGAGCAAGTCGGCGCTCGCCGGTCTCACCAAGCCGCTCGCCCATGAGCTCGGCCCGCGCTCCATCACCGTGAACCTGGTCCAGCCCGGCCCGATCGACACGGACCTGAACCCGGCCGACGGCCCGTACGCCGCCGGACAGCGCGCCTGCACCGCCCTGGACCGCTTCGGCACGACGGGTGAAGTGGCCTCCCTGATCTCCTACTTGGCCGGTGACGAAGCGGCGTACATCACCGGTACGGAGGTGGTGGTGGACGGCGGACACGCGGCCTGAGAGCCTGTCGGGTGGCCTCCGATCGGATAACGGACGCGGTCTGGCGCGTGCGATTCCAAGGCGGAGGAGGGAGTCAACGCGGAGCGTTGGCGACCGACGACAACGCGGGAAGCGTGCGTGCCAGGGCGTGGCCGCCCGGTCAGAGGTCAGCCGACAGGCTCTGAGCCGTACTCCGCCCGGCCGCGCCCTCCCTGTCCCGTGCCCCTGCCCGACCTACCCTGGCCAGGATGGTTTCGAACGACAAGGGAGATCATGACCGAGACCCCGGTTCACCCCCTGAACGACGGCCGCACCCTCCCCGCCGTCGGGCTCGGCACCTGGCCGCTGAAGGACGACGCGGCGGAGGAGGCCGTGGCCGGAGCGCTGGACCTCGGATACCGGCTCATCGACACCGCACTCAATTACCGCAACGAGACCGGCACCGGACACGGGATCGCCCGCAGCGGTGTGGCGCGCGAGGACATCGTCGTCACCACCAAGGTTCCGGGCAGGCATCAGGGTTACGAGCAGACCCTGGCGTCGTTCGAGGAGTCCCGCCGCAATCTCGGGCTCGACTACGTGGACCTGTATCTCATCCACTGGCCACTGCCCCGGGTGGATCTGTACGTCGACACCTGGAAGGCGATGATCCAGCTCCGCAAGGACGGGCTGGTGCGCTCGATCGGCGTCTCCAATTTCACCGCGTCCCAGCTCGACCGGCTGGAGCGGGAGACCGGAGTGCTGCCCGCCGTGAACCAGATCGAGATGCACCCGCGCTTCCCGCAGGAGGAGCTGCGGGCCGTGCACGCCGCCAAGGGCATCGTGACCGAGAGTTGGAGCCCGCTGGGCCGCGGCCACGATCTCCTGGCGGACCCCGAGCTCGTCGCCGTCGCCGCGGCACACGGGGTGACCCCCGGTCAGGCCGCGCTGCGCTGGCACACCCAGCTGGGGGCGGTCCCGATCCCGAAGTCCGCCGATCCGGGGCGGCAGCGCCAGAATCTGGAGATCTTCGGCTTCGAACTGACGGCGGACGAACTGGCCAGGGTCTCCGCCGGACCGCGGCGGCGGTACGGCGGAGACCCGGACGTCCACGAGGAGTTCTGAAGCGTCAGGACTCACGGATCACTGACGGCGGGGCGTGAGCTCCGTCATCCGGGACCAACCGTCGCCCGGGACCTCGACATTGATGATCTCCGGGGTCACGGCGACGAGGTCCGCCATCGCGTCCATCGCCGCCGCGAAGTGCTCGGACTTCACATGCGCCTCGCCGGCCTCGGGGGACGCGAAGGCCTCCAGGAGCACGAACTGGTCCGGGTTCTCGACGCTGTACGACCACTCGAAGAACACGTTGCCCGGCTCCTGACGGGTGGCGAGGGTGAAGGGCTCGACGGCGGGCAGCCAGTTGTCGCGCTCTTCGCTGTGGACGGTGAACTTGACGGCGATGAAGATCATGACAACTCCTGCTCGGGATGTGCGACGCACCCAGGTTCCCATAAGCCCTGGATGCGGACGCATCGGGCGCACCCGAGGGGGTGGCGGGAGCCGCCGCGCACGAAGGAGTGAAAGGCGCCGCCACCCGCGAGGCGGCAGGGCCGCCCGTCCTCGTCAGCCACCCAGTTCCTGGTGGCGGGCGGCCAGTCGCGCGGCCCCCTCCTCCGTCAGCGAGCCGAACAGCCGCAGCCGTGAGATACCGCCGTCCGGGAAGATGTCGGTCCGGACGTGCGTGGCGAGCACGGCCTCCGGGAGGACGAAGCGATGGTTGGTGTCGGGCTGCAGCCGGGTCCGCGGCAGGACTTCCGCCCAGTCGCCGCTCTCCCCGTCCCGCACCGAAAGGCTCGCCCAGCCCGCCGAGTTGCCCTTGAGGTAGGCGGTGTCGATCTCGACAGCCCGGATCTCCGCCTGCTCGGCGAGCCGGTAGCGGATCCAGTCGTTGCCCTTGTCACGCCGTCGGCGGGTCTCCCAGCCGTCGTCCATCTTGCGGGAGCGGCCCGGCTGGATGGTGTTGGTGGCCGGGGAGTAGAAGCGGTCGGAGGCGTCCTCGACCTGGCCGCCGTTCTCCAGCGCGGCGAGGTCGAAGGTGGCGAGGGCGGCCAGCCAGGCGGGGTCGGGGACGATCTCTCCGTAGACCCGGAGACGGGCGATCCCGCCGTCGGGGTGCTGGTTGACCCGCAGATGGGTGACGCGCCGGTCGGCGTCGACCGCGAAGCCGTTGGCCGCGTGGCCGCCGACGGCCGTACGGGGTACGACGGTTGTCCACTTCACGTCCGGTGCGAGGAGTTCCTCGGGGGACGGCGAGCCGGGCACGGAGGCCGCTTCGACGGAGACGGCCTGCGGGTGGTTGCCGCGGAAGTGGGCGGTGTCGACGACGATGCCGCGTACGACGCCGGGCACGCCGAGCCGTACCAGCGCCCAGTCGTGGTCCTCGTCCGTGGGGTGCGGCTGCGCGGCGCCGACGCCGCGGCGGCGGCGGGTCTCCCAGCCGTCCATGATCTTGCCCTTGTGCCCGAAGTGCTCCGGGTCGAACTCCGCGGGTCCCGGCTTCAGCAGGTTCTCACGCTCGGCGAAGAACTCGTCATTGGCGGCGATCACGCCCGCGCCGAGCCGCCGGTCGGCGAGATCGACGAGGTGGGTGAAGGGGAAATCGGCGGTGCGGTAGTCGGCATACGGGTCGCCACCTCCGTACGGGTCGGCGTCGCCGGTGAAGTGCGCTGTCGCCGTCATGGTCAGTGGTTCCTTTCGAGGAGGCGACCGGTGGGCTCGGCGAGGACGCCGTCGGCTGCGATCCGCTGCCCGCGCAGCCAGGTGGATCTCACGACGCCGTGCAGGGTCTTCCCGGCGTAGGCGGTGACCTGGTTGCGGTGGAAGAGCTCGGCGGGGTCGACGGTGAAGGTCTCGTCGGGGGCGAGGACCGCGAAGTCGGCGTCGCGCCCGGCCTCGATGGCACCCTTGCGGGTCAGTCCGGCCAGCTCGGCAGGGGCGGCGGACATCCAGCGGACCACGTCGTCGAGCAAGTGGCCGCGCCGGCGCGCCTCGGTCCAGATGGCGGGCAGTCCGAGCTGGAGGGAGGAGATACCGCCCCAGGCGGAGGCGAAGTCCGGCGTCTTGAGGTCGGTGGTGCAGGGCGAGTGGTCGGAGACGACACAGTCGATCGTGCCGTCGGCGAGTCCGGCCCAGAGCGCGTCCTGGTTGGCGGCTTCCCGGATCGGCGGGCAGCACTTGAACTCCGTCGCCCCGTCCGGGACTTCCTCCGCGGTGAGGGTGAGGAAGTGCGGGCAGGACTCGACGGTGACGCGGATGCCCTCCCGTTTGGCGGCGGCGATCAGCGGCAGCGCGTCGCTGGACGACAGGTGCAGGACGTGGATGCGCGCGTTCAGCCGTCTGGCGTGCGCGATGAGGCTCTCGATGGCGGTGTTCTCGGCGTCGCGCGGCCGGGAGGCGAGGAAGTCGGCGTAGGCAGGTCCGCTGCGCTGCGGCGCGGCCGCCAGGTGGCGCGGGTCCTCGGCGTGCACGATCAGCAGCCCGTCGAAGCCGGCGATCTCGGCCATGGAGCGGGCCAGCTGCTCCTGGTCCAGCTCGGGGAACTCCTCGACCCCGGAGGGCGACAGGAAGCACTTGAAGCCGAAGACCCCGGCCTCGTACAGCGGCCGCAGGTCCTTCACGTTGGACGGGATCGCGCCGCCCCAGAAGCCGGTGTCGATATGCGCCTTGGCGGCTGCCACCTGCTGCTTGGTACGCAGATGGCCGACGGTGGTGGTCGGTGGGAGGGAGTTGAGGGGCATGTCGAGCAGGGTGGTGATCCCACCCGCCGCGGCGGCGCGGGTGGCGGTCCAGAAGCCTTCCCACTCGGTGCGGCCGGGGTCGTTCACGTGGACATGGGTGTCGACAAGGCCGGGCAGCACGACGTCGTCGCCGAAGTCCTGGAGCCGGGCACCGGCCGGCACCTCCGTGTCGTACGGCAGAACGGCGTCGATCGTGCCGCCGGCGACGGCCACCGCCGCTGGGCGTGTCCCCTCGGGGGTGACGACACGCGTCGAGCGCAGTACCAGGTTCACGTCCGCACCGGACACCCGTGCTCCTCACTTCCGCATGGTCGGCGGCTCACGGCCACCGAGGAAATTCAACGAACTGTTGAAGGAGTCTTCACTCGGGATTCCAGCCCGTCAAGACCCCACCTTCCTCGCCGGACAGCAAGCGGACCACTCGCGCACCCGACTGGAGATTTCCACAAAGTAAAAGACTGATTTCGGAGTGCGGAACGTAACATGGGCCAGGTACGGCATCGCGGAACGGTCCGGCCGGTCCGGGACACCCGGACAAACAGGCCCTGACCGGCCAGGACGCCGCACCGGGAGCAGTGGGCCGATCGGGAACCTCCCGGTAGGCTGCTGCCTTGCCCATCCGCCTCGAAAGGACCGTTGACGTGCCGCCGTCCCACGCCAGCACATCCGACTCCAAGCCCGCCGGTTCCAGCGGCGGTGTGCAGTCACTTGAGCGCGCCTTCGATCTGCTGGAACGGATGGCCGACGCCGGGGGCGAGGTCGGGCTCAGCGAACTCTCCACGAGCAGCGGACTTCCGCTGCCCACGATTCACCGGCTGATGCGCACCCTGGTCGTCTGCGGCTACGTACGCCAGCAGTCCAACCGGCGCTACGCCCTCGGCCCGCGCCTGATCCGGCTCGGCGAGTCCGCGTCCCGGCTGCTCGGGACCTGGGCCCGCCCGTATCTCGCACGGCTCGTCGAGGAGACCGGCGAGACCGCGAACATGGCGCTGCTCGACGGCGACGAGATCGTGTACGTCGCCCAGGTGCCTTCGAAGCATTCGATGCGGATGTTCACCGAGGTCGGCCGCCGGGTGCTCCCCCACTCCACCGGGGTGGGCAAGGCACTGCTCGCGCACACTCCGCCGGAGGAGGTACGGGCACTGCTGGCCCGCACCGGAATGCCGGCCGCCACCGAGAAGACGATCACCACCCCGGACGGTTTCCTGGACGCGCTCGACCAGGTCCGCCGCGCGGGCTACGCGGTCGACGACAACGAGCAGGAGATAGGGGTCCGCTGCCTGGCGGTCTCCGTACCCGACTCCCCCACCTCGGCCGCGATCTCGATCTCGGGCCCGGCGGGACGGGTGACGGAGGCGGCGACGGAACGGATCGTGCCGATCCTGCAGCAGGTCGCGAAGGAGCTGTCCGACGCGCTGGCCAGCAGCGGTCCGACCGGCTGAGTCCACACGAACATGTCGGTGCCCGCCGGGCAGGACCCGGCGGGCACCGACATGTTCGTTCGGGAATCAGCTGAGCACCGCTTCCGTCAGCCGCCCGTCCCTCATCACCACCGTCCGGTCCGCCCGTTCCAGATGCGTCCGGTCGTGGGTGACCAGCACGGTCGCCGTCGACCGTTCCCGGGTCAGCGCGATCAGCAGGTCCAGGACCGCCGCGCCGCGCTCATGGTCAAGGGCGCTCGTCGGCTCGTCGACCAGGAGTACCGCCGGATCGTTCATCAGCGCCCGCGCGATATTGATCCGCTGGCGCTGACCGCCCGACAGCTGGTGCGGCCTGCGGCCCGCCTTGTCGGCCAGACCGACCGCGTCGAGGAGCTCCAGCGCACGCCCGCGGGCGCCGCGCGTGGTGCCGCCCGACAGATGGGTCATCACCTGAAGCTGCTCGACGGCGGTCAGCGACGGCAGCAGGTTCGGCTGCTGGAAGACGATGCCGATGCGTTCGCGGCGCAGCGCCGCCTTCTCCGCGCGTCCGAGTCCCGTCGTCTCCCGGCCTGCGACCACGACCCGCCCTTCGTCCGGCGTGACCAGCGTCGCGGCCACCGCGAGCAGGCTGGACTTGCCGGAGCCGGACGGTCCGACGACCGCGGTGAGCGAGCCCTCGGGAACGTCGAGCGAGACCCGGTCGAGTGCGGTGAGCCGGCCGTCGCCGTCGGGGTAGGTGAGGGTGACATCGGCGAGGGTGAGGGTCATCGGGCACTCCCGAGTGCGGTGAGCGGGTCGACGGCGGTGATCCGCCGGATGGACAGCGCCGCCCCCAGGGCACCGAGGGCGATCATGACGGCCGCCGGAACGAGGACGGTCGCCGCGTCGAGGACGAACGGCACGGCCCCGCCGCTGACCACCGCGCCGATGCCCGAGGCGAGCGCGGTCCCCAGCCCCGTACCGATCGCGAGCATCACGACGGCCTGCCCGAGCGCGTCGCGCAGAAGGTACGGGGTGGAGGCGCCGAGCGCCTTGAGGACGGCGACGTCGCCGCTGCGCTGGATCGTCCAGACAGTGAAGAAGGCGCCGATCACCAGGGCCGAGATGGCGAAGAGGAAGCCGCGCATCAGCTGGAGCGAGCCGTTCTCGGCCTGGTAGGAGCCGATGGCGGTGAGTGAATCGCCGAGGGAGAGCGTGCGGGTGCCGGCCGCCTTGTCACCGGCGGCGAGGTCGGCGCCGGTGGTGGTGGTCAGGGCGATCACCGTGGCGTGCGGCGCGCCGCCCGCCCCGCTGTCCGCGAAGCGCTGCCAGTCGTCGAGCGCGGTCCACACGACCGGCGTATGGCTGTACGAGGCATCTCCCGCGACCGCCGCCACACGCACCTCGACGCGGCCGAGTCGCACCCGGTCACCGGCGGCGGCGCCGAGCTCGTCGGCGGCCTGCTCGGAGAGCACGACCCTCCCCGGGGCGACGCGCGCTCCGCCGGCCGTCGGGGCCAGGCCCGAGTCCTGCTCGACACCGAACGCCGACACGGCGGCCGTCCGCTTCCCCCCGACGGCGGCGGCGTTGAGCGTACGGATGCCGAGGGGCTGCGCGGCACCGACGCCGGGCTGCTCAGCCCAGCTCCGCCACGCGCTCTCCCCGACGGTCGAGTTGGTGAAGGACACCGACTGGCCGTCGGGTGGGGCGGCGAACGCGAGGTGATCGGCGTTCAGCCCCGTGACGGCCGAGGTGTTCTCCCTGGCCAGACCGGCCGTAAGACCGGACAACAAGCCCACGAGCAGCGTGATCAGCACCACGACCGTGCCCATGAGCGCGAACCGGCCCCTTGCGAACCGGAGATCTCTCCATGCGACGAACATGGCTCCAGCCTCGGTCCACCGGTGCTCGAAAACATCGCACGCCGGTGGGGCCTGACATCAACCTTTCGATTGACCGGCCGCGGACGCCGCGCGTCTACGCTGGAACGCATCATGGATTCGCGTTCGCACACCCCGGTCGCCGCCGCGCTGCGGCTGTGTCTGCATGCACTGCTGCTCGGACTGCTGGCGCTCACCGCGGTGCCGGCCGTGAGCGACGGCGCATCGGGCGCGACCGCCGTCGTCGCGCTCGCCTGCGTCATGGCCGCTGTCTACGCGGCGGGCGCGCTCGCCCCCGCCGTGCAGCCGCAGAACGGGGCGGCCGCCCTGTGGCTGTCGCTGCTCGGGGCACTCTGGCTCGCACTTCTCGTCCTCTCGCCGGACGCCCTGTGGCTGGCCTTCCCGCTGTACTTCCTGCAGCTGCATCTGCTGCCGATGCGCTGGGGTCTGCCCGCCGTCGTCGTCACCGCGGCGGCTGCCATCACCGGCTTTGTCCTGCACGGCGGGCAGATCACGCCCGGCGCGTTCATCGGGCCGCTGCTCGGTGCGGCGGTCGCGATCGCCACGGTCCTCGGGTACGACGCGTTGTTCCGGGAGAGCGAGCGGCGCCGCGAGCTGATCGAGGAGCTGGTATCGACCCGGGCGGAGCTGGCCGTCGCCGAGCGCACGGCGGGAACGCTCGCCGAACGCGAGCGGTTGGCCCGCGAGATCCACGACACGCTCGCGCAGGGCCTGTCCAGCATTCAGCTGCTGTTGCGAGCCGCCGAACGCACCCTTCCGCCGGACGCCCCCGCCACCGCGCATGTGCGCCGGGCCCGCGAGGCCGCGCAGGACAATCTCGCCGAGGCCCGCCGCTTCGTACGCGCCCTCTCCCCGCCCGATCTGGAGAACGGTTCACTGGCGGGCGCCCTCGAACGCCTCTGCGCGCGCACCACCGGACCGGATCTGGCGGTGCAGTTCGCGGTCAGCGGGACGCCGGTGGAGCTGCCGACGCCGTACGAGGTGGCGTTGCTCCGTACCGCCCAGTCGGCGCTGGCCAACACGGTGCAGCACGCCGGGGCCCGGCGTGCGGAGATCACGCTCAGTTTCATGGACACCTCGGTGTCGCTGGACGTCGTGGACGACGGCCGGGGCTTCTCGCCGGGCACGCCTCCGGTCACGGGTGCCACGGCGACCGGCGGTTTCGGTCTCCCCGCCATGCGGTCCCGGGCCCGGTCCCTCGGCGGCACGCTGAGTGTCGAATCGGCCCCCGGCCAGGGCACCGCTCTGGCGCTCACCCTCCCCCTCCCGCTGCCCGGACACGAAGAGAGGTCCGCCGCATGAGCGCCACCCCCGTCCGACTGCTGCTCGCCGACGACCACCCGGTGGTACGCGCGGGGCTGCGGGCCGTCCTCGACACCGAACCGGACTTCCGCGTGGTCGCCGAGGCCGACACCGCCGAGCGGGCCGTGGCGCTCGCGGCCACCGGCGAGTTCGACGTCGTGCTGATGGATCTCCAGTTCGGGACGGGCCTGCACGGCTCGGAGGCCACCGCGGCGATCACCGCGGTGCCCGACGCACCCCGGGTCCTGATCCTCACCACCTACGACACGGACGCCGACATCCTGGCGGCCGTGGAGGCGGGCGCGAGCGGCTATCTCCTCAAGGACGCCCCGCCCGAGGAGCTGGCGGCAGCGGTGCGCACGGCGGCGGCCGGCCGCTCGGCGCTCGCCCCTGCCGTCGCGCACCGGCTGATGGACCGCATGCGGACGCCCGCGGAGGCCCTGACCAAGCGCGAGCTGGAGGTGCTGCAACTGGTCGGCGAGGGACTGTCGAACCTGCAGATCAGCAAGGCGCTGTTCCTCAGCCAGGCCACCGTGAAGTCCCATCTGGTACACATCTACGCCAAATTGGGCGTCGACTCCCGCACGTCCGCGGTCGCCGCGGCAACGGCG
Organism: Streptomyces atratus; assembly: GCF_040655115.1. GTDB lineage: Bacteria > Actinomycetota > Actinomycetes > Streptomycetales > Streptomycetaceae > Streptomyces > Streptomyces atratus_D. The sequence goes on along the minus strand of NZ_JBFAJH010000067.1, from coordinate 10,744 downwards.
CGCCGCCTCATCCGCCGCTGACTCCTGCCCGCGCTCCCCTCCCGTACGTCAGCGGCGCGGCGGCTCGCCGAAGAGATCCACGGCGACCCGTACGTCCCTGAGCGCGGATGCCAGTGCGCTGACCGAGCCGATCGCCCCCGCGATCAGCAGCAGTGAGCGGCGCAGCCGCCGAATCTCGGGCACACCGGTGGCCGCCATCGCGTCCAGGGCCGCCAGTTCGTCCTCGGCGATCCCGCGGTCGGGAAACTCCGCGGGATGCCCCGCCAGCTCACGGCGGAGCCGGGAGACGGCCGTACGCAACTCCGTCACCCTTGGGTCCTCGCCACTGCTGGTCACCCGCGTCTGCCCCACGCTTCGCAACAAAGCACTCCCCCTCGCACCTCTATGTGCCGGCGTTTCGACCGGGTCCCGGACCTTGGTCAAGTGTCCGGGGATGCGCGTCAGTTAACGCCATGGAAGGTACCGTGCGCCACTCCGGGGACTGAATTCGGGGTGACCACGAGAGGACGCGGGCCACGGCCGGGTCGGGTAGGAATTCATGGGCGTGGTGAGGTATCCAAAGCCTCATGGCTCATTCATCCCACCCCGTCATCGCAGGCCTGCTGCTCGCCGCGGGCGGTGGCCGACGGCTCGGCGGGCGGCCGAAGGCGTTGCTGGAACACCGCGGACGGCCGCTCGTCGAGCACGCCCTGCGCATGCTGCGGGAGGGCGGCTGCGCCCCCGTCCATGTAGTGCTCGGCGCCGCGGCGGACGAGGTGCGGGCGCGGGCGGACCTCTCGGGATGTGCGGTGACCGTCAACCCGCAGTGGCGGGAAGGCATGGGTTCCTCGCTGCGGGCAGGGCTCGGCGCGCTCTCCGGCACAAAGGCGGACGCGGCGCTCGTCCTCCTGGTCGACCAGCCGGGCATCGGTGCGCAGGCGGTGGCGCGGGTCCGGTCGGCGTACCGCTCCCGGGTGACCCTGGCGGCAGCCTCGTACGACGGGGAGCGCGGCCATCCGGTGCTGTTCGGCGCCGACCGGTGGGCGGACATCGCGGCGGGCGCCGTGGGCGACCAGGGGGCTCGTGCGTACCTGCGGGCGCACCGCGATGCGATCTCGCTCGTCGAGTGTTCCGATGTGGCGGAGGCCTACGACATCGACACCGCGGAGGACCTGAGGCACCTCGACTGAACGGGCTGTGCGCACGCCGGCACGCTGCGCCAGCCCCACCCCACTTGTGTCGACCCGGAGAATCTCGACATCAACAAACCATTGAACTTCCACCATGAGGAAATTACTATCCACTGGTCAGAAGCGCTCTGTACCCCAGACGGCGCCCACGGCCGTATCCCGGAGCCCTGGCACGCCGTGCCGTAGAGGCGACCCGGCGGCCGCGAAGGCGCCACCCGCACCGCCCGCTGAAGGAGTGACAGCTCATGTCCGCACCAGCGCCGTCCCCGCTGGCCATCGTCGATGCCGAGCCCCTGCCCCGGCAGGATGAGGTCCTGACCGACGCGGCCCTCGCGTTCGTGGCCGAGCTGCACCGGCAGTTCACGCCCCGTCGTGACGAGCTGCTCGCCCGCCGCGCCGAGCGCCGCGCCGAGATCGCCCGCACTTCCACGCTGGACTTCCTGCCCGAAACGGCAGCGATCCGCGCGGACGACTCCTGGAAGGTCGCCCCGGCCCCGGCCGCGCTGAACGACCGCCGGGTGGAGATCACCGGTCCGACCGACCGCAAGATGACCATCAACGCCCTGAACTCGGGCGCCAAGGTCTGGCTCGCCGACTTCGAGGACGCGTCCGCCCCCACGTGGGAGAACGTCATCCTCGGCCAGCTCAATCTGATCGACGCCTACGAGCGCCGCATCGACTTCACCGACCCCAAGTCCGGTAAGCCGTATGCTCTCAGGCCCGCCGACGAGCTCGCCACGGTCGTCACCCGCCCCCGCGGCTGGCACCTGAACGAGCGTCACCTCCAGCTCGACGGGACCCCGGTGCCGGGCGCGCTGGTCGACTTCGGCCTCTACTTCTTCCACAACGCCCAGCGCCTCATCGACCTCGGCAAGGGTCCCTACTTCTACCTCCCGAAGACGGAGTCGCACCTGGAGGCCCGCCTCTGGAACGACATCTTCGTCTTCGCCCAGGACTACGTCGGCATCCCGCAGGGCACCGTCCGCGCGACCGTCCTGATCGAGACGATCACCGCCGCGTACGAGATGGAGGAGATCCTCTACGAGCTCCGCGACCACGCCTCGGGGCTGAACGCGGGCCGCTGGGACTACCTCTTCTCCATCGTCAAGAACTTCCGTGACGGCGGCTCGAAGTTCGTCCTGCCGGACCGCAACGCGGTGGCGATGACCGCCCCGTTCATGCGCGCGTACACCGAACTCCTCGTCCGCACCTGCCACAAGCGCGGTGCGCACGCGATCGGCGGCATGGCGGCGTTCATTCCGTCCCGCCGTGACGCCGAGGTCAACAAGGTCGCCTTCGAAAAGGTCAAGGCCGACAAGGACCGTGAGGCGAACGACGGCTTCGACGGCTCCTGGGTCGCCCACCCGGACCTCGTCCCGATCGCCATGGCCTCGTTCGACGCGGTCCTCGGCGAGAAGCCGAACCAGAAGGACCGCCTGCGCGAGGACGTCTCCGTGGCGCCGGGCGACCTGATCGCCATCGACACCCTGGACGCCAAGCCCACGTACGACGGCCTGCGCAACGCCGTCGCCGTCGGCATCCGCTACATCGAGGCGTGGCTGCGCGGCATGGGCGCCGTCGCCATCTTCAACCTGATGGAGGACGCCGCCACCGCGGAGATCTCCCGCTCGCAGATCTGGCAGTGGATCAACGCGGACGTGGTCTTCGAGAACGGCGAGCACGCCACGGCGGACCTGGCCCGCAAGGTCGCCGCCGAGGAACTCGCAGCGATCCGCGAGGAGATCGGCGAGGAGGCATTCACCTCCGGCAAGTGGCAGCAGGCCCACGACCTACTGCTCCAGGTGTCACTGGACCAGGACTACGCGGACTTCCTGACACTGCCTGCGTACGAGCAGCTGGTCTGAGCCGCTCCGATTCCGTAGAGCATTCCGCCCCCGGTACCGCACAGCACCGGGGGCGGAGCGCTGATACCACCCCTTGCTCGTCCCGCGCATGCCGCTCATGTCGGTGACGGCAGATCTGCCACGCGGGTATTTCCTGCCGATCGGCTGCGGTGTCCTTGACCGCCGGGGTCGCCGGCGCGGCAATGGGGGTGCCCATCGAGACCTGGGCGGTGGGCGACGCCCCGGCGAATGGACCGTTGGGGCCCGCGGCATCGGCGGAACGCTGCCTGCCCTCCGCGGAGAGCGCACTCCAGGGGGTTTGGCCGTCCTCTGCCGGTGGGGAGTCAAGGGTGTGGTCCCTGGGACATTTTCCACCGTGCAGCCGAGGAGACATCAGATGCGTGGAGGCCGCGTCGCCGTCGTGGGCGGCAGCGTAGCCGGGTGCGCCGCCGCACTCGCCGCTCACCGGGGTGGTGCGGACGAGATCGTGGTCCTGGAGCGTGCACCGGGTCGGTTGGCGGAGCGGGGCGTCGGACTGGCGGTGCACGACGACCGTTACGACGAACTCCGGGCGGCCGGATATCTGGACGCGGGGATGCCCTGGATCCAGCTGAACCGTCGGCGCTGGTACGTACGCGGCGCGGGCGGCGCACCCCTCGGGCAGCTGATCGGCGAGATGCCCTTCCCGTTCCGTACGTACAACTGGGGTCCGCTCTGGCGCGAACTACGGACCCGGGTTCCTGGCGAGGTCGAGTTCCGCACCGGCACCACCGTCGGCGCGGTGCGGCACACCCCCGACGGGGTTGCGTTACGCATCACGGGCGTCGACGGCAGCGACCGTACAGAGCTGTTCGACTTCGCCATCGGTGCGGACGGCTACCGCTCCCTCGTCCGCACCGAGGTCTGCGCCGGGCTCGGCACCGCGGCACGTCCCGAGTACGCCGGCTATCTCGCCTGGCGCGGCGCCTTCCCCGCCTCCAGGATGACCGCCGCCGACCGGCGCCTGTGGGACGTCGAGGAGTGTGCGTACGCCGTCTTCCCGGGCGGCCACGTGATCGCCTACCGCATCCCGGACGCCACCGGCGGCCACCGGGTGAACTGGGTGCTCTACACCGCCCCTCCCCCGGATCTCGGACTGTCGCTGGAGACTCCGACGAGTCTGCCACCCGGCACGCTCACCGACGCCCTGCACTCCCATCTCGCCCGTATCGCGGCCGAGTCGCTGCCTCCGTACTGGGGCGGTCTGCTCGGTCTGACGGCGCCGGAGGAGCTGTTCGTCCAGCCGTTGTACGACTTCACGGCGCCCCGCTACGCCACCGGCCGGCTCCTGCTGACCGGCGACGCGGCGACCGTGGCCCGCCCGCACACCGGCGCCGGTGCGGTCAAGGCGCTCCAGGACGCGACGGCACTGGAGTCGGCGCTCCGGTCCGCGCCCGACTGGGCCAAGGCACTCCGTGCATACGACTCCGAGCGCACCGCGGCCGGCCGGGCCATGGTGGAGCTGGGGCGGCGACTGGGACATGCCCTGGTGGAGGCCACACCGGAGTGGGGCTCTATGGACCCTTCGGCGCTGGATGCCTGGTGGCAACGGGCCGCTGTGGGCGGCGGGTTCGGTGGCCGCGCCCTGAAGGCGTGACCCCCGAACGGGAGGTTTCCTGGATCGGTGACTCCTCCCCGCCCCAAAGGGACGGGGCTCGCCTGCGCCGTCACCCCGCCGGGCGCGGTCCGTCTCTGCGTGTCGGCGGCGTCGGCGGTCCCGCCGCAGGCGGTGAGCGCGGCGAGGAGCAGGGCGGCGGGGGGCCAACGCGGGGTGTGCGTGGGGGCGTTGCACGATCTTGCCTTCCATCCGGCAGTAATGGTCTGGACCTACATCACACGGCTGGCGGGTCCACGACAAGAGGATGGGGCGGTATTCCGCACTATGCCGGTGCGGGGTCTGGACGCCCCGCGCCAGGACCGATGAGTTCCGGGTGCCGGAGCGGTCCGAAGAGTATGGATACCGAGAACGAAACGATGCCCACGGCCGATCTGGGGCCTGCCGCACGCCAGGTCGCCGCACTGCTCGACGGCATCGAGGAGAAACAGCTGACCGGCCCCACCCCCTGCCCCGACTATGCGGTACGGGAACTGCTCGCCCATCTGGTCGGGCTGAGCATGGCCTTCCGCGACGCGGCTCGGAAGGATCTCGGGCCGACGACCAACAGCTCACCGGCCGCCGCACTGCCGGTCCTCGGCGACGACTGGCGCGAGGCACTGCCGCCCCTGCTGGACGAGTTGGTGACAGCCTGGCGCGACCCTGCCGCCCGGCAGGGGATGACCAGGGCGGGCGGTGTGGATCTGCCGGGCGAGGTGGCCGCGATGGTGGCACTCGACGAGCTGGTCGTCCACGGCTGGGACCTGGCCCGGTCCACCGGGCAGGCGTACGAGGCGGACGAGGCGAGCCTGCGGGTGTCGCTGGCCATGCTGACGCCCCGCGACGGCATCCCGCGGCCCGACATCTTCGGACCGCCGGTCCCGGTACCGGCCGAAGCGCCCCTCGTCGACCGGGCGATCGCCATGAGCGGCCGGCACCCGGACTGGGAGCCCGGGCGCTGACGTCTGCACGGGAGGGCTGCTGCCATCGGACGGGCGGGCCTGCGTCGCCACGTCCTCCCTGCGGCGCGCAGCGATCCCGCACGCGCGGTCAGTGCGGCCGCAGCGTACGTACCGCCTCACGCGCCCGGTCGCGCAGTCGTTCGTCGGCCGGGGCGATGCCTGATTCGAGTCCTGACGCCGTCACCCGCAGGTTGCGCTCGGCAAGGGCGGTCAGCAGGACCAGTGTGTCGACGCCGAGGAACGTCACCCCGCGTCGACTGTGTGCTGCCCGGGAGGGCTTGCGGCCCATCCGACGGCATCCTCGAGGTCGTCGTATCCGAACCGTCGTACTTCGGCCTGGATGAAGTGGTTGGCAAGATGGGGCACCAGGTCAGCGAGCTTGGTGTCCGCCGCGAGCGCGACCCTCCTGACCTTCCGATGGTGGTCGCGAACGAAGCGCACATGTCGAAGCAGGCTTCCGACGTTCTCCCAGCCGGGAAACGCGCGAGCGTGCACCACGACACCGGCCAGCTCCTCGTGCGTTTCGAGCCAACTGTCCGCGGTGAGGCCCAGGGCGTCAAAGTCCTGGGCACGCAAGGGTTGTTCGACCTCGACCACGAGAACCTGGGACTCGGGCAGGAGGTGGTGGGAGACACCGGGGCCTTCGGGCAGCGAGGCCAGCCACTGGGGCGCCTCCTCGCGCCCTTGACTGCCGAAAACGCGTACGGGGCAGGGCATCAGAAAGCTCGCGAGCCGGGTCGATTCGCACATCCAACCGGTGTCGCTGCGTGTCGTTCCTGTGCTGTTGGAAGATGGGGAATATGCGGTGCCGACGCGAGCGCCCCCCTTTTCACCAGCGCGGACGGTGGACGAGGCTGTCGCCGTTGCGAAGGATGCGCATCCCAACTGACCGGACCATTCCGGCGGCCTGGTCGAGCGACGCGGGATACAAGCCTGTTTCGAGTCGCCGACCGCGCAGAGGTCACCCAGCATGGATATCGGGGATCATTTCTGCAACTTCCGGAGGTGAGCCGTATGACGCTTCCTGTCCGACACCGGCCTGGTGGTCTGCTGGAGCGGGCCTTCCCCTGGCATGAGCCGATGGCCGCCGAGTTCGACGAGCTGTTCCAGAGGATGACCCAGCTGCTGGAGAGCTCGGCGCCCTCCTGGACCGAGACGATGGCCTGGGCGCCGATGGCCGACCTGCATGAGACCGACGAGGCGTACGAGCTCGAGTGCGAGCTGCCCGGGATCAAACGCGACGACATCGACGTCGAGGTCAGTGGGCGCGAGCTGCGCATCACCGGAGAGCTGAAGGAGCGCGAACGCAAAGGCGTGGTGCGCCGCGCCACGCGGCGCACCGGGCGTTTTGAGTACCGCGCGCTGCTGTCCACCGAGCTGAAGGCCGAGGAGGTCCAGGCGTCTCTCGCCGACGGCATCCTCACGCTCACCATCCCCAAGTCCCAGGCGGCCAAGCCACGTCATATAGAGATCCAGGGCTGACCCCGCTGCATGCGGCACTGGCCGCGGGTGCGGGAGGGCTCCACCGGCCGCACCCGCACCGGCGTCTGCCAAACGACATGGCCAATCGACGGAGGCCGCCATTGGGGCCAAGTCTTTTGTATGCCGTTCTGCACCCCGCCGACAGTCCGGTGGCGGTCGTCCCGAACACTGGCCCACTGCGCGACTGCACGTGCAGAAGTCCGGGCTGCGTCATAGGCGATGGCGCTGTCTTCGGAACAGCCCGTCGGAAAAGCTATTCGCTCTCATGAGGAGCAGGCGAGGCGCAGTCGGCGTCCGGGTCCTGCCCCGACTCGGGCGCCAGGGGTGCGGATCGTTCGACTCGGAGTCCCTCGACCCAAGGTGCAGCGGACGCCGGCGACCCTGAGGATCACGGCTCGCAACACGGGGTGCAAGGAAGAGAGGATATGTCGATCGCCGGAGACTGGTACAACGAGTTCGGCTCGCACATGGAGATCGCTCCTGGTCCCTCCGGGGAGATCACGGGGACCTTCGCCTCGGCCACGGGTCTCGCCGCCGGCGAGTACGCACTCGTGGGACGCTACGACACCTTCGAACGGCCAGATCACGGTACGGCGATCGGTTGGACGGTGGCGTGGCGCAACGAGCGCAACAACGCCAACTGTGTGACCAGTTGGAGCGGGCTCTGTTTCGCTGATGACGGCACGGAGCGGATCTGCGCCACCTGGCTGCTGACCACGTCGGCGACCGACTCCGATGCGTGGGAGTCCACCACTGTCGGCAGGGACGTCTTCACTCGGCAGTCACCAGGCTCTGAGCGGATCGAGGTCGGCGCGCGGTCCACCAGGCCCACGTCGCACCCGGCGGCCACGGGCGGCCCCCGCAGCCGGTGAGGCCGTACGGCCTCCGTCCCCATCAGTGTGCTCGCCGAGGAGGCGACAGCGACGGCACGTCGAGCGGCCCGCCCGCCTTCGGGGGTGTACCGGGAGACGAGTTGCGGGACCGGCGGATCAGCCGTCGGTCAGCGGAGCCTTCTCCGTACCCGTGGAAGACCTGCGGCACCTTCCCGGGCGGCGTCGACCACGGCAGCCACATCCGATAGTTCCTGCGTGAGCTGCCGGAACAGGTCGTCAAAGGCGATCATGCCGATGAGGCGTCCCTCGGCCACCACCCGATCACACGGTCACCGTCGATCACGGGGAGGGCTCCGACGCCTGCGTCGGCCGTGTGCCGTGCGGCATTCTCGAGCGACTCCGTCTCAGGCACACAAGCCGACGGCGTATTCATCATGTACTCGACTTGCGCATCCCTTCGAGGCGCCGAGCCGGCATCCATCGCGGCCCCGCGTCATCAGCGGCGACGTGGGCGCTGCGCTCCTACAGCCCCTGCGACAGCAGCAGCTCATGGGCCATGCGAGCGCCGCGCGCCGCTTGCTCTCCCTGCTCCGCATCCTGCGACGGAATTTGTTCCAGACCTTCGGCGAGTGCCCTGATGGCACCGGCGAGCGTCTCCACCTGCGACTCCAAGTGGCGCAGGCGCTCATCCGTGGTCCGCGGTACGTGCCCGTGTCCGCTGTTCGCTGTCGTCATCATCAGCCTCCGTGGCAGTGGGATGTTTCCCGACGGTGTGACGCCCCGGCGCTGCGGGGCCTACAGGTGTCGCAGACTGCGTTCCCTCCTCGTGCGTACTCCCGGGACCCGTCTCCCGTACGGTCCTTCGAGAGGGCCGGGCCCCCTCCCCGGCGCCCCCCAGCCCATCACGACCAGTAGCGAGGAGCCGTCGGGACACCGTCGTGGGAGGCGTTCCTGGCCCGTCTCCTTCGAGCCTTACGGCCGGAAGAGCCCACGGACGGGCCCACCCGGACTGGTGCTCCCCTAGGGCCAGTGTGAAATCCTCGCGTCCGCTGCGCATTCCGAGGCCGGTCTCCAGTTCCGAGCCTCGCCTGGAGACACACATCTCGTGCACGTGCCGCTCCAGGGTTTCAGCTGGTGAAGAACTCGCTGATCTGCTGAGCCATCTGGTCGGCATGGGTCTCGTGGACCCGGTGGCCGCCGCCGAGCGTGATCAGTCGGCAGTCCGGGATCAGGGAGGCCATGTCGGCCAGCCGACCCTGCGGCATGGTGCTCTCCGGGCCACCGGCGATCATCAGCGTCGGCGCGACGATCTCGCCGAGACCGTCCGCCCACTGCGGGTCGGGGTCCGCGACCTGGGCCCGGATGGGCGCGACGACGTTCCAGTCGTAGTCGACCGGCCCTTCGGGCTGTGCGGCGGGCCTCGGCTCGCTGGGGACCGGCGGCGGGGTCTCCACCAGCACCAGGCGCTCCACCCGGTCCGCGTGCTCCTGGGCGAGCAGATGGGCGACGACGCCACCCATGGAGTGGCCGACCAGGCCGACGCGGTCGAGCTCGCACTCGTCGAGGAAGCCGAGGACGTCGTCCCTCATCAGCTCGAAGGAGTACTCGTCGGGCCAGTCGCTCTCGCCGTGCCCGCGCAGGTCGAGGGCGTACACCCGCCATTCCTCGCCGAGCAGGCTCCCGACCGCTTCCCAGCTCGCGGCGGAACCGCCGAGGCCGTGCAGCAGGACGACGGGCGAGCCGAACGGGTCGCCCCAGGTCCGGTACGCCAGCCGGACATCACCGACATCCACAACAGACTGATCTTCCATGCCCCTGACGCTACAGGCGAATGAACCAAGATCCTTCTCCGGACCTGGCAGTCTGAAGAAGTGAAGGCCATTCCGCGTTCCCGGCTCGCCCCCGCCACGGCTCTGGTCACCGCTCTGGTCATGGCGGCCGCCCTGCTGACGGGATGCTCCGGGCGCTCGCCCGGGCCCGCTTCCGGCAACGGCCCCCCGGGGGCCGGGCTGGACGATCCGGCGAAGAAGGAGATCGCCATGCAGCTGGTCTCCAGCGCGGAGAACTCCACGCTCGACTGGAAGGCGCAGTACAAGTACATCGAGGACATCGGCGACGGCCGCGGCTACACCGCGGGCATCATCGGCTTCTGCTCCGGCACCGGCGACATGCTGAGGGTCGTCGAGCGGTACGCCTCGGCGCGCCCCGGCAATCCGCTGGAACGGTTCCTGCCCGCTCTGCGCGCGGTGCAGGGCAGTGATGCGCACGACGGCCTCCGGCGCCCGTTCACCGACGCATGGGTGGAGGCGGCCGCCGACCCCGCGTTCCGGTCGGCGCAGGACGCCGAACGGGACGACTCCTCCTTCGATCCGGCGGTCGAGCAAGGAAAGGACGACGGTCTCGGCGCCCTGGGCCAGTTCATCTACTACGACGCCTATGTGATGCATGGGTTCGCCGACTCGGACGGCACGGTCGGCTTCCTTACGATCCGCCGCGGGGCTCTCGCCGCCGCCGAACCGCCGTCCCGGGGCGGCGACGAGGTGACGTATCTGAACGCCTTCCTCGATGCCCGGGTCGCCGCGATCCGCAAGGAGCCCTCGCACTCCGACACCAGTCGCGTCGAGACGGCTCAGCGGGTCTTCGTGCGCGAGGGCAGACTCCAGCTGGAAACGCCGCTCGACTGGAAGGTGTACGGCGACAGCTACCACATCGGCTGAGTCCTGCCCGGACCTGCCCGGTACGGCGCTGTGGCGCGCACGGGCCGGGAGCAGACAGCTCACCCGGTCGCGGCCACCACACAGGGAGCAAGCCATGGACGCAC
>NZ_JBFAJH010000066.1:0-33270 GCF_040655115.1 Streptomyces atratus | reverse complement strand
ACCGCTTCGTGTACTTGCTACCCACCTGGTCACTGCTTCCTCTGGAACCACTCAGGTCCCAGTCTCCAGGTGTCCATGATCAAGGGGAAGCTTCAAGGTGATAGGGGTGGCAGCCGCAGCGGGCTGAGTCCCACTGCTGTGCCGGCGCCGACGACGAAGCAGGCCCTGGCTCCGGCATGCGGCCGCCCCCGTCAGGGCGGCCGCATGCGGGCCGCGCGGTGGGTGGCCCGGCGGTGTCGGTCCTGGTCAGCCCTGCTTCACGCGGCCGAGGACCTCGACCTCGGCCATGTTGAGTTCCACAGGGTTCTTGCCGGCGAGCCACACCCGCACATAGCGCCCCCGGGCGTTGGTGTCGATGGTGGTGGGGCTGCCGGCCTGGGCGGTCTCGTGCTGGCTCCAGACGTCCGGCTTACCGAGCTGGTCCGCGAGCGTGCCGGAGAAGGGCTGGTCGGAGACCAGGACGTAGTAGTCCTTCGTCCTGTCGGCGCAGCAGTCCGTCCGGTTGTAGATCTTGATCTTCTCGAGGTCGGCGCTGGTGCCGAGGTCCACCTCCCACCACGGCTGTGCTTCCCGGCCACTGGTGGTGGAGAAGTTGAAGCGGTCGCCGTCGACGGCCTTCTCGGCGCTGAACGGGAAGGTGCCGCCCCAGTCGTAGTCGGAGATCTGGTTCGCCTTCTTGCCCTGGGCGAGTTCGCGCAGGGGCGGCAGGCCCATCGACTCGTCGTGGAGGTTCTCCACGCGCGTGACGAAGTCCTCGACGAACGGATCGCCGATCTTCACCGGGCCGTGCTGGTGGTGCTCGGCCGGGTCGACCATGATCTGCGACGCCTCGGCGGCGAGGGAGTCCATGGCCTTGCGTTCCCCGGCGGCCTCGGTCGTGTTGCCGGCGTCGATCGCGGCGAGCGCGTTCAGGCCGTGCTCCATTGCCCGGCCCCACAGTTCCGTGGCGTCCAGCCAGCGGGAGGCGTCGGAGAGGAACAGCTTGTCGGGGACGCCCTCGCGGATGACGGCCGGTGCCCGCGTGACCGCGCGGACGGACGGGCGGAAGCCGTTGATCGCGGATCGCTCATCGGTTCCGTACGCCTTCCAGAACCGCTCCAGCTCAGCGCCGAACACCGGGGCCTGGGGCTGCCACAGTTCGGAGCCGAAGGTCGGGGCCGCGTGGTTGAGGTCGACGAACACCTGCACCGCGTCGGCCGTACGCGGGTCACCTGCGGCAAGGTGGAGGGCGGCCTGGCGCCCGGAGCGGTCGCGGTCGTAGCCCCGGTCGTTCCACGAGAAGTCCGACATCGTGAAGACCGCGAGCTTGCTGGCGGCCTCCTGGTTCATCGGGTTGGAGACGATGCCGCTGAGGTGGTCGGACAGTCCCGGCTCACGCTTGTCGTACGGTGCCAGCAGCAGTCGCCCCGCCGTCCGGCCGAAGTCGTTGACCGGGTAGTTGTCCCACACGAAGACCTTGCGGCCGAAGAGTTCGGCGGCCTTGGACGCCTGGGCGTTGGTGATCTCCCGCGGCACCACGTCCGTCCCGGTCCACATCACCTGAACCTCGGGGTCGAGCGTGGCACGGAGCCCCTGCTTGTACGCGGTGTCGGTCAGGTCGCCGTACTCCGTGGGCACCATCTGCAGCGGATTGGCCCCGGGCCGCTCGGCGATGAAGTCGCGCTGCACCGTGTTCAGCAGACTCACCTGGGCGCGGGCCGCGGCGCCGCGGCCCGGCGGGCCGAACTTCCGCGCGTCCGCATCGCAGTTCCAGCGGGTGTAGCTGATGTCGTCCAGGGGGATGGAGAACGACCGTACGCCTGCGTCGTACATCGCCTGCATCTTGTCGGTCAGCGCCTTGGTGTCGGCGTAGTCGGAGTAGCAGATGGAGGCGCCGGGTGAGACGGCGAAGGTGAAGCGGACGTGGTCGGCCCGGGCGCGGCCGATCAGTTCGCGCAGCTCGGCGAGCTTGGCCTGCGGGTAGGGCTCGCGCCACTTGTCCCGGTGGTAGGGGTCGTCCTTCGGCGCGTAGACGTAGGTGTTGGACTTCATCTCGCCGAGGAAGTCCATGTGGTCCAGGCGCTCTTGTGCGGTCCACGTCGGGCCGTAGAAGCCCTCGATGGTGCCGCGCAGCGGCATCGACGGGTAGTCGCTGACCTGAGTGCCCGTCACCTTCCAGTCGTCGCCCGCGCGCTGGAAGAGCTGGCGCAGCGTCTGGACGGCGTAGAACTGGCCCGTGGTGTCCGTGCCCCCGAGGGCGATCTCGGGATGCGACTGCCGGCCCGTGACCCGCAGGGCGTAGCCCTCGGCGTGGTCGGGCACGGCGGTGTCACCCAGGGCCTGGGCGATGTCCGGGCGGTCGGCGGGCCCCAGCCTGACGGTGAGCAGTCCGTCGGACGCCGACGGGACGCTGTCGGGGGAAACGTTGTCGACACGCGCGGCGCCATGCTTCCTCAGCTCGCGGACGAGGCGGTCGCGAGCGGCGGCGTCCGTGTGCGCGTCCGCGACGACGAGTACCCGGCCGGTGACGGCCGCGTCGCTGCCCGATCGGGAGATGGACTGCGGTGTCGGGGAGACGGTCGGCAGGGGGCGGGTACCCGCCGGGGCCGCGCGCGCTCCCGTGGTTTCCGCAGCCTGTGCTCCGGCTCCGGGGGTGAGCACTCCGAGCGTCACACAGCCGGCTATGGCAATCACGCCGAAGGCTGTTCTACGCCTTCTCATCAGACCCTCCATGTGGTCTAGACCATTTTGACCTTAAGAGGCTACTGGTCTCACTCGGTTCACTGTCAAGACATTCGGCCCGTCGGCTGCGGCAGGAGCTCGTGCCGCACCTCGGGCAACAGGGGCCGGTCGGGGAGAAACCGGTGCCTTGGTCCAGTCCGGCGTGAAGTACTTGCGGCCGACGTCGAGCAGCAATGAACGCTCGGTCAGGTCCGGCCAGTCGACGATCCATCCGACGGGCAGGGCGCTGCGCAACACCTGCACCAAGGTCCCGGTGCCCCGGAAGACGCCGTCGGCGGTCGGGGAGGTGATCGTCACGGTTCTGCCGGAGTCGATCGAGCAGGCCTCCGTCCGTCCGCCCGGTCCACCGCGCCCAGCCGCAACGCGATGTCATGGGGATTCGGGGCGCGGGCCGTCACCACCTGCGGCACCCACGGCAGATGCCGGTCCGTCACCAGATCCTCGGCGAGCAGCTCCGCGGCCGGCCGCAGGCGCCGCGCTGTCTGCGCAGGAGGGCCTGGTTGTGCGCCCGCCAGGGCTGGTAGCTTCCGTCCGGCTTAGAGCGATCTGTCTGGGGTCGGTGATGGTTTCGGGGAGTGCGCGCAGCTGCGCGGCTGCCTGCAGGGAGCGGTGGGTGCGGTGCTCGTTGTAGAACTGCTCGTGCTCTCGTGGAGCATGGCGCACGTGGTGAGCGTTCCAGATGGGAGTGCGGTCGAGGAGTTCGCGGCGGGGGCTGAGCACCCATCTCTCCGTGATCGGGTTCATCCTTGGCATGCGGACGCCGGTGAACACGCTCTGGATGGGGGCGGCGGTGAGGATCTCGTCGATCAGTGCGGGGTACTTCGTGTTGCGGTCGTGGATCAGGTAGGCGGCGTGCGCGCCCACGTCCTCAAGGTCCGTGGCGAGGTTCTTGACCGTGTGGGTCACCCAGCCCGCGGTGGGGTGCGCGGTGGTGCCCAGGACATGGATGCGGCCTGAGAGATCGCCCCGGAGGACCTCGCCCACATCTCGCCGTACCTGACCGAGCACATCAGCCGGTTCGGCGAGTACTCCACGCACGAGCTCGGCATCGAGCCCGAGGCGTACGACCCGAAGCTGGACATCGGCTTCACCCCGCTGCGGGACCAGGACCTGGTCGCCGTCGGCTTCGGCCAGGCCGCCTGACCGGCTGCGGCCGGGTCGGCATCATGACGGCCATGGACGATAGGCGTGAGCCGGCGCGGGGGGTGCATCGCGGGCGTGAACTCCTCCGGCGTCAGCACCGCCGCGTCGCGATCGCGGTCTGCGTGACCGCGATGTAGTCAGCCGGTCTCGGTGACGAAGGGGCCGCCGTCGCCGAATGCGAGCCGCGCGAAGTTCTCGCCGATGCGGCGGTGTCCCGCAGGGTCAGGGTGGACCCCGTCGGGCAGTGGCAGTTCGGCGTAGTCCGTCTCGCCGTAGAGGCCACGGCCGTCGAGGTAGTGCAGGTTCGGGTCGTCAGCCGCCCGCTGTTCGACGATCCGGGCCAGTTCGTCGCGGATGACGTTGAGCGTCAGGCGCCCGGCGACGCGTTCGGCCGGGTCGCCCATGGCCTTGAACCGCAAGGTCCCGCCGTCGAAGTCGGGCGCGAGAGGGCCGGGGGTGTCCTCCTGGACCGGGCACAGGATGGAGGACACGACCAGCAGCGGCGTGGTCGGATGCCCCTCGCGGATGGTGTCGAGGAAGCCGTGGACCGCAGGGGTGAAGGCGCGCAGGCGCATCACGTCGGAGTTGACGACATTGATGCCGAGCTTGACGCTGATCAGGTCCGCAAAGGTGTCCCGCATCGCACGGGCGGTGAACGGGTCGAGCAGCGCGCTGCCGCCGAACCCCAGGTTGACCAGCTCCACTCCGCCCTGGGCGGCTGCCAGGGCCGGCCAGATGGCAGTCGGGTGGGCGGCGTTCGAGCCGTGGCTGATGGAACTGCCGTGGTGCAGCCACACCCTGCGCCCGCTGTCCGGCGCCGGCTCGATGGGGGCGTCGGTGCGCAGGGCGATCAGCTCGGTGACCTCCGTATGCGGGAGCCAGATCTCGACATCCTTGTCACCCGCCGGCAGATCGGTGAACCGGGCGGTGCCGGCAGGCCCCTCCGACAGTTCGGAGGACTGGGTGAACATGTCGGTGATCGTGCGCACGTTACCGCCGGCCACCGTGGCCTGGGCGGCGAGACGGCCATCGACCAGCAGGTCGTACACGCCGTCCGCCGGGGCCGGGAAACCTCGGTGGACCCGCTTGGTGGGCAGCGTGTCCAGTTCGATCGTGGTGGCCCGGGTGCGGAAGGCCAACCGCACACCGGAGGGCTGGGCCTCGGCCACGGCCAGTTGGTCGTCAGGGATCTGCCGGCGCGCCCAGGCGGGCAGCCGGTGCGGCAGCAGGCCGTGCGCGGTCGCTTCCACGTCGAGGTGACCGCGCAGGATGTCCGTGGTGACAGGTGTGGTGATCCTGTCGTGCTCAGTGTTCATTGCCTCAGCCTGTTGATCAAGAATTTCGGATTGTTCATGTGCGCCGGTGCGCGGCGCGGCGGACCGCCTCGGGCGGTGCGGCCCTCATCTGGTCAGGGTGTGGCCCGGTTCCGTAGCAGAGCGTCGAGGGAATCCACGATCCAGACCCAGGATTCCTGCGCGCCGGGGACGCTGTGCTCGAAGCCTCCGGCCAGCTCCAGGCTGACGTAGCCGTGGAAGACGCTGCCCAGCATCCGGACCGCGTGCGTCTGGTCCGGCTCCGTCAGGTCGTAGCCGCGCAGGATCGCCCGGGTCATCTGCGCGTGCCGCACGCCGGCACTGGCGGCCGCCGTCTCCGGGTCGAGCCTGAGCCGGGCGGCGGCGTAGCGACCGGGGTGATCTCGGGCGTAGTCGCGGTAGGCATCCGCGAAGGCGGCCAGGGCGTCCTTGCCGGCACGCCCGGCCACGGCGTCGGCGACCCGGTCGGCGAGCTCCTCCAGCGCGAACAGGGCGATCCGGGTCTTGAGGTCCTGGGAGTTCTTCAGGTGCGAGTACAGACTCGCGACCTTGACGTCGAACCGCCGGGCGAGCGCCGAGACGGTCACCTGATCGAAACCGACCTCGTCGGCCAGTTCCGCCCCCGCCAGGGTCAAACGCTCCGGAGTCAGTCCCGCTCGAACCATAACCTTCCTCCTATCCAACGACAACCATTATGCAGTTGCCTAATGGCTTTAGGCAAATTAGCGTGTCGTTCATGAAGCCGCTGACTGAGCAAGAGATCCGTACCGCGTTCGTGAACTGCACCAAGGGCGCGGCGAAGCGCCTGTCCGTCCCTCGCGACCTGGCCGAGCGGCCCTGGGACGACCTGGACTTCCTCGGCTGGCGAGACCCCCAGGCCCCCGACCGGGCCTACCTCGCCATCGAGCTGGACGGCCGCCCGGTGGCGCTCGCGCTGCGCTGCCCCAGCCCCGGCTCCTGGCAGATGCGGCGCAGTATGTGCTCGGCGTGCCTGACCACTCACACCGGGGGCGTCTCGCTGATGGTCGCCGCGAAGGCCGGCAAGGCCGGGCAGCAGGGCAACTCCGTGGGCGCCTACATATGCAGCGACCTGGCCTGCTCGCTGTATGTGCGAGGCAAGAAGAATGCGGGCGCCGGCGCACGGATCCACGAGTCACTCACCCTGGAGGAGAAGATCCGGCGGACCGTCGCGAACCTCGCCGCGTTCATCGCCAAGGTCACCACATTAAGCATCCAGCCACGCACGCCACACCTGCCCGTCCTGGATGCGACGCGGCCCGTGGTGATCAGCGGCGGTGCCGCAGGTCTGAACGGTGCGCTGATGCTCGCCCGCTCCCCGCGACGCGCCCGCTGAGGGCGTGCACGGCCTGCTCGGCCTGGACTGCACCCCGCCCGCGCCCCTGTACAAGCGGGGCCGGGAGGAGGTGCGCCGCTACGGTGGCGTGATCGTCTCCGGCAAGGTCACCTCCGCCAAGCTCAGCCGCCCCGTCCGACGACGGGGATCTGCGCTTCACCGTCACCCTGGCCGACGGGCGCGCCCTGACGGCGCGCGGCCTGCTGGTGACCACCGGCCTGCGCGACGTACTGTCCGACGTTCCGGGCCTGGCGAAGCACTGGCGGCACGGCGTCGCACTGCCCGCCCTGCCACGGCTGGGAGGTGCGCGACGAGCCCATCGGATTTTTGGCGGTGAGCCCGGCCTCGTTCCACCACGCGCTGCTGTTCCGGCAACTGACTGACGATCTCGTCCACTTCACCCGCGGCACCGAACTGGACAAGGACACCCCCGCGCGCTTCGCCGCACGCAACATCCGCATCGTCGACACCGCAGTGGAGGCCAAGCTGGCCGCGCGCAGCAACGCCCGCGCCACCACGGCCACCGGCATCCTGCTGGCCGGCGCCGGTCCGGCGCTTATGGCCGGCATCGTCTCCGTCGACGGCGGCTACCTGTCCATCCTTCCCGGCATGCTCGCCATGGGTATCGGCATGGGCCTGTCGATGACGCCCTCCGCCGAGGCCATCACCAGCTCCCTGCCGCGCGAGCGTCAGGACGTCGCGTCCGCGCTCAACGACGTCACCCGCGAGTTCGGCACCGCTCTCGGTCTCGCCCTGCTCGGAGCGCTCCTGTCGGCCGGCTACCGCAGCGCCATCGACGACAAGCTCGACGGCGCCTCCCAGGGCGCGGCCGACGCCGCCCGGGAAGGCGTCGCCAACGCCATCGGGGCCGTAAACAGGCTCCCACGCGCAGGCGCTGGTCCATGCCGCGCAGCAGTCCTTCGTCGACGGCTGGCAGCAGGCCATGCGGGCAGGCGTCGCCGTCATGGGCGTCCTTTTCCTCCACGTCCTCGCCCGCGGCCCGAAGAACCTATCCCCGGCGAACGACGCGGAAGCCACCAAAACCGCCGCCTCTCGGTGACCGCGTAAGACCCGCAAGAGCTGGCCGAACGGTGGGCAGGTCGGCCCATGTCAGGGCGTCAGGCATGACGACCTCACAATGCCTGACGCCCGCGCCACCGTCCACCTCACCCTGGTCCACCCGTCGCTGGCTGGGCCGTTGGGGGTGGGCGCGGCAGTTCTCGGTGGGCTGGCCGGCGCCGTAGGCGTCGTGGCCAGCACAGTGCGGCATCGGCAGTGACGGCCGGGACTGCCCGGGCGACGCGGCCCTCTCGCACAAGCCATCCCAAAGGGACGGCTGCGGCGGTGCGGGTACGTGAGGCGTGCAGGGCTGCATCAGCAACGAGGACGGCGTGCAGCCCCGTCGTGGAGGGTGTCCAGGCCTGGCCGATCAGGCCATGGTCGACGCCCGTCAATCCCCGCTGGGTCACACCTCGGTGAGAGCTTCCTGTGGCTGCACCTCCTCTGCGGCGAGTGCCTTGTTGCGCCGCACCGAGGACCAGAACGACCAGCCGATCAGCACCACGCCGACCAGGCCGGTGATGATCTCGTTGATCTGGTACTGGATGGTGACGAGAAGGATGACGGCGAGCGCGCCGATGGCGTAGTGCGCGCCGTGCTCCAGGTAGACGTAGTCGTCCAGGGTGCCTTGGCGGACGAGGTAGACCGTGAGGGAACGGACGTACATGGCGCCGATGCCGAGACCGAGCGCCATCGGCACGATGTCGTTGGTGATGGCGAAGGCGCCGATGACGCCGTCGAAGGAGAAGGACGCGTCGAGGACCTCGAGGTAGAGGAACAGGAAGAACGCGGCCTTGCCGACCATCACGACGGCCGGAACGGGCTTGCCCGCCTTCTTCGCCATTTCCTCGGCCTCGTGCTCTCGCTCCTCTTCCTCCTCGAGCCTGTTCTCGAAGAAGCCGGAGAGGCCCCCGACGACCAGATACGTGATCAGACCGGCGATACCGGAGATCAGCACGGTCTGAGCCTTGTCCGCGTGCCCGGCGTGCTGGTGGGCGTTGACCGCGAAGGTCATCGAGCTGATGAGCAGCACGATCAGGGCGATGCAGACCGACAGCATGTCGATCTTGCCGAGTTTGGCCAGTGGCCGCTCCAGCCAGGCCAGCCATCTGATGTCACGCTCCTCGAAGACGAAGTCGAGGAAGATCATGAACAGGAACATCCCGCCGAAGGCCGCGATCGACGGGTGCGCGTCGGTGACCAACTGCTCGTAGCGCTCGGCATCGTTCCATGCCAGATCGACCGCCTCGATGGGCCCCATCTTCGCACTGAAGGCGACGATCACGACGGGGAAGACCAGCCGCATACCGAACACAGCGATGAGCACACCAACCGTGAGGAAGATCTTCTGCCAGAAGGCACTCATCTTCTTCAGGATTCCGGCATTGACCACCGCGTTGTCGAAGGACAGCGAGATCTCGAGGACGGACAGGATCAAGACGACCCCGAACGCGGTCCACCCACCGTAGAGCACCGCTGCGACCAGACCGAGTGCGGTGACAGCGAACGACCAGCCGAAGGTTTTCAGGACCACTGGTACCCAATCGTGTAGAAGGGGGTGCTGACGAACGCGTGCATGGTTGGCCAGAACGCACCCCGAAGCGACGGAATGTCAGGAATCTGCTTTCACCGCGAGGACCGGACACGGCGAATCCAGGAGGATCCGCTGCGCCGAGGATCCCAGGAGGAGCTTGCCGACCGCGCTGCGGTGCCTCAGCCCGATCACCACCAGGGAGACCTCGGACGACCACGCCAGCTCGACGATCTCCTCGGCGGCATCGCGCCCGCCGACCACCTGGCGTATGTCGAAGTCGACACCCAACTCGGTCAGGTCCCGTCGAACGCGGTCGAGGTCTTTCTGCTGTGCGAAACCGCGGTCGACGTACGCATCGCCTCGCGAGGCATTCATCACCAGCAGGGTCTCGCCCCGGGTGCGGGCCTCGTCGACTCCCGCGCGCAGGGCCGCCTCCCCTTCCGGCGAGGGCACATATCCAACCAGTACCGTCATGACTGCCCCTTTCAGGCCCGTTGCTCGACGAGCGGACGCACGATGTACCGGCGGACCAGCGGCCAGGCCAGTACGAGCACGATCACCGCGTAGATCACATAGGACACCGGTCCGCCCAGCAGACCGGACAGTTCGCCGCCCGACAGCTGAAGCGACCGCCGGCCCTGCAGTTCCGCGCGGGGGCCGAGGATGACGCCGACAATCAGCGGCAGCACCGGCAGCCCGAATCTCCGCATCCCGAAACCGATCAGTCCCAGCGTCAGGAGGAGGAACAGGTCCAAGGGCTGGGCGTTGACCGCGTAGGCACCCATCGACGCGAAGAACACAATCCCCGCGTACAGATAGGGGCGCGGTATCCGCAGCAGCCTGGCCCAGGCCGGCGCAAGCGGCAGATTCAGCAGGAGCAGCAGCAGATTGCCGATGAACAGGCTGGCAATCAGCGCCCAGACAAGCCCCGACTCGCGCTCGAACAGCAGAGGGCCGGGCTGGATGCCGTACGACTGGAATGCCGCGAGCATCACCGCGGCGGTCGCGTTCGTCGGCAGCCCGATGGCGAGCATCGGCACCAGGGTGCCCGCCGCGGACGCGTTGTTCGCTGCCTCGGGGCCGGCAACTCCCTCGATCGCCCCCTTGCCGAACTGCTCTGGGTACTTGGTCAGCTTTTTCTCTGTGGCGTACGACAGGAACGTCGGGATCTCCGCGCCACCGGCCGGCATGGCCCCGAAGGGAAAGCCGAAGGCGGTGCCGCGCAGCCACGGCTTCCAGGACCGTTTCCAGTCCTCCCGGCCCATCCACGGCACGCCGACGGGGATCACCCCTGCGGGCTTACGCCGCAGATGCGCCGCCACCCAGAGGGCTTCGCCTACGGCGAAGATGCCGACGGCGACCACCACCACATCAATGCCGTCGGCGAGCTGGGGGACGCCGAAGGTGAGCCGCTGCTGCCCGGAGACCGAGTCGATTCCGACAATGCCGATCACCAGGCCGACGAGCAGCGAGGCGAACCCTCGGATGCGCGACGAGCCGAGTACTGCGGTGACCGCGATGAAGGACAGCAGCATGATCGCGAAGTAGTCCGGTGCGCCGAGGCCGACCGCGAAGTCCACCACGAGCGGGGCGACGAGCACCAGCAGCAGAGTGCCGATCGTTCCGGCGACGAAGGATCCGATCGCCGCGGTGGCGAGCGCCTGCGCCGCCCGGCCGGCCTTGGCCATCTTGTTGCCCTCGATGGCCGTGACGACCGAGGACGATTCGCCGGGCGTATTCAGCAGGATCGAGGTGGTCGAACCGCCGTACATGCCGCCGTAGAAGATGCCGGCGAACATGATGAATGCCTGGGTCGGCTCCATTCCGTACGTCACCGGCAGCAGCAGGGCCACGGTCATGGCCGGGCCGATGCCGGGCAGGACCCCGACCGCCGTGCCGATCGTGACGCCGATCAACGCCAGCAGAAGGTTCATCGGGGTGACGACGTGCGCGAACCCCTCGAGCAGATGATTCAGGTTGTCCATTACAGGATTCCTTGCAGCACGCCGGCCGGGAGATTGACGCCGAGCCCGATCGCGAAGGAGTAGAAGGTGATCAGCGACAGCGCCACCGCGATCGCCAGGTTGCGCAGGTAGTGCCGGTTGCCCAGGGCGAAGGCTGTTCCCCAGAACAGGAGGGCCCCGCTGATCACCCAGCCGAGGGGTTCGATCAACACCGCGTTGACGACGAACGCGCCGATCAACAACAGCACGGTGCGCCAGTCGATCGGATTCGTCAGGTCGACGTCCTCGCCGCCCTCCGGTTCGGCGCGGCCGCCCCGCGCGACGTCCACGGTGTACACCAGGGCGATCACGAGGAGCAGTACGCCGAGGAGCACCGGCACCGTGCGCGGCCCGACCGGGTCGGTGCTGCTCGTCGCGTGCGCGATCCCGGTGGCGTCGACGATCACCAGTAGGCCCAACAGGGCGAGGAACGCGCACACACCGTACTGTGCGCGGTGCCCGCCAGGGGACGGGCGGGAGCCCGAGTCGGTGCGCTCAGTGACGTCCAGGCTCATGCCAGGCCGAGCTCTGTGAGGATGTCGGCGACGGCCTTGTCCTGTTCCGTCAGGTAGGTGGCGAACTCGTCGCCTGTCGTGAACGCGTCAGTCCAGCCGTGCTTGGTCAGCTCGGCCTTCCACTCCTTGGAGTCGTGCATCGCGGTCAGCGAGTCGATCCAGACCTTCTTGTCGGCGTCGCTGATGCCGGGCGGGGCGACGATTCCGCGCCAGTTGGTGAAGACCATGTC
The DNA here is from genome assembly GCF_040655115.1 of Streptomyces atratus. Taxonomy (GTDB): domain Bacteria; phylum Actinomycetota; class Actinomycetes; order Streptomycetales; family Streptomycetaceae; genus Streptomyces; species Streptomyces atratus_D. The sequence continues at coordinate 21,398 of NZ_JBFAJH010000066.1, read as the reverse complement.
GATACCCGAGGACTTCAGCGTCGGGGCGTCCTTGAGGGCTTCGATCGGCTTCTCGCTGGTCACGGCAAGCACCCGCACCTGACCCGCCTCGATCTGGTCGAGGAACTCACCGAAACCGCTGGCACCGAAGGCGATCTTGTTGCCGAGGATTGCCGGGAGCAGCTCACCGCCGCCGTCGTAGCCGATGTAGTTGACCTTCTTCGGGTCGATGCCGACCGTCTTGGCGAGCTGCATCGGAAGCAGGTGGTCCGGTCCGCCGAGCGACGAGCCGCCCCCGACTGCGATGCTCTTGGGGTTCTTCTTCCAGGCGGTGACGAGATCGTCGATCGTCTTGTACGGGGAGTTCTTGGGCACGACGATCGCGCCCGCCTCCTCCATCAGCTTGGCGATTGGCGTGGTCTGGGAGAGCGTCGCCTTCGACTTCGAGGCGTACGCAGCACCGACGACTCCCAGCCCCATCTGCATGGCGAGCTTGCCGTTGCCCTTTTCGTTCACGGTGCGCTGCAGACCGACCGTGCCGCCGGCGCCCGGAAGGTTGAACACCTGAATTCCGGACGCGATCTTGGTGTCCTCCATCACCTTGGCCGCTGTCCGCGCCGTGGTGTCATACCCACCGCCCGGGGTGTTGGGGACCATGATCCGCAGGCCGGTGACGGGCTCGTCGCTCTTGCCCGTCCCCTCCTTCTCCGCGGTGGCGCCACAGGCGCCTACCGCGAGCATGGACATGGCGGCCAGGGCACTGACGACAGCAGCTCTGCGAGTTCTCATGGCTTGTCTCTTTCACTTCCGGCAGTCGGACGCCATGATTGTGCGACTCGGCAGACGCCCACGTCTGTGTTGTGTCAGCATTGAAGATTGAGTTAATTGTGGTCGTAACTTTTCGCCGCCATACCCTCGCGGGGGAGCTGTTGGTACTCCAGCTCGCCATCGTCGTGGTGGTGCTGCTGGCGGTCGCCGCCGTCTCGCTTGCCCAGTCGGAAGCGACCTTCAACCGGGTCGAAGGACGCCGGGTCACCGCGCTGGCCGAGCAGCTGGCCGGCAACCCCTTGATGTCCAGCCAGCTCGGCCGGCCGGCGCCGGGTGAGACGCTCGCCCCGCTCGTCCAGACCACGCTGACCCAGTCGGGCGTCACCTCCGTGACGGTCGCCGACAGCAGCGGCAGGATTGTCAGCTCCACGAATCCCACAGCGATCGGTACAAGGTTGCCGCTCGGCCCCGGCGTCGCCCAGGCCCGCGGCTGGTCAGGCAAGCTGGTCCTGGACGGTACGCACGAGCTGGTGGCCCAGGTGCCGGTGATCAAAGCGGCTCAACCCAACCTCGGCCGACATCTCGGCACGGTGATGATCGGTGAGGCGTCACCGACGGTCTGGCAGCGGCTGAATGGCGCGTCATCGTATCTGCTCGCCTACCTCGGCATTGCGAGCGGGCTCGGCCTGATCGGATCGTGGCTGCTGGCCCGGCGTACCAAACGCCAGACCCTCGGGTTGGAGCCACGCGAGATCGCGGGGCTCGCCGAGCACCGCGAGGCAATGCTGTACGGGATCGCAGAAGGCGTGATCGCCCTCGACCCGCAGTTGCGGCTCACACTGGTGAACGAGGTCGGCAGGCGGTTGCTCGATCTGCCCGAGCACTGTGTGGGGATGAGCCTGACCGACCTCCGGATTGAGGGGCGACTGCACGACGTACTCGCCGGCTCCCCCAGTGACACGGCCGAGCGTCGCGACGAAGTCGTCATACGCCGGAGTCGGGTTCTGGTGATGAACCGGATGACCGTCACCAAGGACGGCCGCCAGCTCGGCTCGGTCACGACCTTGCGGGACCGTACCGAACTGGCGCAATTGGAACGCGAGATCGGATCGTTCCGCAGCTCCGCCGAGCTACTGCGCGCGCAGGCCCACGAGTTCGCCAATCAGCTGCACACGATTTCCGGGCTGATCCAGATCGGTAAGCACGACGAGGTGGTGCAGTACGTCCGCGCGCTGAGCCGACACCGCCAGTCGCTGGACACGACCCTGACCAGACGGGTACGCGACATGGCCGTCGGAGCCCTGTTGATGGCGAAGTCCTCGCTCGCGGCCGAACGGAAGGTCGTACTGCGCGTCTCGGAGCATACGGCGCTCGACCGGCTGGCGCCGGAGGACTCGGTGGACGTGGCGACGGTGATCGGCAACCTCGTCGACAACGCCGTCGACGCCGCGGCGGCGGGCGACGACGGCCACGATGCCTGGGTGGAGGTCGAATTGCGGCAGGACGCATCCAGCGTGGAGATCGTGGTACGCGACTCAGGCCCCGGCGTGGCGCCCGAGCTCGCCCAGGAAGTCTTCTTGCACGGCTTCACCACCAAGGCTGCCCAGGAGGGGGATCGCGGCATCGGGCTGGCGCTCACCCGGCTCGTCTGCGAGCGCCGCGGCGGCGAGGTCGCGGTGACCAACACGCCCGACGGCGCCATGTTCACCGCGAGAATGTCCGTCGGCAACCTGGCCGGCGCGGTACCGGAAGGAGCCTCCCGATGATCGACGTACTGATCGTCGACGACGACTTCATGGTGGCAACTGTCCACCAGACCTTCGTCGACCGCGTCGAGCCCTTCCGGGTCGTCGGCACGGCGAACACCGGCGAGCAGGCGATCACGGCCGTCGGCGAGCTGCGCCCCGACCTGGTCCTGCTCGACCTCTATCTTCCGGACATGTTCGGCCTGGACGTCATTCCACGGCTGCGGACCGCCGGGCACGACTGTGACGTCATGGTGATCAGCGCCTCGCGCGAGGCCGACGCGGTCCGCCGATCCGTCCGCCAGGGCGTGGTCAACTACCTGCTGAAGCCGTTCGACTTCGAAGACCTGCGTCCCCGCCTCGTACGGTACGCCGCTCAGCGCAACAGCCTGCTCACCACAGTCGTCAGGGGCCAGGCCGACGTGGACCGGGTACTGACAGGGGCCGGCTTGTCGGCGTCGAGTGTCGCGCTGCCGAAGGGCATGAGCGTGGAGACCGCGGAGCTGATCGAACGCACACTGTGCGGTACCGACGGAACGCTGTCCGCCGCCGAGTGCGCGGCCCGAACCGGCATCTCCCGGGTCAGCGCCCGCCGTTACCTCGAATACTTCCACGACACCGGCCGCGCCGAGGTGTCCCTGCGGTACGGATCCGCCGGCAGACCCGAGCGCCGCTACGGTTGGCGTGCCTGAGTTCGCTCTTGCCGGTACGGCCGCCATGGAGCCAGTCCCCCACTCACACAGCAGCGAAGGCATGGGGAGGGCATTGTCACGTTGGCCGACCGGGCTGGGATGATCTTCGTGGAGGTCATGGCGGGGAGGGGATTGCTCGGGTACGGCGAACCGCAACCGCCCTCCACCGCGGTGAAGCGACGGGAACCGCCCGTCAGGTGCCGGTAATGGGAAAGCCCCGGCTGGTCGGGGGAGGCCAGCCGGGGCAGTCGATCGGGGTACGAAGGGCGGTCGCCTCTCGGCGAGGGGCTCCATGGGGCTTCAGCCGAACGATCTTCCCCATGGGCTACAGGTGAGACCCGGGGACACTGTCCCCTCCGTACCCACACGCAGATGAACGCTCAACCAATACCGCATGTTCCTGCTCCGCCCGCGCGGACGGGTGAGCTGCGCCACCGCAGGCGGTGGAAGGAATCCGCGCCTTCAGCAGCGGCGCCGCGTTCGCCGCCGAGCCCAGCAGCATCGACGCCACCGCGGAGCAGCGTGCCGCTGAGCAGCAGGCGCGCGAGTTCGAGCAGCAGGGGCAGGGCCACGCCGCGTGACCCAGCTCGAACCGATCCACCCGCTCGACGTCACCTACCTGCTGCACGCCGCCGAGCTCCTCGACGGTGACCCGCAGGTCGACGACGACGGCCCCCTCTATGCCGCGGTCGCGCGCGTCAACGCCCAAGCCATGGACCGTGCCATCTACGGCTCCCTGCACCTCAAAGCAGCAGCCCTCCTCCAGACCCTGGCGAAGTTGCCTTGCCTGGAGCATTCCAACGAAGCATTCGCCTGGCACTCCACCGAGGCCTACCTCGCCCTCAACGGACACCGGCTCGACTACCCGCCCGAAGCAGTCCCCGCACTCGTTCGGGACGCCGCCTCCGGGGCGCTCGGTGTCGCCCGGATCGCCCGCCAGCTGCACAGCTGGACTGTCACCTGACTCCTCGGGCAGAAGTCTGGGCTGCGGGGCACGGCCCGCCCGGTCGACGTGCGAAGGGCTCCCGGGCGGGCTCCACCTTCCACACTGACCGGATCCCGCTGTTGCCGCGTGCGGCGCGGCCCTTGGCTGACCCGAATGGAACGGCGGCCGCCGCTGAGCGGCGGGGCGTACTGAACGACCATGTCCTGGCACGGTCCATCAGCGAAGGTGCGCACCGCTTGCAGTTCGGCCATGTCGGCGGACCGTTGCCGGCGCAGCTCGGTCGCCACCCACTCCCCCGCGTACCGCCAGTGCGCCTCGGGGGCCGGTGGAGAGGGCGCCCCTTGGGTCGGCACTGCTCAGTGGCCACCGGTCGGTGGGTCGTGACGGGTCCCGTGCCGGCTCTCCGCGAGCGCCCGTGCGAGCTGCTCCTGTGCTCGCCGTTCGATGCCCTCACTGTCGTGCAACAGCTCGTCCATCTCCGTCGCTGTGGGCCGGGAAGGCGGCGGGCCCTCGTCGGCGAGGCGTTCGTAGAGCCATGCGCAGGCCCGGCTCTCGTCGGCGAAGGTCTTCAGTACCTCGCGCCTGCCCCGCTCGTGGACTCCCACGATCCACTCGCCCTCGCGCTGAGCCAGGTAGTAGCACTCGTGCGGAGGGCGACCGCTCGGGCAGCCGGGGATCTCGTAGTAGGCATCGGGGACCCCGGCTGCCCGCAGCGCCTCGCACAACTGGTGACGGTCCATGGAACCAGTCTCCCATCCGAAACGATCTGTACGAGGCATGCGGCAGCCGTCGCAGCCGGGACGCTACGAGGCCGCGAGCCGCACCAGGGTCCCGTTGCGCACCAGGTCCAGCACGGAGGTGCGCGGAATGTTCGGGCAGTACGAGCTTGACGTCACATACTGGACACCCAGGCCGGGCTGCTCGAACGCTGGGGCGATCGGTCCCGCGCACACCGTGACGTCCCTGGTCACCCGGTACAGGTAGTAGTTGTACGGGTGGCGCGGATCGGCGGTGTTGAGGCTGGACGGCGGGATGCTCCGCTTCCCGTACTTGGTGCCGGCGGGTGCCAGGTAGCGGCCTGCCTCATTGCCGAAGCGGTCGACCTTCTGACCCGCGTGGAGCACGAGTTCGGTGGCGATCGGCTGCCCCTGGGGGTCCTTCGCGTAACCGTCGGCGTCCGGGTAGCGCCAGTCGCCCTGGCCGGTGTCGGCGGCCGGGTCCCACCACCGGTTCAGGAACTGGGTCGCGGTGAGGCGGCCGAGGCGCTGGTAGCGGTCGAGGGTGTTCGCCACCAGCCCACGGGTCGGCAGCTTCTTCGGGCCGAGCCGCCAGTCGTCGCAGAAGTAGTCCGAGCGCAAGGGATACGGAATGGGGTCCGGTACCAGGCCTCGGCAGACGTATGGCCGGTGCGTGTCCTCGGCGACCGTTGCGACCGGTGCCGCCTGGGCGGCCGGAGCGCCGAGGAACAGCGAGCCCAGCAGGGCGGCCGCGGCGGCCAGCCCGGCACACCGTCGTGGTGATGTCACTACAACTCCTGGTGATCGTGTCTGGGGACGCCGTCACCGTGCGGGGTGGCACGGGGAAAGGGGCCGTGCGGACCAGCATCGGAAGGACGAATGACGACGTACGGAAGATCACTCAAACCACAGGGGAGGGTGAGAGGGAATGACGGCGCGGGTGATGCGCTCGAATGAGTGCGCGCCGCGTCCCAATGGGCGATGACCGCCGCGCGTGCGGGGCCGTACCCGTCGGTGGACCGGCGTCGGCCCGCGGTCCGGTCGGCGCGGGGGCTCTCCCGCGTCCATGCCCCATGCGCAGACACCGCCCACACCCGCACCGGTTCCGCTCCGCATCCGCCGGCGTCTGCGCGCCGACCGGGCCCATCCCGGCCAGGACATCACCGAGTGTCCGGCCCGGGTGGCCGGCCCCTCCACCCATCCCCCACGCCGACCAGCGGTTCGCCCTCCGGGCCGCAGACACGCGGCGAGTTCGCCGCAGGTTGCCAGACCCGCCTGGGCCGGACCGCCATGGAACAGGCAGGCAACGAACAGACGCGGTAACCGCGGCAGGTTGGGAACCTGCCGCGGGCCGCTTCGCTGCCGTGGGTCACGTGCCTGCGCACGGGACCCGTTCCGCCGAGGTCAGTCCGCCGTCGTCTCCCACCCGTAGTCCGGCAGCTTGAAGAAGTCGTCCCCGTTGACCCGGTCGGCGCTGCCTGTGGCCAGGCCCGTCATCAGGGACTCCACTCCGGTACGTACGGACTGGACGAACATGCCGCGCTGCCGCTGTCCCAAGTCGTCCTGTTGCCCGCGGACTTCGAAGAGGACTGTGCCGGTGCCGTTGAGGGCGAAAGCGGAGCGGCCCTGGCCGGCGTATTCGCGCGCGTCGGGGTGGAGATAGCGGCCGGTCGCAGCGAGCCTCGACTGCTCGCCGTATGCGTCGGCGATGCCGTTGGCCACCGTGAGCGCATAGCGGCGGGACTTGTCCTGGTCCAGCTTCGGCCACTGCTTCTTGTACTTGGCCCCATCGTTCACGCCGAGCGGCGGATAGTCCAGCGAGACCGTGATCAGCTTGCCGTCCTGTGGGCCGCCCGTGATGCGCTCGCAGGGACCCATGTGGTGCAGATCGATGAACGCGTCGACAGATCCCTTCTCGTTGCGCATCTTCACATACGTGTCACGGATCGCGCGCGACTCGGGGGAGAGGAAGAAGCCGGCGTCGGTCTGCTTGCCGGGGAGGTCGGAGGCCTGCGGGACATAGTTCAGATCCGGGTTGAAGTCCCGGTTGAGGTCATAGCCGGGCTGGTCGATGCCGTCGCCGCGCAGGCTGTGGTACCAGGCGCGCGGCGCCCCGGCCAGCTGGGGGAACTGCGCGACGGTCTGGTCCCAGGAACGTACGTTGATACGACGGTTGAGCTCGCCGCCGTCTGGGTTCACCATCGGCATGGCAACCAGGGTGACTTTGCTGAGGAGTTCGGCGGTCTTCGGACCAGAACTCGAGCCGAGCTCCTTGAGGATGCCGATGAGGGCCTCCGTGCCCGTGCGCTCGTTGCCGTGAATGGCGCTGGTCACCATCAGGACGCGGGGGCCGGTGCCCACTCGCGCGGCCCACAGTTCGCGGCCCTGGGTGGTGCGCCCGGCGACCTCGACCTGCACCCGGCCCTTGCTGGTCTCCTCGATCTGCAGCAGTGTGGCGCCGAGTTGATTATGGTCGGTCCAGCCGGACCAGGACGGATCGTCGGAGGTCTTGCAGTTGCCCGGCTCGCTTTCGGCGGCCGTGGCGGTGGCGGCGGCCGGTGAGGTGACCAGTGCGGTGCCGAGGGCGGCGGAGGCCGCGACGGTGGCAACGGCTGTGCGTAGCGCTCGCGGACGGGTGTTCCGCGTGCTGCGGTAGGTGCGCATGGGGCGGGCTCCTCACGACGTTACGGGTGGGACTGGCGTGGGGGGCGTTCCGGATGATGCTGACCCGAGGGTCAAGGAAAGGTCAATGGGGCGTACATGAATGCCCATGTCGGCGAAGGGCCCCGAGGGCCGGGAGCCTCGGCGACGAAGAGACCACGATGTGCGCGCCCTGCCCTTGCCGATAACCTCATCCATGCAGGTGGGAGTGGGTTTCGGTGCCGACCGTGGTCACCCGCGTCAGCGCTCTCGCTCGGGGGACGGTGGAAGCGGCATGATGCTCGGCCCTGCAGTTGAGACCGGCGCACCTGGGCATGGCGAACGCCTTCGCGATGCTGCGACTGCTGCCGATGAGCAACCGGGAGAAGGATGTCGAGATCCTGGCCCTGCGTCATCAGATTGCCGTCCTGGAGCGGCATCTGGACGGGCAGCAGATCCGGTTCGACACCGGCGACCGGGCGTTCCTGGCGTCGCTGCTCCACGGCGTGCCCCGCGAGGTACTACGCCGGATGCGACTGCTGGTCCGGCCGGACACGGTCCTGCGCTGGCACCGCGGCCTGATCGCCCGTCGGCACGCCGCCCGGTCTCGGCCCGAGCCCGGCGGCCGGCGGCCGACGGCGCACCGTGCGCTCGATCCGCGTGCTGGTCCTGCGCCTGGCGAACGCAGCGGTGGTGCAGACCTGTCGGCAGGAGCTGCTGGACCGCACGTTGATCTGGGGTGCTCGAGAAGTAGCGCCCACCCGGCGAACAGCGGTGGCCGGCCCGGGCATGCCCGGGTCGTCCACCGCTTCGTGCGCCGCACTCGTGTGCCGTTACGACAGCGGCTCGATCCAGATGTTGCGGTACCGCACCTTGTTGCCGTGGTCCTGGAGGCGGACGGGGCCCGCGGCCGGCCCTTCCGGAGCGCCGGCACCGGTGGGGCCGGTGATGGCCACGTCGTCGTGGACGGTCACGCTGTTCCACACCACCGTGACGCGCGCGTCCTCGGTCTTCGCGCCCTTGTCGTCGAAGCGCGCCGCGCGGAAGGTGATGTCGTACGTCTGCCAGGTGCCGGGTGGGCGGGCGGCGTTGGCGTCGGCGGCCTTCTGCTTGTAGATCGCGGCGGCCTCGTCGTCGGCGGGCGTCGCGTCGCCGAACGAGTCCAGGATCTGGATCTCGTAGCGGTCCTGCAGATAGATGCCGCTGTTGGCCCGGTTCTGGCCGGTCACCTCCGGCGGCAGTTCCGGCAGCCAGAACTCGGTGTGGAGTTTGAAGTCGCCGAACGACTGCTTGGTGCGCAGGTCGCCGCAGCAGACCTCCATTCCGCCACCCGTCAGCGGCCACTGCGCGGTGCGACCGTCCGTCTGCTGCCAGGCCGCGCGGTCCGCGCCGTCGAACAGGACGATGCGTTCGCCCTCGGGATGCACGCTGATCATGTCGAGGTTGACGTGTCCGGTGTCGCCCTCGTCCACTCGGTAGGTGATCGTGTTGGATCCCTCGCGCAGCTCCAGCGTCTCGGTACGGGTGGACCAGTTCGCCCAGCCGCCCGTACTGAGCAGGCTCGACTGCTTCACTTTCTCGTCACCCACGTACACGCTCACCGTCTTGGTGCCGGTGAAGGGGTTTGGGCCGTTCGCGTACCTCAGGGCCACGTCGTACGGGCCCGCTTCGTCCACGTCGACGGTGAATGAGGTGGACGCGCCTTGGGTGCCGTAGCCGGCGACGAAGCCGCTGCCGGAGTAGCCCGCGTGGTCGGTGGCAACGCCCGCGCCGCCGGAGAGCTTGGCTTCCTCCGCCTCGTATGCCGTCGTCGCGGGCTGCTTGCCGGGCATGGCGTTGAGTGTGTACCAGGCCTCGGTGCTCCACAGCGTCTCGCCATCGGCGGAGCTGAACGGACGCGGCGAGCGCACGTGCACGACACGGTCGGGCTTGAGACCGGTGATCTCCAGGGTGACCTTCTTCCGGTCCGCGGAGAGCCGGGCGGAGCTCACGGCGAGGGTCTCCTCGTCTACCTTGGGGCCGCCGTACGACGGTGTCGGGACGTAGCGCCACTGCTTGACCTGATAGCTCTGGGCGAGCCTGTCCGCCGTTTCCTGGGACAGCGGCTGGGTGTACTCCAGCTCGAATCCGCCCCGCTTGGCCCGCATGGCCAGGATGTCGAACGCCTTGCCGCCGTTGGGGGTGAGTTTCTGCAGACCGTGGGTCAGCTTGCCCTCCTGGCCCCAGTTGCCTCCCGCGCCCAGACCGCCCGCGTAGATCGCCCCGTCCGGGCCCTCGCTGATGCGGTTGACGCCCGCCTCGAGGCCCTGCGTGTGGCGGAAGACGGCGCCCTGGTCCTTGCCCTTGACCTTCTCCAGGAAGGCACGCTGCAGCCCGCCGTAGGTCACGTCGCCGAACAGCATCTGGCCTGCGTAGGGGCCCTTCTTCAGAAGGATCGGGGTGCTGGGGGAGTTGGCGATCTCGTTCTGCGGCAGCCACAGCACCGGTTCGGTCACCGGCTGGTCGTCGAACGGGCCGGTCGGGTTGGTGTAGTGGTTGAAGAAGCGGTCGGGCTTGATGCGCACCAGCTTGGAGGCCGGGAGCCAGCCGCCCTGGTTGTCGGCGACGAAGATGTCACCGCCGGGGCCCCAGCCGATGCCGTTCGGGGTGCGCAGGCCGCCGGCCAGGTAGGTCACCTTGCCGGTCTTCCGGTTCACCTTGATCGTGGTGCCGCGGTTCGGCGCGGGCTGCGGATTCGTCGTCGCGCCACCGTAGTTGATCGCGACGGAGAGGTTGAGGTAGAAGAACCCGTCGCGGTACAGCATGCCGAAGGCGAACTCGTGGAAGTTGCCGCCGTACGGCCAGGTCGCCACCGTGCGCCGCTTGTCGGTGACGTCGTCGCCGTCGGTGTCGCGCAGCTCGGTGAGTTCGTGCTTCTGCGACACGTACAGGGCCCCGTCGAGCGCCTTGATGCCCATCGGCTCCTTGAGACCGCTCGCGACCTTCTTCACCGTCACCTTGTCGGGGCCGGTCCGCCCGGTGACGTTGTCGAGGAGGTACACCGCGCCGTCGGTCTTGTCCGTGCCGCCCCACGTGGTCACGGCCAGGCGGCCGTCCGGGAGCCAGTCCATGCCGGTGACTTGCGGTTCGAAGCCGTCGGGTCGCAGGTCCGTCAGAGTGTAGTCGGGGTGTACGGCGTTCAGCGGCAGTCCGTCGCCGGGGGTGTCGGTGCCGCTCTCGCACTGCTTGCGGCCGGGGGCCGTCACGCGTACGACATCGGCGTCGGTGCTCAGTGCCGAGTTCGGTACGAGAGAGAAGTCAGCGGCGCCCGGTGGTTTCCAGGCCAGTGTGATCTGCTGGCCGCCCGTGCGGTCGAAGTGGTCGATGCGCAGGGGGTAGTGACCTGCCGTCAGCGCGACCGTGCCGTCCTTGGGCTCGGCTGCGTGGAGGCCGTCGTGGTCGATGACCGTCCGGTCGTCGATGGTCAGGCGTGAGCCGTCGTCGCTGGTCAGCCGGAAGGTGTAGGTCCCGTCTTCGGGAACCTCGATGTTGCCGATCACTTGCGAGACGAAGTTGTCAGCGACACCGAAATGCTCGGTCGTGGACAAGTCGACGGTGGGCATCAACTTGTCGACGTTCGGGGTCTGTCCGGGCTTGAGCACGCAGATCTCGTTCATCGGCAGTCCGATGTCGAAGACGCGCAGCGTGACGCCCGGTTCCTGCGGCGGCAGGTCGTCGGCGGCATCCGCAGCGCCGGCCGGTGCCGACGTGAAGCAACCGAACAGGAACGAGACGGCGACCAGACCGGTCAGCCGTCTGCGGGATCTGGAGCGGGACCGTGGACTCATGCATCCTCCCCGGGGGGCCACCCCGTGGAGGGGCGCCCATGGCGGTGGTACGGGACGACGAGGTGGTGCGGTCGGCGTCGCGCCGACGCGAAATGACGTGCGGTGTGCGTGAGATGCCTGGATTCGACCAGGCGTCGCACACCATAGGAGTCCTTTACCTGCTGCGTCTATAAGTTTGTCATCAGTGAGTACAAACTTTGTTGTGTCACGACCGACACACGCTGATGTCGGGCAGGGTTTCCCGCACATCGGACAAAGTCGGCGGCTCTGCAGTCCTGCTGACACAGCATCGATCCGCTCTCGTCGGGCGGGACCACCACCATCGGCGCCTTCACCACATCAACGGCGTCGGCGAGCGTGCGGCCCGGCAGCAGCTCGTCATGTCGCCTCAGCGGCGTCGAGATGGCCCCGGCTCGCCCGGAAGCATGCCAATCCCCCGCCTCGGTGAATCTCCGCCCGGTGTGGCGGACTACCGACAAGTCGCAAACCCGCAAGGGCCCTTCCCTTGTTGCGGTCCTGCGCGGTACACGTCCGGAACCTCCGCGCGAAGTACGGTCCGTACCGGGGCCAGGAGTCCGTGCGGCGGGACCGCCTGCGACACACCGGGGCGGTGCCAGTCGAAGAAGTCCCGGTCGAGATCCGGTCCCGGCCGTCGGCCGTCCCGTTCGAACAGGGTTACCTGATGACCCCGACACCCCACGAACAACGCTGCGGCCAGGCCGCCGATCCGGCCACCGACAATCGCAACCCGCGTCAATATGGTCCCCTCCACGCCGTGTTGCGAACCAACCGTATCCCAGACTCGGGGGCCGAGCGGCCGCCGGCGGTCGGGGTGCCCGGCATGATCCGAACGGGAGCCGCTAACCCCGCTCCACCAGCCGCTCGGTCGCCGAAAGCGCCATGCGCAGCGCGCTCGCCCGGTCCGCTCCGCGCTGACCGAGGACCACACGCGTGCTCAACCCGTCGAGCAGGGCCAGGAGTTCGGAAGCGCGGGCCGCCGTGTCGAGGTCTTCGGCGAAGCGGCCCTGCCGCACGCCCTTGGCGAGGAGCGATTCGAGGTCCTCCTGCCAGCCGCGGTCGATCTCGGCCTGGGCCTGTCGCAGCGGCTCGTTCGACGCCGTGCGCGCCCACAGTTCGATCCACAGGGTCCAGCGCGGATCGCGCGGTCCACGGGGGAGGTACAGCTCGACGAACTGGCCGAGCTTGCGTTCGGCGCCGGCCCGGCCCGCCAGCAGCGCCCGGCGCTCCTCGGCGAGCGCGCTCTCGCTCCAGCCCAGCACCTCCAGGAGCAGCCGGTCCTTGCTGCCGAAGTAGTAGAGGATGTGGCCGCCGCTGGTGCCGAGGCGCTTGGCGAGTGCCGACATGGTGAGTCCGGCCAGGCCGTCCTCGGCAATGGCCGTCATCGCCTCCTCCAGCATGCGTTCCCGGGCCAGATGCCCGTCCCGCCGTCGCGTCGTCGCCGCCACTCCACCCCTCCTGTTCCGTGGACCCCGGTGACGACCTTAGCCCGCCTCGGCCCGCGGATTTCGGCGAAGGTCTTGACGACCCCCCGCAGACACATCTTGAATGCCGTTCTAACTTTTGGAACGGCGTTCAAAGTACTGTTCCGGGGCTCCTGGAGCACGCACGGATGAGAGGCAGGCCCCATGACGCAGCAGCAGACGACCGCGAGGGCGCCCGGCGGGACCATGGCCACCGACCAGGTCTTCCAGGTCGAGACACACGGCATCGACCCGATTCCCGACGAGGAGCGCCATGGCGGCGCGAGGGATCTGTTCTGGCTCTGGTTCGGATCCAACCTCACCTTCACCTACGTCATCAACGGCGCCCTGGCCGTCGCCTTCGGGCTCTCCTTCTGGCAGGCGACCGGCGTCGTCGTCATCGGCGGACTGTCGTTCTTCGCCATCAGCGCCGCCGGACTGAGCGGCGTACGCACCGGCACCGCCACCCTGGTCATCTCCCGGGCCCCCTTCGGCGTCCGCGGCAACTGGCCCGCCGGAACGCTCAACTGGGTGGTCAGCATCGGCTACACGATCCTCAACACGGTCGTCGGCACGCTCGCCCTCGAAGCGTTCTTCGCCGATCTGGGATGGGCCTCCGGCCACACCGGACGGGCCCTCGCCCTGCTGATCACCCTTGCGCTGACGTTCCTCGTCGCCCTCTGGGGCCATGCCACTGTCCAGCTCGCCGAGCGCTGGATCGCGTATGTCCTCGCCGTCGGGTTCGCCGCCCTCCTCGTGTTCCTGCTGCCGGGCGCCGACACGGGCGGGGCGGCGGTCCAACCCGGCGCCTCCGGGTGGAGTCTCGCCTTCGTCGTGATGCTGGCCGGGCCGCTCTCGTACGTCCCGATGCCCGCCGACTACACGCGCTACCTGCCGAAGACGACCTCGATGCGCTCGCTCACCTGGTACGGAGCCCTCGGCGGCTTCGTCTCCTCGGTCGCCCTGGGCGTGGCCGGGGTGGCCGCCGCCACGCAGACAGACATGACCGACGCGGTGGCGGGCACGGAGAAGCTGCTGCCGGGATGGTTCCAGCCGCTCTTCCTCGCCCTCGTGCTCGGCGGATCGGTCACCAACTCGATCGTCACGCTCTACTCTTCGAGCCTGAACCTCCAGGTGCTGGGCGTCCCCTGGAGCCGCTCCAAGGCCATCATCATCAGCGCGGCCGTCACCGCGGCGGGTTCCCTGAGCGCGCTCTTCCTCACCGACTTCACCAGCTCACTGCTGTCCTTCCTCTCCCTGCTGATCATCGTGTTCGCACCCTGGGGCGGTGTGTTCCTCGCGGACATGATCATGCGCCGCTGCCGCTACGACGCACCGGCACTGCACGCCGGACCGGACGGTGCCTACTGGTACCGGTCCGGCTACCACCCCGCCGGCATGACCGCGCTGCTCGTCGGCATGGTCTTCGCCGCGCTGACCTGCGACTCAGAGCTGTGGACCGGCCCGCTGGTGGCGCCGCTGGGCGGCGCCGACCTGACCCTTCTCGGCTCCGTCGTCTCGGGGCTCGTCTACTGGGCGCTCGCCCGGCGGACCGTCGCACCGCACACCGAACCTTCCTGACCGGCGGCCACGCCCCGCCCGAATCACCGACCGACCGCACCACCGCATCACAAGGAGTCACCCCACATGGCCAGCCCCGCCCGTCCCGCCCACCTCGTCCTGCGCAACGCCCGCATCCATACCGTCGACCCGAATCGCCCCGAGGCACAGGCCATGGCGGTGGTCGACGGCCTTATCGCCTGGCTCGGTTCCGACGAGGACGCGAACGGGTGGACGGGGCCCGGCACCCGAGTGATCGATGCCGAAGGCAAGCTCGTGCTCCCCGGGTTCGTCGACGCCCACAACCATGTCCGGCTCGGCTCGGACGACGCCTGCGTCCAGCTCTCCGGCGCCGGAACCCTCGACGAGGTCCACGCCCGCATCCGTGCCTGGCACACCGCCAACCCCGGCGCCGGGTGGATCGAGGCCGAAGCCTTCGACTACTCGGCCATCCCGGCCGGCCGGATGCCCACCGCCGCCGACCTCGACCCGGTCACGGGCGACGTACCGGCCTTCGTACTCAGCTACGACGTGCACACCGCCTGGGTCAACACCGCGGGCCTGCGCCGCCTCGGCATCGACCGCGACCACACCCACCTGCCGTTCGGCGAAGCCGTGACCGACCCGGCCACGGGTGAACCCACCGGCTTCATCAAGGACTTCGCGGTCAAGGGCCTGTCCCGCGACGGCCACCGCGCCCTCCAGCAGCTGGGACTTCCGTGGGCCTCACCCGACCGGCAGTACGGGCGGCTCGCCAAGTCCCTGGACGACGCCATCCGCTTCGGCATCACCACGGTGGTCGAACCCCAGAACTCGCTCGACGACCTCCCGCTCTTCGACCGCGCACGCGCCGAGGGCCGGCTCAAGTCCCGGATCGTCGCCGCCCTCTTCCACCCGTGCGGCACCACGGACGCCGACCTCGACGACTTCGCCACTGCCGCTCACCGCTACGACGACGACCGGATCCGGGTCGGACCGCTCAAGCTCTACATCGACGACGTGGTGGAGCCGCGGACCGCGGCCCTGCTGGAACCCTATGCGGGCTGCCGCCACCGCCGGGGCGACACCTTCTACCCGCCCGAGGAGTTCGCCGAGCTGCTGACGAAGCTGGACGCCCGCGGCTTCCAGTGCTTCGTCCACGCGACCGGCGACCGGGGCATCCGCACCGTGCTGGACGCCGTCGAGCGGGCCCGCACGGTCAACGGGGAGCGGGACGCCCGCCACCAGGTCGTCCACGTCGAGTGCCTGGACCCCGACGACACCCCGCGCTTCGCCGCCCTGGGCGTGGTCGCGTGCATGCAGCCCCGCCACAGCGCCCCGGAGGTCGCCGGCCCCGGCAAGGACTGGGCGGAGAACATCGGTGCCGACCGCTGGCACAAGGCATGGCCGATGCGCAGCCTGCACACGGCCGGGGCCGTGCTCGCGCTCTCCAGCGACTGGAACGTGGCGGAGATGGATCCGATGATCGGCATCCACACCGCGGTCACCCGGCGCCCGCTGGGCGGTGGCGAGCCCTGGATGCCGCAGGAGACGATCAGTGTGGAGACCGCGGTCCACGGCTACACGATGGGCTCGGCGTACGCCAACTTCCTTGAGCACGAACGGGGTTCGCTGACCGTCGGCAAGGCAGCCGACTTCGTGGTCCTCTCCCGTGACATCCTGCGCGCCGCACCAGAGGACATCCCCGGCACCGTGGCGGAGACCGTCGTGGTCGGTGGAGTCGTCGAACACACCGCGTGACCGGCCCCGACGGCCTCCCGGAGTGCCACGCGTCCGCGTGCCCGGGAGGCGGTCGGGGTACTTGCCGTTCGTGGTGCAGGGGGGTGGCCCGGGCGGCCGTCACGCGCCGTACGGGCCATCCCATCCGGGAGCGGGCAAGACCACCTACGCGATGGAGCTGGTGCGACGCGGTTACGTTCGGCTCTCGATTGACGAGGTGGTCTGGCAACGACTCGGGCAGCGCGATGCCGGCCCCGGTGCTGGAGCCGGAGGCGTTCGACCAGCTCAAGGAAGAGGTCCGCCGCGAGCAGCGGCAGGAACTGGTCAGGCTGATGTTGGCCGGGCGCGATGTGGTGGTGGACTACAGCTTCTGGAGTCGTGCGCCCGCGATGATGACAAGGCGCTGATTGAGAACCACGGCTGCCGTTGGGAACTGGTCCACCTCAAGCCCCACACTTCCGCGCGCAACACCAACGCCATCCGGCTGTACGAGTCGCTGGGCTTCCGGCTGCGCCACCGCACGGCGTTCCTCGCGGCGCGGGTGCCGGAGACAGCGCGGCAGCAGTAACGCAGATGTGCGAGCGAGCGGTGGGCGATGGCCCCCGTGGCTGGGCGTACACTCCACACATGGGTCGCACATGCGCAGTGAGGGAGTGCCTGTTCCAGGCCGCTCATGCCCTGTGCCCGTCCGCTGCGTGCTCGGCGGCCGTCGACCCGGTGAACGCGCCGGCGATCTACTGTCGCGCGTTGCACGGCCACGGCTAGCGATTCCGGGCAATTCTCGGCATTTCCCAGATCATTCCGCCCCTGCAGGCGGACCCTTTTCTGCGCGGCCGCCCCTCCCCACCCCTGTAACCGCACGGCGACGATCCTCGCCACAATTTCCTGCTTTGTCATCCTTTGGCGCCCTGGCGCCGCCTGCGCGCCGACCGCCGGACGACCGGCAGCCGGTGCATCTTCGAGAGGACCCTTGTGAAGTTGAGCGAGCTGCTCGCCGGGCACGATCATGAAGTCATCGAGGGCGATCCGGAGACGAGGATCACCGGAGGCACCTGCTTCGACGCCCACCGCGCCGCTCCGGGATCCCTGTTCATCGCGGTACCTGGTCATCGCGAGGGCGGCCCCGAGTCCGTCGGACCGGCTCTCGCACGCGGCGCGGTGGCGATACTCATCTGCTCCGCGACGGCGCAACTTCCGGTCGCGACCTGGGCGTCGGCAGCTGGTGTATGCGTCGTAGCCGTCGCGGACACACGCAAGGCGGCCGCAGTCGTCGCCTCCCGCTACCACGGGGAGCCAGGCCGACAGATGAAGATGGTGGCCGTCACGGGCACCAACGGGAAGACGTCGGTTTCCTCCATGGTGGAGTCGGTGCTGAGAATCGCCGAGCACGCCAGGGTGGGGGTCATCGGGACGGGCGGCAGCCGGATCGGCGACGAACTGATCCCGATGCCGAGGTCGGTACTGACCACACCGGAGTCGCCGGACTTCCAGTATCTGCTCGGGTGCATGCGCGACCGCGGTGTCGGCACCGTGGCGCTCGAAGCCACGTCGATGGGCCTGCTGACCCACCGCCTCGACCACTCGTTCATCGATGTAGGGGTGTTCACCAACCTGACGCAGGATCACCTGGACGACCACGGCACCATGGAGAACTACCGGGACGCCAAACTGCGTCTGTTCCAGGGGCTGTGCCGACGTGCGGTGGTCAACGCCGACGACCCGGTCGGAGCCTGCATCGGGGCGATGATGCCCGGCGCGGTCGTCACGTACGGCATCGACGCGGAGGCGGACTACCGGGCGACCGACCTCACCATGGACGCCGTCGGCACCCGCTTCACCCTGCACCACGCCGGCCACAAGTATCCGGCGGCGATCCCCGTGCCTGGACGGTTCTCCGTCTCCAATGCACTGGCCACTGTCGCTGCCTGCCACCTCATCGGGCACAATCTGGCCGGACTGGTCGCCGCACTCGAGCATATGCCCCCGATCCCGGGAAGGTTCGAACGCTACGAGACCCCGGACGGCACGTCCGTCATCGTGGACTATGCGCACTCCCCGGACTCGCTGGAGAAGGTGCTGACCACCATCCGCGGCTTCGCCTCTGGCCGGGTCGTCACGGTCTTCGGCTGCGGCGGGGACCGGGACGTCACCAAGCGCGCCCGGATGGGGGAGATCGCCGGCACCTACTCCGATCTGTGCGTTCTCACTTCGGACAATCCCCGCAACGAAGACCCCCGGGCGATCATGGATCAGGTCGTCCCGGGCCTGCTCGCGAGCGGCACCACTTTCGAGCGGTTCGCCGACCGCCGCCGCGCCATCTCCTTCGCCCTGTCCGCCGCAGGGCACGGCGACGTCATCCTGATCGCGGGCAAAGGCAGCGAGCCCTACCAGATCATCAACGAGGAACTGCTGCCGTTCAGCGACATGGCGACGGTACGCGAACTCGCCACGCGGTAGGCGTACCGGCCGGGTTGTCCGAGGCCTGCCCTTCGGCCAGGACTGACGACAGAGGCCGGCGCTTCCGGTCGGCGCCGAGGTGAATCTTGCTGGTCAGCCCGCCGCGAGACCTACCGAGCAGGGCCTCCTTCAGGCGGAGCCTGCGTCGGCGGCGGACGCGCCGGCGTTCTTCCCGCTCGGGCTCGTTTCCGCCGTCCTGCCCGTTCTGTTCCGCCTCGCCGCCCCCTTTTGCCGAGCCTGTTCCTGCTCGGCGGCTTCCTGGAGAGCCTCCATGACGTCCATGCCGACGAGCATCCCGGCGGCGTCGTGGTGAGCGCGGGCGGTCGTGGAGCCCGCGCTGACCAGGGACAAGTCGGTCTTGCCCTGACGGGCGGCTTCGGCGATCAGGCACTCCAGAAGGGCGGTGAAGACACCGGCGTTCGCCGCGACCTGGAAGAAGACCTATGGCCACCACCCGCTGATGGGCTTTGTCGACCACGGAAACGGCGGCACCGGGGAGCTGGTGGCCGCCCTGCTGCGGCCCCGGAACGCCGGTTCCAACACCGCAGCCGACCACATCAGCGCCAACCGCCTCGCCCTGGCCCAGCTTCCCAAGCGTCATCGGCGCGGGCGAAGCATGCTTTTCCGTACCGATTCGGCAGGCGGGACACACGAGTTCGTGGCCGAACACCGGCCGCGCCGCACGCTCCACTGAGTACGCCTACTCATGCCGACCCGTACCGGGCCCGGGACGATTGGCTGTGTCGACGTACAGACGGGAGGCGGGGCATGGGCAGGTTTCTGGGGGCGGTGGTAGCCGTCGTGGCTGCGGCCGCAGCACTGGTCTGCGCATACGTGGCGGGTGCACCGCCCGCGGTGGTATTCGCCGTCGGGGCGGGCGTGCTGAGCCTTCTGTGGCTGCTTCTCCTGCTCACGCTGCCCTGGAATCTGTACTTCCGCGCGCATGCGGTGCTCGCCGAGATCGCGGTAAGCCGTGAGAAGGGCATGGAGGTCTCCCCGACCCGGGATGCCGAGGCCGCGCGCATCGCCCGCACGATGCTCCGAGCGGCGGTCGCGGGCCACGTCCTGACGGCGGCGGTTGTCTTCGCGGTCACCTGGGCGACGGGCGAGTTCACGGGTTATTGGTTCGCCGCGTTCTTCCTGCTGAGCACCTTCTTCCGTCCGGCCGGCGCCTACTTCGGCCAGCTCCGGCGGCGCCTGAGCACCCTCCTCAAGGACGTCACGTATCCGCGGGACGACGTCGTTGAACTGCACGCCCGGCTGAGCCGCGCCGAGGCCGGGACGCGGGTCCTGAAGGAGAAGGCGGAGGAACAGTACCGAGCCCTCGCCGAACTGCGCCGCACCGTGGACGCGCTGGCCATGAGCACGTACGAGCGGACCGAGGAGGCGAACCGCAGGATCGCCGCGCTGGGCAGGGAGTTCGAGTCCACAGTGAACCGCCTCACCGACAACCAGGAAATCATCGCGGGCGTAAAGGCGTTCCTGCGCCTGCTGCGCTCCACCGACGCGGCCGACGGCGCCCCGGCCTCCGGTTGACCTGGCCTCATAGCTCGATGCGCGGGCCACGCCGCCTCATCCGCCCACCTCGGTCTGGGGGCAACTCCGTCAGCGCCTACGAGGCGGTTTCGTTCGGATCAACGGGCTGACCAGAGAAAGGGCCGTTACGGCGTAAAGATCCGCCGTCTCCTGCGGTACGCCGGGCGCGTTGGAGCCCGCGCGGCCGCCGTCGGTGTCGATACTCGGCCGGCGAACACGACCCGAGCCGTGAATGCGGACAGCCATCCGGTCGGCTACGCGTACGGCAACACCATCGAGCACGGCGACCGCTGGGCAATCTCCGCTACGTCGTGGAGCAGGCCTTCGCCCTGCTCCACCACTTCAGACGCCTCGCCACCCGGTGGGAACGCCGCGCCGAACTCCACGACGCATACGTCTCCCTCGTCTGCTGGAGACGTGTCAAGACACACCAACCGTGATCGTGTTACGAGCTCGTAGGACGGCAGCTGGACCGGCATGTCCGGGCTGCGGGACCCAGTCGAGACAGATACACAGCTTCTACCTGCGGTTCCTGCGGATGTACCCAGTGCGGGCGGGCGGGTTGTCTTCTGCATGACATCCCGCCCGAGACTCTTGCAGCCACCGGAGTGGAACGGAGCCGACGCCTGATTGGGACTCGGCCGCACATGGCAAACCGCTCATCATGCGGCTTTCAGCGGGGTATACGAAATTCGCGGTTGTCGCTCCAAGCATCGGCACGGTGAAAGTGGCGGCCGTCCGCACCGAGGACCTCTTTCTGAGGTCCCTCGACGCGCTGGGCCGCCTGAAGAAGCTTGATGTGGTGATCAGCCCCGTGCGGCGGATGGTGCGCGGCGTGCCTCTGGGGAGCTACCGCGATGTGCTGCACGGTCTGCCGATCGGCCACCCCCTGCATCCCGCGCTGGTGCAGGTACCGATGGGCGCGTGGATTTCCGCCGCAGTGCTGGACGTCGTGCCCGGCACCCGGCGCAGTGCCCGCATCTTGGTGGGTGTGGGCCTCCTGGGGGCGGCGCCGGCCGCGTTGGCCGGCTGGGTGGACTGGGCTGAGCAGCACGAGGACCAGATGCGTACCGGCCTGGTACACGCGACGTCGATCGCCGCGGCCATCGGACTCTACGCGGGATCCTGGGTGCACCGCGGCCGTGGCCATACGGCATGGGGCAAGGCGCTCGGCTTTGCGGGGCTGAAGTTCCCCCCTGATCTTGGACAGCGGTTGCTTACGCTGCGGGGGTGAAGTCGTGCTGCAGTCTGGCTCGGGTTTCGAGTGGGGTGAGGTACCCGAACTCGGGGTGCTTGCGGAGCCGGGTGCGG
>NZ_JBFAJH010000065.1:0-34009 GCF_040655115.1 Streptomyces atratus | reverse complement strand
TCAGCCTCTCCGCCATCACCCTCAAGAGCGAACTCGTCCACCAACTCATCCCCACCCACCCCGACCGCGCCATGAAAGAGATCAACGAAGTCCTGACCATCACCGGCCAGTCCCTCACCGACGTCCGCGAAGCCGCCAGCGGCTACCGCGCCATCTCACTCCAGCAGGAGATCGGAACCGCGCAGACGATGCTCGACGCCGTCGGCATCGACGTACGGGTACAGGTCGAACTCGGCACACTCTCCCCCCACGTCGAGACCGCACTCGCCACCACGCTGCGCGAAGCCGTCACCAACCTCCTGCGACACAGCAACGCCACGCACTGCGGCATCACAGCCGTCCAACAGGGCGGTCTGGTCAGCCTCGTGGTCGAGAACGACGGCGTCGACCCCGCCTACCACAACGCCGCACCCCACAGCGGCAACGGACTCGGTAACCTTCACGCACGCATGACCGCAATAGGCGGACGCCTCGAATCGAGCCACGGAAAAGACGGCACATTCCGCCTCCTCGCCGAAGTACCTACGAGAAAAGGATCGGAAACATCCGCGAAACTATCCGCGGGAATAAGGGAGTTTAAGTTCCCGACCAATGGATCAGCCGCATGACCGCGCACCCCCTCAACAACGGTGCGGACCACGACACCTCGCCACGATCCGGCCCCTCACGGACCGCAGACGGGAGCTCAATGATACGGATACTGATCGCCGAGGACATGAACATGGTCCGCGGCGCCCTGGTTGCTCTGCTGAATCTCCAAGACGATCTCGACGTGGTCTGTGAGGTCGAACGCGGGGACGAGATCGTCGACATGGCACTCAAGCACCGGCCCGAGGTTGCCGTCATCGACATCGATCTGCCAGGCGTCGATGGTCTGTCGGCCGCGACTCAGCTGCGCGAACGACTCCCCCAGTGCCGCACCCTCATCCTCACCAGCCTCGGCCGGCCCGGCACCCTGCGCCGGGCCCTTGAGGCCCGGGTCTCCGGCTATCTCCTCAAGGACGCCCCGTCCGCCGAACTCGCCGCCGCCGTACGGCGGGTGGCCGCGGGTCACCGGGCCTTCGACCCGGAACTGGCGCTGGCTGCCTGGGGAGAGTTCGACAGTCCCCTCACCGTCCGGGAGACCCAGGTACTGCGGCTCGCGGCGGAAGGCACGGAGGCACGGGAGATCGCCTCCATGCTGCGGTTGTCGGCAGGCACGGTGCGCAACTATCTGTCCACCGTCGTCACCAAGCTCAACGCGCGTAACCGGGTCGACGCGATCCGCATCGCCAGGGACGCGGACTGGCTGCCGTGAAGGCATCCGCCGATCGGGGTCAGGCGGCTTTGGCCGGTCACAAGGGTCGCTCAGTACCGTGCGTCGGCAGGCAGCCAGCTGCGTCGACGGGAAGGAGCGGCCGGTGGCCGTTGACACGACTCATACGAGTGACACGAGCGCCCCCGGGGACACGGACGGAACGACTCGTCCGGCTCACGGGGTCCGTCGTCTGGACCGGGTGATCATCCGGTTCGCGGGTGACTCCGGTGACGGTATGCAGCTCACCGGTGACCGGTTCACCTCGGAGACGGCGTCCTTCGGCAATGATCTGTCGACCCTGCCGAACTTCCCCGCCGAGATCCGGGCACCCGCGGGAACCCTGCCGGGCGTGTCCTCCTTCCAGTTGCACTTCGCCGACCACGACATCCTCACCCCCGGTGACGCGCCGGACGTGCTGGTGGCGATGAACCCGGCCGCGCTGAAGGCGAACCTGGCCGATGTGCCGCGCGGCGCGGAGGTCATCGTCAACACCGACGAGTTCACCGAGCGCGCGCTGACGAAGGTCGGCTGGGCCGCCTCACCGCTGGAGGACGGCTCACTGGAGGCCTACGCGGTGCATCCGGTGCCGCTGACCACACTGACGGTGGAAGCGCTGAAGGACTTCGGTCTGACCCGCAAGGAGGCCGAGCGCAGCAAGAACATGTTCGCGCTGGGTCTGCTGTCGTGGATGTACCACCGGCCGACCGAGGGCACCGAGGCGTTCCTGCGGAGGAAGTTCGGCAAAAAGCCGCACATCGCCGAGGCGAACGTCGCCGCGTTCCGGGCCGGCTGGAACTTCGGCGAGACCACCGAGGACTTCGCGGTCTCCTACGAGGTCGCGCCTGCCGCCAAGGCGTTCCCCTCAGGCACGTACCGCAACATCTCCGGGAACCTGGCGCTGTCCTACGGGCTGATCGCCGCGTCCCGGCAGGCGGACCTGCCGCTCTACCTCGGGTCGTATCCGATCACTCCGGCCTCGGACATCCTGCACGAGCTGTCCCGGCACAAGAACTTCGGCGTGCGGACCTTCCAGGCCGAGGACGAGATCGCCGGCAGCGGCGCCGCGCTGGGCGCGGCGTTCGGCGGTGCCCTCGCCGTGACCACCACCTCCGGCCCCGGCGTGGCACTGAAGTCCGAGACCATCGGTCTGGCAGTCTCACTGGAATTGCCGCTGCTGGTCGTGGACATCCAGCGCGGCGGGCCCTCCACCGGCCTGCCCACCAAGACCGAACAGGCCGATCTGCTCCAGGCCATGTACGGCCGCAACGGCGAAGCCCCGGTACCCGTCATCGCCGCGCGGACCCCCGCGGACTGCTTCGACGCCGCCATCGAGGCCGCCCGGATCGCGCTGACCTACCGCACCCCGGTCTTCCTGCTCTCCGACGGCTACCTCGCCAACGGCTCCGAACCCTGGCGCATCCCCGCCCTCGACGAACTGCCCGATCTGCGCGTGGAGTTCGCCACCGGCCCGAACCACACCCTGGACGACGGCACCGAGACGTTCTGGCCCTACAAACGCGACCCGCTGACCCTGGCCCGCCCCTGGGCCGTACCCGGCACCCCCGGCCTGGAACACCGCATCGGCGGCATCGAGAAGCACAACGGCTCCGGGAACATCTCGTACGACCCGGCCAACCACGACCTCATGGTCCGCACCCGCCAGGCCAAGATCGACCACATCACCGTCCCCGACCTCGCCGTCGACGACCCCCACCACGCCCGCACTCTCGTCCTGGGCTGGGGATCCACCTACGGACCCGTCACCGCCGCGGTCCGCAGACTGCGCGCGGCGGGCGACCCGGTCGCACAGGCCCACCTGCGCCATCTCAACCCGTTCCCCGCCAATCTCGGGGAGGTTCTGGGACGTTACGACAGGGTGATCGTCCCCGAGATGAACCTCGGGCAGCTCGCCGCCCTGCTGCGGGCCAAGTACCTGATCGACGCGGTCTCGTACAACCAGGTCGACGGAACGCCGTTCAAGATCGAGCAGCTCGCCACCGTTCTCAAGGAGGCCGTCCATGCCCGTTGAGGCACTGTCGCTCGTGCCGAAGGCGGAAGTTCCGCTCTCGGTACGCGACTTCAAGTCCGACCAGGAAGTGCGCTGGTGCCCCGGCTGCGGCGACTACGCGATCCTGGCGGCCGTGCAGGGCTTCATGCCCGAACTCGGCCTGGCCAGGGAGAACATCGTCTTCATCTCGGGCATCGGCTGCTCCTCCCGCTTCCCGTACTACATGAACACCTACGGGATGCACTCCATCCACGGCCGGGCCCCCGCGATCGCGACCGGCCTGGTCACCTCACGGCGCGATCTGTCCGTCTGGGTCGTCACCGGTGACGGCGACGCCCTGTCCATCGGCGGGAATCACCTCATCCACGCGCTGCGCCGGAACGTCAACCTCAAGATCCTCCTCTTCAACAACCGCATCTACGGCCTCACCAAAGGCCAGTACTCCCCGACCTCTGAAGTCGGCAAGATCACCAAATCGACCCCGATGGGCTCACTCGACGCCCCGTTCAACCCGGTGTCCCTGGCCATGGGCGCCGAGGCCTCCTTCGTGGCACGCACCATCGACTCCGACCGCAAACACCTCACCGACGTGCTGCGGCAGGCCGCCGCCCACCCCGGCACCGCCCTGGTCGAGATCTACCAGAATTGCAACGTCTTCAACGACGGCGCCTTCGACGCCCTCAAGGACCGCCGGCGGGCCGAGGAGGCCGTCATCCGCCTTGAGCACGGCCGGCAGATCCGCTTCGGCGCCGACCGTTCCCAGGGCGTCGTACGGGACTCGTCGACCGACGACCTCAAGGTGGTCACGGTCACACCGGAGAACGAGGCACAGATCCTCGTCCATGACGCCCACCACCCCAACCCCACCGCGGCGTTCGCCCTGTCCCGCCTCGCCGACCCCGACACCCTGCACCGCACGCCCATCGGCGTCTTCCGGTCCGTCGCCCGGCCGGTCTACGACGCCCGGATGTCCGACCAGCTCGAGACCGCCGTCGAGCAGTACGGAAAGGGCGACCTCGCCGCCCTCCTGACCGGCAACGACAGCTGGACCGTGGAGAACTCATGACGTACGTCATCACCCAGCCCTGCGTGGATCTCAAGGACAAGGCCTGCGTCGACGAGTGTCCCGTCGACTGCATCTACGAAGGTCCGCGCAAGATGTACATCAACCCCGACGAATGCGTGGACTGCGGCGCCTGCGAGCCCGTGTGCCCGGTCGAGGCGATCTTCTACGAGGACGCCCTGCCCGACGAGTGGTCCGGCTATCTCACCGCCGAACGAGAGGTCTTCGCCGCGACCGGAGCGCCCGGCGGTGCGAGCAGGGCGGAACCACTGGCCCAGGACCACCCGATCATCGGGGGAGAACCGGTCAAAGCGGGCTGAGCGTCCAGGGTGCGGGTGACGCCGGCCCTCGCACTTCAGTGCGGCTTCCCCGGTCCTTCAGCGGAGTCGGGCAACGTGCACCCCATCAAACGCATGTACCCCGCAAGCGTTTCCGCAGAGCCGCCGGACACCGCCGCAAAGGAATCCCATCCCATGGACACCTTTACCGCGCCCTCCCCCTCCTTCCTCGGCGCGCACCATCTGGTCCACAGGCCGGCCAGCCCCGAGGCCTTCCTGCTGAAGGCGACCGCGCCGACACGGCAGAACTTCACCTTCTCCGCAGAACTACCCGAAGAACACCCGCTGTTCGGCGACTCCGTGTCGCGGTACCACGATCTGCTGTTCCCCGTGGAGTCACTGCGCCAGACCATGCTGTTCGCGGCACGCCGGTACTTCAGAGTGCCGGCGAGCTGGCACCCCGTGGTGGCCTCCGGCAGCGCCGAGATCACCCGCCTGGACGCTTGGCGCCGCGGCGACATGCGGGCCGGGATCGCTCTGGAACTCGGGATGACGCCCCTCGACATCGTGGGCGGCGTGCCGCGCGGCCTGGAGTGCGAGGCCGCCGTCTCCATCGACGGCGAGCGCTGTGGCACCGCCTCGGCCCGGCTGGTCTTCCTCGCCCAGGGCGTCTACCACAGCCATCGCGAACTCGGACGGCGGCAGAGCGAGGAGTCCATGGCCGCCGGGCACGGTGATCAGGCGTCCCCGGGCGTGCCGCTGCCCGAACAGGTGGGTCACCGGGACAGCCGTAACGTCCTGATCGGGCTGCCCGAGCACACCGGAGCGGACGGCCATGACGGACTGGCCTTCCCCATCGACGCCAGGGCGGCCGCCGAACTGCGGTTCGAGGCCGACGCGCCGAACGACGTGCCGCCGATGCTGTTCCTGGAGGTGTCCCGCCAGGTGGGGCTGCTCGCCGCCGCGGAGCTGCGCGGCTTCGTCCCCTCGCACGCCGTACTGTCTCGATGGCAGGCCTCGTTCCGCGGCTTCGCCGAGCCCGGGCTGCCGCTGCACTGCACGGTGCGGGAGGGAGTGCGCCGCTCGGACGGGCGGGTGTGCCGGGACGCGGCGGGCCGACCGGTGGCGGAGCTGCGGCTGTCGTTCCTCCAGGGCAGCCGGGTCGTGGCGCGGGTCGCCGCGTCCGTGCTGCAGGACTGCTGAGCCGCGCGATGAGATACCGAGTACTCGGCCCTGTGCACATGACGCCTCGTACGCCGTCCGCGGCCAAGCCGCGCGCGGTCCTTGCCACCCTGTTGGTGCAGAGCAACACGGTGGTGTCGACCCATGCTCTGATCGACGAACTGTGGAGTGCGGGGCCACCGCGCACGGCCACCACCACCCTCCAGGTGTATGTGTCCCAGCTGCGCAAGACCCTGCTGGAGGACACCGGAACCACGGTGGAGACGGGCACGGTGCAGCCCCTGCTGACCCGGCCCCCCGGCTATCTGATGCGGGTCGCCCCGGAGGAACTGGACCTGGCCGTCTTCGAGTCGCTGCGGGCCGAGGGCCGGGCCGCGTACGGCCGACGCGAGTACGAGGCCGCCTCGCGGACGCTGAGCCGCGCGCTCGGGCTGTGGACGGGACCCGCGCTCTCGGGCATACCGCACGGACCCTCGCTGGAGACCTCCGCGATCCGACTGAACGAACTGCGCGCGGAGGTGCTGGAACAGCGGATCTCCGCCGATCTGCGGCTCGGGCTGCACCATGAACTGGTCGGTGAGCTGATGGCCCTGGCACACGAACATCCGCTGCGCGAGACGCTGCACTGTCACCTGATGGTGGCGCTCTACCGGTCCGGGCGGCACTCCGACGCCCTGCAGGTCTATCACCGGGCGCGGCGCTCACTCGTCGACGAACTGGGGGTGGAGCCCGGGCCGGTGCTGAGCAGACTGCAGGAGCGCATCCTCGCCTCCGATCCCTCCCTGGCCTGGCACGGTGAGCCGGAGCGCCGGCTCGTTCCCGTCGGCGGATCCGACGACCGCCCGGCCGACCGGTCGACCGGCGGGTCGGCCGGCGGGTTCGCGGGGTACGGCCGGGATGCGGGGTCCACGGTGTGGCTACCGCCGGCCGTGGCGGACTTCATCGGACGCGAGGAGCAACTGGCCTTCGGTGAGCGGCTGCTGGCAGGCGATCCGCCGGGTCGGAACAAGGTGCTCGTGCTGTCGGGCCGGGCGGGCGCCGGAAAGACGGCGCTGGCCGTGCGACTCGCCCACGACGCCGCCGACCGGTTCCCCGACGGACGAGTCCTGGTGACGTTGCGGGACGCCGACGGGCGAGCCGTCGAACCGAGGACTGCCATGGCGACCCTGCTGCGACGACTGCGCGGGCCGCAGGGAACGGGCGCGGGAACGGCAGCGGATTCCGGCGCGAAACCGCTGCCGTCGTCCGAGATGGAACTCGCGGAGCTGCTGCACGGACGCACCGAGGGCCGCAAGATGCTCGTCATCCTGGACGATGCCGTCTCGGAGGCACAGGTCCGGCCGGTGCTGTCGGCCGTGCCCGACAGCACGGTCATCCTGACGAGCCGTCACATGTTCGGCGCGCTGGAGAGCGTGCAGCACCTGCCCCTCGACGTGCTCTCCACGCGTGAGGCCGAGGCTCTGCTCACGGCGTGCGGCGGCCGTCGGATGCGGGACGACCCGGAGGCTGCAGGAGAGATCGTCCGGCTCTGCGGCCGGCTGCCGCTGGCCCTTCGGGTGGCGGCCGCCGGGCTCGCGGCCCGCCCCCACTGGACCGCCGCCGGCCTCGCCCGGCGGCTGCGTGACGAGCGGACCCGGCTGGCCGCGCTCGCACTGGGCGATCTCGACGTACGCGGCACTCTGCTGACCGCCTACCACGACGTGGACGAGGAGGCCAGGCACGCCTTCCGGATCCTCGGGCTGGCCGCGCTGCCCCACTTCGCCCCCTGGAGCGCGACCGCGCTGCTCGCCACGGACCCGGTGGAGGCCGAGCGGCTCACCGAAGAACTGGTGCAGGCTCATCTGCTGGAGGCAGAGCGGCGGCCGGGGCGGCTGGCCCCCGTGCGCTACGGCTTCCACGCGCTGCTGCGCTCGCTGGCCCTTGAGGTGCTCGCCCAGGAGTCCCCACAGGAAGGCCCCGCGGCCGCGGAACGGCTGTGCCGTGCCTTCCTGACCCTGGCCAGGCACGCGGACGCACAACTGGCGCCCGGCAGAGAACGGCTCACGTACGAGGCCGAACCCCTGCCCGCGATCTCCCCCGAGGAGGTGGTCGGCAACGCGCCGCTGCGGTGGTTCCAGGAGGAGTCCGCGGGCCTGTCGGAGGCCGTGCGCCAGGCCCATGCGGCCGGGTTGTGGAGTCTGTGCTGCTCCTTGGCCTCGGCCACGGCCGGCTACTACGAGGCGGGCGCCCTGTGGGACGAGTGGGAGGCGACGCACGACCTCGCGCTGGACGCGGCCCGCCAGTCCGGTGACGTCCACGCGGAGGCCGTGATCCTGCGCTCCCTCGGCGACCTGGCCTGGCAGCGCCACCAGACCTCACTGGCGATCGACCGGTACCGCCTCGCCTGGCACCTGTTCACCCGCCACGGTGACCGGGTGGCGGCGGGCCGCTGTCTGTCCGCCGAGGCGGACGCGCTCCTCGCCATGGGGCAGGTCGCGCGGGCCGGGCGCGTCTATGCGCGCGCCCTGTCTGTGAGCCGGCTGGTCGACGACGCGCGTGGCTCAGCCGATTCGCTGCGCGGACTGGCCCTGGTGGCGCAACGCGAGGGCCGCCACGAGGAGGCACTCGCCCGACTGGAGGAGTGCGAGAGCGCCGCGCGCTCCGCCGGCGACCACCGCTGGACCGAGTACGCGCGGCGCACGGCGTCCGCCCTCCGCGTGACACTCGCGTCGGGCCAGACGGCCGTGGCGTCCTCGATCCCACTCGAAGTCCGCCCCGGTGTCTGGCTCTTCCACCCGTCACGACCGGCCCAGCGAGCCGCGTGAGGTCCGCCCGCCCGGTGCCGGGGCGCTACCCCCGGCACCGGGCGGGTGCCTCCTGCTCCTCCTCGTCCAGTGCCGCCAGCAGAGCGTCGACGATGCCCGGGTCCAGTGCCGTGGCCGCCGCCGGGTCCGTCGTGCGGCCGAAGCCGGAGTCGCCGACGGCGACGCCGAGGGTGTAACAGCCGGCGAACGACAAGGTGTGGAAGGCCCACCCGCCGACCGTGCCGGGGGTGCCGTCGGGGCGCAGCACGTCCGTGGGCGCTCGGTCCGGGCTGAAGCCGAAGTCGGTGAAGCGGAACAGCATGCCGAGACCGATGGCCTTGCTGTAGGCCTCCTTCAGGGTCCACAGGCGAAGCATGGCGGGGTTACGCTCGGCGACCGGCATGGCCTCGATCCGCTCCGCCTCGTACGGGGTGCACATGTGCCGGCCGAGACCTGACCCGTACAGGACGCGGTCGCTGCGCTCGGTGTCGACGCCGATGACGCCGTCGGTGGCCAGGCCGACCAGCAGCAGGTCATCGGTGTGACTGAGGCTGATGTGCACACCGTCGTAGCCGCGCAGGCAGGGGCGGCCGGTGAGGCCGTAGCCGAGCTCGACGGACTGGGGCCGTACGCCGAGCGCGGCCGCGGCGGCGAACTTCAGCAGGACGCGGGAGGCGGCGAACCGGGTACGGACCCGCGGGTGCGTCAGCTCCAGATAGCGCTCCCAGTCGTGGCCCAGGAGCGCGCGCAGCCGCCGCGCGCCCGCCCCTTCCGGTCGCCAGTCGTCCTGGCGGGCGCAGAGTACCGCGGCCCCGTGCCGGTCCAGGTCAGCGCGTACTCTGCTCCAGTCCGCCGAGGGGCCGGAGATCGCGATCGGCTCCCCGAGGGCCGGGCCCGGGGTCCGGCGCCCAGGTGCCGTCATCAAAGGTCTCCATCGTGTGGTGGAGATCGGACAGCACGTCGGCCGCGGTCGCGCCGTCGATCACCCGGTGGTCGAAGGTGAGGCCTAGTCGCATCGTGGGCGCGGGCACCACGACGCCGTCGCGGACCACCGCACGGTCCACGATGCGGCCCGCGCAGAGGGTCACGGCGGTGCCGCCGGCCGAGTGGAAGCCGTCGACGTTCCGGTGGCCGAGCGAGCTGACCGAGACGGTGCCGAACACGCCGGCGCGCCTGTGCGGATCGCGCAGCACCGCGGCGAAGGCGGCTCTGCCGAGCGGGACCGGAAGCCGGCCCAGCATCCGTACGCCCTTGAACTCGGGCAGTTCGGCGGCCTGTTCGCCCCGGTAGCGGTCGATGCGTTCCTGGATCTCGCACAGGTTCGCGGACTCCAGGCCGGGAACGAGCGCCGAGAGCACGGTGCGCTCGCCCTCGACGGGCCGGTCCAGGGCGAGTTTGGCGGTGACGCCGTCGAAGCGGACGATTCTCGGGCGTCGCAGCAGTCCGGGCCAGCCGGGGGCCATGACGGCGTTGGCCTCCGGGTGACGGTCGAGGACCCGCCCGGCGGCGTACAGCAGGTAGCCGACGACCGAATAGCGCCGGCCGTTGTCGCGGGCGGCGGCGCGGTGCGCCTGGATGCGGGTCATGTCGATGTCGGTGTCCAGGTGCACGGGCCGCTGGGCCGCCGCCCACTCCAGGAAGTACAGGGTATGGCGGCGGCGTTGTACGGCGGCGGTGGTGCTCACCCGGTCACCGCCAGCTCGTAGATCTCCTTGAGGCTGCGGGCCTCCAGGACCTTGCCGACCGGGACCTTGCGGCCGACGGCGGGTTCCAGGGCGGTGACGAGCTTGAGGAGGTACAGCGAGTCCCAGTCGGGGAGTTCGTCGAAGTCGGCGGCCACCTGCTCGGGTGCGAGCGGCATACCGATCTCGTCATTGACGAGCCGGACGTAGTCGTCGAGGGTGAAGCAGCCCGGGGCGGGAACGGGCGCGTAGGCGGTGCTGTCGATGCTCATATCTTCTCCAGGGCGAAGCCGGCCTTGATCCATTTGCTGGACTCGACGGCGACCGCGAGGGCCCGCTCGCCGACCGACATCCGCTCCAGCAACTTCTCGATCTGCAGGAAGGGCAGGGCGTTTCCGTTGTTGCCGGTGTCCGCGACGCACGAGACGTCCTTCGCGGTCGGCACGTCGAGTTCCTCGGTGATGCGGCGGGTCATCCGGCCGGACAGCTGGGGCGGCAGCAGATAGTCGAGCTGGTCGGCCTCCCAGTCGAGTTCACCGAGCATCTCCCAGAGGATCTCGACCGCCATGACGGGCACGGACTCCTCGATGGCCTTGTAGTCCTCGGTGAGGGCCTGCCGGTCGTCGTACCGGTCGGCGAGCCCGAACCACTCGATGACCTGACCGGGCTTGCGGCCCAGCCCGGTGAAGCGGTTGAGGACGTGGCGCAGCGCGACGCGCTGTCCGCGCGGCTCGTCGGTGAGGACGGCCGCGCCGGCCCCGTCGCCGAACAGGACGTAGTTGACGAGGTCGCCGGGGGCGGCGCCGGACACGTCGCGCTGGAGGTCGAGGTGTTTGCTGCACACGTCGCCGCCGATGACCAGACCGGTGCGGTACTGACCGGAGGCGATCATCGCCTGGGCGACACCGAGGGCCTGTACGGCACCGGCGCAGCCGGACTGGAGCTGGAAGGTGGGGACCTGGTCCAGGCCGAGCTGGTCGGCGACATGGTTGACGGTGGCGGGCATCAGGGTGTCGGGGGTGGCCGTGCCGAGGACGATGAACTCGATCTCGGACGGGTCGACACCGGGGGCGGCGAGTGCCTGCTCGGCGGCCTGCGCGCACAGGTCGGCGAGCGACCAGCGCACCACGCCCGTGCCGAGGTCCCGGGCGAAGTACCGCGTCCTGGTGCCGATGAAGACCTCGATCCACTCCTCGTTGATGCCGAGCACCTTGGACAGGGTGGCGTTGTCCACCGGGTCACCGGGCAGAGCGGTGCCGATGGAGGCGAGATAGCTGGTCGCAGTCGTCGGAGTGGTCATACCGTCCTCTCTTCTTCCATGAGGGCCCGGTTCTCCCCGACGTCGCCGAAGCTCGCGGGACCGGGTATCGCCGCGCCGAGTTCGCGCAGGAAGGCGATGAGGTCGCCGACGGAGGAGAGCCGGGGCAGCAGGTCCTGGACCGTCAGGGTGCCGATGCCGGCGAGCCGGGCCTCCAGCCGGTTCTTGAGTTCCATGATCATGACGGAGTCGAAGCCGAGATCCTCGTAGAGCCGGTCGTGCGGGCCGATGTCGGCGTCGGTGTAGCCGCCGACCAGCCGGACGGCGCCGAGGACGGCGTCCGCGACCGGGTCCGCCGGTCCGCCGGGCCGGTCCGGGGTGAGGACGGACGCGGGGGCGGTTTCCGGCTCCCGGTGCGGTACGGGCGCCGAGGCCGTCGGCACGGCGACCGTTCCCGGGCCCCGCACCGGATTCCTCGCCCAGTAGCGGTGTTCCGTCGAGAAGGTGTACGGCGGCAAGGGGTACGCAACCCGTTCCTCGGGTGCGTACGCGGCGTCCCAGTCGGGTTCGACGCCGCCCCGGTACAGCTCGGCGAGGGCCTCGGCGAGGGCCCGGCCGGCGGACTCGGGGCCGCGCACCGGCAGGACGTGTGCCGGGCCCGCGCCCGCGGCGGGGTGGCCGAGGCGGCGTACCATCCCGGAGAGCACCGGCTGGGGGCCGATCTCCACCAGGTGGGTCGGGCCCTCGGCGAGCAGCGCGGCGGCGGCTTCACCGAACAGCACTGTGGCGCTGATGTGTTCGACCCAGTACGGGGCGTCCATCGCCTCGCCGTCGAGCACCCGGCCGCGTACCGTCGAGTACACCGGGATCTCCGGCACTCCCCCGCCGACCTCGGTGGCGATCTTCGCGAAGCGGGCCAGTACGGGCCGCATCAACGGCGAGTGGAAAGCGTGCGAGACCTGCAGTCTGCGGGTGGTGAGTCCCTCGGCCGCGATCTCGGCACCGAGCCGTTCCAGGGCCTCCAGGTCGCCGGAGAGCACCGTGGACGTGGGGCCGTTGACCGCGGCGACACCGACCAGGGGTTCCGGCTCGAGCCGGGCCGCCAGGTCCGCCCGGGCGGCCCGGACGGCCAGCATGCCGCCGCCCGTGGGGAGTTCCTGCATCAGGGCACCGCGGGCGGCGACCAGCCGGGCGGCGCCGTCCAGCGGGAGCGCCCGGGCCAGGACTGCGGCGGCGAACTCGCCGACGCTGTGACCGAGGAGCATGCCGGGGTGCACGCCGAGTTCCGTCAGGGTCCGGCCGAGGGCGTAGCCGACGGCGAACAGCGCGGGCTGCGTCCACCGGGTGCTGTGGACCGCCTCGTCGCCGGCGAGGACCAGGTCGCGCACGGACCGCCCCGTGTGCGGCAGCAGTGCGGCGTCGGCCTCGTCGAGGAAGTGCCGGTACAGCGGCGACTGTTCGTACAGTGCGGCGGTCATCCGCGGGTACTGCGAGCCCTGCCCGGTGAACAGGAACGCGGGGCGGGGCCGCTCGGCGGGCCGGCCGGAGAGCCGGGCCAGCAGCTCGGGGTCGGCGGCCGACTCGCGCAGTCCGGCGACGAGTTCACCGGTGTCGGTGGCGGCGGTCGCGAAGCGGTGGCGGTGGCCGGCCTTGACCCGGTTGCTGGACCTCGCCAGCGGGCCCAGCGGTACCCGGCGGGCCGCCACCGCGTCCGCCTGGGCCAGCAGGTTGCGGCGCAGCGCGTCGGCGTTCGGCGCGGTGAGGGTGAAGACGGCGGCGCCGATACCGCCCGGCGCGGCGCCGTTCACCGGTTCGGGACGAGCGGCGTGCCCGGGCGCGGACTCCAGGACGGCGTGGGCGTTGGTGCCGCCCATGCCGAAGCTGCTGAGTCCGGCGACGGTGGGGCCGGCGGGCAGCCGCAGCGGTGCCTTGAGCAGCCGCAGCCCCTGGTCGCGCAGTTTGAGCTGCCTGCTCTCCTTGGCCGCGAAGCGGCTGGCGGGGACCACCCGGTGGTGCAGGGAGAGGGCGACCTTGATCAGTCCCGCGATGCCGGCGGCGCCCTCGGTGTGGCCGAGGTTGCCCTTGACCGAGCCGAGTGCCATGGGCTTGCCGACGCGGCCGGCGTGGTGGTGGCCGAGTGCCTTGGCCTCCATCATGTCGCCGAGGCTGGTGCCGGTGCCGTGGGCCTCGGTGAAGACCACGTCGGAGGGCTCGACTCCGGCCCGGCGGTAGGCGGCGCCGAGCACCTCCTGCTGGGCCCAGCGGCTGGGCGCGGTCAGCCCGTTGCTGCGGCCGTCCTGGTTCACGGCGATGCCACGGATGACGGCGTACACGCGTTGACCGTCGGCGATCGCGTCCCGCAGCCTGCGCAGCACGACCACGCCGACGCCCTCGCCGCGGCCGATGCCGTTCGCCTCGGCGCTGAAGGGCTTGCAGCGCCCGTCGGGGGCGGAGAGCCCGGCCTGGGTGTAGAAGATCGACAGAGCCGGGGTGAGGGCCACGTTGACGCCGCCGACGAGCGCGTGGTCGCACTCCTCGGACAGCAGGGCGTTCACCGCGAGATGGGCGGCGACAAGCGAGGAGGAGCAGGCGGTGTCGACGGCGAGGCTGGGGCCCTTCAGGTCGAGGTGGTACGAGATCCGGTTGGCTGTCATGCAGTAGCCGTTGCCGGAGCCGACCTGGGCGGTGACATTCGCGTAGTCGGTGAGGTGCAGTTGCGCCCACTCGTTGCCCATGATGCCGACGAAGACCCCGGTCCGGGTGCCGGCGAGGTTCCGCGGGGCGATCCCCGCGTCCTCGACCGCCCGCCACGCGGACTGCAGCAGCAGCCGCTGCTGGGGGTCCATGGCGGCCGCTTCGCGCGGCGAGATGGTGAAGAACTCGTTGTCGAAGGCGTCCGGGTCGGCGATGAATCCGCCCTCGGTGGTGTTGGTGTGTCCTTCTTCCCCGGCCTGCGAGTGGAACTCCTTGGCGTCCCAACGCTGCCGGGGCACCTCCCCCACCCCGTCTGCGCCGCGCATCAGCAGGTCCCAGTAGGCGCCGGTGTCGGGCGCCCCCGGGAATCTGCAGTCGATGCCGACGATGGCCACGGGCTCCATCAAGCGCCGCCGCCCTGCGCGGTGTCCGCGGCGAGCTCCTCCACGAGGTGGCCGGCGAGCGCGTGCACGGTCGGGTAGTCCCAGGCGACCGTCGGCTCCATCACGAGGTCGAAGTCGTCCTCGATGTCTCCGCACAGGCTGAGGGCGGCGACGGAGTCGAGACCGTACTCCGCGAGGGGCACGTCCGGGGCGATCTCGGCGGGCTGCCGCTTGAGGTAGAGGGCAATGCGCTCGGCCAACCACGTGGTCAGAGACTCGGTGGTGTGTCCGGTGGTCGGAACGGGCATGGTGCACTCCTCGGCGGGGGTGAGCGGTTGTCGCTTGCTGTCGTGCCGGCGTCCGGCGGCCGTCGCGGACGGCCGGGGTCCGTGGGCGCCCGGCCGGTGTCCGTCAGCCGGCGAGCGGGGTGTCGTACAGGTCGTAGCTGCTGCGCGCATGGAACCTGCGCAGTACTTCCTCGTGCATCCGGGCGTCCACGGACGCCGGGAGTTCGGCGGGCCGCCGGCCGAGCCGCCGGACCAGCCGGTGCAGTGCGGCGGCGAGCCACGCGGGGTCGGCAAGGAACGCGTCGCCGCCGTCGCGGGTCGCCTGCTGCCGGACACCGATCGCCGAGGCGGCCGCGAGCAGGACGGCGTACCGGTCGGCAAGGGCGAAGGCGGCGGGGCAGGCGAGCGCCGTACGGTCCTGGGGTGCGAGCGCGCGGCTCGCCTCCTTGACCTGCCGCAGCTCGTCCACCAGTTGCAGCGCGAGCCCTTGGACGGCCCGCTCCTCGGGCGCCGCGCCGGGCAGCCGGTCCACGGCGGCGACCAGCGTGGCGCTGAGCCCGTCCCGTCCGCTCGCCAGGGTGAGCCTGTCGAAGGGGATCTCCGGCAGCTCGGAGCGCGGCCGGAAGAGTTCTGCGGGAGCCGGTTCGTCGCTGAACCAGGAGCGCCGGGCGAGCCGGGACAGCTGGGGAATGATCGTGGCCTGGCAGGCGGCGGAGCCGGCGTGGCCGAGGCTGAGCACCGGCAGGTCACGGATGTGCTTCTGGAAGATGCCGTGCTCACCGTCACGGATGTAGAAGCGGGCGCCGAGCACGATGGAGAGTTCGTACATGGCGTCGGTGAGCAGCTTCGGGACGAGGTACTTGGTGGCGGCGGCGAGGACGCTGGTCTGCTCGGGGAGCAGGTGCACCGCCCGGGTCGCGGCCAGGGAAAGGCTGTCGCAGGTCAGGAGATCGGTGAAGGCCCCGGACAGGGTGGCTCTGGCGTGCGGGACCTCCATGACGGACTTGCGGTAGAGCCGTCGGCCCAGCGCGAAGCGTACGACGGTCCGCAGGGCCGTGTCGGTGGTGCCGACCGCCATGCCGGGGAGCGCGGCCCTGGTGATCTGGAAGGCGCGCAGGGCGGTTTCGACTCCCCTTCCGGTCTCGCCGACGAGGGCCGAGGCGGGCACGGGTGTGCCGTCGAACCGGAGTCCGGACAGGTGGCAGCCGCGCACGCCGGCGGCGTCGTATCGGGGCAGTACCTGCCAGGTGTCCGTTTCGAGCCCTTCGCGCTCG
Source organism: Streptomyces atratus (assembly GCF_040655115.1). GTDB lineage: Bacteria > Actinomycetota > Actinomycetes > Streptomycetales > Streptomycetaceae > Streptomyces > Streptomyces atratus_D. The sequence goes on along the minus strand of NZ_JBFAJH010000065.1, from coordinate 17,820 downwards.
ACGAGGAGCACGGAGTGGCTGCGGCTGCCCGGTGCGGAGCTGGTGCGGCTGAACAGCACCCAGGCGTCCGCGCGGTCGGCGTTGTTGATGACCTGCTTGGCGCCGTTCAGCAGGTACCCGCCTCCCTCCGCGGGGCGGGCCTCGAACTCGTTGCGCACGAAGTCGTTGCCGTGCGCGAGTTCGTGGTAGGCGACGGACACCTTGCCGCCGCCGGTGAGGATCCGCGCCAGGCGTGCACGCTGCGCGGCGTCCCCGGAGGTCCAGACGTTCACGCCGGCCATGAAGGAGGTCACGCCGTAGCCGAGGCCGAGGGCCACGTCGCGGCGGAACACCTGCCGCATGACACGTACCAGGGTGTCGAGCCGCTCCAGGCGGCCGCCCTCGGCGCGCGGCACGAAGTCGGCGCCGAGTCTGAGTTCGTCGAGGGCGCGCTCGCCGGCCGCGGAGAGTTCGGCCGCCTCGTCCGCCTCGATGAGCCGGGCGTGGGACAGTTCGTTGCTCTCGTCGGTGGGGTCGCCCAGCCGTCGGTCCAGTTCGGCCACGCGCGCCGCGGCCCGCGCTTCCTGTCCCGGTGCCCCGTGACCGTCCTGTGCTGCGGCGGTCGCCGGGTGCGCGTCCTGGGGCTCTGTGCCGATCAGCATGGCGTCCTCTCACTCTCGCCGGCAGCCGCGTCGGGCGTCGCGGGCTGCCGCTCAGGGCCCCGCTGCGGCAGCAGCGAGAACAGCCGGCCCGAGGAGCGGGCCGCCCGCAGGGCTCCGAGCAGTTCTTCGTAGGTCTCCGGGCCGGCCGCCGCCGGTTCGCCGAGGCGGACCAGCAGCCGGTCGAGGGCGGTGTGCAGCCACAGGCCGTCGCGCCACAGCGGCCCGGTGCCGGGGTCGTCGCAGGCGTGGTCGGTGCTGTGCGTCCACAGGCCGAGGCAGGCCGCTCCCGCCCAGCACAGGGTGTAGCGGCGCGCGACCTCGAAGGCGGCGGGCGGGACCTCGGCGAGCGCACCCTGGTACTCCTCCATCTCGGTGTGCACCGCGGTGGTGACGGCGAGCAGCCGCCGCGCGGCCTCGGCCACCGGGCCGAGCGCGGGGTTCAGGCCCACGCGCCGGGTGATCGCCTCGACGGAGGCGGCGAGGCCGGCCATGACTCCGCTGCCGTGCCGGGCGACCAGCGACAGCCTCGTGGGGTCCAGGGGCGGCAGCGGTGTGCCGAGGTCGCAGGCGGCGTCACTGCCCGCCGTGTCGCCGGTGCCGCGCTGGAAACCGCGGACCAGTGAACGGAACTGGTTGACCAGGGAGTTGAGGTTGACCAGGGTGTTGCCGTCGAAGAGTCCGACGATGCGGTGGTCACGCTCGACCTTCTGGAACCGGCCGTCGGCGTGGACGTCCTTGAGGAAGGCGCGGGCGCCGAGCAGCCCGGTCAGGTCGGCGAGGACCTGGTCGGTGCCGGTGGGCAGCAGGTACTTGGTGACGGCCGAGGTGACGCTGAGTTCCGCGGTCTGGGTCTGTACGGCGCGGGCGGCGACCAGGGCGACCGCCTCGTGCAGCAGCACGTCAGCGGCGGCGCCGGCCACCACGTGCCGGGCCTGCGGGAGGTCGATCAGCCGCCGGCCGTACAGTTCGCGCTCCTCGGCGAAGTCCAGGCCGAGCCGTAGCCCGTGGTCGCCGGCGCCGAGCGACAGTGCCGCGCACATGGTGCGGGTGAGCTGGAGCGCCTTCAGCACGACCTCCAGGCCGGCGCCCTCGGCACCGACGAGGGCGCTGCGCGGAACCCGGGCGCCGTCGAAGACGATGCCGGAGATGTCGGCGCCGCGGATGCCGTGGGTGCGGATCTTCGGGAGGTGGCGGTAGGCGTCCCCGTCGAGTTCGCGCTTGTCGACGAGGAGGACGCTGAAGCCGCGCGGGCCCCCGTCCGGGCGAGTGCGGGTCAGCAGCGACAGCACCGACCCCCGGGTGGCATTGTTGATCAGCCACTTCTCACCGCTGACCAGCCAGTGGTCCGCGGTGTCCGCCACCTTGTCGTCGGTGCGCACCTCTCCGGCGAGCAGGTCGCTGCCATGGGCGCGTTCGGTGAGCCCGAGGGAGACCGGGACCCCGGCCATGATGTCGGCGCCGAGCCGGGCGCCCTGCTCCGCGGAGCCCGCCACCCATACGCAGACCCCGCCGAGGTAGGTCTTGCCGTGGCCGATGGCGCAGGTCAGATCGCGGCGGGCGACGGCGCGGACGAGTTGGAGCACCTGCTCGTAGTCACGCAGCCTGCCGCCGTGCTCGACCGGTACGTACTGGTCGGGCAGGCCCCACTCCTGGAAGCGGCCGCAGATGTCGGCGGGGAACTCCTCCTTGTCGTCGAGTTCCGCGCAGCGCGCGTAGGAGAAGACCTCGCCGGGGTCGTTGGGGTCGCCGAGGAAGCGGTCGAACTCCTCCGCGAGCCGGTAGGGCGGGTGTTCCACGTCAGACCACCGATTCCAGGGACTCGGTGGCGCCGGTGACGTCGCCGGCATCGGCAGAGGCGATCAGTTCACCGACGGCCGGCTCCAGGACCTCGTACAGCGCGGTGATCCTGCCCTCCAGGAACAGCTTGCGCATCAGGGTCCGCTGGATCTTGCCGCTGGTGGTCTTGCGGACGGTTCCGGGGCGTACCAGCAGGATGTTGCCGGCGGGGATGCTGAACTCCTTGCTGATGAACCTCTGGGCGCCGGAGGCGACGGTGTGCAGGTCGGTGGAGACGCTGCCGGGGCGGACCTCCTGGATGGCCACCAGGTGCTCGCGGTCGGTCTCGACGGCGAAGACGGCGCCGGCGCCGAAGGCCTTGTCCGTGGACTGGACGGCGCGTTCGACGTCCTGTGGGTAGAGGTTGCGGCCCGCGAGGATGACCATCTCCTTGAGCCGGCCGGTGACGTAGAGCTCTCCGTCCTGGAGTACGCCCATGTCGCCGGTGCGCAGCCAGCCGCCGCCGTCGGCTCCGCCCGTGCCGTCGGAGATCGCCGCGTCGAAGATCTCCTTGTTGGTCTGCGGCCGCTTCCAGTAGCCGGAGGCGATGCTGTCGCCCTTCAGCCAGATCTCGCCGACGTGTCCCCCGGGCTTCTCGACGTGGGTCTCCGGGTCGGCGATGCGGACGTCGAAGTCCCGCACGATCCCGCTGCTGACGAGGGAGCGGGTGGAGTGGTCCGCGCGCGGGTCGGCCAGTTCGCCGCGCTCCAGGGCCTCGGCGTCGACATCGAGCACGTGGGGGGCGGCGCTGCGCGGGATGCCGGAAACCAGCAGGGTCGTCTCGGCCATGCCGTAGCAGGGGAAGAAGGCCTCGGGGCGGAATCCCGCGGGCGCGAAGCGCTCCGTGAAGGCACGCACCGTCTCGGCCCTGACCGGTTCGGCGCCGTTGCAGGCGGTCGTCCAGGAGGACAGGTCGAGCGTCTCCAGCTGTGCGTCGGTGACCCTGCGCACGCACAGGTCGTACGCGAAGTTGGGGCCGCCGCCGGTGGTGACTCCGTAGTCGCCGATCATCTTCAGCCAGCGGACGGGACGCTTGAGGAAGGTGAAGGGTGCCATCAGGACGGCGGGGATGCCGAGGTAGAGCGGGTGGAGGATGTGCCCGATCAGGCCCATGTCGTGATAGAAGGGCAGCCAGCCGCCGCACACGGACTCCGGGCCGGTGCCGATCGACCGCTGGATCGCCGCCTCGTTGGCGAGCAGGTTGCGGTGCGAGACCACGACGCCCTTGGGGTCGCTGGTGGAGCCGGAAGTGTACTGCAGGAAGGCCAGGCTCTCCAGGGTGAGGGAGGGCGCGTGCCAGGCGGCCGCGTCGCCCTGGGCGGGGTCGTCGGTGGCCAGGCACGGCACGTCGGTGAAGCCCTCCGCGGCCAGCCAGGCGGAGATCTCGGGGGCGTTGGCCGAGTCCGTGAGCACGGCGCACGCCTCGGCGTCGCGCAGAATGCCGGAGACCCGGGAGAAGTGCTGGCCCTGCTCGGTGGGCAGCGGTCCGGGCACGGCCACGGCACCGGCGTACAGGCAGGCGGTGAACGCCTTGATGAAGTCCAGGCCCGCCGGGTAGAGCAGGAGGACCTGGCGGTTCGCGGCTTTCCGCTCCTGGAGCCAGGATGCGATCCGGCGCGCCTCCTGGTCGAGCCCGGCCGAGGTGAGGTGCTGCGGCACCGAGCCGCGGGCGTCGTCGGGCAGGAAGATGAAGGCATCCGCGTCGCTGCGGGCTTCGGTGCGCTCCAGAACCAGTTCCGTGAAGGTTCGGAAGTTCGTCAACGTCTTTCTCCGACCTCTCCGAGTTCCGCGGGCGTGGCGCCAACACGGGTTGCTCTGACATCACGATCGTCATCCGGGGCGCTAAGGAGACGCTTGTGCGTTCCCGGCACCCGGCGGACGGGGCAGTCCCGTGGACTGCACCGAGGTCTGCCGTCCGTCGTGGGGGGCGGGAGGGCTGCCTCTGAGGGCGCGGCTCAGGTCATCCGGTGCCGCCGCGGATGGCCGCGTCGAGGGTCACATGCCCGGGCACTTCGGGCAGTCGGGTGAGCGGGTGCCTGAACTCGATCGTGCCGTCCGCCGATTCGGCGGCCTGCTCGAAGCCGAGCGACGGGTAGAAGTCGCGCACCTTGTGGTTCTTGGCGGTGGGCCGGTAGCTCGCGCGTACCTCGGCCGCGCCCGAGTCCACGGCGTGCTCCAGCAGCGCGGCCATGGCGGCCTGCTCGATACCGCGGGCGAAGACGCGGCAGCTGAGCAGCATGTTGTCGATGCGCAGGGCCTCGTCCTCCTGGTGCGCGAAGAGGGCGCCGACGACCCCGTTGTCGCCGAAGCGGTCGCGGGAACGTACGGCCAGCACCAGGTGGCCCGGCGAGTCGAGCCGTTCGCGGACGTCGGGCGCCTGGAGCCGACGGGTGGTGAGGTTGAACTGGTTGGTGCGCAGGGTGATCTGGGCGACCCTGACCACTTCGCGGTCGCGTACGGCGGCCACCTCGACTCTCACATCGAGGGCGCGCAGGTACTCCTCCATCGAGCCGGTGGCCTGCTGAAGGTCCTGCCGTTCCGCCTCCCGGCGGTACTGCACGGCGCGGCCCCGGTCCTCGGTGGTCAGTTCCCGTACGTCGAACCAGCCGTCGGCGAGCAGCCGGTCGCTGTGCAGCGCCGGTTCCTCGTCGAGCCCGATCACGGCGACCTCGGGGAGCGTGGAGGCGACGAGGCCGCGTTCGAAGGGCGAGTCGTCGGCGAAGACGAAGCTGTCGGTGCCGAGATTGAGCCGGGCGGCGATGGTGCGGATGTTGCCGTCCTTGGGTTCCCAGTCGGCACTGATCCGGACGAAGTCGCCCTCGCGCAGGGTCATGTCGGGGTGATCGCGGAGCACGTCCAGCACCGGCTCACGGTCGTTCTTGCTGCACACCGCAAGCAGTACACCCTGGCCGCCGATCTGCTTGACCACCCGCTGGAACCGGCCGAAGGCCTCACCGCGGTAGGTGGTGGCGGCGGCGATGCCGTCGGGTCCGTCGTCGCCGAGGATGCCGTCCCAGAGGGTGTTGTCGAGGTCCAGGACGAGGACCTTCTTGGCCCTGCCGCGCAGCGTCCGCAGCAGATGGCCCACCTGACGCGCGTACCTGGCGAGCACCTCCTCCCCCAGGTGCACCTTGGCGTAGATGGCGAGCCGCGGGTCGCGGACCGGTCCGCCCTCGGCGATCAGCGGCTCCAGGTCGACGACGTGCAGCCGTCGGCGCGCGGCGGCGAGTCGCAGCAGACCGACGTTGAACTCCCGCCAGATGATGGAAAGTTCGGTGCGGGACCGGTGATCGACCAGCTGCTGTGTGTGCTGGGGAAGCAGCGGCAGGGTGTTGAGTACGAGCGTCCCGGTGCCGTGGTCGTCGTAGCGGGCGGCGAGCCCGTCGAGGAGGTCGAGTTTGGCGGCGGCGGTCCGGGCGACGTCCTCCGTCCCCCAGGGCAGCGGCAGTTCGTCGAAGACGATCTGGGCGTCGAGAAGGCAGAGGGCCAGTTCGGTGCCGGTTGCGTACAGGTCACTGCCGGTGTCCTGGAGGTCGCGCAGCCACGAGTCGTGGTCGCCGATGCGTACGCGCAGCGGGATGCCGTGGCGGGCGAGTTCCGCGGTGAGCGGTGCGGTCAGCCCGTCGATGGTGCCGTGACCCGTGACGGCGACGGTGGCGGGTACGACGCCGGGGTGGCGCTCCACGATGTCCTCGGGAGCGACCTTGGCGAGCAGCCGGCCCGCGCGGGACAGCTGGGCGAGCCCGTCGTCCGGCTGTGCGAGTTCGGCGAGCAGTCCGGGCACCACCGGGTACTCGGCGGCGAGCCGGTGCTCGCCGTACAGCGCGCGCAGCCGGTCGAGGGGGCCGGCGGGGCCTGTGCGCTCCGGGTCGGACGTCGTCACTGCTGTGCTCACGGTCGGTTCGCCTCTCTGCGGGGGCGGGCGGGCGCTTGGGAGCTTGTGCCCGGCCCCTAAAGACGGGCTTGCGCCCGGGTGCGCGGCAGGCCGCGCGGGCCGCCCGCAAGAGCCGCTTTAGGCGGGATGCGGACCATCGGTGGAGGATGCCCCCTTCTGAAAGGCAGCACTGACGATGACAACTGAGCTGACCGCAGAAGTGTGTGTGGTCGGAGGAGGCCCGGCGGGACTCACGCTGGCCGTCGAGCTCGCCAGGCGTTCGGTCTCGGTCGTGGTCCTGGAACAGAGCGGTCACTTCGACCGGTCGTTCCGGGGCGAGTCGGTCTCTCCCGACTCGGTGTGGCTGCTCGACAAGCTGGGTGTCCTCGGCCGACTGGACGGCGCCTGCCAGCAGATGCACAGAATGGAGATCGTCGACTCCGGCAGCACGGTGCTGCGCGCCGACTTCCGCCGCTTCCCGTACCCGCACCCCTACCCGGTGGAGCTGCCCCAGCCGGCGCTGCTCTCGGCCCTGGCGGGCCTCGGGCAGGAGGAGCACCCGGAGCACTTCACCCTGGTGCGCCGGGCGACGGCCACCCGTCTGCTGCGCGCGGGCGGCGACAGCGGACCGGTCACGGGGGTGGCGGCGCGCACCCCGGAGGGGGAGCTGACGGTGCGTGCGGCGCTCACGGTGGCGGCGGACGGCCGGTTCAGCAAGGTCCGTGAGATGTCGGGCCTGCCGTACACGAAGCTGCCGCTGGACCGTGACGTGGTGTGGCTGAAGCTGCCGTTCCCGCCCGAGTGGGACGATCGTACGTATCGCATCCGGATCCGCGGCGACCAGCACGGGCTGTTCATCCCGACCCACCCGGACAGTGTGCGCGTCGGTTTCAACATCCCCAAGGGCGGGCTGAAGGAACTGCGCGCCCAGGGTCTGCCCGCGCTGTACGAGCGGCTGGACCGGCTCGCTCCCGAGCTGGCCGAGTCGGTGCGCGGCGAGATCCGCTCCTGGTCCGACACCTCGATGCTGGACATCTTCACGACGCTGGTGCCGCGCTGGTCCATGCCGGGCCTGGTCCTGATCGGCGACGCGGCACACACGCTGACGCCGATCCTCGGGCAGGGCGTCAATCACGCGATCATCGACGCGGTGACGCTGGCCCCGCTGGTGCGCGACGCCCTCGACGCGGGCGGGGACGAGGAGGCGCTGCTGCGGGCGGGCGCGGAGTTCCAGCGGGCGCGGGAGGGGTCGGTCGCCACGTCGCGCGGTCTGCAACTGCGGCAGGAGCGGCTGTTCGCCCTGCACGGCGCCGGCGGTGTCGTCCGCCGCTCGCTGTACCGGGTGGTCGACCGGAGCCAGAAGCTGAAGGAACGGGTGCTGGGGGGCGCGTACTTCCAGCTGCAGAAGCCAGGGCCGCACGTCGTGGAGGCGCAGTCCCCCGCCACCCGAGTGTGACTGGTGTGTCCGCGGGCCGGTGCGGGTCGGTGGACGGAACGAGGCCCCGGCCCGTACGGGAACGTACGGGCCGGGGCCTTTGTCCTGTGCGCCCGCCGGGGCCGGCCGCTGTGCCGGGGAAGCGCGGTTGCCGGGGCGGGCCGTACCGGACCGGCCGGTCGTGCCGCTGCCCGGCCGTCAACCGGTGACGGCCGGGGGGCGCTCCGCCGGGTCCGTCACCAGGTGACGGGCAGCCGGGTCAGGCCGTGCACCATCATCCCGGTCGTCAGCTCCAGGGCATCGACCTCTTCCGCGAGCCGCAGACCGGGGAAGCGGTTCAGCAGCGAGGAGATGACGATCTGCAGCTCCGCCCTGGCCAGCGCGGCACCCACGCAGAAGTGCGGGCCGTGGCCGAACGCGACGTGGTGGACGGCCTCGGGCCGTGTGGGGTCGAACTCGTCCGCCCGCGCACCGGGGAAGCGCGCGGGGTCCTGATTGGCGGAGCAGACCGCCGCCAGGACCGCGCTGCCCTTGGGGATGACGGTGCCGCCGACCTCGACGTCCTCCAGGGTGATCCGCAGCGGGCCTCCGTCACCGATCGGGTTGACACGCAGCAGTTCCTCGATGGCGTGGTCGATCATCTCGGGGTGTTCGCGCAACGTGGCCATGTGCCCGGGGTGGCGCAGCAGGGTCAGGACGATCTTGCCGATCATGCTTACGGTGGTCTCGTGACCGGCGACGAGGATGGTCGCCGCCATGACGATCAGCTCGAACTCGTTGAGGCTGCCCTCTTCGTCGTGGGCGGCGACGAGCGCCCCCATCAGGTCGTCCGTCGGCTCCTCCCGCTTGCGCTTGACGAGTGCCGCCAGGTACTCGATCATCTGCTGGCGCTGGGCGGCGGTCTCCTCCGGGGTGTGCGCGGTCAGCGAGACGAAGGCGTCCGACCACTCGCGGAAGCGGTCGCGGTCCTCGAAGGGCACACCGAGCAGTTCGCAGATCACCATCACCGGCAGCGGGAAGGCCAGTGCCGTGTTGAGGTCGACCGGCCCGTCGAGCTTCTCCATGTCGTCCAGAAGTCCGTCAGTCAGCTCCTGGATCCGGGGACGCATGTTCTGCACGCGGCGGGCGGTGAACTCCCGGGAGACGAGCCTGCGCAGCCGGGTGTGCTCGGGCGGGTCCGTGGTGAACAGGCTGCCCGGCACGGGAGGCGTGGCGGTGAGCTGCGGTGCGTCGGGGGCGATGGTGGCGGCCCGGCTGAACCTGGCGTCGGCGAGCACGGTGCGCACATCGTCGTAGCGGGTCACCACGTAGCCCTCGTCGCCGCTGGGCAGCCGGACGTGGGCGACGGGGCACTTGGCCCGCAACTCCTCGTAGACGGGAGGCACTTCGACGGCCGAGAGGCGGTGGAACGGGTAGTCCGGAAGGGGTTGGCCGGTCTCCGGTCCGCCCTGCGTCGTGTCCGTCGTTTCCATGCGATTCCTCCGGCAACAGGTGCTCAGCGGTTACTTGTGTGCGGTGGTTCGAGTGACCGACGCGCGGCGAGAGGCGCGGTCGGGACCTGGACGAGCCTCGCAGCGAAGGCTTGCGCGGGGCCAAAGCGCCCCAGGGGTAGGTCAGCGGCGCCGTCCCTCGGCGGTGCGCAGGCCGAACCCGAGGGCCCGGTCGGCGGCGATGTGCACCAGCCAGGCCAGACCGAAGTTGAACAGGGGGACGGCGACGGCCGGGGAGCCGGGAACCAGGCAGGCGAGCATGACGACGACGGCGACGACGGGCCGGTGGAGAAGGTTGTGGACCGGAACGGCCCTGCGGGACAGTCGGCCGTGCTGGTGCGGGCCCCGGATGCCGACGAGGAACGGCAGATCGGGTGCGACGACACCGGCGACCGCCGCGACGATCACCCATCCGCCGTACTTCGCCGTCTCGAACACCAGCCAGATCAGCAGGAGGACGGCCAGCAGCCCCCAGGCGGCGCGGACCTGCGGTGAGGCCGAGCTCCTGGTGGTGCCTTCCGCGGCGTCGTGTGTCACGGGACGTGCTTCCTTTCGCGAGGGATCCGTAAAGGCCAGGGGGGCGGCGCGGCGGCCACGCGGGGTGATCGTGGGCGGGCCGGAATGCCTGCCGTTCCCTGTTCGACGTCGGCGAACCGAAAGCCGACGACGGGAATGCCGTCATGGGTCCGGCATGACGGAGGAGGGACCGGAACATGAGATTCTCACGACCCGGCCGCCGCGGTCGCGGTGCCGGCCGACCACACCGCGACCCGCTCGGTGACGTACCGGCGCGTCAGGGAGGCGAGTTCACGCAGGAAGGCGCCCTCGTCCGACCTGACGAAGAAGTGCCCGCCGGTCATCGTCCGCACGTCGCAGCCGCGCCCCGCGTGCCGCCGCCAGGCGAGCACCTCGGACACGGTGACCAGCCGGTCCCCGCGTCCGGCGAACAGGTGCAGCGGTACCCGCAGCGGCTCGGTGTGCGCGGCGGTGCTGCCGAGGCACAGGCGGAGGTCGTCGCGGGCCACCGCAAGCAGCGTGGAGAGGAATTCGGGATGGTCGAGCAGCGTCTGCGGGATGCCGCCGAGTGCCACCAGGCCGGCGACGAGTTCCTCGTCCCCGGCGTCCGGGTCGGCGATCGCCGGGGCCGGCAGGTGCGGGGCGCGGTAGGCGCTCAGCACGAGTGCCCGGGGCAGGGCCGCGCCGCGCGACTGCCGCCGCCGGGCGAGCGAGTACGCGATGAGCGCCCCCATGCTGTGTCCGTAGAAGATGTGGGGCTCGGCAAGCTCCTCGTCGAGCTGTGCGTCCATGTCGTCGATGAGGGCGTCCAGATCGGTGAACCTGGGTTCGTCGAACCGTTCCTCGCGGCCGGGCAGTTGTACGGGCATCACCCGTACTCCGGCGTCATGGGCATCGAGGCCGCGCTGCCATCGCCGGTACGCCGAGGCGCCGCCGCCCGCGTAGGGAAAGCAGAACAGCCGTGTCACAGGGTCCGGTTCGTAGCCCGGGCGCTTCCGGGACAGGTATCGCGTCATGTTGCTCCGTCTCGGTTCCGTCCAGGGGGTGAGCGGGCCGGCCGGGTCCGTGGTACGTCGACAGGTGGGGCAGGCCCGGCCGACGCGGCCCCTACGGTGGCCGGGACCGCTAAAAGGCCGCCAAACTCGGTGCGGCGAGGTCGAGCTGGGGGTCGGCGGCCAGGATCGCCCGGTGCAGCTTCTGGACGCGCAGGGAAGGCTCGATGCCCAGCTCCTGGGCGGTCGACGCGCGTAGCTTTCGAAAGACTTCAAGCGCCTGCCACGAGCGTCCGCCTCGGTAGAGCGCCAGCATCAGCAGCCCGTGCAGACTCTCCTGGAGCGGGAAGCGCTCGGTGAGCGCGAGGAGTTCGCCGATCACTTCGGCGTGCCTGCCGAGCCGCAGGTCTGCGGTGATCCGCCCCTCCAGCGCGGAGCGCCGTGCCTCATCCAGCTGTAGCAGCTCGACACGGAGCGCGGGTCCTATGCGTACGTCGGCGAGGACCGGCCCTCGCCACATGGCGAGCGCCTCGCCCAGCAGCTTCGAGGCGGTCTCGTCGTCGTCGCCGGCCAGGGCCCGCAACCCGCGACCGGTGAGCTGCTGGAAGAGGTCGGCCTCCATGACGGGTGCGGGCATGTTCAGCGCGTACCCGCCATAGCTGCGGCTCAGCACCTCTTTCGGCGCACACTCGTGTTCCGGTCCCAGGGCGACGGCGATGGCCCGACGCAGCTGCTTGACGTAGGTCTGCACAACACCCGCGGGCCCGCTGGGGGGACTTGAGTCCCACAGCTCATCCGTCAGGGTCGTCACATTCACGTCCCAGCCCGCGTTGACCGCCAGCAGCGCGAGCAGCTGCCGCGGCTTGGCCGCGCTCGGCACCACGGAGGTGCCGTCGATGCTCACCACAAGCGGCCCGAGAACCCCGATCTCCATGGCACTGCTCCTTCCGCCTGCAGGAACACTGACACATTGTTACCTACAACGACACTTAGTCGATCATGATTTCGGCCGGGAATCCGTCTGCCCCGGGGTGTGAAATTTTCATGGTCGCGGCCTTCCGCGACGCGCTTTAAGCGACGCTTCAGGCCGAGCGGTGACCATGGGCGCCGACGGGGTCGTCTCGGGACGGCCTCGGGACCAGCTTGGGAGAAGAGGGCCGGCATGGGGCTGAGGTTCTGGCTCGGCAGAGCCGGCGCGGGCGCGTTGAATCTGCTCATCCAGCTCGGCGCCTTCACCGTCGGACCGCTGCCCGGTGTCCACTACCCCGACCCCGACCCCGACCCCGACCACACTCCGCAGCAAGCCTGGCCGCCGGGAGCCACGCACGGCTCGCGCGGGAACGGCGGCCGGCCCCAGGGGCCCCCGGCCGGCCACCCGGAGCGGCGCTGCTCGACCCCGCCGAGCCGGGTCGAGCAGGAGCTGTGGGCAGGACTCGGCATCGACGTGAAGCGAACCGGAAGGTGACGATCCGTCGCTTCATGTGCCCGGCAACGGAGTCGGCAGCGCCGGGGGCTCATGCGTGAGGGGCGCTCCGAAGAACGCCCCTCATCTGCGAAAACTCGCCGGAATGACGTCCCTCTCCAGCGGCGGGGCCGCCGACAGCGCCCGGCCCCGCTGCCACCCCGTCCGTCGACTCCCGTAGGGGCACACGCTCCCCGAGGGGACCTGCGGCGTTCGGCCCCCTCCTCGAAGTCCGCGAGCAGCGGACGGGCAAGCTCCAGACGGTTCTCGTAAAGCACCTGCTCATCCGTCGATCCGAACCGGCCCGGAGGCATCGCCCCTCCGCTCCTGGGACTTTTCCGGACCGGAGGCCGGTGAGTCGATCTGGATGACGCGGTCCAGGTCACCGACGTCAATGCCGAGCTCGAGGGTTGACGTGGAGACGATGACGCAGTCGCGGGCCTCGGCGAACGCCTGCTCGGAACGGGTGCGTTCATCGACGGAGAGGGAGGCGTGGGACAGGAAGACGGTCACCTCGCGTGCGCGGAGCGCCGTGCCCAACTCCTCGACCTGGCAGCGCGAGTCGCAGACGTCACCCGCACGGCCTGCGCATAGCACCCTACATCGGTACTCCCATCGACCCCGTGCCGCATACCCGCGCGCACCGTCCGTGCGGGCCGCTCCCGTCCCGTCGTGAGCACTACGGCCGCCATCGCCCTGACCGGTAGGCGTCCAGCAGTTGTCGGCTCGCGACCGTGAAGGGGTGTTCGGGGCCAAGGCCGCGTTCCCGCCGCTCGACGACATCGGTCATCAGCGCGATCCCCTCCTCCACGTGTCCGAGCGCGGCCCGGGTCCGGGAGAGGAGTTGTCGGGCGGCGAGCTCGATCGGGTACTCGGGCCCGAAGCGCCGCACATACGTCTCGGCGACCCGCCGGATCTCACGGTCGGCCTCGTCGAAGCGGCCCAGGAGGTACAGCGCCCACGCGTGGTTGTGTCGGGCACCCAGTGTCACAGTGTGGTCGGGGCCGAGGGACCGATCGCATTCCGACGGCAGCGTGAGCAGTGTGCCGCCTTCCTCGGTGACCACTTCGGCGGCGGGCAGCATCTCCAGCAGGCTGGCGCGGGCCCGCAGGGTCAGAGGATGCGTGGGGCCCAGCGCCGAGCGCCGCCCTGCGACGGTGTCGCGGAGCAGCGCGACGGATTCCTCGCGCCTGCCTACGTCAGCCAGCACGAGCTGGAGTCCATAGCCGCTGTCCGTGGTGTCGGGGTCGTCGGCGCCGAACAGGCGCTCCTGGGCGTCCCGGACCGCGCGGAGCGCCGCTTCGGCTTCGGCGTACCTGCCCAGCCGGAACAGTGCCCGCCCTGCCCTGGAGCGGGCGGCGAGGACCGTACGGTGGTCCGCGCCGAGGAGTCGCTGTGCAAGGTCCGCCGCGCTTCGGGCGGTCTCCCAGGCGGAGAGGTAGTCACCGGTCCGGTGCAGGGCGACCGACAGCCGCGTCGCGACGGCCAGGGCGTCGGCGGCGGACAGCCCGCCGATGTGCCTCAGCAGGGCCAGCGCGTGAGGTACCAGCAGGCGCAGTCGCGGATCGTGCGGACCCGCGTCCGGTAGACGGGGAACGGCCGCGTCGAGCAACCGGACGGCTGTCGTGTCGAGGGCGGGCACCAGGTCCGCGGGTGTCGCCGCCGAGACGCTGTCGAGCAGGATGCCGTGACTCTGTACGCAGCGCGCGCCGACGGCGTCGACCAGTTCGGACAGCGACTGGTCGAGGAGGGCTCTGAGGGCCGTCTCGGTTCGGGCACGAGGCGGTACGGCGCCGATGTCGGCGTGGTTGAGCAGAGTCAGCGGCAGCGGCTCGGCAGCGAACCGGGCCAGCAGTCTGAGCAGGGCCGCCGCTTCGGGCAGCCCGCGCACTTCGAACGCGTCGAGGGTCAGCTGCCAGGTCAGGCCGACCAGATGCCGGGGGTCCGCTTCGGACAGCGCGTCGGCTCCCCGGTCGATCAGCTGGACCCGTTCGTCTCCGTCGAGCTGGTCCCCGTAGGCGTCCATCGTCCAGGGGTCGATGACCTGGTGGGAGAGGAAGCCGCCCGCCAGGGTGAGGGCGAGGGGCAGCCGACCGAGCCGGTCCGCGACCCGCGCCGCCTGCTCCGTCGTACCGCTGTGCGGTGCGAGATCGCTCAGCACGAGCGCGGCGTCCTCTCGGGGCAGTACGCCGATGTACTGCAGCTCGGCGCCCGGCCACCACCGGGCCGCCGCTCGCCGTGTGGTCACCAGGACGGTGCCGCGCGGGCTGGTGCGCAGCCAGTTGCCGTCCCGCAGGATCTCCGGCTCGTCGGTGTTGTCCAGGACCAGTAACCAGGGTTCGGCGGAACGGTCGAGATACGTCCAGACGAGATCGGCGGCAGGTCTGAGGCCGTTGCGTGCGGCGAGCAGTTCGCCGTCGCCCGCCCCTCGGTCGGCGGCGACGGCGAGCATGCCGGCGCGCAGGCTCGCACGGTCGGAAGCGTTGACCCACAGGCCCACCCGGCCCTGTTCTCCGGTGACCTCCTGGAACAGGGCGCAGGCGACCGCCGTCTTGCCCGAGCCGCCCATGCCGTACAGCACGTAGACCTGGCCGCCGCGCTCCGCCTCGACGCTCGCCCGCAGGCGTTCCATCACCTCGCTGCGGTCGCGGAGCGCGACGGGGGGCCGGCCGACCGCCGGGCGTCGCACCGAGTCCGGTCCGCCGTGCTCCGGCCCGTCACCGCCGTAGTGGTGGTGCTCGCTGATGTGCTGATCACCCCGCGACTGGTAGACACGCCCCTGGTCCTCGGCGTGGCCGTCCGTCCCACCCGTCATCGCTCTGCGATGTGCTGGTCACGTCCCGCTTGGTAGACCCGGGCCTGACCGGACGCGGTGGCGTGCTGGGTGATCTGCCGGGCGGCCGAGCCACCGGGATCGAGTTGGTCCAGCAGTGCGCGCAGTTCCTCGACGGCGGCGGGCCGGGCCACGAGCAGCCGCCGCACCAACCCCTGCCACCGAAGGCGTAGTTCGTCCAGGGTCTCCAGGTCGTCCGCCGCCGCGGCGGCCAGCACGTCCTCACGACCGGCCTCCAACTCGGCGGCGACGGACTCGGCGCGCTCGGGTAGCGTCCGACGCCAGAGCTGCGTGATCCCGTCACGCACACGGTGCCAGGCATCGGTCGCCATCAACGTGACAAAGGTGGCCCCCGCGCTCTGTGCGAGCAAGGTTACTTCTGAGTCCACAGCCGCCCCTCCGTTCACCCGATTTTCCGACAGCGCAGATGGAAAGTGTCACCTGTCAGGCGTTGGCATGATTTTCTTTCCGATCAATATCATTCCACCCCTGAGCGACATGGGACAAGGAGGAATCAATCCTCGCCATTACCCCCCGCGGTCCGGGTCTAACACATGGTCAGGCAGGCGAGTCGCACGCTACAGTGAGGCATCCCGACCGATCGAGGGGGCGATGGAAATGGCCAGGCCATGGGAAGCAGATCCGGACACGAGTTTCAAAAAGCGCCTGGGAAAAACACCCCAGGAGCTCGGAAACACAACCGGAACTCCTGACTGCCCGGACATCTGGGAACTCGCCAACGGCGACATCGCCGTCATCGGCCGGGACCTCACCCAGTCACTCGGCAGGAACCTGCCCGACGGGGTCTCGATCGGGTCGGACGAACGCCTCGTGGTCATCCCCAGGAACATGCTCATCGCGGCGAAGCCGGACATCCCCAGTGTTTGACTCCTTCCCCGGCGGCGCCTCCGAACGCCTGGACCGCCCGACGTACCACGCGGACTTGGGCCGGGTCTACACCAGCGGGATCGGCTTCCTCAACAAGCTTGAGCGCGGCCAGCACTTCAAGGAGCGCGGCTTCCCGAGCTGGGAGGCCTTCGCCGACGGCGACTGGGAGAGGGCTCTGTCCCTGGCCGACGAGAGGCGCGAGGACTACGCCCAGGAACTCCGCCAGGCGTCGCGACTGGGCGTCACGCACCGCCGCCTTCGTGTCGTGGAATTCCCGATCACGCCGTATGTGCAATGGGAGTTGTTCGTCCTGCGCGTACGTGTGGACCTGGGCGACGACATCAAGGTTCTCGACGCTCGCGATATTTCGAACATCGAGCGGACTCGCCCGGTTCCAGAAGTGGTGATTCTCGGCGATGTAGCCATGTATGAGGTCGTTTACGACGAGGACGGAAATGCGGCCGGAGCCAACCGTTACACCGACCGCTCACTGATCCGGGAAACGAACGTCGGATTCGATGCGCTCTATGAGCGTGGTGACGGATTCCACGATTTCTTCGACCGGGAGATCGTCGCCCTGGCCCCGCCCCGGGTGTCCGGTGCTCCGACAGGCTTTCGCGGTTCGCGGTGATCAGCGAGGCGGATGACGAGCGAGCCCTCATGCCAACAGATCACCGCCCCCGGCGATGACGAGAACGCCCGTCGCATCGGCCACCCCTTCGGCATCCAGGAGTGCGCTTGCGGTGTCAGGACTGCGGTTCCTCCAGCTTGATGGCAGTGACGTCTGCGCCGCGCTGTTCACCGTGTCCTGTGGCGAAAGGCCCGTGGTCTTCCACGACTTCGCCCTCCACGACTTCCCCATCCATCACTCGGTGCGACGGCTCCGCCAGCGGCAGGCCGGCGAGGTGCTTCTTGAGCCTCTTGGCCATCGGAAGGAAGGTCGCAAAGGTGAGCCCGCCGGAGACAATGGCCCCGACGACAGGGATGGCCTTCGAGACGGTCTTCGCGAAGGACTGCTTTGTCATCTGGACGCCGAGGTAAGCCGCGACCTTTTTCACTATCGGGTAGATGACACCCTGGGTGAGTGCCTTCTGGGGCAGCTTCTTGGCGACCTGCTTCGACATCATCCCGGCGACCTTCCCCACAGCGGCGTTCGCCGACTGGGTGCCGAACATCACGCCGAAGAACAGCGTGAGCACCCCCATGGTCGCGTCATCGACGTCATCGACGTCGTCGGAGAACAGATCGGGCCAGCTGTAGAGGTACGCGAGTTTCTGCGCGATCCGCACCATGTGGCCGAAGTACTGGGCCACGTCGGCGGGCACAGTGGCGGGAAGGGCGAGGACGCCGGGGATCCCGGCAGCGGCGGAGAGAGCGCTGACCTTGCCGGTTTCGAAGCGGATGGAGTCGTTGGCCACCTTGTCGAGAACCTCGACAGTGATGCCCGCCGCAGCGGGGTTCTCTTCTATCGCTCTTCGGATGTCGTCCTCGGAACAGTGGCGAGCCAGCGCACTTCGGAGGTACGCCTCTCTGTTGATACGCACACCCGGAAGCTTTGCTGCGCCCACCAGCACCGCGGAGAAGCGCGACTCGGGGTTCTCGATGCCTTTGCCCTGTTTCATCTGATTCCTCCGTGGATACTCCGCCCTTCAGGGCGGAGAGGAAACGGACTCCTGCGGAGCAGGGCAAGGGCTGCGATTCGCCGCCAGGGCGGATCACAGTGCTCTGACCCGCAGGTTTGATCTTTACATGCGGTCGCATTAGTTTGTGAGCATGACCACGAACCACGTGAAGCGGGCGTTCAAGTACCGCTTCTATCCGACGGATGCGCAGGCAGCTGAGCTGTCGCGCAC
>NZ_JBFAJH010000064.1:0-34968 GCF_040655115.1 Streptomyces atratus | reverse complement strand
GCGGCGGTCGCGGGGGCCGTCGCCTGTGAGCCGATGGACGGGCTGAACTCCGCGTCCGTCGCCCGGCCGGGGCACCGGCGACGCCGCGCGGCCGCCCTTCGGGCGACGACGACGGTTCGACGACAGCACCTAGACGGTGAGCGTCCGCTGCGCCTCCAGCAGGGCGCGCAGCCGGGTCGTTCGGTCCTGGGACGGGGGCTGGGCCACCGCGCGCGGCAGCGCCTGATCCACCCCGTGCACCACGGAGAGATGCCGCTCACCACGGCTGAACGCGGTGTACACCCAGGCCCGGCTCAGCCCCTGCGCCGCGTCACCCGGCAGCACGACGACGACCGCGGGCCAGCGCATTCCGGCCGCCTGGTGGGCGCTGACGGCCCAGCCGTGGCGCACGGACGACTCCACCCGCTCCTGGGGTACGACGACCGGTGTGCCCGCACAGTCCAGATGCAGTCCCTCGGTGTCGGCCGAGACGACCGTCCCGGGCACGGTCCTGCCGGGCGTCGGGATGTGGACGACCCGGTCACCCGGGTCGAAGCCGCCGAATCGTCCGGGACCGGGGTTGAGCCGCTGCTTGAGCGCGGCGTTCAGTGCGCGGGTGCCCGCCGAGCCGCCGTGCCCGACGGTGATCACCTGGGTGTCGGCCGACGGGACGCCGATCGCACGCGGCACCGAGTCGGCGACCAGTTGCACGGTGCGGTGCACCGCCTCGTCGGCGTTCTGCACGGGGACGATCACCACCTCCTTGCCGGGGGCCGCCACCTGGTTCAGCTCGCCGATTCCGATCCCGGAGACCAGCTCGCCGATCGGACCGGGATCCGGCGTACGGGATACGACCTGCGGGCACGAGCGGGCGGCCAGTACATCCGCGAACACCCGCCCCGCACCCGCCGAGCACAGCACCCCGGGGTCACCGCTGAGCACCAGCCGGGCGCCGTCGGGGAGGGACTCCACCAGGATCGCGGCGGTCTCCACGTCCAGCTGCGGGGCGTCCAGCGCGACCAGCAGATCGACGGCGATCGCCCCGTCCGTGTCCCGGCCGGGCCCCTCCGCGCCGGAGAGCAGCCCGGCGAGGGTGACGGCCGCCGACGGCTCGTCGAGCGCCTCGGCCAGCCGCCGCCTGCCGTCCACGCTGTGGGTGGCGCCCAGGGCCCGTAGTCCGAGGGCGCGGGCTGCGGCGATCAGGGCGGCGGGTTCCGCCCGCGCCGCCTCGCCGCCGGTGTGCGCGACCAGGCCACCGGCCGCGACCGCACGGATCAGCTCGGCCGCCGACGGGGAACCGGCGGCCTCGGCCGCCCCTGACCAGTCGGCGTCCTTCTCGCAGGCGTTGGCCAGCCGGGCCAGACCGTCGGCGAGGCTCTCCTCGGCCAGCGCGTACCGGTCGAGACCGAGCAGCACCTGGGGCGCCTCCTGCCCGTCCCGGTCCGCCGTCTCGTCCCCGGGCTCTGCGTCCCCGGCCGCCTCCTGGTTGTCCGGACCGTCCTGGAAGACCAGCACGACGCCCTCGGCGACGGCGTGCTGCACGGCCGCCTCCGGGTCGGTCACCGCACGCTCGGCGAGCGCGGCACGCACCGCCGACGCGTCCAGCGCGGTGTGGCCCCGCAGTGCGGCGTGCTCCAGCAGCCAGCCGACCAGCGCCGCCGTCCGCCGCTCGTCGTCCGGACCGCACGCGGCGCCCAGCAGGGCCCTTGCGAAGCCGTCAGCCTGCTCGGGGCGGACGGCGGGTACGGCCAGCAGCTGCCACGGATTCGCACGCAGCAGGTCGGCCGCCTGCACGCCGAGCGTCTCCGCCGCCGGTCCCGCCAGGGCTTCGGGTGCCCCGCCCTCCGTCAGGACGGCCGCCACCGCGGCCACGGCCTCGGCAGAGGCACCCTGCGGTGCGCGCGCCGGCTCGGGTTCCCGGGGGCGTACCGGCGCGGGCGCGGGAGCGGTGCGGCGCGGTGCTGGTGAGTCGAAGAACGCGGCGCCGGGCTTCTCGCCGCTCTCCACGGCACGCACCGCAGCCAGCAGATCGGCCGCCTGCCCGCTCAGCTTGGCCCCCGCGGCGATCGGGCCCTCCTTCTCGGCTTTGCGCTTCTCGATCCGCTCCCGCAGCTCGCGCTGGGCGGCCAGCTCGGCCTCGGCCTCGGAGAGCGCGGCGGCAGCGGGCGGCGCGTCGGCGTCCGTCGCGCCGACCGGATCCGTCTCGTCGGCTCCCTCCGGGGCGGCCGACTCCGGTGTCCCGTCCGTCTCCTCCGCCTCGCTCTCGTCGGCCCCCACGTTCTCGGCGGACGGGACGGGTACGGCGGCAGCGGAGCCGGCGACGTCGGTGTCGTCGGCGGCGGCCGAGGGGCCGGGGGATTCCCCCCGGGGAAGCGCGGTCACAGCGTGCTCCAGTCCTGGTCGGGATAGCGGTGCACGGGCGCCGACACATCGTCGAGCGCCTGGCAGATCTCGTCAGGAAGACTAAGCGCCTCCACTGACAATGCCTCCGTGAGCTGCTGCGCGTTGCGCGCGCCGACGATCGGGGCCACCACTCCGGGACGGTCCCGCACCCAGGCGAGAGCCACCTGCAGCGCCGTCGTGGCCAGCCCGTCGGCCGCCGTCGCCACCGCGTCCACGATGCGGCTCGCCGGGTCGTCGAGATACGGCTCGACGAACGGCGCCAGCAGTTCGGAGGCGCCGCGCGAGTCGCCCGGGATGCCCGTGCGGTACTTGCCGGTCAGCACCCCGCGGCCCAGGGGCGACGACGGCAGCAGCCCCACGCCCAGATCGAGTGCGGCGGGCAGCACCTCGCGCTCCACGCCCCGCTGCAGCAGTGAGTACTCCATCTGCGTACTGGCCAGCCGGGTGCGTGTCCCGGGCGAGGCGAGCTGCCAGGTCGCCGCCTTGGCGAGCTGCCAGCCGCAGAAGTTCGACACCCCCGCGTACCGGGCGCGCCCGGTGGACACCGCCAGCTCCAGTGTCTGAAGGGTCTCCTCCAGCGGAGTCACCGGGTCGAAGGCGTGGAGCTGCCACAGATCCACGTAGTCCGTACCGAGCCGTTCCAGTGAGGCGTCCAGTGCGGCCAGCAGATGACCGCGTGAACCGTCGAAGCGGCGGTACGGGTCGGCCACGCTGCCCGCCTTCGTCGCGATGACCAGATCGCGCCGCGGCACCAGGCCCTCGACGAGCCGCCCCAGCAGATATTCGGTCTCCCCGCCGCCGTACACATCGGCCGTGTCGACCAGCGTGCCGCCCGCCTCCCAGAAGGCTTTCAGCTGTTCGGCAGCGTCGTGCTCGTCGGTGTCCCGGCCCCAGGTGAGGGTGCCGAGCCCGATCCGGGACACACGAAGGCCGGTGCGGCCGAGATGCCTCTGCTCCATGGGCGCTGAGATTACTGGCCAGAGCCCCACGGGGAGGAAGCCTGTGGACAACCCGGCGCGAAGTCGCCCCGGCCGGATCCGGGTGGGGCGCGCTGGAGTCCGGACCACAGGGACGTTACTGATCAGTAAGGGGAGCGGCTATGCGGCTCGGCATCAATCTCGGTTACTGGGGCGCGGGAATGGACGGCGACAACCTCGCCGTCGCCCAGGAGGCCGACCGGCCTATGGCGCCGCCGGTGTGACGACGCTGACCCTCGCGCCGGCCGGCTTCACGCTCGAGGAGCGGATCGCCGCGCTGCGCGCCGGTACGGACGCCCTGGAGCGGTCCGGCCTGGCGTAACCGCCCTCGGGCAGCACTACGGCCGTGGTGGGGGCTCGGGGGTCCACCCCGCCACGGCCGTTACGCAGCACAACGCGCCCGGCCCCCCATGGGTTACGCGGCGCCCTTTCGGCCCTGCCGGGCATGCCTCCTGTTGCCTACTTCCCCGTACCGCATTTGACTTTCCTTCTGCGGACACCGGTACGGAGGCGCCAGCGATGCTCTCGGCAAAGAGCCTGTTCCAGGAGATTCTCGACAACGACGAGTCGTTCCGGCTCTTCTGTTCGATCGCCGCGGGTGGCGAGATGCAGGGCGGCTGGGAGAACGGCCGTATCGCGGCCCTGGCCCCCGAGAGTCAGCGCGCCCTCGTCCCCAAGATCGTCCGGCACGGCGCGGACGAGGACAAGCACGGCCGGATCTTCCACGCCCTGCTGAAGAAGCGCGGGCTGCGGCCGGCCGAGGTGCCGCACGGGACGGACTACACGATGCTGCTGGAGAAGCACGGCATCGGCCTCGCCCACGAGCAGCTGAAACGCGACGAGCCGCTCTCCGAGCTCGACATCGTCACGTATCTGGCGCACAGCCGGGTCACCGAGCAGCGCGCCTCCGAACAGATGGAAACGCTCCACAGGCATTTCGCCGACCACCCCGACCTGGGCCGCGCGGTGAAGATGATCTCGAACGACGAGGACAACCACCTGGCGTACTGCCATGAAGAGCTGCTCCGCCTCGCCCGCGCCGGACACGGCCGGACGATCCAGCGCATCCTGCGCGAGTGCGCCCTTGCCGAGATCCGGGTGTACCGCGATGTCAGCCTCGCCGTGATGGCTCACATGGGCCGCATCCTGGGCTGGTCCGGGGCCAGGACGGCGATGCTCGCCGCAGGGATCCACGGCGTCTACGTGTACGAACGGCTCGTCGGCTGGCGGCGCATGGTCAGCCTGGAACCGCCCGAGCGGCGCGACGCGCTGGGCGGCCCGGCGGTACCGGCGCCCGAGTACGCCTGAGCCCCGCCTTCAGTACGGCTGAGCCGCGCCTTCGGCGGGCAGCCGGTCGTCAGAGCCAGCCGCGGCGCTTGAACTGGCGGTACAGGCCGAAGACCGCGCAGCCCATCAGCCCGATCACCGTCGGGTAGGTCCACACCCAGCGCAGCTCCGGCATGTGGTCGAAGTTCATGCCGTAGATCCCCGCCACCATCGTCGGTACGGCCGCCATGGCCGCCCACGCCGAGATCTTCCGCATGTCGTCGTTCTGCCGCAGCCCCGTCTGCGCCAGATGCGCGGAGAGGATGTCGGAGAGCAGCCGGTCCAGCCCCTCCACGTGCTCGTTGGCGCGCGTCAGATGGTCGCTCACGTCCCGGAAGAACGGCTGCGAGTGCTCGTTGACGAA
Organism: Streptomyces atratus; assembly: GCF_040655115.1. GTDB lineage: Bacteria > Actinomycetota > Actinomycetes > Streptomycetales > Streptomycetaceae > Streptomyces > Streptomyces atratus_D. The sequence continues at coordinate 29,919 of NZ_JBFAJH010000064.1, read as the reverse complement.
CGGCACACCGGCCCCCGCCAGCCGGGCCATGGGCGCGCTCAGCGGGCCGGTGGCCCGTCGGAACTCCAGCACCTGCCGCTTGAAGGTGTAGATGCGCGGTGCGGTGTTCTTGGTGTCGACGGCGCTGCTCGGTGCGAACACCTCGGTCTCCAGTTCCTCCAGGTCGACCTGGAGTTCCGCGGCCACATCGATGTAGTGGTCGACGACCGCGTCGCTGACCGCGTACAGGACCGCGGTCGGGCCGTGTTTGAGCACCTCGGGATCGGCCTCCAGCCGGCGGCGTACCTCGGCGAGCGGCGCGCCCTCCCCGTGCCGGACCGTCACGACGAACGAGTCGCCTATGAAGATCATCAGCTCGTCGGTGGTGACGGTGTCGCTCTCGGGCTCGTACACCACCGGCTTGATGACCACGAAGAGGGAGTCGTCGTACACCTCCAGTTTCGGCCGCTGGTGCGCTCTCAGCGCGTCCTCCACGGCCAGGGGATGCAGCCCGAACTCGCTGCTGACGAGGTCGAACTCCTTCTCCGTGGGCTCGTGCAGCCCGATCCAGAGAAACGCGTCCCCGGTGGCCCGTGCCTCGTCGAGGGCATCGGAGAAGTCGGCGGGTCCGTCGGTACGACGCCCGTCCCGGTAAATCGCGCAGTCCACAATCACGGCGCGCATTCTTCCCTGCTCCGGTCCCCGACGCACCTCTTGGGGGACATCGGCCTACGCTGGCCCGTATGCCCACCCTGATCCTCGTACGCCACGGACGCTCCACCGCCAACACAGCCGGGGTGCTCGCCGGCCGGACCCCCGGTGTCGCGCTCGACGAGCGCGGCGTCGCGCAGGCTGCCGCGCTCCCCGGGCGGCTCGCCTCCCTGCCCCTCGCCGCAGCCGTCACCAGCCCGCTGCAGCGCTGCCAGGAGACTCTGCAGCCGCTGCTCGACGCCCGGCCGGGGCTGCCGCTGCACACCGAGGAGCGGATCAGCGAATGCGACTACGGCGACTGGGCGGGGCGCAAACTCGCGGAACTCACCGACGAGCCGCTGATGTCCGTCGTGCAGCAGCACCCCTCGGCCGCGGCCTTTCCCGGCGGTGAGTCGATGCGGGCGATGCAGGCGCGCGCCGTCGACGCCGTACGGGAGTGGAACGCCCGGGTCGAGGCCGAGCACGGCGACGGCGCGGTGTACGTGATGTGCTCGCACGGCGACATCATCAAGTCCGTCGTCGCCGACGCGCTCGGGATGCATCTCGATCTCTTCCAGCGGATCCAGGCCGAACCCTGCTCGGTCACCGCGATCCGCTACACCCGGCTGCGGCCCTTTCTGCTGCGGCTCGGCGACACCGGGGACTTCGCCTCGCTGGAGCCGCGCGAGGAGAGCGCGGGCGCGGTCACGGACGCGGAAGCGGGTACGGATGCGGTGGTCGGCGGCGGCGCTGGGGCGCCCTGATCGCTCCGCGCAGTAGGGTGGACGCGCCGTAGGCGCCCTTCCTCCGGGACTCTCCCGGAACCCGGCCGCCCCTCATTTGCCGTCAATTCTCAAGGGAGACAGGACGTGTCCCGTCAGGTGTTCCTCTACGACCCCCCGGACCGTTTCGTGGCCGGTACGGTCGGGCTGCCTGGACGCCGTACGTTCTTCCTGCAGGCTTCCTCAGGCGGACGCGTCACCAGCGTGGCCCTGGAGAAGACCCAGGTCGCCGCGCTCGCCGAGCGGATCGACGAACTGCTCGACGAGGTCGTGCGCAGGACCGGCGGGAACTCGCCGGTGCCCGCAGTGGCCCCGATGGACGTCACCGACACCGCTCCGCTCGACGTGCCCGTCGAGGAGGAGTTCCGGGTCGGGACGATGGCTCTCGCCTGGGACGGCGAGGAACAGCGCATGATCGTCGAGGCGCAGGCCCTGGTCGAGCTGGACGCGGACTCCGACGACGACCTCGCGGAGGCCGAGGAACGGATGCTGCAGGACGAGGAGAACGGTCCGCCGATGCTCCGGGTCCGGCTCAGCGGCGCGCAGGCGCGCGCGTTCGCCAAGCGCGCCCTGGACGTCGTGAACGCCGGCCGTCCGCCGTGCCCGCTGTGCAGCCTGCCGCTCGACCCGGAAGGACACGTATGCCCGCGCCAGAACGGATACCGACGGGGAGCCTGACGGACACCCGGCTGATCACTCTGCTGACCGAGGGGCAGCTCACCGTCCGCGGGCAGGTCCGTGACGCGTCCAATGCGGTGCTCTACTGCACGGTCGCGTACGAGGGCGAGGAGCGCACCTGCGTATACAAGCCCGTCGCAGGGGAACAGCCGCTGTGGGACTTCCCCGACGGCACGCTCGCCGGGCGTGAGGTCGCCGCGTACGAGATCTCCGAGGTGACGGGGTGGGGACTGGTGCCGCCGACCGTGCTGCGGGACGGGCCGTACGGGGAGGGTATGTGCCAGCTGTGGATCGAGGCGCCCTCGGAGGCGTCCGCGGACGGTGAGCCTCCGCTGCTGGCGCTGGTCGAGGACGAGGAGCCGGGAGACGGGTGGAAGGCCGTCGCCCAGGCCGAGGTGGGCGAAGGGAAGACGGCACTGCTGGTGCACGCGGACGATCCGCGGCTGCGGCGGCTGGCGGTCCTCGACGCGGTGATCAACAACGCCGACCGGAAGGGCGGGCACCTGCTGCCGGCGCTGGACGGCCGGCTGTACGGCATCGACCACGGAGTGACGTTCAACGCGGACGACAAGCTGCGGACGCTGCTGTGGGGGTGGGCGGGGGAACCATTGACGGCCGAGGCCGTCGACGTGCTGGACCGGCTGGCGGAAGAGCTGGCCCCGGGGACGGCGCTGGTCACCCGACTGGCGGAGCTGATCACTGCGGCCGAGATCGATGCGTTGCGGGGGCGGGTGGAGGCGCTGCGGATGACGGGGCGCCACCCGGGGCCCGGTGGAGGATGGCCGGCGATTCCCTGGCCGCCGGTGTGACGGGCCGGGGACAGAGTGTTCACGACGGTGGGTGGCCTAAAAGCGAGGCGCCCCGTGCCGGAGGACATCGTTGATCCCGCCCTGCGCCGAGGGCGTCCTCGCGCACCCTGAGGGGGCCTTGTGGGGGCCGCGCAGCCCGTTCGGCGACGGAGGACCGGGGGCCGGGGCCGATCGCCACGGTTCCGGGAAGGGCGGGGCGGGGGAGAGCGCACCGCGGAAGCGCAAGACCGCCTCTCCGGCCATGATTCCGGATCCGGTTCGTATCCGGAAGCAACGTCCGGTTACGCTCGTGACATGCATGCCTGGCCCGCTTCTGAGGTCCCCGCCCTGCCTGGCAAGGGCCGCGACCTTCGGATCCACGACACCGCGACCGGCGGACGGATCACTCTTCACCCCGGTCCCGTCGCCCGCATCTACGTCTGCGGCATCACGCCGTACGACGCGACCCACATGGGTCATGCGGCGACCTACAACGCGTTCGACCTCGTTCAGCGCGTGTGGCTCGACACCAAGCGGCAGGTTCACTATGTCCAGAATGTGACCGACGTGGACGATCCGCTGCTGGAGCGGGCCGTGCGCGACGGTCAGGACTGGACCGAGCTCGCCGAGCGCGAGACGGCCCTCTTCCGCGAGGACATGACCGCCCTGCGCATGCTTCCGCCGAAGCACTACATCGGCGCGGTGGAGGCGATACCCGGCATCGTCCCGCTCGTCGAACGGCTCCGGGACGCCGGTGCCGCCTACGAACTCGACGGTGACGTGTACTTCTCCGTCGAGGCCGACCCGCACTTCGGCGAGGTGTCCAACCTGGACGCCGAGGCGATGCGGCTGCTCTCCGCGGAGCGCGGGGGCGACCCGGAGCGCCCGGGGAAGAAGAACCCGCTCGACCCGATGCTCTGGATGGCCGCCCGCGAGGGCGAGCCGAGCTGGGACGGTGCCTCGCTCGGTGCCGGCCGGCCCGGCTGGCACATCGAGTGCGTCGCCATCGCCCTGGACCACCTCGGCATGGGCTTCGACGTCCAGGGAGGCGGGTCCGACCTCGCCTTCCCGCACCACGAGATGGGCGCCTCGCACGCCCAGGTGCTGACCGGCGAGCACCCGTTCGCCCAGGCGTACGTACACGCCGGCATGGTCGCCCTGGACGGCGAGAAGATGTCCAAGTCCCGTGGCAACCTGGTCTTCGTGTCGGTGCTGCGCCGCGACGGCGTGGACCCCGCCGCGATCCGGCTGGCGCTGCTCTCGCACCACTACCGGTCGGACTGGGAGTGGACCGATCAGGTGCTCGCCGACGCCGTCGAGCGGCTCGCGCGGTGGCGTTCCGCCGTCTCCCGGCCCGACGGACTGTCCGCCGACGCCCTCGTCGAGGAGGTCCGTGAGGCCCTCGCCGACGACCTGGACGCACCGGCCGCTCTGGCCGCCGTGGACCGCTGGGCCGAGCGCCAGAACGCCGAGGGCGGTACGGACGAGGGTGCACCGGGCCTCGTCTCGCGCACCGTCGACGCGCTGCTGGGTGTCGCGCTGTAACACGTTGTAACAACCTGTCTTTCTCCGCCTGTTGGCCGGCCTTGGACTTCTCCACGAAGTTCGGGGCCGGTCCTGTTTTGTCCATGGTCAAATGCTCGCGGCTGCGCTAAAAGCGCTCTATGCAATCATCAACGCGCATCAGAGTGGCGGCAGTCGCAGCTCTGCTGGGACTGGCCGCCGTGTTTGCGGGACCCAGCAGCGCACAGGCCGAACCCGCCGCGCCCGAGGCCACGACGGTCGGCGATCTGAGCGGCTTCTCCGCCGACGGGCCCGTCTACCACCTCAGAGCCGGCTCCGCCGAGGCCCGGGTCAGCTTCGTCACCGACGAGACCTTCCGTATCGAAGTCGCCCCGGACGGTACGTTCTCCGACCCGACCGGCGACGACATCGTCCTGCCGCAGGGAGCCCCGCCGCACACCCGGTGGAAGGAGAAGGGCGACCGGTACGAGCTGTCCACCGGCAGCGTCACGCTGCGCGCCTACAAGTCACCGCTGCGCTTCGAGCTCCGCCGGGCCGACGGCAGCCTCGTCTGGTCCGAGGCCAAGGGGCTGAGCTGGGACGGGAAGCGGACCACCCAGACGCTGGCCCGCGGCGCCGACGAGCAGTTCTACGGCGCCGGCATGCAGAACGGGCGCGGCAACACCTCGCACCGCGACAAGACCGTCGAGGTCGGCGTCGACTACAACTGGAACGACGGCGGTCACCCCAATTCCGTGCCGTTCTACCTCTCCTCCGCCGGGTACGGCGTCTTCCGCAACACCTACGCGCCCAACACCTACGCGTTCACCGACCCGGTGACCACCAGCGCGCGGGAACAGCGCTTCGACGCCTACTACTTCGCCGGCGACGACGCCGAGGACGTCATCGGGCAGTACACGAAGCTCACCGGCAAGCCCTTCCTGCCGCCCGTGTACGGGATGGAGATCGGCGACGCCGACTGCTACCTGCACAATGCCAACCGCGGCGAGCGCCACACCCTGGACGCACTGAAGGTCGCCGACGGTTACGTCGAGCACGACATGCCCAACGGCTGGATGCTCGTCAATGACGGCTACGGCTGCGGCCACGAGGACCTCGCCGAGACCGCCAAGGGCCTCCAGGACCGCGGCATGCAGCTCGGCCTGTGGACCCAGGACGGCATCGACAAGATCGCCGACCAGGTCAAGGCGGGTCAGCGGGTCGCCAAGCTCGATGTCGCCTGGATCGGCGCCGGGTACAAATTCGCGCTCGACGGCTGCAAGGACGCGTACAAGGGAATCGAGGACAACAGCGACGCCCGCGGCTTCACCTACGCCCCGGAGAGCTGGTCCGGCGCGCAGCGCTGCGGTGTCCAGTGGTCCGGTGACCAGTACGGCACCTGGGACTACATCCGCTGGCAGATCCCGACCTACGCGGGTGCCACGATGTCCGGACTCGCCTACACGACGGGCGACGTCGACGGCATCTTCGGCGGCAGCGCCAAGACGTACACCCGTGATCTCCAGTGGAAGATGTTCCTGGGCACCACGATGACCATGGACGGCTGGGCGGCCAGCGACAAGCAGCCCTTCCGGTACGGCGAGCCCTACACCTCGATCAACCGCGACTACCTCAAGCTCAAGGAGTCGCTGCTGCCGTACCAGTACTCGTACGCGCACGAGGCGACGAAGACCGGCGTCGGCATGGTCCGCCCGCTCGTCCTCGAATACCCGGACGACCCGAAGGCCGCGACGGACGCGGCGAAGTACGAGTTCATGTCCGGCGAGGACTTCCTCGTCGCACCCGTCTACCAGGACAGCACCCACCGCGACGGGATCTATCTGCCGAAGGGCACCTGGATCGACTACTGGAGCGGCCGCATCTATCAGGGGCCCACCACCGTCGACCACTACAGCGCCCCGCTCGACACCCTGCCGCTCTTCGTGAAGGCCGGTGCCAGTGTGCCGATGTGGCCGGGCATCCGCTCGTACCGGGACCGGACCGCCGACTCCTCGCTGGCCTGGGACATCTACCCGCAGGGCGCGTCCTCCTTCACGCTGTACGAGGACGACGGCGTCACCCGGCAGCACCGCGACGGCGGGTACGCCACCCAGCGCGCCGACGTCGAGGCGCCGGTCCGGGGCGCGGGCGACATCACCGTGAACATCGGTGAGAGCAAGGGGGACTTCACGGGCAAGCAGAGCAGGCGCCCGTACGAGTTCAGCGTGCACACCGGGTCCGCGCCGAGCGCGGTGAAGCTCGACGGCAAGCTGCCTCGGCTGGGTTCCGCGGCCGCGTACAAGACCGCGAAGCAGGGCTGGTGGTACGACCGCGACGACCGCGGCGGAGTGGTGAAGATCAAGACCGCACCGCTCCCCACCGGCAAGAAGTTCAGCGTGGAGCTGGAGGACACCAGCGCCGTCGGCGGGAAGAACGCGGCCGCCACGGCCGTCGTCTCCGCGCCGGAGGGGCAGGAGATCGGGGCGGGCGTCGCGGGCACCGTGGGCGTCGACGTCACCGCGGGCAGTGCCGATGTGACGGACGCCGCGGTCGACCTGGACGTCCCCGAGGGCTGGCAGGTCACCCCGGCCAACACCGTGGACCGCATCCCGGCGGGCACGACCCGGCGGGTCGAGGTGGCGGTCACCCCGGCGAAGGGCGCCACGGCCGGCGAGGCCCGGATCACCGCGCTCGTCCGATACCGGGCGGCGGGCGAACCCCGCACCACCGTCCAGCGGTTCGCGGCCGCGGTGATGCCCCAGCCGCCGACCACCGACACCTGGGCGAGCGACCTGGTGTGGCTGAAGTCGGCCAATGGCTATGGGCCGGCCGAACGCGACCGCAGCAACGGCGAGTCGGGCGCGACCGACGGGCACACCCTCACCCTCGCCGGGAAGACCTACGCGAAGGGGATCGGCAGCCACGCAGACTCCGACATCGAGGTCTATCTCGGCGGACGCTGCACCACGTTCACCGCGGACGCCGGGATCGACGACGAGATCAACGGCTACGGCGAAGTGGCGTTCTCCGTCGAGGCGGACGGCAAGGTGCTGTGGACCTCGCCGAAGGTGACCGGGGCATCGGCCACCGTGCCGGTCGATGTGGACGTCACCGGTGCGCGCCACGTGCACCTGAAGGTCACCGACACCAACGGATCCAAGACCGGTGACCACGGGGACTGGGCCGCCGCGCGGTTCAGCTGTTCCTGAGAGGCCGGCTCAACAACGGTGCGCCGGGCGGGCACTCGACCCGCCCGGCACACCGCCGTCAGTCCTCCGATGAATCTTCGGAGCCGTGGTCGTCGTCGGAGGGGTGCTCTTGAGTGGGCTCGGCAGAGGTTCCCGGTGGTGTCCCCGTCTCCGGCCGCGGTGGCTTCGGCGGCCTCGTGCGGCCGCTCGACGTGTCGCGCAGATACGAGGCGTCGCCGCTCTCCGTCGCATGCCCGCCGGGCGCCTGGCCCGGTCCGGAGCCCGGGCCGATGTCCCGGCGCCGCAGATACCGCTCGAACTCCCGGGCGATGGCTTCGCCCGTCGCCTCGGGAAGCTCCGCGGTGTCCCGGGCCTCCTCCAGCGTCTGCACGTACTCCGCCACTTCGCTGTCCTCGGCGGCCAGTTGGTCGACCCCGAGCTGCCAGGCCCGCGCGTCCTCGGGCAGTTCGCCCAGCGGGATGCGCAGTCCGAGCAGGTCCTCCAGGCGGTTCAGCAGCGCCATGGTGGCCTTCGGGTTGGGCGGTTGCGACACATAGTGCGGCACGGCCGCCCAGAGGCTCACCGCGGGCACACCCGCATGCGTGCACGCCTCCTGGAGGATGCCGACGATGCCCGTCGGCCCCTCGTACTGCGTTTCCTCCAGGTCCATGGTCCGTGCCAGATCCGGGTCGGAGGTGACCCCGCTGACCGGTACCGGGCGGGTGTGCGGGGTGTCGCCGAGCAGCGCGCCCAGCACCACCACCATCTCCACGCCCAGCTCATGGGCGAAGCCCAGGATCTCGTTGCAGAACGAGCGCCAGCGCATCGACGGCTCGATACCGCGGACCAGGACGAGATCGCGGGGCTTGTCCCCGCCGATACGGACCACCGAGAGCCGTGTGGTGGGCCAGGTGATCTTGCGTACCCCGCCGTCCAGCCAGACCGTCGGCCGGTTGACCTGGAAGTCGTAGTAGTCCTCGGCGTCGAGGGCCGCGAACACCTCGCCCTTCCACTCCCGGTCCAGGTGCGCGACCGCTGTGGAGGCGGCGTCACCTGCGTCGTTCCAGCCCTCGAACGCGGCCACCATGACCGGGTCGATCAGCTCGGGAACCCCCGCGAGCTCGATCACCCAGGCCTCCTTCCGAAGTTCCCTTGCGTACGCACCAACCTTACGGCGTCGGGGCCCCATCGCCGCAGCCCCTGTCCACGGCCGGGTGAACCTGGCCCCAAGGGGTGCATCCCCGGCCCAACCAGGGCCGGGGTCTCCGAATTCATCCGAGCTGTGCCCCGTCAGTTTCGGCTCAACTCTGGACGTTGGTGCCTTCGTGGCGCTATACATCGGATGACCAGAACAGAGGTCCGATGTTATTCCCCTGGGGGCGCACATGAGCCAGACCGTCACGGACTTCGAGGTCCACGACATCCGTTTCCCGACCTCGGAGCAACTGGACGGCTCGGACGCCATGAACCCCGATCCCGACTACTCCGCCGCCTATGTCGTACTGCGCACAGATGCCCCGGACGGCTCGGACCACGACGGAGCCGGTATCGAGGGTCATGGCTTCTGCTTCACCATCGGGCGCGGCAACGACGTGATGGCGGCCGCCATCGACGCGCTGCGCCCGTACGTCGTAGGCCGCCCGGTGCCCCGTACCGCCGCCGATCTCGGTGCGCTGTACCGCGAGCTCACCCATGACTCGCAACTGCGCTGGCTCGGCCCGGAGAAGGGCGTGATGCACATGGCGGCGGGTGCGGTCGTCAACGCCGCATGGGACCTGGCCGCGAAGCAGGCGGGCAGACCCGTCTGGCAGTTCCTCGCGGAAATGACTCCGGAGGAGCTCGTCTCCCTCGTCGATTTCCGCTATCTCACCGACGTCCTCACCCCGGATGAGGCCCTCGAGATCCTCCGGACGGCCGAACCCGGCCGCGCCGAGCGAGCCGAACGGCTGCGTGCCGAGGGCTACCCCGCGTACACCACGTCGCCCGGCTGGCTCGGCTACACCGACGACAAGCTGGTCCGACTGGCGAAGGAGGCCGTCGCGGACGGCTTCACCCAGATCAAGCTGAAGGTTGGCGGAGACCTCGGCGACGACGTCCGCAGGCTCTCCCTGGCCCGCGAGGCCGTCGGGCCCGACATCAGGATCGCCGTCGACGCCAACCAGCGGTGGGACGTCGCCGACGCGGTGGAGTGGATGACCGTGCTCGCGCCGTTCGACCCGCACTGGATCGAGGAGCCGACCAGCCCCGACGACATCCTCGGACACGCCGCCGTGCGGGCCGGGCAGCCGGTCAAGGTCGCCACCGGTGAACACGTCGCCAACCGCGTCGTGTTCAAGCAGCTGCTCCAGGCCGGCGCCGTCGACTTCGTCCAGATCGACGCCGCCCGCGTCGCGGGCGTCAACGAGAACCTGGCGATCCTGCTGCTCGCCGCCAAGTTCGGCGTACCGGTCTGCCCGCACGCGGGCGGCGTCGGACTGTGCGAACTGGTGCAGCATCTGTCGATGTTCGACTACGTGGCGGTCTCCGGCAGCTGGGAGAACCGCGTGATCGAGTACGTCGACCACCTCCACGAACACTTCGCCGACCCCACCGTGATCGAAGGGGGCCGCTACGTCGCCCCGAGCACCCCGGGCTTCTCCGCCCGGATGCTCCCCGGATCGATCGCCGCACACCGCTACCCGGAGGGCCCCGTATGGCAGGCCCGCCGCACGCCCGAGGAGGCCAACTGATGACCGGCACAAGCGACTTCGAGGGGATGTCCGCCCTGGTGACGGGCGGTGCCTCCGGTATCGGGGCCGCCGTCGCGACGCTGCTGCTGGAGCGCGGCGCGCGCGTGGCCGTGCTCGACCGGGAGACCGCGGGCGCCCCCGAGGGCACCCTCGCCGTGAAGGCGGACGTCACCGACGACGACGCCGTACGTGAGGCAGTCGACCGGGCAGCCGCCGAGCTGGGCTCGCTGCACACCGTCGTGTCCAACGCGGGCATCGGCTCGATCGGCACCGTCGAGGACAACGCCGACGACGAGTGGACCCGGGTCCTGGACGTCAACGTTCTCGGCATGGTCCGCACCGCCCGGCACGCCCTGCCCCATCTGCGGCGTGCGGTGGCCGACCGGCCCGGCGCCGTCTCGATCACCCACACCTGTTCCATCGCGGCGACCGCCGGGCTGCCGCAGCGCGCCCTGTACAGCGCCAGCAAGGGCGCGGTCCTCTCGCTGACCCTGGCCATGGCCGCCGACCACGTCCGCGAAGGCGTCCGCGTCAACTGCGTCAACCCCGGCACCGCGGACACCCCGTGGATCGGCCGGCTCCTCGGCCAGGCCGACGACCCGGCCGCCGAACGCGCCGCACTGGGCGCCCGCCAGCCGCTGGGACGACTCGTGTCGGCCGACGAGGTCGCCGCCGCGATCGTCTACCTCGCCAGCCCCGCCGCCGCCTCCGTCACGGGCACGGCACTCGCGGTCGACGGCGGGATGCAGGGCCTGCGCCTGCGGCCCGTCGGCAACTGATCCACCCCACCGAAGCCGAGCCGCACCATCCAACCGAGCACCGAGCCAGTACTCCACGAAGGACGGGACCCCAATGAGAGTGCGTACGACGAGTGCGGCGGCCTGCGCCGTGCTGCTGGCCGTCACTGCCCTCGCGGGCTGCAACCGCGAGTCCACCGATGACGGCGCGGGCGCCGGGAAGGTCGGTATCGACCTGCCGCGCAGCGACAGCGACTTCTGGAACTCGTACCAGAACTACATCGAGAAGGGCGTCAAGGCGGGTGAGGTCAAGGCACTGCCGCTGACCAACTCGCAGAACGACATCGGCAAGCTCGTCGCCAATGTCCAGACGTTCACCGACCAGGGCGCCAAGGCCGTCGTGATGGCCCCGCAGGACACCGGCGCCATCGCCGAGTCGCTGAACACGCTGAACGACAAGAAGATCCCGGTCATCAGCGTCGACACCCGTCCTGACAAGGGCAACGTCTACATGGTCGTCCGCGCCGACAACAAGGCGTACGGAACCAACGCCTGCACGTACCTCGGCGAGCAGCTGAAGGGCAAGGGCAAGGTCGTCGAGTTCCAGGGCGACCTGTCCTCGATCAACGGCCGCGACCGGTCCGAGGCGTTCAAGGCCTGCATGGACAAGGACTACCCGGGCATCAAGGTCTTCGAGCTGGCCACCGACTGGAAGGGCGACGTCGCGTCCGCCAAGCTCCAGTCCACGCTCGCCGCGCACCCCGACATCAACGGTATCTACATGCAGGCCGGCGGTGTCTTCCTGCAGCCGACCCTCGCACTGCTGGAGCAGAAGAAGCTGCTGAAGCCGGCCGGTACGGCGGGCCACATCACGATCATCTCCAACGACGGCATCCCGGAGGAGTTCGACGCCATCAGGGCGGGCAAGATCGACGCGACGATCTCGCAGCCCGCAGACCTGTACGCGAAGTACGCGCTGTACTACGCCAAGGCGGCCCTGGGCGGTAAGACCTTCAAGGAAGGCCCGACCGACCACGGCTCGAACATCATCAGGATTCCCAGTGGTTTCGAGGATCAGCTTCCCGCGCCCCTGGTGACCAAGGACAACGTGGACGACCCGAAACTGTGGGCCAATCAGCTAGAGAAGAAGAGCTAGCCGTGACTCCTCCCTCTCGGTGCCGAGAGGGCTTCCCTCCCGGCACCCAAGAGCCGAGACGCGGCCAAGCCCTGACCGCTGCCCGAGGGCAGGGCATCGACATCACTACAGCGCTTCGCTGAGAAGGGGTCTGATGGAAAAGGCACCACCTGCCGTACAGGCGGAAGGCGTCGTCAAACGCTTCGGGCCCACCGTCGCGCTCGACGGTGTGCAGCTCACCGTGCAGCCCGGGGAGTCCCATGCCCTCGTCGGCCGTAACGGCGCGGGCAAGTCCACGCTGGTCAGCGTCCTGACGGGACTGCACAAGGCGGACGCGGGCACGGTCCGGTTCGGCGGGGAACCCGCGCCCGCCTTCGGGGACACCACGGCCTGGCAGTCGAAGGTCGCCTGCGTCTACCAGAAGTCCATGGTCGTCCCGGATCTGACCGTCGCCGAGAACCTCTTCCTCGGCCGGCTGGACGACGAGTCGCGGTGGATCAGCTGGGGGAGGCTCCGCAGGCGTGCGGAGCAGCTCCTCGCCGAGTACGGGGTCCAGGTCGACCCCAACACCCGGGCCAGGGATCTGGCCGTGGAACAGCGGCAGTTCGTCGAGATCGCGCGGGCGCTGTCCTTCGGCGCCCGGCTGATCATCCTGGACGAACCGACCGCCCAGCTCGACGCCCGCGGCATCGGGCGGCTCTTCGACAAGCTCAGGGAACTGCAGAGCCAGGGAGTGGCGTTCCTGTTCATCTCCCATCATCTGCAGGAGGTGTACGACCTGTGCACCGCCGTCACCGTCTACCGCGACGCACGCCACGTCCTGACCGCTCCGGTCGCCGGCCTCACCAAGACCGAACTGGTCACGGCGATGACGGGCGAGAAGGGCAGCGGACCCGCCGCCTGGCACGCGGGCGGTGACCGGACAGCGGTACGGGACGCGTCGGTGGAGCCCGTCCTGCGCACCGAAGGGCTCTCCCTGGAGGGCCAGTTCGAGCCGCTGGACCTCCAGGTCCGCCCCGGCGAGGTGCTCGGCCTCGCCGGATCCGCGGCCAGCGGCAACACCGCACTCGGTGAGGCACTCGCCGGGATGCGGAAGGTCAGCGGCGGCACGGTCTCCGTGCACGGGAGGACGGTGCCGTCCGGCAGCGTGCCGCACGCGCTGGACGCCGGAATCGGGTACATCCCCGAGGACCGGCACGACCAGGGCCTCGTCCTGGGACGCAGCGTCGCCGAGAACGCCACCCTCACGGTCACCGACCAGCTCGGCCGGTGGGGGACCGTACTGCCCTCCCGCACCAGGGAGTTCGCACGGTCGATGATCGAGTCGCTGGACATCAAGACACAGGGACCCGAACAGCCCGTCGCCGGGCTGTCGGGCGGCAATCAGCAGAAGGTGGTGGTCGCCCGCGCACTGGCCCGCAAGCCGAGCGTGCTGGTCGCGGTCCGGCCCACCGCGGGTGTGGACGTCAAGTCCAAGGACTCGCTGCTCGGAGTCGTCCGACGGGTCGCCGACGAGGGCAATGCCGCAGTCGTCGTCTCGGACGAGCTGGACGATCTGCGGGTCTGCGACCGGGTGCTCGCCCTGTTCCACGGACGAGTGGTCGGGACGTTCGGAAGCGGGTGGACCGACGGGGAACTCGTCGCCGCCATGGAAGGTGTGGGGGAAAGGCAATGACCGGCACGATACGGCCGTCGACGGCCGACGACATCAACGGGGGACCGGGGGGCGGGCTCGGCGACGACAGCCCGCTGAGCCGGCTCAGGCTGATCCGGTGGAGCGACTTCTCCTTGGTGCCGGTGATCCTGGTGCTGATGGTGATCGGCTTCATCGTCTCGCCGGTCTTCCTCACCTCCGACAACCTGATCAGCGTCGTCCAGCAGTCCTCCGAACTCAGCCTGCTGGTCCTCGGCCAGGCCCTGATCCTCATCTGCGGACGGATGGACCTGTCGCTGGAGTCGACGATCGGCATCGCGCCCGTCGTCGCCATGTGGCTGGTGCTGCCCACCGAGGGCGGCCGCTTCGCCGGCCTCGGCCTGCTGCCCACCTGGTCGGCGATCCCGCTCTGCCTGCTGGTGGGGCTCGCGATCGGCGCGATCAACGGCTTCCTGATGCTGAAGCTCCGGGTCAACGGCTTCATCGCCACGCTCGGCATGCTCACCATGCTGCGCGGACTCCACATCGGCATCACCGAGGGCAAGTCCATCACCGACGTCCCGGAGTCGTTCCGCTACCTCGGCAAGAGCGAGTGGCTCGGCGCACCGGCCGCGGTCTGGATCTGCCTGGTGCTCTTCGCGATCGGCGGCGCGGCGCTGGCCTGGCTGCGCCACGGGCGTTCGCTCTACGCGATCGGGGGCAACCCGGAAGCGGCACGGGCCGCGGGCATCCGGGTCGACCGGGTCACCTGGATCGTGCTTGCCGTCGGCGGTCTGCTGGCGGCCTTCGCGGGCATCCTCTACACCGGCCACTACGGGGCGGTCGCCGCGACGCAGGGCAACGGCTGGATCTTCCAGGTGTTCGCCGCGGCGGTCATCGGCGGCATCAGCCTCAAGGGCGGTCGTGGCACGCTGTTCGGTGCGCTGACCGGCGTACTGACGCTGCAGCTGGTGGTCAATGTGATGACCCTCGGCGGCGTCCCGGCGCTGTGGAACCAGTTCCTCAACGGCGCGATCATCATCGTCGCCCTGGTCATCTCGCGCTTCGCGAGCGGCGAGAAGCAGGACTGAACCGGGGTCCGTACGGGCCGGTGCGCGGAGCTCTCCGCGCACCGGCCCGTACGCATGTCACAGCGTGGACCTCAGCCACTGCTCCACGCTCGCCACATGCACCGTCGCCCAGGCCCGCGCAGCCTCCGCGTCCCGGTCCCGCAGCGCCGACACGATCGCCCGGTGCTCGTGCAGCGTCCGGCTGACCGCGTCCTCCTGCGTCAGTCCGCGCCAGACCCGGGCCCGCGTCGTCGGCCCGGAGAGACCGTCGAGCAGCGAGCAGAGCACCGAATTCCCGGACGACTGCACGATGCCGCGGTGGAACTCCAGGTCGCAGGCGACCAACTCCTCCACCGACGGCTGCGCGCCCAGCGCGTCCAGCTGGGAACTCAGCACGTCCAGCTGAGCCTCGCTGATCCGCGTCGCCGCCATCGCCGTCGCGGCGGGCTCCAGGATCCGGCGGACCGCCAGGAACTCCAGCACCGTGTCGTCGCGGTGGAAGTCCACGACGAAGCTCAGCGCCTCCAGCAGCAGCTGCGGGTCGAGGCTGGTGACGTACGTGCCGTCGCCCTGCCGGACGTCGAGGATGCGGATCAGCGACAGGGCGCGGACGGCCTCCCGCAGCGAGTTGCGGGAGAGCCCGAGCTCCGCCGCGAGTTCGCTCTCCTTGGGCAGCCGGTCGCCTGGCCGCAGCGCACCCGAGACGATCATTCCCTTGATCTTCTCGATCGCCTCGTCGGTGACAGCCATGACGGTCCTCCTGGATTCGGACGGGTTCAGACCCCGGCACAAGACATCCGATGTATCTCCTCATTATGGGGGTCGGATCAGCCGGAAGACCCCCGTCTGTCGCAGGAGGCGATCAGCCGGGCGGTGACGCCGAACTCCGTGCCGTCCGTACGGTCCTCGAGATCGGCGCCCGTCACCCGCCCCTTGGTGAACCGCAGCCCGGTGACCGCGGCGTGGTTGAGGACGACCGCACCCGCGTCGAGCGCGGCACGGACCGTCATCAGCGCCATCCGGGCGTCGTTCATCTGGTCGTCGCCGTAGACCGCGACGGCCTTGAGATTGTCCGTGCGCAGTTCCGGCACATCGCGCTGTGCCTTCGCCGGGCTGATCACATGGCCGACGCCGTCACCGAACGCGGACAGCGCCGAGTACGCGAACACACCCGCGCCGAGCCTGGCCGCGCCGTGCGGGCCGCCCTTGTGGACCGGCAGGTAGAAGGTGAGCGGATTGGCCAGGTGCGGAGCCACCTGGCGGGACACCGCACGGCGCTCGAAGTGGTTCTCCGCGACCAGCTTCACCGCGCCGGTCTGCAGGTAGCGCAGACCGCCGTGGAGCGGCTTGGAGGAGGCGGAGGAGGTGGCGCCGGCAAAGTCGCCGGCGTCCACCAGGGCCACCCGCAGCCCGGACTGTGCGGCGTGCCAGGCGGTGGAGCTGCCCAGGATGCCGCCACCGATCACCAGGAGGTCGTACGTCGCCTTGCAGAGCTGCTCCCGAGTCTCGGCGCGGCTCGGAAGGGAGCCGGAGGCCGGGTGCGTCCCGAGTGCCGGGACGCTCTGCAGGGTGGTCATGGCGATTACTCCTCGGCAGTGTTGTCGTCGAGCCAGCCCATGGAACGCTCCACGGCCTTGAGCCAGCACTTGTACTCACGTTCGCGGGTGGCCGCGTCCATGCGGGGGGTCCACTCGGCGGCCCGGCGCCAGTTGGCGCGCAGCGCGTCGGTGTCCGGCCAGAAGCCGACGGCGAGACCGGCGGCGTAGGCGGCGCCGAGGCAGGTCGTCTCGGCGACCATGGGCCGCACCACGGGTGCGTCCAGGAAGTCGGCGAGCGTCTGCATCAGCAAGTTGTTGGAGGTCATGCCGCCGTCGACCTTGAGGGCGGTCAGCTCGACGCCGGAGTCCTTGGTCATGGCGTCGGTGATCTCGCGGGTCTGCCAGGCGGTGGCCTCGAGGACGGCACGGGCGATGTGCGCCTTGGTGACGTACCTGGTGAGTCCGGCGATGACACCGCGGGCGTCGGAGCGCCAGTACGGGGCGAAGAGACCGGAGAAGGCGGGGACGAAGTACGCGCCGCCGTTGTCCTCGACCGACGAGGCCAGGGTCTCGATCTCGGCGGCGGACTTGATCAGACCCATCTGGTCGCGCATCCACTGCACGAGCGAACCGGTGACGGCGATGGAGCCTTCGAGGGCGTAGACCGGCTTCTGGTCGCCGATCCGGTAGCCGACGGTCGTCAGCAGTCCGTTGTAGGAGTTGACGGGCGTCTCGCCGGTGTTCATCAGCATGAAGGTGCCGGTGCCGTACGTGGACTTGGCCTCGCCCTCGGCGAAGCAGGTCTGGCCGAAGAGGGCCGCCTGCTGGTCGCCGAGCGCGGACGCGACCGGGACGCCGGCCAGGACGCCGTCCTTGGCGATGCCGTACACCTCGGCGGAGGACCGGATCTCCGGCAGTACGGCGGCGGGGATCTCCATCGAATGGAGGATCCGCTGGTCCCACTTCATCTCGTGCAGGTTCATCAGGAGGGTGCGCGAGGCGTTGGTGACGTCGGTGACGTGCACGCCGCCGTCGGCGCCGCCGGTCAGGTTCCAGATGACCCAGGAGTCCATGGTGCCGAAGAGGATGTCGCCGCGCTCGGCGCGCTCGCGCAGTCCCTCGACGTTGTCGAGCAGCCAGCGGACCTTGGGGCCGGAGAAGTAGGAGGCGAGCGGGAGCCCGGTCTCGCGGCGGAACCGGTCCTGGCCGACATTGCGGCCGAGCTCCTTGCAGAGTGCGTCGGTGCGGGTGTCCTGCCAGACGATCGCGTTGTGGACGGGCTCACCGGTGTTCTTGTCCCAGAGCACAGTGGTCTCGCGCTGGTTGGTGATGCCGATCGCCTTGACGTCGGCTGCGGTGATGCCCGCCTTGACGATGGCGCCGGTGACGACCTCCTGGACGTTCTCCCAGATCTCGGTCGCGTTGTGCTCGACCCGGCCGGGCTTCGGGAAGATCTGCTCGTGCTCCTTCTGGTCGACGGCGACGATCCGGCCGTCCTTGTCGAAGACGATGCAGCGGCTGGAGGTGGTGCCCTGGTCGATGGCCGCGATGAACGGGCCGGTGGTGTGTGCGTCGGTCACGGTGTGCTCCTGGAGGTCTGTGAGATCTGGGGGTGACGGCTCTGAGCTCTACGGCTCACGCGAAGGCGACGTTGTAGAGCCCGCCCGCGATCGCACCGCCGATGAGGGGGCCGACGACCGGGATCCACGCGTAGCCCCAGTCGGAACCGCCCCTGTTCGGCAGCGGCAGCAGCGCGTGCACGATACGCGGCCCGAGGTCGCGAACCGGGTTGATCGCGTAACCGGTCGGGCCGCCGAGCGAGAGACCGATGGCGACGACGACCAGGGCGGTGATCAGCGCGCCGAGCGTGCCGAGACCGTCACCGTTGTTGTTCAGACCCTGGGTGAGGATCGCCAGGACCAGCACGACGGTGGCGATGACTTCGGTCATCACGTTCTGGACGGCGTTCCGGATCTCCGGGCCCGTCGAGAAGATGCCCAGCACCGGGCCGGCCTTCGGGGCGGCGGCCTGGTCGACCATGCCCTCTTCACTCGGCTGGCTGTACAGCGTCGCCGGATCGGTCAGATGGGCCCGGAACTGTCCGTAGTACGTCAGCCAGACCAGCACCGCGCCGATCATCGCGCCGAGCAGCTGGGAGCCGAGGTACAGCGGTACGTCGCTCCACGGGGTGGCGCCCTTGATCGCAAGGCCGATGGTGACCGCGGGGTTGAGGTGCGCCCCCGACACACCGCCGGCCAGATACGCGGCGGTCAGTACCGCGAAGCCCCACCCGAAGGTGATGGCGAGCCAGCCGGCGTCGTGTGCCTTGGAGTGCTTGAGCGTGACGGCGGCACAGACACCGCCGCCGAGCAGGATGAGTACGGCGGTACCGATGGTCTCGCCGATGAAGATGTCGGAGCTGGACACCCGCGACTCCTTTGTCCTTCGTCCAGGGAAGCCGAAGCCCGGGTCTCTCCGGTGGTCCGTACCGTCAGGTGAGGGCCTGACCGGCCTCGGCACTGCCACACCCTAGCGTGCATTGTCGTTATGTGTTCGACAATGCCGACCGATGAACGGCAGTGGTTCTCCCTGATGAATGAAGCGTCAAGAGTTCCTGGGCCTTTGACCCGATCGTTACCGATGATCCGCCGGAACGGTCAGAATCGCCGTGCGCCGAGATCCCGGGAGACCGCCCGGGCGCAGTCCCGTACGGCCGCGACCAGCTCGGGACGGAGCTCGCCCCCGGAGCAGACGCGTTCCACCGCTCCGGTCACGGCAACCGCGCCGACCGGCATCCGGCGGCGGTCGTGGATCGGCGCGGCCACCGCGGCCACCCCCTCCCACGTCTCCTCCACGTCGTCCGCCCAGCCGCGCGCCCGGGTCAGCGAGAGCACCGTCTCGAACTCCTCCAGGTCGGTGATGGTGCGCGGGGTGAAGGGCTGCCGGTCGGCCTCGACCGCCTCGGTGTGCGCCACCGGGTCGTACGCCGCGAGCACCTTGCCCAGCGCGGTGGAGTGCAGCGGCTGCATGGCCCCGACCTCCAGGACCTGCCGGCTGTCGTCGGGCCGGAAGGCGTGGTGCACGATCAGGACGCCCTGCTGGTGCAGGACGCCCAGGTGGGCACTCTCGCCGCTGGAGCGGGCCAGGTCGTCCGTCCAGACCAGGGCGCGCGCCCGCAGCTCGTGGACGTCCAGATAGCTGTTCCCCAGGCGCAGCAGCTCGGCACCCAGCTGATAGTGCCCGGAAGCGGCGTCCTGCTCGACGAAGCCCTCGTGCTGCAGCGTGCGCAGAATGCCGTGCGCGGTGCCCTTGGCCAGGCTCAAGGAGGAAGCGATGTCGGACAGCCCCAGCCGCCGTTCGCCGCCCGCCAGCAGACGCAGCATCGCCGCCGCCCGTTCGAGCGACTGGATGTTCTTGGCCATGGCGCCGTACTCCTCCACTATGGTTCGACAATGCAGAACACTATCGGTCGATGCCGTCCAATGCTCGATCGTGTGGCGAGTCTGCTCCGCCGTACCGCCCCGGACGTTCCCCCGCACTGCATGCCGTCCGTTCCGTGGGACACAGTGATGGTCGAAGGCGGCATCCGGCTACCCTGACGGGGTGCGGCCTCCACCGAAGCCGCAAAGCCGACAGCCGTCGCATCCCTGGGAGTACATCCATGGCCCCGTCGCCGACCCCTTCCGCCGACAGCCGGAACCGAGCCGAAGCCCTCCGCGAGGCACTCGCCACCCGCGTGGTGGTGGCCGACGGTGCCATGGGCACCATGCTCCAGGCACAGGACCCCACCCTTGAGGACTTCCAGAACCTCGAAGGCTGCAACGAGATCCTCAACGTCACCCGCCCGGACATCGTGCGCTCCGTACACGAGGAGTACTTCGCGGTCGGGGTGGACTGCGTCGAGACGAACACCTTCGGTGCGAACGCCTCCGCCCTGGGCGAGTACGACATTCCCGAGCGCATCCACGAACTGTCCGAGTCCGGCGCGCGCATCGCCCGCGAGGTGGCCGACGAGTTCACCGCCTCCACCGGGCAGCAGCGCTGGGTGCTCGGCTCCATCGGCCCCGGCACCAAGCTGCCGACGCTCGGCCACGCGCCGTACACCGCGCTCCGCGACGGTTTCCAGCAGAACGCGGAAGGACTGATCTCCGGCGGCGCGGACGCGCTCATCATCGAGACGACACAGGACCTCCTCCAGACCAAGGCCGCGGTACTGGGCGCGCGGCGGGCGCTGGAGGCGCTGGGCAGTGACCTCCCGCTGCTGTGCTCGCTGGCGTTCGAGACGACCGGCACCATGCTGCTCGGCTCGGAGATCGGTGCCGCACTGACCGCGCTCGAACCGCTCGGTGTCGACATGATCGGCCTGAACTGCTCGACCGGACCGGCGGAGATGAGCGAGCACCTGCGCTACCTCACGCGCCATTCCCGTATCCCGTTGCTCTGCATGCCCAACGCCGGACTGCCGGTGCTGACCAA
This sequence comes from Streptomyces atratus, assembly GCF_040655115.1. Taxonomy (GTDB): domain Bacteria; phylum Actinomycetota; class Actinomycetes; order Streptomycetales; family Streptomycetaceae; genus Streptomyces; species Streptomyces atratus_D. The sequence continues at coordinate 8,993 of NZ_JBFAJH010000064.1, read as the reverse complement.
GGACGGCGCGCACTTCCCGCTCGGCCCCGAAGGACTGGCCGACGCGCAGGAGACGTTCGTCCAGGAGTACGGCCTCTCGCTGGTCGGCGGCTGCTGCGGTACGACTCCGGAGCACCTGCGCCAGGTCGTCGAGCGCGTCCGCGGCGCCGCCCTCGTCCCCCGCGACCCGCGCCCCGAGCCCGGTGCCGCCTCGCTGTACCAGACCGTCCCGTTCCGCCAGGACACCTCGTACCTCGCCATCGGTGAGCGTACGAACGCCAACGGATCCAAGAAGTTCCGCGAGGCCATGCTGGAGGCCCGCTGGGACGACTGCGTGGAGATGGCGCGCGACCAGATCCGGGAGGGCGCGCACATGCTCGACCTCTGCGTCGACTACGTCGGCCGCGACGGTGTCGCGGACATGGAGGAGCTGGCCGGACGCTTCGCCACCGCCTCCACGCTCCCGATCGTGCTCGACTCCACCGAACTTCCGGTCCTGCGGGCCGGCCTGGAGAAGCTCGGCGGCCGGGCGGTTCTCAACTCCGTCAACTACGAGGACGGCGACGGACCCGAGTCGCGCTTCGCCAAGGTCACGCAACTGGCCGCCGAACACGGCGCCGCGCTGATCGCTCTCACCATCGACGAGGAGGGCCAGGCTCGCACCGTCGAGCACAAGGTCGCCGTCGCCGAGCGGCTGATCGAGGACCTGACCGGCACCTGGGGCATCCATGAGTCGGACATCCTCATCGACGCGCTGACCTTCACCATCTGCACCGGGCAGGAGGAGTCCCGCAAGGACGGCGTCGCCACCATCGGCGCCATCCGCGAACTGAAGCGGCGCCATCCCGAGGTCCAGACCACGCTCGGCCTGTCGAACATCTCCTTCGGTCTCAACCCGGCCGCCCGGGTCGTCCTGAACTCCGTCTTCCTCGACGAGTGCGTCAAGGCCGGTCTCGACTCCGCCATCGTGCACGCCTCCAAGATCCTGCCGATCGCGCGACTGGAGGAGGAGCAGGTCAAGGTCGCACTCGACCTCATCTACGACCGTCGCGCCGAAGGCTACGACCCGCTGCAGCGGCTCATGGAGCTCTTCGAGGGCGTCAACATGAAGTCGATGAAGGCCGGCAAGGCCGAGGAGCTCCTCGCGCTGCCGCTCGACGAGCGCCTCCAGCGCCGCATCATCGACGGTGAGAAGAACGGCCTGGAGACCGACCTCGACGAGGCACTGCAGACCCGTCCGGCTCTCGACATCGTCAACGACACGCTGCTCGAAGGCATGAAGGTCGTCGGCGAGCTGTTCGGCTCCGGTCAGATGCAGCTGCCGTTCGTGCTCCAGTCCGCCGAGGTCATGAAGTCTGCCGTGGCCCACCTGGAACCGCACATGGAGAAGTCCGACGCGGAGGGCAAGGGCACAATCGTTCTGGCCACCGTCCGCGGCGACGTCCACGACATCGGCAAGAACCTCGTCGACATCATCCTGTCCAACAATGGCTTCAACGTCGTCAACATCGGCATCAAGCAGCCGGTCTCCGCGATCCTGGAAGCCGCGGAGGAGCACCGCGCCGATGTCATCGGCATGTCCGGTCTCCTGGTGAAGTCCACCGTGATCATGAAGGAGAACCTGGAGGAGCTGAACCAGCGCAAGCTGGCCGCCGAGTATCCGGTGATCCTCGGCGGCGCGGCTCTCACCAGGGCCTATGTCGAGCAGGACCTCCACGAGATCTACGAGGGCGAGGTCCGCTACGCCCGCGACGCGTTCGAGGGCCTGCGCCTGATGGACGCCCTGGTCGCGGTCAAGCGCGGTGTTCCCGGCGCTGCTCTCCCCGAGCTGAAGCAGCGCCGCGTCCCCAAGCGGGAGACGGCCGTGCTGGAGGTCGAGGAGCCGGAGGAGGGCGTCCGCTCCGACGTCGCCGTCGACAACCCGGTCCCCGAGCCCCCGTTCTGGGGCACCCGCGTCGTCAAGGGCATCCAGCTCAAGGAGTACGCCTCCTGGCTCGACGAGGGTGCGCTCTTCAAGGGCCAGTGGGGCCTCAAGCAGGCCCGCGCCGGTGACGGACCGACGTACGAGGAGCTCGTGGAGACCGAGGGCCGCCCGCACCTGCGCGGCTGGCTCGACAAGCTGCACACGGAGAACCTGCTGGAAGCCGCCGTGGTCTACGGCTACTTCCCGTGCGTCTCCAAGGGCGACGACCTGATCCTGCTGCACGAGGACGGTTCCGAGCGCACCCGCTTCACCTTCCCGCGCCAGCGCCGCGGCCGCCGCCTCTGCCTCGCGGACTTCTTCCGCCCGGAGGAGTCCGGTGAGACGGACGTGATCGGCCTCCAGGTCGTCACCGTCGGTTCGAAGATCGGCGGCGAGACCGCCAAGCTCTTCGAGGCCAATTCCTACCGCGACTACCTGGAGCTTCACGGTCTCTCCGTCCAGCTCGCCGAGGCCCTCGCCGAGTACTGGCATGCCCGGGTCCGTTCCGAGCTCGGCTTCGGCGGCGAGGACCCGGCCGCAGTCGAGGACATGTTCGCGCTGAAGTACCGCGGCGCACGCTTCTCCCTCGGTTACGGGGCCTGCCCCGACCTGGAGGACCGCGCGAAGATCGCCGACCTGCTGCAGCCCGAGCGGATCGGTGTCCACCTCTCCGAGGAGTTCCAGCTCCATCCTGAGCAGTCCACGGACGCGATCGTCATCCACCACCCGGAGGCGAAGTACTTCAACGCGCGGTAGGAAGACGTCCGACGCGCGGTAGCGGAACGAGTCGTACACTGGTCGGTCCAGTGCAGGCCGGCCGCCCTTTCCCCTGGAAATGGCGGTCGGCCTTCTCGTCCCTCATGGAAGGTGTGCCGCATGACCAGTACGGTCCCCGCGTCCTTGATCCGTACGGCGGAAGGCGCCGCCCTGCAGGCCGTCTTCCTCGACATGGACGGCACCCTGGTCGATACCGAGGGTTTCTGGTGGGAGGCCGAGGTGGCGGTCTTCGCCGACCTCGGGCACCGGCTGGACAAGGCGTGGAAGGACGTGGTCGTCGGCGGACCGATGACCCGCAGCGCCGGGTATCTCATCGAAGCCACCGGTGCGGACATCACCCTTCCGGAACTCACCGTGCTGCTCAACGACCGTTTCGAGGAGCGCATCGACCGCGGTGTGCCGCTGATGCCGGGCGCCGCACGGCTCCTCGCCGAACTGGTGGCGCACGAGGTCCCTACCGCGCTGGTCTCCGCCTCGCACCGGCGCATCATCGACCGGGTGCTGGACTCGGTCGGCCACCACCACTTCTCGCTGACCGTCGCGGGTGACGAGGTCTCCCGGACGAAGCCGCATCCGGAGCCCTACCTCACGGCAGCCTCCGGCTTCGGGGCGGCCCCCGGGCGCTGTGCGGTCATCGAGGACACCGCGACCGGTGTCGCCGCGGCAGAGGCCGCCGGCTGCTGGGTCGTCGCCGTACCGTCCGTCGCACCGATCGCACCCGCATCGGGCCGGGTCGTGGTGGACTCCCTCGAAGAAGTCGATCTCGCATTTCTCCGCGGCCTGGTCACGGGAACGCATTGATGCCCGTACCGAGAGTATCTGTGAATGAATGGAAAGGCTCTCGGCGTGGCCGTGTGCGCATTTCGTCACGCATGCGTAGGGAAAAGATGGGAGATGTCGCGGCGGAGAATGGTTCAGGAGTGAGCTTCGTCACTTCGAAGGCTCACGGTCTCTCTCAAGATCGCCCTAGCTGTCCGTTTTGATCCGCCCAAGTGTCCTGATTCGTGGAGTCCTGTACGGAACCTTCCTCGCCCGGGAAATCGACTCTTCGGCTATTCCCTTCACCATTCGATTGCACATCGGACGTCGCCGGTGAGGAATTGGCGGCGGCGCCCACCGATGTCGTTTTCTCAATGGCCGGATGAGGGAGAACGTCCAGGATGAACCGCAAGACTCCGGTGCTGCCGGCCGTCGTCGGCCTGCTCGCCCCCGTACTCGCCGCCTGCGGCGCGTCGGGCGGCGGGAGCGATGGCAACGCCGCCATCGTTGTCGGCACCACGGACCAGTTCGTCGCCACCGAGGACAACCCCGCGCCGCTCGACCCCGCCATAGGCTACGAAGCAGGCGTCTGGAACGTCCTGCGGCAGACCGTGCAGACGCTGACCCACATCCCGCGCGGCGGCGGCGAGCCCGTCCCCGAGGCTGCCGAGAGCTGCGCGTTCACCGGCCGGCAGAACGAGAGCTACCGCTGCAAGCTGCGCAGCGGGCTCACCTTCGCGAGCGGCGAGCCCGTCACCGCCGAGGACGTCAAGTACTCCATCAACCGGGTCATCGACATCGACTCCGACAACGGCCCCGTCGGCCTGCTCGCCAACATCGACACGATCGAGACCCGTGACGACAACGAAGTCGTCTTCCAGCTGAAGACGCCGGACGCGACCTTCCCCTACAAGCTCGCCACCCCGGCCGCCGGCATCGTGCCGAAGAACGCGTACCCGGCGAAGTCTCCGCGCGAAGGCTTCCACGTCGACGGCTCCGGCCCGTACACGATGAAGCCGGAAGTCAGGAACAACCAGGTCGACAAGGTCGTCTTCACCAGGAACCCGAAGTACAAGGGCGATCTGAAGGTCCTCAACGACAAGGTCGAACTCGACCTCTTCCCCGACGCCACGGCGATGGGGAAGGCACTTGACGACAAGAAGATCGACATGATGACCCGCACCATGTCGCCCGGCCAGGCCAAGCAGATGCTGGAGAAACCGAAGGCCGGCATCGAGCTCACCGAGATGCCCGGCCTCGCCATCAGCTACCTCGGCTTCGACACCACCGACCCCGCGGTGGGTCGGTCAACTCCTCCGCCGACCTCCAGTTCTGGGAGCTCGGCCGCAGCGCCGACTGAACCACGGCGCCGCTCCGGCGCCCGGTCCCGGCCGAACCGTGCCGGATCACTGGGCGCCGGGGCGCACCAGTCCGCTCTCGTACGCGTACACCGCCGCCTGCACCCGGTCGCGCAGCCCCAGCTTCGTCAGCACATGGCCCACATGCGTCTTGACGGTCGTCTCGCTGACGAACAGATCGGCGGCGATCTCCGCATTCGACAGACCGCGCGCCACCAGCTTCAACACCTCCACCTCGCGCTCCGTCAGCGTGTGGAGGGTGTTCGGCACGGGATCCTCGCCCGACGGCAGATGATCCGCGTACTTGTCCAGCAGCCTGCGCGTGATGCTCGGGGCCAGCATCGCCTCGCCCGCCGCGACCACCCGGATCGCCTGGACCAGTTCATTGGCCGGAGCGTCCTTCAGCAGGAAGCCGCTGGCACCGGCACGCAACGCCTCCACCACATACTCGTCGAGATCGAACGTGGTCAGCACCAGCACCTTCGCCGGACCGTCCCGGCCCGGACCCGTGATCTGACGCGTCGCCTCGACCCCGTCCATCCGCGGCATACGGATGTCCATCAGCACCACATCGGGCTGCAGCGCCCGCACCTGATCGAGAGCCTGGAGACCGTCACCGGCCTCGCCCACCACCGCCAGATCCCCCTCCGCCTCAAGAATCATCCGGAAGCCGGTGCGCAGCAGCGGCTGGTCGTCGACCAGTAGGACGCGGATTGCCACCAGATCTCCTCAAGCTCCTTCAACGGCCACCGGCCGGGCGGCCTCGGCCTGGACCGGGTCCATTCTGCCCTGCACACCCTGCCCCGGATCGGCCGGGCGGACCGACAACGGATAGACCGGGGGAGTCCCGCCGAATTCCGGACAGACCGCCTGGTGGTCGCACCAGCCGCACAGCTTCGTCGGCCGCGGCCGCCACGCGCCCGTCTCCGTGGCCAGCCGGATCGCGTCCCACAGCGCCAGCAGCTTCCGCTCCACCCGCTCCAGATCCGCCACGACCGGGTCGTACGTCACGACGTCGCCGCTGCCCAGATAGACCAGCTGCAGCCGCCGCGGCACCACACCCTTCAGCCGCCAGATCACCAGGGCATAGAACTTCATCTGGAACAGGGCGCCCTCCGCGTACTCCGGCCGCGGTGCCTTCCCCGTCTTGTAGTCGACGATCCGGACCTCACCCGTCGGCGCCACATCGATGCGGTCGATCACCCCGCGCAGCCGCAGCCCCGACTCCAGCTCCGTCTCGACGAACATCTCCCGCTCGGCCGGCTCCAGGCGCGTCGGATCCTCCAGCGAGAACCACCGCTCCACCAGCCGCTCCGCCTCCGACAGCCAGCGCGCCAGCCGGTCGCCCTCCGCATCCTGCGCGAACAGCTCCGACAACTCCGGCTTCGACTCCAGCAGCCGGTCCCACTGGCCGGGAATCATCGCCGTCGCCCGGCCCGCCGTGCGCTCCACCGCCGGTGCGTCGAAGAGCCGCTCCAGCACCGCATGCACCAGCGTGCCCCGGGTAGCCGCCTCACTGGGCTTCTCCGGCAGCCTGTCGATCACCCGGAACCGGTACAGCAGAGGACACTGCATGAAATCGCTCGCCCGCGACGGTGACAGGGACGAAGGTGGTTGTGGTGGCCGGGGCACGGAAGTCATGACGAAGACCCTACGACCCGCCACTGACACTCGAGGCCTCCCCCGCGGCAGGGAGGGAGGCCATGGGCGGCATACCATCGACGACAGACCCTCCCACACTGCATGATCGTGCCGAACAGCACCGACCGAAGGGACCCCGTGGACGAGAGCGGCGACAGCGGGCAGCCGCAGCCCGGCGCCGGCGGAACGGACCCCGCCGCGCCCGAGAAAGGCAAACCGCAGCGCCCCCGGGAGCCGGGCGGCGGCATCCTGATGGGCCGCCCCTTCGGCGTGCCGGTATACGTCGCGCCCAGCTGGTTCCTCGTCGCGGCGCTCATCACCTGGGTCTTCGGCGGCCAGCTCGACCGCGTCCTGCCGGAACTCGGCGCGGTCCGCTATCTGGTCTCCCTCTTCTTCGCGATCGCCTTCTACGCCTCCGTGCTCGTCCACGAACTCGCGCACACCATCGCCGCGCTCCGCTACAAGCTCCCCGTGCGCCGCATCCAGCTGCAGTTCTTCGGCGGCGTCTCCGAGATCGAGAAGGAGTCCGAGACTCCCGGCCGCGAATTCGTTCTCGCCTTTGTCGGCCCTCTGCTCTCCCTGGTACTCGCCGGCGTCTTCTATGTCGCCATGAAGTTCGTCGAACCCGGCACCGTCCCCGGTGTCCTGCTCGCCGGACTGATGATCTCCAACCTCATCGTCGCCGCTTTCAACCTGCTGCCCGGCCTCCCGCTCGACGGCGGCCGCATGCTCCGCGCCGTCGTCTGGAAGATCACCGGCCGCGCCATGAGCGGCACCGTCGCCGCCGCCTGGGTCGGGCGTGCCCTCGCCGTCGCCGTCCTCATCGGCCTCCCGCTCCTCACCCAAACCGGTGGACTCGGGAACAACCCCCACGATGTCAGCGGCATGGACACCGTCACCGACGCCCTGCTCGCCGCGATCCTCGCCGCCATCATCTGGACCGGCGCGGGCAACAGCCTCCGCATGGCCCGTCTGCGCGAACACCTACCCGACCTGCGTGCCCGCACCCTCACCCGCCGCGCCGTCCCCGTGGAAGCCGCCACTCCCCTCTCCGAAGCGCTCCGCCGTGCCAACGAGGCAGGCGCCCGCGCCCTCGTCGTCGTCGACGGACACGGCGACCCCAAGGCCGTCGTCCGCGAGGCCGCCATCGTCTCCGTCCCCGAGCACCGTCGCCCCTGGGTCGCGGTCAGCGCCCTCGCCCAGGACCTCACCGACGGCATGAAGATCTCCGCCGAACTGACCGGCGAAGAACTCCTCGACACCCTGAAGGCCAGCCCGGCCACCGAATACCTCGTTCTCGAAGAGACCGGCGAGATCTACGGAGTCCTCTCCACTGCCGACGTCGAACGCGCCTTCGTCGCCGCCATGGCCCGCCCCGCCGCCTGAGGGCGCTCCGGCCGAGCAGGGCGGGCTTCCGGCGCGCGGTCGGAGCGCCGGGAAACACCGGTACGCTGGTCACATGTCTGAACCGACCGGTGCCGCCCGCCGACGCGGGCCCTTCAAGGTCGGGGACCAGGTCCAGCTCACCGACCCCAAGGGACGCCACTACACCTTCACGCTCGAAGCCGGAAAGAACTTCCACACCCACAAGGGTTCTTTCCCGCACGACGAGCTGATCGGTGCTCCCGAGGGCAGTGTGGTCCGAACCACGGGAAACGTCGCCTACCTCGCGCTGCGCCCCCTGCTCCCCGACTACGTCCTGTCCATGCCCCGCGGCGCCGCCGTGGTCTACCCCAAGGACGCGGGGCAGATCCTGGCGTTCGCCGACATCTTCCCCGGCGCCCGCGTCGTGGAAGCCGGCGTCGGCTCCGGCTCGCTCTCCACCTTCCTGCTCCGCGCCATCGGCGACCAGGGCATGCTGCACTCGTACGAGCGCCGCGAGGACTTCGCGGAGATCGCCCAGCAGAACGTCGAGCGCTACTTCGGTGAGCCGCACCCCGCGTGGCAGCTCACCGTCGGCGATCTCCAGGACAACCTCTCCGACACCGATGTCGACCGGGTCATCCTTGACATGCTCGCCCCCTGGGAATGCCTGGAGGCCGTCTCCAAGGCGCTCGTCCCCGGCGGCATCCTCTGCGCCTACGTCGCGACCACCACCCAGCTCGCCCGGACCGTCGAGTCCATCCGCGAGATAGGCTGCTTCGCCGAACCGCAGCCCTGGGAATCGATGATCCGCAACTGGCACGTCGAGGGTCTCGCGGTCCGCCCGGACCACCGTATGATCGGCCACACCGGCTTCCTCGTCACCGCGCGCCGCCTGGCCGACGGTGTGGAGGCCCCGCTGCGCCGCCGCCGGCCCGCCAAGGGCGCGTACGGCGAGGACTACGACGGTCCCGGCAGCCAGAGCGGCTCCTCCTCCCGCGGCTGACCCCGCACAACGCACCGGCGCCGCCGCCGAGTTCCCGGACCGACCCGGGAACTCGGCGACGTCTGCATGGTCGCCCCGAAGGGGCCGGGCCACCTCGTCCGCCGTCAGTACGAGGAGGGCCGCGGCGTCCCGTGCATCGTGGCCGTCG
>NZ_JBFAJH010000063.1:0-36189 GCF_040655115.1 Streptomyces atratus | reverse complement strand
CAGGGGGGACCCTGTGGGAGAGTAGGACGCCGCCGAACAATTATTCCGGGAAAGCCCCGCACCTCTGGTGCGGGGCTTTTCTGCGTTCACGGGGCCGTGTTCAGTCCGACGGCGACCACACGTAGGGGGTCGTCGTGGTGACTGCGTGAAAGCCGAGGCGGCGCAGGATCGGTGCGCTGTCGTCGGACGCGTCCACGTGGAGATAACTGACTCCGCGGGCTGCCGCGATTTCGGCGCGGGCGGCGACCAGCGCGCGATAGATGCCGCGTCCTCGCCAGGCGGAGAGTGTGGAGCCACCCCACAGACCGGCGAATTCGGTTCCTGGCCTGAAGACCAGCCAGGCTGCGGAGACGAGCTCACCGTCGGCTTCGGCGACCAGGACGGTGATGTCGTCCGGTGCGGCGGCGATCCGGCCCGCCAGGTCGTCCCCGATCATGCTCAGGTCCTGGTCCCAGATCACCGACTCCATCACCGCTATGCGGTGCATGTCCGCGGCTTCGGTGACCCGGCGGAGTGCGACGCCGTCCGGGAGCACGGGTGGTGATGCCATGTCCTTGGTGAGGCCGATGAGGATGGTCTCCTCGTCCTCTGCGGTGAAGCCGGCGGCGCGCAGGCGGTCGGTGAGGTCGGCCGGGTGGTCGTGACCCCGTATCTTCCACTCCACCGCCTCGCCCCGCGCAGCGAAGTAGTCGCGCTGACGGGCGATCAACTCGTCGAGTTCGACGCCTCGGACGCCCAGGTCGCGCGGGGCGCTGATGAAGCCGCGGAACTGGCCGACGGTCCGTGTCAGGGGGCCGTCCTGTTCGTAGCTGACCCCTGCCGGGGGGTGGGGCGGCACGCTGCGCATCTGCTCGTCATAGGCCGCGAGCAGGCCTTTCATGTCTGTCACGGGAGTAGACAGTACGAGCTGGAGCGGGTCCGGGAGGTCGAATTCGATTGCTCGGGGACGGGGTGCCGGACAAGATCGGTGCATGGACTATGTGATTCGCCCCGTACGCGCCGAGGAATGGCCGCTGGTCAAGGACATCCGGCTCGCCGCTCTGCAGGATCCCGCAGCCCCGGTGGCGTTCCTGGAGACGTACGAGCAAGGTCTGGCCCAGCCCGACGAGTTCTGGCAGGGGCGTGCGGCCGGTGGGGCGGAGTCCAGTGGCGACGAGATACGTCAGTTCATCGCCGAGGCGCCCGAAGGGAGTTGGGCCGGCACGATCAGCGTGCTCATCGAGCGACCGGACGGGAACCTGCGGTTCGGCGAACCCGCCAAGGTCCACCAGGCCCATGTGGTCGGGGTCTATGTGCGGCCCGAGGCGCGGGGGAGCGGGCTGGCCGACCAGCTGTTCCGGGTCGGGGTCGACTGGGCGTGGTCACTGGGCGAGCCGAGGATCGAGCGGGTGCGTCTCTATGTGCACGAGAACAACCCGCGGGCCAGTGCGTTCTACCGCCGGTTCGGCTTCGTACCGACCGGGGAGACCCTCGCCGAGACGGACGATCCGGCGGCGCTGGACCTGGAGTACGAGATCGTCCGCCCGGCCTGACGTCTTGGGCGACCGTGGGCTTTCCGGCGGCGCCGACGCCAACCACGCAACGGCTAGTGCCCCTCCCGGCAAGCTTTGCCCCGTCGCACCGCCCGGCACGCACGCTCGCCGCGTTGGCCAAAAGCCCTGGTAGCTCCTTCCCCAAGCTCTCAACTCCGTTCGAGCAGGGGAGACCCCATCCAAGGACTTCCGGCCGCCTTGCGATCGCACGCACCGGACGACGCTCCTGATGGGGCAAACATTGCCGGTCACGGCACTAGAGCGGGGACGACCAGCGGGCGCGGGCCTGTTCCTTCGAGCGGAGCAGGGCGAGCGTCGGCAGGCCCTGGTCCTGGCCGGCCGACAGCAGTTCGGGAAGTTGGGGGAGCGGTGCCACAGCCGCGACGTCGTCGAGGACCAATGTCATTGGTGGGTCGAGCCGACCGTCGGTTGACCGTGCGGCCATGCGGCGGCCGTGCTCGACCACGTGTGAGGCGAGGGCGGTGAGCAGGGGCATCGCGCCCGGTGCGGAGCGAGGATCCTCGATGGGTTCACCGACCACATAAAGCGTGCCCCCTTCGCCGGCAAAAGATTCCAGGACCAGCGAATCGGCTCGGTTCGGTGTGCAGGCCTCACGGATGTGGATCGAGGAGAGCGCGGCGAACGCCCGTACCGTCAGTTCCTGCGCCATTTCACGCCGTTCGGGATGACCGGCCAGCGAGGACTCCAGCAGGCCGGCGAGTCCGGAGGCCGCCTTGGGGTGGGTGCGGAGCAGGCGTACGGGTTCATGGGCGTTGCCGCCGAGTGCCCAGCGGTGGACCTGGCGGAACGGGCGACCGTCTATGGCGGCGGCGTGCAGCCAGCACTGGAGCAGGGTCTCCGCGGTCTCGGCCGTCATCGTGTCGATACGGGCCTGCGGCCGGACCGGGGCGAGGAGCGCGGCGGCGCGGGCGGCTGCCGTATCGGGCTGTTCGCATCCGGCGGTGGGTGACCAGTGGAGGCGGGCCGGGGTGTCGCAGAGGTGGCCGGGGTCGTAGACGAGGACCGGGCCGAGTTTGGCGCGGGCGTCCTTCGTCTCCGCCCAGACGGTGGGGTCCGAGGTGATGACGAGGGCAGGTCCGTCCGCCTCCCGGACGGCCTCTACGACCGTGGGCCGGCGGATGGCGGCGGGGCCGTAGACGACGAGAGGTGTGCGGGGGGAGGGGACGGCCGGGGCGAGGGGAGAGGGCGCGGGGCGCTCGGCGGATTCGGCCGGTGCCGGGGTGGCCGTGGCCGGAGTGGCCGGTGCCGGGGTGACCGGAGTGGCCGCGGGGGCGGGGAGCGGCGCGGGGGCGGAGACTTCCACCCCGGCGGGCTCCGCGCGCTTCGGGTGCGCCGCGTGTCGCACGTAACGCTCCTCGGAGCGCTCCTCCCGGCGCTCTTCCCGCCGGCGTGCTCGTACCGCGCGCCAGCGGGCCACCACGCCCATCACGAACACGGTCAGCACCATGAGCACCATGAGTTCGCCTATGAACAGGCCCCAGAACAGCCCGTATCCGGAGAGCTCGTCCGCGGGTGTATTGGGCCAGGCTGCCGGGATGTCGTGCGGGGCCGCCGCCAGCCGGCGCATGGCGAGCGGAGTCTCCGTGAAGGTGACGCCCTTCGGCCACGCGCCGTGCGCGAACAGCCCGGACAGACCGGTGGCCGTCCAGGCCAGGACGGCCAGCCCGAGCAGAAGGCCCAGCAGGCCGACCAGCAGACCGTCCGGGATGCCGCCGGTGCTCGGACCGGTCTGCTGCTCTGTACGCCCTGCCATGTCATGCCACCGTTGACTCGGACGAGTCGTTCAGCCGATGTTGGTGCTCGATGCGGGCCGCGCGCTGTTCGGTCTCCAGTTCCGCGGCCCGTACGTCCTCCGGCAGCAGATCGGCCGCGGACGACTCGGTCATCGCACGGTCGGTGAAGACCAGTGGCCGTTCCGCCTCGGTGATCAGGTGTTTGACGACCTGCACGTTCCCGTTGACGTCCCATACCGCGATGCCGGGGGTGAGGGTGGGGATGATCTCGACCGCCCAGCGGGGCAGGCCGAGGACGCGCCCCGTCGCTCTGGCCTCGTCGGCCTTCTGCGCGTAGATGGTTCGTGTCGACGCCATCTTGAGGATCGCCGCCGCCTCGCGTGCCGCGGCCCCGTCGACCACATCGCTGAGGTGGTGGACGACGGCGACGAACGACAGGCCCAGCCGCCGGCCGAACTTCAGCAGCCGCTGGAAGAGCTGGGCGACGAACGGTGAGTTGATGATGTGCCAGGCCTCTTCGACCAGGAAGATGCGCTTCTTCCGGTCGGGCCTGATCCAGGTGTGTTCCAGCCAGACGCCGACGATCGCCATCAGGATCGGCATCGCGATCGAGTTCCGGTCGATGTGCGAGAGGTCGAAGACGATCAGGGGTGCGTCCAGGTCGATGCCGGCGGAGGTCGGGCCGTCGAACATGCCGCGCAGGTCACCGTCGACGAGCCGGTCCAGGACGAGGGCGACGTCGAGGCCCCAGGCGCGCACGTCGTCTATGTCGACGTTCATCGCCTCGGCGGACTCGGGTTCCGGGTGGCGCAGTTGCTCGACGATGTCGGTCAGTACGGGTTGCCGCTCGTTGATCGTCTGGTTGACGTAGGCGTGCGCGACCTTCAGCGCGAAGCCGGACCGTTCGTCGAGGCCGTGGCCCATCGCGACTTCGATGATCGTACGGAGCAGGGCGAGCTGGCCTGTCGTGGTGATCGACGGGTCCAGCGGGTTGAGCCGGATGCCGCCGTTCAGGGCGGCGGTCGGGTCGAGGCGGACGGGGGTGAGGCCGAGCTCCTGGGCGATGAGGTTCCACTCGCCGACGCCGTCCTCGCCCTGGGCGTCGAGGACGACGACCTGGCGGTCGCGGAAGCGGAGCTGGCGGAGCACGTACGTCTTCTCCAGCGCGGACTTGCCGTTGCCCGACTCGCCGAGCACCAGCCAGTGCGGGGCGGGGAGCTGCTGCCCGTACAGCTGGAAGGGGTCGTAGATGTAGCCCTTGCCGGAGTACACCTCGCGGCCGATGATCACGCCGGAGTCGCCGAGACCGGGCGCGGCGGTGGGCAGGTACACCGCCTGGGCCTGGCCGGTGGAGGTACGCACGGGCAGTCTGGTCGTCTCCACCTTCCCGAAGAGGAAGGAGGTGAAGGCATCCGACAACGCGGACAGCGGATCTCGCATGGCGTGACTGCCCTCTCGGTTAGCGACGGATGCCGGTGGCGAACGGCAGGGTGTTCACAAAGGCGCGGTGGTGCTCGCGGTCGCACCACTCCAGCTTCAGATACGACTTGCCGGCCGAGGCCCGGATCGTCCGCTTGTCACGGGCGAGGGACTCGGGTGATCGCGACGACACGGTGATGTACCCCACGAGATTCACTCCGGCCGCGCCGCTCGCGAGATCTTCACCCCGCTGGTCGAGCCTGCCGTGGGCGGCGATGTCGCGCGGGTCGACGGTTCGGTTCATCTTGGCCTGACGGCTCGCCTCGGCCTCGTCGTTGGTCTTCTCCGTGAGCATCCGCTCGATGGCGATCTCGGTCGGTTCGAGGTCCATGCAGACCGCGACCGTGCGGATGACGTCCGGGGTGTGGACGAGGAGCGGGGCGAGGAAGTTGACGCCGACGGGAGTCATCGGCCATTCCTTCACCCACGCCGTGGCGTGGCACCAGGGCGCGCGCGTCGCCGACTCGCGGGTCTTGGCCTGCAGGTACGTCGGCTCGACCGCGTCCAGTTCGGCGGGCCAGGCGTTGCGCTTCGTCATCGCCTGGATGTGGTCGATGGGGTGGTCGGGGTCGTACATCGAGTGCACGAGGGAGGCGAGCCGGCTCTGGCCGAGCGGCTGGCGCACCCGGATGTCGGCCTCGGCGAGGCGGGCGCAGATGTCGGTCAGTTCGCGCGCCATGACGACGGCGAGCCCCGCGTCCCGGTCGAGCTTGCGGCCTGCCTGGGGGCGGGCGGCGCGGGCCATGGCGTTCGCCTCGGCGGCCAGCTCGCGGTTGAAGTGCATGCACGCGACGAGGTAGGCGCGGTGCTGTTCGCTGGAGGTGGAGACCATCGACTGGAGCTGGTCGTACGACTCCTGCAGCCAGCCCGGGGCCGCCTTGTCGCCGCGCTGGGCGACGTCCTTCGCGTGCGCGTCGGGGTCGGCGGGCAGGGTGCGGGCCAGCATCTGAATACGGGTCACGAAGCCGTCGCCGTTCGCCACATGCTTCAGCAGCGTGCCGAACCGGTCGACCAGCGCCTCCTGGTCCTCGCTGTCGCGGAGTCCGACACCGGGACCCTCGATCTCGATCGCCGCGGTGACGGTGCGGCGGTCGGCGTGCAGCAGTACGGCGATCTCGTCCGGGCCGAAGGGGGCGGCGAGCCAGTTGATCCGGCCGATGCCCGGGGGCGGTCCGATCTCGATCTCACGGCCGTCCCCCCGTACGCCCGCTTCCATGGCGGTGGAACGGTAGGTGGCGCCGCGGCGCACGGACCGCTTGAAGCTGCGGTTGATCTCGAACCATTTGTAGAAGGTGCGGTGCTTGTACGGGACGTACACGATCGCCAGCGCCAGCAGCGGGAAGCCCGTGAGCAGCACGATCCGCAGGGACAGGACGGGGACGATCAGCCCGCTCATCATGCCGAGGAACGCGCCGACGATGATCAGCGCGATCTCGCCGGTCTCACGGTTCTTGCCGACGATCGCGTTCGGCCGGGCCCGGCCGATGAGATACGTACGGCGGGGCGCGACCGGATGGGACTGGGTCGTCAACGCCCTCCACCTCCTGTGCTGTTGTTACCTGAATTGCCTGTACCGCCGCCCCGGTTGATGCGGCTGCTGTGCGGGGTGCCGGAGGTGGGTCCCGGTCCGCTGCGGGGCGGAGGCGGGGCGGAGGGGACAGATCCGCCGCCGACCCCGCTCCCGCCGGTGTTGCGGGAGCTGTGCGCGGCCACACCGCCGCTGACCGGGTTGGCGGGCCTGCCGCCGCCCTGTCCGCCGTTGCCGCCGCCGCTCCGGCTGCTGTGGGTCTTGATGCCCTGGGAGACGAGGGCGGCGGGGGAGCTGATCAGGGCTGCGGCCTGGGCGCCGTCGGTGGCCTGCTTGCGGTTGGTGCGGGCGCCTTGGATCTCGTCGCCGAAGCCGGGGACGAAGCGGTAGATCATCGCCGAGGCGAAGATCGCCAGGAGGATGATGGCGAGCCCGGAGACGACGGCGGAGAACGCGTTCGGTCCCCCGTCGGAGGAGAGCGCGCCGGCCAGTCCGAGCACGATGACGATGACCGGCTTCACCATGATCACAGCGATCATGATGCCCGCCCAGCGGCGGACATGACCCCACATGTTCTTGTCGACGAGCCCCGAGTAGACGACGACGCCGAGCAGCGCACCGACGTAGAGCAGGGCGGCCCGGATCACGAGTTCCAGCCAGAGCACGCCCGCGGCGAGGATCGACACGAGCGAGACGACGATCAGCATGATCGGCCCGCCGCCGATGTCGGAGCCCTTGCTCAGCGCCTCGGCGAACGAACCGAAGAAGACATCGGTCTGCCCGCCGGACGAGGACGCGATGACGTCCGTGACCCCGTCGGTCGCCGATACGACCGTGTAGAGGATGAGCGGCGTGAACGCGGACGCGAGGACGGTCAGCCAGAGGAACCCGACAGCCTCGGAGATCGCGGTGGCCACCGGAACGCCGCGGATGGCGCGCTTGGCGACGGCGAGCAGCCAGAGGACGAGGGTGAGCACGGTGGAGGCGGCGAAGATGACCGCGTACTGCTGGAGGAACTTGGGGTTGGTGAAGTCGACGTTCGCGGTGCCTTTGACTGCCTCGCTGAGCTTGCCGACGATCCAGGCCGCGGCGTCGGCGCAGCCGCGGGCGAGGGAGGAGAGGGGGTCGAGGGCGTTGGCGGCGTCGTCGGGGGAGGTGGTTTTGGGGGCGCCTGCGTCGCCGTTTTCGCAGTAGTCCTTGGCGAGTCCGACGATGAGGTCGCAGGCGTTGTTGCTCTTACTCGGAGATGGGCTCGGCGTCGGGCTCGGTGCTGCGGTGGCACGGGACGCCAAGAGGACGATCGTGGCTGGGACGCTTCCCAAAACGGACGCGACAGAGATCGCATGGGAGCGACGGCTAGCGGGCATAGGTAAAGCCTCCGTACTGCTCAACCGCACCGGCGATGTCGTCTGCAGTCGATGCCCGGTTGTCGCCGCTGACCGGTGTCGGGCCTTCTGTCTGGTTCGACGACTCGATCTTCCAGTCGTTCCCGACCCATTTCAGGTTCTCGGTGATGGTGAACCAGGTCTCAGTGACGGGCTTGGTGGAGCCTTGACCGGCCATCCCGACAAGGCCTGTGCACCAGACCTCGACGGTGGCTGTGTCCCCGGTCTGCTTGGTCACTTTGGTGCCCACAGGCACGGTCCGAGAGACGAACGTCAGTCCACTGGGTGTGCTGCCGTCTTCGTTCAACCCGACATTGGTGAAGAGGCTTGCGGAGTACGCCTTGTCCATGTCGGCTTGGAGGCGGTCGACCACAGCCGGGTCGTGAGTGGCTTGCAGGATCCCCCGGCGTGCGGCGGCGTTGAACATGTCGGCAGAACCGAGTGCTACGGCGTAATTAGTTGCAGCACTCTGCGCACCCTGAGCATCGTGCGCGAACCCCGACGCGATCGTGCCGTTCTTCCCCGTCACCGGCTTCGTGCCCGTCGCCGCTGTCGGCGCCGAGCCCGCCTTGCTGCCGCCGCCGCTCCCGCCCGATGTGGCGCTGTCGCCCCCGGTCCCGCCCAAGTTCGCGAAGGCGATAGCCGCGATGAGCAGGACGACCACGCCGACCACCATGACCAGGGACCGTGAACTGCGGGCCGGCCGACGGGAGCCGCCGTAGCCGTCGCCGCCCCCGCCGTCGGGGAGTCGAGTACGGGTCTGGCGCGTTCCGCCGAGGGTGCTGTATCCATCGTCCGTACGGCCTGAGCCCGAGTCGCTGCCGTAGCCGTGATCGTCGCCGAGACTCATGCCGGGTAGGCCCCCTCAACCGTGTGCGATTCCGCGTAGTACGACGGTAGCCGTGCTGGTTCCCGCGCGGACGCGGTGTGGTGACTCGACATCAGGGAGACGCAACCTCTGCCGGTGGGCACGACGGACGGATGGGGTGGAAGCGGGACAGGGGCGGCGGCAGCCTTCCGGGCAGGCTGACGGACGGTTAGATGGCCATCCCGTAGACGATGGTGAACAGGGTTCCCAGCGATCCGATGATGAACACACCGGTCAGACCGGCAACGATCAGGCCCTTGCCCTGTTCTGCGCTGAACGTGTCGCGCAACGCCGTCGCGCCGATGCGCTGCTTGGCCGCTCCCCAGATGGCGATGCCGAAGCAGAGCAGGATGGCGACGGCCATGACGACCTCGATCATCACCTTGGCTTCGTTGCCCAGGGCTCCGAACGGCCCCCACTTGGGAGCGATGCCGTTGATGATGGTGCTGATACCGCCCTTATCAGTGTCAGCTGCCAGGACCATGTAAGTCACCGCCCCTGTTGGGTAGTTCACTGCCCCTGCCACGTGGCACGGGTCGCTCTCTATCTTCGCTGATGAATCCGCCCAGGTGGGACGACTTGGCGCCTCTCTTTCATGGGATCTCGCACGTTTGACCGGTCCGACCGCCCTGACCTGCGGATCGAATCGGTGTGTGACCACATATGTATGGTTACTCTGTGTATCACGCAGGGTGACGCTGGGCAATCATTGTCATCTCGCCACCCTGGCCGAAGCCCGCCTCCGCTCCCTCCTCGCGCCCATCTGGGCAGACGGGTTGAAGGTCAGTCAGAGGACGGAACGGCGGGGGCCCGGCGGGCGGGGCGGTGTCGTCCAGGTCTTCGGTGGCCGGAAGTCGCACCAGGAGCCGTCAAAGGGAAAGGTTCCGGCCTCGGCGAGCCGTGCGACTCTGGTGCCCTCCGCGCGAATGGCCGCCGCTTCATCGGCCGACCAGTAGACGGGATGGCCGGTCTTTTCGGCGAAGGACTCCTCGTCCTTCCACTGCCAGGACCGGTCCGGCGCGACGTTGATGTCGAGCTCGTGGTCGGCGATGTCGATGTCGTCGCCGTGGTGGACGCGACGCTCCAGATTCACGTACCAACCCCGGAACTTTCCCCTGCGGCCGAAGAGCCACAGAACGGAATGTGCGGCGCCGGTGGGCTGATAGAAGAGGGCGCTGCCCATCGGCCACCGGTCGGGGATCACCGGGTAGCCGGTGGCGGGTCGGTCGTCCGGTGCGATGTCGCGGAGGTGTGCGCCTCCCGGGAGCTCCGTGCGCCACATGGGCGCACCTGTCTCCATCCATACCAACTGGCCCTCGTCCGTGCGGTCGACGAGACGTACGGGCACCGAGGCGCTCAAGTGGCCGCCGATGAAGAAGTTCCAGTGCAGAATCCGGCCCGGTACGTCGTCCGTGGTGTTGATCAAGCGCGCGAGACGGTTCATGGGTCAGTCCTTGCTGCCGGGGCCCGATGGTGGGGATGTGCTGTGTTGTGCCCGGACAGGAGCAAGTTCAATGCGCGGACGGGGGGCGTGGCGTGGCGCATGCCTGTCGGTAGGACGAGCAGCGAACAGTTCCGAAGGGGCAGCAAGCCGCCGGGCTCTGTGGTTCGAACCCGGCACGCGGAAACGGAAGGCAACTCCTGCCCGTCCGAGGAGCAGGCCGGCTCGTGCAGTTCGGCAGGCAGGAGCCGGGCGGTCAGGCCGGGGTGGCCGGGCCCTCGACGGCCGACTCCGCGAAGTGGTCGAACTCGCCGGCCACGACGCCCTTGGTGAAGGCCTCCCATTTCGTCCGGGTGGTCGTGACGATGTTGGTCGGGTCGCCGGTCTCGCGCAGGTGGACGAGCCCGTCCGGGCCGAAGGCGATCTCGATCCAGGGCCCGGGGCCGTCCTCGCCCTCAGGGGCGGCGCGGACCCAGGTGAGGTCGGCGGGTATGTACTGCTCAGCCATGGTGGGTGCCGGCCTTGAGGCTTCGGAGAAGGGCGGCCCAGGCGGTGGGGGTGGTGCGGAGTATGGCTCCGGTGGGGTCGCTGCTCTCGGTGACGTTGACCGTGTTGTCGTGGGCGGCGACGTGTACGCAGGCTTCGCCCTGCGCGCAGTAGGACGACCTCTGCCAGGTGGATGCGGCCATCTCTGTTCCTTCACAGGTCTCGGGCGATGTTGTGGACAAGTTCTCGCGATAGCTCGGTGCTCAGCGCAGCTGCGTCGAGCCGTTCGAACAGGAGGCGGTACTGCGTCAGCTGGGCTTCGGAGTCGATGAACACCGGGCCGTGGGACTGGTCGAGCTGGGCGGTATCGAGTGCGGGCACCGGTCCGCGTACGTAGTACAGCGACTGGCCCGAGCCCGGGTAATACGTGGCTTCGAAGGGGATCACGCGGATCGTCACGTGGGTCCGTTCGCTCACCTTGAGCAGGTGCTGGAGCTGGGCGCGGGCCACACTCGGGCCCCCGAACCTCATTCGGAGCGCGGCCTCATGAATGACTGCGCGATAGGGGACGACGCCCTCTCCGTACAGCACCGCCTGGCGTTTGACGCGGTACGAGACACGGTGTTCGATCTCCGGCGGTGACATCTCGGGCACTGCCTGCCGGTAGATCTCCCTAGCGTGATCGACGGTCTGCAGCAGCCCAGGGATGTGGATGCTGTGCGCTGCGTGCAGGCTGCTGCCGTAGTGCTCAATCTCGGCGAGGTCGAGGAGTCTGGGCGGCAGAATATCCCGGTATTCCTCCCACCAGCCACGTTTGCGGTCACCCGTTATGGCGACGAGAGCCTCGATCAGCGCTTGGTCCGTGCACGAGTAGGTGTGGGCCATGACGCGTACGCGGTCGGCGCTCACACCGAATCGCGCCACCTCGATGTTGCTCAGCTGCCCCGAACTTGTGCCGAGGAGATCAGCTGCCTGCGTGGTGGTCATCCCGGCCCGCTCGCGCAGTTTGCGCAGCTCGGCGCCGAGTCGGGTGCGGCGCGCGGTAGGGGCGGCCCTGCCTGCCATCTCGAACTCTCCCCAGAAATCTACTGAGTTGGCCTGTCACTCACACGAGTGGATCTCGTCAAAGATTCCGGTCAAAAAGCGAAAAGAATCCTTGCCAAAGTCTAGTCTCTGATCCAGGCCACCCGCCCGGAAGTACCCCGCTCGACGGAGCGGCCTCGTCACCGGGCAACCAGATGCGTGAGATCCAACGTCCCTCCGTGATCGGAGACTTCCATGGTCCTGGCCACCGTAACGCCGCCCTGGGCGTACACCCTCCAACTCCCGCAAGATCCCCGTGCCCCGGGTATCGCCCGAGCCACCCTCCGCTCCGTACTCCGCGTGCACGGCATGGGCGATCTCATCGACACCGCCGAGCTGTTGGCGAGCGAGCTCGTCACCAACGCCTACCGGTACTCCTCGGGGCCGTACTCACTCCGGCTGCGCGACGCCGGGCGGCACCGGATCAGACTCAGTGTCTGGGACACCAACCCGGACATCCCGCCACCGTTCCAGGGCGACGGGAACGCGCCGGCGTCGCTTGCCGAGGGCGGTCGGGGGCTGCATCTCGTCACCCTGTGGGCCGACAGCTGGGGCGCGTACCCCCTGCGCGGCGGGCTGCCGGGGCACGGCGGGAAACTGCTCTGGGTGGAGTGCGCGTGGAGACCGGAAGAGGCCCTGCTGGGCCGCGTCTCACCGGGAGGATCGCCCTGAGTCGTCGCGTCCTTCACGGGGCGGTGTCTTCAAGGACTTCCCCCAGATCCCGTACGAAGCGAAGGCCCGGGCGCCCGTCGAGCCGGACCTCGCCGGTGCGTATGAATCCGGTCCGGGCGCTGCAGTTCAGCCATCCGGCGATGATAGTGAGCTGAATGCGCGACGGCAGTTGAGTATCTGCGCGCGAGATCTGCCGTGGGCCGGGAGCCGGGGCGCGCACCTCATGGGACCGGCCCCGGTCCTCAAGCTGCAGACGGCGCTTGAGGTCCGGGGCCGGGTTTGGTGGGGTTGCGGGCTTCCCGGTCAGGTTGCCCGGCGCGCACACCGTGCTGTGGTGCGGCTCAGCCCACTACCTCGGGCTCCGAGGTCCAGGTTCCCAGGGAGATCTCGGCGGTGATGCCCGGCCCGAAGCCGGCCATGATGCCTCGCTGACCGTGGAGGGTCGACGCCTCGTCGAACATGCGGGCCAGGGCGTCGAGTACCACCGCGCTGGCGATGTTGCCGTACTCGGTGAGCGTGGCCCGGCTGAAGCGGAACGCTTCGGGCGGCACGTCGAGGAAGCGGCTCAGGTCGTCCAGGATGCGCGGACCGCCGGCGTGGATGATGTAGAAGTCCAGCTTGCTGGCGTTCCACTGGTGCTGTTCCGCGAGGGCGCTCAGGGCCGGGGCAAGGGGCTCCATGGTTCCGGGCACGCGCTTGTCGAGCTGGAAGTGGAAGCCCGTGGACCGGACCGCGTAGGAGATCCATTCCTCGGTGTCCGGGATGATGTACGACCCGTTGCGTTCCAGACGGACTCCGGTGCCGCCGTTGCCCCGTACCACGGCGGCGGCGATCCCGTCGCCGAACAAGCCGTTGGACAGCAGGGACCCCACGCCCAGGTCGGTGGGCTGGTAGCACAGCGAGCAGAACTCGCAAGCGATGACGAGCACGTTGCGGTCGGGGTACGCCGTGCAGAAGTCGTGGGCCCGGTTGACGGCTGCGCCACCCGCCGCACAGCCCAGTTGGGCGATCGGCATCTGCCTCGTCTCCGGCCGGAAGCCCATCGTGTTGATGAGCCACGCGGTCGGCGGAGGCATCATGAAGCCGGTGCAGGAGACGTAGATGATCAGGTCGATCTGCGACGGCTCGAGTTCTGCCTGGTCCAGTGCCTGGCGGACGACAGCAGGGACGCGGGCCTTGGTCTGCGCCTCGTAGATTTCGCTGCGCGCATCGAACCCCGGGTGCTGCAGCACCTTTTCGATCGGCTGGATCAGATGTCGTTTCTGAACCCCGGTGTGTTCGATCAGACGGAGGACCAGACCGAGCTGCGGATGGTCGCCGTGCAGTCGTTGTGCCAGTTCGAGGGTTTCGTCGTTGGTGATGACGTACTCGGGAACTGCGATTGCGGGCTTGCAGAGTACCGCCATGGATCTCCTCCTAGCGGACGATGAACCACACGGCCGAGCCTGAACGTTTGCGGGGCAGGTGTCGGCCGACGGTAGCCACTGCGGCACCGTGCGTGGAGCGGCGCTGGACAGACTTTTTGGTTGCGGCGCCGAATGCGATGCCCCTGGGAGGGCATGGGTGGGCCGATCGACGGGTGCGCTGAATTCTCACCGTATGGGCAGATGAATATGTGCCGCACCCTGATCGGCCCTGGAGATCACGCTACGACAGGCGGATGAGGGTCGCACGTCGAACGGAACGCGCTGTCCGGGAGCCCCGGAATCTTCCGGGTTTCCGCCCTTCGAGGGCCGATGCGGCATGTGTTTGTCCTTGGCCACGGCCGGGCGGACCGGCCCGGCACTGCCCGGCGCGTGCACGACCGGCCCGCCGAGGGGCCGCCCCACGGCGGGAGACGCCCCACGGCGGGGCGGCGGTCACCCATCCCGCGGACCGGTGACCGCCGGTCGGGGGTCTCCCCGTCGCCTCTGGCCACACCCATATGGCCAGGTCGTAGGGATTCCGCCCGCCCGGGACGGACCGCATACGGGATGTGCGTCGCCGACCGGGACGCGAAAGCGGAGGACCAGTGCGCCCAGGACCGTTCGGGGCGTACCGGTGAGCCGGGACTCACTCCTGCTCACTGCCCAGGAACGGTATCGACGTCACCAGGCGACGGGCAGTGCGAGCGGATAACGCCAGATCGATGTCTTGTTCCAGGCCACTTCCTCGGCCGGCTTTGCCAGCCGGAGGTCAGGGAAGCGTTTCAGGAGGGTTCCGATTGCGACGTCGAGCTCCGTGGCGGCGAGCGGGGCGCCGAGACAGTGGTGACCACCCCAGCCGAAGGTCATGTGGGACGGACCGGTGCGTTCCAGGTCCAGCTCGTCGGGCCGGTCGAACTTCCGGCCGTCCCGGTTGGCCGTCAGGTAGGAGACGTGCACGATGTCTCCCGCCCGGATCCTCACCCCGCTCAGTTCCACGTCCTCGGTGGCGACGCGGGGGATGCCGACGCCCTTACGGAAGGGGATGAAGCGCAGCAGTTCCTCGATGGCCTGCGGGAGCATCTCGGGGCGGGCGCGCAGCATGGCCAGCTCCTTGGGCCGAGTGAGCAGCGTGTAGGCGATGTTCCCGATCTCGTACGTGGTGGTGTCCTGGCCGGTGATGAGCAGGACCATGGCCATGACGGTCAGTTCTTGATCGTCGAGAAGCTCGTCCCCGTCCCGGGCGGTCGCCAGCGCGCTGATCAGGTCGTCGCCCGGGTTCTCGCGCCGGTGCGCCGTCAGCTCCGCGAAGTAGGCGCGGAGATCGGCCTTGGCCCGTACCGCGTTGTCCCGGTTGTCGATGCCGACGTCCATCATGGTCCGCGCGTGGGCGCGCAGTTGCGCGTGGTCGCCCTCGGGAATGTCGAGGACCTCGCAGATGGTGGTCAGCGGCAGCGGGGCCGCGAGGTGCTCGAAGAGGTCGGCGGGGGAACCGTGCTCCTCCATCCGGTCCAGCAGCTCATCCACGACGTGCTGGGTACGGACCCGCATGCGTTCCATGTGGCGCGGCGCGAAACCCTTGGAGATCAGGCTGCGCAGGCGGCTGCTGGCCGGTGGGTCCATCACATTGATCGCCTCGTCCTGAACGATGGGTTCAGGGGTCATGCGCGGGAAGTTCCGGCCGATGATGGCGCTGCGGCTGAATCGCCGGTCGGTGGTCACCGTGCGCACGTCGTCGTAGCCGGTGACGAGCCATGCTTCCCCGTCGCCGTGGGGCAGCCGGATGCGGGCGACGGGCTCGTCGTTCTGCAGCTGCTTGAGCAGCGGATCGAATTCGAGGGCCTCGGCATAGTCGAACGGGCAGTTCCGCGGGGTGGAGGCTGGTTCCATACGGAGCTCCAGATATCGGATCTGACGGATGATTCTGTATCTACTGGGATGAACAGGTCATAGGTACCCGATGGTCTTCCGGGGTACGCGCTGCTCCGGGGCAATTGGTCCATTGGAATTGACCGCCCCGTCACTGCCGAAGGTTCCGGCCCGTGGAGGAGGCGGGATCACGCCGGCGCCGCGAACGCACGCCTGCGAACCCGTGCCCGTGGGCGTCAAGGACGCCCACGGGCACGGGGAGCGGGTACCCGAGAGCAACCCGCTCCCACCACTCTTTCTCAGCTGATCGGCACGACGTTGGTGGCATCCACCGCGGGGCGCAGCCCCCGGGCGAGTTCGACGGCGTCGCCCACGGCCCAGAAATGGGTGAAGAACAGGCGAGGGTTTTCCGTCAAGTGGTGGTTGTGCAGCTCGACAAGCTTGATCCCGCCGCGCCGCAGAGCGCCCAGTGCGTTCTGGACCTCCTCGGCGAGCATGACGCAGTCGCCGCTGAGCGCGGCCCGGCCGCCACCCAGCGGCTGGAAGTTGAACGCGCTGGTCGATCCCAGACCGGGAGGCAGTACCAGATGGCCGTCGCAGATCGTCTCGCGACGGGCGAAGACGACCTTGTAGACCACGCCGTCGCTGGAGCCCTTCGCGCCCAGCGCAGCCTCGATGCCGGCGATGTCCAGGTCGTGGGGGACCGGCGGGCCGGTCGGTTCTGCCGGCGGGGTCCCGGTGAGGTCGAATCCCGCGCGCAGGCCGCGCGCCAGGGCCACCGCGTCGTGGCCGTGTCCGTGGACGTGCGTCCACCAGATGTCGGGTGTCTGGGCAAGCAGATGCTTGTGGAGCGCGGTCTGCGCGATTCCGTTCGCCTGCCAGGCGTCCGTCACGTGCTGCAGCTCGTCCTCGGTGACCACCACATCGCCCATCACCATCGTGGTGCCGTCGGCATAACGGACGAAGGCCACGTGCGTGCCCAGCGCGAGCGCCGGTGTGACGGTGACGCCATCGGAGACCACGTAGAGATCCCCGCGGGGGAAGGGGGTGTGGTAGGTCGTTCCCCGCAGCATGTTGCCTCTGCGGCCCAGCACGTGCGCGACGTCCGCCCAGTCCGCCTCGGTGGTGGTCGCCGGCTTGACCCGCCTGCGACGCCAGTCCCCGGGCATCCCGGGCATTCCCGTTGCTCCGGTCGTTCCGGCCGGCAGGGCCTGAGCGGCGGCCGCTCCCGCCCCGGCCAGCATCGGGGCCAGTGCCGCTGCGGCCAGCACGCGCCGCCGCGATGTAATCGCCTGTGTGTGCGTGTCCTGCCGTCGGTCTTCAGCCATCATCTGATTGTCTCCATGGCGAGATAAAACCATGCGAAACTATAAGAAAGCGGATGCTTCGTCGTGAGGTGGGCCTGGATGGGCTAAGCGTGTTGTGCGTGGTCCGGCCTCCAGGGCACAGGAGTTCACGAAACCCTGCCGGGGGTTCTGGAGCTGCCCGAGCGGGAGACGGGGCCGCAGGCCCCACACCCGGGCGGTGGAGTCGGCGTCGCCGCGGCCGCCCACCGTTGCCCGGCTCGTATACAGCGACGGAAGAGAAGCCATCCGTGCCCGGATGGCCGCCGGATTCGCCGGACCGCTCAAGGGCTCGACCGTTGTCGACGAGGTGCGGAGCGTGCGGTTCATCGGCGAGGACGCCGCCGTGGTGATCAGCCGCAGCGGAATCCTGCCGGCGGGTGGGTCCGCGGTTCCCGCCGAACACCTCGTGCTCGCCACACGGGTCCTGGCGAAGGCGGCCGGGGAGGACCGGCTGGTCGCCGGATACCACAACTGCCCGGTCGGCACCGTCTGATCACACGCCCTCCGGCGGTCCACCGATCGGGTGAAATCCCACTGGGGGCGGGGTGGGCGTCCGGCCCTGCAATTCAGGGCCGGACGGCCACCTCGAGGGCTGACGCGCATGGCGTGTCGGGTGCGCCGTCTTTGGGACAGTGCCGCTCCACGATCAAGGAGCGGGGTGAGCGGGGTGGCCGTGGTGGGTCGGCAGAAGCTGAGCGATCTGAGCGGGGCGGGCGGTGCCGGTGACGGTGCGGGTGGTGGTGGCAGGGATCAGCTGAGGCACAGCGACGGGCCCTGGTTGAGGGCCGCCGGGGGAGCCGAGTCGCTGCACACGCTGCTGGGGCCGGTGAAGAGCGAGCTGGAGGCCGCGCACGAAGGGGTCGTGACGGGAACCGTCGGGCTGGAGGCGCTGGCCGAACTCGGCGCCGTACGCGAGTCGTGGCAGCGGCGGATCGACGCCGCGCGCTGCGAGTGCGGGAGCCTCGCCGGGAAACTCCGCGCCGTCGTAAGGGCCCAGGGCGTCACGGACGAGACCGTGAAGTCGTCCTTCGCACGGGTCGAGCCGTGGACCGGTGGGCAATGACCTCGAAGATCACGTGGGCCCAACTGCGCGACGTGAACTGCGCCGAACTGGAAGGCGCGGCCGACGGATGGGGCCGGGCCAGCAACCTGGCCGACGCCGGCCGGGACCGCATCGACAAGCAGCTGCTGAACGGGTTGCGCGGGACGCAGCAGGGTGAGGCGGCCGACGCGGCCGTCGGGCGGCTGCGCCAACTCAGCCAGAACTTCCAGTACGTGTACACGGAGTGCGGTCTGCTCCGCACCACGCTGAACAGCATGGCCCACGAACTCAGGGGCCAGCAAAGGGCGTTGCGGGAAGCGCTGGACGACGCGGAAGCGCTGAAGTTCACCGTGCACCCGGACGGCTCGGTGACCTACCCGGAGGCCGGCGAGGGGCTGATCGACGGGAAGCCGATGCCGGGTGGGACGGCGACCGGGGGCGGAGTACCGGGGCTGCTGCCACCCTCGGGGCTCGTCGCCCCCAACCCGAACGTGGCCAAGGCGCAGGACATCGCCGACCGGGTGGCCAAGGCCGTGCGGACAGCCGCCGACATCGACTGGCGCTACACGCGGATCCTGCGGAAGCTGAAGGCCGAGGAGGGGCTGAAGGTCCCCGGCCCGGCCTGGACGGACGCGGCGACGGACGCGGCAGCGGCACGGAACGCGGCAGGTGCCTACCTGAACGAAGCCATCCCGCACGACGCGAGCCCGGCCGAACGCAAGGCGTGGTGGGCCGGGCTGACACAGGAACAGCGGGAGGAGTACCTCGCGGTGTACCCGGACCAGATCGGCAACCTGGACGGAATCCCGGCGGTCGTACGGGACGCCGCCAACCGGGACAACCTGCAACTGCTCATCGGGAAGCTGGAAGGGCAGGAGGGGGACAGGGCGGAGACGCAGTTGGCGGGGTTGCGGGAGATTGACCGGCAGTTGCGCTTGCTGCCGAAATCTGGCGAGCCGCCAATGTATCTGCTCGGAATCGGCGACGAGAGCAATGGGCGGGCAATTGTCTCTTTCGGGAACCCGGATACGGCAAGAAATGTTTCGGCATACGTACCAGGGCTGAACACGTCGCTGGATAAGGATTTTGCAGAAGGGGATCTCAAGCGGGCCCGTGACACAGCCATTGGGACACGGTATCTCGATCATTCCAGTGCCGCGGTTGTCTGGCTTGGTTATGACGCGCCGCAGACGCCAGACGGACTTTCGAGTTTGGCGGTAGCCGGTGATGAAAGGGCTGAGAAGGGTGGGAAAGCATTCAATGGCTTCACGGAGGGCTTAGTGGCTACGAATGAGAATGAGGATCCGCACCTGACGGCTATCGGGCATTCTTATGGTTCGCGCACTGTCGGTGCCGCAACTCAGCAAGGTGGCGGGATTCCCGGTGTGGACGACATCGTGTTGGTGGGCAGTCCGGGGGTTGGTGTGGACCGCGCTGAGGATCTCGGGGTTGGGAAAGACCATGTTTTTGTCGGTGCAGCTGAGAATGATGTGGTGACCAAGCTCCCCTCCAAGCAGCAGGCAGCTGTCGGCGTTGTGGGATTGATTGCTGGAGGGCCAGCTACTGCCTATGTGGCTGGTGATCTCGCCGATCCGGGAGATGACGACCTCTGGTTCGGAAAGGATCCGGCGAGTGAAGCGTTTGGCGCGAGGCGTTTTTCCGTGAATGAGGGTCCGGAGCTGATCAGCGCAAAAGGGGTCTCGATCGATGCGCACTCTCAGTACTTCGACCCGGAAAGAGATGCGGTATCGGCAAGCAATATTGCTCTGATCTCTGCGGGGCGTTCCAGCAAACTCAAGACGGAAGAGTACCGATGAGTTTCCGGATTCGACTGACAGCTGCCGTACTGCTGATGTGCATGGAAATGTCCGGCTGTGTGAATGGAGGGAAGGAGGTAAACATGGATATGCAAGGCGCAGCGGAGCGCGCTGATGGGATCCTCGATGCTGTCATGAAGGAGATCGAACCGGAGGTTCAGTGGACGCATGGCCCGACGACCACAGGCAGCTGTGATGTAACTCGTAGGCGCACTGTAATGACCATAATTTCTGCTGAGCGTCGCGGCAGCTTCCTGGGCGTGGTGGATCGCTTCTGGCGGAAGAGCGGCTACAAGATCAAGGCGATCAACAACGATGTGGACGTCCCGGCGATCTTTGCGCAGACGAAGGACGGCTTTGGAGTCACTCTGATCGTCGGAGGCGAAGGTCAGGTGTTCTTCGAGGTCGACAGTCCATGCGTGAAGAAGTCTGACGTCGCCGAACCCGCAACTCCGCCGAACGGGCGCAGCTATGCGGGCGTGGAACTCATCCCCCGCCCCAACGTGCACTCCGACTTCTGGTCTGCCGGGGCGACCTGACACCACATCAGGACAAGGTGACCTGAACCTCTGGATGTATCGCGCACTTTGAGTCTCGCATTGGGCCCTGGGGCCCATGCCCCGCCCGGTGCCGGTGTGGTCGCATACGTGGAGTGGCGGATCTGTCACTGCTCACTGCACCCACTCACAAGGCAGGGGACTCGCCGTGTCTGGCATACGAGGATTAGCGGTTCCGGGTGGCTTCGCCGCGGATGCTGTCGTGGACCATCCGCGCAGGCAGCCCCTGCCGAGCACGCTGCAAGCAGTGCTGATCCTCGTCCGCGTGCTCTTCGTGGTCACCGTCGTCGGCGTGATCGACGTGTTGTCGGTGGCGTCCTCGGTCGATGCGGTGGACGGTCGGCTGCTGGGAATGCTGCTGTACGCGGCGTTACCCGGCGTCACCGGGTTCGTCCTCTCGCTGCGTCTGTGGACCGGTGGCGTCGGGATCCGCCGTGGACTCCTTGCCGTACACGTCTGGCTCGCCCTCGGTGCATTGGCCACCTTGAGTGGGGACGGCGGCGTCCAAGGTGTCCCCCAGCTGGTGATACCTGTCGCCGTCGTCGTCCTCTTGTTCCGGAGAAGCTCCCGCGCCTGGTTCAGGCTCAGTCCTGAACAGCGCGCCATACAGCGGCCGTTCTTCCTCACGCGAGTGCTCAGGGCCCGTCGTGACCGTGGGCAGACCGCGATGGAGTACCTGGGTGCTGTCCTGGTGGTCGTGGCTCTCGTCGGCGCGCTCATGGCGACGCAGATCGGTGGGCAGCTGACCGGTGAGATCCAGAGCGCGATCTGCCGGCTCACCGGTAGCGCCTGCCCGGCGGCGGGCAGTGGCGTGGTGGCCGGTCATGGCGAGGATGGCGGTGGTGGTGCTTCCGGCGGTGGCGCTACGGAGTCCGGCGGTGTGGACTCCGGAGGGTCGACCGTCGCCGGAGGGACTTCTTCGTCCGGTGGGTCGGGGTCATCCGGAGGGACTTCTTCGTCCGGTGGGTCCGAGTCATCCGGGGGTACGGACTCGGGAGGGTCCGCAGCATCCGGTGGATCGGACTCCGGGGGTACGGACTCGGGAGGGTCCGCAACATCCGGTGGATCGGACTCCGGGGGTACGGACTCGGGAGGGTCCGCAGCGTCGGGAGGTTCGGACTCGGGTGGGTCGGACGCCTCGGGCGGGTCCACCGCATCCGGCGGAGACGGCGGTAGCGCCACTCAGGCCGCCGAGGGGGGCGAGGGTCCGAGCGCCCCCGGTCACGCATCGGACGGCGGCTTCTTCACCGGGCTCGTCGGCGACGGCCTCTGGGGCGATGTCAGCGGCGCCGCGGACACCGTTTTCCACCCCGTCACGAACGGCAGGAACCTCGGCAATCAGGTAGCCCAGTACGCGCAGAGCGCGAGCAACAAGTGGTCCCGGGGCGACCGCGCCGGTGCGGCGGGGGAGCTGATCAAGGCGGCCACCGGCGTCGGTGGCGTCGGCGCCGGGCTGCCCGGTTCCGGCTCCCGTGTCGGGGCGGCCGTGCAGGCGGACCAGCGCGACTATCTGAACGCCCGCATCCCGCGGGGCGGCACTGCTGCCGGGCGCAAGGCGTGGTGGGACGGACTGACGCAGGATCAGCGTGATCAGTACCTCGCTCTTTCCCCGGATCGGATCGGCAACCTCGACGGGATCCCGGCGGCGACCAGGGACGCTGCCAACCGCAAGAACCTGACTCAGCTGATCGGGAAGCTGTCGGGGCAGGACGACGCGACGTCGCAGAAGCAGCTCGCCGGACTGCGGGAGATCGAGCGGCAGTTGAAGGAGAACGGGAAGCAGCCGCCGATGTACCTGCTCGGCATATCGGACGAGGGAAACGGGCGGGCGATCGTCTCGTTCGGGAATCCGGACACGTCGAAGAACGTGTCGGCGTATGTGCCGGGGCTGAACACCTCCCTGGACGAGGAGTTCGCGAAGAACGATCTCAAGCGGGCCCGTGACACCGCGATCGGCGCCCAGGGGTACGAACAGTCCAGTGCGGCGATCGTCTGGCTCGGCTACGACGCACCCCAGACGCCGGACGGGCTGAGCAGCCTGGCGGTCATGGGTACGGGGCGGGCGGAGAAGGGCGGCGTGGCGTACAACGACTTCATGAGCGGGCTGGTCGCCACCAACCAGAACAAGGATCCGCATCTGACAGCCATCGGGCACTCGTACGGTTCGCGGACCGTGGGAGCCGCCGCGCAGCATGTCGGCGGAATTCCGGGAGTCGACGACATCATTCTGGTCGGCAGCCCGGGGGTGGGCGTGGATCAGGCCGTGGACCTCGGGGTCGGTGCCGGACACGTCTTCGTCGGCGCCGCGGCGAACGACCCGGTCACCAAGCTCCCGTCCAAGGTGCAGACCGCCGTGGGCACGCTGGGGATGCTGGCGTTCGGTCCTGCTGGTGCATACTTCGCCGGGGATCTGGCCGACCCGGGAGACGACGACCTCTGGTTCGGCAAGGACCCGGCGAGCAAGGCATTCGGCGCCAGGCGCTTCCCCGTGGGCGACGGGCCACCGGTGGTCAGCGGCTCCGGCCTGAGCTTTGACGCCCACTCTCTCTACTTCGATCCGGTGAGGGACGCCGTCTCGGCGGACAGCATCGCTCTGATCGTGTCGGGACACGCCGACAGTCTCAAGATGGAGGCACAGCGATGAAGCGACGGTTCCGGATCGTTGTGGTGGCCCTGGCCCTCGGCTTCTCCCTGTCCGCGTGCGGGAGCGAACACCAGGGGCAAGGGGACGCCGGAGGGAAGAAGGGGCGCATGGACATGCAACAGGCCGCCGAGCGGTCCGACGGCATGCTCGACGCGGTGCTGAAGGCCATCGATCCCGAGGTGCAGTGGGCACACGGGCCGACGACCGCGGGGACGTGCGACGTGACCCGCAGGCGCACGGTGATGACCATCGTGTCGGCGTCGCGCCGGGCGGAATTCCTGGACCAGGTGGAGAAGTTCTGGCGGAAGAGCGATTACCGGATCAAGGCGATCAACAAGGACACGGAGTTCCCGGCCGTCTATGCCCGGACGGACGCCGGGTTCGGAATCAGCGTCAGCTTCCGCGGAAAGGGGCAGGCGTTCTTCGAGGCGGACAGCCCCTGCGTGAAGGAGTCGAAGGTCGCCGATTCCACGTCCGAGCCGAACGGTCCGGCGTACGAGGGTGTCTACCCCCTGCCGCGCCCCAACGTGCGCTCCGACTACTGGTCCGCGGGAGCGTCCTGAGGGTTGGTCAGTCGGCGGAATTCGTTCTCCTCGGTGCGCGGTCGGTGACCCCGGCGAGCCGGCCCGTGCTCCGGACAACTCGTACACACCCGCGAAAACGGCCTTGAACCCGCCCCGGATGGGGGATGGTTGAGGGGTGCGGAAATTCTGGGTGGTCGGTGGGATCGGCATCGGGGTCGCCATGTGCTTCGTGGCGCTGCTCGTCGTCGGTACGTACTCCGCTGCCGCCGGCCTCGGCAACGCCGGCAGCAACGCGGCCGTCGGGCTGGCGAAGGGGGCGGTGCCGGCGAAGTTCCAGCCGCTCGTGCAGAAGTGGGGCAACCTCTGCCCGGCCATCAACCCCGCGCTCCTCGCCGCTCAGCTGTACCAGGAGAGCGGGTGGAACCCGCGGGCGCAGAGCAAGGCCGCCGCGCAGGGCATCGCGCAGTTCATCCCCGGGACCTGGTCGGGGCACGGGATCGACGGGGACGGGGACGGGGACCGGGACGTCTGGGATCCGGCCGATGCCATCCCCTCCGCCGCCAGCTACGACTGCGAACTCGCCGGGTACGTCAAGAAGGTGCCGGGGGATCAGACGGACAACATGCTGGCCGCCTACAACGCCGGTGCGTACCGGGTCATCAGCTCCGGCGGCGTACCGAAGATCGCGGAGACGCAGAACTACGTCAAGATCATCCGTTCGCTGGAGAAGAGCTTCGCCCGGCCGGTCGGGCGGGTCGAGCCCTCGCGGCAGGCGGCCGGGGCGATCTACTTCGCACAGAAGAAGCTCGGTACGAAATATCTGTGGGGCGGGAACGGCACGGCTGAGCAGGGTGGACGGTTCGACTGTTCCGGACTGACGCAGGCCGCGTACCGGACCGTGGACATCGAGCTGCCGCGAGTGGCGAACGATCAGTACAACGCCGGGCCGCACCCCTCACGGGGCGAACTGCTCCCCGGCGACCTGGTCTTCTTCTCCGACGACCTGACCAACTCCCGGGCGATCCACCACGTCGGGCTGTATGTCGGCGGCGGGTACATGATCAACGCGCCGTACACCGGGGCCGTGATCCGCTTCGACAAGATCGACACGCCCGACTACTTCGGTGCGACGCGCGTGACGAAGGACGGCGCGGCGGCACTCCCGACCGCCCAGCCGGCGGCGTGACGGGGAGTCGTCGGTGGCCGGAACTCTCCGTGAAGCCTGGGCCCTGAGCTGCGACGACGAGTCACTCTTCGATAACGTCATGGTGATCATTCGGTGGAGAGTGGAACGTACACGCGGAGAGCTTCGTTCCCTGGACTGGGGCAGCACGCGCACTGACCATGCGGCGCTGCCCGGCACCGTCGCGTATCACACGCAGCAGTGATCGAAGCAGTGATCGAGAGAGTGGTCGAACCGAACACGGGGGTTCGTCATACGCGGTGCACACGGCTGTGCACCGCGGCAGCAGACAAGGCAAGGGGCCGCAGCAGATGGCTGGACTCGCACTGGATGGGTCGAACCCAGACGTCAGCCTGCTCTACGACATCAATGGGCTCGCAAAATCCGCTCCGACCTGGTTCGACCGGGTGATGGAGTTCGTCGGCGAGTACGGGATCATGCTCGGCATGGTCCTCGTGGTCCTGTGGTGCTGGTGGAGCGTCCGCCGACGCGGCACGGCCGAGGACTCGGTGACCGCGGTCGCCGGGATCGTCTGGGCGCCGCTCGCCGCCGGGATCGCGCTGCTCGTCAACATCCCGATCCGGGACTTCGTGGAGCGGCCGCGCCCGTTCCGCGACCACCAGGGCCTGGACGTCCTGGTGTCGGGTAAGAACGACTTCTCGTTCGTGAGCGACCACGCCACGATGGCGATGGCTCTCGGCGTCGGACTGTTCGTGGCCAACCGGAAATTCGGACTCGCCGCGATCGTCCTCGCGCTGGCGGAAGGCTTCTGCCGGATCTATATGGGGGTCCACTACCCGACCGACGTCATCGGCGGGTTCGCGCTCGGCACTGCTGCCACACTGCTGCTCGCGCCGCTCGCGATGGCGTTGCTGACGCCGGTCGTCGCCGCCGTCTCACGGTCGGAGCGCGTGGGGTGGCTCGTACGGTCGAGGCGGCTTGTGCCGGCCGCGGCCGAGGGGCGCCCGCTCGGGATCCCGGAGCCGCGC
This sequence comes from Streptomyces atratus, assembly GCF_040655115.1. Lineage (GTDB taxonomy): Bacteria > Actinomycetota > Actinomycetes > Streptomycetales > Streptomycetaceae > Streptomyces > Streptomyces atratus_D. Next base: position 10,587 of record NZ_JBFAJH010000063.1, on the reverse strand, counting down.
CCGCGGGCGGGCGACGGTGGCGAGAAGGACCTGGCCGCCTAGACGGTGTGACCGAGGGAGAACTGGGGGCGTTCGCGCCCCCAGTTCTGCGTTACAGCGCCTGCGGGAAAGTGAAGAGGCGCTCGGGGTCGTACTGCTTCTTCACCCGGGTGAGACGGTCGGCCGCCGTTCCGTAATACGCCTGCCGCCAGTCGGTCAGCGCCGGGTCCGTGTAGTTCTGGTACGCCGCTCCGGACGCGTGACGCCGCAGCGCCCCGTGGGTGTTTTTCAGCCAGTCCTGCTGGGCCGTGCCCGCCGTGCCGGGACGCCAGGCGGCGATGTACTGGGCGAGCATCCGTGAGTGGCGGTGGACGAACGCCGTCGCCTGCGGGTCGACCCGGTTGATCGCCCCGCCGAGCGCGGTGAGCACGATCGATCCGCCGCCGCTCGGGGCCACGCCGATCCGGGTGAACGCCTCGGTCCGGTCGAGCAGGGCCTGTATGCCCGCCGGGGACAGGGAATGGTCGAAGAAGTCGGACGCGGCGGCGTACGTCTCGCGCTGGAGCGCGCCCTGCGCGTTACGGCCGGGTGTCGTCCCCGGCAGACGGCACTGATCGTCGCTGATGCCGGCGCAGCCCGCGTACACCAGCATCGCCTCCTCGTAGCTGCGGCGGCGCAGCGACACCGAGGACGCCGGTGCGCCGATCCGGGCCGCCAGGCGGTCGACGGCGTTCTGGAGGTCGCCGTAGGTTCCCAGGCCGAACGCGGCGACCGACACGGTCGGGTTGCCGCCGCCCGGTCCCGCCGCGAGATGTGCGGAGGACCAGATCTCGTCCGGCTGGTCCGGGCCCCACTCCTGCCAGGCGGCGATGACGGACCGGGCGCGCGACCACGGCCACGACATGTACGCGGTGACGGTCCGTGGGGCCGGGCGGGTGCGGAACGTCAGCTCGGTGACCACACCGAAGTTGCCGTTGCCCCCGCCGCGCAGCGCCCAGAAGAGGTCGGGGTGGTGCTTGGCGTCGGCGGTCACCGTTGTGCCGTCGGCGGTGACGAGGGTTGCCGCGGTGAGGCTGTCGCAGGTCAGGCCGTACGCGCGGGACGCGACGCCGTGGCCGCCGCCGAGGGTGAGACCGGAGATGCCGACCGTGGGGCAGGAGCCTCCGGGGATCGTCAGCCCGTGCTGGGCAAGTCCCCGGTAGACGTCGATGAGTTTGGCGCCCGCGCCGACGGTGCCGTCCCGGTCGACCCGGGAGAGTGAGGAGACGTCAATCACCAGACGCCCGTTGCCGCTCGACCAGCCCGCGTACGAGTGACCGCCGTTGCGGATGGAGACGGGGGTGGAGGTGCGGCGGGCGAAGGCCAGGCACTCGCGGATGTCCGCCTCGTGCCGGACATACGCGACAGCCGCCGGTTTCTGGCCGTCGAAACGGGTGTTGTAGAGCTGGCGGGCCGTCCGGTACGCCGCGTCCTCGGGGCGTACGAGGATGCCGTCGAGGCTCTTGGCCAGGGCGGGCCAGTTGGCCTTGCCGGTGGTGGCAGGGGGTGAGCCGGCCGAGGTGGGCGATGCGGGCGATGTGCGGGTGGCGGACGGGGCGGCATCCGAGGAATCCGTGCCGGCGCCTCCGCAGGAGGTGGCCGTGGCGGTGGCCAGAGCTGTTGCCGCGCCCGCGGTGAGCAGGGTGCGCCGGTTGGGCAGGTTCATCGGACCCTCCGGGTCATGGCCGTGCGGGGCGATCGGTCGGGCGGGGCGATCGGTCGGGCGACCGTCGGGTGATCGGTTGTCGGTGATCCGTGATCCGTGATCCGTGATCCGTGATCAGCGGGCGGCGCGGTGCTCTGCGGCGTCGGTGCGGGCGCGGTCGCGGGAGCGGCGGGCCGGGCCGGTCCACCCGCAGTCGCAGCGGGCGATGCAGAACGAGCCACGTTCGATGGTGAAGGGCTCGTGGGCGGGGGGTGTCGGCGAGGCGGGGGTAGCGGTCGGCGTGACCCCGGCGGTGTGTTGGTCGTACACCCGTCCACGGTACTGGGGACGGGCACCCGTCCGTGAGGCCTACGAGGACGGCGTGACGGGGGACAAGGGTGGTCGTTATGCGGGGCGGGTGGGGGCACGGGCAAGCGGTACGTCGTTGGGGGTTGGCAGGCGATGGTGGTGCAGCAGCACAGGTCCGGAGGCGGGACGCGCGCTGTCTGCGCCCTCGCCGTGGTGGGCGTGATGGCGGCGGCCGCCGGATGCTCGGACAGCGGTGGCCGGGGCGGGACCGATGTCGGCGGCCGGAGCGTGGTGGACGAGCGGGGTGGGGGTGATCCCCTCGACGCGATCCACCGGGCGGCCGCGGTGCTCGCGGGGACGGGGGGCGGGAATCGGCCAAGGGGCCGGGAAGTCGTCGGAAGCGCAGAGGTGCGTACGTCGATGGAGACCGCGGCCGGCGGGACGCGGGTGACGATCACGGGGCGGGGGAGGTACGACTTCCGCAGGCAGCTCGGCCGGCTCACCGTGGTGCTGCCGAAGGACGCCGCGGGCGAGGACGAACACCGCCCCATCACCGAACTCCTCACCCCCGGTGCGCTCTACATGAAGAACCGTGGCGCGGGAGTCCCCGCCGGCAAGTGGGTCAGGGTCGACACGACGGCACTGGAGGACGGCAATCTCGTCACGGGCGGGGTCACCGATCCGATGGCGGCCGCGGAACTGCTTCGGGGAGCGAGCACGGTGACGTATGTGGGGGAGAGCGAGCTCGCCGGGGTGACGGTCCGGCACTACCGGGGGACCGCGGACCTCGGACGCGCGGCGCGGGCCGCCTCGCCCGGATCGCGTGGCGCACTGGCCGCGGCGGCGAAAGGGTTCCGCATGGACGCCGTGCCGTTCGACGCGTATCTGGACGGGGCGGGGCGGCTGCGGAAGGTGCGCCACCGGTTCAGTTTCGCCAACGAGGGTCCGCCGGTGCAGGTGGTCTCGACGACGCTGCTGTTCGGATTCGGGGTGCCCGTGGACGTGCGGCTTCCGGACGGCCGTGACATCTACACCGGGCAGATCGAGCAGGGGCAGCGGTAGCGGCGGCCGAGGCGGCGGGCCGGGCGCGTAGGCATCCGGCGCGGCCGAAATGGTCCGTCCGTGCCATGCGCGGCACGTGGTCCGCTCCCTACGCTAGGAAGTCGGCGACGGTAGTGAGAGGTGACGTACGTGGTGACGCTCAGCACTCGGACCGTTCAGGACCATGTGGCCCTCGCCGAGATCGAGCTGTGCGGTGAGCTGATGATCGCGGCGTCGGCCGCCATCGGTGAACGCCTCAGTGCGGACCGTATCGACGAGGTGCTCAACGTCGGGGCGGGCGCCGAACGCACCACCGTCCCCCGGCGGGGCGACCACCGGGGGTGACGGACAAAAGCGGACGTCAGACGGTACCTCGGGCAGTGTCCCAGGCGACCTCACACGGCGCTGCCTCAGGTACGGAGCAGCCGGGCGATGGCCTTCGTGGCTTCCTCGACCTTCGCGTCGATCTCCTCGCCACCCTTGACCGCCGCGTCCGCGACGCAGTGGCGCAGATGCTCCTCGAGTAGTTGGAGCGCGAACGACTGGAGAGCCTTGGTGGACGCCGAGACCTGCGTGAGTATGTCGATGCAGTAGACGTCCTCGTCGACCATCCGCTGCAGACCACGGATCTGGCCCTCGATCCGGCGCAGCCGCTTGACGTGGTCGGCCTTCTGATGGTGGTAGCCGTGTATGCCGCGGTCGTGGTCGGTGAGGATCTCCGCCGATTCCCCGGTGGGTTCCGTCGCCTCTGTGGTGGTCATTGCTGCCTCCCGTTTTCCCTTTACCCTGCGCCCTATATACCCCGGGTGGGTATATCCTAACGAATTCAGCTGAAACGTGACCGGGGGCCCGTGCTGATCACCGTGCTCGATGCGCGACACTGAAGAACGCCGGTTAGCCGTGGCCGGATGATGCACCTAGCATCAGCCTGACCGAATCCAAAGCATCCGAGGACCCCACGTGCGCTTTCGTCTGACCCCCAGGGAGACGAGCTTCTACGACATGTTCTCCGCATCCGCGGACAACATCGTCACGGGCTCGAAACTCCTCATGGAACTGCTCGGGGCGGACTCTGCCTCCCGAGTCGAGATCGCGGAACGCATGCGGGCAGCGGAGCACGCAGGGGACGATGCCACCCACGCGATCTTCCACCAGCTGAACTCCTCTTTCATCACGCCGTTCGACCGCGAGGACATCTATAACCTCGCATCGTCGCTCGACGACATCATGGACTTCATGGAGGAGGCCGTCGACCTGGTCGTGCTGTACCAGGTCGAAGAACTCCCCAAGGGTGTCGAGCAGCAGATCGAGGTGCTGGCGCGGGCGGCCGAGCTGACCGCCGAGGCGATGCCCAATCTGCGCACGATGGACAACCTCACCGAGTACTGGATCGAGGTCAACCGTCTGGAGAACCAGGCCGACCAGATCCACCGCAAGCTGCTCGCCCATCTCTTCAACGGCAAGTACGACGCCATTGAGGTGCTGAAGCTCAAGCAGATCGTGGATGTGCTGGAAGAGGCGGCCGATGCGTTCGAGCACGTCGCCAACACGGTGGAGACCATCGCGGTCAAGGAGTCCTGAACCACGTGGACACCTTTGCGCTGATCGTGACCATCGGTGTCGCGCTCGGCTTCACCTACACGAACGGCTTCCACGACTCGGCGAACGCCATCGCCACCTCGGTCTCCACCCGGGCGCTGACCCCGCGGGCGGCCCTGGCGATGGCCGCGGTGATGAACCTCGCCGGTGCCTTCCTGGGCCAGGGAGTCGCCAAGACCGTCAGTGAGGGTCTGATCGCGACGCCCGAGGGGCAGAAGGGGATGGGAATCCTCTTCGCCGCCCTTGTCGGCGCGATCATCTGGAACCTCGTCACCTGGTACTTCGGTCTGCCCTCGTCGTCCTCGCACGCGCTGTTCGGCGGCATGGTCGGAGCGGCGCTGGCCGGGGGAACGCTGGTGCACTGGGACGGGGTGCTCGACAAGATCGTCATCCCGATGTTCGTCTCGCCGGTCGTCGGCCTGATCGTCGGCTATCTGGTGATGATCGCGATCATGTGGCTGTTCCGGAACGCCAACCCGCACAAGGCCAAGCGCGGCTTCCGCATAGCCCAGACGGTCTCGGCGGCAGGCATGGCGCTCGGGCACGGTCTGCAGGACGCGCAGAAGACGATGGGCATCGTGGTGATGGCGCTGGTCATCGCCGATGTCGAGAGTCCGAGCGACCCGATCCCGGTCTGGGTGAAGCTCGTCTGCGCGCTGATGCTCTCGCTGGGTACGTACGCGGGTGGCTGGCGGATCATGCGGACGCTCGGCCGGAAGATCATCGAGCTGGACCCGCCGCAGGGCTTCGCCGCGGAGACGACCGGGGCGTCGATCATGTTCGGCTCGGCGTACCTGTTCCACGCGCCCATCTCCACGACGCATGTGATCACCTCGGCGATCATGGGTGTGGGCGCCACGAAGCGGGTCAACGCGGTGCGGTGGGGAGTCGCGAAGAACATCATCCTCGGGTGGTTCATCACGATGCCGGCCGCGGCGCTGGTCGCTGCCGCGAGTTACGGGGGCGTCGTCCTGCTGTTCGGGTGAGTGACGCCCCCCGTGGGCTTGAAGTGAAAGGGGTCCGCCCCCGCTCCCTTGTGAGGAGCGGGGGCGGACCCTTTGCCTTGAGGGTGGCACCGCCATGCAGCACCCCAAAGGCTGTCTGTGAACGGGGCCGGTTCGCCGGAGGGATGTGGTGGGTTCGCCGGTGGAAACCCACCACCGGCAGTTACCACCCACGCCCCCGGCCCGGGCCGACCCCGTACCCGGGTGACCTGGTCACCCGAAGCGGCCGGAGATGTAGTCCTCCGTCGCCTGGACCGACGGGTTGGAGAAGATCCGTTCCGTCTCGTCTATCTCCACGAGCTTGCCGGGCTTGCCGACCGCCGCGAGGTTGAAGAACGCCGTGCGGTCCGAGACGCGGGCCGCCTGCTGCATGTTGTGCGTCACGATGACGATCGTGAACCGTTCCTTCAGCTCACCGATCAGGTCCTCGATGGCGAGGGTGGAGATCGGGTCCAGGGCGGAGCACGGTTCGTCCATCAGCAGCACATCCGGCTCGACCGCGATCGCGCGGGCGATGCACAGACGCTGCTGCTGACCGCCGGAGAGGCCGGAGCCGGGCTTGTTCAGGCGGTCCTTGACCTCGTTCCAGAGGTTGGCGCCGCGGAGGGACTTCTCGACGACGTCCGCCAGCCGGCCCTTCTTGTACGAACCGTTCAGCTTCAGGCCCGCAGCGACATTGTCGAAGATCGACATGGTCGGGAACGGGTTCGGCCGCTGGAAGACCATGCCGACGGTGCGGCGCACGGTGACCGGGTCGACGTTGGCCCCGTACAGGTTCTCGTCGTCCAGCAGCACCTTGCCCTCGACGCGGCCACCGGGGGTGACCTCGTGCATCCGGTTCAGGGTGCGCAGGAAGGTGGACTTGCCGCAGCCGGACGGGCCGATGAAGGCGGTCACGGAGCGGGGCTCCACGGTCATCGAGATGTCCTCGATGGCGAGGTGGGAGCCGTAGTAGGCGGACAGGCCGCTGACGTCGATGCGCTTGGCCATTTGAATCACTGCTTCTCTCTGTTGGCCGCGTCAGCGGCCGGCCACGCGGCGGAGCCGCATATTCAGTGCTGTGGGGCTTTCCAGCGGGCGATACCGCGGGCCACCAGGTTGAGGATCATGACGAAGGCGATCAGGACCAGAGCGGCGGCCCAGGCACGGTCGTACGACGGCTCACTGCCGATCTTGTACTGCTCCCAGATGTAGAAGGGGAGCGACGACTGTGCGCCTTGGAAGGGATTGGTGTTGATCAGCTGGCTGCCGAAGACCAGCAGCATGATCGGCGCGGTCTCGCCGGCGATCCGGGCGATGGCGAGCATCACACCTGTGGTGATACCGCCGATCGCGGTGGGCAGAACCACCTTCAGGATGGTGCGCCACTTCGGGATGCCGAGGGCGAGCGATGCCTCGCGGAGCTCGTTCGGGACGAGCTTGAGCATCTCCTCGGTGGAGCGGACCACGACCGGGATCATCAGGATCGTGAGCGCCAGCGAACCCATCAGGCCGGACGGCTGGAGCTTGGCCATCAGCATGATCGACAGGATGAAGAGACCGGCGACGATGGACGGGATACCGGTCATCACGTCGACGAAGAACGTCACGGCCTTGGCGAGCGCGCCCTTGCCGTACTCCACCAGGTAGACGGCGGTCAGCAGGCCGATCGGGGCGGAGATCAAGGTGGCGAGGCCGACCTGCTCCAGGGTGCCGATCAGGGCGTGGTAGACACCGCCACCCGGCGCCGTGCCGAGCACACCGGCCATGGAGTGGGTGAGGAAATAGCCGTCCAGGACCTTCGCGCCGCGGCTGACCGTGGTCCAGACCAGCGAGGCCAGCGGCACGACGGCGAGGAGGAAGCACACCCAGACGATGCTGGTGGCGAGCCGGTCCTTGGCCTGGCGCTGGTTCTCGACGACCGACGTCGTGACGTACGAGATGACGACGAAGAGCACCGCGGAGAACAGGCCCCACTGGATGCGGCTCTGCCAGCCGGCCGCCGCGCCGATGCCGACGCCGAGCACGAGCGCGGCGCCCGCGAAGGCGGCAGGGGCCCAGCGGGGGAGAACCCGGCTGCTGAGGCTGTTCCGGGAAGCGACCGTCGTGGGGGTGGGGCGTTCCTGTATGCCGGTGTTGGCTGCCTGGCTCATGCGTTGGCCCCCGAGTACTCCTTGCGGCGGGCGATGATGAGCCGGGCCGCGCCGTTGACCAGCAGGGTGAGGATGAAGAGGACGAGGCCGGAGGCGATCAGGGCGTCGCGCCCGAACTGGTCCGCCTCGTCGAACTTCGCGGCGATGTTCTGGGCGAACGTTCCGCCGCCGGGGTTGAGCACATGCGCCGAGATGACGAAGCTCGGCGACAGGACCGTGGCGACGGCCATCGTCTCGCCGAGTGCGCGGCCCAGGCCCAGCATCGACGCGGAGATCACGCCGGAGCGGCCGAAGGGCAGCACCGAGAGGCGGATGACTTCCCAGCGGGTGGCACCGAGAGCGAGGGCGGCTTCCTCGTTCATCTTCGGGACCTGGAGGAAGACCTCACGGCTGACGCTCGTCACGATCGGCAGGATCATGATCGCGAGCAGGATGCCGACGGTGAAGAGCGAGCGGGCGACGCCGACCTCGGTCTTCTCCAGGACGTACGTCCAGCCGAAGAACTGGTCGAGCCAGAGGTTCAGCCCCTCCAGGTACGGGACCAGGAAGAGGGCGCCCCAGATGCCGTACACGATGCTCGGCACTGCGGCGAGCAGATCGACGACGTACGCGAGGGGCGCGGCCAGCTTGCGCGGCGCGTAGTGCGAGATGAAGAGGGCGATACCGACAGCGATCGGAACCGCGATGGCCATCGCGATGATCGAGCTGACGATCGTGCCGAAGAGCAGGACCGCGATACCGAAGACCGGCTTGTCGCCGACCGGGTTCCAGTCCAGCGTGGTGAGGAAGTTGCCCTGGTCCTTGGAGATGGCGAGGGTCGCGCGGTACGTGAGGAACACGGCGATCGACGCCATGATCACGAGCAGCAGAATGCCTGAACCCCGTGAGAGGCCCAGGAAGATTGTGTCGCCCGCGCGTCCGACGGCCTTGGGCCTGGCGCGCTTGCGTTGCACCGGGTGCGCCGGTGGCGTGTCTGTCGGTGTGGTGGAAGCCATGGTCTTTCCGGTCTGTGTGGGGGAGCGACGTGCTCCCCTGGCGGCGGTGCACCGGATGGGGGTGGTGCCGGCGGGCCGGTCCGGAGGGGTACACCGGGCCGGCCTGCCGGGTATTGCTGTGGAGCTGGATTTCAGCTGGTGTTACGGGTGTTGCTTCTGGTTACTTGAGGGACGCGATGGTCTCGCGGACCTTGGCGTTGATCTCGGTCGGGATCGGCGCGTAACCGGCGTCGGTGAGGACCTTCTGACCCTCGTCACTCGCGGTGTAGTTCAGGAAGGACTTGACCGTGGGAAGCGTCTCGGCCTTGTTGCCCGTGTCGCAGACGACCTCGTAGGTCACCAGGACGATCGGGTACGCACCCTCGGCCTTGGTGGTGTAGTCGAGGTCGAGCGCCAGGTCCTTGCCGGTGCCCTTGATCTTGGCGGCGGCGATGGCCTTGGAGGCGTTCTCCGAGGAGGCCTTGACCGGGGCGGAACCACCGGTGTTGATGTCGACCGTGGAGATGGACTGCGACGAGGCGTACGAGAGCTCGAAGTAACCGATCGAGCCGTCGACCTGCTTCACCTGGGCGGCGACACCGGCGGAGCCGGACGCGGCCTGGCCACCGGGGGCCGGCCACTTCTTCTCGGGCTCGTACTTCCAGTCGTTCGGCGCGGTGGCGGCGAGGTACTTGCCGAGGTTCTGCGTGGTGCCGGAGTCCTCGGAGCGGTGGAAGGCCTGGATCGCCTTGGCCGGAAGCTTCGTGCCGCTGTTGAGCTTGGCGATCGCGGGGTCGTTCCACTTCTTGATCTTGCCGTCGAAGATCTTGGCGAGCGTGGGGGCGTCCAGCGTCAGGCTGTCGACACCCTCGAGGTGGAAGCCGATCGCGATGGGGCCGCCGACCATCGGCAGGTTGATGCCCTGGCCGGTCTTGCAGATCTTCTTCGAGTCGGCGACCTCTTCGGGCTTCAGCGCCGAGTCGGAGCCGGCGAAGCCGACCGTGCCCTGGTTGAAGGCGATGATGCCCTCACCGGAGGACGACGACTTGTAGTTGATCTCGACGCCCTTGCAGCCCGCCATGTAGTCCTTGACCCAGAGGTCCATGGCGTTCTTCTGCGCGCTGGAGCCGGAGGCGAGGAGCTGGCCCTTGGCGTCGTCGCACTTGATGTTCGACGCGGCGCTCGTCTTCTCGCCGCTGCCGCCCGTGCTGCCGCCGCTGTTGTTGTCCGAACCGCACGCCGTGAGGACCAGGGCGCTGGAGACGGCGAGGGCACCGAGCGCGGTGGCACGAAGCCGGTTCTTGCGCTGAAGCTTCACTTTCGGGTTTTTCCTTCCAGGAGCCGCCGAGGTCTTGTTCGTTCTACGACGGCGTGCGATGTGGTGGGTGGTGCGGCGTTTCGCCGCGCACCGTGCACTGCCGAAATTAGGCAGAACAGGTGAAGCGGCTTACGGGGGCGAGTGAACAGAAGGTGAACCGTGGCGGGCGGCCTGGTTCTCGTCGCCGTGGCGCGGGGCTCCTGGGCGTCGCGTGGTGCGGGGCCCCTGGGCGGGGCGGGGCGGGGGCGTTGCGTGGTGCGGTGCCCCGGTCCGGGGTGCGGGGGTTCCGTCCTCGATCGCCGGACGGGCTCCAATTTTCGGCGCCGTGCCCCGGGGGCGCCGCACTGTGCGGTGGGTGGTGGGCAGGGCCCCTCCGGGGCGTCTCCTCAGGACTGGCGCGGAAGCCGGCAACGCGAGCGAACCCGGCACGTGCGCCAGTCCCTGCGGGGACTCCCCTGCACGGCCCCACCCACGCATCACTCGCGCCCGCGACCCGGCGGTCGTGACAGGAGGGCACACCGGGCCGCTGACGCGCGACGGCCGGTCC
>NZ_JBFAJH010000062.1:0-37911 GCF_040655115.1 Streptomyces atratus | reverse complement strand
GGCGCACTGGTCCTCCGCTTTCGCGTCCCGGTCGGCGACGCACATCCCGTATGCGGTCCGTCCCGGGCGGGCGGAATCCCTACGACCCGGCCATATGGGTGCGGCCAGAGGCGACGGGGAGGCCCCGAACCATCTCGCTGGTGACACGGGGGCCCCGACTGCTGACACCACACCCGGCGTCCCAGATCGCACCGAGGACGTTACGCACACCCCGCCAGCCATGCCCACAGATCGTCGCACCGTTCACCCCATCGTGCCCATGTTCACCAAAGCGGCTTGTGTGCCCAGCAGTTGTGAACCCCCTAGGCGGGCTTGGTTCTCGAGCCCGCCCGGCGGACCAGGGCATCTTCGAACCCGCCCGGCCATCGAGGGCACGGCACACTTGGGCCCATGCGTGCTGCCCGGCTCATCAAGATGGTGCTGCTTCTTCAGTCCCGGTCCGCCATGACCGCCGCCGAGCTCGCCCGGGAGCTGGAGGTGTCCGAACGGACCGTCACCCGGGACGCCCAGGCTCTCTCCGAGGCGGGGGTTCCCGTGTACGCGGACCGCGGCCGGGCCGGCGGCTACCGGCTCGTCGGCGGGTACCGGACCGGGCTCACCGGGCTGGCCCGTAACGAGGCCGAGGCGCTCTTCCTCTCCGGGCTGCCGTCCGCGCTGCGCGAGATGGGGCTCCAGGACGCCGCGTCCGCCGCCCGGCTCAAGGTGTCCGCCGCGCTGCTGCCCTCCCTGCGGGACGCCTCCGACACCGCCGCCGGGCGCTTCCATCTGGATGCACCCGGCTGGTATCAGGAGCCCGTCACACCCGAGTTGCTGACCCCCGTCGCGGAGGCCGTCTGGGACGACCGGATGGTCAGTGCCCGTTACCGGCGCGGCGGTGCGGGCGGTGAGGTCGAGCGGGAGCTGGCACCGTACGGACTCGTTCTCAAGGCCGGGGTCTGGTACGTGTGCGCCCGCGCCGGGACGGATTTCCGGGTGTACCGCATCGACCGCTTCACCGCCGTGACCGTGTCGGACGAACGGTTCGTACGCGACGACGACTTCGATCTTCCGGGCTTCTGGGACGAACAGGCCGCGCAGTTCGCCCGCTCGATCCTTCGGACCGAGGTGACGGTGCGGGTGTCGGAGGCGGGAGCAGGCCGGCTGCCGCACGCCATGGACCGTTCGGCCGTCCAGGACGCACTGGAGGCGGCCGGGCTGCCCGGCACCGACGGGTGGCGCACCGTCACCCTGCCCGTGGAGTCCCTGGACGTCGCGTACGACCAGCTGCTGTCCCTGGGGCCGGAGTTGGAGGTTCTCGAACCGCTCGCGCTGCGGAACCGCTTCGCCGCTGCCGCCGAACGGCTGAGCGATCTCTATCGCTGAGGGCTTCTTTTCGGTGTCTCCGCGTGCATCGCCTGCCACCAAGGCCGATGCTTGACCCGTGATGGACGAGACGGAGTTCTGGGAGATCATCGACAGCACCCGCGAGGCCGCCGAGGGCGACCCCGAGGACCATGCCGACCTGCTCGTCGAACGGCTGGTGCGGCTCGATCCGGAATCCGTGCTGGATTTCGCCCGGCACTTCGAGGCCCGCTACAACCGCGCGTACCGCTGGGATCTGTGGGGCGCCGCCGCCGTGCTGCTCGGCGGCGCGAGCGACGACGCCTTCGACTTCTTCCGGTGCTGGCTGATCGGCCAGGGGCGGGAGGTCTTCGAGGGGGCGGTGCACGATCCGGACAGCCTCGCCGATCTCCTCGACGAGTTCGACGAGGAGATCGACGGGGACGCCGAGGATCTCGGCTATGCGGCCGACGAGGCGTACGAACAGCTCACCGGCGTCGTCGCGCCGGACCTCGGCCTTCCGCCGCAGGCCGCCGAGCCGGAGGGCGCCCCCGTCCGCTTCGAGGACAACGCGGCGCTGGCCGAACGTTTTCCCCTGCTCTGGGAGCGGTTCGGCTCCGGCTGAGCCGCTCCGCCCCCGCTGTGGGCACCCCGGCTCAGAAGTGGGTGCCGCTGTCGACGCGGATCTCCGTACCCGTGATGAACGCACCGTCGTCGGAGCCCGGCATGGCCGGTCCGGGGGTGCCGCCGGCCGAGGCGCTGGAGGGTGCGGTCACGGACGCGCTCAGCCCGCGCGACGAGCACGCCACGGAGCAGATCGGCTGGACGCGCGGTCTGCTGCGGGCGGCACAGGACGATCCGGCACTGCGCGCCGTCCGGTACCGGGCCGATCAGGATTCGGAGGAGCGGCTGCTGCCGGTGCCGGCACGGCCGGCCGGTGAGGGCGCGGACCCGCTGGAGGTCCGGCCGGCCGCTGCGGCCGCCACGGACGCGGTGCGGCGCTTGAGGCCTGGGCGGTCACCGACGCGCCGACGGCGGGGCCGGCTCCCCCGCCGTTCTCGCGGTGCGCCGCCTGCACCAACTGATGGGCGGCATAAGGCTGTTCAAGGGGTGGGACGGTAACGGTCGCGGGTGAGGCCGTAAGCCGTCACGGGGCGAGCGAGCGGCCCATCATCACGTCGTCGACGTATCGCCCGCCCAGGAAGAACTCGCCGGGCAGCACGCCCTCGACGGCGAACCCCTCCGACTCGTACAGCGCCCGCGCGGGCGCATTGTGCCCGAGCACGCGCAGCGTCATCCGGTTCGCCCCCTCGTTGCGGGCCAGCGCGAACGCGGCCCGCAGCAGCCCTCTGGCGACGCCGCTGCCGCGCGCCCAGTCGGCCACGGCGAGGCCCTGTATCTGGCGCACATGCGCATTGCAGGCGAGCGGGGTCGGTGCGACGACCCGGATGTAGCCGGCGATGCGTATCGCGCCCGCCGGGTCCTCCGCCTCGGCCACGAGCAGCTGCTCGGGCAGGTTGCGGTCGTTGAAGAACGGTTCGTACGGCGGGTGCGGCCGCGGCTGTACGGCGTGGAGGGTCGACCACGTGGCCCGGTCGAGCTCTCCGAGAGCGGTGTCGTCGGAGTGAACGGCGGGGCGCACGGGGCGGGTGCGGAGCTCAGGCATGGGCGCCACTGTGCCACGACCCGCCCGGTCGCGTCATCGCATATCCGCCGGGCGCTCGGCGGAGCCGAACGGGAAGCGGCGGCGGAAGTCGTCGGCCGCGTCCTCCAGGGTGCAGAAGCTGACGCCCTCATGTCCGGAGACGTACTCGATGAAGCGTTCCAGCATGAGGAGCACCTGCGGGCGGCCGCTGACGTCCGGGTGCAGGGTGATGGGCAGGACCGCGTAGTCGAGCTCGCGGTGGACCCAGTCGAACTGGTCGCGCCAGTCCTGTTCCAGCTGGCGCGGGCTCACGTACCGTTCCTCACCAGTGTGCGTAAGTGAGTCTTGGACCCACTGTTGCGTGCTGGGCGCATCCCGAACGGTTTTGGATGCGCTGGGTTCCCGCTTTCGCTTCCCGCTCGGCGGCACGCCTCCAGGGGCGTGGTCCGTTGTGGGTGGGCGGGTTCCCTCACGCCCCCGGGCGCCTGGTTCGGCCTGGACGGTCCGATGCCCCGCACGATCACTCCGGTCGTGTGGGGGCGGTGCCGTCCGACGCCGGACCGGGTGTCCGAGGGCGCGTCGTCCGATCGCGATACCGGCGGCATCGTGACGGGACATCGTGCGGTGGGAGGTGACCAGCGGTTTCTGCCAGTGCTGGGCACCCCACAGGGAGGTGTAGGCGGGGTCGACCGCGACGACCGCGAGGCCCTGTTCGGCGGCCATCGACACCAGCCGGGCCTTGAGCTTGCCGGTCGGGATGCCGGAGATCAGCTGCCGGAACCGCTTCTGGCGGCCGTGCTTCTCCCGGGTCTTCTCGGTGGTGAAGTCGAGGTCTTCGATGCCGATCGCGGCGACACCGGCCTGCTTGGCCCAGTTGATCAGGCGGGTCAGCGCGTGGCGGATCTGGGCGTCGCGGTGAGCGGCGGTGCCGGACAGGTCGTAGGGGAAGCGGTGCGGATCACCGACCGGATTGCCGTGCCGGTCGAGCAGGTAGGCGGCGAAGTGGTCGGCGTTGGTGTCGACGCCGACCATGCCCCGGGCGCGGGCAGTCTCCAACGGGATGGTCTGGATGACGGGGCGTTGCCAGGACGCGGTGAGATACCAGCGGCCTCGCTCCGTATCGAGGTGGATGCGGTAGGCGACGGACCGGTTCGTGGTGATGCGGTCGGCCCACTCCGCGCCCCGGTGCGCGAAGCCGATACGGGCGGTGAGGATGTACCGGCCGTGCCGGGCGTTGGCCAGGTGCGCGAGCGGGGCAGGCAGCTTGATGCTGACCTCGCCGTCCGGGGTGACGCGGATCGTCTCGTTCCCGAACCGCTTCCCCGACTCACCGTCGGCAGCGATGAACCAGCGTTCCGCTTCCCAGCGTTCCCGCCACTGGTCTTCGGTGAGCTGGGCCTGGGTGAGGTGGTGGCGGGTGTTGAGGAGACGTTTACCGCCCCGCACCACCCGCACCCGTCCGACCTGCCACTCCGCGACAGCAGCAGCATGCCGCGCCTCCAGTGCCGCAAGTCGGCGGGACTTGCGGAACCACTCGTTCTTCGACCGGTAACCGCCCGCAGCCCGCTTCGTTCCGGGCGCCCCGAGCGGGAGGGACAGGCGGTGCCGCAACGTCTTGATCCCGGCCGCCAGCTTCTGGATATGCGCCGCCTGGCAACGGCGTGCGAGCGCCCACTGATCGTGCGTGGCTTTGGTGATCGCACCCGCGATCCGCGACGACGACAGTGCCGTCAGCTCCCGCTTACGCGCCGCCCACGTCTGAGCGCTGTGATCGTGGCCGTCCGCACAGCGAGCCTTGAGATCACCGGAAGCCAGCGCACCCTGGTGCTCGCCGACCGCGCGCAGCACCATCTCGTCGTGGGGGGTGAGGTGCCCCAGCCGGTCCCGGATCGCCACCCCGCAAGGCCCGAGCACCACGAAAGGCACGGCCAACTTCCGCAGACCACCCACCACATCACCCCCCGCCCAGGCCGGACACCTGCCACCCGACCCAACGAGCAGCAGCCACCAAGGTCACCCATTCGGCCCCAGAACCCCCGTTCCCACCCCCGCGAACGCACCGCCAGGACTCACTCCCGCACGCCACCACTCACCTCGGCTCAGTAAACCGACAGCAGCTCGCAACCCCTGGCTGTTGTGCGCGTGTTTGTTGAACATCATGGGCGGCAGGTCGTCCACGTACCAGTTGCCGCAGAACTCGACGAGGTCGACCTCGTGACCGTGGACGAGGGGTTTCATCCACTCCTTGGCCTCCTTACCGAAGTCGAAGCGAGGCGGCGGTCTGCGCCCTGCGCCCTGCGGCATGTGCGCCATTACCGGGATGTCGCCCTGCAACTGCTGTTCGAGTGATTCGGGCGTGACGAGTGAGACGGGCGAGGCGTCCCGTACGTCGCTGCGGCAGGATGGGGCCATGGTGTACTCCCGTATCGCTGTCACCGGATCCACCGGACTCATCGGAGCCGCGCTGGTGCGCTCGCTGCGGGCCGACGGACACGAGGTGGTGCGCCTCGTCCGGCACCCGGCGCGTGCCGGGGACGAGGTCGAGTGGGATCCGAAGCGGGGTTACGTCGACGGGGCGGGCCTGGTCGGCTGCGACGCCGTCGTCCATCTCGCCGGCGCCGGGGTCGGCGACCACCGCTGGACGGAGGAGTACAAGCGGGAGATCCGGGACAGCCGGGTGCTGGGCACGGCGGCGATCGCCGAGGCGGTGGCTTCCCTCGACGTACCGCCGAAGATGCTGCTGTGCGGGTCCGCCATCGGCTACTACGGCGACACCGGGGACCGTGCGGTCGACGAGAGCGCTCCGCACGGCACGGGCTTCCTGCCGTCCGTCTGCGTGGACTGGGAGGCCGCCGCGGCTCCGGCGGAGGCGGCAGGCATCCGAACGGTGTACGCGCGCACAGGTCTGGTCGTCGCCCGGGAGGGCGGGGCCTGGGGGCGGCTGTTCCCCCTGTTCCGGGCGGGGCTCGGCGGGCGGATCGGCAGCGGGCGCCAGTACTGGAGCTTCATCGCCCTGCACGACCACATCGCGGCCCTGCGACACCTCCTCGACACGGAGTCGCTGTCCGGACCGGTGAACCTGACCGGTCCCGGGCCCGTGACCAACGGCGAGGTGACAGCCGCGATGGGGCGCGTGCTGCACCGTCCGACGCTGTTCACCGTCCCGGCACCCGCGCTCCGGATCGCCCTGGGGGACTTCGCGGAGGATGTGCTGGGCAGCCAACGGGTACTGCCCGCACGGCTGCTGGACTCGGGATTCACCTTCGCCTTCCCCGGCATCGACGGCGCCATTCGCGCGGCGCTGCGCTGACCGCGGACGGTCGAATCACACAAGTGCGCGACCCCGTGCAACGGTGCCCCGGGCCGCGCGCGACTGTGCCCGCACCGGACCCCCTCCTAGCCTCATGGCGAACTCGGGCATTCCGGGGGCCTGTTGGGGGCAAGAGCCTCCCAGCAGTTGCGCCGACTCGGGGAGGGGCACATGCTCAGCACGGCACACCACGCGGACGTCGTCATCATCGGTGCCGGGATCGCCGGCCTGTCAGCAGCCCGTCTATTGACCAGTGCAGGGGTCAGCGTCAGCGTCCTGGAGGCCGATCCACACGTCGGCGGCCGGATGACCACCGAGGAGGTGGACGGGTTCCGGCTCGACCACATCGGCCCGCTCCTCAGCACCTCGTATCCGGAACTGCGCACCGCACCCGGCCTCGAAGGGCTTCTGCTGCGGAACTTCGCTCCCGGGGTTCTCGTCCACAGCGAGGGCCGCCAGTACCGGACCGGCGATGCGCGCCAGGCACGGAGCGCGCGGGGCGCATTCAAGGCGGCGCGCGCCCTGGCGAGCGCCCCCCGCCCGCCGATGGGCGGGCCGATCGACCAGGCCAGGCTCGGCGCGGCCCTCGCCCGGCTCGCGACCACCCCGGCCGCCCGCATCCTGGCCCGGCCGGAGCGGACCGCGCTCGCCTCCCTGTCCACGCGCGGCCTGCCCTCCCGTACGGTCAACGGCTTCCTGCGCCCGCTGCTCGCCGCACTGCTCAGCGACCCCGGGCTCACCACATCGAGCCGGTGCGCCGATCTCGCCCTGCGCGGCTACGCGCGCGGCCGGCTGTGCGTACCGTCCGGCGGCTCGGCCACTCTGCCCGAACTGCTGGCGGCGGCCCTGCCGCCCGGCACCGTGCGGACCGGGGTCCATGTCACCGCCGCCGACATCACCTCCGTACACACCAAGGAACACGGTGAACTGGGCTGCCGTTCCCTGCTGCTGGCCACCGGCGCGAGCGCCGCCGCCGAGCTGCTGCCCGGTCTGCGGGTGCCGCCCTTCCATCCGGTGACGGTCCTGCACCACACCGCCCCCACTCCCCCGCCGACCGGCGCCTCGCTGCTGCTGGACGCCGACCGCTCGGGCCCGGTCGCCCACACCTGCGTGATGAGCGAGGTCGACCCCTCACGCGCCCCGCACGGCCGGACCCTGATCACGTCGACGGTGCTCGGCACCCCGCCGCCCGATCTCGACCGGTCGGTCCGCACCCAT
Organism: Streptomyces atratus; assembly: GCF_040655115.1. GTDB lineage: Bacteria > Actinomycetota > Actinomycetes > Streptomycetales > Streptomycetaceae > Streptomyces > Streptomyces atratus_D. Next base: position 30,418 of record NZ_JBFAJH010000062.1, on the reverse strand, counting down.
CTCGCCGCGCTGTACGGCACCCCGACGGACGACTGGGAACTGCTGGCCGCCCACCACGACCCGGAGGCGGTCCCCGCCATGCCGCCCCCGCACGATCTGCGCCGCCCGGTCAGGCTGCTCGCCGGACTCTACGTGTGCGGCGACCACCGGGACACGAGCACGGTGCAGGGTGCCCTGTTCTCGGGCCGCCGCGCGGCGCACGCCATCCTCGGCGATCTGGGCATCCGGCCCGGCCACCTGGAGGCGGAGCTGCGCGGAGCGGCCTGAGTCCACCCGCGCACATCCTGCCCCGGTCCGGCCGACCCCAACCCCCAACACCCCTTACAGATCGGATCTATCGACCCACCTCCTGTTTTCGAAAGTGGTCCACACCACTCCCGCAAACACCCTTGTCGCGCGACACATCTACCGCTACGGTCCTGGCGGAACCGGACTTCAGGAGACCGTAGTGCGCCGAGCCATGCCCGTCTTGCCGCTCCTTATAGCTCTAGTCATCGGATCTCTCACTCCCGTCGCGGTGGCGAACGAGCCTCCGGACGAACCCGCATCGAGCACAGGCACCACAACGGCCGCCCCAGGGCCGCCCGTTGTTCCCAGACCGACCCAGTGGACCGAACCGGGCGGCCACACACAGCTGTCGGCGGGGACCCGCATCCTGGTGGACCCCCGGTCCCGCTCCACGACCGCGCTCCCTTCCGGGCAAGCCGAACTCCCGGGCCCCGCACGGCAGTCCGTGCAGGAACTGGCCAAACAGTTGCGTGCGGAGCTGACCCAGGTCAGTGGGGTCGCTCCGACCGTCAGCAGCGACATCCGGCACGCACGGGCCGGCGACATCGTGCTGACGCTCACCGAGCACGGGGCACTGGGTGCGGAGGGCTACCGGTTCGAGAGCACGGACGCCGTCCGCATCGAAGCCGCCTCCACCCACGGCCTGTTCTACGGGACGCGCACGCTCCTGCAGCTGCTGCGCACCGCTCCCGATCACCTCACCGTGCCGAAGGCCGTCTCCACCGACCGTCCCGCCCAGCCGGTCCGGATGACCATGCTCGACGCGGGCCGCAAGTACTGGCAGCCGGAGTACCTGGAGAAACTGGTCCGCCGGATGGCCGACCAGAAGCTCAACACCCTGTTCCTGCAGTTCTCCGACTCCGAGGGCTTCCGTCTCTTCAGCCCGGAGTTCCCCGGACTCGCGGACCCCGCACACAGCTACGACCGCGCCGCCATCGAGCGGCTGAAGCGTGTCGCCGCCCGCTATCACGTGCAGGTGATGCCCGGTATCGACGTGCCCGGACACGCCACCGTGATCACCGACGCCTTCGGAATCGGCTTCGGTGACGGCCCCGAACCGTGCACCCAGGCACACACCCACTCGCACCTCACGCCGAACTGGATGGTCGACCTCACCAGCGAGAAGGCGGTCGCGGTGACCCGCCGGATCGTCGACGAGTTCGCCGGCTGGTTCGACGCCCCGCTGTTCAGCATCGGCGCCGACGAGTTGCCCGGCCAGCTCGCCAACTGCCCCCGCGTCAAGAACTATCTCGCCGCCGACCCGGACACCAGCACCCTCGGTGACCTGCTGAACCGCTACATCAACACCCTCGACGACGTCGTCGCCGAGCACGGCAAGCGCACCGCGATCTACAACGGCTCCGAGCACCTCGCCGCGCCCCAGCAGCGGGTCCACGCGCCCGTGGTGTTCCTGACCTGGGAGGGGACCGGCACCGAGCCCGTCATCCCCGGCCACGACGAGATCGCCATCGGCCCGTTCTACGACACGCCGAACAACTATCACCACTTGTACCCGAACGAGCCGTGGATGTACGACTCCTGGGTGCCCAGCACCGCACCGGATCTCCTCGGATCCGGTCTGATGAACTGGGCCGACTACAACTTCTGGGCCGACGACGGCTACTTCGAGCAGCAGATGGCCACCGCGCGCGCGATCATCGCGGACCGCTCCTGGAACGCCTCCGCCACCCCGGACACCGTGCAGGACTTCCGGGCACTGGTCGCCCGGCTCGGCGACCCGCCCGGCCTGCGGCCCGACCCGGTGACACCCCGGGTCGACGACGGCCGCCCGAGCCACCGCTGGACCTTCGACCAGGCCTCGTACCCGAGCGGCTGGACGTGGGCCGGCAGCCCCGGCAACACGATCTTCGCCGAGGACACCGCGGGGAACCTGCCCGGCACCTCGTACATCATCAACAACCCCACTCCGGTCCCGGACGGGGTGAGCGGCCAGGCCTGGCGCTTCGACAGCGACCGCGACGGGGTGGGCTTCGGCGGCCTCGACCTGGCAGAACCGTGGACCGTCTCCGGCTGGGTCAGGACGACCGGCAGGACCAGTGACCAGGTGCTGCTCAGCTCGAAGGCCGGCGCGCTCAAACTCCAGCAGTGGGGCACCGGCAAGGTCGGCTTCACCCGGTACGGCGCGGCCGATCACAGCTTCGACTACACCATGCCGCTGAACCAGTGGGTCCAGTTGACCTGGGTCACCGAGCCGGGCCGCACCACCCTGTATGCGAACGGCGAGCGCGTCGGCACGGTCGACGCGTCCATTCCGCTCCCGCTGCGCTCGATAGGCACCGAGAAGGCCGGGCTGCGCGGAGATCTCGACGAAGTCACCACCTGGGACGAGGCGTTGAGCCCCGAACAGGTCCGGGCCGACTACGCGCACTACGACCGCTGACCCGAAGGGAACCCGCAGTGACCCGCACCCGCACCCATGCCCGTACCCGTACCAGACTCGTCGGAGCGACGGCCCTGGCGGCCCTCGCCGGCCTCCTGACCACCCCGGCCTCCGCCGCGCCCGAACCCCCGTCGAAGGACTACGAGCCGACGGTGGAGTCCCTCAACAGCCACCCCACGCCGACGTGGTTCAACGACGACAAGTTCGGCATCTTCATCCACTGGGGCGCCTATTCGGTGCCCGCCTGGGGCCCGCGCGGCAGCTACGCCGAGTGGTACTGGTACTACATGAACAGCAAGGGCAGCGCGACCAACACCCACCAGAAGGACACCTACGGCACGGCCGCGAACTACGACGACTTCATCGGCCGGTGGAAGGCCGAGAAGTACGACCCGGACGCCTGGGTGAAGCTGTTCAAGGACGCCGGTGCCAAATACTTCGTGCTGACCTCCAAGCACCATGAAGGCGTCGCGCTGTTCGACAGCAAGGTCAGCGGACGCGACACCGTGGACCTCGGCCCGAAGCGCGACCTGGCGGGCGACCTGTTCAAGGCGGCGCGCAAGGACACCGAGGGCGGGCAGCTGAAGGCGGGCTTCTACTACTCACTGTACGAGTGGTACAACCCGTCGTTCACCGGCAGCCCGGTCCGCAACCCGTACACCGGCGCCGAAGTCCCGTACACCGGAGCCCCGTCGGTCAAGGACTACGTCGGCGACTACATGGTCCCGCAAATGAACGAGCTGATCGATCAGTACGATCCCGACATCATCTGGTGCGACGGGCAGTGGGACAAACCCGCCTCGTACTGGAAGACCGCGCCCGTCATCGCCGACTACTACAACCGCGCCAAGAACCGGGCGCACCCGAAGGAAGTCGCGGTCGCCAACCGCTGCAAGATCGAGACCGGTGCGCTGGACAGCAAGGAACTCGACTTCCAGACCCCCGAGTACACGGTCAAACCGGACATCGACCCGAACAAGTGGGAGGCCAGCCGGGGCATCGCGCACTCCTACGGCTACAACCAGAACGAGCCCGAGGAGGACCACCTCACCTCCGACCAGTTGATCGACTCGCTCACCGACATCGTCAGCAAGAACGGCAACCTGCTGCTCGACATCGGCCCGCGCGCCGACGGCACCATCCCCGAGATCCAGCAGCAGCGGCTGCTCGACATCGGAGCCTGGCTGAAGATCAACGGCGAGGCGATCTACGGGACGACCTACTGGCACCACGCCGAGGAACCGACCGGAGACGACAAGATCCGCTACACGGTGAAGGACGGCACGCTGTACGCGACCGCGCTGGAGTGGCCCGGCGCCGAACTCACCCTCGGCGCCGACACGCCCGTCGCCGCCGACTCCCGTATCACGCTGCTCGGTTCGGACGGCAGCGCACTGCCCTGGCACAAGGACTCCGCAGGCCGCGTGATCGTCGAGACGCCGAAGGAGGGGGCGTCGGCCACCAGGAGCACGAGCGCGTACGTCTTCAAGGTCACCACTCCGGGCGTGAACACCCTCGTCCGCACGAGGACCGAACTGCCGAAGGAGGTCAACCCCGGGCGCGCCGCCGACGGCACCCTGACCCTCACCAACACCGCCCGTACGCGCGCATCCGAGACCAGGATCGGGCTGTCCGGAGCCGAGGGCTGGACCGTCACCCCGGCGGCCACCCGCGTGGACCCGTTGGCGCCGGGCGCGGACGCGAAGGTCCCGTTCACCCTGACGCCGCCCGCTTCCGCGGCCCCCGGTACGTACACACTGAACATCACCCTGCGGCACGGCCCTCTCACGACCACCACGGCGGTCAAGGTCACGGTGGCCCCGGAGAACCTCGCCCGTAACAAGCCGGCCACCCAGAAGAGCACCGCATGGGACGCCCCTGCCTCGCGCGCCGTCGACGGGAACACCGACGGCTCCTTCGGGTCGGGCTCGGTGACCCACACCGCGGAGCCCTCGTCGCAGGCGTGGTGGCAGGTCGACCTGGGCGCCTCGAAGTCACTGTCCGCAGTCGACATCTGGAACCGCACCGACTGCTGCTCCGACCGGCTGAAGGACTTCTGGGTCCTGACCTCGGACACCCCGATCACGGCCGACGGACTCGATGACGCACGGACCGCACCCGGTGTGACGGCGGTGCATGTCACCGGCCGGGCCGGACTGCCGTCCACCGTGCAGCTCCCGGCGGGCACCTCCGGCAGGTACGTCCGCGTGCAACTGACCTCCGGCACCGACCCGCTGTCGCTGGCGGAGGTCGAGGTGCGCGGGCACTGAGAGAGCCCTGCCGAAACGGGTGGTGGCCCGGACCGATCGCTCCCGGTCCGGGCCACCACCCGTTCTGTCGCGCGCCGGAGTCACGCGGAAGCGTCATCCGCGTGGTCCCGCGGGAGGGATCACCCGAGGGCCGCGACCCGGTCCCGGTATCCGCGTACCGCAGCCGCGTCCCGGTACGGCTCAAGGCGGCGCTCGAAGTCCCGTACGTACTCCGTCGCCCGCACCGACCGCATCTCCGCCGCCTGCTGGGCCGCCTCCGCCCCGAGCAGACACGCCTGGTCGAGCTCACCGAGTCCGAGCCGGGCGGATGCCAGCACCACCCGGCAGAACAGCCTGCTCCGGGCATACCCCGGGGCGCGGAGCTGCAGCGAGCGCTCCGCGTGCTGGACGGCGGCCCGGTACTGCTGCAGATCGCGGTGGCAGTGCCCGAACTCGTCGGCGAGCTGCGCCTCGTCGAAGTAGCGCGTCCAGTACGGTACGTCGTCCCCTGGCCGGGCGGTCTCCAGCGCGCGTTCCGCCCGCGCCAGCGAGGCCGCGCAGGTCCTGGCCTCGCCGAGCACGCCGTGCCCGCGCGCCTCGACGGCGTGCAGCAGGGCCAGGACGACGGGCGGCGCCGACGAGCCGATGCCCTGCTGGGCGACGCGCGCCAGCTGGACGGCTTCCCTGCCGTGCCCGAGATAGAGCGCCTGCCGACTCATGGTGATCAGCACGTAACTGCCGTAGGCCCGGTCCCCCGCCGCCTGCGCGAGCCGCAGCGCCTGGACGAAGTAGCGCTGGGCGAGACCGTGCGCCGCGATGTCGTACGAGGTCCAGCCCGCCAGTCGGGTCAGATCGGCGGCTGCCGAGAAGAGCCGCCGTCCGGTGGCCTCGCCGTACGTCCCGCGGAGCATCGGCTCGGCCTCGTGCTCCAGGTAGCGGACGAGTGCCTGGCGGGCGTGGCCGCCGCCGTAGGCGTTGTCGAGGGTGCGGAAGAGCTCGCCGACGGAACGCAGGGCGGCGACATCGCCGCCGCTGACCTTCTGGCCGGATCCGCGGTCGGTCTGCCGCTGCTGGGGGACGCCGGGGACGCCGGCAGCCGGTGGCACGAGGGGCACGAGGGACCCGGCGGGGGGCGACGCGGCGGACCCGGACGGCCTGGCGGGCGCGGGCCCCCGGGCGCCGTACCGGCCGCCGGGCCCGCTCGCCCCGTGGAACCCGTGCGCCCCCGGGTGGGCTGTGGCGTGCGCCCCGGCGTGCGAACCACGGGACCCACCCGCCCCCACCGGCCCACGCTGCGCACCGAGCACCGGCGCCGTCCGGGTTCCGCTGCCCCCGCCGGGGGCAGCCGTCTCGCTCCCCCGCCCCACCCACTCGTCGGCCCGCCCGATCAGCCAGTCGCGGCTGGGCACCACGAGCCCGGCCGGGGTGAAGGCGATCTTGCGCAGCTCCGCATGGCTGCCCGAGTCCTTCCGCCACAGGCCGCTGACGATGTCCACCGCCTCGGCCGGAGTGGCGGCGAACTCCAGGCCGGCGTAGACGGGCGCACAGGCGTCGAGGCCCAGGTCCTGCGCGGAGAGCCGCCGTCCGAGCCGCCGGGTGAAGACCTCGGCGATCAGTGCGGGCGTGGTCCCGCGCGGTTGCTGGCCGCGCAGCCAGCGGGTCACGGAGGTCTTGTCGTAGCGCAGATCGAGGCCGTGTTCGAGGCCCAGCTGGTCCACCCGGCGGGCGAGACCGGCGTTCGAGAATCCGGCCTCGGTGATGAGCGAGGCGAGCCGGCGGTTGGGGGTGCGCTGCGGAGGTCGTTCCGACATCAGCTGTACGGTCTCCTGCCTTCGGGGCCGGGCGGGCAGCCCTTGGGCCGACCGGCAATCGGGGGGTGGGTGAAGGAGCGGGGCCGGGGTGCGTGCATCGCGAGGCGGAGGATCGAGCCATGGCGAATGGGGCCTCCCGTGCTCGAGCGAAGCCGAGAGTTCGGGGAACATGGTGATTGACGGCAACGCCGCGAGGTGCGTGCCCCAGCGCCCCAGCCCCGTGACGCCGCCCCCAATTGCCGGTCGGTCTTATGGAACGGCGCGAATGTAGCGGGCCCTACGGCGGCCGCAGTCTCCTTCGCTTCACATTCATCCGATCGTGTGAGGATTGGGGGTGGCGCTGACGGGAACAACCTGCCGGGCCACCGCTCCCGGGGCGGTCGTACAGTGGCCCGGGGCGCGAATCAGTGCATGGTGACGTGGTTCCGGGGCACCCTCCGGGTCCCGGTACCGCAAGTAGGAAGGCATCTCCGTGAGTGAGCTTCGGTTCGTCCGGCTGGGATTCGGCGAGGAAGCCGTCGACTACCAGGAGGCCTGGCAGAAGCAGCGCGAGGTGCACGCGGCTCGGTTCGAGGACACCGTTCCCGACACCTGTCTGCTGCTGGAACACCCGCCGGTCTACACGGCGGGACGACGTACGACCGACAGTGAGCGCCCCCTGGACGGCACTCCGGTCGTCGACGTGGACCGCGGCGGAAAGATCACCTGGCACGGCCCCGGGCAGCTCGTCGGCTACCCGGTCCAGAAGCTGCCGCGCCCGGTGGATGTCGTGGCGCACGTCCGCAGGCTGGAGGACGCGCTGATCCGTACGGCTGCCGAGTTCGGTCTGGAGACCAGCCGGGTCGAGGGCCGCAGCGGCGTCTGGGTGCTCGGTGACCCGGTCGAGGAGCGTCCGTCGCTCGGCGGCCTCTCCCTCGACTTCGACCCGCGGCTGCACGACGAGGAGTTCGACCCGCGGCTGAACGGCCCCGAGTACGCCCCGTCCAACGCCGGTCAGCGGCGCGAGGACCGCAAGCTGGCGGCGATCGGCATCCGGGTCGCCAAGGGTGTGACCATGCACGGCTTCGCGCTCAACGTGAACCCGGACAACACCTGGTTCGACCGGATCGTGCCGTGCGGCATCCGCGATGCGGGCGTCACCTCGCTCGCGTACGAGCTGGGCCGCGACGTCACGATCGCGGAGGTGCTCCCGGTGGTCGAGAAGCACCTGAAGGACGTCCTGGAGAACGCGGAGCTCGCCCCGCGGGAGATCGACCGGGCCTCGGCCTGACCCGGAGCCCCGGGAATGGCCCGGCCCACCCTCTGGTTGCCCAGGGGCAAGGGCCACACCCCAACCGCACAAATAGCGGGCGTACCCTGGTGTTCGCCGAAGAATCGAAGTCGTAGGGAGCCGGACGTGTCCGCTGTCGCACCCGACGGGCGCAAGATGTTGCGCCTGGAGGTCCGGAACAGCCAGACCCCCATCGAGCGCAAGCCCGAGTGGATCAAAACCCGGGCGAAGATGGGCCCCGAGTACAACCAGCTGCAGAAGCTCGTGAAGAGCGAGGGTCTGCACACGGTGTGCCAGGAGGCCGGCTGCCCGAACATCTTCGAGTGCTGGGAGGACCGGGAGGCCACGTTCCTCATCGGCGGTGACCAGTGCACCCGGCGCTGTGACTTCTGTCAGATCGACACGGGCAAGCCGCAGGCGCTGGACCGGGACGAGCCCCGCCGCGTCGGCGAGTCGGTCGTCACGATGGACCTGAACTACGCCACGATCACCGGCGTCGCCCGCGACGACCTGGAGGACGGCGGAGCCTGGCTGTACGCGGAGACCGTGCGCCAGATCCACGCACTGACGGCGGAGCGCGAGGCCGGTGCCACCAAGGTCGAGCTGCTCATCCCCGACTTCAACGCGGAGCCCGAGCAGCTGGCCGAGGTCTTCTCCTCGCGCCCGGAGGTGCTCGCGCACAACGTCGAGACGGTGCCGCGGATCTTCAAGCGGATCCGCCCCGGTTTCCGTTACGAGCGTTCCCTGGAGGTCATCACGCGGGCCCGCGAGGCCGGTCTGGTGACCAAGTCGAACCTCATCCTCGGCATGGGCGAGACCCGCGAGGAAGTGAGCGAGGCGCTCCAGGACCTGTACGACGCCGGGTGCGAGCTCATCACGATCACGCAGTACCTGCGGCCCTCCGTGCGCCACCACCCGGTCGAGCGCTGGGTGAAGCCGCACGAGTTCGTGGAGCTGAAGGAGGAGGCCGACGAGATCGGCTACTCCGGTGTGATGTCCGGGCCGCTGGTCCGTTCCTCGTACCGGGCCGGCCGGCTCTTCCAGCAGGCGATCGAGCGGCGCGGCGCGGTCACGGCCGCACCGACTGTGTGAGACCGGGCAGCGCGAGTCCGGGCAGTGTGAATCCGGGCACAAGAAGCTACTGAGCGGTAACGGCTGATCGGACGCGGCCCCTACGTTCCCCGCAGGTCGGGGACGCGTATGGGCCGCGTCGGCGTGCGCGGCGCCCATATCAAGGTTTCATTGGTGTTTGACCGAAAGGTCATGCGCTGGTAACACCGAGCAGTGACTCTGGATGCACGCAGCGCAGTGGCTCTCACGGCTGCCGCCGCCACTGCTCCCCGTCTCCAGCCCGCGCAAGCAACTCCCGTCATCCACTCACTCCGCGCATCCGTTCCGAGGGGACTTCCACGATGCAGGCCGTGCCGGTACGCGCCACCGCCATCCCGTCCGTCACCGATGCTCTCCGCGCCGTCGAGTCGCTGCTGCTGAGCAGCGGCCAGCGCACGGCCCGCCGCAACGCCTGGACGGCCGTCCTCGAGGACCGCCGCCGGGCCAAGGACCGGGTCGAGACCGAGTACGTACTGGAGGCCGTGGCCGACCACCGTTCCTAGGCCACGTAAACTTCAGTACATGGCGAGGAAGGCAAACACTGACGGCGCGGACAGCGCCGAGAACGCGGGGCGGCTCAAGCAGATCGCCCTGACCTACAAGATGACCCGGCGGGTCGACTCCAAGATCGGTCTTGTCGTCGCGGGTGTGGGAATCGTCACCTTCGGTGTCCTCCTCGCCATCGGCTTCTTGATCGACCACCCGATCTACCTGGGCATCCTGGGCTTCGTGCTGGCCCTCCTCGCGATGGCGATCGTCTTCGGGCGGCGTGCCGAGCGGGCGGCCTTCGGGCAGATGGAGGGGCAGCCGGGCGCTGCGGCGGCGGTGCTGGACCGCGTGGGCCGCGGCTGGACCACGACCCCCGCGGTAGCGATGAACCGCAGCCAGGACGTCGTCCACCGGGCCGTCGGCAAGGCGGGCATCGTGCTGGTGGGCGAGGGCAACCCGAACCGGGTCAAGCTCCTGCTGGCGGCCGAGAAGAAGAAGATGGCCCGTATTCTCGTGGACGTGCCCGTGCACGACATCATCGTCGGCAACGGCGAGGGCCAGGTGCCGCTGAAGAAGGTCCGCACCACGATGCTGAAGATGCCGCGGGTCCTGACCGGCCCGCAGGTGACGGCGGCCAACGACCGGCTGCGGGCGATGGGCGACCTGATGAGCAACATGCCGCTGCCGAAGGGCCCGATGCCGAAGGGCATGCGGATGCCGCGCGGCGGCAAGATGCGCTGACGCCACGTACCCGACGCACAAGAGGGCGGGCTGCGAACCACTGTGGTTCGCAGCCCGCCCTCTTCACATCTCCGCCTCGTCGGACCGCTCTCAGATCCGCACCTGCACGGCGCGCGCGAGCCGGTCGTGCAGCCCGCGCCCGTCGCGGTCCCAGACCAGAGCGGGAATCACCAGGCACAGCAGCACGGTCCGGACGATCACCCGCCCGAGCCCGAGCCGCCCGCCGCTCTCGCCGACGACACGGATACCCAGGATGCGCTTGCCCGGTGTGCAGCCGACGGTCCCGACGGTGAGGACGCTCAGTGCGAGGAAGATCCCGAGCGCCCAGTTCCCGGCCGCCTGCTGGTCACCGCGAGCGAACAGCCCGTATGCGATCAGCAGGCAGAGCGCCCAGTCGACGAAAAGGGCGCCGAAGCGCCGGCCGAGCGGCGCGATCGCCCCCGGCCCTTCTTCGGGCAGACCGAGTCGCTTGCCCCGGTAGCCGAAGTCCGCGCCCATGTCCTCGGCGGCCGCGCGCGGCCCGAAGAGCCACGATCCGATTGCTTGCCTGTTGTCCACCCGCCCACGGTACTGCGCCCGCCTCCACGCCCTGCCGGGTGGGGCCTCTCCGGGCCGGCGGACGCGGCCCCCGCAACCGCCCCGCGGTACGCCTCCGAGGTGGCGCCGACACCCGCCTCGGTTAACTTCGGCGAAACAAATGGGTCATGCTTGAGAAATCCGGTCTGCCTATGGTCGGGTCCAGCGTGTGCCACCGCACTGGCCGCACAACGAGCTACAACCCCGTCCCTCCCGGGCCGGGAGTAGGAGGAGTTGGATGTTCCAGAACGCCGACGACGCGAAGAAGTACATCGCCGACGAAGATGTCAAGTTCATCGATGTCCGGTTCTGTGACCTGCCTGGTGTGATGCAGCACTTCACCATCCCGGCAGCGGCATTCGACCCGACCGAGGAGCTGGCCTTCGACGGCTCGTCGATCCGCGGCTTCCAGGCCATCCACGAGTCCGACATGGCGCTCCGCGCGGACCTGTCGACCGCCCGTGTCGACCCGTTCCGCCGCGACAAGACCGTCAACATCAACTTCTTCATCCACGACCCGATCACCGGCGAGCAGTACAGCCGTGACCCGCGCAACGTGGCCAAGAAGGCCGAGGCGTACCTCACCTCCACCGGCATCGCCGACACCGCGTACTTCGGCCCCGAGGCCGAGTTCTACGTCTTCGACAACGTCCGGTTCCAGACGTCGGCGAACGAGAGCTTCTACCACATCGACTCCGAGGCCGGCGCCTGGAACACCGGCTCGGAGGAGAACAACCGGGGTTACAAGGTCCGCTACAAGGGCGGCTACTTCCCGGTCCCGCCGGTGGACCACTTCGCCGACCTGCGTGCCGAGATCTCCCTTGAGCTGGACAAGAACGGCCTCCAGGTCGAACGCCAGCACCACGAGGTCGGCACCGCCGGCCAGGCCGAGATCAACTACAAGTTCAACACGCTGCTCGCCGCGGCCGACGACCTGATGCTCTTCAAGTACATCGTGAAGAACGTCGCCTGGCGCAACGGCAAGACCGCGACCTTCATGCCGAAGCCGATCTTCGGCGACAACGGCTCGGGCATGCACGTCCACCAGTCCCTGTGGGCCGGCGGCGACCCGCTGTTCTACGACGAGCAGGGCTACGCGGGTCTCTCGGACATCGCCCGCTACTACATCGGCGGCATCCTCAAGCACGCCCCGTCGCTGCTGGCCTTCACGAACCCGACGGTGAACTCCTACCACCGCCTGGTCCCCGGCTTCGAGGCCCCGGTCAACATGGTCTACTCGCAGCGCAACCGCTCCGCCGCGATGCGTATCCCGATCACGGGCTCGAACCCGAAGGCCAAGCGCGTCGAGTTCCGCGCGCCGGACCCGTCGTCCAACCCGTACCTGGCCTTCTCGGCGCTGCTGATGGCCGGCCTCGACGGCGTGAAGAACAAGATCGAGCCGGCCGAGCCGATCGACAAGGACCTGTACGAGCTGGCTCCCGAGGAGCACGCCAACGTCCAGCAGGTCCCGACCTCGCTCCCCGCCGTCCTGGACGCCCTGGAGGCGGACCACGAGTACCTCCTCGCGGGCGGCGTCTTCACGTCCGACCTGATCGAGACGTGGATCGACTACAAGCGCACCCACGAGATCGCCCCGATCCAGCTGCGCCCGCACCCGCACGAGTTCGAGCTGTACTTCGACATCTAAAGGACGGAGTCGGGCGACCTGGCTGGAAGTCCCGCGATCAGACTGTGACCTGCGAAAACTCTTCTCAGCAGTTCTCACTGTCACCGTTTGCTTTCCGCCCCCTTGTGCACCGAGTGTGCACCGCCCGGCAAATTCTCTGACTTGATGTCAGAAACAACAGCGAGGGCCGCTACCCCCTAGTCGGGGTAGCGGCCCTCGCTGGTTCGTCCAGGCTCCGTGTGCGGCCGCAGCCTTCTTGGTCTCCTGGCAATGGGCCAGGTTGGTGACCTGCGGCGATGGCTGCGGCAGGTCGCTGACCTGGCCTTTTTTCGATTGCTGGCGGGCGACGGTCTTGATCGGGTGTCTTGCGGACTGTGTGCGGACTGCGCTTCCGGAGCGACTGGTCGAAGTGCAGCCACTGCAGCGGGGTAGATCTCTCCTTCCTGCCGATCAACACCACGAGGACGACAGCCGCAGCAAGGGACGCGCGCGCCCGGCCAGGGGCGACCTGGTGCGCATGTCGGAGTCCTGGGCTCCACGTGTGGAAGGACTCACCACGAATCCCTTGGTCGCGCAGGCGCAGTCAGTCGAGGTCTGATCACCCTGGCGGAAGTCGCCGTCACCGCGTGGTGATCAGCCTTCGGCGGGGGCCAGGTCGGTTCCTTCGACCTGCTTGGCGAGGTTGGGGCGCTCCTTGATCAAGTCGGCGGCGATCGGGTCCTGGAAGTACTTCTTGTACAGCTTGACGTAGGTGCCGTCGTCGATCATCGCGTCGATCTGGGCGTCGATGTCCTTGAGGAGTTTCGGGTCGCCGTCCTTGCGCAGGGGGAACGCGCTGCCTTGGAGGCTGTCCTGCTCGACGGCGATTCGTACGGGCTGCTTCTCTACGTATTCGTCCGCGTCGGCGCCGCCGAGCACGATCGCCTCGACACCGCCGGAGAGCAGCTGCGAGATCAGGGCGGTCTGGTCCTTGAACTTCACGAGCTTCGCTTTGGGCATCTTATTGGCGACGAAGGCTTCCTGGACCGCGCCACTGACGACTCCGACCCGCTTGCCGTCGAAGTCCGGGAGCCGGGTCTCTTTGCCGCTCTTCTTGGTCACAACGGAGGTGAAGCCCCAGTAGTACGGAGTGGTGAAGGAGACCTGCTTGGCGCGCTCGGGAGTGGCGCCCACGCCGGCGACGCCGATGTCGTACTGCCCGGCGGACAGCCCGGCGAGGATGCCCTGCAGGTTCGTGGTCTTGTACTGGATCTTCACGTCGAGGCGCTTGGCAGCTTCATTCATCAGGTCGACGGCGAAGCCGGTGGGGTTGCCGGAGGCGTCGGTCACGGCGAAGGGTGGCTGCTCGGCCTGCGTACCGGCGGTGATCATTCCCTTCTGGACCAGCTTGTACTTGGCGGTCGAGGCGTTCGCAGAGCCGCTGTCGCTGTCGCCGCCGCAGGCGGTGAGGGGGAGCAGCAGGACGGCTGCGGCGCCGGCGAGAAGTGATCTGCGCAGGGTGGTGCTGTGCATGGGTGGGCTCCTGTACGGGGGACGGGCGTTCAGAGGACCTGGGAGAGGAACTGGCGCAGCCTGGGGTGTTCGGCGCGTTCGAAGATCCGGTCGGGGGTGTCGATCTCGGCAAGGCGGCCGTCGCACATGAAGGCGACGCGGTCGGCGGCCTCCCGGGCGAAGCCCATTTCGTGAGTGACGACGGCCATGGTCATGCCGCCCGACGCGAGGTCCCGCATCACGGCGAGCACGTCCTTGACCAGTTCGGGGTCAAGCGCGGAGGTGGCTTCGTCGAAGAGCATCACCTCGGGCTCCATGGCGAGCGCGCGGGCGATGGCGACGCGCTGCTGCTGGCCGCCGGACAGCTGTGCCGGCCGCCGGTCGGCGAAGGCGGAGAGGCCGACCTCCGCCAGGCGGCGCAGCGCGATCTGCCGGGCTTGCTCTCGGTCCATGCCCTTGACCGAGGTCAGGGCAAGCGTGACATTGCGCTCGACACTAAGGTGCGGGAAGAGGTTGAAGTGCTGGAAGACCATGCCGATGCGGGCGCGGGCGGCGTCGACGCCGGCACGCGGGGCGGTCAGGCAGGTCTCGCCGAGCCAGATCTCGCCGGAGTCGGGGGTCTCCAGAAGGTTGAGGCACTTCAGGAGGGTGGACTTGCCGGAGCCGGAGGGGCCGATCAGGCAGAGGGTCTCGCCGGCGCGTACGTCGATGGTGATGTCGCTCAGCACGGTATGGCTGCCGTAGCTCTTGCTGAGGCCGGTGACCCGCAACGCGGCGGGGGTGGCCGGGGCCCTGGTTACGGCGGTCATGCCTTCTCTCCTGCGGTGGCTGGAACGGGGGTCTGGGGGTCCGGGTCGGCGATGGCCAGGGGGTTCCCGAGTTTCGGGCCCTCGCGCAGCCGTTTGTCGAGGTGGTTCATGAAGTACGTCAGCGGAATAGTCAGGCAGAGGTAGCACAGGCCGGCGGCGATCAGCGGTGAGGAGTTGTAGGTGCGGGCGACCTCCTCCTGCGCGATGAAGTACAGCTCGCGCTGCCCGGCGGCCAGGCCGAGCAGATAGACCAGCGAACTTTCCTTGATGTCCTTGACGAACTGGCCGGCCATCGCGGGCAGCACGCGCCGGATGCCCTGTGGCACCACGACCAGCCGCATCGCCTTCAGGTAGCTCAGGCCGAGGCTGCGGGCGGCCTGTAGCTGGCCGGGGTCGACACTCTGGATGCCGGATCGGAAGATCTCCGCGGTGTAGGCGCCGGAGATGATGCCGATCGCCAGGATCGCGTAGCCGAACGGATCCGTGCCGAAGGGGCGGAACCCGGCGGCGGGCAGGCCCACGCCGACCAGCATGACCGTGATGATCACCGGCAGGCCGCGGAAGACATCGACGTACAGCCGGGCGGGGAGCCGTATCCACCAGCGGTTCGACAGCAGCAGCATCGCCGCGAGCAGGGCGATGACGATGCCCACGACGATGGCGCCGATCGCGATGACGATGGTGTTGAGCAGGCCCTCGGTGATCAGCCGGGGGAAGGTCTGGAGGATCAGGTCCCAGTTGAAGAACGTGTTGACCAGGGCATTGGATGCCAGGTCCTGCGGGGTGGAAGGGGCCATCACGACTCCTGACAGCGATTGGGTGCGGCAGCGGGAACGGACGCCTGGAACTCTTCGCGAACCGAAGTGAGGAATTCCGGGTCGCCGAGGAGGTCCAGGACCAGGGCGGCGATGCCCGTCGCGACCGTCTCGGCCGCGCCGTGGGCCTCCGGCGTACGGGCAGCCTCGCGCATCTGCGCGGAGTGCCCGGGGGTGTCACGAGGGCAGATCTGCACGTAGGGATGGATCACGGGCAGCTCGACGGACACATTACCGATGTCCGAGGAACCCGCCGGATTCGCCGGAGACGGCGGCTCCAGTTCCAGGCCGAGACCGGCGGTGTAGGCGGCAAGCCGGTCGGCCATCGTCATGTTGTTGTTGCGCTCGGTGTAGCGAGGCGCGGTCTCGGTGTGCTCGACGGTGGTGCCGGTGGCGAGCGCGGCGCCCTCGGCGGCGGCGAGCACCCGATTGAGTAGTTCATCCAGGGCGGTGGAAGCGGCCTCGCGTACGTAGATGTCCAGCTCGGCACGCTCGGGCACGACGTTGGGGGCGTCGCCGCCGTGCGTCACGATGCCGTGCACGCGGGCGGTCGGTGGCATGAACTGGCGCATCGAGTCGATCGCGTTGAGGAACAGCTGCGCGCCCGCAGCCGCAGAGCGGCCGTCCCAGGGCGCCTTGGCGGCATGCGCGGCGATGCCCCGGAAGGTCAGCCGCAGGTGGCTGGCGGCCAGCGCGTGCCGGGCCCGCAGGCTCCGGTCGGCCGGGTGGAACATCACCGCCGCGTCCACCCCTGCGAAGGCGCCGCGCTCCAGCATGAGGATCTTGCCGCCGCCGCCCTCCTCGCCGGGGGTGCCGATCACCTTGAGGACGCCCGGATGGTCGGGCTGTACAGCGGCCGCGGCGAGGGCGGCGGTCAGGCCGCCGGCCGCGATGAGGTTGTGGCCGCAGCCGTGGCCGATACCGGGCAGCGCATCGTATTCCAGCAGCACCGCGATCGTCGGGCCGTCCGTCGCACCCCGATGGGTGGCGGTGAAAGCGGTCGGCAGGTCGGCGATGCCCTTCTCCACCTCGAAACCCGCGGCGGCGAGCCGGCCGGCCAGTTGCTCGACGGCGTGGTGCTCCTCGAACCGCGTCTCCGGCATACCGTGCAGATCAAGGCTCAGCTCGTCGAGCGCGGGCCGGAGCTCACGCGCGGCGGCGCGTAGCTCATCGGGGACAAGGTGGTGCATGGAAGCTCCGGGAGGTTCTGGTACGGCGCCGGTACGGCGTACTGGGGCTGGCGAAACACTAGGAGCTGCCCGAGGAGCTGTGACTATGGTTACCGCGGTCGCGGTAAGCGACAGTCGGCGTTCCCGTGAACAGGAGGTGGCCATGAGCGTGGTCCTGCAGTTGTCCGGAGCCGCCCCGACCGACATCTCCGTAGGTGCGTCGCCGCTCGCTGAGCTGACCGCCGCGCTGCATGCCTATACGGAGGCCGAGCACCATCTGGGCACGGTTCGCTGGGCGCGCGGCCTGGACACCGAGGACTCCCCGGACGAACCGGGCACTGCCCTCGACCCCGGCCTACGGCTGCGCATCATGGGCTGGGCCCCGCTGTGGGCCTCGTACCGGGCCCGCTACCTGCTGCCGATGAGTGCCGACGCGGACCGTCCGTTCGACGCCGAGCTGGCGGACATCGCGGACCTACCCCTTCCACGCTTTGCCGAGCTCACAGGCTACGCGGTGCGCGGCGGCAACTCCGGCGCGCCACTGGAGCGGGTACTTCATGATTCCGCGCAGCGCGAGAGCCTGCTGGCCGCCGCCGAGCTGCGCTCCACGACCCGCGCCGAACTCGCCCGGCGGCTCTTCGACGACCCCGAGGCACTTCGCGACGACCTGCTGGCTTTGCTGGCCGATGCCGCCGACGCCCTGGAGCCGGACCTCCTACGGGCGGCCCGCACCATCGGCGCGCACCTGCCCGCGCTGCGGACCGATCTCGCGCACGACGGCCCCGGCGAGGCACTGGCCGGGCTTGACCCGTCGGCGTCGTACCGCAGTGGGCCACCGCGGGTGGTCTTCGACAAGTTCCACCACGGCATCGTGAACGTCGCGACCACCGGGCTGCTGGTCCTGCCGTCCGTCTTCGGCCGTCCCCATCTGTTGGTCAAGCACGAGCCCGGGGCGGCTGCAGTCGTCCAGTACCCGCTGCTGTCCGAAGGCGCCGCCCGGCCCGGCTACGCGGCGGTGAACCGGCGCCTCGACGTCCTGCGCGACCCCGCCCGGCAGCGCATCGCGCGGGCCATCGCACGCGAACCGCTCACCCCGTCCGAACTCGCGGCCCGCAGCGGCATGACCCTGCCTCAGGTCTCCAGGCACCTCGCGCGACTGCGCGAGGCCGACCTCGTGACGGTCGACCGCGACGGCCGCCGCGCCTACTACCAACTGGATCTGGACTCGGTGCGCCGCATCGGCGAAGACCTCCTCACGGCGCTGTTCCGCTGACTGGGGGCGTTACGGCGGGAGGTACGGACATGCGGCGAGCAGCCGAGGAGGCCCTCACAGCCCGGAAACGGGCGCCCGCAATGCGCTCCAGCAGGCGGAGAACGAGGCAGCCGAGCGCAGGGGCCGCAAGCCCGTCGAACTGCGGCACATGGTGACCCACGACTTGCGGCACTTCTACGCCTCCGCTGTCATCGCCGGCGGCGCGAGCGCTGGGCCATCAATAGGGCGGCAGCTACCACGAGTCGAAGGAATTCGTGCCGCTCCTCGCCGAACGAGTAGCTTCGGTTGGGCACATAGGGGATGTGCGCCAGCTTGCGTCGCAGCCGCGGGATGCGGGAGTCCGTGCGAGCTCTTCTCTCGTGTCCCGCGCAACCTATCGCGCGCCGCCGCCGAGCACCGCGCGCATCCGTCGCGGTGAGTGGGCACACTCGCAGGCTGGCCTGGTGGGGCTGATGCGAGGATGGTCCTCCACTACCTGGGGGTTCCATCCATATGTCCGGTTCGCTGACCATCCGTCGCATACTCGGGGACCGCCCCTTCGCGGAGATCGGCACGCCCTCTGCCGTGGCTATCAACGAGGAGCGTGGCCTCGTCGCTGTAGGCGGTGACCTGGGGTATCTGCAGTGGTCCGGGTGCGGGACCGCCAAGGACCGGTGGCGGCCGTACCGGGTGGGAATCTATGGCTCGGGGGATCTTCGGTGCCGGTGGGTCGTGGAGTCCCGGTGGCCCGTGCATTCCTTTGCCTTTCATCCGACGCTGCCGGTGGTGGCCGTCGGGACCGGGGCGTATGACGGGGGCTACTCCTTCGAGGGTGAGCTGCTGATCCTCGATCTGAGGTCGGGGCGGTCGACCTCGGTGATACGTGGGGCACGTGAGGTGTTGCACGTGAGGTGGGAGAGCGAGCGGGATATCACTTCGATGGGAGGACGCTGGGTGACGTGCGCAGCGAGGGTATACGAGACTACGTCGGGCAGCGGTACGTCGCGCAGCTTGCCGCCCTTGGGCGGCGCGAACACGAGGTGCGGGCCGACCATCTTGGCCTGTCGCACGACGTGAACGGTTCCCCTGAGGAAGTCGACTTCGTCGACCGCGAGCCCGAAGGACGCTTCGAGCGTCACGGGCCCGTGTCACTGGGGCTTCCGACCGTTCCTCCTCAAGGGAAACAAGTCAAAGAGTCGTGACCAGCACAGCGGCGGTCAGAAGCGCCGTCTGGTGCAGAGCTTGATCAGTCAAGTACATCCCGTTCAGGCCCCGGACTCCTATCCGTGACCCACGGTGCAAGTAGCCACCGCGACTCGACGGTGATCGGCATCAGAACACCTCGTTCAGCTCGGCCTGCATCTGCGCCGCCTCGGCGTCGCGAGCATCGCCTGGCGACGTTCCTGCCGCTCTGTGACCCATGACACATGCAGTTCCTGTCAGCAATCGGGGCGCTGTTCCGCTCAAGTCACGAAGGCAAGCGAACAGACAGGAGCGACACATGAAGCACCGCATCGTCGTCCTCGGCGCCGGCTATGCCGGGGCCTACGTGGCCGGGACCCTGGCCCGCCGACTGTCCCCGGAGGACACCGAGATCACCGTGGTCAACGCCGAGCCGGACTTCGTCCAGCGGCTGCGGCTGCACCAGCTCGCGGCCGGTCGGGAGATCGAGGCTCCACAGCTCACCGACGTCTTCGCGGGCATGGGGATACGGCTGCGCCTGGCCCGTGTCACCGCCGTCGCCCCCGAGCGCCAGGTCGTCGCCGTGGCCGACGCCGACGGCGGCGGCGGCGAGCTCAGCTACGGCACGCTTCTCTACGCACTCGGCAGCCGCGTCACCACCCACGGCGTCCCCGGCGTGGCCGAGCACGCCTTCGATGTCGCCGGCCGGCCCTCCGCGCTGCGCCTGCTCGAGCGCCTGGACAGCCTGAACAGGCGGGACGAAGGCGGGAGTGTGCTGGTCGTCGGCGACGGATTGACCGGCATCGAGACCGCCACCGAAATCGCCGAATCCCGGCCCGGCCTGTCGGTGACGCTGGTCGCCCGCGGAGAGCTGGGCGCCCAGCTCTCCGCCGGAGCACGCAGCCACCTGCGCCAGGCCTGCGACCGGCTGGGCATCACAGTCCTGGAGCACACCGAGGCCGAAGCCGTCGAAGCGGCGCGGGTGCTGTGCGCCGACGGCACCGACCTGGCGTCCGACGCAACCGTGTGGACGGCCGGGTTCGCCGTCAGCCCCATCGCCGCCGCCGGCGGGCTGGAGGTCACCGAGAACGGTCGGATCGTCGTCGATCGCACCATGCAGTCGGTCTCGCACCCGAACGTCTACGCCGCCGGCGACAGCGCCTACGCCATCGGCGACAACGGCCAGCCGCTGCCGATGTCCTGCGCTTCGGCCGGCTACACCGGCATGCAGGCCACGGCCGCGATCGTGGGACGCCTGACCGGCCGCAAGATCACGAACACCAAGCTGGAGTACCTGGGCAACCACATCAGCCTCGGGCGGCGGGACGCGATCCTGCAGATGGTCGATGACGAAGGTCAGGCAAAGCCGAAATATGTGGGCGGCCGGAAGGCCGCGCGAATCAAGGCGGGCATCCTCAAGATGTCGCTGTGGACCACCTCGCACCCGACCTTCGGCCTGCCCAAGCGCAAGCACCACCTGGCCGCCGTACCGGATGCGTCAGCCGAGAAGGCGATCGTGTACCCCGAAAAGACGGTCGCGTAGCCGCCTAGGGTGGTCCGCGTGGACAGCACCGCCACTGATCGCTTCGACACCAGCCGGTTCGAGGCCAGCCGGAACCGGCTGGCCTCGCTGGCGTACCGGCTGCTGGGCTCCGCCACCGACGCCGAAGACGCCGTACAGGACGCGTTCCTGCACTGGCAGGCCACCGACCGACAGCGGATCAAGGTGCCGGAAGCGTGGCTGACCAAGGTCGTCACCAACCTGTGCCTCGACCGGCTCCGCTCGGCACAGGCCCGCCGCGAACGCACCGCCGGCGCATGGCTGCCCGAACCGCTCCTCGACGGCGACCCGATGCTCGGCCCGGCCGACACGTTCGAGCAGCGCGAATCGGTCTCCCTGGCCATGCTGACCCTCATGGAGCGCCTGTCACCCCTCGAGCGGGCCGTCTACCTCCTGCGCGAAGCGTTCTCCTACAGCCACACCGAGATCGCCGAGATCCTCGACATCACCGAGTCCGCAAGTCAGCAGCACCTCCACCGGGCCCGGCACCGCATCACCGCCGCGCGCCGCCGCGGCGGCGAAGTCGACCCGGCATCCGCCCGCGGCATCGTCGAAGAATTCCTCGCCGCTGCCACCTCGGGCCGTATTGAACGGCTGGTGGCGCTGCTCACCGACGACGCGATCGCGATCGCCGACTCCAACGGCGCCGGCGCGGCCAAGACGCTGCTGCAGTACGACACTCCGGAGCGCATCGCCGCCATCGCACGGGCCGGTTTCAAACCCACACCCGCGAAACGGCGGCTCGCCGGCGGCACGCCCGCCGTCCACTACGCGCTCGTCAACGGCGCCCCCGCCATCCTCTTCGTGCTCGGCGACCAGGTCGTAGGCACCGTGACGTTCGACGTCACCGACGGCAAGATCGCAACCGTGCGCGGCATCGCCGCCCCCACCCGCCTCGTCCGCCTCACCGAAGCCTGGCGGCAGCACGAACCGGACACGCCGCTCATCACCCAGTGGTGACCGTCGTGTTCACCGTGCCCGCCGCGCTGTCCGGCATGGTACGCGAGTACATCCGCGACCGAATCCTCGAAGGCCACGAGTCCGCCCGCAAACGCGGCAAGACCACCGGCGGCGCCAGCGTCGTCGACGCCGACATGCTCGCGATGGCTCTGCACTACCGGGACCAGGAACTGAGCTTGCGCGACATCGCCGCCAAGCTCGTCATCACCACCGGCAAGAAGAAGGGCCAGCACCCTTCACCGGCCACCGTCATACGACTGCTGCACCACGCCACTCTCCGGCTCAACTTGTTGGTACAAGCTTGACCACGGCGTGGACACCGCCATCACCGGTGCGCCGACACCCAGCACCGCGCTCACCCTGGCCGCCTCCCACATGCCCGGCGTCACCGGAGCCGGGAAGATCGACGGAGCGACGCTGGAGGGTGTCGTACGACGACGGCTCGCACTGGGCCCAGGCCGACCTGCACAAGTCGGCTGACGGCAAGTGGACCGTGGACGTCAAGGCGCCGAACTCGACCGGGACGACGAGGGCAATACGGTCAGCCAGACCGTGTGCGCGCCCAGGGCCTGACATAGCACCGGTGCCTGGGACGAACAACGCGAGCGGCGGCACTCAGTCGCCGCTCCCGTACCGTCGTCAGTGGCGCAGGGCCCTGCCCACCTCGGCAGTGAGGGCGCCCGTGAGGTTGCGGTTGCTGCGGGCCGTGGCGTCCTTGGCGGTGCCCGGCTGTACGTCGTCGACCGTCACCACGCTCGCGTCCAGCAAATTGCCGCTGGGGTCGCGGAAATTGATCTGAACGATGTACGACGTAGCCGAGTCGGTGCTGTTCGTCACGGTGATCTTCGTAGTGGCGCGGCCGCCCTGCTCGGTCACCGCGCCTGCCTTGACGTCCTTGCCCGCGTTCACACCGTTCTTGAAGCCTTCGAGCTTCTTCTGCGCGGCAGCTGACGCCGAGGCCGCCACGTCACCCCCTCTGGATGCCACGGACGCCACGGCGGATGCGGCCTTGGACGCCGCGCCGGACGGGCTGCTGCCCTCGTCCGTACAGGCGGCGGCCGCCGAGACCACGACCGCTGTCAGCAGTACGGCCCCTACACCCCGTACGAATCGCGTCGTCATTGCGCCTCCCAGCACTCACGGATCCGTCCCAGTCAAGGCGCAGGCGCGGCGGACTGCATGCCGCGCACGTCGATCGGGTGACGGCAGGAGGCCGGCGGGCTCTCGGGCCGGGCGAGGGCTGCACCGCCGTGACGTGCCTGTGCCCCCGGGCAGGGTCCAGGGGCACAGGCTTTCGGGGCGGTCAGCCGTGGGCCGTCAGCGGCCGTAGCGGATCAGGGCGCGGACCATGCGGCAGGTGGTGTCGGAGGGCGGGTGGGTGCCGATGCGCTCGGCAGTCGTGCGTATCGTGTCGTCGTCCGCGCTCGACGGGTAGTAGACGCCCGTGTCGAGCAGGGCGATCGCCAGGCGCATGGCCTTCAGGCGGCGGTTGTGGGAGACGTACCACTCGCGGGGCCGGCCCGCGGGGAGCGGCTTCTTCTGCAGGGGCTTGTGGAGCGGCTTGGTCGTGACTGCGGCAACGGCCATGGGCATCCTCCTGGCACGGTCGTGAGACCCTCACGAACTCCCTCTATTTTACGGCCCGCCACTGACAATCGGCCCTGGCCAGAGAGGCTTTCGCGGGATCCGTCCCGTACCTTGGCCCCATGGAGATCTGGATCAATCCCGCGTGTTCCAAGTGCCGCAGCGCGGTGCAGTTGCTCGATGCGGAGGGGGCGCGATACACCGTCCGCCGCTATCTGGAGGACGTCCCGTCGCCGGACGAGATCCGGGCCGTGCTCGACCGGCTCGGGCTGGAGCCGTGGGACATCACGCGGACGCAGGAGGCGGACGCGAAGGAGCTCGGGCTCAAGGAGTGGCCGCGCGAGGCCGGTTCGCGGGAGCGGTGGATCACGGCGCTCGCGGAGCATCCGAAGCTGATCCAGCGGCCCATCATCACGGCGGAGGACGGGACGGCTGTCGTGGCGCGGACGGAGGACGCGGTGCGGGACGCTTTGGGGCGCTGACCCTGACCGGAATCACTCGGTCAGCAGGAAGTCCTCGATCCTGCGGTTGAGTTCGGCGGCGTCCGGGGCGTGCAGCGGCAGCGAGTGGTGCGTGGCGCCGGGGATCGTCGCCGTCTGCGCCCGCGGGAGGAGCCGGGTTGCGGTGGCGGTGACCTGTGCGGCGTTGTGGGCCCGGCTGTTCTCGGCCGT
The DNA here is from genome assembly GCF_040655115.1 of Streptomyces atratus. Lineage (GTDB taxonomy): Bacteria > Actinomycetota > Actinomycetes > Streptomycetales > Streptomycetaceae > Streptomyces > Streptomyces atratus_D. Next base: position 6,362 of record NZ_JBFAJH010000062.1, on the reverse strand, counting down.
CAGGATCAGAGTCGGTACGTTCAGGGTGCTCAGCGCCCCGGGCGCGGGGCGACGGCCCGTGACCGGACGGGCGGTCGGGAAGCCTGCGGCCTCGTCACGCAGGTGCAGCCATGCCGGGTCGAGCGCGGCGCCTGCCGTCTCCCAGGCGAGGAAGGTGTGTGTCCGCTTCGCGCTGGGGCGGAGCAGCATCGGCAGTGCGTGCAGCAGATAGCCGGGGCGGAAGCCGGCGAAGCACTGGGTCGGGTCCACGAGGATCAGTTTCCGGACGCGGTGGGGTGCGTGCAGGGTGTGGTGGAGCGCGATCCAGGCGCCGTAGGAATGGCCGCAGAGTGCCGCCGATGTGGTGTTCAGGGCGTCCAGCACGGCGTCCAGCCAGGCCGTCAGGTCCGGCACGGTACGGATCGGGCGCTCCCCCGGCACACTGCGGCCCGGGTCGCCGATGAGGTCGACGGCGTGGACACGGTGGGTGCGGCCCAGGTGGGCGGCCTGGGCGAACCAGACCGTGGAGGTGGAGCCTCCGCCCGCCAGGAGTAGCAGGGGCGGGGCGTCTTCGGGGCCGTAACTGTTGATACGGGTGGTGCCGTACGGGGTGGGGACGTCGGTGTGGGTCGTTCCGGCGGGCCACTTGGCCGCCAGGACCTCGTCGTACGCCGCGAGGAACGAATCGGTGACAGCCGTTGCGGATGATCCGGATGGCGTGGTTGCCATGGAGTGCCTCCCGAGGGTGGGTGCCCTTGGATATTATCTCGCCGAGCGAGATAATAGAGGCAGGAGGGCCGATGAGCGAGCAAGGATCCGAGATGGAGATCGTTCATCTGCTGCGCAAGGTGACTGTCGAATTCGGGCTGCGCCAGGCCGAGTTCGCAAGCCGCCATGGCATGCACCCGACCGACGTACGCGCCCTGATCTGTCTGCTCGACGCCGAGCGGGCGGGCACGGACGCAACCGCCGGATGGCTCGGTGCGCAGCTCGGGCTCAACTCCGCGGGCACCACCGCCGTCATCGACCGTCTGGAACGGCTGGGACACCTCACCCGCGGCCGCGACCCGCGCGACCGGCGGCGGGTGCTGCTGGCGGTGGACCCGCGGGCGGTGGAGCTGGGGTGGGCCTTCTTCGGGCCGCTGATCGAAAACACGGTGACAGTGCTGCGCGACTTCGACGAGAGCGAGACGGCTGCCGTGCGGCGCTTCCTGTCCGCCGCGCACCGGGCGGTCACCGCCATTCCCTGACCGGCAGGGCGATCGAGGGGACCCTTTCGTGACCAGGCTCCACGGCGGCATCGTCAAAACCGTCGTTCGCGACGCGGAGGAGGCTGGAGACGGTGGCGGAGCGGGCCGGCTGATGGTGGTTCCGGCTCGGTGCCTGCCTGCAGCGGATCCCTGGAGGCGCGGACGACACGCGGGGCCCCTGGGTGCAACGTGCGCTCCGGCTGATCCGGGAGTACGAGGCGGCCGGGGAGCTCGACAACAACAAGTCCACGACGGTGACGGTCGCTTCACCCTCCGGCAGCTGCGCCCCGCTGAACAACGCGGCCTTCGAGCAGGTCCGCGAGCCGGGCACGTTCCTGATCCGCCGTGCCCATCGAGCGCGTGGGCCGACCGGCCCGGGCGGTGCCCGCACGGTGGCGGGCGGGCTTCTCCCCGCCGTTCAGGACCGCGCGGGCACCGGCCCCGCCTTGGCCTCCGCCTCGGCCAGCAGCTCGGTCAGCCGCAGCCCGAACCGTACGTCGCAGGGGTGCGGAACCCCCGTACGTACCGCTTCGAGCAGTGCGTCCACCGCCGCCCGGAACGATCCCACCGCATCCCCCCACCCCGGCAGCGTGGCGACCCCCGGCTCCCCCCGGAGCTCGATCTCCGTACCCACCGCTCCCGGTGGCGCGGCCAGTGCCAGCGTCACCGTGCTGGACGCGCCGGCGGTGTGGCGGAGGATCAGATGGGTGGTGTCGGCAGGACCTCGGGCCGCGGTCAGTTCCGTCACATCGCCGAGCACCGGGAGCAGCACCGACAGCGCATGCGGACCGACGTCCCACAGACCGCCCTTGTCACGGCGCCACGGAGACGCCGCGTACTCGCTGTCCGCACCGGGGGCGTACAACGCGCCGATCCACTGGGCGCGGGCGGTGAACCAGCCGTCCCGGCCGGCCTGTTCGGCGATCCAGCCGGACGTCTCCTTCGCGAACCGCAGCGTGCAGAACACGACGGACGCGACCCGCGCCCGGTCGGCGGCCTCGGCGATCTCCCGGGCCCCGGCCACGGTCGTCGCGATCGGTTTGTCCATCAGCAGGTGACACCCTGCGGCCGCTGCGCGGGCGGCCAGCGGGGCCTGGACGTCCGGTGGCAGGGCGAACGCGACGGCGTCGCTCGCGGCGAGGAGTTCGTCGACGCCCGCGTCTCCGGAGTACGCCGTGGTGCCATGGGCGGTCGCGAGCGCGTCCGCCGCCTCGGGGCGACGGCCCCACACGCCGCTGAGTACGGCGCCGGGGTGGGCGGCGAGAGCGGGTGCCTGGGTGTTCCGGGCCCAGGGGCCCGTACCGAGAAGGCCGATACGCAGGGGAGCGGTGGGTGGTGTCGTCATGAGTGCCAGTCTGCCCGGTCCGCTTATCGGGTGGCGGCGTACGACGGACCGCGGTTACGTTGGCGGAGCCGGCCGCGGGACTCCGGCTGCGACTTCCGGGACGTGCCTCTGAAGCAGTGATTTCGCTGATCGCGCCCCCATTCCCCGGCCGGCTTCCGCATACCCGCACGCGGCGGCGGAGCATCAGGGGGGCTGGATCCGGACCGGCGCGGCTGTGGTCCGCGTGAACCCTGTATACGAAGCGCGGACGGATTCGATGTGCGGCGGCTCGCGCCGAGCGTGCCGACGGCCGTTATCCGTGACGCCGCGGATCTGCCCGCGCTGGTGAAGATCGCCCGGTTCGCGGAGGGACGTTCGGGAGCAGGGGCCCTGCACGTCTGTCTGGACCGGCAGGTCGCACGTTTCGTCACCCTCGACGGACAGGACGGACAGGGGAAGCGAGGAAAGTGAACAGGCTCGAACCGACCGGGCTCACGGTCCGGCCCGCACAGGTGCGGCGCGGACATCTGCTGCACACGCTCTCCGACGCCGACTGGCAGCTCGTCCGGGCGGCCGCGGCGCTGGGCAGCACCGAGGAGGAGCTGGTGCGCCGGATCCGGGCCGCCGGTTTCGAGGACCTCCTCAAGGACCGCGTACAGCGCAGGAAACCTCGGTAACGCGGGGTTCACATATGGGCAACGGACGGGAAATCGCGTCTTGCGAAGCTGCGCTGCAGAGACCGGACCGCAGACCGCAGCACCGCAGCGCCCCCAAAAGGATGGCTTCCGTGACGTTCAAGGCTGAGTACATCTGGATCGACGGCACCGAGCCGACCGCCAAGCTTCGTTCGAAGACGAAGATCATGGCGGGCGTACCCTCGGGGGACGTCGCGGAGCTGCCCATCTGGGGCTTCGACGGATCCAGCACCAACCAGGCCGAGGGTCACGCCTCCGACCGTGTGCTGAAGCCGGTCTTCTCCTGCCCGGACCCCATCCGCGGCGGCGACGACGTCCTCGTCCTGTGCGAGGTCTTCAACATCGACATGACGCCGCACGAGTCCAACACGCGCGCCGTCCTGCGTCCGCTCGCCGAGCAGTTCGCCGGTCAGGAACCGATCTTCGGCATCGAGCAGGAGTACACCTTCTTCGACGGCCACCGCCCGCTCGGCTTCCCCGAGGGCGGCTTCCCGGCCGCGCAGGGCGGCTACTACTGCGGTGTCGGCTCCGACGAGATCTTCGGCCGCGAGATCGTCGAGAAGCACCTCGACAACTGCCTGAAGGCGGGGCTGGGCATCTCCGGCATCAACGCCGAGGTCATGCCGGGCCAGTGGGAGTTCCAGGTGGGCCCGCTCGCCCCGCTGGCGGTCTCCGACCAGCTGTGGATCGCGCGCTGGCTGCTCTACCGGACCGCGGAGGACTTCAACGTCTCCGCGACCCTGGACCCGAAGCCGGTCAAGGGCGACTGGAACGGCGCGGGTGCGCACACCAACTTCTCCACCAAGGCGATGCGCGAGGGTTACGACGCGATCATCACCGCGTGCGAGTCGCTGGGCGAGGGCTCGAAGCCCATGGACCACGTCAAGAACTACGGCGCGGGCATCGACGACCGCCTCACCGGCCTGCACGAGACCGCCCCGTGGAACGAGTACAGCTACGGCGTCTCCAACCGCGGTGCCTCGGTCCGTATCCCGTGGCAGGTCGAGCAGGACCGGAAGGGCTACATCGAGGACCGTCGCCCGAACGCCAACGTCGACCCGTACGTCGTCACGCGGCTGATCGTCGACACCTGCTGCACGGCGCTGGAGAAGGCCGACCAGGTCTGATCCGCCACCGACTCGGCACGAAGGGGCGCCCGCCGGAGACGGGGTGCGCCCCTTCGGCGTGCCCGGTCCGCTGTCAGTGGCGTGTGCCAGAGTCGGCTCATGCTCGACATCAAGGTGGAGACCGAGAACCAGCGGACGCACACCCGTATTTCGGCGCACGCGCTGAGTGACCTGGTGCACCGGATCGGCGGGGAGGACGACCACTTCCTGGTGGTCCAGCGGGTGCCGGACCGACCGGGCTGCTATGTGCAGACCTGGCACGAACACGGCGGGGACTACCAGTTGGAGTACCGCGACGGCGTTCCCGAGCGGCACTTCCGGGTGACGGCCGACTCCCCGGAGCGGGTCGCCGAGGTCATGACACGCTGGGCGCGCCAGGAACCGGAGTGGGATGCGGGGATCGTCTGGGAGAGCGCCGGCATGCCCGCCGACGAGCCGGTGCCCGCGATACCCGCGGAGATCGAGGAACAGCTGACGGAGCGGGTCCGGCTGGCACTGCGCTGCGGCTACGGCACGGTGAAGTACCTGACCGAACTCGCCGAGGACTACCTCGTCAAGGACGGCGTCCATCCGGTGACGACGGCCCAGGCGCGCCGGCTGGTGGAGCGGCTGTGGCTGGAGCGGGTCAACCAGCAGGAGCAGTGGACCGATGTGACGGACGCGGACCGGTTGGAGCGGGCCTTCGCCCGGCTGGACGAGAGCGGCATCACGGCGCGGGAGCACTTCACCTGCTGCCGCTCCTGCGGGCTGGGCGAGATCCATGCGGACGGCGAGGAGGACGCCCGGGGCTTCGTCTTCTTTCATACGCAGATCACGGAGGCAGCGGCCGACGGGTACGGGCTCTCGCTGTACTACGGCGGGTTCGACGAGTCGGAGGCGACCACCGTCGCCATCGGGCGGGAGGTCGCGGCGGCGCTCGGTGCGGCGGGGCTGACGGTGACATGGGACGGATCGCCCGACCAGGCGATCGAGGTGACCGACCTGGACTGGCGCAAGCGGCTCGTCGGCTGAGGCGGCGGGAGGAGCGCCCAGCAGGGGGAGAGCGAGGTGCGGGCCGGGTGACGGCAGGGTGAGGAGCGTAACGCACAGGGTCCGTATCGACGAGTGGGAGAGGCCTGCTGCGCCGCCGCGTTGTCTGGTCTAGTGACTCCTCCCCCTCATAAATTGAGGGGGCTTCTCGCTATGCCGGTTGGGCTTCGCGACGGACCAGCCCGGCCCGTAGAACATTGAGAGCCCCGACTGTGTCCGCGTGCGCGCTGTGGCCGCACGAGACGCAGTGGAACTTCTCCTGCGTGGGCCGGTTCTCCTTGGCGGTGTGCCCGCATTCGGGGCACCGCCGGGAGGTGTTGCGGGGGTCCACGGCCATCACTTCCCGCCCGGCGCTCTCAGCCTTGGCGTTCAGGATCGCGAGGAACTCCCCCCATCCGGCATCGTTGAGCGAGCGGTTCAGCCCGGCCTTCGCGGTGGCCCCGTTGCGCAGGAAGGCGCCCGGCCGGTCGGGGTCCGGCTTCGGTGCGGGAGCCTTGCTCATGTTGCGGATCTTGAGGTCTTCATGCGCGATGAAGTCGTGTGCGCGGACCAGGGCGAGGGCGGTCTTGTGCGCGTGATCCAGGCGCTGACGGCGCACCTTGCCGTGCAGACTGGCGACCTTCTCCACGGCCCGCCGGTGGTTGGCGGTGCGGTCCTTCGCCTTGCGGCGCGGGAAACGTGAGAGGGCTTGCTGAGCGGCTTCGAGCTGCGCGGCAGCCCTGCGTCCGTGCCTGGGATTCGCTACGAACCCGCCGCCCGAGTCGGCGAGGAAGTTGGCTATGCCCAGGTCGATACCGACCACGCTGCCAGTCTTGGGCAGTGGTTCGGGCTGTGGCTGTTCGGCGGTCAGCACGACGAACCATTTGCGGCCCTCGCGCTTGACCGAGACGGTCTTGACCTTGCCGGCCACGGGCCGGTGCTGGTGCACCTTGACGTGCCCGACGCCCTGCAGACGAAC
>NZ_JBFAJH010000061.1:0-38626 GCF_040655115.1 Streptomyces atratus | reverse complement strand
CCACCCCTCGGGCCCGTGGAGCCCGACGCCCCCGCAGCGCATGCGAAGGCCCCACGTCCACACCGACAGGACAAACCAGGGCAACCCGCCGGATCAGATACGACCGCCAGGCCGCAGACGAATCGAGGCCAACGCCCCGAACGGGGTGCTGTTCGCCGGTGCGCAGGTGCAGAACATACCCGGGAGTCAGGTGATCTGTTGAGTCTTCGCGAACTGGAGGAAGCGCTGCCGGCGCTGCTCGATATTCGTTCGGACGAGCCCAGGGGAACCGATTGGGACTTCCTCACGGAAGAGACAGGTGTCGTATTCCCCCGCAGATTTCGTCGAGCTGGTCGAGGCGTACCCGCCTTTCACGGTCGACGAGTTCCTGGGCCTCCAAATTCCGTCCCCCGGCGAGGAGGGTCACTTCGTCTCGGGAATGAGGGGGCTGCTCAGTGATCTGGTCGAGCTCGGGGACTCGGGTATGGCGCATGGATATGAGCCGTATCCGGAACCGGGCGGTCTCGTCCCCTGGGGTGACTCCTGCGACGGCGACGTCTTCTTCTGGCGCACCAACGACGCCGACCCGCAGTCCTGGACGATTCTCGTCAGCGGTCACAATGACGACTGGTGTGAATTCAAGGGGACCCTGACGGAGTACCTGGCCGGGCTGGTCACCGGGGCGGTGCCACCGGACGGCCTGCCGCCGGACTTTCCCGGTGCGACGCCGGCCATCGAAGCCGACTGACCGCTTCGACAGGGTGTGAATGGACCGGCCCGTGGAATCTCTTCCGCGAGCCGGTTCGCATGCCGGGGCGGGCGACGCCCGCGGATCAGGAGTAGAAGTTGCGCTGCCACCGGTGCTTGGCCAGCACGGCGAGCTGGTCGGTGGTGAGCGGACGCCCGTCGCTCAGGGCCGTGTTGCGCTCGACATTGCGCACGGTGCGCATGCCGGGGATGACGGTGGAAACCGCCGGCGAACTCAGTACGAACCGCAACGCGGTCTCGGCGATTTCATCGTGGGCGATACCGAGGTCGGCGACGATCGCGGCCACCCGCTGTTCGACCTGCGCAGGGCGGTCATCGCGGAAGTAGCGGTTGCGCCAGTCACCCTCGGGGAACGTCGTGCCCGCGGTGATCCGACCGGTGAGGCCGCCCTCGTCCAGCGCCACCCGCACGATGACACCGACGCCGTGTTCCTCACAGGCCGGCAGCAACGTGTCGGCGGGTGCCTGGTCGAAGAGGTTGTAGATGACCTGCACGCTGTCCACGGCGCCGCTGCGCACGAGTGCAAGTGCGCTGTCCGGCTGATGGTCGTTGATGGAGACGCCGAACAGACCGATCTTTCCCTCCTGTTTCAGTTCGGCGATCGTCTCCAGCCAGTCGCCACGGTCGACCCAGTCATCGCTCCACACGTGGAACTGCAGTACATCGAAGTGGTCCAGGCCGCTGGTGCGCAGACTGGTCTCCAGACTCGCGCGGATGTGCTCGCCCGGAAACGTCTCGGCCGGGTCAAGGCCGTCGGGCGCCGGCCACGTGCCGTTCTTCGGCGGCACTTTGGTCGCGACGTGTACCTTGTCGCCGGCCCGCTCGCGGACCACCCGGCCGACGATTCGCTCGCTCTCGCCGTAGCCGCGGGCGGTATCGATGAAGTTCACGCCAAAGTCGATGGCACGGTGCAGGGCCTGTACGGACTCGTCCTCCGTGGCACCCACCCAGCTGGACTCGCCGATGCCCCACGCGCCATAGCCGATCTCGGACACGGACAGTCCGCTTCGCCCCAGTTCGCGGTAGCGCACAATCATCCTCCACGTCATGGTCCTCGTTCTGGCCGAGCCGAGGCTTCCGCCAGGAATCACGTTGACGATAGGCGACGTGGGTGGCAAGGGCAGGTGGATTTCACGGTGGCCGCCGTCGTGGTCACGGATGCACCCGTCGGCGTGCGCACGGTGAGCGCGGCGCGCCGGCGACCGGTCGACCGCCTCGATCGGCGCGTCGGCGACGGGTGGGTTCCGACCGCCGCTGTCCGGTTCACGAATTCGTGGAACGACGCGTCCAGGCTCGCGACATGGTCCGGGAACGGGGGTGCCGGTGCGGGAACAACGGGGTGGAGCCGCCGGATTCCCCGCTCGTAGAAGAGGATCAGGGGCTCGTAGAGGTCGGGCAGGTCGGGCAGCTCCGTGTTGTCCTGCGCGCGGAGCTCCGCAAGTTGTACGGCCACGCCGCGGGTATTCCTGGCGCCGTACGCAGCCTTCTTGAGGAACTGGTCCAGTTCTGCGGCGAGTTCGAAGGGAGCTGGAACTTCGCGTCGACCGGGGCGGAACGGCTGCGATGGTGTGCGGCAAGGTCCATCGGCGAATCCCTGACGCTTCACGGGGGCAGGTGTGCGGTGTCGCCCTCCGAGTTCATGTACCACTTTCATCAAAATTGGGATATCTCCCTTTTCCACGGCGGACAGGATCGAGCGCACATGGATCGAACTCCTCCGAGAGCCCGGGCGCGGGCATCGGTGCTCCGGCTGCCGCTACGAGTGGCCTACTGGTCGTTCTGCTCAGGGACCACATGCACCGCCGCCTCCTCGGCGGAGGCTGCCGCACCGTCGATGCCCATGTCGAGGGCGATCATGCACCTCTCGTCGTCTCCGTGCGCGCCCTCGTCGGGCGCTACCAGTCGCCCCGCGCGCAGATCGCCGACCTCCCCGTCCCGGACCTCACCGTCCGTGTCGAAGACATCACCGATCTCGTCCCCGTCCGGGGTGTATACGTCCGGCTCCTCCTCACTGAGGCGCTGGTCGAGGCTTTCTCCCTCGTGCTGCTCAGCCGCAGTGACACCATGGTGTTCCACGGCCCATGGCCGCTCAGGGGGTGAATAGCCTGTGTCGAGCGGGTCCTGACCCGCACCGTCGTCAAGGGTGTCGGCGGGGTCGAGCAGCCCGGCGTCGTCCTGCACCTCCGAGCCGTCCGGCTGGTAGACCTCGTCACCCATCGTGGTGTCGCCGTCCATGGCACCTCCACTGTCGCGAATGAATCGTTGGGACAAACATCCCATTTCGCGCCATGTCCTCCTTCTCATCATCTGGGGTGTCGGCCGTCGGGACGACCGGAAGCGCGCAGACGTCCCGACGCACTGCTCCGAGGAATGCGCCGTCGAGGGCAGAATCTCCCGCCGGGACGCCTTGCCGGGGACCGGGCGGATCGCGCGGGCGCCGCCGGGCCCAAGGCCGGCCGACGTGGATGCGGGGCCGCAGCGCCGGGTCCGGTCCCGCCCGGCGCAGCACCTCGCGGGTCACCGGGGCGACCTCGCCGTCGCCGGAGACGAGAAAGCGCAGCAGATGGCTGACCGGGTGACCCTCGGTCCAGTTGACGTAGGCGTGCGGGACCTCCCTGAGTACCCCGTGCTTCTCGTCGCCGTGCACGGCCACCGTGGCGGTGAAGTCCGAGGAGTCCTGGATGAAGACCTCCAGGAAGAGCACGGGGCGGCCGTCGGGGATATGGGTCTGCTCGCGCTGGCTGTACTCCTTCGCGCGGTACGCCACCGTGCTGTGCTCCTGCGGTTCGTCGGCGATGATCCGGAGCGGTCCGACCGCCGCGACCTCGTCGATCAGCCGGACCGCGTTCCCGTCGAAGGTCACCGCCGCGGCGCGCAAATTCCACCACGTGCGGGGCGGCGAGCGGAAAAGGAACTGACGGCACGTCGGTTGCGGCGGACGTTGCCGGACGCACGGGTTGCTGGGTTGCGCGGCCGGTTCCACCGCGACCTCGTCCGCTTCGGTACCGGGCCTCGCGGACGCAGGGCAACCGCCGATCCGGGCCGCCGGACCGGACTGGCGGTGCCACGACAGGCTGTGGTGGGCGGGTCCGGCCCGATCGACGGCATGCGCTGATCACCCGGACTGTGCGATCACCCGTTCTCCCTGGCTGCGCGGGCCCGGTCCGTCGAGGGTGACGACAGCCGGACGGTCCGCAGCGGGGTGCGCGGCGGGCGGGCCCGCCATTCGCGCGGGTAGCCGATCGACACCTCCTCGAACCGCACGCCGTCGTAGTAGGTCACCCGCGGAATGTGCAGGTGCCCGTAGATCACGGCCGCGGCGCGGAAGCGGCGGTGCCAGTCCCGGGTGAGTTCCGTCCCGCACCACTGGGCGAACTCCGGGTACCGCAGCACATCGGTCGGTTCACGCACCAGCGGATAGTGGTTCACCAGAACCGTGCGGTGGTTCTCCGGAACTGTGGCCAGCCGGAGCTCGGTCTCCCGTACCCGCGCGCGGCACCAGTCGTCGCGCGTCGGATACGGGTCGGGGTGGAGGAGGTGCTCGTCGGTGCAGACGACCCCGGTCCTGTGGGCATAGGCGAGGGACTCCTCCTTGGTGGTCGTGCCCGGTGCGCGGAACGTGTAGTCGTACAGCACGAAGAGCGGCGCCACGGTCACCGGGCCCTCCTCGTCCTCCCACACCGGATAGGGGTCCTCCGGGGTGAGGACGCCCAGCTTCCGGCAGAGTTCGACCAGATGGAGATACCGCGCCTTGCCGCGCAGCTCCACGGGGTCGCGCGGGTGGGTCCACAGCTCATGGTTCCCGGGGACCCACAGGACCTTCGCGAAGCGCTCGCCGAGTATCTTCAGTGTCCGCTCGATGTCGGCGACCTTCTCGGCGACATCGCCTGCGACGACGAGCCAGTCGGCGTCGGTGCCGGGACGCAGGGATGACAGGATGGCACGGTTGTCGGCGTAGGCGACGTGCAGGTCGCTGACCGCCAGCAGGTTTCCGTTCAGAGCAAGCACTCCTCGTTCCGTGGGCTTCGCGCCCGGCCGTCCCCGGTACCTCCCGTCACGGCAGAACAGTCCGGGACCGGTGCGATCGAGCGTGACGCCGCGTTCCTGGCAGGCCTGTTCGACCTTCCCGGCTCCGATCGAACCACCTGCCCCGGGAATTGACGAGACGACGTGGCGCCGCGCGTGGTCGCCGAGATCGGGCAGGGCCGGTGGGTCCGGCCGCGGAGCCGGTGACCGGCGCCCCTCGGATGCGGTACGCGCCCGTCGGCACGCCGTGGGCGACGCCGCACGGGGTCAGGGCGAGTACCCCCGTTCCGCGCGAAGGCGTGTCCGGCCCGATGGCGAGGGGACCGGCAGCGAGGGATCGGACGATGCCGGAGGCCGGATCGAACGCTGCCGGTACGCGACCGGGGTGGCGGCGGCCGCGGAGTTCGCCGGGCTCGCACCGGAGGGCGCGACCGCGGCCCGGACCGCGCTGCGCCGGATCATTCAGCAGCCCGGTGTCACCAGCGTCATCCGGGTGCGCGTTCCGTGCAGCAGGCGCGCGCCAACGCGACGGCTGCGTCGCTTCCGTCGCTGCCGCAGAAGACGCTGGACGCGGTACGGGACCTCTACGACCGCCGCATCCGGGCCGCGATCCACCAGCGCCGGTAGGCGGCCGGTCGCCGTCAGTCGCTGAGATCGACCCGCACGGTCAGCAGGTCGGTGCCGAGCGCCCGGACTGCCGCGCTGTTGCAGCGCGGCAGCTTCGTGAGCCGGGCACGCGGGTCGTCCTGCGGGACCGGATGGGCCGTTCCGGCGTGCCAGCGCCCCCTGATCCGGACCCGGACCTCCGGGTTCGCCCGGATGTTGCGTACGTACTGCGACTTCTCGCCGTACTCCGAGACCAGCCAGAACTCCTTGCCGACCCGGCGGCCGCCGACCGGGGTCCGGCGGGGCAGTCCGGACGTGCGTCCCGTGGTCTCCAGGAGGGTCTGGTTCGGCAGTCGGCGGATCACCGGATTGGCGATTCGCCGCTGGAACGTCGTGACCGCCCGGAACTTCATCTCGTGATAGCGCGACATGCGTGACTCTTCCGTCGTTACCGGTGGCCCTCGCCGGAGTCGGCCCAGGGCTGTTTCGTCATTCCTGGCGGGCGCACAACGACAGCTGCGGCACCTCGCCGCGTTGTCTGGACGCAGCACATACACCCAGTATGGGGACGCTCCTCCGCCCTGCGATGCACCGCACCGGACGCCGCGACCTGTCCGGCCCCGGTCCGCCGTACACCCCTGGTCGAGAAGCCGGGCGGGCTGCGGCATCCGGGGAGGGGCGATCAGCCCAGCGTCGCGCCGCGCAGGAGCAGCAGTGCGATGTCGACACCGGCCAGGCCGAGCGTGGCCAGGAACGGCAGGCGGCTGTCGGGCGCGGACCGCAGCGGCAGGCAGACGGCCACAGCCAGGGTCCCGGTCACGACGAGACCGGTCCAGCTCGTCGCGTCCGGCGGCCCAGGTGGCCCGAGGACGAGGACGGCCGATGCGGCGAGCAGCGCGAGTGCCGCGACGGTGCGGGTCCGGCATCGGCCCAACCGCTGGGGCAGGCCGCGGACGCCCGCGGCCAGGTCGGCGTCGATGTCGGGGAGGACGTTGGTGAAGTGCGCGCCCACGCCGAGGAGCGCGCCCGCCACCACGGGCGTGGCGGCCGGCCAGGGGTGGCCCGGCAGCGCGAGCGTGACGAAGGCGGGCAGGAGGCCGAAGGCGACGGCGTACGGGAGCCAGGACAACGGTGTTCGTTTGAGGCCCAGGTTGTAGGACCAGGCGGCGGCGACCCCGATCAGATGGGCGCCACCCGCCGCCGCGCCGTTCGCCAGCGACAGGGGGACACACAGGGCAAGTGCGGCGCAGGCCGCCACCGCGACGGTACGGGCCTTCACGGCGCCGTCCACGAGCGGCTTGTCACGCCGGTTCGCCGCCGCGTCCCGTGCGATGTCGACGCGGTCATTGCTCCAGCCGACGGAGAGCTGCCCGGTGAGCAGGGTCAGAGCGACCAGGCAGCTGCCGGACGTATCGCGGCCCGCGGCCACTGCCAGCGCGGTGATCAGGGCGGAGACGGCCAGTGCGGGGGCCGGGTGGGCCGACAGGAACAGGGCCACCGCGACCCGGCCGAGGCGGGGAGCGGCCGCCGGCGCGACGGCAGGCGACGTGGTCGACGCGGCAGGCGCCCGGAAAGTGTGATGCATGACGTTCGATCAAAACATGTTGTTCGCCCCTATGGTGACAGGATGACGCGAATCGTCGCGATCCATGGTGTGCTCCCGCCGCACCGGTACGAGCAGTCCGAGATCACCCACGCCTTCGCCGACATGTGCCTGCCGCCGGGCGCCGACCGCGGTGTGCTGGAACGCCTGCACACGTCCGCCACCGTACGCGGCCGCCATCTGGCTCTGCCCCTGGAGCGGTACGCCTCCCTGAGCGGCTTCGGGGAGGCCAACGACGCGTTCATCGAATCCGCGCTCCTGCTCGGGGAGCAGGCGGTGCGCGGCGCCCTGGACCGGACGGGGCTCGACCCGGGTGACATCGACCTGGTCATTTCCACCTCGGTCACCGGCATTGCCGCCCCGTCCCTGGAGGCGCGGCTCGCCGGAAGGATCGGCCTGCGGCCCGATGTGAAACGCGTGCCGATCTTCGGGCTGGGCTGCGTGGCGGGGGCCGCCGGACTGGCCCGGGTCCACGACTACCTCGACGGCCACCCCGGTCAGGTCGCGCTGCTGCTCTCGGTCGAACTCTGTTCGCTGACCCTGCAGCGTACCGACGCGTCCGTGCCGAACCTGGTGGCGGGCGCACTGTTCGGCGACGGAGCCGCCGCGGTCCTCGCGGTCGGACGGGACCACCCGCACCGTCGGGAACACCGGCGCGGGCCGGAGGTGGTCGCGACCCGCAGCACGCTCTACCCCGGCACCGAACGCAGCCTGGGCTGGGACATCGGCGACGCGGGCTTCCGTATCGTCCTCGGCGCCGACCTCCCGGACCTGGTACGCGAGACGCTCGGCGACGAGGTGCGCTCCTTCCTCTCCGACCACGACCTCAAGACGCAGGATGTGACGGCCTGGGTCTGCCACCCCGGCGGTCCCCAGGTCCTGGAAGCCGTACGCGAGACGCTTGATCTGCCCGCCCGAGCGCTGGAACCGACCTGGCGTTCGCTGGCCGAGGTCGGCAATCTCTCCTCCGCGTCCGTCCTGCACATCCTCAGGGACACCCTGGCGCTGCACCCACCACCGCCCGGAACGCCCGGACTCCTCCTTGCGATGGGGCCGGGCTTCTGCACCGAACAACTCCTCCTCCGCTGGTAGCCGCCCCGTGATCCCCTACACCGGTCTCATCCTCCTGGTCGCCGTCGAGCGCCTCGCCGAACTCGTCACCGCCCGGCGCAACGCCGCCTGGAGCCGCCGCCACGCCGGAACGGAGTACGGGCGCGGGCACTACCCCGTCATGGTCGCCCTCCACACCGCGCTGCTGGCCGGCTGCCTGGGGGAGACCTGGCTGGGCGACCGGCCCTTCCTGCCCGCACTCGGCTGGCCGATGCTCGCCCTGGCCGTCGGTGCCCAGGGGCTGCGCTGGTGGTGCATCACCACGCTGGGGCCGCGCTGGAACACCCGCGTCATCGTGGTGCCGGACCTGCCCCTCGTCACTGTCGGACCGTACCGATGGATGGACCACCCCAACTACGTCGCCGTGATCGTCGAGGGCGTCGCGCTGCCGCTCGTCCACACCAACTGGCTCACCGCGACCGGATTCACACTCCTCAACCTGCCGCTCCTCGCGACCCGAGTGCGGTGCGAGAACGCCGCCCTGACCGGCGCCGCCCCGGCGCCGGCCCCTGCGGCCGCGCCGTGATCGACCTGCTGGTGGTCGGCGGCGGCCCCGCCGGTCTCGCCACCGCTATCCACGCCGCCGGATCCGGCCTCGAGGCGGTGGTCGCCGAACCGCGCCCCACCCCGATCGACAAGTCCTGCGGCGAGGGCCTCATGCCGGGGGCCGTGCACGCCCTGGCCGAACTCGGCATCACCGTCGCCGGACACCCGCTGCGCGGGATCCGGTACGTCGACGACCACCACAGTGCCGAAGCCCTCTTCGCGCCCGCCCCCGGCTGCGGCGTCCGGCGCACCGAACTGCACGCCGCCCTGGCCCGCCGAGCGACGGAACTCGGCGTACCGGTGATTCCGGCGCGGGTGGGCGGCATCCGGCAGAGCACCGACAGCGTCCGCGCAGCCGGCATCACCGCCCGCTACCTGGCCGCCGCCGACGGACTGCACTCACCGATCAGACGCCAACTCGGCCTGGACCGCCCGGATCCACGGCCCCCCAGATTCGGCCTGCGCCGCCACTACACGATCGAGCCCTGGACGGACCGCGTCGAGGTGCACTGGTCAGCACGGGCCGAGGCCTACGTCACGCCGCTCGGCCCGCGCCTGGTCGGCGTCGCCGTCCTGACGGCGGAACGCGGCCCGTTCGACAGCCACCTGGCCCGCTTTCCCCTCCTGTCACGCCATCTGCCCCCGAGTACCACCACCCCCGTGCGCGGCGCCGGACCGCTGCGCCAGCGCGTCGGATCCCGCGTGGCCGGGCGGGTCCTGCTGGTCGGGGACGCCGCGGGATACATCGACGCGCTCACCGGCGAGGGGGTCTCCCTGGCCCTCGCCGGGGCCGCGGAACTGGTGCGCTGCATCCGGGACGACCGCCCACGGGCGTACGAGCAGGCGTGGCGCAGGGTCTCCCGGCGCCACCGCCTGCTCACCGAATCGCTTCTCTGGGCCCGGCAGCACCCGCGGCTTGCCCGCCGCATCGTCCCGGCCGCGACCCGCCTTCCCGCGGCCTTCACGGCCCTGGTCAACCAGTTGGCGTGACCCGCTCTCCGGGCGCGGTCGGCCCAGCAGGTTCGTCCTTCACCGCTGACGGCAGTCTGCTCAGTCTGCTGGCCGGTGAGACGACGAGCCCGATCGCCACGGCGGCGGAGCCGATCGCGGCCACGGCCGGCGCGCCCTGGGCACCGATGGCGCCCGCCAGGAGAACGGCGGACAGACCGCCCACGGCGCCGCCACCGCACAGCAGCGTCCGGAACACCGCGTTCATCCGCCCCGTCATCGACTGCGGCGTACTGGTCTGCCGCAGGCTGACGACGATGACGCCCGCCGCACCCAGACCCAGGTAGGTGATGAAGAAGGACAGGACGAACATGCCGATCATCACCGGCCGGGGTCCGGCAGCGGTGACGATCAGTGTCGGGCCCAGCAACAGCGCCGTCGGTCGAACCGCCGGACACCTACCTGCGCCTGGGTCTTGCCGCCGCGGCGGACCCCGCCGAACGGACCGAGGGCGCCAGCCGCCTCGGCGCGGCGGTGCGAGGCGCCGAACGCTGAGGTCCGGGCGTCACGTGGCGCCGCGGTTCAGGGGCGCTGGAAGGGCGGAGGACCCCCGGGAGCGGGGTATCCGGCACCCGCGTACCCCGTGAAGGGCGGGGGTATCGTTGCCCGGCGCCGCCGTGTCAGCCCGCCCACCAGCGCACAGACGGCACCCGCGAGGGCGAGAACCACACCGAGCAGGGCGCCGAGGCCCAGCATTGTCGGCACGGTGGCATCGTCAAGTGCCCGTCCCCGCACGGCCGTCACGGGCACGGTTCCGGAGTCCTCGCCGGAGAAGTAGCGCGAGTCGTTGGAGTTCCCACGGTTGTCGCCGAGGAGGAACATCCGCCCGGCCGGCACCTTCACGTCGTACGGGCCGTGCCCGCCGTCGACATCCGCCCCCTTCAGGTACGGCTCCTTGAGCGGTGTCCCGTTGACGGTCAACCGGGTCCCGTCAAAGACCACATGGTCGCCTCCTAGCCCGATGACACGCTTCATCACGGCCTCGCCGTTGTAACGGTCCGGCAGGCCGAAGAGCACCACATCGCCCTTCCGTATCTTCTCGCCATCGGTCTTCGCGAAGAAGACCCGATGACCCGGGGCGTATGTCGGCTCCATGGACTCACCCCTGGGCGTCACCATCGTGTAGCCGCTGCGGAGGGTCCAGAGCGACCCCGCTGTCAGCACGATCCCCAGGACGGCCAGTACGACCCCCGTGGTCAACACCCCACGTCCAGCGCGTCGCATCCGCCGATCTCCCCTCACAGCCGTCATCATCACCTCACACGTGCAGCGATACCGTAGAGGGTCCCGGTCGCCGGGCACGCAGCGGGGACCGTGACGACGGGACGGCGGGCCCGGACGACCCCTACTCGAGACCGGAGACCCTGAACACGGTCCGCACCGTGCGACGGGCCCTTTTGCTCAACTGGGACACTCGTGTTCAAGCTCCCCTGTGGTTGGTTCGGACCAAGGCGTGCAGGTGGGTGACGGTGACCGCGCTGGGCATGAGGTGTGCAGGTTTCCGGAAAGCGGATGGTGAGGCGAACCAGCAGGCAGGAGGGCTGCCTGCGGGTGCGTCCCGATCGGTGCGAGGGGATGCGGCCGCGGGCGGTGGCCCTTCGGGCGCTTCGCGGCCGGGCCCGCGTGTGCGGGCGCCGTACGGGCAAGCGCTCTGCCGGGCATCGCCCGGACAGCCCGGTGGGCCGGGGTGGTGGCGTACAAGGCGCCGGGCATCGAGCTCGTCGAGAGCTTCCGGATGACCGTCACCGGCAAGACCAGGAAGGCTGAGCCCCGGCCAGCCAGTCGTAGGCGGTCTGCGCCGTGAACTCGTCCTGACCACCGCGGAAGAGCAGCCCCGCCGCGGTGAACGCCGGATCGTCGGCCGTCGACGCCACATAGGGGACCCCGATGCAGCGCATGCCCGCCGCATGCGCTGCCGCCGCCCCCGGTGCCGCGTCCTCCAGCACCACGCAGTCGCCGGGCGCGGCGCCCAGCCGCCGCGCGGCCTCCAGGAACACATCCGGCGCCGGCTTCCCGTGCGCCACCTCGTCGGCGGAGACATATGTCGTGACGTGCGCGCCGAGTCCGGTGGCCGCGAGCACCGCCTCGATCGCGGCTCGGGACGACCCCGATGCCACGGCCGTCGTGATCCCCTCCTGACGCAGCCGTTCCACGAACTTCCGCATCTCCGGGAACACCTCGGTCGAGGATCGTGCCAGGTCCAGGTAAAGGGCGTCCTGGCCGGCAAGGAGTTCGTCGACGGGCGTCTCGATCCCGTACTCGGCCCGAAGCGCCGTCAGCGTCTCGCGGGTGCTGATCCCGATGTACCGGGCGTGGTGCTCCCAGGTGAAGTCCGGCACGCCGTGACGGGCGAGGAGCCGACGCCCCGCCTCGTAGTAGTTCGGCTCGCTGTCCACGAGTGTGCCGTCGAGATCGAAGATGACCGAGGGAGCGGAGGGGCGCCGAGTGCTCATGGCACCCAGCATGCCAAGGCGGTGATCAGTTCGACGGTCCGGCCGCGGCCAGGCCGACGGATTCGACCAACGGCAGCAGCCGGTGCGGGACGCGCTCGCGCAGGGCCACTTCGGTGCGGGTCCGCACCACGCCGGGCAGCTGGATCAGCTGCTGGATCACATCCTCCAGGTGCCCGTTGTCGCGGGCCACGACCCGCGTCAGCAGATCCCCGCCGCCGGTGGTCGAGAACGCCTCGACGATCTCCGGCACGGCGGCGAGCGCCTCGCCCACCTCGTCCAGATGCCCCTGGGTGACCTCCAGATGGACGAAGGCGAGCACCGGGTGTCCGAGCGCGGCGGGGGAGAGGACCGGGCCCGTACCGGTGATCACACCGTTCCGCTCCAGCCGGTCGATACGGGCCTGTACGGTGCCTCGGGCGATGGAGAGGATCCGCGCGTACTCCCGCACGCTGGTCCGGGGCTGCTCGATGAGCAGCCGCAGGATGCGGGTGTCGAGCGCGTCCACCGCCATGGTCCGTCGGCCTCTTCCTGCTCTGCTGATACGGGCTCCGACTGTACCAATGGCCCAGTGGGCGGGCGTGGGCCCGTCGACGTGGTCAGGGACGGGCATCCTCGGGGAGGGTGACCAGCCAGCGGGTGTCGCGGCGGGGGTGGAGGTAGAGGGCCCAGTAGAGGGTGGCCGCCGCCATGATGCCGCCGGTCCACAGCAGGTACGTGGCCTCCTGCTGGCTGAGGATGTAGACGAGTACGACGATCAGTGCCACCGGCATCGCCGGCCAGAGCGGCATCCGCCAGGCGGGCAGGTCCTTGTGGACGGTGCGGCGGGCGGCGAGCGCGGCGACCGCGACCAGCAGGTACATGCCGGTGACCGAGACGCCGGTCACGCCGTACAGGGTGTCGAGGTTGACGAAGCACAGTGCCGCGCCGGGGACGCCGACCACCAGGGTGGCGACCCACGGCGAACCGAAGCGGCCGAGGCGGGCGAGGGCGTTGTTGACAGGCTCGGGCCATGCCTTGTCCCGGGCGGAGGCGAACAGCACCCGGGAGTTCTGGATGACCATGACGATGCCCGCGTTGATGATCGCGAGTGCGACGCAGAGGCTCACGAACGTACCGACGGCGGAGTTGCTCCAGGCGGTGACCATGCCGCTGATGTCACCGGAGGTGAGCGCCGCGAGGTCGGGTGCGCCCATGGTGATCGCGACCACCGGGACGAGGATGACGGCCGTCGAGATGGCGAGGGTGGCGAGGACCGTGCGGGCGACGTTGCGCCGCGGGTGCTCCATCTCCTCGGAGAGGTAGACGGCGGTGGAGAAGCCCTGGGTGATGAAGAGTGCGATGGCCAGACCCGAGACGACCAGCATCGCGGTGACCGGGCGGGACGCCCCGCTGTCGCTCGCGACCACCCCGTGGATCAGGCTGCCCGCGCCGCGCTCGGTGTGGGCGAAGCCGAGCACGGCGACGACGGCCGCCGCGATGACTTCGAGGACCAGGAAGACGCCGGTGATCCAGGCGTTGGCACGCAGGTCCAGCAGACCGGCCAGGGTGGCGAGCAGCATGACCCCGGCCCCGGCGGCCTCGGCCGGGATGTGGACCAGCGGAGCGAGGTAGTCCGCCGTGCCCATGGCGATCACGGGCGGGACGATCATCACGACCAGCAGAGACAGGACGAACACCAGCCAGCCGGCCAGCCGGCCGGTCAGGGTGGTGACCATGGCGTACTCGCCGCCCGCGCTGGGGATCATGGTGCCCAGCTCCGAGTAGCAGAACGCCACGGCGATACAGAGCAGCGATCCGATCGCGATGGTGAGGGCGGTGGCGGAGCCGAGGTCGCCGAACAGGTCGGGCACGACCACGAAGAGCGTGGAAGCGGGCGTCACGCAGGAGAGGGTCAGCAGGGTTCCTCCGACGACGCCGATGGAACGCTTGAGAGTGCGCGGGCCGTCCTGGCCGTGGGGATCGGTCTCCGCCGGTGTGGTGCCGGAGGTGACGGGCTGGCTGAGCATGTCGGTCATGGAGCGGTTCCGATCGACTGGGTGTGACGGGTGATGGCGGGAGCGCTATCGCCTCCATGGCTTGCTGCGCTGTTGGTTTCGTCTGCTCCCGGCGCGTTATGGAAACCTGTGGGATCCGTCACGTCAACCACCTGTTACCTACGGAATTCGTTGCCGATGGGCGAACGACTCGCGGTATTCGTAGATTGGATGGGAGTCGGCCTCTTATTGACAACTTGGTGGTTCGGCTTCCCCATCGCCTTGATGACCTTCGAAACTCAGGCTTGCATTCGCTGAAACCTTTGATGTGTGAGTCGGTGGTGAAGGGTTCGGGTACGGTGAATCGCCCTCGGACCGCAACGGTATGCGCAGCGTGTAACCGGTCACGTTGTACGGATTTTTGCCTGGGGGGATGCGGGGGACCCCGGCCGGGGTCGACTGCCGCGCTGGGCGGTGTCCAGGAAATCGCCGCCAGGGTTCCGGCGAGGGCGCTGGTCTCCGGGGTCATGCCGAATGACGAAGGCGCGCCGCCTTCCTCGGTGCGCGGGACGCCGTTGTCGTCATCCGCCTCCTCACCGCCGCGGCGTCCCTCCTCCTGCTTCCGCTCACCGGGCACCTCCCGGTCGCCGTCGCCCTCGCGTCGCTGGCCGCGCTGCTCGTCGCATCGATCGTCGTGGAGGGCCCGGCCCACCGTGGTCGCCCGGTCGCGGCCCAGGTCGCGTCCGGTTGAGGGCGGACCCACGTGACGCCCGCTCCGCATGGTAGGTAACCGGTGTTACTTTTCTTCGGTGGGTGAGGATCATCGACGTCTCCGCTGCAATGGATGGTGCTGATCGTGCGGCTGCCGACGCAGCCGTCCCGGCACCGGGTGGCGGTATGGAGGGAGTTGCGCAAGGTCGGCGTGCCGTCTCTCGGGCAGGGCGTGTGGGCGGTACCGGAGGTGCCGGTCTTCGCCGACGGCGTTCAGCGGGCCGTGCGGCTGACCGAACGCGCCCGCGGCGATGCCGTGGTGCTGCGCGGCGCCGGGCGTGAGCCGGCCGACGCCGTCGGGTTCCAGGCCATGTTCACCGCGGCGCGTGAGGAGGACTGGGCTGAGTTCCTGGCCGACTGCGGGACGTACGAGACGGAGCTGGACAAGGAGTTCCGTCATGCCACTCCGGCCGAGCTCGAAGAGGAGGAGCAGAGCCTGGAGCGGCTGCGCCGCCGGCACCGTGATCTGAAGGACCGGGACGTTTTCGGGGCGCCGGGATCCGACGCGGGCGACCGGCAACTGGCCGAGTGTGCGCGGCGGTTCGAGGACTACAGCGAGAGGGTCTTCGCCCACCTGCACGCCTTCGGTGCGGATGGTGGAGGCGCGCAGCCATGACCCCCGGGCCTGCCCAGGAATCGAGGCCTCTGCCCGCGGCGTCGGGGCGGCGGATGCGGCCGCTGTACGCGGCCGGGTTCACCACCGCCTTCGGCGCACACGGCATCGCGGCCAACCTCGGCCAGGGCGACGCCGCTCTGACGCGTTCGGTGCTGTACCTCGGGCTGTTGCTCGCGCTGTACGACGGGGCCGAGGTGGTGCTCAAGCCGGTGTTCGGGACGCTCGCCGACCGGATCGGCGCCCGGCCGGTGCTGCTCGGCGGGCTCATCGCGTTCGCCGCCGTCTCCGCGGTCTTCGTGGTGGTCCGCGACCCCGGCTGGCTGTGGGCCGCCCGACTGGGACAGGGCGCGGCCGCCTCCGCGTTCTCACCCGCCGCCTCCGCGCTGGTGGCCCGCCTCAACCCGCAGGCCCGGCACGGCCGCGCATTCGGCTCGTACGGATTCTTCAAGAGCATCGGCTACACCGCGGGCCCCCTGCTCGGCGGCGTGCTGGTCTGGGCCGACGGCCTGATGCTCCTGTTCGCGGTGCTGGCAGCCCTGGCGGCCGCGGTCGCCCTGTGGGCCGCGTTCGCTGTACCTGCCGTCCCGCCTCTGCCCAAGGCGCGTCAGACCGTCGTGGGACTCGTCCGGCGACTGGCCGACGGTACCTTTGTCCGGCCGGTGGCGGCCCTGGCCGCCGCCACCGCCGCACTCTCCGTCGGGGTCGGGTTCCTGCCGGTGTCCGGGGTGGCTGCCGGTCTGTCGCCGGTGGTCACCGGCGCGGCCGTCTCCGTCCTCGCGCTGTGCGCCGCGCTCGTGCAGCCGTGGGCCGGGCGGGCCCTGGACGACGGACGCCTAGGCGCCGGAGGCGGTTTGGTGGCCGGACTCCTGGTCACCGCGTGCGGACTGGCCGCCGCCACGCTGCCCGGCCTGCCCGGCGTCCTGTCGGCCGCCGTGCTGATCGGGGCCGGAAATGGGCTGATCACTCCGCTCGGCTTCGCCGCCCTCGCGGGTACCACCCCGCACGAACGGCTCGGCCAGACCATGGGAACGGCCGAACTCGGACGTGAACTCGGCGACGCCGGAGGCCCGTTGCTGGTCGCCGCCGTCGCCGGCGCCGCCACCTTGGCCTGGGGCTTCGCGGTACTCGCCGCGGCGACCGCCGTCCTGCCGCTCGTCCTGGCCGCTCGCCGCACACCCCCGCCGCGCGGCTGACCTTCCCGGCGGTTCAGCGCGCCGCGGTCACCCGGGGGGTGTCGCGCAGCCCGAGGCGCAGGTGCTCGACGTGGAAGAGGGCCTGTTCCAGGAGTTCGGCCACGTGGTTGTCGTAGAGCGCGTAGATCACCGAGCGGCCCCGGCGTTCACCGGTGACCAGGCCGAGATTGCGCAGCAGCCGGAGCTGGTGGGAAC
The DNA here is from genome assembly GCF_040655115.1 of Streptomyces atratus. Classification (GTDB taxonomy): domain Bacteria; phylum Actinomycetota; class Actinomycetes; order Streptomycetales; family Streptomycetaceae; genus Streptomyces; species Streptomyces atratus_D. Next base: position 21,779 of record NZ_JBFAJH010000061.1, on the reverse strand, counting down.
AGGCGGACTGTTCCATGCCGACCGCATCGGCGAGTTCCGTCGCGGCGCAGGGGCCCTCCTGGAGGCGGGCGAGGATCCGCAGCCGGGACGGAGTGGCCAGCGCCTGGAGGGTGGCGGCGACATCGGCGACCCCCACTGTCTCGAGGCGTTCGCGCGACGTGGCGGCTGTCGTGTTGTCGGATCCGTGGCCCATGGGCCTCATCCTACGGAGATGGACTCATGAATGTATGTTCATGGATTCCTGTATGGTGGTGGAGCCGGACCCGCTCTGCCCCCCGTGAGTGAAGGACCTTGTTCCCATGACTTCCACCCTGACCAGGCCGGCCCCGCCCGCCGGTGCCGCCCGTGACGCGGCCGTCCCCGGGCGCCGCACCCGGATCCTCGCCCTCCCCGAGGCCCGCTGGGCGGCCGTCGCCCTGGTGCTGTTCCTGATCGCGCTGCCGCTGCACCTGACCGGCGCCCCGGCCTGGAGCTGGGGACCGCTGTACGTCCTCACGTACCTCACCGGCGGGTGGGCGCCGGGATGGGAGGGGCTGAAGGCGCTCAAGGACAAGACCCTGGACGTCGATCTGCTGATGGTCGTCGCCGCCCTCGGCGCGGCCGCCATCGGGCAGGTGCCGGACGGTGCCCTGCTGATCGTCATCTTCGCCACCTCCGGCGCCCTGGAAGCCGTCGCGACCACCCGCACCGCCGACTCCGTACGCGGTCTGCTCGACCTCGCCCCCGCGACCGCCACCCGTCTGGACGTCCACGGCGGCGAGGAGACGGTGGCCACCGCCCAGCTCGCTGTCGGCGACGTCGTCCACGTACGCCCCGGCGAGCGCATCGGGGCCGACGGCCGCGTCCTGACCGGGGCGAGCGACGTCGACCAGGCCACCATCACCGGCGAACCCCTCCCGGTGGCCAAGGAGGCGGGCGACGAGGTGTTCGCCGGGACGCTCAACGGCACCGGGGCCCTCCGCGTCCGGGTCGAGCGCGACGCCTCCGACTCGGTCATCGCACGCATCGTGACGATGGTCGAGGAAGCCTCCCGGACCAAGGCGCCCACCCAGTTGTTCATCGAGAAGGTCGAACAGCGGTACTCGCTCGGTATGGTCGCCGCCACCCTCGCCGTGTTCCTCGTACCGCTCGCCTTCGGCGCGGACCTGACCGGGGCTCTGCTCCGCGCGATGACCTTCATGATCGTGGCCTCGCCCTGCGCCGTCGTCCTCGCGACCATGCCGCCGTTGCTGTCCGCCATCGCCAACGCCGGGCGGCACGGAGTGCTGGTCAAATCCGCCGTCGTCATGGAGCGCCTCGGCCAGGTCGATGCGGTCGCCCTGGACAAGACGGGCACACTCACCGAGGGCACCCCGCGCGTCACCGACATCCGGCCCCTGGCCGGATGCGGCCTCGACGAGAACGCCCTCCTCACGCTGGCGGCGGCGGCCGAGCACCCCAGCGAGCACCCCCTTGCGCGCGCCGTCGTGGACGCCGCACGCGAACGCGGCCTCGCGCTGCCCGCAGCGGCGGACTTCGGCTCCGCACCCGGTATCGGGGTGACCGCCACCGTCGACGGGCACGCGATCGCGGTGGGTGCTCCGGCGCGCCTGCTGAACGGGGCGGCGGAGCCGTCCTCCGTCCGTGCCGCCGCGCTCGCCGAGCAGTTGCAGGACGGCGGCCGCACCGCGGCTGTCGTCACGACGGACGGCAGACCGGTCGGGGTTCTGGGCATCGCCGACCGGCTGCGTCCGGACGCAGCTGTCACGGTGCTGTCCCTCGGGGCCCTCACCGGTACTGCGCCGATGCTGGTCACCGGGGACAACCCGCGCGCCGCCTCCCGGCTGGCCGCCGAAGTCGGCATCACCGACGTACGTGCCGGCCTGCTGCCCCAGGACAAGGTCGAGACGGTCCGGGAGCGGGAGCGGGCGGGCCGCAGGCTCCTGGTGATCGGCGACGGCGTCAACGACGCCCCGGCGCTCGCCGCCGCCCACACCGGCATCGCGATGGGCCGGGCCGGCTCCGACCTCGCGCTGGAGACCGCGGACGCGGTGATCGTCCGCGACGAGCTCGCCACCGTCCCCGCCGTCGTCGCCCTCTCCCGCCGTGCCCGCGCTCTCGTCGTACAGAACCTGGTCATCGCCGCGGTGTTCATCACCGCGCTGGTCGTGTGGGACCTGGTCGGCACCCTGCCGCTTCCGCTCGGCGTCCTCGGCCATGAGGGCTCCACCGTGATCGTCGGCCTCAACGGTCTGCGCCTGCTGCGCGACGGTGCCTGGAAGCGCGCCCGCGCCGAGGCCGGCGTGTGAACCGCCCGGACGGTCTCCCTCCGGCCCGACGGTTCAGTGGAGCGTGGTCCATTGGCGCGCATCTGGCCCATCGAAAGCGCATCCGACTGTGCCAATGGTGCAGCAGGATCGGTCCGACTTGAGCCAGGTGGCGGCGAGATGCTCTGATGAACCCGGTCGATGGCGCTGCGGATCCCGCGGCGCCTTTTTCATGCCCGGACAGAGCAGGGAGTGGTAATCGGTGCTGAAGCGGATGTTGGTGGCTCAGGACCCGGGGCGGCTGCGGCTGCGCAGCTCGGCCCGGGCCGTTCTCGGCATCGGCCCGGCCGTGACGCTTTCGGGCCTGGCCAGTCACTCGCTTCCCGCGGCCGTCGCCGGCGGCCTCGCCGCACTCCTCGCACTCTTCACGGTCACTGACGCCCAGGTCCGCGACCAGGCGCTCACCACCTCGCTGCTGCCCGTCGTCGGATTCCCGGTCCTGGCACTCGCGACGGCACTGCACGACTACCCCGTGGCGCGCGACTCCGCGTTCCTCGCCGTCGTCTGCGCGGGCGTGTACGCGCGCCGCTGGGGTCCCCGCGGCCACGCTCTGGGGGTCTTCGCGTTCATGGCGTTCTTCATGGCGCAGTTCCTGCACGCCGTACCGGGCCAGCTGCCCGAGCTCTGCGCCGCCGTCGCGCTCTCGCTGATCACCGCCTCGGCAGTCCGCTTCGGCGCCTGGTGCTACGAACGACGGCTGCCCGCGCCCGTCGTACCCGCACTCCAGGGCAGTCGCGGGCTGGCACGGGCGACCACGCGTCAGGCGATCCAGGCGACCGCCGCCAGTGCCTTCGCGCTCGGCATCGGGCAGCTGCTGTCCGTCGACCGCTGGTACTGGGCCGTCGGCACGGTCTGGTGGGTCTTCGTGAACACCGCCTCGCGCGGCGAGACGCTGGTCCGCAGCTTCCGCCGCGTCCTCGGCACGGTGGCCGGGATCGCCGTCGGGCTGCTGGTCGCCGTGCCGCTGCACGGCGCGACGGTCCCCACCACGGCCCTCGTCGCCGTCTGCGTCTTCGGCATCTTCTACACCGCGGCCGTCTCGTACAGCTGGATGGTCTTCTTCGTGACCGTGATGGCAGGACTGCTGTACGGGTTGCTCGGCGTCCTGAATCCGGGGCTGCTCGTGCTGCGCCTCACGGAGACCGGGGCCGGAGCCCTCGGCTCGGCGCTCGCCGTCCTTCTCGTCCTGCCCGTCACCCTCCACGCGACCACCGACGCCTGGATCCAGCGCGCCCTGCGCTGCGTGCACGCCTGCACCGCCGGGGCTGCCGCCCGCCTGGCCGGTTCCCCGACCGCCGACCCCGGTCCGCAGGTGGCCGAACTGGAGGCGCTGCTCGGCCGGGTCCGGCTCTCGCTCGCCCCCCTGGTGCATCCGCTCAACCCGTTGCGAGCCCGTAAGGCGCGCGCCCGTAAGATCCTCGCTCTGCTCGACCTGTGCGCCCGCGAGGTGCGCGGTCTCGCCGCTGTCGCGGCCGCCCCCGACGCCTCGCACGACGCCCGGCTCGGAGCTGCCTGCCGCCGTGTCGAGGCCGCGGTGCTCGCCTTGGCGCAGCCGGGACCTGCCCGTGCGGAACTGCACGCCGCGCCCGCGCACACGCCGCACCACCACCCCGGGGCCGAGGCCGCACTCGCGCATCTGCACGCCCTGGAGCGGGCCCTCGCGGAACTCGCCGCACCCCTGCGCACCTCGCCCCGCGCCCCGCTCGTCCCGGCCTGACCTGCGGCCCGCCGGCGACGACGACACCGGCCTGATCTGGGGGTGTCCGGCGGATCACGGCCGGAGTCGCGCCTGATCTCCCCACACCTCCCAGACCGCGCAGGGTGCGCTGCTACCGTCGCCCCGGAAGATCACGACGGCCCGAACTGTCGTGATCAGTCGGCGGAGAGGGGTAGAAGCGGTGAGCGGCAACGGTGGCGGACGGGCATTCATCGGGTCGTTCACGTCGGCGGGCGGGCTGGGTGTGACCGTCGCCGCCGTGGACCGGGAGACCGGGGCGCTGACCGCCCTCGGCGCCACGGACACCGTTCCCGATCCCTCGTATCTCGCCCTGGGCCCCGGCTCCACCACCCTCTACACGGTCAGTGAGACCGAGTCCGGCGCGGCCGCCGCCCTCGACATCACCGGCGACGAACCGTGGCTGCTCGGCGGGATCCGGCCGGTGGACGGCAGCGGACCCACCCACCTCGCACTGGCCGGCGGACACCTGATCACCGCCAACTACGGCTCAGGCAGCGTCACCGCCCTCCCCCTCCGGGCCGACGGATCGCTGGACGTTGCCACCTCCGTGCTCCGGCACGAGGGAAGCGGGCCGCACCCGGCCCGCCAGCAGGCCCCGCACGCCCACCAGGTGCTCCCCGACCCCTCGGGGAACTGGGTGCTGAGCGTGGACCTCGGAACCGACTCCGTGCGGATCTGCGCCCTCGACACGAGCACCGGCACGCTGCGGCTGCACGACGAGACGGCGCTGCGACCGGGCACCGGACCGCGCCACCTGGCCTTCCACCCCGCAGGCACCCACGCCTATGTCCTGAACGAACTCGAACCGACCGTCACCGTGTGCCGGTGGGACGCGGCCACCGGAGCCCTCGCACCGGTGGGCGAATGGGCCGTGGTGCCCGAGGACGTGGCCGCCGACGTGGACGTGGCCGTCCACCCGTCCGAGGTCGTCGTCTCGCACGACGGACGGTTCCTCTGGGCTGCCAATCGGGGGCACGACAGCATCGCCGTCCTCACCCTCGACGAGACGGGCGAGAAGGCGTCCCTGGTCACGACCGTGAGCTGCGGTGGCCACTGGCCGCGCGACCTCGCCCTCGACCCCACCGGGCAGTGGCTGTACGCGGCCAACGAGCGGTCCGGGAACGTCAGCTGGTTCGCCGTCGACCCGAGCACCGGCATCCCGCGCCACGCGGGCTCCCTGACGGCTCCTGCCGCCTCCTGCGTGATCTTCGACTGACCCACCTCCATCGCCCCACTCCGGGTGCAGCGGGCACAGGAGACACAGCCGGGCCCGTACCGGTCGGACGTCCGGTACGGGCCCCGCTCCGTGCTGATCAGATCAGTGGGCCTGGGCCCCCTGCGGTGTCACCGGGGCGATGCCGAGCGCCGTCGTGTACATCGACAGGACGAGCTTGCCGATCGCCGGGTACGCGCCGAGCGGCTCGGCCGTCGCGCAGCCCGCCTCCTTCACGGCGGCGTCCAGCAGCCCCTCGGTCACCTCGGGACCCACCAGGTAAGGCGCCACGGCCAGCTGTACCGAACCGGAGGCCTTCAGCTGGTCGGCGATGGACGCGACCGAACCCTCGACATCGAGAGCAGCGGCCATCACCGGCACCGCGAGACGGGCGGCGAGCAGCATGCCGGTGATCCCGGCGGCCTGCACGGCCTCCTCGCCACCCACGGTGGCCAGCACGATTCCGTCGGCGGCCGTGGCCACGGTGAACAGCCTGGCGCGGTCGGCACGGGCCAGACCGGCCTCGGAGAGGCGTACGTGCAGCGCCTCGGCGAGCAGCGGGTGCGGGCCGAGCACATCGGTCAGCTCGACCGGTGCACGGCTGTCCATGACGGCTTGGCGTATCCGCCGGAGCAGGGCGTTGTCCGGTCCCGCGAGCAGCGGCACCACGACGGCGGCCGGGCCCTCGGGCTCGGCGACCTCCCTGCCCGCGGCCTTCGCCTGCTCGAAGCGTGCGATGCGCTCGGCGGCGGAGTCCGCGAGTACGGAGACGAGCGTGGGGTACTCGGCATCGTCGCCGTCGAGGTAAGCGATCCGGGCATGGAGACCGGGCAGCTCGGAACGGGCAATGCTGATCACCTCTTCGGCCAGACTGCGCGTGGCCGAGGAGGGGGTACCGGGAACGGCGAGAACGAGCGCGGCAGCGCCCTCGGGTGCGACCACGGGCTCCGGGCGGCGGTGCCGTCCGGACTGGCGAGGTCGCGGCATTCGTACAGGCAGGCCGGAAGCGGGCCCAGTGGGGGTGCTCATGGCGCCGCATGCTACTGGTTTTGGGTGCCCCACTGTTCGGGGAGGGCCCAGTCGGGCGTTATCTGTCCGCTTTTATCCGATCAATGGCTTACCAGTCGACTGCCCTGCTCTGTCGCCCCTTACGACCGCCCCCGCCCGGGCCCGTACGCGGGTACGCACAGCAGCGTCGGGTGGAGCGGCAACCGCAGATCACCGGTGGCCAGCGCCTCGGCGATGCGCAGCGAACCGGCCAGCGGATCACCCGAACCGGGGACCGTCCGCGCCTGCGGCAGTTGCCGGGCGAGCTCTTCACGCAGGGGTACGAGGAGCGGATCGCCCATCCGGAACAAGCCACCCGTCAGGGCCACTTCGCACGGCTCGTCGGTCGGCCCGCGCTCCGGGCACACCGCGGCGGCCGCCTCCGCGATATGAGCGGCGGCGTCCCGCAGAATGCCCGCGGCCACCGGATCGTCCCCGGCGCACGCGGCGACCTCGGGGGCGAACGAGGCCAGCAGCGCCGGACGGTCGGTACGCGGATAGAGCAGACCGGGCAGCTCCGGCGCCGGACCGAACACCGCCTCAAGCCGGGCCAGCAGCGCGAGCGAACCGCCGCGCCGCCCGTCATGGGCGCGCATCGCCGCATCGAGCCCGGCCCGCCCGATCCAGGCACCGCCACCGCTGTCGCCGAGGAGGTGACCCCAGCCGTCGGCCCGGTGCCAGTCCGTCAGGTCCGTCCCCAGCGCGATCATGCCGGTGCCGCCCGCGACGACGGCTCCCGGCCGCTGCCCAACCGCTCCCGCGTACGCCGTCACCGCGTCGGCGGCCAGTGCCAGCAGCTGCACCCCGAGCGCCCGTTCCAGCGCCGCGGGCAGCTCCGCCCGCAGCTGGTCCCCGAGCGTCGCCATGCCGGCGGCGCCGATCGCCACGGCGACGACGGACGAGTCGGCGGCCGTCTTCGTCCACTCCCCGGCCTGAGCCCGCAGCTCGTCGACTGCGGGAAGCAGCTGCTCCAGCAGGTGTTCGGCATCGATCCCGGCCGGGCCGGTCCGCACCGGCTCGGCGCAGACCGCCGTCGCCACCGGCTTCTCGGCCCCGATCGTGCCGAGCACCACCCGGAGCCCGGAACCGCCCGAGTCCACTCCGAGGACGTACGACCCCGCGGTGGCGGTCACGGAAGCTGCCAGTCGACCGGCCGGGCGCCCTGGCGCTCCAGCAGTTCATTGGCCCGGCTGAACGGCCGCGAGCCGAAGAACCCGCGGTCCGCGGACATGGGGGAGGGGTGCGAGGACTCGATCGCCGGGAGCTCGCCCAGCAGCGGCCGCAGATTGCGGGCGTCGCGCCCCCACAGGACGGACACCAGCGGTGTGCCGCGCGCCACCAGCGCCCGGATCGCCTGCTCGGTCACTTCTTCCCAGCCCTTGCCGCGATGCGCCGCCGGCCGCCGGGGCGCCGTGGTCAGCGCCCTGTTGAGCAGCAGCACCCCCTGGCGGGTCCAGGGCGTCAGATCGCCGTTGGACGGCCGCGGCAGCCCCAGGTCCGCGTGAAGCTCCCGGTAGATGTTCTCCAGGCTGCCCGGCAGCGGACGGACCTCGGGCGCGACTGCGAAACTCAGTCCCACCGCGTGCCCCGGTGTGGGATACGGGTCCTGACCGACGATCAGGACCCGCACCTCGTCGAACGGCTGCTGGAACGCCCGGAGCACATTCTGCCCAGCAGGCAGATAGGTGCGCCCCGCGGCGATCTCCGCGCGGAGGAAGTCGCCCATCGCGGCGATGCGTTCGGCCACGGGTTCCAGGGCCTGCGCCCATCCCGGCTCGATGATTTCTTTCAACGGTCGTGCTGCCACGGGCCGCACTCTACTGCTCATACGACCGGTGCGATCAACTGCCGACGACCGCCGCCCGTACACAGAGGACGTCCGGCAGATGCGAGGCGAGCTGCTCCCAGCTGTCCCCGTCGTCCCTGCTCGCGTACACCTCGCCGTTGCGATTGCCGAAATAGACCCCCGCCGGATCGGCGTCGTCCGTGCAGAGGGCGTCGCGCAGCACCGTGCCGTAATGCGTCTCCTCGGGCAGTCCGGCGGACAGCGGCTCCCAGCTGTTGCCCGCGTCGGTCGTACGGAACACCCGGCAGCGGTGCTCGGCCGGGACGCGGTCGGCATCCGCGTTGATCGGGAAGATGTACGCCGTCTCCGCCCGGTGCGGATGCGCGGCCGCGGCGAAGCCGAAGTCGGAGGGCAGCCCCCCGCCGATGTCCGTCCAGTTGTCCCCGGAGTCGTCACTGCGGAACACGCCCCAGTGGTTCTGCAGATAGAGCCGGTCCGGATCGACCGCATCCCGGGCGACCTTGTGGACGCACTGGCCGAACTCCGGGTTCGGATCCGGCAGGAAGACCGCCGACACCCCCTTGTTCGACGGGGCCCAGTTCGCCCCGCCGTCCCTGGTACGGAACACCCCGGCAGTGGAGACCGCGACGGTCACGGCCTGCGCGTCCCTCGGATCGGTCAGGATCGTGTGCAGCCCCTCGCCGCCCCCGCCCGGTACCCACTTCGAGCGCGTCGGATGCTCCCACAGCGGGCGGACCAGCTCGAACGACTCCCCGCGGTCATCGGAGCGGAACAGCGCGGCCGGCTCCGTCCCCGCGTACACGACATCCGGCGCCTCTGCTCCGGCCGGGTGCAGCTGCCAGACCCGCTCCAGCGAGACGCCGGTGAACTGGGGGAATTTCACCGCCGGTTGCTTCGGCTCGATCCAGGTCGCGCCCAGGTCGTCGGAGTGGAACACCGACGGTCCCCAGTGCGCGCTGTCCCCGCCGACCAGTAGCCGGGGGACCTGCCCACGGGTGTCGATGGCGATCGAGTAGATCGCCTGCGCATTGAAATGCGGGCCGCCGAACTCCCATGCGCCACCGCGTCTGCGGCCGATGAAGAGTCCTTTGCGGGTTCCCACAGTGAGCAGCACGTCGGACATCGCCGACACCTCCCGAAACGCTTTTGTGACGGATACGGGCCAGTCTGCACCCGGCCACTGACAGTGGCGCGCAGACGAGGCGTTTGAGCAGGTCGGACGGCGAGTGCGAGGGCGGGCGACGGTCCGCCGCCCGCGTCGCGGCCGACGCGGTCCGGGCCCCCTTGACCGGCGTCCCCGGTGGGCCGTAACTTCCCTCGTAGAAAGCGCTTGCCCCGCTGGCGGGCCCCCGAATGGGTTCCCGACAACAGCCGACGAACCGGACCGAGGAGCGCCCGTGCCGACCTTCGAAGGACTGCCCGGCGCCGTAGCAGTCTCCCACCTCAGGGTCTACGACTGGCCAACCGAGGACGGACTGCGTGGCGGCACGCCCCACCTCCATCTCACCTGTTCCGAGGGGTATGTGGTGGTCGGCGGCACAGGCTCGGTGCAGACCCTCACCGTGTCCGGCTTCCGGCAGACGCCCCTGGCCGCCGGTTCGCTGGTGTGGTTCACCCCTGGCACGATCCACCGGCTCGTCAACGAGGCGGACCTGCGCATCGTCGTTCTCATGCAGAACAGCGGACTGCCCGAGGCGGGCGACGCCGTGCTCACCCTTCCGCCCCGCTTCCTGACGGACCCCGGCACCTATCGCGCGGCCGTCGCGCTACCCGTCGACGGCTCCGAGCCGGAACAAGAAGGCGCCGCGCGCGCCCGCCGCGACCTCGCCGTCGAGGGCTTTCTCGCGCTGCGCCGGGCCGCGGAGGCGGGCGACACCGAGCCGCTCGCCGCCTTCCACCGGGCGGCCGCCGCGCTCGTGAAGCATCGGACGGACGACTGGCGGGGGCGCTGGGAACAGGGCGCCGCCGCCGCATCCCGGGCAACCGGTGAACAGCTCGACGCCCTGGCGCTCGGGGACGGCGGTCATCTCGCCGCTGCCTGTGTGCACGCCCAACAGCCTTCGGCCTACGGAAAGTTCGGGATGTGCGGCCGTCTCGACGTCTACAGCGGCTGAGTGTCCGTGGCCGCGGTCGCGGTAAGGACCCGGGTGATGCTCCCGTCGTCCTCCGTCCTGTCCCGCACGTGCCGGAAGCCGATCCGGCCCAGCAGCGCGAGCGATGCGGCGTTCTCCGCGGCGACCGTCGCGTGCACCTCGGTCAGCTTCAGGGTGGCGAACCCGTACGCGGTGAGTGCCTGCGCGATCTCGGTCCCGAGCCCCTGCCCCCAGGAGCCCTGAGCCAGCGCGTAGACGATCTCGTGGCCGTCCACGTCCGACGACGGCTTGATCTCCGCATGGCCGACGAACCGGCTGTCCTGCCGCACCGCCCAGACGTCGAACAGATCCTGCGCGTACACCTTGCTGAAGATCCGCCCGAACAGGGCACGGTCCTCGGCCTCCGCCGCGGGGCCGTCCCCCATCCACCGGGATACCCGGGTGTCCTGGAAGAGCGCCACGAAATCGTCCTCGTCGGCAGGTGTGTACGGTTCCAGGCGCAGCCGTGCGGTGTGCAGGGTGAGGGGCATCATGCCGGTCGACCGTACGCACACCCCGTCCGACCTGCAACGGAATAAGGCCTGCAGTGCCCGGACGCCGAGGTTGTTGTGCTCGAGGGGGGACGGCCGGAAGCCTGCCGAGGCACATGTCCTGGGCGGGCTTGTGCTGCGACTCCCGCACCGCGAGGTGCCGGTTCATCCGGCGACGGCGCTCATGGCGGTGCGCTCAGAGACCCAGGGTCTCGTCGTTCCACTCGAACGCCGGCGCCTCAGCCGCGCCCGGTGTCTGTTCGGACCAGATCACCTTGCCGTCGGCCGTGTAGCGGGTGCCCCAGCGATCGGCGAACTGGGCGACGAGATACAGGCCGCGGCCACCCTCGTCCGTCGTCGACGCATAGCGCAGATGCGGTGAGGTGCTGCTGGAGTCGGACACCTCGCAGATCAGGCTGCGGCTGTGCAGCATCCGGACCCTGATGGGAGGGTCGCCGTAGCGTATGGCGTTGGTGACCAGCTCGCTGAGGATCAGCTCAGTGGCGAAGGTCTCATCCTCCAGCCCCCGGTCGGCGAGCCACTGGGACACTTCCTTGCGGACCCCGGCGACGGCCGACGGGTCGGGCTCGACGTCCCATTCGCCGACATGGGAGGGGGCAAGGACGTGTGTAGCGGCTACCAGGAGGGCGGCGTCGTCACCCGGAGGGTCGGGCAGGAGTGCTGTGATCAGGTCGTTGCAGGTCTCCTCCGGAGTCCGGTGCCGTCCGGCCAGCGTTTCGCGCATCGTGTCGAGTCCGGCGTCGAAGTTTCGCTCGCGCGACTGGACGAGACCGTCGGTGTAGAGCACCAGACGGCTCCCCTCCGGCAGTGGCAACTCCACCGCTTCGAAGGGCAGTCCGCCGATGCCCAGGGGCAGGCCTGAGGGGACCTCGGGGACCCGCACCGTACCGTCGGGCAGCACCAGGACGGGACCGGGATGGCCGGCCACGGCGGCGGAGCAGGTGCCGGCCACCGGGTCGTAGACGGCGTACAGGCAGGTGGCCCCCGTGATCTTCGCGCGCTCGTCGTCGGCGTTCTCCGTCTGGTCGATGCGCGTGACCAGTTCGTCGACGTGCGCGAGCAGTTCGTCGGCCGGCAGGTCCAGCGCGGAAAAGTTGTGGACCGCGGTGCGCAGGCGGCCCATCGTCGCGGCGGCGTGCAGACCGTGCCCGACGACGTCACCGACGACCAGCGCGACGCGGGCACCGGGCAGCGGAATGACGTCGAACCAGTCGCCGCCCACCCCCGCCTGAGCCGGCAGATAGCGGTAAGCGACATCCAGAGCGTCTTGTCCGGGCAGGTCGCGGGGCAGCAGGCTGCGCTGCAGCGTCACCGCCATCTTGTGCTCGCGGGTGTAGCGGCGGGCGTTGTCGACACAGACGGCTGCCCGGGCGACCAGTTCCTCGGCGAACGTCAGATCGTCCTCGTCGAAGGGGTCCGGATTCTCCGAGCGCCAGAAATTCACCATGCCCAGGACCGCACCGCGTGCGTGCAGCGGCATGGAGAGCAAGGAGTGGACGCCGTACGCGACGATTCTTGCCGACCGTTCGGGGTCGGGCCCCCGCCAGCGCGATTCGGCGGACACGTCCGGCACCAGCATGGTGTGCCCACGGATCAGTCCCAGAGCCGCCGGGCTGGTGGGAACGAACCCCACGACCCGTCCGATCGGGTAGAAGGGGTGATCGGCGCGCACGCCTGCGGCGGCTGTACGCCGCATGTCCAGCACGGTGCCGAGCGGCACCGACGGTTCCTCGCCGCGCAGCACGGGCTCGGCGAGGTCGACCGAGGCGAAGTCGGCGAAACGGGGGACCACCACTTCCGCCAACTCCTCCGCGGTCCGGGTCACATCCAGGGTCGTACCGATGCGCGCAGCGGCTGTGTGCAGCAGAAGCAGCCGCTCCCGTACCTCTGCGGCCCGGCCGGCCAGTGCGGCCAGTTCCGTCGTGTCGCGCAGGGTCGCGACCGTTCCGGCAGGTCCGCCGTGTTCGTCGGTGGGCCGCAGATTGACGGCCAGCAGCCGGTCGCCGGCCATGCGTACCTCGTCGGAGACGACGCGGCCGGAGGCGAGCAGTTCGGCGAGCTGAGGAGGCAGGCCGACGTCTGTCACCGCAAGCCCCTCGGGGTTCGCCGGCAGGCGCAGCAGCCTCCGGGCCTCGTCGTTGGCCAGCAGCAGCAGCCCGTTGCCGTCGATGATGAGCACACCTTCGCGTACGGAGTGCAGCACTGCGTCGTGATGCTCGTACAGCCGCGTCATCTCGGCGGGGCCGAGGCCATGTGTCTGCCGCCGCAGACGTCGACTGATCAGTGCCGCTCCGCCGGAGGTGAGGGCAAGTGTGGCCACTGCCGCGCCGACGAGCGTCGGCACGTTGCGGTCGGCCACTTTGTTCACGTTGTTGACCGTGATGCCCACGGACACCAGGCCGGCGATCGACCCGTCTGTCCTCGGTACGGGCACCACCGAGATCACGGACGGCCCCCGGCTCCCCGTGAAGGTGCGGGTGAAGCCGTGCCCGAGAAGAGCCTCCTTGTACGGGCCGACGAGGTGCTTGCCGATCAGCGCGGGATCGGGGTGGGTGTAGCGGACACCGTGTGTGTTGGACACGACGACGTCGTCGACGTGGGTGGTTTTCCGGATCTCTTCCGCGAGCGGCTGCAGCACGGCGGTGGGATGCGGGCTGTCGAGTGCTGCCACGATGCCCGGGGAGTGAGCGAACGCCACGGCGACGGCGTACGAACCTCTTCCGGCTTCCTGAATGGCTGCGCGCCTGCCCTGCACCACGAGCGAGACCGCCGCCGCGGCGACGAGCAGCACCACGAGCGCCAGCTCCAGCAGCAATACTTCCCCGGCCACGGTGCGCACGCCGAGCAGGGTGCGGGAGCGCCCGGGGTTCGACCGTCGGAGCCTTGAAATATATCCGCCAAAGCCTCCCATAGCTCCTTTTTACCCGCTATGTCCATACAAAATGTCGAACGTGTCTTGCCGGTGGATGATCAGCCAGGTGGTGATGGCGTGCGGGGCGAGGGCGTCGCGCCGTGGTAGCCCCCTGAGCGAGGGCGGAACTCCCATCCACCAGCCCCGGTCCCGACATCGGGACCCGGCGGCAGCGACAGGGTGTGAACGTGACAGGAGGCTGACCGCCCCAGGAGGCCTGGACCTGGACCGCCCTCGACGAAGCCGTGGGCTGCGACCGGCCCACGGTGATGTCCACGTCGCGGAGCCGATCGTCCGCACCGAGATCAAGATCGGGCAGTGCCTCGGCCTCACCCATTCACGCCGGTGACAGCCGCAGGTCGTGACAGGTGTCAGCGGCCGGGTTCCGCCGTGCTGCTGCGCACCACCAGATTGGTGGCGAGGTCGACCCGGGTCCGTCCTCCAAGACGCGCGGAGGCAGGAAGGCGGCCGTCGGCAACGTCGGCCGTCCACCCGTCAGCTGGGCCCTGCCCGGTGTCCTCTTCTTCGCCGTCTTCGCGATCGTCCCGCTGGCGATCGCCGTCTATCTCTCCTTCTGCAAGTGGGACGGGCTGAACTCCCCGACCTCGGCCGGCCTGGACAACTGGACCCGGCTGTTCAAGGACCCGGAGTTCCGGCAGGCCGCCTGGTTGAGCCTCCTGTTGACCACCGTCAGCTGGGCCTTCCAGACCCCCGTGGCACTGCTGCTCGGCGTCTGGGCGGCAGGTCGCCGGCGCGGCCGGGCCGTGCTCTCCGTGATCTTCTTCGTCCCGCTGCTGCTCTCCACCACCGCGATCGCCATGCTCTTCCACGCGCTGTTGGACCCCAACTTCGGCGTGATCAAGGAGATCGGGCCCTGGTTCGGGATCGACCCGAACGTCATGGGATCGTCCAGCGGCGCCCTGCTCACCGTGGCGTTCGTCGGCGGCTGGCAGTTCATGCCGTTCCACACCCTGATCTATCAGGGCGGTACCCGGCAGATCCCCCAGGTGCTGTACCAGGCGGCCGAAATGGACGGCGCCGGCATGTTCCGGCAGTTCTTCCACATCACGCTGCCGCAGCTGCGCAACACCATCACGACCTCGTCGGTCCTGATGATCGTCGGCGCGCTGACGTACTTCGACACCGTGCTGATCATGACCAAGGGCGGTCCCGGCACGGACACCACGGTCCTGCCGTATCTGATGTACCGGACCGGCTTCCAGACCTACGACCTCGGCTACGCCGCGGCGATCGCCACGGCCCTGGTCGTGGTGGCCACCGCCCTGTCGCTGGTCCTGGTCCGCTTCAGCGGATTCGGGAACATGCGGTCCACCCGGGAAGGTATGTGACGAGATGTCAGTCGAAACCCGCCACACGGCGCCGACCGTGTCGCCCGCGTTCCGAACCCGCCTGGCCACAGCCCGCCGCCACAAGCGGTGGGGCAACCCACTGGCCGGTCTGGGCTCGCTGGTCTGGCTCGTCCTCGTGGTCGTACCGCTCTACACGCTGATCTCCTCGTCGTTGATGCACCAGGACGAGGCGCTCAACGGCGACCCGCTGGCCTTCCCGACCGACCCGATGCTCGACAACTACAGGACCGTGTTGGACAGCGGCTTCTGGACGTTGCTCGGCAACACGGCGATCGTCGCCGCCTCCACCGTGGCCATCGTGCTGGTGCTCGCGGTGCCCGTCGCCTATGTGGCGGTGCGCACCCGCAGCCGGCTCTCCTCGCTCGCCTTCCGGACCTTCCTGCTCGGTGTCGCGATCCCGGCGCAGGCGGTGATCGTGCCGCTGTATCTGCTCATCGGCAAGATGGGGCTGTACGACAGCCTGCCCGCGATCATCCTGCCGACGGCAGCCTTCGCGATGCCGGTGGCGGTACTGATTCTCAGCGGCACCATGCGCGATGTCTCCATGTCCAAGGGCGGCATCAGCACGGTCGCGATCTACACGGCGCTCCAGGCGTGGAACGGCTTCCTGTTCCCGCTGATCCTGACGCAGTCGGAGGAGAACCGCGTACTGACCCTCGGTCTCTTCAACTTCCAGACCCAGTTCGGAGTCAACATCCCGGCCACGCTGGCCGCGATCGTCCTCTCCGTCGTGCCGATCTTCGCCGTGTACCTCGTGGCACGTAAGGCGCTGATCAACGGACTGATGGGGGTGGGCGGCAAGTAGCACACCGACGCCGCCCCGTACCACTATTCATGAGAGGAACCCCTGCCCCCATGGCAATCCACCCTGTTCCGCACGCACTGCGAGCCGGTCCGGCCACCGCCGTCGACGGTCCATGGCGCGACCCTTCCCTCACTCCGGAGGAGCGGGTGGCCGACCTCGTCGCCCGGATGACCCTGGAGGAGAAGTCCGCACAGCTGTACGGAGTCTGGGTGGGCGCCGACGCCGAAGGCGACGGGGTCGCACCGCACCAGAACGACATGGTCGACCCCGTCGACTGGGACGATCTCACCACCCGCGGACTCGGCCAGCTGACCCGGCCCTTCGGTACCGCCCCCGTGGACCCGGGCGTCGGCGCCGTCTCCCTGGCCCGTGCCCAGGAGCGGATCGTTGAGGCCGGACGGTTCGGCATCCCGGCGCTCGCCCACGAGGAGTGCCTCGCAGGCTTCACCGCCTGGGGGGCCACCACCTACCCCGTACCGCTGTCCTGGGGAGCCGCCTGGAACCCGGATCTGATCACCGAGATGGCCCACCGCATCGGCCGCGACATGCGGTCGGTGGGTGTCCACCAGGGACTCGCACCTGTCCTCGACGTGGTGCGCGACCTGCGCTGGGGCCGGGTGGAGGAGACCATCGGCGAGGACCCGTACCTGGTCGGCACCATCGGCACCGCGTACGTCCGCGGCCTGGAGTCCGCCGGCATCGTCGCCACGCTCAAGCACTTCGCCGGATACGCCGCGTCGGCCGGCGCCCGCAACCTTTCGCCGGTCCGGGCCGGAACGCGGGAGATGGCCGACGTCACCCTCCCGCCCTTCGAGATGGCGCTGCGCGAGGGAGGCGCCCGTTCGGTGATGTCCTCGTACACCGAGATCGACGGCGTCCCCACGGCGGCCGACCCGGTGCTGCTCACCGAACTGCTCAGGGACACCTGGGGGTTCGACGGCACAGTCGTCGCCGACCACTTCGGCATCGGCTTCCTGGAAACCCTGCACAAGGTCGCCGCGGACCGTGCCGACGCCGCCCGCCTCGCACTGACCGCCGGGGTCGACGTCGAACTGCCCACCGTCCGCAGTTACGGCGATTCCCTCGTCGCCGCCGTACAGGACGGCATCGTGGCCGAGGAACTGGTCGACCGGGCGCTGAACCGGGTCCTGCTGCAGAAGTGCGAACTCGGACTTCTCGCCCCGGAATGGTCGCCGCTGCCGACCGTGCTGGCCGGGGCGGACCCCGAGCAGGCGTGTGAGACCGTGGACCTCGACCCGCCGGAGAACAGGGCGCTCGCCCGGCAACTGGCCGAGCAGGCCATCGTGCTGCTCGCCAACCCCGGCGATGCGCTGCCGTTGCGCGGCGCCGGCCGGATCGCGGTCGTCGGGCCGCGCGCCGACGACGCCCTGGCCATGCTCGGCTGTTACTCCTTCCCCAGCCATGTCGGCGTCTCGCACCCCGAGGTGCCCATGGGCGTGGACATCGCGACCGTTCTCGAATCGCTGCGTGCGGAGTTCCCCGGCGCCGATGTCAGCTCCGCGGCCGGCTGTGATGTGGACGGCACGGACACCTCCGGTATCCCGGCGGCCGCCGAGCTCGCCCGCCACGCCGATGTGTGCGTCGCCGTGCTCGGCGACCGGGCAGGGCTGTTCGGGCGCGGCACCACCGGTGAGGGCTGCGACGCCGCGGACCTCACTCTGCCCGGCGTCCAGGGCGAACTTCTCGACGCGCTGCTCGCCACCGGAACCCCGGTGGTCCTGGTGCTGCTGACCGGGCGTCCGTACGCCCTCGGCCGCTGGGCGGACCGGACTGCCGCGACCGTGCAGGCGTTCTTCCCCGGCGAGGAGGGCGGTCCCGCTCTGGCCGGTGTGCTCTCCGGCCGGGTCAACCCGTCTCCGGGCGGCTCCCGGTGAGCGTCCCGCACGGCCCCGGCGGCCAGCCGTGGACGTATCTGCAGCCGCCGCTGGGGCTCGCGAACGGGGTCAGCAATCTGGACCCGACACCGCTCCACCCCTTCGGACACGGCCTGTCGTACACCTCCTTCGCCTGGGATCCCGGCGCCCCCGTGCCGGCCGAACTGCCCACCGACGGCTCCACCGACATCGAACTCACCGTCCGCAACACCGGTGACCGCGACGGTGCCGAAGTGGTGCAGCTGTACGTGCACGACCCGGTCGCCCAGACCACTCGCCCGGACAGCCGGCTGATCGGATACGCCCGGGTGCCGCTCGCCGCCGGAGAGGCCCGACGCGTTCGGTTCCGCTTCCACGCCGATCTGGTGTCCTTCATCGGTATCGCCGGCCGGCGGATCGTCGAACCCGGTGACCTCGAACTGCGGCTGGCGACCTCCAGCGCTGTCGCGGACATCCGGCTCGTCTGCGACACGTCGGTCGAACCGGCCTGACCCTCCCGCGGAGGGGGCTCGGTACTGCGTGTTCCCGAGCCCCCTCTTTTCCGACCTCCCTGTTCCTGAACGTCGTACTCGCTCCAGAATCCCTCTGTTCCGAAGCTCGGCCTCCCCGCTGCAACTGCGGGGAGGATTCCGAAACTTTCGATTCCGCCAAGGATCTGCATCGGCCGGTCCGGTGTGCATGTGCTGAAATTCTGGATGGTCGACCCGACGGTGGTGCTGCAGAACCCGGTGGTCGACACCGGCGGCCTCAAGCCCAGCAACCTGGCCCCGCCGGAGAGCCTCCGGCTGAAGTGAGCCGTGGGACGGGCCAGGGGAGAGCGGAGCGATGAAGAGCGAGATCGAGAACACCGACGGGCGTGGTGCGATCCTGGGCGTGACCCCCGTTGCGGCGGGGATCGAGGTCAGGGTAGCGGCTCCGTCGGGGGAGCTCTCGCTGATCTGCTCCCCTGCCCGGGCCCGGGAGCTGGCTGCGGCTCTCGCCCGTGCGGCGGACGAGGTGGAGAGCGCGCAGTCGGCTGAGCCCGTGACTGTCACGGCGGGGGAGCTGCGTCGCGGCGATGTGCGGGACGGCGACCGGGCCATGACCGTGGAAGCGGTCAGGGTCGACGGGGCCACAGCCCACATCACCTGGAAGTCGGACGCCGGACGCAGCTGGACCCAGGGATACGACACGGATACGGAGATCACGCTGCGACGCCGCGCCTGAGTTCTGAAGGGCCGACCCACGCGTGCATGAGGCCCCTCGCGAAGCGGGGAGGGGCCTCATGCACGGGTGCCTTGTTGTACGAGAACCTTCGTAATTTGACGGACGCCGTACAACGAGATGTATCGTACTAGCGATCCTGTCTTCCCCGGCGAAAGCGGAGTCTGCCGTGAGTGTCCTTTTCGAGCCCTGCACCCTGAGGTCGCTTGTCATACCCAACCGGGTATGGATGGCGCCCATGTGTCAGTACAGCGCGGAACCCGTGGGGCCGGAGACCGGCGTCGCGACCGACTGGCACTTCGCCCACCTCGCGGCGCGCGCCATCGGCGGCACCGGTCTCATCCTCACCGAGGCGACGGCCGTCAGCCCCGAAGGCCGGATCAGCCCCGCCGACCTCGGGATCTGGAACGACACCCAGGTGGCAGCCTTCCGGCGGATCACCGCCTTCATCAGGAGCCAGGGCTCCGTCGCCGGCATTCAGCTCGCCCACGCCGGCCGCAAGGCGTCGACGGCGGCGCTCTGGCTGGGCGGCGGTCCCGTCGGACCCGAGGAGCACGGTTGGCAGCCCGTCGCCCCCAGCCCGCTCCCCTTCGACGAGGGCCACCCCGTACCGCACGAGCTGACCGTGGACGAGATCCACGGCGTCGTCGAGCAGTTCCGCGAGGCCGCCCGCCGCGCCCGCGAGGCCGGCTTCGACGTCGCCGAGGTGCACGGAGCCCACGGATATCTCATCGGACAGTTCCTGTCCCCGCACAGCAACAGGCGCTCGGACGAGTACGGCGGAAGCTTCGAGAACCGCGTCCGGTTCGCTCTCCAGGTCGTCGACGCCGTCCGCGACGTATGGCCCGAGGACCTGCCCGTCTTCTTCCGGATCTCGGCGACCGACTGGCTCACGGAGAACGACGAGGACGATCGTGAGGGCTGGACCGTCGACGAGACGGTGCGGCTGGCCAAGGAGCTGCAGGCCCACGGCGTCGACCTGCTGGACGTCTCCAGCGGCGGCAACGCTCCGAATGCCCGCATCACGACGGGGCCCGGATACCAGGTCCCCTTCGCCGCCCGGGTGCGCGAGGAGACCTCGCTGCCCGTCGCGGCCGTGGGGCTGATCACCGAGCCGCAGCAGGCGGAGAAGATCGTGGCCGACGGGCAGGCGGACGCCGTGCTCCTCGGGCGGGAGCTGCTGCGGAGCCCGTCATGGGCGCAGCACGCGGCGCGCGAACTGATCGGCGAGATCCACAAGCCCGCCCAGTACCTCAGCGCCGTCTGACACGGCGAGCCCCCGCCGGACACCCGGCGGGGGCTCGTTGCGTTGCGGCCGGGGTGCCGCGCAGGGCCCCGCGTCATCCCCGGCGCGCGCGGTACAGGTCGCGGATCATGGCGATCTCGGCCCCATGGTGCAGCAGCTCCTGATTGACCCACCAGACCGTTTCGATGAACGGATCCTCCGGGTCGCTGCCATGCGGGTATGTGCTGTGTCCCACGGTGTCGAGCGCCGCGTCGTCGGCGCTGAGCAGCGCCTCCCGCCAAGCGGTGGCGCCGGATTCGAAGGCCTCGATCGCCCCGGCGACGTCCCCGGCGACCACATAGTCGTCCCGGGTCAGGGTATGGCTGCCGTTCGTGTGGTCGGCGCGCAGCGCCAGCAACTCGCTGAGGTGACTCAGCCGCCACGCCAGGGTGGTGAACGGCGGCGGCGTGGGGTGCGGCGGAGGCGTCGCGTCGCGGCCCCAGTCACCTGCGCCGACGAGCACGGTCGCTCCGGGCCCGGGACCCGCCGAGCGTCGCCGGACCGACCAGCAGCCCGGCACCGGCTCCCAGAGGTACTCCTCGTCGGTCATCGACGCGACCTCGATGTCCGTGCCGTTGCCGCTGTCCATGACGGGGCCCGTCATACGGTCGGCGAGGCGACCCCGCGCGAAGTCGAACTGCTGCAACAGGGGGATCAGACGTGGGGGTGTCGCCATCGGACGCTCCTGGAGTGGCTCGGTCGGCCTCGTCGGCAGATGCTCGTCGTCTGCTGTCCGGACCCTGTCACAGCCGATACGACACCGCGCCTCATTTTTTTCCGGAGCGGTGGCCGACCCGACCCCGGCGGTGCGGGGTGCGATGCCGACTCCGGTACGGCGACCGGTCGCGGGGACGGCTCACCGCCGGGAGCGAGGGTGGCTTCATCACGCCTCCGGTGGTGTGGGTGCGGGTGGGGTGCGGCCCCCCAGCGACCATGGAGGCGTCTTCCAGGACAGGAACTGTCCCGATGCGAAAGCCGTGCGGAAAAGTACGATGAGTCTCGTATCATAGGGCCCGAAACAACGTAAGGGGAGTTACCGTGACCGCCACCAGCGCCGCCGCTCGCGTCACCGCCGCCCCGGGCGTCGGTGCCCGTGTGCTCGCGCACCCCGCACGCGAGGAGATCCGCATCGAGGCGGTGCTGCACGCGCTCTCCGACCCGATGCGGCTGCGGGTGGTCCGCGAGCTGGCCGCCGCCGAGGACGAGCTCACCTGCTCCCGTATCGAACTGCCGGTGTCCAAGTCCACGACCACGCATCACTTCCGGGTGCTGCGCGAGAGCGGCATCGTCAGTCAGACCTACCGGGGCACCGCCAAGATGAACGGGCTCCGCCGCGACGATCTGGACACGCTCTTCCCTGGGCTGCTCGACGCGGTTCTCGCCGCCGCGAACCAGCAGGCGGACCGGCTCGGCGAAGACTGACACCACCCGGAGCGGTTCAGACCGGCCGGCAATTGGGTGGCGGCGTCACGGGGCTGGGGCACGCACCTCGCGGCGTTGTCGTCAATCACCAGGGCTCCGCCATGGCTCAATCCTCCGCCTTGCGATGCACGCA
>NZ_JBFAJH010000060.1:0-38681 GCF_040655115.1 Streptomyces atratus | reverse complement strand
CCTCCCGAAGGCGGCCTGGATCAACCAACCCGCCAAGGAGGAGCATCAGGAAGAACCCGCAGCCTGACGTGTCTCACCGGAATTGACAGGCACCGAGGCACGGTCTGGCTCTACCTCAACCGTGTCCGCCCGGCCCTACTGGAATGGTCGAACCGCTACGACCACCTGCGGGAAGTGACCCGCGACGATGTCCTCGCCTACGTCAAGACACTGCATGGCCACCAGCGACACGACCAACTCGTCGCCCTGCGTTCGCTGTTCGGCTGGGCCAAGCGGAACGGGCTGATCTCCCGCAACCCGACCAGCCGGATCAAGGTCGGTCAGTACCAGTACGGCGTGCTGCAGCCGCTCGTCCCCACGCAGGTCGACCGGGCCGTCGCGGCGGCCGTGCGCTCCTGGCAGACGGCCTTTGCCGGTCTTGTTCCCCAGCACTACCTCGACGCCATGGACCCAAGCCGCGAAGAGTCCGAGTGGAAGACACGCATCGCGGAGACCCGATGGCCATCGTCGGGAGTGCTGGTTGCCGAAACCGAGGCGGGGATCGTCGGATTTGCAGGTTTCGGCCCGTCTCAGGAAACCCCTGCCGTCGCGGAAATCGGCACGTGGCTGTGACGTTGTTCAGCGGCTCCACCATGACGGCTTCGCGCGGCCCCACCGGGGTGGGTAGCGCGACGCATTGAGTGGTGGTGACGGCGCGAAGTGGCCCCATCTCAGCTCTTGCAGTGAGACGTTTCCCGTGGTCTCCAGCGGGGGCGGTGCTGTGGATGTCGTTGTCCAAGCAGGAGTTATTCGACCGGATCCGGCGCGACAGCTGGCAGCAGCAGATGTCAATCCGGGCCCTGTCCAGGAAGTACGGCGTGCATCGCCGACTGGTACGCGAGGCGTTCCAGGCGGTCATAAAAGTCGCGTGCCAGCCGACCAGGCTCCCGTACCATTGCAGGACGTAGTCGCCGTCCGCGGCCGTCCTCCCAGGAACCAAGTGACGAGGTCTGGGATTTCCCTGACTTCACGCCCACGCTGGCTCCAAGATGTACGCAACCGTTTCCAGAAGATGCACGCTGCTGTTTCCAGCATTTGACACCTCCACCGAAGATGGCCGCGGCGCTGGCAACGGTTGCCGGACGGCCGGCCCAATATCCTGCGCGGAGTATGGACTGGAGACTCCGGTCGGCGGCGGAGGCCCAACACTAATGATCACCGGAGTCACCAGGGAGCCCGCAGCGTGACCGGCACCACGGAGGCCCTTAGCGGGTCGGCTGCAGTCGACAATGCAGCACGAAGTGTCACGCGCCCGTTCTACGTATACGCCGTGCTCACCAACACGCTGTTCCAGCGCGGCGTATTCGTCCTCTTCCTTCAGCAGCGAGGCTTCTCCGCCGAGCAAGTGGCCCTACTGCAGACACTGCTCTACCTGGTCAGCGGACTTGCGGAGTTGCCGACGGGAGTCATCGCCGACCGAATCGGCAGGCGTGCCAGCATCATGATCGGCCAGATGCTGATAGCTGGATGTCTGCTCGGTCAGGTGGCGTTCTCCAACTACTGGGTGTTCCTGGCGCTGTTCATCGGGCAGGGCGTGGGCATGGCATGTGTGTCCGGTTCGGACACCGCCCTGCTGTACGACCTGCTCGTGCGTCGTGGTGCAACGGCCAGCTACGTCAAGATCAAGTCCCGGTTCACCATGCTCGGGACGGTCACCTCGGGAGCCGCCATCGTCCTCGGCGGCCAACTGCAGCAGATTTCCTGGGGAGTCGTCTACGTCGGTTCGGCGGCGTGCCTCGTCCTGGCCGTGGTGGTGCTGATGTCACGGGTGCCCGAGATCCGCGGCGCGGACGCGGTGGACGAGCAGGACGGAGCCGAGGAGGAGCACGGCGACGCCACAGCATGGCGGGCGATGCTTCGGGTCGCCACGCCGGCGCTCGTGACGCTTGTCGTGGTGTCCGGATTGCTGCATGCAACTTTGACGCCGTACATCATTTTTACGCAGAAGACCCTCTCCGATCAGGGAGCGGGCACCGCATTGGTCAGCGTGGTCATATCGGCGGGATTCTTCGCTGGCGGGCTCACTCCGCTGCTGTCGGACCGCGCGGACCGGCGCATCGGGTATCGGGTCATAGTCCCGGTGTCTCTCCTGACGCTCGCCGCGGCACTCGGCCTGAGCGGCCTCGGCCTTGTCTGGGTCACCATCGCCGCGTTCCTGGCCCTGGTCGGGATTCCCGAGATCACCGCCGTGATCGTGGACAACGTGTTCAACGAGGCCGTGCCGTCACGCCACCGGGCGAGCCTGCTGTCGATGATCGCATTCGTGGAGTCGGCGCTCATCGGCATCGGCTATCTCGTCCTCGGCGCGCTCATGGACGGGCTGGGCTCCAGTGTGGGCATGGCCACCTACGCCGCGGTCCCCCTGCTGGCATGTCTCCTGTGGCTCTCGGTGCTCTTCCGAGGGGCACGGGTGACCACCGAGATCGAGAAGCCCGCCGACCAAAAGGCATCCTGAAACAGACCATCTCGAACAACGCCCTGCCCGATGGCAGGGTCGAGTGACACGTCACATGCCCCTCCGCCTGCACGGCATCGGCGATCATGTCGCGGACCGACCCGGGAATCGTGGCACGGAACGGGTTGCCTGGCCGGAAGATGCACGTCGCGCACCGCTCGGCCGGCACCCACACCTCACCGGTCGCCTCGTCGACGACCGGGGCACACACCGCGTCGTCATCGAGGAGTTCCTCAGCATCGATGGGCGGCATGCCGCCCATCATGCCGACGCTCCCGCGCGGCGACAACCAGATCCCGCGTGGTCCCGCTTCAAGCCGTCACCCGGGGCCGCTTCGCGACGTCCGACATGCACCGAAGCTTCACAAAGTGGGGCCGCGCAAAGCCGTCATGGTGGAGCCGCTGAACAACGTCACAGCCAGGCACGCTTTACGCGATGCCCGAGGTCTGGGGCACTGGGGTCGGGAAGCATCTGATGCTGGCCACGTTGACAACTCTCGGACAGTCCGACTACACGCAAGCCACCTTGTGGGTCCTCAAAGATAATGAACGCGCCCGGCGCTTCTACGAAGCCGCCGGCTGGCGCGCAGACGGCGCAGCCGTGGAGGACACCACCGGTGGGGCCTCCCTCAACAAGTTGCGCTACCGCCGCCCTGTTGGCTAGCCCGCTCACCGGCCGGGCCGTCCATGGAACCAGGAACGGCATGGTCGCGAGTTGGAGCCGAACTCACGGAACCAGTTCAGTGGAGCACGACGACGGACCCTTGAGTTCCCACCGAGATCCCTTCAGTTTGCATGAACTCACGGCGCTCTCGGGGGTTGAGGAACATCGGAACGAAAACCGGCGCTAAGCATCTGTCGGCCCTGGTGGGCGCCTGACGGGACTTCGGGCGCGGGGCGATCTTGAAGTCATCCCACAGATAACGCCCCAATATCTGCGGTAGCTTGATCCGTCACCTGCGGTGACGTTCTCCGGCCGCTACGTGAAGCGGCCCTGTTATCTGTGGCAAGGGGGAAGCGGTGCCCACCGTCGTACAACTGCCGGCCGGGAAGGCGTTGACGGTCCGCGCGGCGGCGGACGTGTTTCTCGACTCGCTCGGCAACCCGAACACGGTCCGCAACTACGGGATCGGGGTGGGCAAGACCGCTGAACGGCTCGGCGAGGCCCGGCCGCTGGCGTCGGTCGCGGACGACGAGATCGGCGAGGCCCTGGAACTGCTCTGGGGCACCGCGGCGGTCAACACCTGGAACTCCCGCCGGGCGGGGGTGCTGTCCTGGCTCGGCTGGTGCCGTGAGCGCGGCTACGAGGGACCGATGGTCCCGGCCTGGGCGAAGCGGCTGGCGGTGCCGGACTCCGAGACCCCGGCCCGCTCGAAGATGGCGGTCGACCGGCTGATCGCGCGGCGCGAGGTGCACCTGCGGGAGAAGGCGCTGTGGCGGATGCTCTACGAGACCGCCGGGCAGTCCGAGGAGATCCTGGGCGTCAACATCGAGGAGCTGGACTTCGCCGGGCGCCGTTGCCTGGTCAAGGCCAAGGGCGCCCGGACCAAGGCCCGCCGCCGGGGCCAGTCGCGTGGGGACTACGTGCTGGAGCCGGTGTACTGGGATGCCGGCACCGCCCGGCTGCTGCCCCGGCTGCTCAAGGGCCGCACCCGCGGTCCGGTGTTCGTCACCGCCCGCCGTGCGGGGCCGGGGAAGATCATTGGCCCTCGGGACGTGTGCCCAGACACCGGGGCGGCGCGCCTGTCCTACGGCCAGGCCCGCGCCCTGCTGGACATCCCCACCGCCACACAGGGCCCGGGGACGGGCTGGGACCTGCACGAATACCGCCACTCCGCGCTGACGCACCTGGGCGAGGCTGGCGCGTCGCTGCTGATGCTGATGGCCAAGTCCCGGCACCGCAAGCCGGAGAACCTGCGCCGCTACGTCAAGCCGTCGCCGGACGGCATCGCCGAACTCACCAGCCTGCTCGCACCCGGCGACACACGCCGAGGCGGCGGCACGTGACCGAGTCGGCCGACCCGTCGATCCTGATCATCCCGACCGACCCGAAACCACCGAGCCCTGGAGTTGACATGGCTGACATGATCGTGCCCGACCCCGTCACGCGGGACATTCTCGCGATCTTCGAACGCGCGCGATCCCGGCTGTTCGAGCGCCTGGAGGACCTGACCGACGCCGAGTACCACTGGGAGCCGGTCAGCGACTGCATCAGCATCCGCCCCGGCGACGACGGCGTCTTCCGCGTCGCCACGCTATTTCCGGAATCGAGTCCGGAGGCGCCGGACCCCCTCACGACGATCGCCTGGCGCATCTGGCACATCGGCAGCCTCTGCCTGCGCGGCTATGTGATCCACTTCTTCGAGGACGTCCCCGAGTTCGGCGACCGCCACGAGTGGCCGGGCACCGCGAAAGAGGGCGTCCAGGCGCTCGCCGAGGACTGGGAGCACTTCATCTCCCGTATCGCAGCCCTCGGCGACAAGCGCCTGTTGGCGCCGATGGGCCTGGGCCCCGGCGGTTGGGCCGATGAGACCTATCTGAAGCTCGCGCTGCACGCTCTGGTCGAGGTCGCGCATCACGGCGGCGAGATCGGCCTGCTGCGCGACCTGTACCTACGCGAACGCGTCTGATTTCGGCGGTGGGCGACCTTGTCCGGCGGCCGTGTGCCGCCAGACAACGGCCGGGGTCGGCGGCTATCTCCTTCCTCCCGGTCTACTCATCGGCCGCGTCTGGGTCACGCAGGGGCCTCATACCGCCGGGCAGACCGGGCAGCCGGAAGGAGTAGCGGCCCAGCATGTTGATGTGGTGCCGCACGAACGGCGAGAGGCGGGCCACGTCCTCGTCACGGACGTCGAAGCCGTCCGCGCGCAGCTGGTTCACCGCGGCGTCGGTGTAGCGCGTCGTGAACAGCACGAGGGCGTTGAGGACCAGGCCGAGTGCGCCGATCTGGTCTTCCATGCCGTCCCGGTAGCGCTGGTAGAGCTGCCCGGCCCGGCCGTGGAAGATCTTCCGGGCCAACGCGTGGCGGCCTTCTTGGAGGTTGGCCTGGCTCTTGATCTGCCGCTGGTAGCCGGGCTCGTCGGCCAGGCGCAGGATGTGCAGGGTCTTCGCGATCCGCCCGTAGTGGGCGATCGCGTCGCCGAGCGGGGTGGGGCGGCCGTCACGCGAGAGCATGCGGATGACGTCGTAGGCGCGGACGGCTCCGGTGTGGATGGAGCCGATGATCCGCAGGATGTCCTCCCAGTGCCGCTCGATCCGGGCGAGGTCGATCCGCCCGCGGGCGGCGTCCTGAAAGGCGCCGTAGTTCGCGGTGCGGTCGATGCGCCACATCTTCTGATCCGGCAGGTCGGCGAGCTGCGGCGCGTACGCGAACCCGGCCAGCGTAAGCAGGCCGAAGACGATGTCGCTGTAAGAAGCGGTGTCCGTGACGATCATTTCGGGGCGCCTGCCACCGTCGCGGTCGTAGAGGACGTCCAGCACGTACAGCGAGTCGCGTGGGGTGCCGGCCACCACCTTCCCACCCAGCCCCGCCGCCTGATCGTTGATCATGTTGAGCCAGGTGGCGCCGCCCCGGCGCCCGAAGTACTTCGGCCCGCCGGTGACGCTGACGGCACGTCAGCTCGGTGCGCCGCGGGAGCTATGCCTCCGGGTAGTGGCCGACGCGCGGCTTACCAGCCTGCGTCGGGCAAAGGTCGCCTACACCACGAGGCGGGACACGACCGCGTGCCAGGGCGTGGCCGCCCGATCAGAGGTCACCCGACAGGCTCTGAGCCTGCGCCGGCGGCGTTCGCCGGTAGGGACGAAGTGCACCGTGTTTCATGACGACTTCACGGATCCGCAAGGTGGCCGGGCCGCCGAGTGCGGGCCCGGTTCTGCAGCAGTGTGCGTCTGATGTCGGCGGCGGTGGCCCGCGCGTGCTCCGTGGTCGCGGTGCGGTCGGCTGCGGACGGGACGAAACGGTGCGTCGGCCGCCGGCAGTACGTACACGCCGTATCGGTGGTGAGGAGAAAGCCGTCCTCGCACTGCGGGTGCGAGCAGGCCCCCGGGCGGATCAGCTGCTCGGCGATCTCCTGAGGGGTCCAGCGGCGCCGGCCGTCCTCGTCCTTCTCGTGGAGGGCATGGGCCCAGCGGACGTTCCATCGGCGTTCCACCCGGTCCAGGAGCTGGTCGGGGGTCCGGTGACCCAGCTGCTGATGGACCAGGTCGCGCAGCTCCGCCGGAAGGCGGCGGCCGAACGCCTGCGTCAGCTGGTGCGGAAAGGCCTGGAGAACATATCCGACCGGGTCGATGCCTGCCCGCGCCCGCCAGTTCCGGCACGGGCAGGCACCTTCGGGCGGCGGCGGGTGGTGGCAGGCACCGCACAGCCCGCGGCAGTCGGTGCAGAGCCCGTCGTCGAGCCCGTCCAGGTGCGGTGCGGGGGCACGGCCGCATTCACGGCAGCAGGCGGCGCACAGCCCGCAGAGCCGTTCATCGCCCCATCGGGTGGTCCAGGGCCGTTGTTGGCAACGGCAGCAACGGCCCGCGTTGCAGTGCTCGTGGTGGGCGGCGGCCGATGGGGGGCCGAGGGGAGGGAAGGACACGGTGGCGATCTCCAGGCCCTGGGCAGTACAGGATCTCGGCGCTCCTGTACGGGGGTCGGCGCCGGGACCCGTCGGACTGACATCGCCTCAGACCGTTTCACGCCCGGCGGCTACCGTCCCCGGTTGATCGGTTCGTGCGCTTCACTGTCCAGGATGATCATCCTTTCCTTTCGGTACAGCCCTGGATCCGACATGCTCGAGCCCGCTTCTGTCCGCACCTGGTGAAATGGGAACGTGACGCAGGCGGGCGGGAGCGCGTCAGGGCTGGAGCCCGCTGACGACGTTCGCTGTGGCCGTCAGTCCCTCCTGGATCGTCGGTGCCATGCTCGTACCCGCAAGGAAGAATCCGAGCATCGCGCAGACGATCGCATGCGAGGGTTTCAGTCCGCCGTTGCGGAGAAAAAGCACCGCAAGGAGCAGCAGAAGCAGCACCAGTGAGATCGAAATGGCCATGGCCAACCTCCTCCGCCGCGCCGGAATGCGGCATTCGGCCGCCAGTGTGGCGTAGCGGAGGGGCCATCCGGCGGACTGGCATGTCCGCCATCCGGGTGTTGACTGGCTGTCACCGTCCCGGGCCGTACAGCCCGTCAGGCACCACCCCGGGCGCCCCTGTCCATCGCGCGGAGGAAGAGCTCCAACCCGGCCAGGTCGTCCGTGTTGAGGTGGTCGACCCCGGCCGCCAGCAGCTCGGTCCAGACGGCGTCGCGTTCGGGGCCGGCCACATCGGGCGTGGCCCAGAAGCGCATACGCCGGCCCTCGCGGTGGGCGGCGGTGACGAGAGCGCGGAGTCTGTCGCGTTCGGCGGCGGGGAAGGGGCCCGCGCCCAGCCAGCTGAAGCTCTGGGTCCAGTTGCTGCTGATGAGCGGGATGAACGAGGCGATTGCCGCGGTGCCCAGGTCGTCGAGCCGGCCGTCGTAGAAGGCCAGGCGGGTCCGCTGCACCTCCATGGGGACGCGGGCGGCCCGGTCGCCCGAGACGACAGGGGTGACCGCGCCTGCGCGGACCCGGCCGTCGTGGTACGAGGTCAGCATCCGGCGGTATCGCTGAAGCTGTCGGTCGAGTTCGAGGTAGGCGGCGGCCCCGTCCGTCTTGATGTCGATGAGCAGCTGTACGGGTTCGCGGTGACCCGGGTACACGGCGCCGTGGTTGGCCGTGACCCTGGCCAGCAGCGGGTCGAGGTAGAGCGACGCAAGGGTGCGGGTGGGGTCGAGATCGGTGGCCTCATGGGCGACGAGCAGATCCCCGTCCACAAGGAAGATGTCCGCTTCGACGCTGGTGAACCCGTGGGAGAGCGCGTCGTGGAGGGGATGCGTATGCAGGTAGTCGTTGTGCGCGTGGGCCTGCCGGAGGGGACGGTGGTGGCGGGCAACTGCGGCGGGCTCCGCGGCCGCAGCCGGCTGGAGGGGTAAGACTGCGCCTGCGGCGACCGTGGCAAGAGCGGTGGTGACGACGCGGCGGCGGGTCGGGAATGCCATGGATTCTCCCGGGATCAGGGTGTGGACCGGACGGGCGGACCTGCCCGAGTATGGGTCCGGAGCAGCTCCGTCGGGCAGGTCCCTGCCAAGATTTGATCCGGGCGTCGTCCCCTCGTCGACTGGGGTTCCCCGGTCGGGCCGGTTGCGTCCGGCGCGGGTTGGCGCCGCCGCGGTTCTGGTTGGCGCCGCCGTGGGAACCGACAGGTTCAGCTGCACCCCGGTGCCGACACCGGGAGGGATGACCTCGAACCGCCCACCGGGAACGACGGAGGGGCGGAGGCGCCTGTCACGCACCTCCGCCCCACGTCCCTTTGTTCCCGACGCAGTTGCCCTACGGTGCCGGCAGCTCCATCAGCTCGGCGATGGCCTCGCGGTGGCGGCCCGCCGTGCCGTACGCGATCGAGTCGGCCTTGGCCCGCTTCAGATACAGATGCGCGGGGTGCTCCCACGTCATGCCGATGCCTCCGTGCAACTGGATGCACTCCTCCGCCGCGCGGACCGCGACCCCGGAGCAGTACGCCTGCGCCACGGCCACCGCGAGCGGCGTGTCGGGGCTGCCCGTCGCGAGGGCGTCCGCGGCGTTGCGCGCGGCCGCACGGGCCGAGACGACCTGGAGCCAGAGCTGCGCCATCCGGTGTTTGAGCGCCTGGAACGAGCCGACGGGCCGGTTGAACTGGTGCCGTTCGCGGGTGTACCGGACCGTCTCGGTCAGGCACCATTCGGCGAGACCGAGCTGCTCGGAGGCGAGCAGCCCGGCACCGGCGAGCAGCCCGCGGCGTACGGCGGGGCGCGCGGCCTCCGCGTCCGTGAGGCGGGTACCGGTGGCTGCGGTGAGGGTGACGGTGGCGAGCGGGCGGGTCGGATCGAGCGCGACGAGCGGCTCGACGGTGACGCCCGCGGCACCGGCCTCGACCGCGTACAGGCCGTCGGCGGTCGGTACGAGCAGCAGATCGGCGGCGACCGCGTCGGCGACCGCGGTGACGGTCCCGTCCAGGGTGCCGGTCACCGTCACGGTCCCGACCGCCGCGGGAAACGGCACGGCGAGGACCGAGACCTTGCGGCCCGCCGCCAGCTCACCGAGGAGTTCACCGACCGGTCCGTCCTCCGTCCCCAGTGCGAGGAGCGTCTCGGTGGCGACGACCGCGCTGGTCAGATACGGGGCGGGGGCGACGCTGCGGCCCAGCTCCTCCAGGACCACCGCAGCCTCGCGATGGCTTGCGCCCTGGCCGCCGAGCTTCTCCGGCACGAGCAGCCCCGCGGCGCCGATGTCCGCGCCGAGGGCCTTCCACAGCTGCGGGTCGTACGGCGTGTCGGACTCGATTCGGGCAATCACCGCCGGCGCGTCGGCCCGGTCGGCGAGCAACGACCGTACGGCGGCCCGCAGATCATCCTCGGCCGTCGAGTACAGCAGGTCGGGCGCCACGGTCTCTTTGGTCTGTGCTGTCATCGGGACAGGTCCTTCCAGGCGGCGTCCTTGTCGTTGCGCGGCTCGGCGGGCAGTCCGAGGACGCGTTCGGCGACGATGTTCAGCAGTACCTCGCTCGTACCGCCCTCGATCGAGTTGCCTTTGGACCGCAGATAGCGGTAGCCCGCATCGCGTCCGGTGAAGTCGACAAGATCGGGGCGGCGCATGGTCCAGTCGTCGTACAACAGCCCCTCCTCGCCGCGGAGTTCGACCTCCAAGCCGCTGATCTCCTGGTTGAGACGGGCGAAGGCGAGCTTCATGCCGGAGCCCTCGGGGCCCGGCTGTCCGGCGACGAGCTGCTGACGCAGCCGCTCACCGGCGAGACGGGCGACCTCGGCCTCGACCCAGAGGTTGAGCAGGCGCTGGTGGAGATCGTGGGTGCGCAGTTCGGGCCGTTCGCGCCAGGTCCTGGCGACGGGACCGATCATGCCGCCCTCGCGCGGGATGCGGGATCCGCCGATCGAGACGCGCTCGTTCATCAGGGTGGTCCGGGCGACCTTCCAGCCGTCGCCGACCGGTCCGAGCCGCCTGCTGTCGGGGATGCGTACGCCGGTGAGGAAGACCTCGTTGAACTCGGCCTCGCCGGTGATCTGGCGCAGCGGCCGCACCTCGACGCCCGGGTCGGTCATGTCGCAGATGAAGTAGCTGATACCACGGTGCTTGGGCAGGTCCGGGTCCGTGCGGGCGATGAGGATCGCCCAGCGGGCCACATGGGCGCTGGACGTCCAGACCTTCTGACCGTCGACCACCCAGTCCTCGCCGTCCCGGACGGCGCGGGTGCCGAGCGCCGCCAGGTCGGACCCGGCGCCCGGCTCACTGAAGAGCTGGCACCACACCTCCTCGCCGACCCACAGGGGCCGCAGGAAGCGCTCCTTCTGCTCGTCGGTGCCGAAACCCAGGATGGTGGGGGCCGTCATGCCGAGGCCGATGCCGATGCGGCGCGGGTCGTTGTCGGGGGCTCCCGCGGCGGCGAGCTCGGCGTCGACGGCGGGCTGCAGCGAGCGCGGCGCGTCGAGTCCGCCGAGCCCGGCCGGGTAGTGGACCCAGGCGAGTCCGGCGTCGAAGCGGGCCTTCAGGAAGTCGGTCCGGTCGGTGGTGGCCGGGGGGTGGGCGGCGAGCAGTTCGCGTGTGAGGCGGCGGAGTTCGGCCGCGTCGGCAGTCGTCATCGGGCACCTCCCGGAAGGACGACGATCCGGCCGGTGCTCGTGCCGTCGGCCACACGCTGGACGGCGGCAGCCGCCCCGTCGAGTGCGACACGCTCGCTGATCAGCGGCTTGATGACGCCCCGCGCCGCGAGCGCGGTGAGCTCCTCGTGGCAGGCGCGGACCGCGGCCGGGTCCTTGGTGTTGTACAGGCCCCAGTGGAGCCCGACGATCGAGTAGTTCTTGACGAGGGCGTGGTTGAGCGCCGGGGTGGGGATGGCGCCGCTCGCGAATCCGACGACGATCACCCGGCCCTCGAAGGCGATGCACTTGACGGACTTGGCGTACGCGTCGCCGCCGACCGGGTCGTAGACGACATCGGCCCCCCGTCCGCCGGTGAACTCCTTGACCGCTGCGACGATGTCCTCGGTCCGGCGGTCGATGACCAGGTCACAGCCGAGCTCATGGGCGGTCTTGGCCTTCTCGGGGCCGCCTACGACACCGATGACCTCGGCCCCGGCAGCCTTGCCGAGCTGGACGGCCGCGCTGCCGACTCCGCCCGCCGCGGCGTGCACGAGAAGGGTCTCGCCCGCCTGCAGGCGCGCCCTGCGGTGCAGCCCGAACCAGCCTGTCTGATAGCCGATGTGCAAGGCGGCCGCCTCTGCGTCGTCCAGGGCGTCCGGGGCCGGCAGGAGCGCCGCCTCGTCCGCGACGACGTACTCGGCGAATCCGCCGTTCGGCAGGGCGGGAGTGGCGAGCACCCGGCGCCCGTCCGGCGTCTCACCGCAGATCTCCACGCCCGGGGTGAACGGCAGCGGCGGCCGTACCTGGTACTGGCCGCGGCAGAGCAGCGCGTCGGGGAAATTGATGTTCGCCGCGAGCACCTTGAGGAGCACCTGCCCGTCGCCTGGCGTGGGCCGGTCCGTCTCTTCGAGCCGCATCACCTCGTTCGGCTCGCCGTTCCGGTGCACTCGCCATGCCTGCATGAGGGGCCTCCACAACACTGTCGGCATTACCACTGCTCCGCCGCATACTAAGCGGTCGCTTGCCTCTCTGGGAACAACGTGCCCCGGACCGATTCGGCCGGGCCGGGACATGACTGCGCGCCCGGCACGCCCCGAGAGGTTCCAGGGATGCCGGGCGCTGCCGCTCGGAGCGACGTCGGCCGGTGCCAGGGTCCGCTCCTACGGCCCCTGCCGGTTCAGCCGACCACCAGCTCGGCGATCTGCGGCGCCGCGGACCCGGCGCGCCAGGCGAGACGTACCGCGTCGGCCGTCCGGCCGGTCGCATTCACCCTGGTGTAGGGGCCGTCGAGCGCACCGACGGTCTGCCAGGTCCCGTCGGCGCCCCGCAGCTGGATGTCGGCGAGAGCCTCCGACCCGGCCGGCTGCAGGACGGTGACGGACCCGACGGAGCGCGCGGAGCCGAGCCCCAGCTCCAGCGCCTCACCGGCCTCGGGCGCGCGCGCCGCCCGGTAGACGGTGCCGAGGTCGCCGTCGGCCGCCGAACGCAGGGCGGATCCGGCGGCGGCGGGCGGTCCGCCGGCCACCGCACCGTCCTCCGTCTCGACGGCGAACTCGCGTACGACGAGCCAGTACGTCTGACCCGCGGTTGCCCGCGCCCGCACATAGCGGGCCTTCGTCCCGGCGGGGGCGGTCGCGCTGACGTCCGGCTTTCCGGAGAAGGCGGTGAGCTGCTGCCAGGTCTGCCCGTCGGCGGAGTACTCCAGCACCCCGTCGTGGAGGTAGTCGCCGGTGCTTCCCGGCTTGGCCATGGCCAGGGTGACGCCGCCGATCTCCCTTACGCGGCCCAGGTCGACGGTGACCTGATCGCCGGCGGCGGGCGCACCGTCGCTCCAGAAGTACGTCGAGTCGTCGCCGTCGAGCATCCGGGCTACGGTGTTGGTCTGGTACGTACCGAGGCTGGTCGATGCCGTGGGCCTGCCGCTCACACCGATGATCCGGTCGTGCTCGGCGGTGGCCCTGTCGACGAATCCGTCCAGCACCCCGTTGCCGACGATGACCGGCACCTTGCGGCCGTCAAGTCCCGTGTAGGTGAAGGACTTCGCCTCGGCCACCAGCGCGGGCAGCTGCTGGCGGAGCTCCCACGCCTGCGCGCCCTTTCCGGCGCGGGCCGCCTCGACCATGCGCAGTGCCGTCCGGGTCGCGGTCACCCAGGACTCGGTGGCGTCCAGCCAGGGGCCCGAGTCGTCGATGAAGCCGCGGTCCGGGAGGCTGCTGCGCAGGCGGTCCGGGGCGATGCCCAGGTCGCGGAGCACGGAGGTGAGCCGGTCCGCGTCGCCGGACTGCCAGTAGCGGGTGAACTCGCCGGCCAGGTCGGGTGCTTCCTGCTTGTTCAGGGCCGAGCTGTAGTTGATGTCGGCGAAGGCCCGCAGCGCCTTCTCGGTGCGGGCGTCGCCGCCCGCATACTCCCCCAGCCCCCGCAGCCACGAGGCACGCTCGTCGTAGGCGGCGTCGTTCCAGGAGTAGTCCGCGACCGTGTAGAGCGAGAGCTTGGAGGCGTACGGCTGGATCATCGGGTTGGCGGTGATCCCGGCCAGCTCGCCCGGCAGCCCCTTCTCCCGGCCGTTGAACGGGCCGAGCAGCAGCCGGTTGGTGACATAGTCGTTGACCGGGTAGTTGTCCCAGGTCAGGATCGGGTGGTTGAAGACCGTGCGGGCGGCCTTGGCCTGGGCGACGGTCATCGTCGGCGCGATGACGCCGACGCCTGTCCACTCGACGAGGACATCGGGGTCGAGCTGCTCGGCGAGCGCCTTCTTGTAGGCCGTGGCCGAGACGTTGTAGTACTCGGTGGGCACCATCTGGAGCGGCTGGGCACCCGGGTGCGTGGCGATGAACTCCTTGTTCACCTTGTTCAGGAGATACGCCTGCGCGGCGCCCGCCGCACCGCCGCCGGTCCCCCATTTCGCCTTGTCCGCCGCACAGTTCCAGTCGGTGTAGCTGATGTCGTCGAGCGGGACCGCGAAGGTGCGCACGCCGATGTCCCAGATCGCCTGGAACTTGTCGACGAGCGCCTTGGCGTCGGCGTCGGAGCTGTAGCAGACGGAGAGTCCGGGCGAGAGGGCGTAGGTGAACTCGACGTGCCGCTGCACGGCCCGGTCGGTGAGTTCCTTAATCTGCGCCAACTGCTCCGCGGGGTACTGGTCGCGCCACTTCTCGCGGAGGTACGCGTCGTCCTTCGGCGAGTACACATAGATGTTCATCTTGTGCTCGCCGTAGTAGTCGAGCTGGTCGAGGCGGGCCTCGTGCGACCACGGAGTGCCGTAGAAGCCTTCGATGACGCCGCGCAGCGCGGTGCCCGGCCAGTCGCGTACCACAAGCCCGTCGACCTCGGCGCCGGGGTGGCTCTGCCGGGGCAGGATCTGACGGAGGGTCTGGGCGGCGTAGTACGTGCCGGTGGTGTCCTTGCCCGCGAGGACGATGCGGTCGGCGCCGAC
Organism: Streptomyces atratus; assembly: GCF_040655115.1. Taxonomy (GTDB): domain Bacteria; phylum Actinomycetota; class Actinomycetes; order Streptomycetales; family Streptomycetaceae; genus Streptomyces; species Streptomyces atratus_D. Next base: position 24,069 of record NZ_JBFAJH010000060.1, on the reverse strand, counting down.
GCCGAGGACGTATCCGTCGGCGGGCAGCGCGTCCGGACCCTCGATGTGCTGGTCCGCGAGGGCGGCGGAGACACCGACGTGGACGTTGAGTCCGCTCCCGCCGGGTCTGTCGCTCCGTACGATCCGCTGCGCACCGGCGCGGCGCAGCGCGGCTTCGACGACCTTCACGGAGGGCTCGTCGGAGGTGTCGCCCGTCACCAGGGTGACGGTGGGGCTGATCGTGACCCGGTCGGACCGGGTCCTGACCGACTGCGGGGTCGGGGTGATGGCCGGAGTGCTCTGGCCGGTCGCGGCGTTCCGCAGGGCGTCCGTCCGGCTGCTGTCGGCGGCCTGGGCGGCCGGCGCGGCGGTCAGCAGGCCGCCGATGAGCAGACTCGCGGCCGCGCCGAGCGCGGTGAGACGGGGTGGGCGAGGCGTCACATGTCCTCCATGGGTCACTCAAGTCACCAGAGTCGCGCAACACAACGAGACCGAATTCAACCTCATGGCGCCAACATGTCAATGGTCTGGACAACACGAAGGCTTGGACCTGGTGTTCTGTCTCTCGGCAGGCGGTATCGATACGGCACGACGGAGCACTGGTCCACCCCTGGACCGGCCGCCCCGCCGCCGTCCGGCGCGAGTGCACCGACGGTCGGTCGGCCTGGGCGGGCAGCGTTGCGTGTCAGGCGCTTGAGCGCGGGGACTCCTGCCGCCACCACAGGCCGTGGGTCACTCTGCGCCCACCGTACGCAGTGCGGCCAGGACCAGCGTGCGGGTGACGGTGATGATCTCGGCGACACGCACCTGCTCCTGCGGCCCGTGTGCCCACCTCACCTCGCCGGGCCCGTACTGGAGCGTGGGGATGCCCTGCGCTCCGTACAGCCGCAGGTCGCTGCCGTAGGGCGCGCCCTGCTCACGCGGTGGCCTGGCGCCGGTGATGTCGGCGTGGGCGCGACCGACCAGCGCCGCCAGGGGGTGTCCGTGCGGCAGCCGGCCGCTGGCGAACTGGCCACCCGGCCAGGTCACCGTGGCCGGGTGGGTGCGCAGCCAGGAATCGGCGGCGCAGGCTTCGGCGATGCAGTTCTCCAGCTCCGTGCGGGCTTCGGCCGGGTCCTCGTCCAGCCGGACGCCCAGTCGTCCCTCGGCCACGAGAAGGTCGGGGACGCTGCTGGCCCAGTCACCGGCGTGGACCGTACCGACGGACAGCGGGTAGGGGATGGGGTAGGCGGCCATCAGCGGGTGGGGGTCGGCATTGCGGGCGGCCTCCAGACAGGACAGTGCGCGGTGGAGGGGGAGGTAGGCGTCGAGGGCGCTGACCCCTGCGTAGCGGGTGCTGCCGTGGGTTGCCTGACCGGGGACCTCGATGCGGAAGGTCAGGGCTCCTGCGTTCGCTGTCATCAGCGTGCCGCTGGTCGGTTCGGTGATGATGCAGGCGTCTGCGGTGTGGCCGCGCCGGAGCGTGCCGAACGCGCCGAGCCCGCCGTCCTCCTCGCTGACCACGAAGTGGGCCGCGAGACGGCCTCGCAGTCTCACCCCGGCGGTGCGGATGGCGGTCAGGGCCGCGAGCACGGACGCCAGCCCGGCCTTCATGTCGCAGGCACCACGACCGTGAACGACGTCCCCGGCGACCCGCGGTACGAACGGGTCGCCCGCCCACCTGGCCCGGTCGCCGGGAGGTACGACGTCGACATGACCCTGCAGGACGAGGGTCGGTCCGTCGCTGTCGTCGGGTGTGCTGCCCGCCAGCCCCCATGCCTCGTCCCGCGGGACCTCGGCGCCCGGGTAGGCGGGGTCCGCGCGCAGTTCGGGCAGGTTCATGGACCACAGGTCGACGTCGAGATCCAGCCGCTGAAGGTGCCGGGCCAGCAGGTGCTGCAGTTCGGATTCGGCGGCGCTGCCGGTCACGCTCGGCACGGCGAGCAGTTCCAGCAGCGTCCGGGCGACTGCGGCTTCGTCCACTGCGGCCAGCGCGGCTGCTTCAGCATCGCTCAGGGTTGCGGTCATGGCAGTACTGCTCCTGGCAGATCGACGTCAGGCCGATCCGGAGACTATGGCCGCACTTCCGGCGCGAACAATCTCCATTTGCTGCTGTCTACCAGCGATTACTTGCAATATCAGAGACGTTCTGGTGAATCATTGCGCACTCATCGGTTTCGAATCCTCCGGAGGCGCCCGTGGACCCCATCGACGAAGCGATCATCCGCTGCGTGCAGCAGAACGCACGGTCCACGTACGCCGAGATCGGCAGAGCCGCCAACCTGTCGGCGCCGGCAGCCAAACGACGTCTGGACCGGCTCGTCGCCACCGGCGCGATCCGCGGCTTCACGACCGTTCTCGATCCGCAGGTGCTCGCGTGGCGGACCGAAGCCTTCGTCGAGGTCTTCTGCCGGGGCAACCCCACGCCCGCGGAGCTGCGCCGGGCCCTGGAGGACGTCCCGGAGGTCGTCGAGGCATGCACCGTTTCGGGTGCCGCGGACGCCGTGCTCCACGTTCTCGCCGAGAGCACCACGCATCTGGAGCAGGCCATCCAGCGAGTGCGCGCGACCGGGCCGGTCGAGCGCACGGAGAGCGTCATCGTGCTGTCCCGGCTGATCAAACGGCCGCATCTGTGACGGCCGTCGACCGGGACCGCCACCGTGTCCCCGTCGGGGAAGGGCGACGGATCCTTCGGCACATCGCCCATGCCCGGCGCGGCGATTTCCCAGGCCCGCTCCGGCGCGCACCGCATCCGCGACCCCGGAGATCCGCACCGGTCCCCGCCGCAGCCGGTCCAGCTCCGACACCCGCGACCCCGGGGCGAGCTCTGCCACTCCGCGGCCCCGCAGGCCTCGCACCGGCGGCTCCCGCACCGGCCTCCGAAGACATTGAACGAGAACCGCCCGGCCTTGTGGCCGCGCGGCTCAGGACGCGCGCCAGCCGCTCCAGCGCAGGACCGAGACTTCGACCATCGGTCCGCCGGGAGGACGATCGGCGTACTGCGGGTATTTCGCCGTGAGCAGGCCGACGCGGCGGGCCGCGTCGGGGAAGCGGTCCGGTGGGGGGAGCACGCGGGCCTCACCGTCGGCCCGCACCCACCACAGTCGTTCCCAGTCCTCCTCGTAGTGGTCGGTGAGCAGACAGACCGACGGGTTGGCGGCGATGTTGGCCAGGCGTTTCAGCCGCACCGTCCGTTTCGGTTTGTGGTCCACCGCCAGCATCACCGTGTCGCCGTCCAGGGCGAACACCACCGGCACCAGGTGCGGGCGGGAGTCCGTGTCGGTCGTCGCGAGGTGGGCGATGCGCGCCGCGGCGAACCGCTCGCGTGCCTCAGCGCTCGTCAGAGTGGGCATCGCACCTCTTACGGTGGTCGCGGATTCCGGATCGGTACCCCATCCCTGGACACAGTGGTTTCCGCGTCTCAGCGGTACCGCGCAGCGACTTCAGCCAACCGGTTGTACTCCAGCGTCTCCCGTTCAGGCATCGTCGGCACGTAGAACAGCAGCCGCTCGATCTGCGGGCCGAGCTCCTGCGGCGACACGCTGTTGGCCAGCCACGCGTCTCCGAGCTGCGCCACCCGCGGGAACGCGCCCTCGCCGCCACCGACGTAGATCGGCGGTACGCGCCTCGCCGCGGGGTGGCCAACGCGTCGGCGACCTCGCGCCGTCGCCGGGCCGGCCTGCGGCAGCCGCCTGTCGTTCCCTTCGTCACACCGGGGCAAATACCCCCCGGGGTATAAGTGTCTTCATTCGCCGACGGGGACACCGCCCCGGTCGACGCGGGCCGACGCTGCGCGCGATGGCCACCCCCGGGCACACCCCGCACCACACCTCGTACGTACGGGAGGAGGACGGCCGGGCGCTGGCCGCCTTCACCGGCGGTTCGCTGCTGATCGGCAGCGTGGGCCGGCCCGACCTGGTGGAGCCCTGGCTGACCGCAGCGTCGGCCCGAGCCCAGCACGCCTCCGTGCACCGGCTCGGCGACGAGCTCGACGACGCCGTACCCGTGCTGCCGACCCACGGCTTCGGCAGCTCCTGTTCCTCCTCGCAGGCCGACGGGAACACCACGACGATCGGCGCCGAGCGGGCCCGCAACGACGCACTCGTCAAGGATGTGGACACGTTCGTCGCCGAGCTGCTCGCCGGACCGGACGACGTCCCCGCCTCCTACGCGCACATGGGCCCGGCCAACGCCGCAGGTCCCGATCCGGTCGATCTGACCCCGCCCGCCCCGGCCGACGCCGAGCAGATCGCGCGGCGGCTGGCCGCAGGTGAGGGGGGTGGATCCGCGCAGCCGGGTGGCGTTCGCCGAGGGACACGTCGCCGGTTCGTTCACCTTCGAGGGCGAGGGGCAGCTCGCCACGTATCTGGCCTGGCTGATCCCGTGGGGCAGGCCCGTCACCCTCCTGGCGAGCAGCGCCGCCGACGTCGCGCATGCCCAGCGCGAGCTGGCCCGGGTGGCTAACGGCCGCCCGGTGGCCGCTGCGACCGGTGACCCGCGGTCCTGGGTACGCACCGCGAAAGAGCTGCGCTCGTTCCGCAGGTCGGACTTCGCGAGCCTGGCCGCGGCTCCGAACGCGGCGAGCGGCCGGTGGTTCTCGATGTCCGCAAGGACGCCGAACGCCGCGCCGGTGCGATAGGGGTCGGTGCACATTCCGGTGCACCACGCCCACCTCGCTGGACTGGCCGGTGATCACCCCGTTCACGGCGGCGGCGATCTTCGGGGCGTGGGACGGAAAGCGGCTGGCCGCCAAGGTGTCCACGGCCGCGCTCCAGCGGATCTTCGGCGCTGCGCTGCTCGTCGTGGCCCTCTCCATGCTGGTCGATGCCGTGGTCTGAGCCACGGCACCGACCCCGGATCCGGGCTCAGAGCCTGTCGGGTGACCTCTGATCGGGCGGCCACGCCCTGGCACGCACGCTTCCGGCGTTGCCGAAACGCCCTGGTGGCTCCTTCCCCAAGCTCTCAGCTTCGTTCGAGCAGGGGAGACCCCGTCCAAGGCCATCCCGGCGCCGTGGAATCGCACGCACCATGCCGCGTCCGCTCTCCGATCGAAGGTCACCCCGACAGGCTCTCAGGCGAGCGAGAGGAAAAGCTTCTCCAGTCGGGCGCGCATCTGGTCCCGGTCGGCCGGTTCTGCGCCGTCGTCGGCCATGCAGTGCTGAAGGCCCGTCGCGATGATCGCGAAGCCGGCCCGGTCGAGCGCGCGCGATACGGCCGCCATCTGCGTGATGACGTCCTCGCAGTCCCGGCCCTCCTCGATCATCCTGATGATCGCGGCAAGCTGACCCTGAGCGCGGCGAAGGCGGTTGAGGACCGACTTCAGTTCGTCGGCCGCCATGTCGATTTCCACACATCCTCCTCCAGATACCCCAAGGGGTATTCTAACCCGTCCGGGGTGTCCCCCGGCGACGAAAGGAAACATCCCTCGTGACCAGCCCCGCCTCCCTCTCCCCCGCCCAGGCCGCAGCCCGGATCGCGGAGTTCACCGTCATCGACGTCCGGGCTCCGGGCGAGTACACCGCCGGGCACGTGCCCGGCGCGCTGAACATCCCGCTGGACCGTCTCGACGAGGCGCTGCCCGCCCTGAAGGCGGCGGCGGCCCGCGGATCCCTGCTCGTGGTGTGCGCGTCCGGTGTGCGTTCCACCCGGGCCTGCGACATTCTCGCCGCGGCGGACATCGACGCCGTCACGCTGTCCGGCGGCACATCCGCGTGGGAGGGTGAGGGCCACGGCCTGGACCGTCCCGCCGGCGCCCGGGCCACCTGGCCGATGGAGCGTCAGGTCCGGTTCGCCGCCGGTTCGCTCGTGGTGGCCGGCCTGCTCGCGGGCCGCCGTTTCCCGGCCGCGCGCTGGCTGTCGGCCGGCGTCGGTTCCGGTCTGGTCTTCTCCGCGGTGACCAACACCTGCGGAATGGCCGCCGCCCTGTCGAAGCTGCCGCACAACCGGGCCCCGCGCTGGGCTGCGGACTTCGACGCCACGCTGGACGCCCTGCAGAGCTGAAGCGCTCCGGACATACCCGTACCGCAGGAGCCGGTCACGCCACGCCCGTGACCGGCTTCTGCGGTGAACGAGCAGGTCAGAGCTCGTCCCGGACAAGGGCGAGCAGCCGGTCGAGCACCCGCGGCCCCCCGGCGCGCAGCCCGTCGTGCTCGAACTCGTTCGTCACCCAGGTGCGCAGTCCGCGGATCGACGCGGCGGTGCGCAGCGCGTGCTCGGTGTCGACGTACATGTCGTCGTGGTAGACGGCCGCGGCCACCGGTACGGCATTGGCGGCGAGGCGCTCGGTGTCGTACAGCTCCGGCCAGTCGGTACGGGAGGCGAGCAGTTCGGCGGTCTCGCGCAGCGGGCGCAGCGCCGGGTCCACGTCGAAGTGCCAGGGGTGAATGCTCTCACCGGTGAAGAGCACGGGCGCGTCGCCGGCCAGGGCGGTGGCGGCGTCGAACTGCGGGAATTCGGCGCGGACCCGCTCGGCGGACCAGCCGGTGGGCTCCTTGCCCCGGCCGTAGATCGCCTCGTGCATCAGGGCGTACAGCGGGTGGCCCGCAAACGAGTTGGCGGTGCGCAGGGCCTCCTGGAACGTGTCGGAGAGCTCGGTGCCCAGCGGCGTACGGACAAAGGCGTTCTCCAGCAGGTAGTGCAGCTGGTGGCTGCCGTTGCCGCCGCCCAGCATGATGCCGAGGGACTGGAAACCCTCGGGCGTCAGGCGGTGTCCCGCGCTCTCCGGGCGGTGCTCCACGAGGTACGCGGCGATCTCGCGGGCGCGCTCGACGTCCTGCGGGTAGCGGGCGTAGTGAGCGGCGACCTTCCGCTCGATCCGCGGATACGCGGCCCGGTACACGTCGTCGGCGTGGGCGTCGAGCGAGGGCAGCCCGCCGGTGATCAGGACGGCCTCGAGCCCCTCGGGGGCGGCCGACAGATAGCGGACCGCGCAGAAGCCGCCGAACGACTGGCCGAGCACGGTCCACGGGGCGCCGCCGGTCAGTTGCGGCCGGATCAGCTCGCAGTCGCGCACGATGGTGTCGGACCGGAAGTGGGCGAGATAGTCGGCCTGCTCACGCGGGCCGCCGCGCAGCGGAAGAGTCTGCCGGTTGGCCGGCGTGGACAGCCCGGTGCCGCGCTGGTCGAGGAGCAGCACCCGGAACTCCTTCACCGCCCGCCCGAGCCATGTCTCCGTACCGACGAAACGACGGGCGCCGAAGCCGGGTCCGCCCTCCAGGTAGACCAGCCAGGGCAGCTCGTCGTCGGCCTTGCCGCTCGCGACGGCCTCCCGGCCGAAGATCTCGATCTGCTCGCCACCCGGGTCGGCGTGATCGAGCGGGACGGTGAAACGGCGGTCGGTGAGAACGACGCCGGGCTGCCGGTAACTGGTCAAAAGGTGCTCCTGAATCAGATGTTTCACGGATAGTTCAGCACACGCCCGTGACTCGGACAGTCCCGGCCCGTGTGCGACGCGCCCGGGGGCTCCTAGCGTGCAGTCATGATCAGGTTCGAGCAGGTCGGCAAGGTCTGTCCGGACGGTACGACCGCGGTCGACGGGTTGTCCTTCGAGGTCGCCGAGGGGGAACTCGTCACCCTCGTCGGACCGTCGGGCTGCGGCAGGACCACCACGATGATGATGGTGAACCGGCTGATCGAGCCGACCTCGGGCCGGGTCCTCGTGGACGGCGATGACGACGCAGAGGACGGACGCGGTGAGCACCTGGGCCTTGAAGCAGGTGTTCATCCCGAAGTAGATGAGATTGCCGAGCCCGCCGTAGCCGACGATCGCACCGACGGTGACCGGGGAGACCGCGGAGACGGTCGCGATCCTCAGCCCTGCCATCGCGGCGGGTAGAGCGAGCGGCAGCTCCACGGCGACGAGCAGCCCGACGGGCCAGTGGCCCATACCGCGCGCGGCCTGCCGGGTCTCGTCGGGCACGGCGCGCAAGCCGGCGAGGATGTTCCTTACGAAAAGGGTGAGCGAGTAGGACGAGTCCCGCGACGACGCAGTCGTCCGGGGGCGCGGTCACGAGTTCATTGGAGCGTGGGGAACCGGGCGCGCGCGTCTTGATCGACTGTTCGTGGGGCGGGCGTGCCGGAGGCGGAGGGCGGCGACGCGCGCAGGCGCGTCCCGTGTGGCTGCCGAGGACCCGGGTGCGGATCTCGGCCGGAGCGGCGGACGCGGCACATGGGTACTCGGACTCACCTCGCACGCAAGGCGATGGGTGCGCCGCACCTGCTGCGTATGGGTGGCATCCGCGCGCCCATGACCGTGAATGCCCGTGCGTGACGGTAGACCAGGGGAAGGCCCCACATTCTTCCGTAGGCACAGAGGAGCCCCCCGCATGCCGACACCCGGCCGTGCCGACGACGCGTACCGCTTCGACGGTCTGCGCGCGATGTACATCAACTGCACGCTCAAGCGTTCCCCCGAGATCAGCAACACGGAGGGGCTGATCGACCGCAGCCGTGCGGTGATGGAGGAACGCGGCGTCACGACCGCGGTGGTCCGGGCGATCGACCACGACATCGCGACCGGTGTGTGGCCGGACATGAGGGAGCACGGCTGGGAGACGGACGCCTGGCCCGAGCTGTACGAGAAGGTGATGTCCGCCGACATCCTCACGCTGGCGGGACCAGTGTGGCTGGGAGACAACTCGTCAGTCATGAAGCGGGTGATCGAGCGGCTGTATGCGTGTTCGTCGCTCCTGAACGAGGCAGGGCAGTACGCGTACTACGGGCGCGTTGGGGGCTGTCTGATCACGGGCAACGAGGACGGTGCGAAGCACTGCGCGATGAACGTGCTCTACAGCCTGCAGCACCTGGGGTACACGGTGCCGCCGCAGGCGGACGCCGGCTGGGTGGGGGAGGCGGGTCCGGGGCCGTCGTACCTGGACAAGGACTCGGGTGGCCCGGAGAACGACTTCACCAACCGGAATACCACGTTCATGACGTGGAACCTGATACACCTGGCGCGGCTGCTCAAGGAGGCAGGCGGAATCCCGGCGCACGGAAACCAGCGCTCGGAGTGGGACGCCGGCTGCCGCTTCGACTTCGACAACCCCGAACACCGCTGATACCGAGGGCCAAAGCGGCGAACGGAGCGACCCGAGGAGACTTCCGCCGTGGGCACAGGGACTTCCGTGGGAATGTGCCGAAGCTCCCGGTGGATGAGTTGTCGGCCAAGATCAACGTCATCCACCAGGAGCCTCGAGTGCTTGTCCACCCCTCTGCCATCGACCTGCCCGGCTCTGCCCCGGGGGTTCCTGGCGTCGGAGTTGACGGCGCACCGGCTGCCGGTCGGGACCCGGTGGCCGCGTCCTTGTCCGACGCGACACCCGTTACTGGTCCTGGCCGACCTCCCGGACACCCCGGACCGATTCCGACGGACCGAGGGTTCCAAGTGATGCGGGTGGCGCTGTTACCACCTGTCGTAGCGGTCACCGATCACCCGGAAACTGCCCACCACGCCGTCATTGGCGAACAAGCCCCCCTGGACGGTGGGGGTCACGACGCCGTGGGTAGCGCCGTGGGGGCCGACGGTGGCGACCGGAGAGCCGTTGTCGCAGGTGGACCCGCGGTAGACCTCGACGGTCTTCCAGCTGTCGTTGCTGATGCTGAAGCTGCTTGAGCCCAGTCCGCTGGCCGCGGTGATGCAGCCGTCGGAGGCGGCAGAGTACGTCCGATCGTTGAACTGGATTCTTCCCTCGTCCCCGCGGTCGTAGCCACGGTCGGAGCCGCGGTCGCGACCCCCGTCGTCACGGCCCCCGTCGTCACGACCCCCGCCATCGCGACCCCCGTCGTCACGGCCCCCGTCGTCACGGCCCCCGTCGTCACGGCCCCCGCCATCGCGACCTCCATCGTCACGGCCCCCGTTCCCCTTCCCATGTCCGCTGTCCTCACCAGCGGAAGTCCCAGCGGGGGCGGACTTGGGGACGGACGGCACGGCCTTCGGCGCGGACGGGGCGGCCTGCTGGACGGACGGTGCGGCCGGGGCGGATCCGCTGGCCGAGGCGTAGGTGATGCCGGTGGCCGCGAGGACCGATGCGCCCACTACGGCGGCGGTCACGGCGAAGTTACGCGTGGTCATGTCACTTCTTCCTGTCTCAGAGACGCCGGCCGTACGGCCGACCTGTGATGAAACGTACTGATGCCCCCTTTAGCTGTCATATCGGGCATATCGAAGGTGTGACACCAGGGGGCCGACCGGGCGTACGCACGAGAAGCGGCAACCCGAGCCGATACATCGCGTCGGGTCGGGTAGCCGGATCCGGCGGTGGCCAGAGGGCGGAGTGAGCCGTAGCGGTCGGAGAGCGACCCGACGGGCGGAGCAGTGATCATTCCTGCCGCACCCACGCGGCAGGTACGGCCGTCCCCATGACGCGCTCCAGGCACCGCGGCATGCATCCCGGGGGCAGAGCCGGAGGACACACCGCGTTCGACGGTGTCTCTTCGTTCACGATGCGCAGTGAAACGCACCCCCTGACGCAGATTCACGGTCATCCACCGGGCACAGGGTTCCCTCGGGAGGGTGCGGGTTCCTGAAGCTGCTGGTCAGGGTGGTCGGGTTCGGCGCCACCCCGGAAGGGCCACCGGTCCTCAAGGCCCTCAAGTCGCTGCCGGAGTTGACGGGCCGCAAGAAGGTCGGCCCGGCCGAGACCGGCACCGGTCCGCTCGTCGCTTCGTGGCGGCGCCTGGTTCTCCCGGCTCCGCACCTGGAGCCGGGCGCGGTGGACTGGAAGGCGTATACCTTCTGCGTGCAGCAGCAGGACCACCGGATGCTGCGCCGGCGGGACGTGTTCGCGAAGAACTCCCTCCACGTGGGGGCCCCGCGGGCAAAGCTGCTGGACGGGGAGGTGTGGGAGCAGGCCAAGCCCACCGTGCCGGCCTCGCTCAACCTGCCGGGACAGGCAGGCGAGCATCCGAGGGCGCGGGCCGCGCTGCTGGTCGCGCACGGCTGCAACTGCCGCCTGTCGAATCCCCCTGAGCGCGGCCCGCGCACGGCGGCCGTTCTCGGGTGCGGCACCTGCGCTACCGGGGTCGCCGCTGACGGCCCGACGGACGCCACGATGTCCGCCTCTCGAATCTCCAGGCTGGGTACCCCGTGGACCGGACCAGCTGAACTCGAAGCCATCGAACACGAAGCCGGCAGCAGTCGAAGCAGACGAGAGAACCCGTCTCACGGTGTCCGCGAGGGCCTCGGTCAGGTGCCGACGTAGGCCGCGAGGTGCTCGCCGGTGAGGGTGGAGCGGGCGGCGACGAGGTCGGAGGGTGTGCCCTCGAAGACGACCCGGCCGCCGTCGTGGCCGGCGCCGGGGCCGAGGTCGATGACCCAGTCGGCGTGCGCCATGACCGCCTGGTGGTGCTCGATGACGATGACCGACTTGCCGGAGTCGACGAGCCGGTCGAGCAGGCCGAGCAGATGCTCGACGTCGGCGAGATGGAGGCCGGTGGTCGGCTCGTCGAGGACGTAGACGCCGCCCTTCTCGCCCATGTGGGTGGCCAGCTTGAGCCGCTGCCGCTCGCCGCCGGACAGTGTGGTGAGCGGCTGGCCGAGGCTGAGGTAGCCGAGCCCGACGTCGGCGAGCCGGCCGAGGATGCGGTGCGCGGCAGGCGTGCGCGCCTCGCCGGTGCCGAAGAACTCCTCGGCCTCCGTCACCGACATCGCGAGCACCTCGCTGATGTCGCGGCCGCCGAGGTGGTAGTCCAGCACCGATGCCTGGAACCGCTTCCCCTCGCACTCCTCGCAGGTGCTGGCGACGCCGGCCATCATCGCCAGGTCGGTGTAGATGACACCGGCGCCGTTGCAGGTAGGACAGGCGCCCTCCGAGTTGGCGCTGAACAGCGCCGGCTTCACGCCGTTGGCCTTCGCGAACGCCTTGCGGATCGGGTCGAGCAATCCGGTGTACGTCGCCGGGTTGCTGCGCCGCGAGCCCTTGATCGCTGCCTGGTCGACCGAAACCACGCCCTCGCCGGCGGGGATCGACCCGTGCACGAGCGAGCTCTTGCCGGAGCCGGCGACGCCGGTGACGACAGCGAGCACCCCGAGCGGGATGTCGACGTCGACGTCGCGCAGGTTGTGTGCTGTCGCGCCGCGGATCTCCAGCGTTCCGGTGGGCTTGCGCACCGTCTCCTTGAGGGCGGCCCGGTCGTCGAAATGGCGGCCGGTGATCGTGCCGCCGACCCGCAGCCCGTCGACGCTGCCCTCGAAGCAGACGGTGCCGCCCGCCGTACCGGCGCCGGGGCCGAGGTCGACGACGTGGTCGGCGATCGCGATCGTCTCCGGCTTGTGCTCCACGACGAGCACCGTGTTGCCCTTGTCCCGCAGCCGCAGCAGCAGGCCGTTCATCCGCTGGATGTCATGGGGGTGCAGCCCGATGGTGGGCTCGTCGAAGACGTAGGTGACGTCGGTGAGCGAGGAGCCGAGGTGGCGGATCATCTTGACGCGCTGCGCCTCGCCGCCCGACAGCGTGCCCGACGGCCGGTCGAGCGAGAGGTAGCCGAGGCCGATCTCCACGAACGAGTCGAGAGTGTGCCGCAGTGCGGCGAGCAGCGGCGCCACCGACGGCTCGTCGAGGCCGCTGACCCATTCGGCCAGGTCACTGATCTGCATCGCGCAGGCATCGGCGATGCTGATCCGCTTGATCTTCGACGACCGGGCACCCTCGCTGAGCCGGGTGCCGTCGCACTCGGGGCAGGTGGTGAAGGTGACCGCCCGCTCCACGAACGCCCGGATGTGCGGCTGCATCGCCTCCTTGTCCTTGGACAGGAACGACTTCTGGATCTTGGGGATCAGCCCCTCGTAGGTGAGGTTCACGCCCTCGACCTTCACCTTGGTCGGCTCCCGGTAGAGGAAGTCCTGCATCTCCTTCTTGGTGTACTTGCAGATCGGCTTGTTCGGGTCGAGGAGGCCCGACTCGGCGTAGACCCGCACGGTCCAGAAGCTGTCCGACTTCCAGCCGGGGATGGTGAACGCGCCCTCGGCGAGCGACTTGGAGTCGTCGTAGAGCTGGGCGAGGTCGATATCGGAGACGGTGCCCCGGCCTTCGCAGCGCGTACACATGCCGCCGGTGCGGGTGAAGGTCTTCTTCACGGTCTTGGTCCTGTCGGCACCGCGGTCGACCGTGAACCCACCGCTCGCCCGGACCGAGGCGACATTGAAGGAGAACGCGGTGGGCGGGCCGATGTGCGGCTGCCCGAGCCGGCTGAAGAGGATGCGCAGCATCGCGTTGGCGTCGGTGGCGGTGCCGACGGTGGAGCGGGGGTCGGCACCCATCCGCTGCTGGTCGACGATGATCGCGGTCGTCAGCCCGTCGAGTACGTCGACCTCGGGCCGCGCCAGCGTCGGCATGAAGCCCTGCACGAAGGTGCTGTAGGTCTCGTTGATCAGCCGCTGGGACTCCGCGGCGATGGTGTCGAACACCAGCGAGCTCTTGCCCGAGCCGGAGACGCCGGTGAACACCGTCAGCCGGCGCTTCGGGATCTCGATACTGACGTCCTTGAGGTTGTTCTCGCGCGCGCCGTGTACGCGGATCAGGTCGTGGCTGTCGGCATCGTGCAGCGCAGGCGACTGCGTGTCCGTCCTCGTGGGCTTGCTCATCGTGTCTCCATCTGTCGGGCGGGGCCACCTTCGCGGTCTCCGCGTCGCCTGGCTCGATCTAACCTGACTTCGAACCGTACGTCTGGTTCTCCTTCGATTCGGCCCGTGCAGCCTCTGGTCCCCGGCCGCGCGGCGCGCCCGCCGAGGCGTCAGACCAACCAGCGGCCGTCGCGCATCAGCTCGCGGTCGGGTGGCTCGTTGACCTCGCGCCACGCCTGGATGCGGAGCGGAGTGATGCGGAACCAGCGGTACGGCGTGGCGAGCGCACGCGGGTCGAAGCCGGTGTGCGCGACGAACCGGTCACCCCGCTCCTGCGGCAGCGCGTCGATCTCGAGGACCTCGACGCCCTCGATCATGGACACGTCGCGGGTGCGGCCCAGCCCGCAAGGGAAGGCGAACCAACGGGGCCGCCTCCGGGCGGTCGCGACAGGAGGCCGGGGATGCGTCCGGGCCGTCGCGCGGGAGGAAGCTCGCGTGAGCGGTGAGGTCCATGGCGGTGACGCTAGCTGCGGCTCGGGGGTCCGCGCTTCTCGATTCCTGATCGGTCTGGTCACCTGTTTCGCGACGCACGACGGCATCTCCGCCGTTTCGCGACGCACGACGGCATCTCCGCCGTCGCGCGAGCTGTCTGGCCCCGAAAGGTGCTGGGGGCGCACCGACCAACTCGGTGAAGCGAGTACCGAAGGTGCCCAGGGACGCCCAGCCGACCGCGAAACGGACCTCGGTGACGCTGAGGTCGCGAGACCCGACCTCGCGGTCGTCGTCGCTGAGCAGGTCGCTCAGCTCTGGCTCGGTCAGCTCTGGCTCCACGGCGTCGTCCAAGCTCTCTCATCACCGGGCCTCGGGTGCTGTGGGAGACTGAGCAGGTGAGACGGCAGGACCTCGAAGACCTCGTCCGGCTGCGGCGGGCCCGCGATCGGATGGACCGTGACTACGCCGAGCCGCTCGACGTCCCGGCGCTCGCACGTGACGCCCTGATGTCGCCGGGCCATTTCTCCCGCAGCTTCCGCGCCGCTTTCGGCGAGACGCCCTACAGCTACCTGATGACCCGCCGCATCGAGCGGGCCAAAGCGCTGCTGCGGCGCGGCGACCTCACGGTGACCGAGGTCTGCTTCGCGGTCGGCTGTACGTCGCTGGGGTCGTTCAGCTCGCGCTTCACCCAGCTGGTCGGCGAGAACCCGAGCACCTATCGGGCCCGGAACCATGACCATGGCGCCGTCATCCCGGCATGCATGGCCAAGATCCACACGCGGCCGGTCAAGAACGGAGAAGCGGGCCCCGCCGCTCGACCATAGCGTGAACGGCATGGACATCACGCTTTCCCAATGCTTCATCGCCGTCGACGACCACGACAAGGCGATCCCCTTCTACCGCGATGTGCTCGGCCTGGAGGTGCGCAACGACGTCGGGTTCGAGGGGATGCGCTGGGTGACCGTCGGGGCGCCCTCGCAGCCGGACGTGAACATCGTCCTGGAACCGCCCGTCGCCGACCCGAACGCCTCACCGGCAGACAGACAGGCCATGGCGGAGCTGATGGCCAAGGGTCTGCTGCGCGGCGTCATCTTCGCGACGAACGACTGCGACGCCACCTTCGAGCGCATCAGCGCCGCGGGCGGCGAGGTGCTGCAGGAGCCGACGGACCAGCCCTACGGCGTCCGCGATTGCGCGTTCCGCGACCCCGCCGGCAACCTTTTGCGCTTCACCCAGCCCCTCGGGAAGTAAGCCCTGGGCGGGCTCCGCTCAGGGGGCTGGGTTCCGGACGTGTCCTGAAGGCCTGCCGGCCGTCCCGCTCCATGGGCGCGAAGTCACCGGACCTCCATGTCTTCGCCCTCGCCACGGCCGGACCGTGCCCGGCGTCATGACCAGGCCAGCAGTTCGTCCACCGGCCACGACGTGATGACCCGACCGGCGGGCACGCCGCACTCCTCTGCCCGGGCACAGCCGAAGATCTGCCAGTCGAGCTGCCCCGGCGCGTGCGCGTCGGTGTCGATCGCGAACAGCACGCCTGCGTCGACGGCCCGCCGCAACAGGCGTCGGGGCGGATCGAGCCGCTCCGGACGGCTGTTGATCTCCACCGCGGTGCCCGCCTCGGCACACGCGGCGAAGACCTCGTCCGCGTCGAACTCCGACTCCGGGCGCCCCCGGCCGGTGATCAGACGGCCCGTGCAGTGCCCCAGCACATCTGCCTGCGGATGGCGAACGGCCGCGACCAGCCGGCGCGTCATGGCCCGCGCGTCCATCCGCAGCTTGGAGTGCACGGACACGACCACCACGTCGAGCTGTTCCAGCAGTCGGTCCTCCTGGTCGAGGGAGCCGTCCGGAAGGACGTCGCACTCGATGCCGGTGAGCAGCCGGAACGGTGCCCACCGCTCGTTGAGTGCGGCCACGACCTCCAATTGGCGGCGCAGCCGTTCGGGCGACAGTCCGTTCGCCACGGTCAGCCGGGGCGAGTGGTCGGTGAGGACCGCCCACTCGTGCCCCAGCTCGATCGCCGTCCGTCCCATCTCCTCGATCGGACTTCCGCCGTCCGACCAGTCGGAGTGCAGATGGCAGTCGCCGCGCAGCAGTGCGAGCAGCGTTTCGCCCCCTTCCGTGAGGGGAGCCGCCACGGCTTTCTCCCGTCGCCGGAGGTAAGCCGGGACTTCTCCGGCCAGCGCTTCACGCACCACCTGCGCCGTCTTCGGCCCGATGCCCTTGACCGACTCCAGCGACCCCGTCGCCACTCGTTCCGCGACCTCGTCGCCCGTCATCGCCCCCACCGCGGCGGCGGCCTTACGGAACGCCTGGACGCGGTACGTGGCGGCCTGGTCGCGTTCGAGCAGGAAGGCGATCCGCCGCAGGGCATGGACCGGGTCCATCGGCACCTCGTTTCCGGCCCTGGCACGACGGGGCTGCGCCGCTGCTCTCTCCACGTTGGCACAGCCCGGCAGCAGGCGGCATCCCGTGCGCGGGCGGAGGCCGGGACAGCCTCCGCGACGAGCTCATTGCCCAGGGAATTCGCCCGCTGTCCGGTCGTTCCATCGGCGGGATGCCGAGCGACGCCGACGCCGCGCAGCCCCGTGACACCACCACCAGTCCCATGCGCCATGCAGTAGGCAAGCCACGTAGAGTAGGAATCTTCGGCTGGCGGAAGCTCTCTGGAGTCCCTGAAGGACGTACGCTCCCGATGAATCGTGACGAGGCTCCCGCTCGGCTCCGTCTCCACGCTGCACTGGACACCCTGGCCGTCACCTTCCGTGGCATGACGGCCCGTTCCGACGAGTCCAACTGCGAGTGCCACTGGGGCAGCGCGGAGGAACTCGCGCAGTTGAAGGTGCCGGACCCGGAGTTGGACCCCGACCTCCTGCGTCGTACTTGGGACGCCCCGGACTGGACCGACCACGCGTCCGTGCTGCGTCGGATCCTGCCTCAGTTCGCCAGGGCGCTTGTCCGCGGTCTCGTCGAGCCGCCCTTCGGTCTGGGGGAGGCCGGACGGTCATTCGCCCGGGGCCACTGGCAGCAGTGGCCTGTCGGACAGGCCGCGGCGGTGCGCGAGTTCCTGCACGCCTGGTGGGCTCTCAGTCTCACCGACCCGGATCCCGTCGTGCCCGCGTACGAGGTCCTGGCCCTGTGCGCCGAGGCGTCCGCCGAGCTCAGTCCGTGGCTCACCGTCTGGGCGGAACTGCGTCATCCCGTGGCCGACCGGAACCTGGCCGAGGCAGTGAGGAACTGGGAGTACGACCTGCTGGGGGATCTACTCCCTTGGCACAGCCGTGAGAACAGGGATGAGATGTGCGCCGAGCTCGCCGCCTGGCTCATCCGCCACGCCCCTGACCGGCTGCGAGGCCACGGCGACTCCGAGGAATTGCTCCACCTGATACGGCTGCTCGGCCTCCCGGGCCCCGCCCGCTGGGAGGACCCGCACGCGCCCGGCCGCTGAGGCCCGGACCTGCGGCGCCGGTGACACCGCGGCGCTGTGGACGACTCCCTCCCCGGACGCCACGGTGGCCCGCCCGCGGCAGAACCCGTCGGAGGGCCACCAGGTGGCGGACGAGGACGTCGTGCGCCGGGACTGTATTCCTCTTCCCGGTGGCGCCCCGCTGTCCATGCGTCGGGCTGTTCACCTTCGAAGGGCTGCGCAGCCTGGATGCTCCCGGGAAGCATCAGGGCTGAGTCCGCGTGGAGCGTGAGGCGTACCGGTTGAAGTCGGTGGCGTCGACCGACGACTCCCCGGTGCCGGGATGGAGCACACGCTTGCCGCCCTGCGGACCGCCGGGCTGGACGACGCAGCGAAGCTGGAGGTCTTCGCCCGGCTCACCGGATTCGTAGCCGGGCACGTCGCCCACGAGATCACGCGGCCCGCCTGTTCGCAAGGCCACCGACGAGGCGGGACGCGGACGCGCCTTCCTCACGGCGCGATCCCGGATGCGGCAGTCCTGATCCCCTGCCGTGACCGGGGGAACGAGCCGGTGCCCGCATGCTGGGTACCGGCCCTCCCGTGACTGAGCCGGTGTGAGGGCTGTTTCTCACACGAACAGTTGGCTGTCGAGCGGCCATGGGGAGTGGGCGGAGGCGAATTGTTCCGCGGATGGTGCCCCCGCCAGGTCTCGGTCAGTGGGCCTGGGCCGCCGGCTCCAGGATGAAGACGGGAATCTGCCGATCGGTCTTCAGCTGGTAGTCCGCGTAGTCGGGGAACGCCTCGACCGCGCGCTCCCACCACACGGCCTTCTCCTCACCGGTGAGCTCACGGGCGTTCATGTCCTGTCGGACCGAGCCGTCCTGGAGTTCCACCCGGGGGTCCGCCACAATGTTGTGGTACCAGACGGGATGCTGGGGAGCGCCGCCCAGCGAGGCGACCACGGCATACGTTCCGTCGTGCTCGACCCGCATCAGCGGTGTCTTGCGGATCTTGCCGCTCTTGGCTCCGCGCGTGGTCAGGATGATGACCGGCAGACCACGCATCGTGGTCCCCTCCGTGCCGCCCGAGCTCTCGAACAGCTCGACCTGATCGCGGACCCACTGTGCGGGGCTCGGCTCGTACTCACCCTTGAGAGGCATGGAATCTGTCCCATCGTCGGCATACGGACATTCGGACACGCGGACATCGGTGTGTCCTACTGCACCGAGAACTCTGTCATCATTCCGCCGTCGCGAAGGCGCGAACTGTACGCGTGTCACGGCGGCGGGCGGACCGGGGTCAGGAATCGGGCGGTCTCAGACGCAACTGCGGCATGGCCTCGAATCCGGCCTCCGGGTCGTGGAGATCGATGCCTGCCACGACGGCAAGCCGCTTGAGGCGGTACCGGAAGGTGTTGGGGTGGATGTGTACGGCGGCGAAGGCGGCGATCACATCGCCGAAGGTGCTCAGCCAGGCGTCGAGCGTGTCCGTGAGGGCGGTGTTGTGCTGCGCGTCGTAGGCACGCGGCCGGACGACGGGGCCGCGTCGGGCCGATCGTCTTCGGCGGCGATACGGTCCGTCAGCTCCTGCAGCAGCGAGACGGCGTGGACGTCCGACAGCCGAGCGGTACGGGGCGGCGAACGGCCGACCCGCTGCTGCCTGATGTTCCCTCACTCGGCGGCGGCGTGCCGCTCCTTCGGAGGTGACAGGTCATACCTGTCGCACGTGCACGCCCACCACAGCCAGTGCGTCGACCTCTGCCTCGGGCGCGGCCTCGTCGGTGACGACGGCGTGCAGTGCGGTGGCGGGCGCAACGAAAGCAAGGGCGGTACGGGCGAGCTTCGCGCCGTCCGTGACCGCGATGACGCGGCGGGCCGATGCGATCGCGGCCCGCTTGACCGCGGCGTCGTCCAAGTCGTACGCGGTCAGGCCGTTCGCCGCGTTCAGTCCGCAGCAGCCGATGACCGCGGTGTCGAAGCGCAGGGCGGCCAGCGATGCCTCCGCGAGCGGGCCGGTGAGTGCGAGCTCGCCCGCCCGGGGGCGGCCACCGGGCACCAGCAGCGTGAGGTCCGGCGCTCCGGTCAGTGCGTTCACCGCGTGCAGGGACAGTGGCATGACCGTCAGGCGGCGACGCTCCAGCGCGCGGGCCACTTCCAGGCAGGTGGTGCCGCTGTCGAGGACGACGGACTCCCCGTCGGCGATCAGCCCGGCAACTTCGGAGGCGATGCGTCGCTTGGCCTCGAGTCCTTCCGTCGCCCGCAGCCCGAAGGGGGGTTCGTCGCCGCGCAGCAGCAGGCTCCTCGCTCCCCCGCGGTAGCGCTCCACCATGCCCTGCTCGGCCAGGGTCTCCAGGTCACGGCGGATGGTCATCTCCGACGCGCCGGTCAGAGCGGCCAGCTCCGCGACGCCGGCACTGCCCGCGTCGCGTACCGCCTCGGTGATCCGTCTCAGTCGATCTCTGCTCGCCACATCAACAATAGAACACCATCGATGTTCACAGTGGAAGCTTTTGAACATCACAGATGTTCGATATGTTCATCGGCATGGAGAGATCGCTGCGGACCGGCCGACTGGTCACGACCGCCTACTTCGCCCTGAACGGCTTCGTCCTGGGGATGTGGGTCGTCCACATCCCTGCTGTCGAGCGCCACGTGGGCATCAGTCATGCCGTGCTCGGCTGGCTGCTGCTGCTCCTCGGCGCGGGAGCCTTCGCGGGGATGCGGATCACGGGTCCGCTCACCGACCGGTGGGGTGCCCGCATCGTCGTACCGCTGGGCGCGGCTCTGTGCAGCGCGGCGGTGGTCCTTCCGGGCCTGGCCACGGACGCGTGGACGCTGGGGGCCGCTCTCGCACTGCTCGGACTCGGCAACGGCTGTCTGGACGTCAGCATGAACGCCCACGCCATCCAGGTCGAGCGGGGCTACCGACGCCCCGTCATGTCCGCCTTCCACGCCACGTTCTCCATCGGCGGCGTCCTTGCCGCGCTGGTGGGCGCGCGCACGCTCAGCTGGGGCTGGAGCCCGGCGGTGACTCTCGGCTCGGTGGCCGTCGTCGGCCTCGCCGTCGCCGCACTCGCCGCCCGCGGGCTCCTGCCGGCCGGGCACGCCCCCTCCCCCGCCGTGGAGGCTCCCGCCGGTGTGACGCAACCGGCGCCCCGCACATCCCGTCGCATCTGGGCGCTGGCCGCGCTCGCGCTGATGCTCATGCTCTGCGAAGGAGTGGCCAACGACTGGAGCACTCTGCATCTGCGGGACGTCCTGAACGCCCCCGCCGCCACCGCCGCTCTCGCCTACGGTGCGTTCTCGACCGCCATGACCATCGGCCGGCTGCTGACCGACCGGGTGTCCATGCGCTTCGGGCCGGTCGCCATCCTCCGCTACGGGGCGGCCCTGGCCGCGGTCGGCCTGACGACGGCCACGTTCTCCACCTGGATCCCGCTGGCCCTGGTCGGCTGGGCCGTGTTCGGGGCCGGGCTGTCCGGCTGCATCCCCCAGCTCTTCAGCGCCGCGGGCCACGCCGACCCGAGCGCCGCCGGGACGAATGTCTCGCGTGTTGCCGGTCTGGGCTATCTCGGCATGCTTGCCGGCCCCGCCGTCATCGGACCACTGACGCACTTTTTCCCGCTCAACCTGACCTTTCTGTTGCCTCTGGGGTTCTGCGTCGTGGCCGCGTGCGCAGCCGGCATACTCCGCTCGCCGCGCAACGCCGCCCCCAGCCGTCTGGAGGCCGAGGCAGCATGACCGGCACGGACCCCATGAGCCCGGGGTGCAGCACGCTGCGGCACTTCACCGTGAAGTGCGACGGCGAGACTCTGAGTTGCGCCGCGGCAGTCCCGCATACGTCACACCCGACCCCGCCCGCTCGCGCCGCAGTGGTACTCCTGCACGGAGCCGGTACCAGCGACACGTCGCGCCTCACCGGTCTGTTGTCGGACTTCGCCGCTCGCGGACATCACGCTCTCGCCTTCGACTTCTCCGGGCACGGCGACAGCTCGGGCCGGCTCAGCGAACTGAGTCTGGAGCGCAGATTCGCCCAGGCCCGAGCCGTGATCGACAGCCGTTCTCCCGACGGCGCCCCGCTGGTGCTGATCGGATTCAGCATGAGCGGGCAGACCGTGGCCGACCTGATGGCGCACTACGGATCACGGGTGGCCTCCATCGGGCTGTGCGCGCCGGCGATCTACGCGCCCGAGGCATGGTCCGTTCCCTTCGGTGCGGGATTCACCGAGATCATCCGCACGCCGGACAGCTGGCGGCGGTCTCGGGCACTCGACGTCTTCCGCTCCCTGTCCACCCGCGCCGTCCTCGCCACACCGCTCACGGACACGATCATTCCCCCGGCCGTGACACACGCGGTGGCCGGTGCCCTGGCCACCTCGCGCTCGCGCTTCACCAGACTCGTCCACCCCGAGGCCGATCACCGTCTGGGCCAGTGGTTCGCCGCGAACACGGTGCCGCGCGGCCGCTTCATCGACACCGTGCTCAGAGACACCGTGCTGAGCGGCACCCACCCGAACCAGGTTCTCGTTCGGATCACGCCGGGCTCGCGGGTCCTGCCGGATTCAAACGAAAGACCCTGAAAGGCCATCCGGGGGGCGAACCGGACCCCGACCGCACGGCGGTCCCCGTCAGCCTTGGCGGACGCGGGCATGGACGTGCATGTCGTGCCAGCCGTCCGCATGCAGCGCCGCCCCGCGACGGACGCCCTCCTCCTCGAACCCGGCCTTGACCGCGACGCGGCAGGATGCGCGATTGGCGGTCGAGTGCTCGAGTTCGAGGCGGTGAAAGCCTCCCGGACCCAGCGCCCAGCGCGCCAGCGTCCTGGCCGCGCGGGGGCAGACGCCATTGCCGCGTGCTGACGGCACCATCCAGTAGGCGACGTCGGCCGTGCCGTCCGCAAGGTCGAACGACTTCAAGGACATCCTGCCCAGCAATGTCTCACCTCCGTCGTCGACGACCGCCCAGTGACCGCCCGTCTCCTCCCGCCACCCTCTCTGCCAGGCCGCGATCCATTCCCGCGTCTCCTCCACGGAGTCGGCCGTACGCCCATGCCAACGCTGAATCGCGGGATCCTGGAACGCCTCCATCACGGCCGGGGCGTCGTCGAGCGTCCAGGGGCGCAGCAACGCATCACCAGCGACCGGAAGAACCGGCTGATCGGACGTGGCCAGAGCGCCGACGGAAATCGCGGGAGCAACCAGGGAGGGCATGACCGGCATTATCCAGGGCCGGGGATGTGACGTGCCTCAGACGGGAGAGCTCGGCGGGCCTGCCCTCCGCGGGGAACCGTCGCCCCGGCTCATCCTCGGGTTGCGCCTGCAAGCCACGTGCGCCAGACATGGCGTGTGCTGGGGACCTCGGGGTGGTCGAGGAGCCAGAGAACGTATCCGGCGTGGCACCGCGCCCATGGACGGTCCGACCGGGCCGCGGTGTCGAGTCTGCCGCGCAGATCCTCGCAGTCCACGGCCCGGGCAACGCGCACGTACTCACGGTCCTTGCAGCGATGGGCCCGCTGGACGACGACCTCGACCAGGTCGATGAGTTTCGTCCTGACCGTCTCGTCATGACCGACGACGGCCACATCCCGTATGAGGCCCTGTTTGGTTCCCCAGGCCTTGGCGTGGCGCGTCCACTCCTGCGGGTGTCGGGCCTCCCACTCCAGGAAGAGCAGCGCGTACGGAAGCCCCGGCCAGGTCCTGATGTCCGCACCGATCGGGAGGTTCCACAAGCCCTCGGGGATCGAATGGTTGCAGACGTCGTGGTACCTCTCGTACGCCTGCCGGAAGGCCGGTTCCCGGTACTGCTCCTCCGTCCCCAGCGGAAGCGTCAGCTGCCACAACTCGTTGAATCGGTCGAGAGCGTCCCGGGCGTTCTTCCTGGCGACGGCCAGAGTCGCAAGCGCCGTCGCCCGTTCTTCGGGATCGTCCGAGATCAATCCGAACGCCCAGCCCAGCCGCTCGTCCCAGGCGCGTGCGTCGTCGCCGCCCGCGCTCGCTCCTGCATCCCGTTCCTCGGTCACACCGGGATCATCCCCCAGGCGGCGGCCCGGTGGTGTACCCCATTCGGTAATGACGTAGCGGGCACAGCCCGAGCGGTGTCGCGGTGGCAGCCGACTCCCCTGCCCGGTCACGGTCGAGGCCACCGACGAGGGCGAGAACAGGTCCGCGGGCGGGAACGCCACCGCGGTCGGCCGGCTCGTGAGCGCCATCGCCTGGCTCGTGGACGCGGAACTACGACGCGCTCGACGTCCCGCTGCGCCCCGCAGACGGGAGGCTCGGAAGGAGACAGCCATGAACGTCGACATCCCCGAGGGCAAGGACGCGATCGAGTACGTGTGGGGCGAGATGGTGCCCGGGATCGGGATCGCCGCATCGAACTTCTCGCTGTCGGTGTACGCCCACACAACCCTGGGACTGCGCGAGTTCGAAGCCGCGCGGTTGCGGATCGCCCAGATCGGCGGGTGCCTCTTCTGCCTCGACCGGCGGACCGAACGGGACGGTGTGAAGGTCGAGGAGGATTTCGCCGACGCGGTGACACAGGGGCGCACCACCGACGTTTTCGGGCTCCCCTGTCGTTTCCGTGGGTCGCTGACCTGGGCTGATATGCAGAACACGCCGTACCCCGGCTACGTTTCGACTTGCGACGGTACGAAACGG
>NZ_JBFAJH010000059.1:29449-40111 GCF_040655115.1 Streptomyces atratus | reverse complement strand
CATGCCCAGCGAGATCTTCTTGGTCTTGGTCATGCGGGCGAACTTCTTGGGCATTGCGGCGATCTGCATTCGGTAATTCCACTTCCGTCGGGGGGTGATGCCAAGAATTGTTAATCGAGAGGAAATCCCGGGTCAATACCCACCCTTTACTACCCGGATTCGTACCGGGTGCCGGAAATAATCGAGAAAAGTGCCGTCAAGGCTGCGGAACAGGTCCCTGCGGCTCCACTACTTGACTTCGGAGTGACGCCCGTCACGTGGTCCACTCCACACGGCAAATGCCGCGAATCGGCACAAGAGTGGTGCGGGTCACGTGGTCTGCGTCATATTGAGGACGCCGTATTCGCTCGCTGTAATGCTGAATAAACGCACTGTATTGGTGGCGGGTTATCGGCGTGAATCGGCAGGGAATCCCGGCCGATGGCCGGTGCGCGGCCGATCCGGTGGCGGCGCATGACGGCGGCACACGGTGGGTGTCGCCCCTGGACGACAGGGCTGATCCGGCGTCGCGTGGTCGTGTGAATGGGCCGCGGCCCGGAGGCCCGCGAGGCCGGGCGGGAGTGGGCGGGGCGGTATCGGTGCGCCGGCAGGGCCCGGGGGGTTCACAGCTGCTGGGCGGACACATCGTTGTGGCGAACGTGGGCACGATGGGGTGAGCGGTGTGACGAGCTGCGGGTATGCCCGGCAGGGGTGTGCGTAGCGTTCTCGGTGCGGTCCGGGACGCCGGGTGTGGTGTCAGCCGTCGGGGCCCCCGTGTCACCGGAGAGAGGGTTCGGGGTCGCCTCCGGCCACACCCGTATGGCCAGGTCGTAGGGATTCCGCCCGCCCGGGACGGACCGCATACGGGATGGACGACTCCCGGGCGAACAGACACAGAGCCAAGACGAAGTACACGAGCAGCCGCGTCGGCAGGAGGTGTCGCCGCCGCTCGGCTCGGCCGTGCTTGGCTGTCGCCGCGTCGACCAGCTCGTCGGTGAACACCTTTCGTCAGAACCCCGATCCGCACTCGCCGGCCCGCTCCCCGCCCCGTCACACGCGGGGCAACGGTCTCCGCAGCAAGCAACTGCATTGGCCACCGCACCGTTCCTGGGCGGTGAGCAGGAGTGAGTCCCGGCTCACCGGCACGCCCCGAACGGTCTTGGGCGCACTGGTCCTCCGCTTTCGCGTCCCGGTCGGCGACGTACGAGGAGGTGCTACGCGTACTGACCGGCGCCATCCCGGGTAGCGGGGCACTTGCTCGGGTGAACCGCGTCGTTGTGCCGAGCGCGGGCCCGGCTCGGGAGGACGTGCTGGAGACCGTGTTCCGGCAGGTGGCGGGGCCGCTCGCCACACCGGGCACGCCTGGAGCGTGGTGGCGCGGGCTGCGGCTCCTGGCCCTGGACGGCACCCAGGCCTCGCCTGCCCGCCGGCCGGCTCCACCGGTGGCGGCCTGATCGTCGCCGGCCGCGGCCCATGGTCCGTCGAGTTCGCGTACACCTTCACCACGACCGGTGCGAACCTGCTGGTCAGGCTCCAGTCCAACCACCTCGGCACGCCCTGGAGGAACTTCCGGACGGCTCGTATCTGTCGATGATGCGACCGGGCAAGGAGGTCCGGCTCCGAGCAGCGCGGGAAGGCCGGATCCTGCCCCGGCACACGATCTACCGCGTCATCACCTTCGCGAAGGACGACAGGGTTGTTTCTGCCGGGGGTCTTTGAGGGCCAGGAGGGCGGGTTGTTCGGGAGCCACTCACTGGATCGGTGAGATGGGGGGCCACCGGGGCTTGGGGCGATGACATGCCGCTGATGGAGTAATCGACGGCTTGGGTGAGTTCCGCGGCGCAGCCGGGCTCCGGCAGAAAAGCGGTGACCGTGGCGGCGAACTGCTCTGGAGCATCGTGATGCACGACGTGAGCGCGCCCCTGGCCGTCGGCGGGCCGGCCGTGGGCCGTCCAGGAGCAGGCCGCATCCGGTCGCACACTCCCTGGGCGTGGGGGACTCCCTCGAACCGGCCGTAGTGCCTGCGGCCGGGCCGCCGGAGGTCCTCGATCCGGGCTGGGCCGGTGCCGGCCCCGAAACCGGTCTGCGGCCAGGCGTTCGCCCCGCCCCCGGTAGCCGGCCACGAAAGCGCCGCTCACCGGCGGAGCAACAGGGGGTGTGACCGGCCGCTGCGGCGGTCGAGGTGGTGGGGTGGGGGCCGATGACGGCTGTTCAGGGCGGCGGGGCGCGGATTTCGGTCTGCTGGAACCGGGCGGCGTGCTGCCGACAGGGTGAGCGGGCGTCATCAAGTCGCCCAGAAGGCCTAACCGCATTCCAAATAGGCATACTTTCATACTTTTTGACGGTGTGTCATGTGCTGATCTGCGTGCGGTGCGGGCCGTGCGTACACCCGGTCGGCCCTCTGACGGCACATCCGAAATGACAGCTAAAGGCGCCATAAGTACGTTCATCTCAGGCCGGTTGCCCGGTCGACCCTCAGAGACAAGGGAGAAGTGACATGAAGACGCGTACTGTCGCCGTGACCGCTGCCGCAGTGGGCGCCGCGGTCATCGCCACCACCGGCATTACCTATGCCTCGGCCGCCGGATCCACCCAGGCTGCCCCGTCCGTCCAGCAGGCCGCCCCTGCGGCTCAGCAGGCCGTTCCTGACGCGGCTCCGCTGGGCGGCGAGGGCGGTGGGAAGGGGAACGAGGGAGGTGAACGCGGGGGTTACGAAGGCGGCAACCGTGGCGGCAACGAGCGCCGTGGTCACCGTGAGGAGGGCCGGATCTTCATCAACGAGCGGTCGTACTCCGCCCGTGGTGAGGACGGCTGCATCACCGTGGTGAGCGGTCTGGGCGCCCGGAGCTTCAACGTCCGTAACGACAGCCGCAGGACCGTTGAGTTCTTCCGTGGGGCGACCTGCGACAACGGTTCCCCGGTCGCGACGGTCGGTCCCTGGAGCACCAGCAACAACATCTTCACCCGTCACCACATCCGCGGTGGCGTGAAGGTCCGCAACGGTGTCGTGGGCAGCTTCCGGGTGGTCCGGGACCACTTCGACCGCTTCGACCGCGACGACCGCGACAGGTACTAACAGCATCCTGCGCATCACACGGAAACCCCGGCCCGTCGGAATCGGGCCGGGGTTTCCGGCACAGGAGGCCCAGTGGGTCGTGCTGTTCCTGCCGGCCTTGCTCCGGTCACCATGGTCCGGGCCATGGTGACCGGCCGGCTCGCGCAAGCGCCACTGGACCGACCCGCCACGCACGGCCGGGTGCCGGGGGTGAGGACGCGCTGTTGGACACGTCGCGGTGGCGTGGAAGTACAACCAGTCACGGCGGACGGGACAACGAGGCCGCCCACGGGGGAGAAGGCCCTCGAGTACCCGCTCGCGGACGATGTGGCCGCCGGCCACCGCTTCGCCGGACCTCCTGTCACCGGCACCGGGCCGTGCGCCCGCCTCGGCCTTCCCCGCACCCGGCACCGCCGTCACCGGCGACGAGTCCCGGCCGCAGGACGGCCGTGCCCTGTCCGCCGGCCGGGCCGGGCGTACCGCGGCTGACGCTGCGCTACGAACGCGCCGTGACTGCCGGCGCCGGCCTCCAGGAGAAGCTGCGCACCGCCTGCACCGCCCGCGTACCCGGGCGGCGCTGCCGTCCGCACCGGGCGAGCTGCGACGGTGCGCGATTGCCGGCCGCTTTGACTCGTGGGCGCCCAGTCACCCCGGCCGAGCGCCGGACCTGCTGAGGCCAGGGGCTTTTCAGTTGGCGGATCCGATTCTGGAAGGAAGCGGTGGGGGCTTGAGTACGTGTACTCAAGCCCCCACCGAAGTGCCGCGCAAAGGTGAGGGCATGACGAAGAAATGACCCGCCCGCCGGGTGAAGGGCACACTTGTGTCCGCGGTGGCCGCCGTCGCCTGCTACGAGATCTGGGCGTGCCTGCGGCAATGGGCCCAGGAGGTGAGCGCGGCCGATCCGGACACGATGTTCGCCGGGTCCTTCGAGCTCCTGCTGGCGGGGTTCACGGGCGTGGTGTCGATGCCGGTGCTGCTGTGGGCCCGGATGCGGGCCCTCGGGGAGCGGCGCAACCACCTGTTCGTGACCGTCGGCGCAGTGGCATGGCCCTTCCTCGGCGGACACATCGTCGAGGACTACGTCAGCGACGCGGGCACCGCCGTGTACCTGGCCCTGCTCACGGGGCTTTGCGGTCTGTCCGCCCTGGCCGCAGCACCAAAGAGGCAACAGGTGGGTTGAGCCCGGGCTGAAGAAGTTCCGTTCCGTGGCACAACCTGTTCCCCGGCCGCGTCTTCCCAGTCGCCCTCGCCGTGCCCCACCCCTGACCGGAGCACCGCAGACGTCCCGCGCTTTTTGCGGCGGAGCCCCGGTTTCCCAGCCGCGAGCCGCGAGCCGCGAGCCGCTTGCCGGTGCAGGACTCAGGCCTTGGGGACGGTGGCTGCGCGCGATGTGGTGCCCGCCCGACATTCGTCCTTGTCCTTGGAAATGAAGTTCAGGACGCGCATCCTGGAAGATCCGTCCGCACTGCCGGCTCGCGCGCAGAAGCTCCTGTGCCGTACCGGCCGACGCGAGAGTCCGGTTCGATTCGGGCTGCCGGCAGAGCTGTGGCGGGTGCGCGATCGCGCGGGCCGGCTCGTTTTGGCCCCGTCCTTTTTCTTCGGAGGGAATCCCCGCCTTCAGGGCAGGGGCGGCTTGGAGGTGCCCGCCGTGCGCGACCGACCGTTCGGGGGAGCTGACCGGTCGGGCCTGATCCCGGAGGCGGGCCGGGCCTGTCGCACCGGCTAAACAAGTGGACCCGCCGTGGCACCTGTTGAGGACGTGTCCGCCCTCAACACTTCGTAGGCATCGGGGGGAGGAGCACACGGACGGACTCGATCGACCGGCCGGGGAGTGGGACGCGGCGACCCGTGCGGCCGGTGAACGGTGCGTCAGGTGCTCAAACACGCGCGGCCGGACCAGCAGGCGTACGCCGCGGCCATCCGGGCGGCCCGGACACCTGCACCCCGTCGCCGGACGCCTGGCTCCGACTCCGGTCAACCGTGAACGGCCACGTCCGACGACGTTGTCCCGGACGTCGCCACTTCAGCTTTCGTCGTCCTCCGCCCGGCGCTCGCCCTCAGCCTGGGACGGCTGGGTGCGTGTGGTGGCCGGATGCCGCTGCTCAGCCGGATTCATGTCCTCCTCCAGCCTCTCGCCCTCGGCCTGCGACGGAGTCGGGTACTCGTCGGTCGGGCGCATGGTTGCCTCCACAGTCGGAACACACGCATACAAAATGAGCGTAACGCCACGATGTGCGGCCGCTGCGCATACCGTTCGGTGCGGTCCGCGGAGTGCGTGAGGACTCCGGCACCGGGAGGGCAGGAAGAGGTCTTCCCGGACCGTTGGAAAGGACCGGGCGCCGGCTCCTCGGCAACCCGGGGCCGGTGCTGCGGCAGCCGGCGCTGCGACCACGCCGGACCGGCCCATGATCACGTCTCCTGCCGGCCGGCGCAGGAAAAGGGGCGCTACCGGCCGGTGCGGTGAGCCCGCGGGAAGAACTGCTGCGATCTGCGCGGCTTGCCGGGGCGGTCTACGGTGAGAAGTGATGCCTCTGAATCGGCTGGGTCTGGTTGTCCACGAAGGCCGGCCCGCCGCCGTCGCGGCGGCGCGCACTGCCCGCCTGTGGTGTGCCGCGCGCGGCATCGCCTGCACCGATATCGACGTCTGGCGGCAGGGGGAACCGCGGCACGGAGGCCAGGAGGAGGCCGAGGCGGCGGGCCATCCCTCTTTGATCATCACGTTCGGCGGTGACGGTACGTTTCTGCGCGGGGCACGGATCGCCGCCAAGGACGGGGCCGCGGTGCTGGGCGTGAACGTGGGCCGGGTCGGCTTCCTGACCGAGATCACCACCGACCAGGTGGAGGACGCTCTGGACATGCTCCACCGGGATCAGACGGTGATCGAGGAGCGGATGGTGCTCACGCTGCGCGCGTCGCGCCCGCTTCGCACGCCCGTCGGCCTGGACACGGTGCTGTGTTACGGGCGCGGCCCCGCGCTGCCTGCACCGGCCGTGCGCCCCACCGGGGCGCAGGCGGTCAACTGGGGTGTCGCCCTGGACGTCACCGCCGTCAATGACGTGGTCCTGGAAAAGCTCGCCCGGGACCGGCAGGCGAGCGTGGCCGTGTACCTGGCCGGGCAGCTGCTCGCCTCCTACTCGGCCGACGCGGTGATCGTGGCAACCCCCACCGGCTCGACCGCCTACAACTTCGCCGCGGGAGGGCCGGTTCTGGACCCTGCCGCCGACGCCATCGTCTTCACCCCGGTCGCTCCGCACATGGCCTTCGGCCGCACCGTGATAGCCGCCGCCGACGAGGCGGTCGTGGTACGCGTCCTGCCGCATTCCGGCCAGGTGGCCGTGAGCATCGACGGGCAGACGCGCGGAGTGCTGGAACCGGGGGACTGGGTTGCGGTCTACCGGGCGCCGTACCGGCTGCGCCTGGCCCGTCTGGCGCCGCTGGAGTTCTACCACCGGCTGCGCGAGCGCTTCCAGCTGGCCGACGCCCCGGCGGCCGCCATCGACCGGACCCCGCTCTTCCACCGGCCCGACACCCCGCCACCCGACGACCTGGCCCACCTGCGCGGGCCCACGCCGCCTGCCGCATGAGCGCACGGCCGGCGAACCCGCCGCCACGGTCACTGCACGGCACACGGCGGTGATGCGACCGAAGGAACAGAACCAGATCCAACTGTGTAGCGATTTAGACTGTTATCAGGGTTGTTTTCGGCTTCGGCTTCACGGCGGTGGCGTCGCGGTGGCAGGGAGGCCTGGCATGGTGTTCGAGAGTGCCCGATGCGGTGGATACGGGCCGGGGGCGGGCCCGTCACGCTATCTGCCGATCGCCGACCACGGCCTGATCGGCGACCTTCGTACCGTCGCGCTCGTGGGCACCAGCGGCACGATCGACTGGTACTGCTGCCCGCGATTCGACGCGCCCAGCGTGTTCGGCTCCATCCTGGACGCGGACCGGGGCGGATCGTTCGAGCTGGCCGCAGACGTGCCCGCACGGACTCGACAGTTCTACTTTCCCGACACCAATGTGCTGATCACACGGTTCTTCGCCACGGACGGGGTGGGCGAGATCCAGGACTTCATGCCCATCGGTGACGAATCGGGCGAGGCTCACCGGCACCGGCTGATCAGGCGCCTGCTCTGCGTCCGGGGCTCGCTTCCGTTCAGCGCGCGGGTGGCTCCCCGCTTCGGATACGGGACCGAGCCGCACAGCGCACGCCTGCAGGGCGACCGGGTGCACTTCGAATCCGAGAACCTGTCCCTGGCGCTGACGGCCACCGTGCCGCTCGAATGCGACGGCACGGATGCCTGGTCACATTTCAAGTTGCTGGAAGGCGAGTCCGCGGTCTTCGCCCTCGACCGGGTCGGGGCAGAGGTCGCTTTGCGCGGATGTGCCCGGCATGAGGCGGAGGAGCAGTTCCAGGCCACGGTCCGCTTCTGGCGGCGCTGGCTGGGCGCCTCGCGCTACCACGGACGGTGGCGGGAAATGGTGCACCGCTCCGCGCTGACCCTGAAGCTGCTCGTCTACGCGCCGACCGGAGCGATCGTGGCTGCGCCGACGACGAGCCTGCCCGAAGAGATCGGATGCGAGCGCAACTGGGACTACCGGTACACGTGGGTCAGGGACGCCGCCTTCTGCGTCTACGCCATGCTCAGACTGGGCTTCACATCGGAGGCCGAGGCGTTCATGGGCTTTCTGTCCTCCTGCATCATGTGCGAGGACGCTGACGCCGGGCCGCTGCAGATCATGTACGGCATCGACGGGCGCCGCGAGCTTCCCGAGCGCGAACTTCCGTATTTCGAAGGGTACTTGGGGTCGTCCCCGGTGCGGGTGGGAAACAGTGCCGCGACCCAGATGCAGCTGGACATCTACGGAGCGCTCATCGACTCCGTCTACCTGTACGACAAGTGGGGGCAGCCCATCAGCAGCCACCGCTGGGACGAGGTCGGTGCCGTGGTGGACTGGGTCTGCGACCACTGGGACCAGCCGGACGAAGGCATCTGGGAGACCCGCGGGGGACGACGGGACTTCCTGTACTCGCGCCTGATGTGCTGGGTGGCGATCGAGCGGGCCATGCGCATGGCGACCCGGCGCGGCCTGCCTGCCGATCTTGTCCGGTGGGGGCAGAGCCGTGACGCGATCTACCGGCAGATCATGAAACGCGGCTGGTCGGCCGAAGCCGGCGCCTTCGTCCAACAACTGGACGGCGACGTCCTGGACGCCTCCGCGCTGATGATGCCCCTGGTCAAGTTCGTCTCCCCGGTCGACCCGAAGTGGCTCGCGACACTGGACGCCCTTGGCAAGAACCTGGTCGCCGACTCGCTCGTCTACCGCTACGACACGGGAGCCAGCCCGGACGGCCTCCCGGGCACGGAGGGCACTTTCTCGATCTGCTCCTTCTGGTACATCGAAGCCCTCACCCGGGCCGGCCGCCTGGAGGAGGCCCGCCTGGCCTTCGAGAAAATGCTCACCTACTCCAACCATCTCGGCCTGTACGCAGAGGAAATCGGACCGACGGGAGAGCAACTCGGCAACTTCCCGCAGGCCTTCACCCACCTGTCCCTCATCAGCGCCGCCTTCAACCTCGACCGCGCCCTGGGCTGAATCCGCCGGCCGCCCGGGGCGCCTGAACACGCCGTTTGACGCCGCCCGGCCTGCGGCCGCCGCGGGCCTTGAGCCCACCGCAGCCACGGTCGCGAGATGCGCCGCAACGCCCAGACGCCATGGATCCTGGGCGCTGGGCCTGAAGCTGCCGCTGCGGCGGCTTCCACCGTCCTTCACCGGGCCGGAGAGACCGGCCCGGTGAAGGACTCGTGAGGGGGCGGCGATGGACTGGCCGGTCGCGGAGGTTGCCCGGATGCCGGGTGTGACGGCCCGGACACTGCGGCACTACGACGAGATCGGCCTGCTGCCACCCGCCCGGATCGGCACCAACGGCCACCGCCACTACGAGACACACCAGATGTTGCGGCTGCAACAGATCCTCGTACTGCGGGCGTGGGGACCGGGACTGTCCGAGACCGGCCGGATCCTGGCCGCGCAGGCCGACGAACTGGAGGCCCTGCGCAGCCATCGCCGTCGGCTGCTCGCCGAGCGGGACCGGCTCGACGTCCTGGCCGGCACCGTCTCCCGCACGATCTCCGAACTGGAGCAGTCCAGAAAGCACGGCAGACCCATGACCGGCATCAACCGACCGGAGAACCTGTTCGAGGGCGTCGAGCCCGCCCAGTACGGAGAGAGCCTGCGTGATTTCCCGGAGCCGGCCGAGAGAGTCGGGCAGCGCACCTCGACGATGAGCCGGGCCGAGATCGAGGCCGGACACCGCGAGCGCACCGCGCAGATGATCCGGCTGGCCGAGCTGCCGGCCGCCGGCACGCCCGCCGGCGCCGGCCCGGTGCAGGCCGAGATCGATGCCCGGTACCGGGCACTGGCCGAGCTGCGAGCAGTCTCCGCCGCGCAGGACCGCGCGATCGGGCGGTCCTGCGTGGAGAACGAGCAGTGGCGCGCGGCGTACGAGGCGATCGCACCGGGCCCGGCCCAGTAGCAGCGGGACGCCATCGAGGCATACGCCACCACCCGGCCGAGCCGGCACCGTCCGCCGCCACGGGAACGAGCACCCGCCGGCGGCCCCTGCCGGCAGGGGCCGGCCTCGAGTCCCGCACTTCACGGGCGGGTGTTCGGCCTCGCTATGCGTGTCTGAATTGTGCGGTCTTGTGGCTGTTACCGATGGGGGTGCTGCTGGACGGGTGGCTCGCGGGTGGTGCGGCGGGGTGTGTGGGGGAGCCGGAAGGGGGTTGCTCCCGGTTGTGGGGCGGGTGCGTGCATCGGGCAGTCGATGTCAGGGTCACGTCCGGGCGGGGGTGTGTGATCAATGCAATCGCTGGTTACGGAAATGTCCGCATTAAGTAACACGAACCGGTGTTGCGGTTTGGGGTGGGGTGGTTGCCCCAAGCTATGGGTTCTCGGCCTGAGGGGCCGGGACCCGTACTGCGCAGCATGGCTCTTGACCGGGCCGTGGGCGCTCTTGCTTGAGGGGATATCAATGTCTGCTTCTCGTACGGTCCGCCGTATTGCCGCGACCGCTGTGGCGGCCGGTTCCGTTGTCGCGGTGGTGGCGATGCCGGCGTCCGCCGACAGCGGCCACGGCCACGGGTACGGCCGCCACCAGTCGTACTCCACGGTTGTGCTCGGTGACATCCAGTACGGCAGCCACAGCCGGTACGGCGGCTACGACCGCTCGAACCGGTCGCTGAACCGGGAGTGGGTGGAGGTCACCAACACCGGCCGCCGCGCGGTCGATCTGGACGGCTGGACGCTCTCGGACCGCGACGGCAACCGTTACCGCTTCGACGACCTGCGCCTGCCCGGCCGTTCCACGGTCCGGGTCCACACCGGGCGCGGCCATGACACCCGCCGGGATGTCTACCAGGACAGCCGGAACTACATCTGGAACAGGCACGACAAGGCCACCCTGCGCGACGACGACGGCCGCACCGTGGACACCCAGTCCTTGGGCTACCGCCGCTGACCAAGGGCGTACCTTCCGCCCCCGGGGTGCAACCCTTGTGAACCGGCGTGCCACCACCCACCCAGGGGGCTTCCCGCGGCCACCGCGGACCGGATCCGGACCGTGGACG
>NZ_JBFAJH010000059.1:0-29439 GCF_040655115.1 Streptomyces atratus | reverse complement strand
TCCGCCTCACTCTCCTGCACCCGCCCCCCCCCCCCCCCCCCCCCCCCCCCCCCCCCCCCCGCTCCCGTACGTCAGCAGCCCCCCCACGTTGGTCCACGGTCACTGAGGCGGCCCGACGTAACCCGCAGCACCACGGTCCACGACGGCGAGCACCGCCCGCATCGCCCGGTGCCGGCCTCGGCGTCCCCGTCCGAACGCGCCCGGCGACGTGTGGCGCACCCAAGACCGCTCAGCAGCGCAGAGCGGTCTTGAGCAGGAGCCGGCAGCGCGGCCCCCCGCCGAGCCCACCACCCAGGCCGTGTGGCCCCTTGACGGGCCCGCCGCTTTGCGGGCCCTCCCCACCGCCGCACCCGAGCCCGGCCCCGGAATCTCCGGCGCCGACACCGTCACCGCCGCCCCGCCCGCGACGGACCCGCGGGCCAACCGCAGTCGGCGTGGCAGCAAAGACGGTCGGACCACCACCTTCGACCGGACGCGTATGCCCGCAGGAAAGAGGCCGAGCGAGCGAATGACCAATCAGCTCACGATCTTCCGTGAGGACCCGCTCCGTCAAGCGGGCCCATGCCTTTCACAGCGCCATTGCCGCGATCCGGCTCCGGATCCGCTCGTAACCCGCAGGACAGCCCTCAGGACCTCAGCTGGGTGAAGCGGATGCTGTTGCCGAAGGGGTCGCGCAGACCGCAGTCGGTTCCGTACGGACGATCGGTGGGTTCCTCGGTGAACTCGACACCCCGGCCCAGCAGTGTCTCGTACGTCTTGCGGCAGTCATTCGTGGTGAAGATGAGCGAGCCACCCATCGCGCCCTTGGTCACCAGCTCCCGGACCTGCTGCGCCGTCTCCTCGGACATCGCCGGAGCGCCCGGCTTCTCCAGCAGGATCTGGCGCTCCGGGTGGCCGGGGATGCTGACGGTCAGCCAGCGCATGAAGCCCATGTCGACGTCGGCGTTGACCTCCAGGCCGAGCTTGCCGACGTAGAAGTCGAGGGCCTCGTCCTGGTCGAGGACGTAAATCTGCGAGTGCGTGATGGCGTTGAACATGCGCATCACGCTACTGGGCAGGCCGGACGAAAACTTATCCAAAACTGCTCAGTCGACGGACAGCACCGGTGGTGCGGGCGGTCAGGTGCTCGGCCGCGTCCACGCCATCGTGAAGCACGTCGGTACGTCCGCGGCCGCCGCTTCCGCACGGTACGTCCTCGGCGGCCGGCCGACGATGTCGCGGAACGTGCGGCTGAAGGTTCCCGGGCTGCCGAAGCCGACTTCGAAACAGATGTCCGTCACACTGCGGTCGGTCTCCCGCAGCAGGAACATCGCACGTTCGACACGGCGGCGCTGCAGGTAGCGGTGCGGCGTCTCGCCGAACGTGGCCCGGAAGGTGCGCGTGAAGTGCGCCTGCGACACATGGGCGATCCGGGCCAGGGCCGGGACGTCCAGCGGCTGCGCGTAGCCGCGGTCCATCGCATCCCGTGCCCGAAGCATGCGGCGGTTGGTCTCTTCTGCAGCGCGGCCCACGACAGCATCACACCACGGTTCTGCGCCGTCCGTGACAGATCCGCTCCGCCCCCTGCCAGCGCAAGGTGCACTACGACGGCCCGCGCCCAGCAGCAACCGGTGTCCAGCGAGCCACCTACGACCCACCGGACAGCCCTTGACCCCGCTCGCCGCACCCAGCCGCATCCAGGCCACCCGCTCCTTGTTCCGGCACTGGAACGAGGAGCGGGAGACATCCCGGCCGACGGCTGCGGCACCCGCAACGAGGTCCTGACCGTTCCTGGGCGGTGAACAGGAGTGAGTCCTGTCTCACCGGTACGCCCCGAACGGTCTTGGGCGCACTGGTCCTCCGCTTTCGCGTCCCGGTCGGCGACGCATATCCCGTACGCGCTCCGTTCCAGGTGGGCGGAATCCCTACGACCTGGCCATACGGGTGTGGCCGGAGGCGACGGGGAGGCCCCGAACCATCTCGCTGGTGACACGGGGCCCCGACTGCTGACGCCACACCCGGCGTCCCAGATCGCACCGAGTACGTTACGCACACCCCGCCAGGCATGCCCGCAGCTCGTCACACCGTTCTCCCCATCGTGTCCATGTTCGCCACAACGATGTGTCTGCCCAGCAGTTGTGAACCCCCGAGGCCGCCAGGACCCCAACGGCAAGCGCCGGATACAGGCCGCGCGCTCGAGCCGCTGTGGGTCCGTCCGCCCAAGCAGTTCGTGCCCGTCCTCGGCGCGCTGCGCGAACTCGAACAGCGCACATCGGACGCGGGTGGGGCGCTGCTGCGCTTCGGTCACCTCTACGGACCGGGGTCCAGCTGTGCGAGCGACGGCTCCTTCGTCCACCAGGTGAAGGCGGGAAAGGTTCCGCTCGTCGGCGGCGGGACGGCCGTGTTCTCCTTCACCCACGCCCATGACGCCGCCACCGCGGTGATCGCGGCTCTCGACAGGCCCGTCAGCGGCGCGCTCAACATCGTGGACGACGACCCCGCCCCGATGCACCAGTGGCCGCCGTGCCTGGCGCCCACCGTCGACGCACCCGGCCCGAAGGGCGCGCCGGCAGCCCTGGGCTTGCCGTGGGCGGTTGGGATGTCGCCTTCATGACCCGGCTGCGCGGCGCCGACAACGCCCGTGCCAAGCTCAGCCTCGACTGGCGGCCCCGGCACGCCTCCTGGCGCGAAGGCTTCGCGGTGGAGTTGAATGACGCGGCCGTACCGGCTGCCTGAGCGCGGGGGAGGGACGACGGAGCATGGCACCGACACAGCACGCCGAGGGATTCGAGGAGTTCGAGGCGCATCGTCCGCTGCTGCTGGGACTGGCCTACCGCCTGCTCGGCAGCATGTGGGACGCCGAGGACACGGTGCAGGACGCTTATCTGCGCTGGACGGCGGCCGACCGCGCCGAGGTCCGCGAACCCAGGGCCTTCCTGATCACCATCGTCTCGCGGCTCGCTCTCGACCAGCTGCGCTCCGCCCGTGTCACACGCGAGGCCTACACCGGGCCATGGCTTCCGGAGCCCGTCGCCACCGGGAGCCTCGGCCCGCTGGACACCGCCGAGCTGCGTGACACCGTCGCCTACGCGACGGTCCGCCTGATGGAGCGTCTGACACCGCCCGAGCGTGCCGTGTTCGTGCTCCGCGAGGCCTTCGGACTGCCGCACGGGGACATTGCCGAGATCGTCGACGCAACACCGGCCCACTGCCGCCAGATGTACCACCGGGCACGCCGACACCTCACCGACGGACGCGACCGGTTCCAGCCCACGGACGAGGACCACGGCAGGCTGCTCACCCGTTTCCTGGAGGCGGCGTGCGGCGGCGACCTGAGCGGGCTCACCGAACTGCTCAGCGAGGACGTGGCCGTCTGGAACGACGGAGGCGGCAAGGTACGGGCCGCGCTGCACCCGGTCACCGGGCGCAAGCATGCCATCGCCTTCGTGACGGGCCTGGTCACGCGCTACTCAATGGGGGAGGCCAGACTCGTCGACACCAACGGCCACCCCGCCCTGCTGACCACCTTCGACGGCGGCGAGCAACTGGTGGCGCTCGATGTGCGAGACGGCCGGATCCACAGCATCTTCGCCGTCCTCAACCCGGACAAGCTCACCCACGTACTGATCTGACCTGCTCACCGCCGCCCACCACGGGCGAGAACGACCTGCGCCGCCGAGCCGCCGAGCCGCCGAGCCGCACCGGCACTCGCCGAACGCGGGCACCCGCCCCTGCAGGCGCCATGTCCTTCCTTCCGCACACCCGTAACCGGCCCCGGTTCCCGGGCCGCCGGCTCTCCGGTCGGCCCCGCGCTGTCCGGGCGTCCGTCACCCATGAGGATGAGCCGAGAGGACCGTCAAACCGGCCCTGCCGTATCCGCCGGACAAGCAGACGGGCGTGGCTTTTGGCGGGCCCTCGGCAGGAACCGGTCCTGCCCGGATTGTTCACCTGCACGGACAGCACAGGTGGCGCACCGCCGGAAAGTACGTCGGACGAAGTCCTCCGCACCGAGTCCAGCACGCCCGCACGGGCTCCCGAGATGCTGGCCATGATCGGGCTCGGCACGTGCGCGCCCTGTGCGAGCAGCGATCGGACGGTGGCGAAGCCGATCCCGGGGGAGTCCTCGGGTGACGGCAACCACATGAGCGGTTGAGCGGAGGTCCATCGGAATCCGTCCGCGGCACGCAGTCGGCGGCTGCGGTGTCCAAGGCCCGGCGCGGGACCGGGCCGGACGTGGCGCAGCCGTCGGACCGGAGGTCATCACGCCCGGAGCGCTGGAGGTCGCGGCTGGTTCAGGAGAGCCAGTCGGTGTAGCGGGTGGGGGCGATGCGGGCGCCGTTCGGGGCGGTGAGGACGTCACCGTGGGCGGCGGCGAACATGCCGGCGGTGTCATCGGTGACGACGGAGCGCCCGTCGCCCTTGGCGGTGAGGGTGAGCCGGCCGAGTTCGTCGAGGGGATAGACGTCGGGGCCCGCGATGCTGAGGACGTCGTTGAGCGGGGTGCCGGCGGCGACTTCGGCGACGACGCGGGCGACATCCGCGGCGGCGATCGGCTGGAGTGGTGTGCGCGGCAGACGGACGGTCTCGCCGTCGGTGGTCGAGGACAGGACCGCGTCGATGAACTCCATGAACTGCGTGGCGCGGACGATGGAGTACGGCACCGGGCCGGCCTTGAGGATGTCTTCCTGGAGCACCTTCGCCCGGTAGTAGTCCAGGTCGGGCACCTGGTCCGCGCCGACGATGGAGAGGATGACGAAGTGCCCGACGCGGCCCTTCTCGCTCGCGGCGAGGAGGTTGTCCATCGACGTCCGGAAGAAAGCGAGCGAGGCGTCGTCGAAGGTCGGGGAATTCGTCAGGTTGATGACGGTGTCGGCGCCCGCCACGGCATCATCCAGGCCCTGGCCGGTGATGATGTCCACGCCCGTGGACAAGGAGTGCGGGACGGCCTGGTGGCCGGCCGTGTTCAGGTTCTCCACGACCTGCGACCCGATCAGCCCGGTTCCGCCGATGACTGCGAACTTCATGGCATGGCCCCTCTCTCGACGACTATGTCCGGTATGTTCCTTGGTGGCGCCAACTTCACCCAAGCCGCGCGGCGGGCGCAACCGCACGATGCGATGCCACTTCTCACCTACGCAGCCGGCCCCCGGTGCTCCGGGTTCTCGTCTCACCGTCGTGATGCCGCAGGCGGCCCAGAACTGTTCGAGGGCGGCCATCACCGCGAGTGCGGTCGCTTCGGGAGTGCATCGGCGGTCCGGCCGTGATCAGGGAGTGCGCGCACGACTGACGTCCTGCCGCTTCATGTGTGTGAGTGAAGACCCGGTCCTGAAGTCCTGCCGGTCCAATTGCCTGGCCGACGGCAGGAGGGCACCTTTCAGAGTTCCAGCGCGGCAGCCGGCCGCCGCCAGGGACCGGTGGTGGGAAACGGCCGGTCCCCGCCGAACAGGGGCGCCGTGGCACCGCAGTCGAATGGGGCCGGTAGTTCCTTGGCCGGCCGAGGCAGGTGGGCCATTCGGT
Source organism: Streptomyces atratus (assembly GCF_040655115.1). GTDB lineage: Bacteria > Actinomycetota > Actinomycetes > Streptomycetales > Streptomycetaceae > Streptomyces > Streptomyces atratus_D. Next base: position 23,943 of record NZ_JBFAJH010000059.1, on the reverse strand, counting down.
ATCCGCCCGAATGCGGGGCAAGCCGCCGAAGGCGATTTCACCGGCCGCACAGGTCGTCGCGTTTTCCGCTTTGCGTTCCTCGCCGGGGAAGGGCGGATCAAGGCACCGATCCGGCCGGCCAGGACTGGCTCCACGCGTGCGCGGATCAAGTCGCGGGCGTGTGCGGTGCCGGCCGGGTGGCGGTGGCCCTTGGCCGACGAGTGTGCCACCAGGCACCGACGCCGGCTCGACAGCGGGGTCTTTCCCCCTGGTCATCCCTGCCGTCCCGGACCGTCGTGAAAAGGAAACCCTGTCACGGTCGCTATGAGCGGCTGGACCCGCGCGGAAAGTTACGTAGCGACCTCATTGAAGCGCTCTTTCCTCGGATTCCATTTGCGGCTGGTGTGTGCGGAATCACGAATTGCGTCACGCAACTGTTACGTGGGACATAGCTATTTCACGGATGGTCTTTTTATCCTCGCGCCATGTCTCGCCATTCGTTCGCCCCGCTGGTCGTCATGTTCGCCCGGCGCCACCCGTCGCGCCACGCCCTGGCCGCGCTCGCGCTCGTCATGACCGGCTGGGCGGCGACGGGCGGCTTTACCGACCCGGCGGCCGGGGCCGACGAGGCGCGGACCGTCCCGCGGTCGGGCCCGATGGCGGGGACGGCGCCCGGCACCGTCCAGCCGGGCGTGGTCCTCGCGCCGCCGTCCGCGTCCGCCACGGTGGCGCCCTCGCCGGCGGTGTCCGTGGCGGCCCTGCAGACCGCCCGGACCGCCGGGACCGGCGTGGCTCCCGGTGCGGCTCCTGACCAGGCGCTGTCCCGGCGGCTCGCGCCGGTCGTGGCGGCCACCCCCGCCTCGCTCTCGGTAGCGGTGCTCGACCCGGCCGACGGGCGCACGGCACGGTACGGAGTGCGGGCGGGGACGACGTACGACACGGCGAGCATCGTGAAGGTCGACATCCTGGCGGCCCTGCTGCTCCAGGCCCAGGACCAGCACCGCGGGCTCACGGCGCAGGAGAAGGAGTCCGCCACGTCGATGATCCGGATCAGTGACAACGCGTCCGCCGACGCGCTGTGGCGCGTGATCGGCGAGGAGCCGGGCCTGAACGCCGCCAACCGCAGGCTCGGCCTGACCGGCACGACCGGCGGCGGCAACGGGCACTGGGGGCTCACCCAGACCACCGCGACCGATCAGCTCGCCCTGCTGACCGCCGTCTTCGGTACCGACTCCCCACTGGACCAGGCGTCCCGTACCTACCTGCGCGGCCTCATGGGCGGCATAGCGGCAGGCCAGGACTGGGGCGTTTCGGCGGCCGGCCCCGTCACCGGCCTGAAGAACGGCTGGCTGCAGCGGACCGCGACGGGCCGCTGGGACGTCAACAGCATCGGTCTCGTCCGGGTGGACGGACACGACCGCCTGATGGCGGTGCTGTCGCGGGGCAGCGTCAGCATGGCGGACGGCGTCTCACTGGTGGAGAAGGCGGCCAAGGCGGCCGTCCAGGCCCTGGACGCGACGGCCTGACCCCACACCGCCACCAGGCCCCGCTCCCGCCGGGCGCCACGGTTTCCGCCCGGGCCCGCTGCCTCCCGCTCCGCCGCGCCCTGTGTGCGTGCGCGACATCGGAACCGCAGGCCAGGACCGTCATCGTCGGCGCAGATCGCGCACCCGGGCAGCCGCCGCGCGAGCGGCTGGAGTACGCCGTGGCGGACACCGTGCCCTCCGCGCGGCGGCATCTCGCGTACGCCCGTGATGCCCGGATGCGCGCCGTGCACCTTCGGCGGCCGGTTCGCGTCCTTCCCCCACGGCATCGGGGCGTCACGTATCCCTGAGCGGTGGTGCAGGGCGCGCGCCGAACCACCCGGGGGACCGCGTCGAAGACCGCCCGGGAACCGGCCGGCGCGGGCTGCGATCACCTTCCGGGCCCCGGGGGAGGAGGTGGTCAGAACTGCTGGACCCAGTACTGGGAGACCCGCATCCAGCCGTTGCCGCGAGCTCCGTACAGGGTGCCGGTGGAGTTGACCGCGAGTGTGTACCAGGAGTCCACGTAGTCGGGGTCGTTGGTGTACCAGGACGTGGGGATGGCGTCCAGGACCGCGTTCACCAGGGGGACATACATGCCCTGGTCGGTGATCGTCAGGAGCGCGGTCGCGATGGCCTTGGTGAGCGCGGCGTAGTTCGTGTCGCCGTCGTCCTCCATCATCACCACGTCGGCCAGGTTGTACTTGTAGTTCGACCAGTTCACCAGAATCTGGTTCGGGTAATACGTGTGATGGTCCGTGTCCAGGTAGGGCATGTCGACCGAGTCCACCCGTACCTTGCCGTCCAGCCCGAAGCCGCTGACCAGCGAGAAGATCTCCGCGTCACCCGAAGTCCACGGCTCCTCGTCGTTGTCGAGGTACACCGCGTCGACCTTGGTCGTCCAGAATCCGCCCGCCGCCGCGCTCGGCGCCGTTCCCCGGTTGGTCGCCGGTGTGGTCAGGCCGTTCTTCGCCAGCTCCTTGTCCAGCAGGTCCAGGCCCGCCGCCACCGCCTTGGACACGTCCAGGTCGATCACATACACCGCCTGCTGCGGCGCCTTCGTCGCGTCCAAGGTGTGCGTCCGGCCCCGGCTGTCGTACGCCGTCACCGTCGTCGCGTCGTCATCCTGCGTCGCCACCGCCACCAACGGGCTTGTCCCCGGCGTCAGTTCCTTCTTCATCGCGTCCGTGCCCAGCCGCAGCCGCAGCAGTGAACCCACGCTGCTGTCCAGCCCCTTCGCGGCCACGATCCGCCGGTCGGCGCCGGCCACCGCACCCGTCAGACCCTTGCCCGCCGCGCTTGCCGCGCCCGCGGTCACCGCGCGTAGATCGACCTCGTTCGACTTCAGTACCGCCGAACGCAGTTCTTCGCGCCACTGGGCGTTCGCCAGCGACGCGGCCACTGCCCTTGCCGTCTGGCCCTCGACATGGGTCACCGTCGACGACGGAGCGGCCGTCGGGGTCTTTGAGCGTGCCGCCGCGCCCGCCGCGGGTGCGGCGGCGCCCGCCAGCGCGACGACCGTCGTGGCGCACAGGGTGAGCGCCAGGGCGTTGCGTCGCCTCATACGTCTGTTCAAGGTTCCTCCTGTGAGCGTGCGGCGCCCCGTGTGGTGGCGGGGCGCCGAGGAAAGGGGGGTGCGCGTTCAGGATGAAGCCGTGTTGCCATCAGTGGATCTATGCGAGTAGAACTCGCGTTGACTAGCATGTGCATGACGAGTGTGCTGTGCAAGAGGACATAATGGATCGGTGAACAGCCCTGGCGCCGAAGGACAGTGATGTCCCATCAGCTTCATGGCCGCGCGGCGCCGTGAATTCGCCGTCGAGACCGCCCGGTTGTCGGACCGGTCGGCTGCTGGGCCCTGCTCTGGCGAGTGAGGACTGTCTTCGGTGTGGGCACGACCCGGCCACGAAGTAACAACGGATGGGCAGTGGCGCCGTGTCCCGAAGCGTGCGGCCCTTACGATCCGGAATATCGGGGACGCCCCCCCGGGGGGAGGGAAGCTCATGCGGTGGACTGTTTCGTGGCCGGTGGTACGGCGCTTCGTCGGCGCTGTTGCGGTCGGTACGACCCTGGCAGCGACCTCAGGGTGTACGGTCCCCGTCGATGCCGTCTCCGGGATCTCCGTGACCGGCGACGGCCATCTGGTCGGCGTCATGATGATCTGCGGGCACCATATCGACGGCGCGACGCTCTACGTGGACAGCAGCGATGACAAAAGCGGGACGAGGATGGGTTCATGGACCGCTGACCGCCCCCTCACAGCCGGACTTGTCACGTGGACCCTGGACACCCCCGCCGCCGGCTGGACCGCGACCAAGCCTCTGGCCCCGCTCGCGGCCGGGACCACGTATGTCCTCTACGGGTGGACCAAGGACAGCTCCTGGTCATCGAGCAGCGTCTCCTTCACCCTGACCGACCGGGACCGGCTCACCCCGGGAAAGGTCCGCTACGACAACCTCTCGGCCAACGGCGAGAGTTCCCCCACCGCCGTGCCCACGGCGGACTTCACAGCCGCGGCCTGCCGGAACAGGTAGCCACAGCCCGTCACGCCGAGGCGGGAGGAGCGGCACAGGGATGTGCCGCTGAAGGCTGAGTACCTGTGCTCAGGTCAGAACCGGTCCCATCAAGCGTGGGCTGTCCGAGGAGGGCAGCCACCCGCGCGGCAGCCCGGCTCTTCTTGGTGCTGGTGCTCGGGCCTGCTTGCTCGTCCGCGGCCGGGTACGGGCTCTACCGGGCCGGACTGCCCGCGGCTGCCTTGTCCCAGGTCCTGATGGCGGTCTTCCTCGCCTTGCTCCTGACCCTGGGACTCACCACCGAGTTGATCCGCCGGACCGTACGCCACTTCGAGCGCGATGGACGATCGAGCACGCGTCGCCGGCGGTTCGCGAGGTTGTGCGGCGGATGCCGGTTCGCAGCCCCGGTAGCAGTCGGCTGGGCGCGCTCCTTCACCAGCTCGACGCAGGCATTCGCCGCTGACCAGCGCCAACGGGCAGCTTCGCGAGCAGTACGCCGTCGACCCGCCGGCCGGGAACAGGACGTCATCGACAGTCGCGGCCTATCGAATGGCCGTCACGACTCCTCGCGAGCCCCCCGACGTCTCGCCCGCTCCTGGCTCGCCGATCGCCTTGCCTTCCCACTCACCTGCTGACACTCCATGCGGGTGATGTGCGCCTTCGGAGTGTCACCGTCGAAAACGGCGGCACCAGGGCGGATGCCACGGGCTCGGGCAAGGGTCTTCTGCCTCTGACCTGCGGGAGTAACGGGATTAAGGAGATTTCCGTCCAAGGTGCTGGCGAGGTCATGTGCTACTAGCGTGATAGCTGTGAGAGTCGCAACCGGGGCACGCCCCGGGCGGCAAGGCTCCCGAAGGATGGGAACCGATCAGCTGCGAGACGTGCTCCCGCTTCGAGCGGTGACCTCTGCGAACCGCACCGCATTTCTGCATGCGCTGTGGCCATCCATCTTCGAGCTTCGGTGGTGGAAGGAAAGGTAAAGACTCATGCGAGCACCTCATATCAAGCGTTTCCTCGCTGTAGCAGCCGCCGGTGCGATGCTGGCCGGTGGCGCCGCTGTCGGCGCCGCGGGTACGGCCACGGCCGCTCCGGTCCACGCGACCTCCGTGGCCAGCCACTCCTACGACCGCTGCGGTTGGTGGGATGACTGTTACGGCTACGGGTACGGCTACGGCGGCTACGACAACGGGTACGGCTACGGCTACGGCGACGGGTACGGGTACGGCGGCTACGCCGTCTACGTCGTCTACGGCGGCTACTGAGCCAACTCCAGGAAAGGCGGACTTGACGGCCCTCTCGAACGAGGGGGCCGTCTTCGTGGGGACACGGAGGGACTGTGCGCACCGTCGGCTCCGAGCAGCCCGGCACGGGAGAGCAACAGCCACGTCCGCCCGCGGGTCGCGCAGCCCGTACGGCACGGTCTCGGCGTCCAGCCGAACCGGTCGACGGTCGCGGGTTCGGCGGCGGGTTACGGGGCACGAGACCTCCCGGGCAGGTGGTGTCTCCCCGTACGGTAGGCAGGCCCGGCCGTGGGCGAGCCGCGCCCCGCCGGACGATGTCCTCTGTGCGGTGACCAGCACTACGTGCAGGGTGCGCGGCTCATGCACTCCTTCGACCCGGTCGAATTCGATGTCGCCGGCTGCGGACGGGCCCGGGATCCGGGTCAGCGGCCCACGCGAGGCGGAAAACGCCTGCGGGGGACCGGGACGACCACCCGGTCCGCAGCGCGTGCGACGCAGATGTGCAGGTCGGGCTCAGGGAGCAGGGAACGGCGGCCTGACCAGGATCGCCGTCCAGAACGACCGTACCGGTCTCCACCATGACCCGGGCGCATCCGCTGCTCACGCCCGGCGGCGGAGCCGCAGATCAAAGACCCGGGGCATCCGGGGCACGGTCGCCCCCGTCTGAGCCCTTCAGAAATGTTGATGGCCGACGCCGGGCGGGCGGGGCGGCCAGGACGGTGACGGTGCCTGTCACGAACGTCCCTATCGGGACACACCCACCGGTTCGGCGGCAGCGCACGCCGCTCGAGCGTGGTCGACAGATCAGCGTGCAGGGCACGACACACAGCACCAGCCATGTTGCGGAGCCCTCGTTGCGAGGTGTCTCCCACCCGGGAGGCCGGTCCGGGCGTCCCAGGTGGCGTGCACAACAGGCAGCAGCCAACGGCGACATCCTGACAGCGGGATAGGGTCGGCTGAGAAGAATCCGCTCGGTCCACCCGAGCTGCGCCAAGGCCAGACACGGCGGCCGCCCGAGGGGGAGCTGGATGCTGCAGGCACTGGGATTGGGCCCGGCCGAAGAAGCCGTCTACACGGCATTGCTGGCCCGCCCGGCAGCTTCCGCGCAGGACCTCGCCCGGCAGACCGGAATCGACAAGGCCGAGACCGCCCGCATCCTGCTCGACCTGGCGACACGTGGCCTGGTGGCGGTCGCCACCGAGGCCGGGAGTGGGGCACCTGACTCGGCCGGCTGCGGGGCCGGCCTCCAGTCGGCCCGCTACCGGCTCACACCACCCTCGGTGGCCCTGGCCCCGTTCCTCGTCGAGCAGCGCAACGCGCTGCACCGGGCCGAGACCGCGTTCTCGATGCTGACCGAGCAGTACCGCAGTACCGCCGCACACCCTGCGGGCAGTGTCGTGGAGGTGGTCGTCGGCGTGGAGCAGGTCGCACACCGGTTCCACCAACTGCAGCGCGGCGCCCAGCGGGAGTTGCTCGTCTTCCTTGTCGGCGTGCCCATCGCGGTGCAGCGCGAGGATGCCGACATGTCGGAGAGTGCCGCGCTGGACCGCGGAGTCGACTTCCGGGTTGTGGCTGCCAAGAACTATCTCGACGGTCACGACGTAGCGCGGGACATGCGGGCGGCCATCGCGGCGGGCCTCGAGCTTCGCCTGGTCGACTCGCTGCCGCTGAAGATGGTCGTGTCGGACCGGGAGCGTGCCATGGTGCCACTGGACATGGCGGACTCCGGTGACGAGCCGAGCGCAATCGTGGTGCACCGCAGCGGCCTGCTGACGGCCCTGGTCCATCTCTTCGAGAAGGAATGGGCCCAGGCCCGGCCGCTGTACGCCACCACAACGGGTGTGCGCGCGGAGCCGGCGGCCGATCAGCAGCCGACCGAGGGGGAACTGGAGGTCCTCGCCCTGCTGCTGGCAGGGATCTCCGACCGGCGGGCGGCCTCCCAACTCGGCCTCTCCATACGCACCGTGGAGCGGCGGACACGCCGTCTGATGGACCTTGCCGGAGCGGATTCGCGCCTGCAACTCGGGTGGCACGCCGCACGTGCGGGCTGGCTTTGATCTCCTCCTCTTCGGCCTGAGGGCCGAGGAGTCTCCGTCTGTGGGTGGTCACCCTGCGAGGGTGGCCGCCAACTCCTGGCGGGTTCCTGCTTCACCGCCGGCGACCTCGATCCGGCCGAGGAGTTGCTCGCCGAGGAGTTGCCGGCTGCAGTGGCTCCCGCGGACGCAGTGCGGAGCCTGGGTCCGGGAACTGCTTGCCGACCTGGTCGCTGGAGCCCTTTGCCCGCAGCCTCGGTCTCCTGGCGGGCCACGGCCGATGTGTGGTCCGACCCGTAGCTCTCATGAGCTGCCGGGCCCGTACTCCGGCGGCGGACCGGAGTCTGCCCGGATCCGGAGGAATCGGCGTGGCGGGAGGAGCTCGAGGGAGGCCGGGGCCTGCTGCTGGCCGAGGAGTGGGGAATGCGCCCGCGCCCCCTTCGGCGAGATCATCTGGGCGAGCGTCGGTCCGGCGGGACATGCCGTTCCTGGGCGGTGGGCAGGAGTGAGTCCCGGCTCACCGGTACGCCCCGAACGGTCTTGGGCGCACCGGTCCTCCGCTTTCGCGTCCCGGTCGGCGACGCATATCCCGTATGCGGTCCGTCCCGGGCGGGCGGAATCCCTGCGACCCGGCCATATGGGTGTGGCCGGAGGCGACGGGGAGACCCCGGACCATCTCTCCGGTGACACGGGGGCCACGGGGGCCCCGACTGCTGACACCACACCCGGCGTCCCGGACCGCACCGAGAACGCTACGCACACCCCTGCCAGGCATACCCGCAGCTCGTCACACCGTTCACCTCATCGTGTCCATGCTCGCCACAACGATGTGTCTGCCCAGCAGTTGTGAACCCCCACCTGTCAGGCCCGCAGGCCCCACCGGGCTGACGAACCAATCGATGTGACCGCGTGACGGAAAACCGACATGCGGGAAACCCGTCACGCGCGGCATCCCTACGCGATCCGCATGTCTGCCAGGCTGCAGCCGCAGCATGGCATGTTCACGGCGTCACATAGGGAGATTCATGCGCCCCATAACGCGTATAGCCTTGGGCGCGGCGACCGCCGCCGTCCTGGCCGTCACCGCGGTCGCGCCATCCGGGGCGGCGGATACGCCGCCTGACGGTGCCTCGGGGAAGAGGCCCGTCATCGGCAGCGGGACCACGGCAACGGGCGGCAAGCAGGCGACGGTCACGCTCGTCACCGGCGACAAGGTGCTGGTGACCACGGACACGTCGGGCCACAGCTCGGCGGCCGTGCTGCCCCGCGAGGACGGCACGCAACCGATGGTCCAGACCTATCAGATGGGCAAGGACCTTTACGTCTACCCGGAGGACGCCTCCCAGGCGATCGCCGAAGGCAAGGTCGACGAGCAGTTGTTCAACGTCACTGGGCTCATCCGCCAGGGATACGACGACACACACACCGACACGCTGCCGCTCATCGCCACCTACCGGAATGGTGTGAACGTTGCCGACAGCGCGCCGGCGGCCCCTCGCGGGGCCGAGCGGGGCCTGAGCCTCCCGGCTGTGGACGGCGTCGCGCTCAAGGCCGGCAAGGACACTGCCGCCACCTTCTGGCAGGACATCACCAACCCCCGCTCACGTTCTGCCTCCACGCTGAAGAAGCTGTGGCTGGACGGCAAGGTCGAGGCCACCCTGGACCGGTCCACCGCACAGGTGCACGCGCCGGAGGCATGGGCGGCCGGCTACGACGGCAAGGGCACCAAGGTCGCCGTGCTGGACACGGGCGCGGACGCCGAGCACCCGGACCTCGTGGGCCGGATCGCCGCGTCCAAGAACTTCACCGACTCCCAGAGCGTCAAGGACCGGCAGGGGCACGGCACCCACACTGCCTCCACGGTAGGCGGCTCCGGAGCGGCCGGCGACGGCCGCAAGAAGGGCGTAGCCCCCGGGACCGGCCTGCTCATCGGCAAGGTCCTCAACGACTACGGTTATGGGCAGACCTCCTGGATCATCGAGGGGATGCAGTGGGCCGTCGACCAGCAGGCCGACGTCGTCTCCATGAGCCTGGGCAGCTCCGCGGTCGGTGACTGCGGCGACCCGCTGGCCGCGGCGACGAAGGAGCTGTCGCAGAACACGCACACCCTGTTCGTCGTCGCCGCCGGCAACCTGGGTTCGGGCAGCGAGACCGTCTCCTCGCCGGGCTGTGTGCCCGGTGTGCTGACCGTGGGCGCCGTCGACCGCGATGACACCACCGCGTGGTTCTCCAGCCGAGGTCCCGTGGCCGTCACCCACACCCTCAAGCCCGAGATCGCCGCCCCCGGCGTCGGCATCTCGGCGGCGGCCGCGGGCGGCCGCGGCACATACGCTTACCAGACGATGTCGGGCACCTCCATGGCGACCCCGCATGTCGCCGGTGCTGCGGCCATCGTCCGCCAGGCCCACCCGGACTGGACCGCGCAGCAGGTCAAGGCATCCCTGGTCTCCTCCGCCCGCACTGATGGCAAGGTCGCCGGTGCTGACGAGACCGGGGGCGGCGTCCTCGACGTGGCCACCGCGGTGGACCAGCAGGTGCTCTCTGCACCGGCTGTCCAGGCCGGCAGCTACAACTGGCCGCAGGACGCCTCGGACCGCACCACCGTGCAGGTGCCCTTCACCAACACCAGCGGCAGCGACCTGACCCTGAGCCTGAAGCTCAGCGGTGTGCACGGCAACGACGGCAGCGACGTCAACTCCGGCATCATCAAGCTGGAACAGGGCAAGGTGACCGTCCCCGCGGGGGCCACCGCCCAGGTGCCGCTGCGGATCGACCCCACCGCCCGCCTCAAGGCCGGACAGTACGGCGCTGTCACCGGCCGGATCCTGGCCACCGGCGGCGATGCGCACGCCTCCGTGCCCGTCACGCTCTACGTCCAGCCGGAGACGGTCACCCTCCGGGTCAAGGTCATCGACCGTCATGGCAAGCCCGCGACCGGCCCCTCCTCCCTGGACCTGGTCAGCCTCGACACCGACAAGGGCGAGCGCCGCAGCAACGCGGGTGCGACCGCCCAGACGTACAGCGTGCGCCCGGGCGACTATGCCCTCAGCAGCTTCGTGGCGAGCTACGACGCGAACAACAAGCCCGAATCGATCAGCTACCTCGGGAACCCGCAGCTGCGGATCACCCATGACACCACTGTCGTCCTCGACGCCCGCAAGGCCCACCAGCTGAGCCTGCACACCGACCGCCCCTCGACGGTGAACAACACCACGTTCAGCTACGCCCGCACGTGGGACGACACCTGGCAGATATCCGGATCGCTCATGTCCGGCAACACCGTCCAGAAGTTCTACGCAGACGTCGACGGACGTGCCGAGAACGGCACCTTCGAGTTCCGGCCCACCTGGCGCGCGACCGGCTCCGAGGACGGCTCGCCCTACGTCTACAACCTGTCGTTCCCGACCCAGGGTCCGCTGCAGTCCGATCAGGTCTACAAGCCCGAGGACTCCAAGCTGGCCCAGGTCACCGAAACGTGGAACGCCATGGGCAAGGAGGCCGACTACATCGACGCGATGTTCATCCGCCCCACCGGGAGCAGCGGCAACTACGTCCCCGTGAGCCCGTTCGGCTCCGTCCACGTGCCCGGTACCCGCACCGCCTACTACACGACCGGCGACGACGCCTGGTACCACGGCGCAATGACCAGCTTCCCGTTTGCCGCGTTCATGAACGACCAGGAGCGCACCTACCGGGCCGGACAGCGGAGCGCCGAGGAGTGGTACGGCGGCCCCCTGCGGCCGGCCGCGCCGCGCGACGCCGACGGCAAGCTGATGCTGACCGCCGAGCGGCAGGGCGACCTGATCGGATTCCAGAACGCCCTCTGGCTCGACGGCTCCGGCGACCACTGGTCCTACGGCGGATCGTTCGGCGACCTCGGCAACCTGGTGCTGAAGCGCAACGGTGAGCAGATCGCCACCAGCGCCTACCCGTACGACGCGTTCAAGGTTCCGGCTGAGGACTCCGCGTACGAGCTCACCCAGAACCTGTCCAAGATCCCGACCTCGGACCGGAACTGGCTGCGCTCCACCGATGTCACCACCACCTGGAGCTTCCGCTCCCACCTGGAGCCGGACGTCTACTCGCGCGGCCTGCCGATCCTCTTCCCGGCGTACGACGTGCCGGTGGACGGCCTGAACACCCTTCCCGCGCAGAGCGGCATCAAGGTCGGCCTGTCGGTCGAGGGCCACGCCGGGTACACCCCGGGCGCGATCACGGCGGCCTCGCTGTCCTACTCCTACGACGGCGGCATCACCTGGACCCAGGCGCCGACCGAGCAGCGGGACGGCAAGTGGACGGCCGTCCTCGACCACACCGGCGCCGCCGGCAAGCAGGTCACGACGAAGGCCACCTTCACCGACGCCAACGGCAACGCGGTCACCCAGACCATCACCCGCGCCTACGACGTCCGGTAACCACACAGTGCGGCAGGGCCGACCGCCCGCAACGGGCGGCCGGCCCAGCCAGCCACCTGCTGCACTCCTCGATCTGCCGGCGAGGCGGCCAAGAACGAGTGCGGCCCGGACCAAGGTGACGCCGAATTCCTGCTCGAAGTCGTGAAGCACCTCGACCGCCGCCGGAGACCGCCCGGCGCAGTCGAGGCTGCGGTGGCCGTGTTCGTTCTCGGATTGCGGTGGGCCAGTTCGGCGCCCCCCGGAGTCCCGGTCCTACCGTGCCAGAACTCGGCGCATATGAGTTGATCTGCACGTTCGCAGCGGAGACTGAGCCCCGGCACAATCGCTGCTCATGTGGTCCCGGCTGCTCCACAGCGGCCCGTCCGACTCGGTCGGTCCGCCTCCCCGGACAGCGGGAGGCGGACGGATATCACGCCGGCGCGGCCGCCTTGCGCAGCAGCACCGACCGCTCGCGGACGTTGCGGCACAGCCGGGCGGCGAGCTCCAACTCGGCCTGTGCCTCAGCGGTCCGGCCGAGCCGGACGAGCAGTTCGCCGCGCACGCTCGGGAGCAGGTACGACCCCGACAGGCGCCCGGAGGCGACCAGCTCGTCCACCAGGGACAGCGCCTGCTGTGGCCCGTCCGCCATTGCGACGGCGACCGCCCGGTTGAGTTCGACGACGGGTGACGGAGCCACGCGGCCGAGCGCCTCATAGAGGAGCACGACACGCTCCCAGTCGGTCTCCGGCACCGAGGACGCCGACGCGTGGCAGGCGGCGATCGCTGCCTGCAGCCCGTACGGTCCGAGGCCGCGCCCGGCAGCCGAGGCCCGGCCGATCGCGGCCAGACCGCGACGGATCGCCGACCGGTCCCACAGACGCCGGTCCTGATCCTCCAAAAGCACCGCCTCGCCATCGGGCCCAGTGCGTGCGGGAAAACGCGCGGCCGTGAGCTCGAACAGAGCGAGCAGCCCGTACACCTCCGGCTCATCGGACAGCAACGCGGCCAGCATCCGGGCCAGCCGGATCGCCTCGTACGCGAGATCGGGGCGCAGCAGGCGGTCACCGGTCGTCGCTGTCGAGCCCTCCGTGAAGATCACGTACAGCACGCTCAGGACACCGCCGAGCCGCTCGCGCCGCTCCTCGGACGGCGGTAACTCGAACGGCACTCCCGCCGCGGCAATCGTCTTCTTCGCCCGCGTGATCCGTGCCTGGACCGTCGGCACGGGCACGAGAAACGCCCGGGCGATCTCCTCGCTCGACAGGCCGCCGACCACACGCAGCGTCAGGGCCACACGGGCCTCGGGCGAGAGCACCGGATGGCAGGCCACGAACATCAGCGCGAGGACGTCGTCGTCGACCCGGTCGGGGTCCCACGGCAGGTCGTCCGACCGGTCCCGCGGGGCCACCACGCCCGAGCTCGCCTCCCCCTCGGCGAGCCGGCCGGCGAGTACGGCGTATCGCTCGTCGAGTGCCGACCGGCGGCGGAAGCTGTCGATGGCGCGCCGCCGCGCGGTCGCCAGCAGCCAACTCACCGGGTTCGCCGGCACACCGTCACGCGACCAGGTGAGGAGCGCCTCCGCCACCGCCTCCTGTGCGACATCCTCGGCCAGCTCGAAGTCCCCGGTGTAGCGAGCCAGTGCACCGACGATCCGTGCGGACTCGATCCGCCAGACGGCCTCGACGGCCCGCCGCACCGACTCGGTGCTCGGCGGGCCGCCGGTGGCCGCGGGCGTCAGAGCTGGCCGGTCCGCTCGCGCCACGCCCGCTCCTTGACGATCCACTCGTTGTCCTGCGGGAATTCGTCGATGCTCGGCACGCGGCGGATCTCGCACTTCGTGCCGGCAATTGCCGGCAGTCGCTTGGCCCACTCGACCGCCTCCTCCTTTGAAGCCACGTCGATCACGTAGAAGCCGCCGAACAGCTCCTTGGTCTCGCCGTAAGGACCGTCGGTGACCACCGGCGCCTCGCCGCTGAAGTCGACCACCACGCCCTGGGCCGGGTCGTCCAGGCCCTCGGCGGCGACGAGCACGCCGGCCCGGATCATCTCCTCATTGAAGCGACCCACCGTCTCGAGCATCTGCTCGAAGGGCGTCTCCATCATCTTCGCAACGGATTCGTCCGTGCCTCGCATGATCAGCATGTACTTCGCCATCTTTGGTCTCCTTGATGTCGGGGCCGCTTTTCGACCCTCTCACTCCAAGGTCGAACGGGGCAGCCGCGGATCGACACGGCAGAGGGACGTGGGCCATTTTTTGCACCCGACGAGGGTCCGGCCCGTCGGTCCGGTCAGGCCGGGTGCACCGACCGGGCCGGCTCGACGGCCGCGCCGAGCTCCTGGCCGATCCGGACAGACAAGCACGCGACGAGCCCGGCCGGCAATCGGACCGGGGTAACGACCTGGGATGAATAGTCCCGGTGTTGGTGGGGCCGTGACGTGAGAAGGGCCGCACGGGTCGGGTGAGTTGTGACGCTTACCTGGGCCCGTGCGGCCTGCTCCCATCCTGCCTTGTCCGGGGTCTCTCGCGCACATCTCGGCGAGTTGCTCGACGAGTTGTCGCCGCGTTGGTGGGCCCGGCGTGAGTCTTCGCTCGATCGGCAGCGGGGCTACAAACGGTGCCGGGCGGAGGGGGCCGGGCGCAAGCCGAAGCTGGAGTTCGTCGACCGGCTGCTGGTCACCCTCGTCCACCTGCGGCTCGGCCTGCCGCACGCCGCTCTGGCCGAGCTGATACTGGCTCCTGGAGAGCTGACGGGTCACTCAGTACCAGCGGCCGCAGGACCAGGTGCTGTCGGTGATGTCCTGCTTGCAGGCGCGGTACGCGTGGCTGGTGCCGACCATCAAGGAATAGGCGGACCGGGAGGAAGTGGCGTTCACGCGGTAGGACTTCCCGCCGCGGATCTCGACCCGCCCTGCCCAGGCGTGGTCCCCCCTCTCGATGAGCACCCAGGCAGCGCTGCAGCGCGAGGAGGTCCTCAGCTGCACGGCAGGCCCGCCACCCACACGGATCGGACCGCCAAGGCTGCGCGCATCCTGGTCACAGCGGGTCACGTGCGGGTTCTTGCCGTCACAAGCGGTGCCGCGGCAGCCCGCTGCGGCACCGGCCTCGGGGGAAGCCACCCCGCTGCCGGCGATGGCGAGAGCGGCAGCAGCGGCAGCCGTCCCGACACGAAGAAGAGCCATGAACACCTCATTTTATGGTCAGCCTGGGCAGAACAGGCTGAAGCGGGCCGAGGTGATCTTGATAGTCGTTCGTCGCCGGCTCAGGCCAGGTCCGCGCAAGACGTTCACCAGAAGGAGTGGACAAACTACGCCCGCCGTGGACGAGTTCGGCAGCCACACCGCAACCGGACCGTCGAGCGCTTGCCACGCGACTGGGATGCAGGCCCGAACAGGTGGGGCGCTGCCTCTCCTGCCACAAGCCCACCGTCCGGTACGGAGACGGCGGCAACCACACCGACGTGACGCGGGTCCGCCGAGCCTCTGAGGGGAGCCGCGCACTGGCACGGCGACGGCGATGGCGTCGGCCGTGTCAGACGTGCGTGAGGAGGCGCTCCAGCGGCCGGGGAACGCGCCCGAGGTCCAGGTGCGCGACCAGAGCCTGCGCGTAGAGCGCCTTGCGACCGCTGTGCGTGCCCATGAAGCGCCGCAGCTGGTGCTCCACGGGCCGTTCCCGCTGTGCCGGCTGGCCCTGGAAGGTGTGGAAGGGGCGCATCTCTCCCTGGGCCTCGATCACCTGCTGCACGTCCTCGGCCCCGAGAGCGCGGATCAACTCGTCCTCCAGGTCGGCGACGCACACGTGGAACCCGAGTGTCTCCAGTCCGGCGCGCGTGAGAGCGGACCCGAGCCCGACCCGCTCCAGATGATGCCGGAAGTGCCGCTCCTCGCCGATGTCGCAGAGACCGGCCAGCGGGAGGCCGAGCCCCGGAGGACCGCACACGTCCAGGAAGCGCCCGATGCTCGTCGCACCTCCGAGCGGTACGACCGCGACGCCCTCCGCACCGAGATCGCGGCCGTAGCGCGTGGCCAGTGCTTCGAGCGCGACCTGATCACTGCTCCCCTCGACGAGCACGACCGTACGCACACCGCAGCCGGCCAGCTCCCGCGCCACCGCGGCGGCCGCACCCGCCCCCGCTCCGCCGGCCGCCCACGCGACCAGCGCCAGGCCAAATCGCCTCAACTCGTCCACGAGACCTCGCTTCCCCACGCCATCCTGGCACGGACGGAATTCCGTACGCACGCACGTTTTCCGGGGGCGATGACTCAAGAAATCGGAGGAGGCGCGGCTTCGAGCGAACGGTCGGGTTCGGCCAGGGCGCCCCGGAGAGCCGGACGGCCACTGAAACGGCGACGTTCAGCGCGGAATCACCCAGCCCGGCGCCCAGGTCCCGGCGGCGTCGTGGCCGGCCGCTGTGGCGGCGAGGTGGGCGCGGAGGGTGGCCAGCGCCGGGTGGGGGTTGTCGCGGTGCCAGAGGAGCGAGTGCGGGTAGACGGGCGTCGGGTCGGTCACCGGGATGCGGCGCAGTCCGTGACCGGCGGGCCAGACGAGGCGGGTCTGCCCGCCCATGAAGGTGGCCAGGGCCGGGGTGTCGGCGACGGTGTCGAGGAGCGCGTCGGAACCGAAGTTGGGGCCGGTCGCCTCGATTCTGAGCCCGAACTCGGCGACGAGGTCGTCGTAGTAGGCGGCCCACTCGGTACCGGGGACGATGCCGGGCATCCAGATCCGGTGCCCGGCGAGCTGAGTAACAGTCACCGACCGGGCGCCCGCCAGCGCGTGGGCGGGGCCGGTGAGGAGCTGGAGCGGCTCGTCGAGCACCCGGACGGACTCGAGGTCCTCGGGAAGGGGCCGGCCGGGCGTGGCGACAGCGCGGAAGGACGCGTCGATCGCACCGGACCGGATGGCGGCGACGGCCGTCTCGATGTCGAACAGCATCACCACGTCGAGTTCGATCTCGGGGTGCACGCGGTGGAAGCCGCGCAGCAGGCCCGCCGCCGCGCCACGCGAGGCGATCACGTCGACGCGCAGCGGACGGCGGCCGGTGCGCACGGACGTGACCGCGCGCTCGGCGACGCGCAGCAGCTCGCGCGCGTGGGGCAGGAACGCCTGCCCGTCGATGGTGAGCTCGGCGCCGCGCGGGGTGCGGGTGAACAGCCGCGCGCCGAGGTTGCGCTCCAGGGCGGCGATGCGCTTGGAGACGGCCTGCTGGGTGACCGCCAGCTCGGCGGCGGCCTCCTGGAACTGCCCCGCGTCGGCGGCGGCGACGAAGGTCCGGACGGTGTCGAGGTCCATGCCGATACCTTATGGGCACAACCGTTGGTTGTGGCTGGCGGCCATGCGGTTGTTTGATCCCCGGGTACGGTGCTCGCTTTGATGATTCCGATCGCGGATCGGTTGTGCAGAGTGGGGGCGAGGGTGTCGGGCATGAGGAGCGGGCACCGGCTGGGACATCTTCTCGGACATCGGCTGGGGCGGCCGTTCGGGTGGCTCTGGGGAGCGTACGGGACCAGCGCGCTCGGCACGTGGCTCGCCTTCGGCGCGTTCCCGCTGATCGCCATCCGGGTGCTGCACGCCGGACCGGCCGAGGTCGCCGCGCTCTCCTCCGTGGGGGCTGCGGTGGGCGCGGCCGTGGCGGTGCCGCTCGGCCCGTGGGTGGAGTTCCGCCGCAAGCGGCCGGTGCTGATCGCGATGGACCTGGTGCGGTTCGCGGCGCTGCTGACGGTCCCCACCGCGTGCGCGTTCGGCGTGCTCACCTTCCTTCAGCTCCTGCTGGTCTCGGTCGTCGTCGCGGCGGCCGACATCACCTTCCGTGCCGCCTCCGGCGCGTACCTGAAGACGCTGCTGCCGGCCGAGGACCTGCTCGTCGCCAACGCCCGATTCGAGTCCACGGCCTGGACGACCACGATCATCGGACCGCCGCTGGGCGGCGCGGCGATCGGGCTCCTCGGTCCGGTGGCGACGGTGGCGGCCGACGCGGTCAGCTACCTGCTCTCGGCCCTGGGCATCCGCGCGATGGGCGGGCACGAGCCGCGGCCCGAGCGCCGGGAGGCCGCGCGCATGCGGGCCGGGGACCTGCTCGACGGTTGGCGGTACATCCTCGCCGACGCGACGCTGCGTCCACTGTTCTTCAACACCGCCTTGTTCAACGGCCTGGTGATGGCCGCTCAGCCGCTGCTGGCCGTCCTGATGCTCGGCCGACTCGGGTTCGCACCGTGGCAGTACGGCCTCGCCTTCGCCGCGCCCTCGATCGGCGGGCTGCTCGGTTCGCGGCTGGCCCGACCGCTCGTCACCCGGTTCGGACAGCACCGGGTCCTGGTCGTGGCCGGGGCGCTGCGCGCGATCTGGCCCGTCGGCCTGGCCTTCCTGGGAACGGGCACCGAAGGGCTGCTGCTGGTGATGGGCGTCGAACTCGGGCTCATCTTCTGCTGCGGGGTCTTCAACCCCGTCTACGCCACCTACCGCCTCGAGCGCACCGCGACCGACCGGGTCGCCCGCACGCTGTCCGCCTGGGCGGTGACGACCAAGGCCTCGACCGCGCTGCTGACGGCCGTCTGGGGCGTGCTGGGCGGCCTGCTCGGCCCGCGTACGGCCATCGGCCTGGCCGGCGTGCTCCTGCTGGCGACCCCGCTGCTGCTCCCTCGCCGTGCGGCAGCGCATCTCTCAGAGCCGGAGCCGGCACCGAGCCGCGCCTGACGGGCCTCTACGGCCGTCACCGCGACCGGGCTGCGCCGCCCTTCTTCGGAGCAGTCCACCGTTCCTAACCAGTGTGCGTAAGTGAGTCCTGGACCCACTGCTGCGTACTGGGCGCATCCCGAACGGTGTTGGATGCACTGGTCCCCCGCTTTCGCTTCCCACTCGGCGACGGCTCTCCAGGGGGCCGGTCCGTTGCGGGTGGGCGGGTTCCCTCACGTCCCCGGGTGCCTGGTCCGGCCTGGGCGGTCCGATGCCCCGCACGATCACTCCGGTCGTGTGGGGGCGGTGCCGTCCGACGCCGGACCGGGTGCCCGAGGGCGCGTCGTCCGATCGCGATACCGGCGGCATCGTGGCGGGACATGGTGCGGTGGGAGGTGACCAGTGGCTTCTGCCAGTGCTGGGCACCCCACAGGGAGGTGTAGGCCGGATCCACCGCGACAATGCTCAGGCCCTGTTCGGCGGCCATCGACACCAGCCGGGCCTTGAGTTTCCCGGTCGGAATACCGGAAATGAGCTGCCGGAACCGCTTCCGGCGGCCGTGCTTCTCCCGGGTCTTCTCGGCGGTGAAGTCGAGGTCCTCGATCCCGATCGCCGCGACACCGACACACACCGCCCAGTTGATCAGGCGGGTCAGCGCGTGGCGGAGCTGGGCATCGCGGTGACCGGCGGTCCCGGACAGGTCGAAGCCGAAGCGGTGCCCAGCGGTGGACCGCGAGGCGGGGGCGGGTCACCCTTGCGACATCATATGGCATCACATGGCATCACATGGCGCCAGGTGGCACCGCTTGGCGCCACCCGGCGCCATTCCACGCTCCCAAAAGCACATGAGCACGCGTGGCGCCACAGTGGCTCGGGTCGTCCTCTTCGCATTTCCGCAGGTGAGGAGGTCGCATTTGAACTCGCCCCGCACAAGGCGCCAACCAGGCTTGCGCGTGGCGCCATCGTGGTGCCATCATGGCGTCATGGACCTCACTCCGTATGTCGACACCCTCCGCCGCGAACTCGCGGTGGCCGCCGAAGCCGGCGGCGACGAAGCCCGCGAGCTGGCCGAGAGGCTCACCGCTCCCCTGGAGTCGGCGACCCGGCTGACCATGCTCAACGTGCTCTCCGCCGCGATGGACGAGATCACCCGCGAACTCGCCCCCGGCTCGGTCGACGTACGGCTGCGCGGGCTCGACCCCGACTTCGTGGTGACACCGCCGCCCACCGACGGCGGCGCCCCCACGGAGCCGGCCGCGCCCGTCGAACCGTTCAAGACCCCGGCCCCGGCCGACGGCGACGAGGGCGGCACCGCCCGCGTCAACCTGCGTCTGCCGGCCCACCTCAAGGCCCGCGCCGAGGAGGCCGCGACCCGCGAGGGCCTGTCGGTCAACGCGTGGCTGGTGCGCGCCGTGTCGGCCGCGGTCGACGGCGGCACCCGGCCGCGCACGGCAGAGAAGACCCAGACCATCGGACAGAGTTTCACGGGCTGGGTGCGCTAGCCGCGCCCCCCGCCCGCACCACTTCACCCACACCACGTCCCCGCCGGCGGGGACGTCCCGAAGACCCAAGAGGACGGGACAGCCATGCCTTCTTTCGACACTCCCGAACCGATCTCGGCCACGGCGCACGTGGAGGCCGGTTCCATCCAGTTCACCGCGGGCGACCGCCTCGACACCGTCGTCGAGGTGCAACCCCGCGACCCGAAGCGGGACCAGGACGTACGGGCGGCCGACCAGACCGAGGTCACGTACGCGAGCGGCGTACTGACCGTCAGGACGCCCAAGCAGCGCTATCTGTTCGGCCGCACCGGCACCGTCGACGTGACGGTCGAACTGCCCACAGGCTCGCGCATCGACATGACCGGCGCCTGGGCCCAGGTGCTCGGCGAGGGCCGGCTCGGCGAGGTCCGTGTGAAGACCTCGTCCGGCGACGTCCGCTTCGACACGACCGGCCCGCTGCAGCTGACCGCGTCGCACGGCTCGATCACCGTGGACCGGGTCGAGGGCATGGCCGAGATCACCACCAGCTCCGGCAGCCTGCGCGTCGGCCTCGTGGACGGCCCCGCCGTCCTGAAGAACTCGCACGGCACCACGACCGTCGGCGCCGCGACCGGCGAGCTGCGGGTGAGCGGCGCCAACGGCGACATCGAGATCCGGCGCGCCGAGGACTCGGTCACCGCCACCACCGCCCACGGCACCCTGCGCGTGGGCGAAGTGGCCTGCGGCACCGCCCAGTTGGAGACCTCCTACGGCGCCATCGAGGTCGGCGTCCGCGAGGGCACGGCCGCCTGGCTCGACGTCAGCTCGGGCTCCGGCCAGGTGCGCAACACGCTCACCGCGTCCGAGACCCCGGAGAAGACCGAGGACACCGTCAAAATCCGCGCCCGCACCCGGCACGGCAACATCGACATCCGCCGCGCCAAGGCCTGAGCGCCGGCCCCGCCAACTCACCCACTCCCCAGTCACTCCAGCCTTCGAACGGGAGGGTTCCATGCCTTCTTCTGTCATGCCCACGTCCAGGCGGGGAGACGGTCCGCAGCCGCCCGCCGCCGTGTCCACCGTCGGTCTGCGCAAGTCGTACGGCGACAAGACCGTCCTCGACGGCATCGATCTGCGTATCCCGGCCGGGTCCGTGTTCGCGCTGCTCGGACCCAACGGCGCCGGCAAGACCACCGCCGTGAAGATCCTGTCCACGCTCATCACCGCCGACGGCGGGCAGGCCCAGGTCGCGGGCCACGACGTCGCCACGTCACCGGACGGGGTGCGTGCCGCGATCGGCGTCACCGGGCAGTTCTCCGCCGTCGACGGGCTCATCACCGGCGAGGAGAACATGCTCCTCATGGCAGACCTGCACCACCTGCCCAAGCGCGAGGGGCGGCGCGTCGCCGCCGAGCTGCTGGAGCGCTTCGACCTCGTCGACGCCGCAAAGAAGCCCGCCCAAAGCTACTCCGGCGGCATGAAGCGCCGCCTCGACATCGCCATGACGCTGGTCGGCAACCCGCGGATCATCTTCCTTGACGAGCCGACCACCGGCCTCGACCCGCGCTCCCGCCACAACACGTGGCAGATCATCCGCGAGCTCGTCACGGGCGGCGTCACCGTCTTCCTCACCACCCAGTACCTGGACGAGGCCGACGAGCTCGCCGACCGCATCGCGGTGCTCAACGACGGCAAGATCGCCGCCGAGGGCACCGCCGAGGAATTGAAGCGGCTCATCCCCGGCGGACACATCCGGCTCCGCTTCACCGCCCCGGCCGCCTACCAGAGCGCCGCCTCCGCGCTGCGCGACGTCACCCGCGACGACGAGGCGCTGTCGCTGCAGATCCCCAGCGACGGCAGCCAGCGCGAACTGCGCTCCATCCTCGACCGGCTGGACTCCGCCGGCATCGAGGCCGACGAACTGACCGTGCACACCCCCGACCTCGACGACGTGTTCTTCGCCCTGACCGGCAGCACCAACCAGCCGAACCAAACCAAGGAGGCTGTCCGATGAGCTCCCTCTCCCTCGCCGTGCGCGACTCGTCCACGATGCTGCGCCGCAACCTGCTGCACGTCCGGCGCTACCCGTCCCTGACGCTGAATTTGCTGCTCACGCCGGTGATGCTGCTGTTGCTCTTCGTCTACATCTTCGGCGATGTGATGAGCGCCGGCATCGGGGACGGCGGTGCCGACCGGTCCGAGTACCTCGCGTATCTCGTCCCGGGCATCCTGATGCTGACCATCGGCGGCACCACGATCGGCAGCGCGGTGTCGGTCTCGATGGACATGTCCGAGGGCATCATCGCCCGCTTCCGCACGATGGCGATCCACCGCGGTTCGGTGCTCATCGGACACGTCGTCGGCAGCGTGCTGCAGTGCGTGATGAGCGTGGTGCTCGTCGGGGCCGTCGCCGTGGCGATCGGGTTCCGGGCCACGGATGCCACCGTCCTGGAGTGGATCCTGGCGGTCGGGCTGCTGGCGCTCGTCTCCCTGGCGCTCACCTGGATCGCGGTCGGGATGGGCCTGTCCAGCCCGAACGTCGAGGCGGCCAGCAACAACGCCCTGCCGCTGATGGTCCTGCCGCTCCTCTCCAGCGCCTTCGTGCCGGTCGACGCGATGCCGGGCTGGTTCCAGCCGATCGCCGAGTACCAACCGTTCACCTCGGCCATCGAGACGCTGCGCGGGCTGCTGCTCGGCAGCGAGATCGGCCACAACGGGTGGCTGGCCGTGGTCTGGTGCGTGGGGCTGGCCGTGCTCGGCTACGTCTGGTCCAAGTCGCTGTTCAACCGCGACCCGAAGTAGGGGCCAGCAGCTTACGGGCCGCGGCTGGCAGCCCGTCCCACTCCAGGGCGGCGTACCCCGACACCGCGTCGGCGTACGCCGCCCCGCCGGCGTTCTCCGCCGCCTGCCGGGCCCGCGCCGCCGGCATCGTCGACCGGAGGCCGGTCCTGCCCCAGACGTCCTGCTGGACCTGGGGGACAAGGTCCGCGACACCAAGAAGACTGCCCCCACCCCGCCCGCATCCCCACGCCCCCAGCTCACCGACGGCCCACAAACTCCTGACCGTTCCTAACCAGTGCGCATGAGTGAGTCCTGGACCCACTGCTGCGTACTGGGCACATCCCGAACGGTTTTGGATGCACTGGGTTCCCGCTTTCGCTTCCCGCTCGGCGGCACGCCTCCAGGGGCGTGGTCCGTTGTGGGTGGGCGGGTTCCCTCACGCCCCCGGTCACCTGGTCCGGCCTGGACGGTCCGATGCCCCGCACGATCACTCCGGTCGTGTGGGGGCAGTGCCGTCCGACGCCGGACCCGGTGCCCAAGGGCGCGTCGTCCGATCGCGATGCCCGCGGCATCGTGACGGGACATCTTGCGGTGGGGGGTGGCCAGCGGTTTCTGCCAGTGCTGGGCACCCCACATGCTGGTGTATGCGGGGTCGACCGCGACAATGCTCAGGCCGTGTTCGGCGGCCATCGACACCAACCGGGCCTTGAGTTTCCCGGTCGGGATGCCGGAGATCAGCTGCCGGAACCGCTTCCTGCGGCCGTGCTTCTCCCGGGTCTTCTCGGCGGTGAAGTCGAGGTCTTCGATGCCGATCGCGGCGACACCGACCTGCCTGGCCCAGCTGATCAGGCGGGTCAGGGCGTGGCGGATCTGTGCGTCGCGGTGGCCGGCCGAACCGGACAGGTCATAGGGGAAACGCCGCGGCCCGCCGATGGGGTTGCCGTGCCGGTCGAGGTGGTAGGCGGCGAAGTGGTCGGCGTTGGTGTCGACGCCGACCATGCCCCGGGCGCGGGCAGTCTCCAACGGGACGGTCTGGATGACCGGACGCTGCCACGAGGCCGTGAGGTACCAGCGGCTACGGTCGGTGTCGAGGTGGATGCGGTAGGCGACGGCCCGGTTCGCGGTGATGCGGTCTCCCCACTCCGCGCCCCGGTGCGCGAACGCCACGGCGGAGGTGACCGACCGTGCCGGGCGTTGGCCAGGTGCGCGAGCGGGGCGGGCAGTTTGATAGACACTTCGCCGTCCGGGGTGACGCGGATCGTCTCGTTCCCGAACCGCTTCCCCGACTCACCGTCCGCAGCGATGAACCAGCGCTCCGCCTCCCACCGCTC
>NZ_JBFAJH010000058.1:0-40842 GCF_040655115.1 Streptomyces atratus | reverse complement strand
GCGAGAGGGGTGCAGCGTGACGACCGTCGCGACTGTGTCGGAAGGCACCGACAATCCGTACGCACTCAGCCACCTGGACTCCCTGGAGTCCGAGGTGACACACGGTGGTGTGTCACGGCCCGCGGCTCTGTCTCTCTGCGGTGCCGCGCGGTCAGGCAGACTTCCTGCTGTCCCGCGGGTGCACGGCGATGTTCATGGCTCCGGAGCGCAGAACCGCCAGCCTCTCGGCCAGCACCTCCTCAAGCTCCTCGCGTGTGCGCCGCTCCATGAGCATGTCCCAGTGCGTACGCGCAGGCTTGCCCTTCTTCTCCTCGGGGCCATCCCCGTCCACCAGGAGTGCCATGGCGCCGCACGCCTTGCACTCCCACTCCGGCGGAATTTCCGCCTCTACCGAGAACGGCATCTCAAATCGATGTCCGTTCTGGCATGCGTACTCCACCGCCTGGCGCGGGGCCAGATCGATGCCGCGGTCCGTCTCGTAGCTGGTAACCACGAGTCGCGTGCCGCGGAGAGCTCGCTCACTCATGAATCGTGCCTCCCGGGCTTGTCGCCCACAGGACAGGTGTCGCTGTCGTCGTCATCCGGTCAACGTCCGGTCGGCGGCAAAGATTCCCGTTGCCGGTCATGCGTCGCCCGTCGTGCCGCTGCTATTTCAGGGTTGGGTACCCAACAATGCCCGGTTTGTCACATTTGGCAGAAGTTGTCACCCAACGGTTTGGCTTCTTCCACTCGCAGTAACGGTCCTCCGGGCAGGCCAAAGGCGTACACTACCGGCCTTTCACTTCAACGTCTAAATCCGCTCCGGAACGGGATTCCCCGCGGCCGCAACGGCCTGCCGTACGGGCACCCTCGCGAGCAGCACGGAACCGATCGCGAAGAAGATCACCAAAGAGATGATCGCATCTCTGTAGCTGCCGGTCAGCTGATACGCGAGACCGAACACCAGCGGCCCCAGCCAGCTCAGTCCGCGGTCGCTCATCTCGTACGCGGAGAAATACTCCGCCTCCTTGCCGCGAGGCACCAGATGCGAGAACAGCGAGCGGGACAGTGCCTGGCTGCCGCCGAGGACCAGGCCGATCGCCGAGGCCAGCAGATAGAAGAAGACCGGAGCGTCCGAGGGCAGGAAGTACCCGGCGACCAGGATCAGGGTCCAGACGACGAGCGAGGCCAGGATCGTGCGCTTCGCGCCGTACACCCGGGCCAGCCGGCCCATGCCCAGGGCCCCGGCCACCGCGAGCACCTGCACCAGCAGTACGGCCGTGATCAGGGACGTCTGGTCGAGGCCCAGCTCCTCGGAGCCGTACACCGACGCCTGCGAGATCACCGTCTGGATGCCGTCGTTGTAGACGAGATAGGCGAGCAGGAAGGAGAGCGTGAGCGGGTGACGGCGCATGTCGCGCAGGGTCGCGATCAGCTGCCGCCAGCCGGAGCCGACCGCGCCCTCACCGCCCGGTGCGGCCCGCCGGTCACGGAGCCGTCGCAGCGGTACGACCGTGAATGCTCCCCACCAGACCCCTGCCGACGCGAGGCAGATCCGTACCGCGTCGGACTCGGAGAGACCGAACGAATCGTGGCCCGTGTAGAGAACCAGGTTGAGGACGAGGACGAGCGCCCCCGACGTGTAGCCGAAGGCCCAGCCCCGGGACGAGACGGCGTCGCGTTCGTCGGGCTCGGCGATCTGCGGCAGATACGCGTTGTAGAGCACCATCGACACCGAGATCGACGCGTTCGCCACGATCAGCAGGAACGCGCCCAGCAGATAGCGGTGGCCGTCCAGGAAGAACATCCCGGTCGTCGCGGCCGCCCCCACATACGCGGCGGCCCCCAGGAGGGGCTTCTTGCGGCCCGTGCGGTCGGCGGCGGCGCCCACGATCGGCATCACCACCACAGCCACCACGACGGACATCGAGACCGCGTAGGCGAAGAGCGAACCCGCGCGGACCGGGACGCCGAGCGGGTGCACGAAACCGTCGGCGTCGGCGGCGGCCTTGGCGACCGACGTCAGATAGGGGCCCAGGAACACGGTGAGGACGCTGGTCGAGTAGACCGAACACGCGAAGTCGTAGAAGTACCAGCCACGTTGTTCGCGTCTGCGGTCCGCGGCGTCGGCACCGTCGGTGGTGCGTTCCGGCGTCGGCTCAGCGGTGTCGGCGGTCTCGGCGCTCAACCCGCACCCCCTCGTATCTCCCCGTGGGGACGCCGCCGGGCCGACGTCAGGCCCATGCCCCCCGCTCGCTCAGCACCGTGCGCAGCGTCTCGATGTGATCGGTCATGATGCCATCCACACCGAGATCGAGGAGTGCCGCCATCCGCTCCGGTTCGTTCACCGTCCAGACGTGGACCTGCAGCCCGCGCGCGTGGGCCTCCCGGACGAAGCGCCGGTCGACCACCCGGACTCCGTTCTGGCTCTCCGGGACCTGCGCGCACACCGCTCCGGCGCGCAGTGCGGCCGGTATGCCGTACGAGCGCAGTCGCAGCCCCAGGACGCCGCGGACGCCGTACGAGGTGGCCAGCCGGGGGCCCGCGAGACGGTGCGCCCTGGCCACCCGGGCCTCCGAGAACGAGCTGACGCACACCCGGTCCCAGGCATCGGTCCGGCGGATCAGGTCGATCAGCGGGACGAGCGCCGGCTCGGCCTTGATGTCCACGTTCCAGCGGGCGTCGGGAAACGCCTCCAGCAACTCCTCGAACAGCGGCAGCGGTTCACGGCCCGCCACCCGGGCCCGCCGCACCTCGCTCCACGGCAGGTCGGCTATCCGGCCGCGGGCGTCCGTCACCCGGTTCAGGGTGACGTCGTGGAAGGCGACCAGACGTCCGTCCGACGTCGTGTGCACATCGGTCTCGAAATAGCGGTAGCCGGCATCGGCCGCCCGGCGGAACGCGGCCGTGGTGTTCTCGATCCCGTCCGCCGCGCCGCCGCGGTGGGCGAACGGGATCGTCGCGGGATGGTCCAGATAGGGGTGGCGTACAGAGGTCACTGCGGCAGTATGGCCTCCTCCGATGGCCGGACGGTGACGGCGGTGGTGCCGGACCCCGGCGCGGGAGCGACGGTCTTGTCGGCGGGCTCCGCCTCGGGGACCGCGAAGAAGCGCAGGAACAGCTGGGCTAGCGGGCCGATGGACAGTGCGTACAGGACCGTGCCCACGCCCAGGGAGCCGCCGAGCAGGAAGCCGGTCGCGACCACCGCCACCTCGATCGCCGTGCGGACCAGGCGCACGGAGCGGCCGGTGCGCCGGTGCAGTCCGGTCATCAGGCCGTCGCGCGGCCCGGGGCCGAACCGTGCCGCGATGTACAGCCCCGTCGCGACACCGTTGAGCGCGATCCCCGCGACCATGATCACGATCCGGGCCGGCAGGCCGTGCGTCTCCGGGACGAGGGCGAGCGTGCCGTCCATGGCGAGGCCGATGGCGAAGACATTGGAGACCGTGCCGAGGCCGGGTCGCTGCCTCATCGGGATCCACAGCAGCAGGACCGCCGCGCCGACGATGATCGCGACGACACCGATGGACAGCCCGGTGCGCTCCGCGAGGCCCTGGTGCAGCACCCCCCAGGGTTCGAGCCCGAGCCCGGCGCGGACGAGGAGCGCCGAGCTCGCCCCGTAGAGGGCCAGACCGACGTACAGCTGAATCAGCCGCCGTGTGAGGCGTGCCCGGCGGGGGACGGCGGTGACGGACAAGATGTGCTCCCTCGTGTGGTGGTAGTGGACTGCCGCATGACACTCTGTGGCAGGGGATTGGCTGCCAACTATGGCCAATCCGAGGAAGGTGGACTGATTTACATGGCGCAGTGGACTTCGGCCGTCAGTGCCGCGCAGCTCGCCCGGCAGCTCCAGGCCCAGCAGCAGAAGCCGATGGGCCCCGGCGCCCGCAGGCCCCCCGCCTACCGCGCGCTCGCCGACGGCGTCCGACTGCTCGTCCTCGAAGGCCGGGTGCCGGTCGCCGCCCGGCTCCCCGCCGAACGCGAGCTGGCGCTCGCCCTGTCCGTCAGCCGCACCACCGTCGCCGCCGCCTACGAAGCGCTGCGGGCCGAGGGATTCCTGGAGTCCCGGCGCGGCGCTGGCAGCTGGACCGCGGTCCCGGCAGGCAACCCCCTGCCCGCGCGCGGCCTGGAACCGCTGCCCCCGGAGTCGCTCGGTTCGATGATCGACCTGGGCTGCGCCTCGCTGCCCGCGCCCGAACCCTGGTTGACCCGCGCCGTCCAGGGCGCCCTGGAGGAGCTGCCGCCGTACGCGCACACCCACGGCGACTATCCCGCCGGACTGCCCGCGCTGCGGCAGATGATCGCCGACCGCTACACCGAGCGCGGCATCCCGACGATGCCCGAACAGATCATGGTCACCACCGGTGCGATGGGCGCGATCGACGCCATCTGCCACCTCTTCGCCGGGCGCGGCGAGCGGATCGCGGTGGAGTCCCCCTCGTACGCCAACATCCTTCAGCTGATGCGGGAGGCGGGCGCCCGGCTGGTGCCGGTGGCGATGGAGGAGGGGATCGGCGGCTGGGACATGAACCGCTGGCGGCAGGTGCTGCGCGACGCGGCGCCCCGGCTCGCGTACGTCGTGGCGGACTTCCACAATCCCACCGGCGCGCTCGCCGACGAGAGCCAGCGGCGGGCCCTGGTGGACGCGGCGCGCTCCGCCGGGACGGTCCTGGTCGTCGACGAGACCATGAACGAGCTGTACCTCGACGCCGATGTCGAGATGCCGCGCCGGGTCTGTGCCTTCGACCCGGCGGGCAGCACCGTGCTCACCGTCGGCTCGGCCAGCAAGGCGTTCTGGGCAGGCATGCGGATCGGCTGGGTGCGGGCCGCGCCGGACGTGATCCGCAGTCTGGTCTCCGCCCGCGCCTACGCCGACATGGGCACACCCGTGCTGGAACAGCTCGCCATCAACTGGCTGATGCGTACGGGGGGCTGGGAGGAGGCCGTCGAGCTCCGGCGCGGTCAGGCGCGGGAGAACCGGGACGCGCTGGTCGCGGCGGTGCGCCGGGAGCTGCCGGAGTGGGAGTTCCAGGTGCCGCGTGGCGGGCTGACGCTCTGGGTGCGCACCGGTGGACTCTCGGGGTCACGGCTGGCCGTGGCGGGCGAGCGGGTGGGGGTACGGGTGCCGTCCGGTCCGCGATTCGGCGTCGACGGCGCCTTCGAGGGGTACGTACGGCTGCCGTTCACGGTCGGCGGCCCGGTGGCGGACGAGGCGGCGGCACGGCTCGCGGCGGCGGCGGAGCTGGTGGGGTCGGGGGCGAGCGCGGGAGCGGAGGCGCCTCGCACGTTCGTCGCCTGACCGCCGAGGCGCAGCAGAAGGGGCGCGGGCGGATCGCGCGGTCCGTCCCCGCCCCTTCTCCGCTCCTACTCGCTGAGCGTCATCTGCTCGGGGGTCAGGGCGATTTTTGCGGTCAGCGCGTTCTGCGGGGTCAAAGGGGCCGGAGTCGCCGGAGCCGCCGGATCCGGAACGGTCGCCTCGATCGGCGTCTGCCCCGCGGGCAGCAGGTCGAGCACCGCTTGGCGGTGCGCCTCGCTCGTCGCGTCGTCGTACGGATCAGGCGTGGCCGGAACCTGGAGTCGCAGCACCGGGCCGGTGCCGAGCCGCACATACCCCCGGCCGGGCGGGACGTCCGGGGGCGGGGTGGTGTGCGGCTCCAGGCCGAGCACCGTCTCGACCTGGTCGCGGGAGCTGTGGCCGAGCACGACCCGGGCCCTGGTGTGGCTCCGTACCGTCTCGCTGAGCCTGTCCAGGCTGTCGAACTGGTCGGTCAGCACCACGGTGACATTGGCCGCCCGGCCGTGCCGCAGCGGCACCTGCAGCAGGTCCTGCGGGTCGGGTTTGTTGTCGGCGACCGCCAGATGGCCGAGGACGCTGGGCCGGTCCAGCAGGATCCAGAGCGGGCGCCTGGTGTCCTCGGGCGCGGAGTGCCCCGCCTGCCGGGCCCGGTTGGCGGCGATCAGCCGTCGCTCCGTCTCATGGGCCGCCCACTCCAGGCTGGTCAGTGCGCCGGCCAGTCCGCACTCGACGGCCAGCACACCGGCGCGCCCGGTCAGGCAGGCGTACTCACCGGTTCCGCTGCCTTCGATGATGAGGATGTCGCCGTGCTGGAGCGCCTGGATGGCGATGGAGCGCATCAGCGTGGTGGTGCCGCCGCCGGGCTGTCCGACGATCAGCAGATGCGGCTCGGTGGAGCGGGCGCCGGTCCGCCAGACGACCGGGGGTGCGTCCCGGGTCGTGTCCCCGTCGGTCACCGGCACGGTGCGCTGCACCGCGTCGTCGTCGGTGAACCCCAGCACCGTCTCGCCCGGCGCGGTGACGAAGCGCTGTGCGGCGATCGAGGTGGGCAGTGCGTCGAGCACGCTCATGACGAGCTGGTTGCCCTCCTCGTTCCAGGCGAAGTGGTATTCGCGGCCACGGCCCGACTTGGCGTGCAGCAGCTGCTCGATCCTGGTGCGGGAGGCGGCCTCGCCGTCGGTGAAGTACGCGGGGTACGAGACGTGGAGCCGGGTGACGCGCCCGTCGCCGTCGAACTCGTAGCCGCTGAAAGCCTTTTCCCAGTCGCCGCCGTGGGCGAACAGCGGACTGGGGTCCTCGGCGACGGAGAAGTACGGCACGAGCGCCTCGTACAGCGCCTGCAGCCGCCCCGTCTGGGCCTTGCCGGGACCCGTCTTCGCGGGCGTGCGTTCCCGCCCTTTCCATGCGGCGGCGCCCATCACCGTGACCAGGGCGAGCAGCGGTCCGTACGGGATGAGCACGACCACGAGTACGCAGGCCGCGACGAGGAACAGAATGGGATTACGCCGCTCCTTGGGCGTCGCCGCCCACTTCTGCCGTCCTGCACCGGCCAGCAGCCGCAGACCACGAACGACCCTGATCAGCGGATGGAGGACGTCGGTGGCGTTGGCGGCGGCCGTGCGCGCGAACTCGCGACTGCGAGTGATCGAAGCGCTGCCGCTGCTCAGAATGCGGGGAAGGGGTCGCCGGGCCACGTCGGTTCTCCTGAAGGGGTGGGAGCGGTCGCGGCGGGTCAGAACTTGATCCCGCCCAGGAGGCTGGCCAGGCTCGCGCCGCCCGCCGTGATGCTCGGTGCGATGGCGGTGCCTGCCAGATAGAAGCCGAACAGGGCGGTGACGAAGGCGTGCGAGCCCTTCAGACCGTCCTTCCTGAAGAACAGGAAGACGATGATGCCGAGGATGACGACGCCAGACATGGAAAGGTTCATGAGTGGTTCTCCTGTTTGGGGGACAGTCACCATGAGTCCTTCCAGGCTCACAAAAAGTATCTATAGGATAAAAGCTGTAATTGGGTGAAAACCCGATTTTTTCACTGGACTGGCCGACAGGAGAACGTGGTGCGGACGGAAGTTCCGGTGCCGCGCACCGTTCCGGCCTCACGCGACGTGATGCTTTGCCGCGGCCGGGGCGCGGCATGTGCGCTGCGGAGCAGTACCCTGTCGATTCACTCGTACGGCCCCCACGGCGTACCACCCCCTGGCCGACAGCAGCGAAACCCGTTGATGGAAGGCGGTCCCTCCGATGAGCGAAGCCCCCGACCCCGAGGTCGTCGAGCTGGCCACCAAGGTCTTCGACCTGGCGCGTCGCGGGGAGACCGAGGCGCTCGCCGCGTACGTGGACGCCGGGGTGCCCGCGAACCTCACCAACGACCGGGGCGACTCGCTGCTCATGCTCGCCGCGTACCACGGGCACGCCCCCGCGGTCGCCGCCCTCGTGAGCCGGGGAGCCGACCCGGACCGGGCCAACGACCGCGGGCAGACGCCGCTCGCCGGAGCCGTCTTCAAGGGCGAGGGCGCGGTGATCGAGGCGCTGCTCGCCGCGGGCGCCGACCCGGACGCCGGCACACCGTCCGCAACGGACACCGCGCGCATGTTCGGCAAGGCCGACCTGCTGGAACTCTTCGGCTCCCGCTGAACGGGTTCGCCGTAAATGTGGTCGCGGTGGCGAAATGGCTGGGTCATCATGACGTCGAGGGCCCGATTCGGGCCACCGACGAGAGGCAGAGGAAGATGGTCTACAGCAAGCAGAAGACGGCGGTCGGCCGATCATGTTGCTGCGCGGCGTAGTGCCCACCCGGCACTTGGAACTGCACAGTCCCGGTTGCGTCGACAGCTTGATGTGAGGCTTCTCCCATGTTCGATCCGTTCATAGCGCCGAGCGGCACCCTGCTCGGCCTGCTGCAGAGGGGCCGCGGCGACGGCACGCTCCACGCGCTTGCCGCACCGCGCCCCGAGGCCCTCGCGGCGCTCAACCACTGTGTCCTGAGCGATCCGCGTCACGACTGGCAGGTCGAGAACCGCTCCCTCTACTACGCACGCCTGTATCTCGACCTCGACGGCGGCATCGAAGAGATCGAGCGGCACCTCTGCGATCCCGACGACCACGTCGACACCGACGACTCGCGGACCGGCCTGGCCCTCGCGGTCCTCGGCCACCTCGCCTCGTACGGACGCGGCGACGCCCTGGCCCTGCTGCGGCGGTACGCGGCGACGGGCGCCAACTGGGCGTGGGCCCTCGACGAGCTGGCCCTGCGTGACGACGACGCCGGGCTCCGTTCCCTCGCCGTGCCCGTCCTCGGCCGGTTCCCCGCCACCGAGGAGGGCGCCGCCGAACTCGCGGCCGCCGTACGGGACGCCTTCGAGCCCCGGCCCTGGCGGCTGTGGGCCGACGATCCGCGTGAAGAGGTCGGCGCCCGGGTCAGGTCCGCCTCCGAACAGGGCTCGTTCGACCGCTGGCAGCGGCAGATGCGGCCCGGTGGCCCACGCCCCGGCTGGAGCGTCCAGGCCGTGTTCGACTGGGCCCAGCAGGGACTGGACCGCGGCAGTCTCCTCCACGTGCCGGCCGCCCGCTGCCTCACCGCCGTCGCCGGTCCCGAGGACCGGCCGGTAATCATCGAGACCGCCCGCAGTGGCCCGGACGGCGCCCGCTGCGCGGCCCTGCACTACCTGTCCGAGGCCAGGGACCCCGCGGTGCTCGACCTCATCGAGGCCGCGGCGGTCAGTCCGTCGAGCACCGTCGCCGACGCGGCCGTCGCCGCCTTCGAGCGGATGTGCGGCGACGCGGCGGTGGACCGGGCCCGGCACTGGGCCCGGCGGCCCGACGCGCTCGGCGCCTGTGCCGCCGGTGTGCTCGCCTGCCGGGGCCGAGCACAGGACGCCCCCCTCGTCCTCGCCGCCCTGCGCGACGCCGTACGCGGTGAAGGACCGGACGCACCGTGTCTGTGGACCCTGGTCGACGGCACGGGCCGGCTGGGCATCGCCTGCGCCGCACCCGTCCTGCGCCATGTCTACCGGGAGACCTCCTCCTCCCATCTGCGTGGCCGGGCTGCCCGCGCGCTCGCCGCCACCGACCCCTCCTTCGCCACCGGCTTCGCCGTCGAATGCCTCTGGGACTGCGAGGAGTCCACCCGTGAGGTCGCCGCACTCCATGCGGAGACCGGCGACATCAGGGTCGCCGAACGGCTGCGCCGACTGGCCGCCGACCCGGCCGAGGAGGCCGAGGTGCAGACCGCGGTACGCAGCAGGATCGGGCCCGACGCACCCGCTGTCTGACCCGCTCCACGCACCGCAGGACGCAGCGCTTCGGGGGAGCGCGGCGTACCCGCCCACGGACGTCCCACGCTCATGGGACGTTCCCCGGGGGGAAAGATCCAAGTCTGCCCAGTCACGTCCGGCGCGACGACAACACGGGTATGCGTGTCCTCATCGTCACCGAGTCCTTCCCGCCCGATGTCAACGCTGTGGCCCACTGCACCCTGCCGACTGCCCGGCATCTCGCCGCGCGTGGCCATGGGGAAGCCGGGCCCGCGCGGGTCCGCGTGCGGCTCCCGTGCCCGTGGCGGAGGCTCTGCCGGAACCACCCCGAATCTCCCGCCCGCGGTCTCGCCCTCGGCGCCCCGCCGGGACGCGAGCCGCAGGAGCCGCCGCCGAGCCGTGCCGACTCGTTGCTCTGGCTGGCCACGGCGGGCACCGGGTGGCTGGTGCGGCGGAGCACCGATCTGCTGCCTCAGCTGCTGGGCCTGGCGGGAGCGGAGGTACGGCACTGGGCGCGCGGCACGAGCGGACAGTCGGACCGGCGGGCCGACCAGGCGTTGCGGGGCGCGCTTGCCGCCGTTTCGCCCCAGGGACGGCACGTCGCTTCCTCGTCGTCCGTGCCGCGCGTCAGTATGGAGGGATGACGGGACGCTGGGAGTTCTGGATCGACCGTGGCGGCACGTTCACCGACGTGGTGGGCCGCGATCCCGACGGGCACCTGGTCACCCGCAAACTCCTCTCGGACGACCCGGACCGCTACCGCGACGCCGCCGTCGCCGGGATCCGCCTCATGCTCGGCCTCGGCCCCACCGACCCGGTCCCCGCCGACCGGGTCGGCAGTGTGAAGATGGGCACGACCGTCGCCACCAACGCCCTGCTCCAGCGGCGTGGGGAGCCGACCGTCCTGGTCACCACCGAAGGGTTCCGGGACGCCCTGCGCATCGCGTACCAGAACCGCCCGCGCCTCTTCGACCGCCGCATCCTGCTGCCGGAGGCCGTGTACGACCGGGTGATCGAGGTCCCGGAGCGGATCGATGCCCATGGCCGGACCCTCACCCCCCTCGATCTGACTGCGACGGCAGCGCGGTTGAGAGCCGCGAGGGCGGACGGCTTCCGCAGCGCGGCGGTCGTCCTGATGCACGGCTACCGCCACCCCGCCCACGAGACCGCCGTCGCCGCCGCGGCCCGTGAGGCAGGCTTCACCCAGGTCAGCTGCTCGCACGAGGTCAGCCCGCTGATCAAGCTGGTACCGCGCGGCGACACCACCGTTGTCGACGCGTACCTCTCGCCGATCCTGCGCCGGTACGTCGAGGAGGTCGCGGGCGAACTGGAGTCCGTCCGGCTGATGTTCATGCAGTCCAACGGCGGACTGCGGGAAGCCGCGCACTTCCGTGGCAAGGACGCGGTGCTGTCCGGTCCCGCGGGTGGGGTTGTCGGGATGGCCCGTACGTCCGGACAGGCCGGATTCGACCGGGTCATCGGCTTCGACATGGGCGGCACCTCCACCGATGTCTCGCACTACGCGGGCGAGTTCGAACGTGAGCTCGGCACCCAGGTGGCCGGGGTGCGGATGCGCGCCCCGATGATGAACATCCATACCGTCGCGGCCGGTGGCGGCTCCGTCCTGCACTTCGACGGCCGGCGCTACCGGGTCGGGCCCGACTCCGCGGGCGCGGACCCCGGCCCGGCGTGCTACCGCAGGGGCGGACCGCTCACCGTCACCGACGCCAATGTGATGCTCGGCCGGGTACAGCCCGCGCACTTCCCGGCGGTCTTCGGGCCGGAGGGAAACCTGCCGCTCGAGGCCGACGTCGTGCGCGAGCGGTTCGGGGCACTCGCCGACGAGGTGGCACGGGCCACCGGAACGCGACGTACCGCAGCCGAGGTCGCCGCCGGATTCCTGGAGATCGCCGTGCTCAACATGGCGAACGCGGTCAAGAAGATCTCCGTGGAGCGCGGCCACGACATCACCCGCTACGCCCTCACCTGCTTCGGCGGCGCCGGCGGCCAGCACGCCTGCGCCGTCGCCGACGCACTCGGCGTCGATACCGTCCTCGTGCCACCGCTGGCCGGGGTGCTGTCCGCGTACGGCATCGGACTCGCCGACGCCACCGCCATGCGCGAACAGTCGGTCGAAGCGGAACTGGACGGCGAAGGCACCCGCACCGCGGTCGACGCGCTCTGCGCGGAACTGGCCGCCCGCACCCGCGCCGAACTGCGCGCCGACGGCCTCGAGGACAGCGCCATCAGCACCCGCGCCCGGGTCCTCCTGCGCTACGCCGGCACGGACGCGAGCCTGCCCGTCGACCTGAACACCCCGCCCGCGATGACACGGGCGTTCACGGACCAGCACCGCGCCCGCTACGGCTTCACCATGGACAGACCACTCCTCGTCGAGGCGGTGTCGGTCGAGGCGACCGGGGCGGCGGGCCGGCACCTACCGCACCCGGTGGACCGGGCGGTCCGCGAGGGCACACCACAACCCCACGACACGGTACGGATGTTCACCGACGGCCGACGGCAGGACACCCCGCTCCACCGGCGCGAGGCCCTGCAACCGTCGGACACCGTGACCGGTCCCGCCGTGATCGCCGAGGCCGACGCCACCACCGTCGTCGACCCCGGCTGGCAGGTCACCGTCGGCGACACCGGCCATCTGCTGCTCACCCGGGTCCGCCCGCGCCCCGACCGGACCGCCGTCGGCACGCGGGTGGACCCGGTCATGCTGGAGGTGTTCAACAATCTCTTCATGTCGATCGCCGAGCAGATGGGCGTGCGCCTGGAGAACACCGCCCACTCCGTCAACATCAAGGAGCGGCTCGACTTCTCCTGCGCGCTCTTCGACGCGGACGGCAACCTGATCGCCAACGCCCCGCACATCCCGGTGCACCTCGGCTCGATGGGGGAGTCCATCAAGGAAGTGCTGCGGCGCAACGGCACCACGATGCGCCCCGGCGATGTGTACGCCATCAACGACCCGTACCACGGGGGCACCCATCTGCCCGATGTGACGGTGGTGACCCCGGTGTTCGACGAACGCGGCGAGAACGGGTCGGGGCTGCGATTCCTGGTGGCGTCGCGCGGCCACCACGCCGAGATCGGCGGCATCACCCCCGGCTCCATGCCCGCCTTCAGCCGCACCATCGACGAGGAAGGGGTGCTGTTCGACAACTGGCTGCTGGTGAGGGACGGCAGGTTCCGCGAGGCCGAGACCCGCGAGCTGCTCACCACAGCCGCGTACCCGTCCCGGGACCCCGACACCAATCTCGCCGATCTGCGGGCCCAGATCGCCGCCAACGAGAAGGGCATCGCGGAACTGCGCCGCACGGTGGACCAGTTCGGCGCCGAGGCCGTCGACGCGTACATGGGCCACGTGCAGGACAACGCCGAGGAGTCCGTACGCCGGATCATCGCGCGGCTGCACGACGGTTCGTACCGCTACGAGACCGACAACGGCGCCGTGATCGAGGTCGCGCTGACCGTGGACCGTACCGCCCGCAGCGCGATCGTCGACTTCACCGGCACCTCACCGCAGCAGCCGGGGAACTTCAACGCCCCGAAGTCCGTCGTCATGGCCGCGGTTCTGTACGTCTTCCGCACCCTGGTCGCCGACGACATCCCGCTCAACAGCGGCTGCCTCAAACCCCTGGATGTCAGGGTCCCGGCGGGTTCGATGCTGGCGCCCGTCCATCCCGCGGCCACCGTCGCGGGCAATGTGGAGACCTCCCAGGCCGTCACCGGCGCGCTGTACGGGGCGCTCGGCATCCAGGCCGAGGGCTCCGGCACCATGAACAACCTGACCTTCGGCAACGATCGCGTCCAGTACTACGAGACGGTGGCCAGCGGCTCGGGCGCCGGCGACGGCTTCGACGGCACCGACGCCGTGCAGACTCATATGACCAACTCCCGGCTCACCGACCCCGAAGTGCTCGAATGGCGCTACCCGGTCCTGGTCGAGAGCTTCCGGGTACGGGACGGCAGCGGGGGAGCGGGCCGGTGGCACGGCGGCTGCGGGGTCGAGCGCAGGCTCCGGTTCCTCGAACCCGTCACGGTGGCGCTGCTCTCCGGACATCGCCGTGTCCCCCCGTACGGCATGGCGGGCGGCGAACCGGGCGCGCTGGGCAGCCAGCACATCGAGCGAGCCGACGGGAAGAACACGGTCACTTCGCTGGAGGGATGCGATACGGCCGAACTGGCGCCCGGCGATGTGCTGGTCCTGTGCACACCGGGAGGCGGAGGGTACGGAGTGCGGTAACCGGTCGCTTCTGCGCCGTTTCGACCGTTGTCGGTGTGAGGACCTAATCTGTGCAGCGTGACTTCGCCTGCCTACACGGACAACGCTGCGCCCCAGCTCAGCGCGGGGCCGCGGCCCGCCCCGGGCCCGGCCGCCGACGAGGGGCTCTCGCGGCGGCTGCGCGCGCTCGCCTGCACGGCGCCGCTGCACGACCTCGACGTGCGCAAGGCGAATCTGGCCGGCGAGTACACGGTCTACGCGATGGCGGAGGTAGCGCTCGCCGCGATCGACCAGGTCACGTTGCACATGGAATTCGACACGGGCGCCGACCACGAGCAGATAGTGGCCAAGCTGCTCCCGCGCGTCGCCGTCCAGGCCCCGCGCCGTCCCGTGGCGGAGCACGAGCGCGTCGCCCGCTGGGTGCTGGAGAACCTGATCAACGTCGGAAGCGTGGACCGCGGCTTCCGTGCGGTGTACGGCACATTCGGCCCCGACGGGGTGTATGTCCGCAGGGACTACGACTTCAAGCTGATCGAAGAGGTCCCCGGTTACGGCGGCAGCGTCTATCTGAGGGCCACCGACGAAGCGGTCAACGTCCTGGTCGGCGCCCTCGACACGGACGTCACCAGCGCCCAGATCGCCGCCGAGGTGAAGCTGGAGGTCCTGATCAGCCGGGGCCGCCTCGCCGACGCGCAGCTCGCCGCCGAACAGGCTCGCTACCGCACCGTGCAGTACGCGGAGACGCTCCGCAGGACGCTGGAGGCGACCCGGCGCAACGTCAGGTCTGTCGACTGGCTCAACGCCGTGCCCGACATGATTGCCGAGGCACTGGACCACGTCGCCGACCGCTACCGCCACGAGAACGCGATCCTCACCAACATCCGCAAGGCCCGGGACGAGGCCGAGGACCCCGAGCACAAGCGCCGGGCCGCCGAACTCGTCGACATCGTCAAGGACTGCATCCGCCGCCACACCCAGCTTCAGTCCCGCCTGCTGGAGGCCGGACCACTGTTCCGGGCCGAGCAGGACCGGCAGGCGTTCGCCGCCCCCACCGCCCGTACCGGCCTCGATCTCTACGGTCAGCTGGTCGCCCCGCTGCTGCCGCTCCCTGTCGAACAGGCCATCCGCGTCACCGACGCGTTCTTCGCCCACGGCACGGGGCTGCGCACGCCGACATCGGTACGGGTGGGTGACCTGGTCGACATGCTGCTCACCCCGCCCCTGGAGCGGGAGCACCTGGGCGCGGAGATGCCCGAACCCGATCTGATCGCCACCCCGGACGACAGCAGGTTCAGCGAGGAGCAACTGGCCGACGCCATGGAACTCCTCGATCTGGAGCACGACGCGCCGCGCCGGCTCTCCGGGCTCCTCGCCGAGGCCCGGCGGCGCGATCCGGATCTGCCCTACCTGGTCGCGCTGCTCGCGGTGCACGCCGCGTCCCCGCCGGTCGGCACCGCGTACCGGCAGGGTGAGCGACGTCTGCTGTTCGCCGTCGACGACGGGACCCGGCTCGACGACCCGGAGTTCGGCGGCGCGGACCTGATCGTGGGCATGGCCCTGCTGGACGCGGCCGGCATGGCTGCCGACCGCTCGGAGGCCTCATGAACGGGCGAGGGCACCGGCCCCGACCCGGCCCTGATCACCGTCGGCCCCGGGCCGCCACCTCAGGATGCGTGGTCCCGCCCGCACCCTTCCGTACGGACGCCGTGAGAGCCGGCGCCGGCCACCCCGTACCACCGAGATCCCGCACCGAGGAGCGACCGTCGTGAGCGACCACCGCGCAGAGCACACCGACGCGTGGAGTGAGCCGACCGCCGGGTACGCGACCGCCGGGTACGCGACCGAGGGCGACGCCGCCCACGAGCCGACGGCACCCGCCGCCGTCACCCCGGCCGACGCGGCCGACGCCGCCCGGCTCGTCGCTTTCGGGCTGCAGCCCAAGCTGCTGCCCGCCCGCGACGCCGAATACGCAGAGCTCCTCCGGCGCTACCGGGAGGAGACACCCTTCGCCCGGCTCGCCGACGCCGTGGCCACCGGACTCGGTCTCGTCGTCCTGGAGGTCTCCACCCGGGCCGGCATGGCCGTGACAGCGGGTGAGGACTCCGTCTTCGCCGTCCGCATGGGCGACTACGCCCGCCGCGCCTCCTCCGACTCCGCCGACCGCTTCCTGCACGGGCTGGCCCACCTCGCCGTCGCGGCCATGGCCTTCCCGCGCCCCGAGGACCTCGCCGACGACGCGTACATCGGCCGGATCACGGTCAACGGCATCGACGCGTTCGTACGCCAGGCCTGCCACCGACTGGAGGAGCGGGCCGAGGAACGCGGCGACAACACCGACCCGGCCACCGACGCCCCCGGGCTGGAGGCGGCCTGGCGGATCTATGCCCGGCGCAGCTCCACCGGCGCGACGAAGGACGCCCGGCGGCTGGCCGGATCCACCACCGGCATCGTCGGCAAGGCCGTCGCCTTCCTCACGGACTCCGGCTTCCTTCATCGCACCGGGGACGACGCGGGAGGAGCCTTCCGCACCACCGCCCGTTACCAGCTGCAGGTACGCGACATGGCGGGCGCCTCCGCCATGGCCGAACTCCTCGAACTCGGCGTCGTTCCCGTCACCGACGGAACGGCGACGCTGCTGCCGCCGCCCGACGGCGACGACCTGGAGCTGGCGGCCGACGCCGGTCTGCCCTTCCACGCCTGAGCACCCCCACCGCCGCCCCACTCCTGCTTTCCGAACGACGAGAGTCCGCCGCCATGTACGAGCTGTCCCGGGTCCGCCTCTACTCCATCGGGCCTGCCGGTGCGCGCTACGCCGACACCGTGCTTGACCTGCGCGGAGTCGGCGAGCCCGTGCCCAACCCCGCCCCGGCCCAGGCGGAGTTCTTCGAGGAGGAACCGGTCGGCCCGCCGCGCCGCCCGGCGCCCGCCGGTGTGCTCTTCCTGGAGAACGGCGGCGGCAAGTCCGTCCTGCTGAAGCTGATCTTCTCCGTGATGCTGCCCGGCCACCGCAACACCCTCGGTGGCGCCAGCTCCGGCGTACTGCGCAAGTTCCTGCTCGCCGACGACTGCGGTCATGTCGCCCTGGAGTGGCAGCACACCCTCACCGGCGAGTGCGTCGTCGTCGGCAAGGTCAGCGAGTGGCGCGGACGGCAGGTCTCCAACGACCCGCGGAAGTTCGCCGAGGCCTGGTACTCCTTCCGCCCCGGCCCCGGGCTCAGCCTCGACTCGCTGCCGGTCGCCGAGGCCACCTCCGTGGGTCGCCCCGTCGAAGGCGCCTCCGGCGCCCAGGGCAGGCGCCGCACCATGAAGGGCTTCCGGGACGCCCTCACGGATGCGGGCAAGTTCTACCAGCACCTCGATGTGCACTGGGAAGAGATCCACGACCGGTGGAACGAGCACCTCGGCGACCTCGGCCTCGACCCCGAACTCTTCCGCTACCAGCGTGAGATGAACGCCGACGAGGGTGAGGCGGCCGGACTCTTCGCGGTCAAGAAGGACTCCGACTTCACCGACCTGCTGCTCCGCGCCGTCACGGACACCCGCGACACGGACGGACTCGCCGACCTGGTCAGCGGCTTCGGCAACAAGCTGGGCCGCCGGGCCGAACTCACCGCGGAACGCGACTTCACCGCAGGCTCCGTCGACCTGCTCAGCCGGATCGTCGAGGCCACGGGCGCCCGCTCCCGGACCCGCGGCATCCACGCGGGCGCCGAACGCCGCACCCGCACCCTCGCCCTCAGGCTCTCCGCCCGGGCCGCCCAGGAGCGCGGACGCACCGCCGACCTCGCCCAGCAGGTGACGGGCGCCGCCCACACCGTCACCGCCGCCGAGGAGGCCCGCAGCCGCAGCGCCCTCATCGCCGCGGAACTGGCCTACCGGCACGCCTCCCTGGCTCTGGCCGCGGCCGAGAAGGGCGCGGCCGCCCAGCGTCGCGAGCTGGTCGACGCCCGCACCCTGCACTCCGCCTGGCAGGCCGCTGAAGCCGTGCTCCGCCACCGCGCCGCCGCAGACCGGTCCGCGCGCGTCGCCGTCGCCATCCGCGAGGCCGAGCGCGACGCCGCCCCCGCGCTCGCCGCCCGGGCCACCGCCGCCGCCGATCTCGTACGCGCTCTGCACACCGCCGCGGAAGCCGGCGAGCAGGTGGCCAACGAGGAGGAGGAGCGCTCCGACATCCTCCAGGCCGCGGGCGAGACAGCCCACAGGGATGCCACCAGCGCTGCCACCGAGGCCCAGCGCGCCCGCAGCGAGGCCGGACATCTGCGCCAGCGCCTCGCCGAGGTCGAGCAGGAGACCGCCGAGGCGGTACGGGCGGGCTGGCTCGACAACACCGCGCCGGACGCCGACCCGGCGCGCGCCGCCCTCGCCGCGAGCGACGCCGAGCAGTCCACCGTCGCCGCCTGGAACGCCGCGAGGGAAGCGGCCGGAGCCGCGGCCGACCGGGCCAGGGAAGCGGCTGCCGCCGAGAGCCGCGCCGAGCTCGCCGCGGCGCGCGCCGCGGACGGTGCGCAGGCGGCGGAACAGTCGTACGAGGCCGAGTTCAGGGCCGCCGAGTCGATCGCCGCCGACCGCCGCCTCGCCGACCTGTTGGGCCTCCCCTCGGCGCACGGTACCGGCGTGCCCCGGCCCCGTCGCGGAGCCGCCGGTGATGAACCGGGCACCGCGTCAGGCACCACCGCACCGCACGGCACGGCGTCGAAGGACGGCGCGGGTACGGGTGCAGGTTCCGGCACCGCCAGTGCCGGTTCCGACCGGCAGGCCGCCGCCGGCCATGCACATGCCACCGGCGAAAACTCTCTGGTCGCCGAACAACCGCTCACCGTAGCGGAGTTCGACCGGAGCGCCGACGAGCTGAGGGAGCTGCTCGACGAGGGCATCGCCACCGCCGAGCGCCGCCTCTTCGAACTGCGCACCGCCGCGGCCGACGATTCCCGCATCCTCGGCGCACTCGGCGACGGCGGACTGCTGCCGCCCGGACCCGACGTGCTCGCCACCGTCGAATATCTCGGTGAGCACGGCATCCCGGCCCTGCCCGGCTGGCGCTACCTCGCCCAGGCCGTCGACCCCGCCGACCACGCGGCGGTGCTCGCCGCGCGCCCCGCGCTCGTCGACGGCGTGATCATCACCGACGTCGACTCGCACGCCCGCGCCCGCGAAGTCCTGGGCGCCGCCGCTCTGCTGCCGCGCTCCGCCGTTGCCGTCGGCACGACCGCCGCACTGCTCGCCCCCGTACCTGCCCCTGGCACCGGCTCCTCCTCCAGCAGCGACGGGGTGTTCCTCGTCCCGCCGAACCCGGCGATGCATGACGAGCACGCCGCCGACGAGGAACGCCAGGCGCTGCGGAGCCGGGCCGCCGACCGCGACGAGGACATCCGCACGCTCGCGGCCCGCCTCGCCGGAGACCGGTCCCTCGCCGCCCGCATCGGCTCCTGGCGCGCCGACTGCCCGCCCGGCATGCTCGCCGAACTCGCCGAGGCAGCCCGCACCGCCCGCACGGCCGCCGAGATGGCCCAGGCCGTGCTGGCCGAGGCCCGTACGGCTTGCGCCGAGGCCGACGAAGCCGCCGCGGACACTGCCCGCGTCCGCGACGAGCGCCAGGAGGCCGCCCAACGTGGCCGCCGCGTCGCCGACGCCCTCGCAGGCCTGGCCCACCGGCTGCGCGAACGCTCGCGCTGGCAAGCACGACTGCGTGAACTGGTCGACGAGGCGGCCGAGTCCGAGGCCCGCGCCACCGTCTGCCTGGAGCGGGCCCGCGCCGCCGACGAGGACCGCAGGGCCGCCCAGCGCGCCGCCGACGACGCCCGCCGCACCGCCCGGGCCCTGCGCGCCGAACGTGCCGAGATCGCAGGCGCCCCGGAGAACCTCCCGGAGCCCGAGGGCGACGCCCCGCGCCCCGCCCTCCCCGCTCTGCGCGAGGCCTACCGGGCCGCATCCCAGCTGTACGAGAAGGTGGGCGTCGGCGCCGACCTGCGCGCCGAACAGGCCCGTGCCGAGAGCGACGAAAGCGCCGCCCTCGCCGAACTGGACCGGCTCACCAACAAGGTCCGCACCCGCGCCGCTCAGCTTCTCGAAGGCACCGACGGCGCCGACGGCCCGTCCCGCCAGGCGGCCGCCGCCCGCGCCGAATCCCTGGTCCAGCTCCTGGAGACCCGCGCCTCCACCGCGAGCGAGCAGCTCGGCAGGCTGCGCGGCGAGGCCGAGCGTCTCGCCCCGGTCGACGGCGAGACCCACCACACCGAGCTCCCCGACGAGCTGGTGCCCGCCGACGCCGAGCAGGCCCAGACCCTCCTGCGTACCGCCACGGCCGAACTCGGCACCGCCACCGGCGGCCTGGACACCGCCCGCGCCGCCCACGCCGAACTGCTCCACGCCCACCGCACCGCCGAGGCATCCGCCGGAGGCTTCGACGAGACCGCCGCCCTGCTGCGCGACCTCCTCAGGGACCACGGCGCCGACGACGACCCGGAGGCCCCCGAGCCGTACCCCGGCAGCCTCGACGAGGCCCGGCAGTCAGCCGCCGAGGCCCGTCGCTCGCTGCGCGGCTGTACCGCCGACCTCTCCGCCGCCGAGAGCGCCGTACGCGAGGCGAGCGATGTGCTCGTACGGCACGCCAACTCCACCCGCTACGAGCAGGTCCGCACCCCCGCCCGGCAGCAGATCCGCGAACTCCCGGCTGCGGCACTGCCGGAGCACGCCGAGAAGTGGGCCGCCGCCTTCGCGCCCCGGCTCCGCGTCCTCACCGACGAGCTGGTCCAGCTGGAGCGCAACCGTGACTCCATCGTCGACCGGCTCCGCGGACTCGTGGAGTCCGCACTCACCACCCTCCGCTCCGCCCAGCGGCTCTCCCAGCTCCCCGAGGGTCTGGGGGAGTGGTCCGGCCAGGAATTCCTCCGTATCCGCTTCGAGGAGCCCGACCAGGCGACGCTCACCGAGCGGCTCGGCGACGTCATCGACGAGGCCACTCGCGCCGCCCTCAAGAAGAACTCCGACCTGCGGCGGGACGGCATGTCTCTCCTGCTGCGCGGCGTACAGGCGGCGCTGGAGCCCAAGGGCATCGCCGTGGAGATTCTCAAGCCGGACGCGGTGCTCCGCGCCGAACGCGTCCCGGTCGGTCAGATGGGCGACGTCTTCTCCGGCGGCCAGCTGCTCACCGCGGCCATTGCCCTGTACTGCACGATGGCCGCGCTGCGCAGCAACGACCGGGGCCGCGACCGCCACCAGCACCGCCACGCGGGCACGCTCTTCCTCGACAACCCCA
Source organism: Streptomyces atratus (assembly GCF_040655115.1). GTDB lineage: Bacteria > Actinomycetota > Actinomycetes > Streptomycetales > Streptomycetaceae > Streptomyces > Streptomyces atratus_D. The sequence goes on along the minus strand of NZ_JBFAJH010000058.1, from coordinate 19,826 downwards.
TCGGCCGTGCCAATGCCACGTATCTGCTGGAGCTCCAGCGCGCGGTGTCGGACGCCCTCGGCGTGCAACTGCTCTACACCACGGGTCTCTTCGACACCACGGCGCTCGCCGAATTCCCGCTGGTCATCCGGTTGCGCAATGACGCGGACCTGAGGGCGGGACTGAAGTACATCAGCGTGGAGGAACACCTGCGTCCCGGTTTGCCGCAGCAGGATCCGAACGGTGAGACGGTGCACGGAGAGATCACCGCGACCCGCATGTTCAAGCGCACACCGACGACGCCCGACGCACCGGAGGCATCCGAAGCCGTCGACGCACCCTATGCCTCCGAGCCACCCCGGAGTGCCCGGACGCCGGCCGGTTAGCGCCTGTCTTTCGGATCATGCCGCGAGCCCGGAGTGATCCGAAAGAAAGGCCCAGAGGGCTCCGAGGTTCCGCCGGGGCACGCACGGTCAAGCCCGTGACAGGCTGCCCGCGCCCCGGCGGCGTATCCGAGCCGCTTCCCGGTCCGCGGCTCTCGCCGCCCGACGGGCCGCACGCCGCTCGCGGCGCAGCTGCCGTGCCGAGCTGCTGGGCATGGACACCACGCCATGGCGCTGATTCCAGACCTGGCGGGTCACCCACACGTCCAGCACCGACCAAGTCGCGACCACCGTGCTGCCCACGCTGCTCAGCACCATCGGGAAGGCAAGCCACGACCCGGTCAGTGTGGCCAGGAACGCCACCATGGCCTGGATGATCGTCAACGACATGATGAGCACGGCGCGCACAGCCGACGTGCGCACCGGATCCGGCATGCGTCGCCGTACCGCGGGCTCCTCCACCCACAACGACTGCCGCGGGATCCGTGCCCCGCCCGCCGTCGGCGCCCCGGTGTTCCGACGCTCTTCCGTGTCCAAGGACTTTCAACTCCCCACCGCTGTCCGACTTCAGGGTTTCTGCCCGGCATGCGCCCTTTCTACTACAGTGGGCCGGATCGCCTCGCCGTAGACCCTCTCCGTCATCCCCTGCCCCGCGCCGACGCTCGTACAGACAGACGAGCGAATCGTCGTGAAGATTCCCTCGATCCCCCACGGAACGAAGACTTCCAGCCAACTGCCCTGTGGGGGAATGGGGCGCTCTGGCGGGTCTCTTCTGCCACTTTCGCGAACTTCATCTCCCTGAATACCAGGACAACTCATGCCCAGCGCCTGCCAGTCCGGCTGAAAATCGTCCGGACATGTCTTCGGGTTGTCTATGAGGCAGTAGTAGGCTCGCGCCGTTTATTGACGGGACACCGCCCTCGCACGAGGGGCTGAGCTGGGGGAGGCCATGCGCTTTCGCGGGAAGTCCATCCGCAGGAAGATCGTGGCGTTGCTGCTGGTGCCGCTCGTCTCCCTCACCGCCCTCTGGGTCTTCGCCACCTACCTGACCGGCCGCGAGGCCAAGCAGTTGATGGGTGCGAGCACGGTCGTGGAGAAGGTCGGCCACCCCCTGGAGGACGCCGTCCGCGTGGTCCAGAGCGAGCGCCGGCAGACCCTTGTCTTCCTCGCGGACCCCCGCGCCTCCGACGCCCTTCCCCTGCTGCGCCGCGAACGTGCCGCCACCGACCGCGTCGTGGCGGACGTCAAGAAGAACGCACAACAGAAGAGCATTCGCGACGTCCTGAGCACCGATGACGAAGTGCAGCTCAATTCGATCCTCAGCGCCGTCGAAGGTCTCGGCGCGCTTCGCGACTCGGTCGAGAAACGCACCATCGACCGTAATCAGGCGCTGGATTTCTACAACGGTCTCATCGACCCCTGCTACCGCTTTCTGACCAGTCTCCACACGATGGAAGACGTGGTGCTGGACAAGCGGCTACGTGCTCTGGTCGGCGTCTCGCGGGCCCGTGAATTGCTGTCCCGGGAGGATGCGCTGGTCGCCTCGGCGCTCGTCGCCGGTCGGCTCGACGCCCCTGAACTCCGACAGATCTCCGACCTCGTCGCGAACCGCAAGCTGCTCGTCGAGATCAACAGCGAGGCCCTCCCGGCGGCGGAGCGGCGGCGGGTGGAGCAGTTCTGGGCGAGCCCGGAAAGCGAGCCGCTGCGCACCGCGGAGAACAAGATCGTCGCCGTCGGCCCCACCGACGACCCCCACGCGGTCGACGCCGAACGCTGGCAGGAAGTGGCCCCGCCGGTCCTGGACCGGCTGGCCAATGACTCGACCGAGATGAACAACCGCTTCCAGGACCGCGGCAAGCCCGCCGGATACAGCGTCCTGATCAAGGCCGGAGTCGCGGGTGTCCTCGGCTTCCTCGCCCTGCTTGTCTCCGTCTTCGTTTCCGTACGCATCGGACGCGAGCTCGTCCGTGACCTCTCCCGGCTCCGCAAGGACGCCCACGAGGTCTCCGGCGTACGGCTGCCGAGCGTGATGCGCCGCCTCGCCGCGGGCGAGCCCGTCGACGTCGAGATCGAGGCCCCGCAGCTGAGGTACGAGAAGGACGAGATCGGCCAGGTCGGCCAGGCACTCAACACGCTGCAACGCGCTGCCGTCGAGGCCGCGGTCAAGCAGGCCGACATGCGCCGCGGTGTCTCCGAGGTCTTCGTCAACCTCGCCCGCCGCAACCAAGTGCTCCTGCACCGTCAGTTGACGCTGCTGGACGCCATGGAGCGCCGCACCGAGAACACCGACGAACTCGCGGATCTCTTCCGCCTGGACCACCTCACCACCCGCATGAGGCGGCACGCCGAGGGTCTCGTGATCCTCTCCGGCGCCGCGCCGTCCCGGCAGTGGCGCAAACCGATCCAGCTGATGGACGTGGTGCGCGCGGCTGTCGCCGAGGTCGAGGACTATGAGCGCATCGAGGTCCGCCGACTGCCGCGCATCGGCGTGGGCGGCCCCGCCGTCGCCGACCTCACCCACCTGATCGCCGAACTCCTCGAGAACGCCACCGTGTTCTCGCCTCCGCAGACCGCGGTCCAGGTGCACGGCGAACGCGTCGCCAACGGATTCACCCTCGAGATCCACGACCGCGGCCTCGGCATGTCGCCCGAGGTCCTCCTGGACGCCAATCTGCGGCTCGCCGAGACTCCGGAGTTCGAGCTCTCCGACACCGACCGGCTCGGCCTCTTCGTGGTGAGCAGACTGGCCCAGCGGCAGAACGTCCGGGTCTCCCTGCAGACCTCTCCGTACGGAGGCACCACCGCCGTCGTCTTCATTCCGGCGGCCCTGCTCACCGACGCCGCCGATACGCAGGGCTCAGGATTCCGCCTCGACCGACGGGCCGAGAAGACGATCGGCAGTGGCAGGCCCGGCGAGGAGGGCCCGCGCAGCGACAGGAACCGCAGGTACGGCGTAGCGGACCGGCGGACCGCCGATCGCACGGGCGAAGCCAGGCCCGGCGCACTCGCTCCGGTCCCCAGCGGGCTCGCGGACCCGACCGTCCTGGACGGACCGATCGAGCTCGAAGGGCCGGTCGACGCACTCGGCTTCGTGTCCGACCCCGTACTCGATTCCGTACTCGACGGAGTATCCGACATCGAAGACACCGAGAGCGAACGCGGCGGCATCTTCCGCGCCCGCGACCTCAGACGTGACGCCGACCGCGATCAACACCAGCAGGCGTCCGACCAGATCTCCGGATCCACGGCCGATGTCCGGGCGATGCGCCCCGGCGGCCCGGTGCCGCTGCCCCGCCGCAAGCCGCCGACGCTGGTAACCGACCGGGGCCGCCGGGTCGACGAGGCCCGCCGCGCGCACCCGACGACCATCGACCCGGAGCCGACAGGCGCCGGAAGGGACACCGGCGCGTCCTTGTACGACAACGGCCGGTCCTCCTACGCTCCCGGGCGGTCCACCAGCGACTCCCGGGTCTCCGCCGCCACCGGGCGGCTCACCGAACCCCGGCAGCCCACCGGCTTCCGGAAACCCACCGAGCCCGCCGCACCCGCGTCGGCCGCCCCTCAAGCGATGCCACCGACCGAACCCTCCCTGTACCCGGGAACCGTGGGCGGACTGCCCCGCCGGATCCGGCAGGCCAACCTCGCCCCGCAGCTCCGCGAAACATCCGGCGGACGTGCTTCCGAGCCGGACCGAGCGGAACCGGCCGAGGACATCGAGCGGGACGCGGACGAGGTACGCAGTCGAATGGCATCGCTGCAGCGAGGCTGGCAGCGCGGCCGTCGGCAGAACGCCGAGGAAGCGACCGGGCCCGGTGAGACAGCACAGGGAACCACTCCGGGAGGGGACGGTTGATGACCGCACCGAACGCCGCAGCAACCAACGCCACACGCCAGGGATCCGGCGAACTCAACTGGCTCCTCGACGAACTCGTCGAGCGTGTCGGCAGCATCCGCAAGGCGCTGGTGCTCTCCAGCGACGGCCTTCCCACCGGCACGTCCAAGGACCTGACCCGGGAGGACAGTGAGCATCTGGCGGCCGTCGCCTCCGGATTCCACAGTCTCGCCAAGGGCGTCGGGCGCCACTTCGACGCGGGCCGGGTCCGTCAGACCGTCGTCGAACTCGACGAGGCGTTCCTCTTTGTCACGGCCGCCGGTGACGGCAGCTGTCTCGCCGTGCTGGCCGACTCGGACTCCGACGTGGGGCAGGTGGCGTACGAGATGACCCTGATGGTCAAGCGTGTGGGGGCACACCTGGCCAACACCCCACGGACGTCCGGTCTGCCCGCCGGAGGATGAGGGGCGGGCATGAGGGCTGACTCGTCCCGGGGCACACCCCCCGGATCCCCGGCCGCTCCCCCCGACCCGCAGTCGTCACGCTGGTACGACGCCGATGCGGGACCGGTGGTCCGTCCGTACGCGATGACCCGGGGCCGTACCAGCAGCGCGTCCCGCCACCGCCTCGACCTGATCGCGATCGTCGTCCCCGAACCGGCGGCCGACGACCCCGGCCGGGACCAGACGCTTTCCCCGGAACACGTGGAGATCGTCGAACTCTGCAGCGACATGCCCCAGTCGATCGCCGAGCTGGCGTCCGGTCTGGATCTCCCCGTCGGGGTGGTCCGGGTGCTGGTCGGCGATCTCGTCGAGGACGAGCTGGTGCATGTGACCCGTCCCGTTCCGCCGGCCGAGCTGCCGGACGTGAACATTCTTCGCGAGGTGATCAATGGCCTTCGGGCGCTCTAGCCGCAGCAGGCGGCCCGTGGAGCCGGTTACCTTGAAAATCCTGGTGGCGGGCGGCTTCGGCGTGGGCAAGACGACGCTGGTGGGCGCGGTCAGCGAAATCAGACCGCTGCGTACGGAGGAGCGTCTGAGCGAGGCCGGCCGCCCGGTGGACGACACGGCCGGAGTCGAGGCCAAGGCCACCACCACGGTGGCCATGGACTTCGGGCGGATCACGCTCCGCGAGGACCTGGTGCTGTATCTCTTCGGCACACCGGGGCAGGACCGGTTCTGGTTCCTCTGGGACGAACTGGCCCAGGGATCCCTGGGTGCGGTCGTCCTCGCCGACACCCGGCGTCTGGAGGACTGCTTCGCGGCCGTCGATTACTTCGAGCGGCGCGAGATCCCGTTCACCGTCGCAGTCAACTGCTTCGAGGGAGCCGACCGGTTCCCGACGGAGACGGTACAGGCGGCGCTGGATCTCGACCCCGAGGTACCGGTGCTCACGTGCGATGCGCGCGACCGGTCCTCGGTACGGGACGTGCTGGTGGCGGTGGTCGAGCACGCACTCGCCCGCGCGGACCGGTTCCGCGAGCCTGCCACCACCTGAACACACGGGCGGAACGCGGCCCGTACCCCCGCCGACCGGGGTACGGGCCGCGCGTCGTGCGGCCACCGGATGCGGGACCGCGCAGGGAACCGCGTACTCCGGGACCGGGCACGGGACCATGTCCACAACCGCCTCCGGGACCGCGAACGGAGCCTCTACCTGCTGCTGCCGCTCTCCTCCTCCCAGCCCAGGCTCCGTTCCACTGCCTTGCGCCAGTTGCCGTACTCGCGCTCACGGATCTCCGGTTCCATGCGCGGTTCCCACTCCGCATCGCGCTGCCAGTGCGTCTTGAGCTCGTCCAGCCCCGACCAGACCCCGGTCGCGAGCCCCGCCGCGTACGCGGCGCCCAGACACGTCGTCTCGGAGATCTTCGGACGGATCACCGGAACCCCCAGCACATCCGCCTGGTGCTGCATGAGCAGCCGGTTGGCCGTCATCCCGCCATCGACCTTGAGCGTCGTGATCGGCACCCCCGAGTCCTGGTACATCGCATCGACGACCTCACGCGTCTGCCAGCTGGTCGCCTCGAGAACGGCGCGGGCCAGATGCGCCTTGGTGACGTAACCGGTGAGCCCGGTGATGACCCCCCGGGCGTCCGAACGCCAGTAGGGGGCGAACAGCCCGGAGAACGCGGGAACGATGTACGCCCCGCCGTTGTCGTCGACGCTCGCCGCCAGCGTCTCGATCTCCTCGGCGCTCCGGATGATCCCGAGCTGGTCGCGGAACCACTGGACCAGCGCCCCGGTGATCGCGATCGAGCCCTCCAGGCAGTAGACGGGGGCCTGGCCGCCGATCCTGTAGCCGAGCGTGGTGATCAGCCCGCTCTTCGACGGCACAGGCCTGTTCCCGGTGTTGAGGAGCAGGAAACTCCCGGTGCCGTACGTGTTCTTGGCGGTACCCGGGTCGTAACAGGCCTGTCCGAAGACGGCCGCCTGCTGGTCGCCGAGCGCGGAGGCCACCGGTACCCCGGCGAGTGCGCCGACCGCCGTCCCGTACACCTCCGCCGACGACCGGATCTCCGGAAGCACCGCCGCCGGAACGTTCATCGCCGTGAGGATCGACGGATCCCACTCCAGCGTTTCCAGATCCATCAGCATCGTGCGCGACGCATTGGTCACGTCCGTGACATGGACGCCGCCGTCCGTGCCGCCGGTGAGATTCCAGATCAGCCAGGAGTCCATGGTGCCGAAGGCGATCTCGCCCCGCTCGGCCCGGCTCCGCAGCCCCGGTACGTGGTCCAGCAGCCAGGCAGCCTTGGGACCGGAGAAGTAACTGGCCAGCGGAAGCCCGGTGATGTCCCGGAAGCGGTCCTGCCCGTCCGCGCCGCCGAGCTCGTGGCAGAGAGCGGCCGTACGGGTGTCCTGCCAGACGATGGCATTGTGCACGGGCTGCCCGGTCGCCCGGTCCCACAGCACGGTCGTCTCACGCTGGTTGGTGATGCCGAGCGCGCTGAGCTGCTCCGCCCGCAGCCCGGCCGTGGCGAGCGCACCCGTCACCACGGCCTGGACCGTAGTCCAGATCTCGGTGGCATCGTGCTCCACCCAGCCGGGTTTCGGGAAGATCTGGCGGTGCTCGCGCTGGTCGACGGCGACGACAGCGCCGTCCTGGTCGAAGATGATGCAGCGGCTTGATGTGGTGCCCTGATCGATGGCGGCGACAAACCTGCCCGTCATGACGTCCCCTTGTCGCAAGGTCGAGAAGCCGAAGTGGCAGAACCTGGATGGCCGGACACTGGAAGGCCGGAACCCGGATGGCTAGAAGGCGGCATTGAAGACGACACCCGCCAGCAGCCCGCCCACGAGCGGTCCCACCACCGGGATCCAGGAGTAACTCCAGTCGGAGGTTCCCTTGTTCGGTATCGGCAGCAGTGCGTGCACCAGCCGCGGACCGAGGTCACGGGCCGGGTTGATCGCGTACCCGGTGGGGCCGCCGAGCGACAGTCCGATGCCCACCACCAGCAGGGACACCAGGAGTACGGAGATTCCGGAGCCGTAGACCCCAGCCCCTGCCCCCGCCACCGGACCGATCCCGACCCCGGCGTTCTTCCCGAAGGCCAGGATCGGCAGCACCAGACCGGTCGTCGCGATGATCTCGGTGACGAGGTTGGCCACCGGATTGCGGATTTCCGGAGCGGTCGAGAAGATCCCGAGCGTCGGCACGGCCGTCTTCTCGTCCGCGTTGGCGCGGAACTGCGCGTAGTACGTGAGCCAGGCCAGCAGCGCACCGATGATCGCGCCCACCATCTGTCCCAGGATGTAAAGGGGGACCTTGTCCCACTTCCCGGTGTCGACGGCGATGCCGACCGTGACCGCCGGATTGAGGTGCCCGCCGGACAGCGGGGCCGCGGTGTACGCACCGGCCAGCACGCCGAAGCCCCAGCCGAAGGCGATCACCACCCATCCTGCGGCTCGCGCCTTGGAGTGGTGGAGGGTGACGGCGGCGCACACACCCGCGCCGAACAGGATGAGGATCGCTGTTCCGATGACTTCCCCGACGAAAATGTCTCCATTGCTCATGGCGCTCCTAGGGGTTGCCCGGCGGGTCTCGCCGGTCGCTTCCATGGCTACGGAGGCCGGGGCAGGGACGTTCGTTGCCCCGCCCGACTGTCCGTGACGAGCGTGGTGACCATGTCGGACTGCCGCACAGCGGAAGTGGCGGCAGCGACTGACCAAGGAGTGTTCACCGGTGCTGATCAGCCGTCAAGAATACTGACAACAAACCCAGTTCACGACACACGGACCGGACGCTTCCCCGCGTTCCGGACGGATCCGGGAGGTCTCAGCGGACCGCGACGACCGCTGATCCGTGCCCGAACAGCCCCTGACTGGCGGTGATTCCGGCACGCGCTCCCGGAACCTTTCGCTCCGCCGCGGTGCCGCGCAGCTGCCACGTCAGCTCGCAGACCTGCGCGATGGCCTGTGCCGGTACCGCCTCGCCGAACGAGGCGAGCCCGTCGCTCGGATTGACCGGGATGCGGCCGCCGAGCGCTGTCGCCCCTTCGGGTACGAGCTTGGCGCCCTCAGCCGCCGCGCACAGCCCGATGTCCTCGTGCCACTCCAGCCCCAGAGCGGTGGAGAGGTCGTACACCTCGGCGAGGGACAGTTCGCCGGGACCGATGTCCGCCTCCTTGTACGCCGCCCGGGCGATCGAGGCACGGAAGCTCTCCGGAGCGGGTTCCACCGCGACCGCCGAATCGGTCACGATGTCCGGAAGGTCGAGCACGGTCCTCGGGTAGGTGGGTGTCACCGTGGCGACGGCGCGGATACGGACCGGGCCGGCCGCGCCGTGCCGGCGTGCGCGTTCGGCCGCGAGCTCGACGGCGACCAGGGTGTACGGCTCCCAGGGCACGTCCGGGTCGGAGACGTACGGGGCGGGGGGCCGGTAGCGGCCGTCGGTGTACGGACCAGACGGTGCCCGGCTTGGAGAGCGGCGTCTCGGTCGGTTCACCGCCCGCGCAGCCCGGATTGCGGCAGAACGCGTCCGGGCGCGGGAAGAAGACCGACGAGCAGGCTGAACACCGGGTGCCCGGCAGCCGGAAGTCCCCTCGGTGCTGTCCTCGGTGAACCACCCGGCCACCACGGGTGTGCGCGTGTGCGACAACCCCTCCCCGACACTGCATCCGACGGAACGTCAGGAACTTTACGGTCAGCGGTTCTCGGCGAGCCACTTGGCAGCGGTCTCCGCCAGCTCCCCGTCACGCCCCGCCAGCATCATCCGGATCATCTGCACATCGCCGCGCAGCGACCACACGGGGTGCCCGAAGGTGGCCGGATTGTTCTTCTCGATCAGGAAGTGCGCGGGCCAGGCCGTGCCGTACCCGATCAGGGGCAACGCCGTGGCATACCGCTTCCGGCCACGGGCCAGACCGTAGGCGGTGACCGCGAGCCCGGTCAGGGTCCCCGTCAGATGGACCCACCGGGTCGCGGCCCTGGAGTGCATGGCCACGTAGTAGGGCCAGAATTCCTCGTACGAATGGAACGTCTGCTGTGACATACGGGCACCGTAATGGCTGGGGGCGCAACCGGATACGGCCGGTCCGCGTCCGAGAGGGGGAACGAGTGGCCGGAACCCACGGGGGTGGTCCCGGCCATTCGTGGCCCCATCGTGCTGCCGCGGCCTTCAGAGTCCTGCGACGGACCGCCGGGCCACCGGGAAGTCGAAGAAGGTGTCCGGGAACAGTTCCGGCTTGAAGGTGTAGTGCCACCATTCCTCGGCCAGATTCACGAAGCCGGCATCGGTGAGCGTCTTCTTCAGGAACTGCCGGTTGGCTCGCTGTACGCCCTGGATCCGCGGGTCATCGGTGTGCGACAGCGTGTCGAAGCAGTCGAATCCCGTGCCCATGTCCACCGAGTTGTCCGGGAACCGCTCGGCCTGCGGCGCGTAACAGGGCACCAGTTGCTCGCCCGGCCGGTACGGCCTGGTCGGCGCGGCGGGCAGCCGCACCAGCGTCAGGTCCACCGTGCTGCCGCGGCTGTGCCCGGACTTCTCCGCGATGTAACCGTCCGCGAACAGCCGTGTCTTGTCGACCCGGGGGTAGAACTCGCCTTTCATCGCCTCGTCGTCGAGATCCTTGGCCCACCGTACGAAGTGATCGACGGCCCGCTGCGGCCGGTAGCAGTCGTACACCTTCAGTGAGTAACCCTGACGCAGCAGTCGCGTCTGTGCCCGATGCAGGGCCCGGGCCGCGGGCCGGGTGAGGATGCAGAGTGGCTGCCGGTACCCGTCGACCGGCTCTCCCAGGAAGTTGTGCACGGTGGGGTAGCGCATCTCCTGGATGATCGTGGGGTCCACCGAACGCAGTGCGACGAACTCCTCGGGTGCCTTCGGCTCGGCCTTCGCCTGGGCCACGGGGGTGGCGGCGGTGACGGCGAGCAGGGCGGCGGCAGTGGCTGCCAGGACACGGAAAGCGGAAGTGATGCCTGTCATGAGCGCATCATCCATCATGCAGGGGTGTCCCGGAGGCACGATCGGATACAGTCCGCGCGGTGTCCGCGTCCGAAGAGAAGACCGAGCGGAGGAATCAGGTGGAGCAACCGACCAAGCACTCCCACTGCAGCAGCTGTGGAGCGCCGTACCCCGCGCCGGGATCCATGACCTGGCCCCGCACCTGCAGCGCCTGCGGCGACATCGCCTACCGCAACCCCCTCCCGGTCGCCGTCGCCCTGCTTCCCGTCACCGACCGGCAGGGCACCGCACTCGTCGTCATCACCCGCACCATCGAGCCCCGGCTCGGCGGCGTCGCCCTGCCCGGCGGCTTCATCGACCACGCCGAGGACTGGCAACACGCGGTCGTCCGTGAACTCCGCGAGGAGACCGGCATCGAGGCCGACCAGCAGGACGTCCGCCTCGCCGACGCCCTCAGCGCCCCGGACGGCCACCTGCTCCTCTTCGGCCTCCTCCCGCAACGCACGGCCGCCGAGCTCCCGCCGTCCGTCCCCACCGACGAGACAGCCGGCCACAGCCTGCTCAGGACGCCCGCCGAACTGGCCTTCCCCCTGCACACCCGGGCCGCCCGCGCCTGGTTCGAAGGGCGCTACCGTTACCGCTGACGGCATCACACCGTTCCTGGGCAGTGAGCAGGAGTGAGTCCTGGCTCACCGGCACGCCCCGAACGGTCTTGGGCGCACTGGTCCTCCGCTTTCGCGTCCCGGTCGGCGACGCATATCCCGTATGCGGTCCGTCCCGGGCGGGCGGAATCCCTACGACCTGGCCATATGGGTGTGGCCGGAGGCGACGGGGAGGCCCCGAACCATCTCGCTGGTGATACGGGGGCCCCGGCTGCTGACGCCACACCCGGCGTCCCAGATCGCACCGAGAACGTTACGCACACCCCGCGGGCATACCCGCAACTTGTGACACCGTTCACCCAATCGTGTCCATGCTCGCCAAAACGATGTGCTTGCTCAGCAGTTGTGAACCCCGCGCACCCGCACCGGGCACGTCACCCCGCTCTCCTCACCGTCCCGCTCCACCACGACCTGCCCGCCCGACAGCCGCGACGTGTACCGCTCGACCCTCGGCTGCTCCCAGCCGTCACCCGCGTCCCGGACCACCAGCCCGCCCCCGGTACGCCCAGGAGCCGGAGCCCACACCTCCAACTCCAGCCCCCCGTCCGCGCCCCGCACCGGAATCACCGCACCCGCCCGCGCCAGCACGGGTACCCGCGACAGCGGCGCATCGACCAGGACCTGCCCCGGCCCCTCGTACGCCTCTCCGCTCGCCGTGTCGTACCACCGCCCGCGCGGCAGCCGCACCGCCCGCCGATCCGTGCCCCGCTGCAGCACCGGCGCCACCAGCAGCGCATCGCCCAGCAGAAACGCGTCCTCGCAGTCCCGCAGTGCCCGGTCCCCGGGCGCCCCCCACCACAGCGGCCGCACATACGGCGCACCCGTCAGCCGGGCCAGCTGCGCCAGCGTCACAAAGTACGGACGCAGCCGCTCCCGCTCCTCCAGCGCCGCCCTCGCGTGCTGCAACACCTCCGGCCCGAACTCCCACGGCTCCCGCCGACCCGCGTCGATCGCCGAGTGTGTACGGAACAACGGCAGCCAGGCCCCCAGCTGGAACCACCGCAGATACAGCTCGGGGGACGGCGACCCGTCGAAACCCCCCACATCAGGACCCGAATACGGCACCCCGCACAGGCCGAGCCCCAGCACCAGCGCCAGCGAGGCGCGCAAGCCCGGCCAGCCCGTCTCCACATCACCGGACCAGGTGCCCCCGTACCGCTGCATCCCCGCCCAGCCGGAACGCGAGAACAGGAACGGCCGCTCGTCCGGACGCAGCCGGCAGAGCCCCTCGTACCCGGCCCGCGCCATCGCCAGTCCGTAGACGTTGTGGGCTTCCCGATGATCGCCCCCGAGGCCCTCCAGACAGTGCCGCGCCGACCGAGGCAGCGTCGGATCGCCGAACGCCGTGAACGACACCGGCTCGTTCATGTCGTGCCACACCCCGGAGAACCCCTGCGCCAGCCGCTCCTCGTACAGGCCACCCCACCACTCCCGCACCTGCGGATCGGTGAAGTCCGGATACACGCACTCCCCGGGCCACACCTCCCCGCGCACCGTTCGCCCCCGCGCGTCCCGCACGAACGCCCCGGCACTTCCGACCGCCGAACCGGCATCGAACACCGCGTTCCCCGGCTCCGCCTTCACCGCCGGATCGACGATCGACACCAGCCGTACCCCCTCCCGCTCCCGCAGCTCCTTCGCCAGCCCCGCCAGATCGGGGAACCGCTCACAGTCGACGGTGAACACCTGATGCCCGTCGTAATGGTCGATGTCCAGATGCAGCACGGACAGCGGCAGCCCCCGCTCCCGGTACCCGGCGACCACTCGCCGTACTTCCCGGTCACTCCCGAACCCCCACCGGGCGTGCTGCGGACCCAGCGCCCAGGACGGCGGCAGCGCCGGCGCACCCGTCAGCGCCGTCCAGCCCTGAAGCACCCGGGCCGGCGTACCCGTCACCACCCAGCAGCGCAGCGGCCCCCCGTCCATCCGTACCTCGCACATCCCCGGACGGTCATGCCCGGACCCCGCGCCCTCCTCGCCCTCGCGGACCGTGACCCGCCCCGCCCACGTGTTGTCGTGGAACGCCAGATGTGTTCCCGCGTCGGAGACCACCACCTGTACCGGCATCGTCAGATACAGCGGATCGTCCCCGGGCCCGAAGCGGCCGCCCGGATCGGTGTTCCACAGCGCGTACGAGCCGTCGCGCAGCCGAGGCCCCGCCCCCCGCCCGCCCAGCCCGAAGAACCGGGCGTCCGCAGGCAGCTCGGACCGCTGCACCCACCGGGCGGACCCCCCCGCCACCGGCACCCACCAGCGCGGCGGCAGCTCCCGCCGGAGCACCACACCTCCGGGCGTACGCAGTTCCACCGCCCCGTGCCGCGACACCACCACGGTCAGCCGCTCCGACACCACCTGCCAGCCGCCGTCCTTGTCCGGCTCCAGCACGGCACGCGGATCCGGCTCCGGAGCCGGACCGGGCAGCGCATACGACGGCAGCGGCTCCGCCCCGTCCCACGCCCAGAACACCGCACCGCCCGCCGAAACCCGGATGCGGAGCTCCGAACGAGCGAACCTGACGACACCACCACCCGGCCCGGGCTCCGCTCCCGCCAGCAGACCGGGCACCCTGGCCCGCTCCGGGCCACGGGGTGGCAGCGCCCGCGCATCCGCACGCTGCCGCCGCCAGGCCGAGCGCACCGTGCGCACCCCCTGCACCGAACCCACCATCTTCACCGAGCGCACCAGGTCACGACCGTCCATGCAACTCACCCTGCCATCCGACGAGACGTCAGCGGGCTCCGTTCAACTTCCGTTCACCCGTGGCCGGACCACATAGCCGGACAAGTAACCATGGGTGGGGAACCCTGGTGCGGAAGACGATCACATGGCATCGTCCGTGACAGCCGCTCGCGCGCATACTCTGGGAGGGTGCTGGAGATCTTGGCCGAACCCGGCCAAGATCTCCAGCACCCTCCCGCCTGCGCGTGCGACATGTTCATCCCGCGTACCCGTACAGCCAGGGAGCCGCCCCATGACCTCAACAGCGAACGAAGCCCCCTTGTGGCAGCCCGACCCCGAGCGCATCGCCGCCGCGGCGGTCACCCGCTTCCAGAGCTGGGCGGCCGAGCGGTACGGAGCACCGGCCGACGGCGGCTACCCGGAGCTGCACCGCTGGTCCGTCGACGAGCTGGACACCTTCTGGCAGGCCGTCGCCGACTGGTTCGACATCCGGTTCTCCACCCCGTACGAGACGGTGATCGGCGACCGCACCATGCCCGGCGCCCAATGGTTCCCCGGCGCCACCCTCAACTACGCGGAACACGCCCTGCGCACCGCCGAGGATCCCCTGCGCGCCGACGCCCCGGCCCTCCTGCATGTCGACGAGACCCACACCCAGATCCCTGTCAGCTGGTCCGAACTCCGCCGCCAGGTCGGCTCCCTCGCCGCCGAACTCCGTGCCCTCGGGGTCCGCCCCGGCGACCGCGTCAGCGGCTACCTCCCCAACATTCCGCAGTCGGTCGTCGCGCTGCTCGCCACCGCGGCCGTCGGCGGCGTCTGGACCTCGTGCGCCCCGGATTTCGGCGCCCGTAGCGTCCTCGACCGGTTCCAGCAGGTCGAGCCCGTCGTCCTCTTCACCGTCGACGGCTACCGCTACGGCGGCAAGGAACACGACCGCACCGGGACAGTCGCCGAACTGCGCCGCGAACTCCCCACCCTGCGCGCCGTCGTCCACATCCCGCTGCTGGGCACCCCCGCCCCCGAAGGTGCCCTCGAATGGTCCGCACTCACCTCCGCGGACACCGAACCCGTCTTCGAGCAGGTCCCCTTCGACCACCCGTTGTGGGTGCTGTACTCCTCCGGTACCACCGGGCTCCCCAAGGCGATCGTCCAGTCCCAGGGCGGCATCCTCATCGAACACTTCAAGCAGCTCGGACTGCACTGCGACCTCGGGCCCGACGACCGCTTCTTCTGGTACACCTCCACCGGCTGGATGATGTGGAACTTCCTCGTCTCCGGTCTGCTCACCGGCACCACCGTCGTGCTCTACGACGGAAGCCCCGGCTACCCGGACGTCAGTGCCCAGTGGCGCGTCGCCGAACAGACCGGCGCCACCCTCTTCGGCACCTCCGCCGCCTACGTGATGGCGTGCCGCAAGGCCGACATCCACCCGGGCCGCGACTTCGACCTCTCGCGCATCCAGTGCGTGGCCACCACCGGCTCCCCGCTCCCCCCCGACGGCTTCCGCTGGCTCCACGACGAGGTCGCGGACAACCTCTGGATCGCCTCCGTCAGCGGTGGCACGGACGTCTGCAGCTGCTTCGCCGGCGCGGTCCCCACCCTGCCCGTACACATCGGCGAACTCCAGGCGCCCTGCCTCGGTACGGACCTCCAGTCCTGGGATCCGGCAGGCAAACCGCTCGTCGGTGAGGTCGGCGAACTGGTTGTCACCAACCCGCTGCCCTCCATGCCCATCCACTTCTGGAACGACCCGGACGGCAGCCGCTACCGCGACAGCTACTTCGAGATGTACCCCGGCGTCTGGCGCCACGGCGACTGGATCACCCTCACCGACCACGGCTCGGTCATCATCCACGGCCGCTCGGACTCCACCCTCAACCGCCAGGGGGTACGGATGGGCTCCGCCGACATCTACGAAGCGGTCGAACGCCTCCCCGAGATCCGCGAATCCCTGGTCATCGGTCTCGAGGAGCCCGAAGGGGGGTACTGG
Source organism: Streptomyces atratus (assembly GCF_040655115.1). Taxonomy (GTDB): domain Bacteria; phylum Actinomycetota; class Actinomycetes; order Streptomycetales; family Streptomycetaceae; genus Streptomyces; species Streptomyces atratus_D. The sequence goes on along the minus strand of NZ_JBFAJH010000058.1, from coordinate 3,899 downwards.
ATGCCGCTCTTCGTCCACCTCGCCGACGGTTCCGCGCTCGACGACGGCCTGCGCGACCGGATCAAACAGGTCATCCGCGACAGCCTCTCGCCGCGCCATGTCCCGGACGAGATCATCGAGGTCCCCGGCATTCCGCACACCCTCACCGGAAAGCGCATCGAGGTTCCGGTCAAGCGCCTCCTCCAGGGAACGGAGCTGGCCAAGGCCGTCAACCCCGGCTCGATCGACAATCTCGAACTGCTCCACTTCTACGAGGACCTGGCCCGCAAGCGCCACTGACAGGCCGCGCTGTCAGTGCCCGTGATTACTCTGAGTGAGCAAACTTCGACAGTGCACTGGGGGAGTCATGGCGCACACCAGGAACATCAGGAACACCACGTCCATGCGACGCACGCTGCGCCGCGAAGCACCGAGCACGATCGGCCTCCTGGCCGACGAGCAGGACTTCGCGGCCATGCGGCGCTACCGCACCTTCACCTTCGACGACCACACCGTCTATCTGCAGCAGGTCGAGGGCCTGCTGAAAACCCTCGCGGCCCAGGGCATGCACACCACGGTCGCCCTCTTCGACCCCGAAGAGTACGCGGACTACTGCGCCGAATCCGGGCTCGCGCCCGACGTCCCGGCCAGCCGCAGCCGTTTCACCGCCGAAGTCGCGGCTGCCGGAGCCACCGTCGCTTACAGCGGACAACCCATCGACACCCTGATCCCGCTCCTCGTCTCCCGAGCGGTCCGCCAGGCCACCTGGGAGTACGCCACGCTGCTCCTGGCCGACCTCGGTGAATGCGCCGACTGCGGCCAGGACATCGGCCGTGCCGCCTTCGACCGGGCCTCCCACCTCCTGATGCGCACTCTGGAAACGGCGGGCCCGGGCACCCACCACCTCGTCTGCAGCACCCCCACGGAGAACGAGCAGCTGCTCGCCGTCCTCCACATCGAGTGCGGCTCGACGGGCCCGGCCCGACTGGAATCCGGCGAAGGAGCAGAGTTCGTCACGGTCCTCGCCGTCGGCGTCGCCCTCGAAAGTCACGGAGGACTCGTCCTCCGCACGAGCAATCCCGGCACCCCGGACCGGGTCCACGGCTGGCGACTGACCGGCGGCAGCCTCGTACCACTCACCGCCGGAGAGGTCTTCAGCGCCTACTGTACGGACGCGGACACCGGCGACCCGGTCTCCCCGGAGTCGGGCGTGGAGTACTGCGCCGGCTTCGACATCGGCGCCGACGCACCGGAGACCCACCACTGACAGAAGAAAAGGGGCTCCCCGCCACCCAGGGCGGGAAGCCCCCTCGCCAACCGGCTGCGCGGACCTACTCGCCCGACAGCACCGCCTGAGCCGCGAGCCGCGCCTCATCGGCGGAGTCCGCGGCGCGCGCGGCAGCAGCGGCACGCTCGCACTGCGCGAGCGTGTACTTCGCCAATGTGGCCCGGACATAAGGAATGGACGCGGCGCCCATCGACAGGGAGGTGACACCCAGACCGGTCAGCACGCAGGCGAGCAACGGATCGGAGGCAGCCTCACCACAGACACCGCAGCTCTTGCCCTCGGTCCTGGCCGCATCGGCCGACAGCGCCACGAGGTCCAGCATGGCGGGCTGCCACGGATCCTGCAGCCGGGACACCGCACCCACCTGACGGTCGGCGGCGAAGGTGTACTGCGCCAGGTCATTGGTGCCCAGCGACAGGAACTCCACCTCCTGCAGGATCGAGCGGGCCCGGAGTGCGGCGGACGGAATCTCCACCATCGCACCGAACTTCGCCTGCAGCCCGGCCGCCCGGCACGCGTCGGCGAACGCCTTCGCGTCCGCACGGTCCGCCACCATGGGCGCCATGATCTCCAGATGGACGGGAAGCCCCTCGGCAGCCTTCGCCAGCGAGGTCAGCTGGCTCCGCAGCACCTCCGGGTGGTCCAGGAGAGTGCGGAGCCCCCGCACACCCAGCGCCGGGTTCGGCTCCTCCGCGGGGGTCAGGAAGTCGAGCGGCTTGTCAGCGCCGGCATCCAGCACCCGCACCACGACACGCCCCTCGGGGAACGCCTCCAGCACCGCCCGGTACGCCGCGACCTGCTTCTCCTCCGACGGCGCCTGCTTGCTGTCGTCCAGGAACAGGAACTCCGTACGGAACAGCCCCACGCCCTCGGCACCGGCCTCGACCGCCGCCGGCACATCGCCGGGCCCGCCCACATTGGCGAGCAGTGGCACCTTGTGACCGTCGGACGTCGCGCCCGGACCGGTCGACGCGGACAGCGCGGCTTTGCGCGCAGTCGCAGCGCTCTCCAACTCGGCACGCTTCTCGTCGCTCGGCTCGACGAAGATCTCGCCGGTGCTGCCGTCCACCGCGATCACAGTGCCCTCGGCCAGCTCACCCGCCCCGGGGAGAGCCACTACGGCCGGCACACCGAGCGCCCGCGCGAGAATCGCACTGTGACTGGTCGGTCCGCCCTCCTCGGTGACGAAGCCCAGCACCAGCGTCGGGTCGAGCAGCGCCGTATCGGCAGGCGCCAGATCCCGCGCGATCAGTACGTACGGCTCGTCGCTGTCCGGCACACCCGGCATCGGTACACCGAGCAGCCGGGCCACGATCCGGTTGCGCACGTCGTCGAGGTCCGCGACCCGCCCCGCCAGATACTCCCCGGCACCGGCAAGCAGAGCCCGGTATGCGGCGAAGGCGTCGTACACCGCACGCTCGGCACTGCTCCCGACGGCGATCCGCCGGTCCACATCGGCCATCAGCTCGGGGTCCTGGGCCATCAGGGCCTGCGCCTCGAGCACGGCCTGCGCCTCGCCGCCGGCCAGATTGCCGCGCGCAATCAGGTCGGCCGCAACAGCGTCCACAGCCTGGCGAGCACGTCCCTGCTCGCGCTCGGCCTCGTCCGCCGGAATCTGTTTGGCCGGCGGCTCCAGCACAGCCGTACCCATATGCCGAACCTCACCGATCGCCACACCGTGGCTCACGCCGACGCCTCGCAGCGTTGTCTCCATCTCACCGTCTCCGATTGTGCGGCGAACCCGTGCCACCGCCATGTGTACCGACTGCCTGTTACTGCGCCGGGTGCGTCACTGCCAACCGAACAGTGCCTCGCCGACCTTCACATCTCCGTCCTCACGGATGTCGGAGAGCGACTCGACGGTGGCCTCCAGCGCCACGATCGGACAGATCGGGGACTTGCCGGCCTCTTCCACCGCGACCGGGTTCCAGCGCACGATGCCCTGACCGCGCTCGACGGTGTCGCCCTTGTTGACGAGCAGTTCGAAGCCCTCGCCATTGAGCTGCACGGTGTCGATGCCCAGGTGGGTCAGCACCCCGTGCCCGTGCTCGTCCACGACGACGAACGCGTGCGGGTGCAGGGAGACAATGATTCCGTCCACCGGCGAGACGGCCTCCGACAGCTCGCGCACAGGATCAATGGCGGTTCCGGGCCCCACCATCGCTCCGGAGAAGACCGGGTCGGGTACCGCAGCGAGTCCGATGGCGCGTCCGGCAAGAGGGGACGTCACAGTGGTCATAGGGAGCCTCCCAGTGTGAAGCTTCATTTGGCGCCGCCGCGGCTTGTAGGGGACGGCGTACTGTTCAGCAGCGTAAGTCATAAGAAGTGACGGTTACGCCCGAGTCCGGCGGCTTCGCGGACCTAGAGGTGCACCGGAAACGATTTGCCTCGACTACCAGCGGCCTGTACTGTCGTGCTCCTGCCTGGCCCCAACACGACATCGAGTCGGGGGTCGGCGGCGATTTTCAAGCCCAGACCTTAACCCGGATTCGGCACCTGCATGCCTGCAGACAGCTGGTCAAGGAAATGGAAAAGGCCTGATAGAGTCGGACTCGCCGGAAAGGGAAACGCGAAAGCGAAGAACTGGAAAGCGGAGTAACAAATCTTCTGCTTCGCAGAGGGCCCGCTTCGA